>CAWIGB010000012.1:0-514259 GCA_963835375.1 uncultured Gammaproteobacteria bacterium
AACAGCGCGGAGGTGAAAGTTCGGGCACAGCCCCGGCGTGAGTGGCGGTCTCGCTCGGCCCGCAGCGGCGGGCCTGCGGTAGGCTGGGCGCTTTGCAACCCAGAGGAGACTCCATGAAACCAGGCAAAGGTATCGTGGCTGGCTTCATCGCCACGGTCGTGCTGTCGATCTTGATGATCGTCAAGGCTTTTTCGCATTGGCTGTCTGCGTTCAACGCCATCGAGGGCATTCATCGCCTGACCGGGGGCCCGCTGTCATGGGCTGGCTCGGGCATTTCGTGATCGGTTCGATCCTGTGGGGCGTGCTCTTCGCACTGCTGTATCGGCATCTGCCCGGTGGACGCGGGCTGGTGCGCGGCATCGTGTTCGGTCTGTTCGCCTGGCTCGCGATGATGCTGCTGTTCCTGCCGGTTGCCGGCTATGGTTTCTTCGGGGTGGCGATGGGCTGGCCGGTGATCGGGTTCACGCTGCTGATGCACTTGATCTATGGCGCCGTGCTCGGCGTCAGCTATGCCTCGCTGACTGGCCAGCGCTGAAACGACAACGGCCGGCATGAAGCCGGCCACGGGGCATTCCAGCGGTGGCGGTGCCCGTGGCCCGGGGCGCGCCGTCTATGCTGCCTTCTTGTGCGCCTGCTGCTGGGCGTGGATATGGATCATGTCCAGCAGGATGTTGGCACATTCCGTTTCGTAGGCATCGATCTCGTGTGCAGGTTCAACCCGGGTTCGGCGTCGGAAGCGTGTCCTCGGCTATGTCGTGTTGCTAACATCACCTGAGCATTCGCGTCCTGGGCATCCTCGAAGGCCTTGTAGTTCTTGAACGGCTTCTTGCCGATGGCCTTGCGGTGAGCGTTGGCCAGGGCCAGGATCTTCTGCTCGAGCTGCTGCTGCTCGGCGTCGGCGCTTGTCGAGATTCAGCGAAACGGTCTTCTGCTCGCTCTGTTTACGCGCCAGCTGGATCCGCTTGACCAGGTACTGGAAGTTCGGGTCTCGGCTACGCGTTGTTGATGTCCTCTTGAGCGTTGGCAGCAGGTGCTCGATCTCGTTCGAATGGGGATAGGCGGTCGGCGGAATACGATCCTAGGGCAGGGCGTTAGGCAGGGCGGATTCGCCGATCTTGTCCGGATCGATCGCTGAGGGAACTTGATGTCGGGAGTCACGCCGCGATCCTGGGTGCTCTCGCCGGTGACCCGATAGAACTTGGCCTCGGTGAGTTTGAGCTGACCCTCAGACAGCGGCAGCAGCGTCTGTACCGTGCCCTTGCCGAAGGTCTGGCTACCGAGGATAACCGCACGGCCGTAGTCTTGCAGGGCGCCGGCCACGATCTCCGATGCCGAAGCGGACAGGCGGTTGGTCAACACCGCCAGCGGGCCGTCATAGACCGCGCCGTTGTTGCGATCGCCCAGCACCTGGACGTTGCCCTTGGCATCCTTGATCTGAACGCCGGGGGCAGAACCCATGAACAGGCCGATCAGCTGCATGGCCTCGCCGAGGGCGCCGCCGCCGTTGTTGCGCAGATCCAGAATGACGCCGTCGACGTCGTCCTTCTTGAGCTTGACCAGCTGCTTTTTCACGTCTTTGGCCGTGCCGTTATAGAACGACGGCAGGGTGATGATGCCGATCTTGTGGTCGCTGCCGTTGCGCTTGACATGGATCATCTGCGAGCTTGCGGCCTGGTCCTTGAGCTTGATCTTGGCGCGCGTGAGCTGATGGTGCTGGTCTGGCCGTTGTCCGGCGGCGAGATCTGCAGGCGCACGTTGCTGCCGGCCTTGCCGCGGATCAGCTGCACGGTCTCGTCCAGGCGCATGCCGATCACGTCGGTGAAGTCGCCGTTCTTGCCCTGGCCGACGGCGATGATGCGATCGGTGGGCTTGAGCTTGCCGACTTGGCCGCCGGGCCGCCGGGAATCAGACGCACCAGTTCGGCATAGCCGTTCTTCGAGCGCAGTTCCGCACCGATGCCCTGCAGCTGCAGGTTCATGTCGATGTTGAAATCCTGGGAGCGCCGCGGCGAGAAATAATCGGTGTGCGGGTCGTAGCAATGGGTATAGGCGTCCATGTAGGCCGAGAACGCATCGGTCGGCTCGGCCTGGCGCAGCTGCTTGAGCTCGTTGGTATAGCGCTGGGTCAGGCGCTTCTTGATCTCGGCCGGTTTGATGTCGTTGAGCCGCAGATCGATGACCTGGTTCTCCAGCTGCTTGGTCCAGAGTGCCTCGCGGGCATCGGCATCGGCCGGCCACGGTGCGTTTTCGCGGTCGACGTTGAAGGCTTCCTGATCATCGAGGTTGAGCGAACTCAGACCCTGTTCGATGCGGTCCAGCGCCCACTGGTCGATCTGGATCCGACGTTTCTGGTAGGTGTTGAAGATGTCGTAGGCGGCGCTCAGCTTCCCGTTCTTGAGCTGGTCGTCGAGATCGTCGGCGTATTTGTGCTTCAGGCGTTTGACGTCGGACGCGAGGAAGACGCTGTGGGTGCCGTCCAGGTCGTCCAGATAGGCCTTGAAGAATTTCTCCGAGAAGGCATTGTCGAGCTTGATCTTGTTGTAGTGGTTTTCCTGCAGCTCGCGCACGACTTCCTGATCGATCTTGCTCTGGTCGTTGTCGGGCGTCAGGGGGTGTAGCCCTTGGCTGAGCCTGCGCCGGCGTCCGGGACGTGGGCCGGCTGGGATTCCGAAGCGGCGCAGCCAGTCTGGACGCACAGCATCGCCAGAAGCAGAAGAAACAGGGCTAGATAGCGCATGAATATCACGTGTCCTATCGAGTTGACCGCGGGAACACGGCATCGGGCTCGTGGAGGGCCGGATACGGCGTATCGGCGCCGCCGAAAATAGTCGGAATTGTCGGCACGAGGGCAACGATACATGAACGATGCCGTGTGCAGGAATACGCACTCCTACGCTATCTCTGTCGCGAAGCCGGCATTCGGGCGCGTCAAGGGCGGCGCGAGGCGCCTTCGGGCGGCCCTGCGTCGGGCAGACGAAAGAATGTCAGTTCGTGTTTGTTCGCGCTCAGATGAAGGAGCCGAGCCTTGTCTATATCGAGAAAACGGTCGATCTCGGCCGGATCGACCGCGCCCTGGCACTTCACGGTAATGATGACGCCGGCCTGCGGGCAGGCGTGACACCAGTACTCGGCCAGTGCATGAAGTCGCGCGGGATAGGCAATCACGTCGGACAGGATCCAATCGGGGCGTCGATCCAGGTCCTCGACGGTCACGCCGAATGCATCGCCGTGGTGCATCGTCACGCGCGCCTCGGCCGCGAGCTTCGGTGCCAGATCGGCCCGGTCGACGGCGATCACATCGGCACCCAGCTGATTCAGCACCCAGGTCCAGCCGCCGGGGGAAGCGCCAAGATCAAGACAACATCGCCCGGGCGCGGTGGGTTGCGAGCCAGCGTCAACGCCTCCCAGAGCTTGAGATAAGCCCGGTTGGGCGGCCCGTGACGGTCTTCGGTGAAAACCGGTGGGCCGTTGGCAAAGGCGCTCGAGCAGACCGGTGACGCCAGCAGTCGATCGCGATCGAGCAGGCCGAACGCACCGAGCGGGGCCGACGGAACGCGCGCCGGGAAATCGAGCGGCCGGAACCGGATCGGCGCCAGTCTGTCGGCGATGAGCTGGGCGCGGCGATGATGTGCGATTGAATGCAAATGCCAGTTGCGCTGAATCGACGACAGCACGCGGGCAGCGTCGCCGATTGACTGCACACGATACTCGGCCGGGGCCAGCCAGCTGTTCCGGGCCCATGCCGCCGGGCCGGGGGCGTCGCGGCTGAAGACCAGAGAGCCGATTTCGTCGACCACGCAGCTGCCGCGGTGGACGAGCTCGTCGACCAGGGCCTCGTAATGATCCTCGGCCGCGAGGTGTACGGTGTCGTAGTGGATCGGCAGCGGAGCGGGGATCTCGCTTGGCATCGGTGCGCGACGGTTGCGGGGGTGGAAGCGCTTTCGGCCCGCGTAGTCTAACGCAGGCGCCGCGCAGCCACGGCATGACGAAGACTGCGGCGCCCGATTGTTTTGTATGCAGTTTAATTCGAGTATCGAGTGATGCCTTGGGCGCGCGATGCGGCTGGCCCAACGGCGCGCCGGGCATCGGGCCTCGGGATCAGTGCGTAGTATGCCGCGAAGACTGTCGTCTGTGAGCGCCCGCGCCGCGGTTGTCGGCCTCGGGTGGCCGTGAGTCTCGTATTGGTGCAATGCCGGAGCTGTCGTTCTATGGAGGCTGCCGTTTTTCTGCCCCGAAGCTATCAGCCGGAACTCGTGCTGCTGTCGATCGCCGTGGCGATTCTGGCCGGCTATGCCGCGCTCGATCTCGCCGACCGCGTGTATGCCGCCCAGCGACGCTACGCCTGGATCTGGCTGGCAGCGGGCGCGGTCACGCTCGGGTCGGGCATCTGGTCGATGCATTTCATCGGCATGCTCGCGTTGATTCTGCCCATCCACATGAACTACGCGCCACTGCCCACGGCGTTGTCATGGCTGATGGCGGTCGCCGCCTCGGCGGCAGCGCTCAGGCTCGCCTGTCGGCCGCGGCTTGATCACGCAATCTGGCTGGCGGGTTCGGTCGTCATGGCGATCGGGATCGTGAGCATGCACTACACCGGCATGTACGGCATGGAGATCGAGCCCGGCATTGTCTATCGCCCGGTGTGGGTGGTGTTTTCGGTGCTGGTGGCGCTCACGGGCTCGGCGGCGGCGCTTGGACTGTCGTTTGCGCTGCGGGAGGTGCGCGCGCGTCTGCGTACCGTCAAGAAGAGTGCGGCCGCGGCCTTCATGGGCGCCGCGATCGCCGGCATGCACTATGCCGGCATGGCGGCGGCCCAATTTCCGGCGGCCAGCCAGGGTCTGGCGGCCGGCGGTGTGGACAAGACCTGGCTGGCACTGTTGATCAGCTCCCTGTCGGTCGTGTTGCTGGCTGCGACACTGTTGGCGTCGGCGCTCGACCGTCGGTTGGAAACACAGACGGCAGAGCTGATCGCCTCGTTGCAGGCCGCCAACGAGCAGCTGCGTCACAGCAGTTACCACGATGCGCTCACCGATCTCGCCAACCGCAAGCTGCTGGACGAACGGCTCGATCGCGAGATCGGATACGTCGCTCGCCGCGGCGGCGGCTTTGCCGTGTTCTATGTCGATCTCGACGGCTTCAAGCTGCTCAACGACAACCTGGGGCATCGTGCCGGCGACGAGGTGCTGGAGCGGGTGGCGAATGCGATGCGCGACACCATGCGCGACAACGATACGGTCGCGCGCATGGGCGGCGACGAATTCGTGGTGCTCGCGGTAGGCGCGGATGGCATGGCCGATATCGATACCTTGGCGCATCGGCTGCTGATGGCCATTCGCCAGGCCGGCGGTACGATGCCCGGTCTGTCGGCCAGCATCGGCTGGGCTCGCTTTCCCGACCACGGGGCCAGCCCGCAGGCGCTGATCACCGCGGCCGATCGGGCGATGTACCACGCCAAGCACAACGGCAAGAACAGCTACGTCGGATACCGGCCGGAAATGGCCCGCCGGGCCGAGGATGAATTCAACCTGCAGCGCGAGTTGGGCCAGGCGCTCGGGGCGGGCGACATCGTGGTCTATTACCAGCCGAAGTATCGGCCGGCCGACGGCACGCTCTCCGGTGCCGAGGCGCTCGTGCGCTGGCACCACGCCGAGCGCGGCGTGATCACCCCCGATCGCTTCATTCCGCTGGCCGAACGCTCCGGCCAGATCGACGAGCTGGAAGGGGTGGTGCTCGATTCTGTCTGCGCTCAGATCCGTCGCTGGCGCGATGCCGGGCTCGCCGTGCCGCAGATCTCGGTCAACCTGTCGGCGGCTCGGGTGAGCGACCCGCGGCTGCCGGGGCTGGTGCGGCGTCATCTCGATCGCTACGGCATCGAGCCGCGCTCGCTGATGTTCGAGATTACCGAGTCGGTCGCGATCAAGGGCATGCTGGAAGCGATCAACACGCTCAAGCGATTCGCCCGGATGGGCGTGGACGTGGCACTCGACGACTTCGGCACCGGCCATTCGAGCCTGTCGTATCTGGAGAAACTGCCGATTCAGCAGCTCAAGATCGATCGCTCGTTCGTCCGCGAGCTGGGCGCGTCCATGCCCCAGCAGGCCGCCATCGTGAGCTCGATCGTCACGCTGGCACACAACCTCGGGCTGGGCGTGGTGGCCGAAGGGGTGGAGACCGAGGAACAGCTGCGTTACGTCACCGAGCTCGGTTGCGACGAGATGCAGGGCTATCTGTTCAGCCGTGCGGTGCCGGCCGAGGACTTCAGCCGGCTGCTGGTGGGCGGGCGCTACGGCGAGCGCGGCGTCAGCCGATCACCAGACGCAGGGCGGGCAGCGCCAGCACAAGCGCCAGAATACGGCTGAAGGTCTTCTGGTCGACCCTGTAGTGCAGCTTGTGGCCGGCGATCAGCCCGATCAGCAACGCCGGCAGAGTGGCCAGGGCCAGCCACCAGGAATGCGTCGTGAGCAGGCCGAGATGAGTGTAGATCAGCGCCTGGACGGCCGAACTCAACAGGAATGCCATGGTGAGAATCGAGCGCGAATAGCGTTTGGGGTAGCGCATGTTCACGTAGATCAGCAACGGAATCGGCGAGACGCCGACCGCGCCCACGATCACGCCGGCGAACACCGATGAACCCGCCAGCCCCGATGCATCCGCCCAGCCCATTGCTGGCATGCGCTGCGGCGCTGGCGTCTTGAACAGATTCAACGCCACATAGCACAGAATCACTGCGCCCAGCGTGCGTTGCAGTATGTCCACCGGCAGGGCTGCGAGCAGCTGCGCACCGCCCAGCACGCCGGCCGACAGCGACAGCGCCGCGATCGGGCCGCGCCGCCAGTCGAACTCCCGGCGTGCCAGCAGCATCATGACAAGGTTGGTTCCCAGGGCCACCACAGCCACGACCGGCACGACGTCGCGGAAGGGGTAGATCAGCACCAGGCTGCTGACCATCAGCGTGCCGCTGCCGAAACCAGTCAGCCCCTGGGAGACGGCGCCGGCGAGGGCGGCCAGGTTGAATAGGAGGATCTGCAAAATCAGGTCCCGTTGACGTATCGTCCGTGCGCGCCGCCGGCCGCGGTCAAGGCGAGCAATGCGCCATGGCCCGATGCGAGGGGCCAGCCTGCCGGCGCAGCGGCACTCGCCGGCAACCGAGCGCGCCCCCTGGCACGTGGCGCCTTTGGGTGCAGGCAAGCGAAGACGGGCGCGATCTTGTGCGACCCATCCCAAACTCCAGACTCAGGGATAGCTGGCGGCGTAGTTTAGCCGATCGGGCGGCTTTGGGTTGCATGGCGCAGCCGGTTTCGCGGCGGGTGATACGGCACGCGCTACACTGGCGCTCTCCGATCGACGGTCACGAATGTCATTGCGCTGGTTTCGTCTGCAACGCGTCACGGCGTTCGATCGCTTCGCCGATGCCATCCGGGTGCTGGTTGCGCTGTCCGGGGTGATTGTATATTCCGGTCTGCGCGAGGATGCGCACCAGTTGATCCCGCTGATGCTCGGGGTGATCGCGAGCGCGATCGCGGAAACCGACGACAGCTGGCGCCGACGCGCGCGGGCGCTTGTGCTCACGCTGATCTGTTTCTCCGTCGCTGCGCTGACCGTCGAGGCCCTGCTCGATATGCCCTGGGCGTTTGCGCTCGCGCTGCCCGCGGGCACCTTCGTGCTGATCATGCTGGGGGCGGCCAGCGGACGGTTCGCCACCATCGGCAATGCCACGCTGCTGCTGTCGGTCTACACCATGATCGGGGTCACCCAGCATACCGGCGCACCGCGGGCATTCTGGGTCGAGCCGTTGCTGCTGGTGGCGGGCGCCGGCTGGTACGGTGCGCTGGCGCTGGCCTGGAACGCGGTGTTCGTGCATCGCCCGGTGCGCCAGTCCCTGGCTCGACTGTATGCCGCGCTGGATGATTATCTGGTCTGTAAATCGTGGTTGTTCGAGCCGGTGCGCGATCTGGACGTGGCCGCGCGCCGCAACGATCTGGCCCACGCCAACGCCCGCGTTGTCAGTGCGCTCAACGACACGCGCCTGGCCTTGATGGACCGCCTGGCGGGGCGTCGTTCGCGCTCGGCCATGACCGAGAATCTGCGGCTGTATCTGGCCGCCCAGGATATTCACGAGCGCACCAGCTCCGCCCACTACCCGTACAAGGCGTTGACCGAGGCTTTCTTTCACAGCGATCTGCTGTTTCGTTGCCAGCGGCTGCTGCGTGTCACCGGGGCCGCGTGTCGTGCCCGCGCCGCGGCGCTGCGCTACGACGAACCATTCACGGATGACGGCCGGGTGGCGACCGCCGTGACCGACCTCGACACCGCGATCGAATATCGGCGAACACTCAGCGGCGCGCCCGGGGCCGAGCTGATGTACGCGGTCGACGACGTGGCCGACAATCTGCGCGATCTGGCCGAACGCGTGACCGGCGCCGGCGACGCCGGTCTCGAAAGCGACACCGTGCTGCAGAATCCGTTGCCGCAGTCGTCGCTCGAGATCTGGCAGCGGATCCGCGTGCAGCTCACGCCGGCCTCGGCCCGCTTTCGGCACGCGCTGCGCCTGGCGCTGGCGATGTGGGCCGGCTATCTCGTGCTGCTTGCGGTACACCCGGCCCAGGGTTACTGGATCCTGCTGACCACCATGCTGGTCTGCCAGCCGGATTACGGCGCCACGCGCACACGGTTCCTGCAACGCGTCGGCGGCACGGTGGTGGGCCTGGTGGTCGGTTGGGCGCTGATGCGATTGTTTCCGGCGCCGCAGGTCCAGCTGCTGTTGATCGTGGCCTCGGGCGTGGTCTTCTTCGCCGCGCGCTTTCGTTATTACTTCACCGCCGCGGCAGCCGTCAGCGTGCTGGTGCTGGTGTCGTTCAACCAGATCGGCAACGGCTTCGATCTGATCTGGCCGCGCTTTCTCGATACGCTGATCGGCGGCGCGCTGGCGGCGGCCGTCATGCTGCTGATTCTGCCGGACTGGCGCGAACGCGAGCTGCACCATCGGCTTGCCGATGCGTTGGCGGCGCAGGCAGCCTATCTGAGGATCCTGTTCTCGCAGTACCGCACCGGGCGCGCTGACGATCTGGCCTATCGCATCGCCCGCCGCGACGCGCACAACGCCGATGCCGCGGTCAGTACGCACGTGGCCACTGCGCTCAAGGATCCGCGCGGCGCCCGTACCGACAGCCGCGAAGCCCTGGCCGTGCTCGCCTGCGCCCAGACCCTGATCGGCCATTTGTCCACGCTCGGCGCGCACCGCGAGCGGCTTGCCGAAGCGGATGCCGATGCGCTGGCGGAAGCGGTGGCACATATCGCCGAAGCGCTGGATCACGTCGCCCACGGGCTGATCCGTTCGGAGCCTGCGCCGTTCGACGGCGAGGCGGCGGCGCGGATCTACGATCGACTGGCGCGGCTGCGGGCCGAGCGCGAAGGCACCGTGCGGCTGGTGGCCGGCCAGCTCCAGCTTCTGCTCGACGAACTACCCGAACTGCGCCGTATCGGCGCCCGGCTGATCGGTCAGGACGGTGTGACGGACGTCGCCGAGCCGGCCCGGCGCTGGTAGGGCGTGTCGCGGTTTCGCCCGGCCTGCGGGGCTGCCCCGTGGCCATGCGACGGGGAGTATGTGCCAAGGCGCGAGCCCCGGTCGTGGTGATCTCCCGATCACGGCAAACCACACCGGCCGCCGTGATCTGGCGCCCAAGCCATCGGGCCCGGCGCCGTACGAAATCGCGGCACGTCCTGACGGCAGCTGATGCCTGGTGTCCTGTCTCGTAAGTTTCTTAACAGGAGATTAGCCCGGCTTGTAGGTCTTGCCGAGTTTGCCTTTGTCGTGGATCTCGCTCTGTAGTTCCCGGATGAACATCGTGCCGAAGCCGCTGGCATGGCAGAACGCTTCGAGCTTGTCGCGCACCAGCTTGCGGTAGTAGATGACGATGCCGCCGACGAAGAACAACACACTCGCGAACAGGAATTGCGCGGCGGCGAAGGCGGTGATCTGGGTCTTGGCGGACCCGGACAGGTCCCAGAGATAGGGAATCGAGGCCACGGCAAACAACGCCGAGCCGATCAGGAACATCGCGACAGTCACGTTGAACAGCTGCATGTAGATCAGCGACGGGGCTTCCACGACCTGCAGGATGTTGACCAGCCCGCCAGCCACGAACAGTACCGAGCCGATGATGAAGCACCAGGCCCCGAGCATGGTCGCGCCCAGCGACGGCAGGAAGCACAGGCTGCCGATCACGAACAGCGCCGACCCGAGCACGTAGGACCAGGCGGCGATGAATTCAATGTGATCGGCGAAACTGCTGGTCTGGTGCCGGCGCCAGTACTTGATCACCTCCAGCAGGTCATGACCGGTGACCAGCAGATACAGCAGCGACCCGACGAAGAACAGCCAGTCGCCCACCGCCAGGTATTTCGACAGTGCCGGGAAGAAGAAGATGCTGCCGCCAACGAAACCCAAGCCCCCGAGCTTGTAGCTGAAGGCATTGATCGTCTCCCAGACCTTGTGCGAGGTGCTGTGCTCGTTACTCGAGCCGAGGTTGGAGACACGCGGACGATGAGTGATGAGATGCGGCATGAAAGACGGGGTCCCTCGATTGAATCCTTATCAGCCTAGCGCGGACCACGTGCCGGGCATACTCGGACGCGGTCGGTCAACGCACGGTCGGGCCGTCGCGGCGCCACCGTGTGCTCCCGCCGATGAGCGCGAGGCCGAACCCGAACAACAGCCAGGCCGGCGGTTCCGGGGTTTCGGCGTTGCCACCGGGCGCGGGTGAGGTTGTAGCGCTGAAGTCGCCGGTCAGGAGGCCGCTGCCGTGGCTCGGCGTGTTGTAGCGGGCCGGGAACCGGCCCGGGCTCGGGCCATCGCCGGATTCAGGCGGCAGCCCGCACAGCGCGCGTTCGAGAGCGGCAGCGGCCGTTGATAGAACAGGGCGTCGAGGACGGTGCCGCCGCTGGAGGCGATGCCGACAAGCGCGGCATGGGCAGGAACGCCGGGCGCGCCGAAATCCAGCTCGCCGAGCATCGGATTCAAGCCGGAGACATCGGTCGCGTTGAACGCACCGCCCCGACAGGCGTCGGCACTGTCGGCGTGCGCGCGGCAGAGGGCTTCAAGGAGAAGAATGGCGCTCCCTACGAGACTCGAACTCGTGTTTTCGCCGTGAGAGGGCGACGTCCTGGACCGCTAGACGAAGGGAGCGCTTCGGCGGCGGATTATACGCCCGAGCAACGCCTGATGCGAGCGATTTTCTCGACGTCATAGCGTTCGATGAAGCGTCGATCGATCGCCTGCTTGAGTCGCCAGACGGCATAGCCGGCGGGGGCGACGGGCCAACCACGGGCGGCGACCGCCTGGCGCGTGCCCAGACCGATCAGCGCGAGCGCCCGGCGTTGGGCCCGGAACTCGCGCAGGGCCCGGCCGGCGGCGGCGCGCTCGATATTGTCGGCCAGCACCGGCGCGGCCCGGACGGCGTACACGCCGGATCTGGGCCGCGGTTCCGGCAGGCTGGCGATGTCGCCGGCCGCAAACACCCCCGGGGCGTCGATGCTCTGGAGCCGTGCGTCGACCCGGATGAAGCCGTGTTCGTCTCGGGCCAGGCCGTGCATCTCGAGACCGGGCGCCACCGCGGCGCCGGTGGCCATGAAGACCACATCGGCGACGAATTCGCGCTCGTCGTCGGTCGCGATTGTGCCGGGCGCGATGCGTGCGATGGTCGTGCCCGCGTGGCGCGCGATACCGGCATCCACCAGGGCATGGTCCAGTACCGCCGCTGCGGCCGGTTCGCTGTGACCGAGCAGCATGTTGCCGCGCTGGAACAACGCGATCCGCGGCGTCGGCCGGCGATGACGCCAGCGATGGGCCAGCGCGAGCGCCAGTTCCACACCGCCGGCGCCACCGCCAATCACCGCGATCCGCAGCGGTTGGCGGGCGGTCGCGAATCCGGCGTTCGGTCGTCGACAACCCGCTCCAGAGCGCGGCCACCGGCTTGGCGGGTACCACATGCGCGTGATGGTCGCCGGCGATGCGAGCGCGGTACGGCGCCGATATTCAGCGACAGAAGATCGTAGGCATGGCGCGTGCCGTCGGCGCGGGTGGCCGCGCGGGCGACGGCGTCGATCCGGGTCAGCCGCGTGCGGTGGAGATTCGCCTCGGCGAGCCGCGCGAGCGCGGCGATGTCGACCTGCATCTCGTGACGCGCATAATGCCCGGCCACGGTCGCGGGCAGCATGCCGGAATAGGCCATGTAACGTTCCGGCTCGATCAGGTCGATGGCGGCGAACGCATGGCGCAGCGCTCGGGTACAGGGCCAGCCGGCGCAGCAGTTCGACATGGGCGTGGCCGCCGCCGGCCAGTACGAGACACGGGGCTCGGCGCGGCGCGCTCATGCTCAGTAGAGCGTGTGCCAGCCGCCCACGAACAGCCGGTAGCCGATCAGGAGGCCATAGACCAGCAGCAGGGCCATGACCACCAGCGTGATCGTGCGCGGACCCTGCTGGACCGGTTCCGGTTCGCCGCGCCGGCGCCGCTGCCAGCGTTGCCAGCGCGCCCGGATGAGCAGCACGACGATCGCGATGGCCGCAAGCCAGAAGAGCACACGCATGTCAGAAGTGCGCGCCGGGCGAGGCGATCTGGGCCAGGAACAGCGGCCCCAGCCGCGGCTCCATGATCAACGTGAACACCACGCCGAAGGCCGCGCCCCAGAGATGGGCGCTGTGGTTGATGTGATCGTGCCCGATCCGGCCGGCATACAGCCCGTAGGCGGTGAACAGCACGCCGTAGAGAATCGCCGGCACCGGCACCACGAACACATAGATCGTGGACCAGGGGGCCAGCAGGATGAAGGCGAACAGCACCGCCGACACCGCGCCCGACGCGCCGAGGCTGCGATAGCGGGAATCGTTGCGATGCTGGAGATAGCTCGGCACGGTCGAGACCACCGCGGCCGCCAGATAGAAGCCGACGAAGCCGAGCCACGCCGATATAGCGTTCGAAAAAATCCTCGATCACGCGGCCGAAGAAGAACAGCGTGATCATGTTGAAGGCCAGGTGCGTGCCATCGGCATGCACGAAGGCATTGGTCACCAGCCGGTGATATTCGCCGCGGCTGACCGCCGGCGGCCAGAGCAGCAGCCGATCGAGCAGGCGCTCGTTGGAAAAACAAGTGATCGAGACCGCGCAGGTGATGGCGATCAGGGTGACGGTGATCCACATGCGTGTTTCCGGTGGCGGAGCGAAACCCGGCCGAGTATACGGGGCTGGGCTCCTTCCGCCGAACCGCTGGCGCTCAGCCGCGCTGGTCGACCTGGATCGCCGGATGGTCGAACGCCACCAGACCGGCGATGGACGCCACCCCCGGCAGCGGCTCGTCGTAGCACCAGGCCGCATCGCTGTAGGTCTGCCCGCCGACGGTGACGTGGAAATAGCGGGCATCGCCCTTGTACGGGCAATGCGTGCGCGTGTCCGACTCGATCAGCGCGCTCGCGGCCACGTCGCCGCGCGGCACGTACAGCTTCGGCCGATAGCCGCGCTCTGTCAGCAGCACGGCACGCCGGGTGTTGGCGACGAGCCGCGTGTCGACGCTCACGATGACGGTCGTGGACACAGGCTCGGTCGTGATGCGTTGCTCGTTGTCGTTCTCGGGCATGGCGGTGCTCGTTGTCCGGTTCGGTGGCGACGTGCGATAGCGATAGTACAGATGCTCGTCCTTGCGCGGCCCCGTGATCGACCAGTCCAGATCGAAGCCGTCATCGACGAGTTCCAGTGTGCCGCGATAGATGTCGTCGCCGCACCGATGCGGCTGCCGGCAGACCAGGCGCTGCCTCGTTTTCAGCCACCAGTTCGAACAGGAAGACCGCGGCGTCGGCACCGAAGCGTTCATGGTACAACCGCAGGCGATCATCGGCCCGCACCCAGCGATAGACGTTGGCGAAGCCGACCGTGCGCGTGGTGCCCGCGGGAGAAAAGCGGCCGCGCTCGATCAGGCGCCAGTCCTCACCGTCGGCCTCCGCGACGATTTCCGCGTGGCCGCGGCCACACCAGCCGGTCAGCGAAGCCGGCCCGGGTCGGGCCTCGAACGACAGCGAACGCAGCCCGGACAATCGTTGCCAGGCCCGTATAATCGCCTCGCTGTCCTCGTCGTCTGCCGCTGTTGCGATCGCCATGAGCTATCTCGTTGCCGTTACCATTCTCTGGGCGTTTTCCTTCAGCCTGATCGGCGTCTATCTGGCCGGTCAGGTGGACGTCTATTTTGCCGTGTTGACGCGCATCACGCTGGCGCTGGCTGTATTCGCGCCGATGCTGCGCCCGCGTGCGACCGGGCGCGGCCCGGCGTTGGGCCTGATGGCGGTGGGCGCGATCCAGATCGGGCTGATGTATCTGTTCTTCTACCAGTCGTTTCTGTTCGTCTCGGTGCCGGAGGTGCTGCTGTTCTCGATCCTCACCCCGATCTACATCACCCTGCTGGATGATCTGCTGGTCGGCCGGTTCGCGCCGCGTTATCTGCTGGTGGCGGTGCTGGCCGTCGCCGGCGCGGCCGTGATCCGCTACACCGAGGTCGGCGAGAACGTCTGGCTGGGGTTTCGCGCTCATGCAGGGGGCGAACCTGTGTTTCGCGATCGGCCAGGTGGGGTACCGGCGACTGGCCCCGCATCTGTCGGCCGAGGTGCCGCTGCATCGCCAGTTCGGCTGGTTCTTTGCCGGCGCCTGGCCGGTGGCCGCCATCGGCTTCGCGCTGTTCGGCGACCGCGCCGCCATCGCCGATACGCCGACCGAATGGGCCGTCCTGCTGTGGCTCGGGATTGCGGCCTCGGGCGGCGGCTACTACGCCTGGAATCGCGGCGTGGCCCAGGTCGATGCCGGTACGCTGGCGGTGATGAACAATGCGCTGATCCCGGCGGGGCTGGCGGTGAATCTTCTGATCTGGAATCGCGACGCGGATCTGCTGCGGCTGGCCATCGGCGCGGCCATCATCGGCGGCGCGCTGGCCATCAACGCCGGCTGGGCGCGACGCCCGACGCGGGCCTCGCGCCCAAGGGCAATAGGCCCTAGTCTTTCTCCAGCCAACCGACAGGAGCTCGTCATGGATTTCTTCTTCAACAACGCCGATGACGTGGTCGATGACGGCCTTTCGGGCCTGGCGCGGATCGCGCCGGTGCGGATCAGCGAACGGGCCTCGGGCATGCGGCTGATCGTCGATCGTGATTTCGATCGCGAGCGCGTGGCGGTCATCTCCGGCGGCGGCGCGGGCCACGAGCCGGCCCATGCCGGGTTCGTCGGCCACGGCATGCTGGCCGCGGCCGTCGCCGGCGATCTGTTCACCTCGCCCAGCGTGGAAGCCGTGCTGGCGGCGATCCGCGAAGTGACCGGCCCGGCCGGCTGCCTGCTGGTGATCAAGAACTATACCGGCGATCGGCTCAACTTCGGCCTTGCCGCCGAGCGCGCGGCGCGCGAGGGCTATGCCGTACGCAGCGTGATCGTGGCCGACGATGTCTCGCTGCCGGCGGATGTCGGGGCGCGCGGGCTGGCTGGTACGGTGCTGGTGCACAAGATCGCCGGCCATCATGCGGCCGCGGGCGCGGATCTCGACACCGTGGCGCGCGTCGCCCAGACGACCATCGACGGGCTGGTTTCGATCGGGCTGTCGCTGTCCAGCGCGACGCTGCCGGGCGACAAGCGCGAGCCGCGTGCGCCGGAGCTGGGGCTCGGCATTCACAACGAACCGGGCGTGAGCGAAGTCGCGCCCGAAGACGCGGGCGATGCCGTGCGGCTGGCGCTCGCGCCGCTGATCGAGGCGGCCGAGGCGCGTCATGCCGCCGATGCGCGCTGGGTCGTGCTGATCAACAACCTGGGCGGCTGCTCGACCCAGGAGATGGCGGTGCTCACCGACGAGGTGCTGGCCCAGCTCCCGGCCGATCGAGCGCGAGCCGCCGTAGTGCCCGCCCCGTTGATGAGCTCGATGAACATGCATGGCTTCTCGATCACGCTGCTGCCGATCGACGACGCGACCCACGGCGCGCTGGCCAGCCCGGTGGCCGCGATCGGCTGGCCGGGATTGTTCGACGTCGCCGCGCCGACCACGTTTGCGCCCACGGCCAGCGAGGGCAGGGCGCCCGGTTCGGGCGGGCGCGACGAGGCGCGTGCGCAACAGCTCCGGGCGGCGACCGATGCGCTGTCCTCTTCTCGTGCGGCACTCGACGATCTCGATGCCGAAGCCGGCGACGGCGATACCGGCACCGCCTTCAACCGAGGAGCCACGTCGATCCGTAACGCGCTGGATGATGATCGGCTCTCCACCGGCGATCCGGCGCTGCTGGCCGACGAGATCGGCGATCTGCTGGCGCGCGACATGGGCGGGTCGTCCGGCGTGCTGCTGTCGATCCTGTTGACCGCGACCGCTGCGGCCCTGCGCGACGGCGAGGCGTTCGGCGCCGCACTCGGCGCCGGTATCGGCCGCATGCAGGACTATGGCGGCGCGAAACCGGGCGATCGCACCATGCTCGATGCGCTGGCGCCGGCGGCGAAGGCACTGGCCGACGGCGGCTCGCTCGGCGATGCAGCGCAAGCCGCACGTCGGGGCGCCAACGCCACGGCCGACATGGGCCATGCCGGCGCCGGCCGGGCGGCTTATGTCCGCGACGAAGCGCTGGCCGGCGTGGTCGATCCGGGCGCCGAAGCGGTGGCCCGCTTGTTCGAAGCGCTGGCCGACTGCTCTACAGGCGCATGAACCAGATCACGCTGCATCGTCCCGGATGCGGCGGCTGATGGCCTGTACGCCGGCGAGCCACAGCACGGGCACGGCCTCGATGAAAATGCGATGTTCTGCAATGCGCCCGATTACCACGCCGGCCAGAATCAACGGCACGACAAGGCCTAGAACGGCAGCTCGCAGGCGGCGCTCGATATAAGCCCACCACAGGACCACTACCAGCCAGCAGCCGCCCACGAATCGAACCGGCTCGGTCAGCAGATAGATCGGGTGCGACAACAGCCGCAGGTTCTCCCCCACATGCAGCTCGTACTGGGTGTCGCCCAGCGCGGCGTGCGGATTCGGCTGATTGGAGAACAGCCAGTGCAGCGGCCACTCGACGGCGGCATACAAGGCCAGCATTACAGCGAGCAACAAGGCGAGGCGCGCGATCGGCAGCCGCCCGGCCAGCATGAGCGCTGCCATGGGAATGACGAACAGCGTCGTCTCGCGATTGACGGTTGCCACCGCGAACAGGATCGCGAGCCCGCCCAGAGGCCGCCATTCCGGGCGATCGCCCCAATCGGCCACGGCCAGGAGCAGGGCCAGGGTGAAGGCGGCGGCCGGCAGATCGTAGGGGTAATAGAACAGCGTGCGCGCGCTCCAGCTGCCCAGGTCGAGTGTGCCGCCATCGAGCGAGCTCAATGGCCAGACCTTCAGATCCGGCATGAGCACCACGATCGCGAGCGGCAGCACGATCGAGAGCGCCAGCAGGCGCTTGAGCGCTTCGGACTCGGTGATACCGAAGCGTTCGACCGCGCGATGCGCCAGCATGATCACCGCCAGCCATGCCACCACTTCCAGCAGGCCGAACACCAGATGCGGTCCGAGCGGGGCCAGATGCTCGATGGCGGCCGCCAGAGCCGGGATGCAATACCCGATGCTGGAACGGCTCCACCGCCGTGAAATGCGTCATGCGCGCGAAGCTGGTCAGGCGATACGGGGCGGTGATCGACAGCTGGATCGCCGTACAGAACAGCGAAACGAACAGGGCAGCGGCCCACCAGACGCCGCGCTCGAATCGGCTGACGGTCGGATGTGAGATCGATGCCAAGTGGTTATGTCCCCGGACGAATTCAAGCAGCGGCCGCACGGCCGAACAACGTGCGCCCCGGACTCTGTCCCTCACGGCCCGTTGGGCGTGGCGTCGGCTCGACGGGAGCGACAGCACGCCGAAAGCGTGTAGTTTGGCACGTCGTGACCCCCGACGACTGAATATTGGCAATGGCCCGGGGTTTACCCGTAGAGCCTGTTGCCGTTTCATGCACGGGCAAGTGGCCACGATGGATGACGGCCGGTTGTCTTTGCGGCGGGGCTGCGGTTCGAAGGATTGGATCGCCCATCAGAGTTGCGGGCGCGCGCCCGGCGGTGTTGCGGGCTCTTGATCGTCGCCCGCCACGACCTGATGCCGGCGCCTCCCCGGCATGCATTTGCGACATCCACGCGGGCCTCGTATAAAACGGCACACGCCCCAACCTCAATCATTGCCATGACCGTTTCATCGCGCTCGCCGTTTCGCATCGTGCTGCTGGCCACCGGCGGCACCATCGAAAAGAGCTACGATGCCGCCGCCGGCACGCTCACGCTGGATACGCCCGTGATCGAGACCCTGCTCGCCGGGCTCGATCAGCCCGACGTACAGATCGAGGTTCGGCGTCTCATGTCGATCGATTCGCTGGACATGGGCGAGGCCGAGCGCACCGAGGTGGTGGCCGCGGTGCGCGAGTGTCTGGCCGGTGACGATATGGACGCGATCGTGATCACGCATGGCACCGATACGCTGGCGCGCACGGCGCAAGCGCTTGCCGAAGCCCTGGATGGCCTGGATCGCCCAGTGGTGCTCACCGGCGCCATGCGCCCGTATCGCGTGGCCGACAGCGATGCCGCACAGAACGTCGCCCAGGCGGTCATGGCAGCACGGCTCGTGGCGCCCAGCGTATACGCCGCATTCCACGGCCGCGTGATTCCGGCCGGGCGTATCGTCAAGGATTACGATCGGCTGACGCTGGTTGAAGCCGCCTCTTGAAAACAGGCCGATCGCGCGCAAGGTTCTGAGGGTCAATGCTTTAAGGCCGCGCCACGATGCGCGGCCCGCAATCGGAGTCTTTCCATGCAGTATCGCGATCTGACCGACAATATCTGTGTCATCACCGGCGCCTCGAGCGGCATCGGTGAAGCCACCGCACGTGCGCTCGTCGCCGAAGGCGCCCGGGTGATTCTCGTTGCGCGCAGCGCCGACAAGATCGAAAAACTCGCCGACGAACTCGGCGACAAGGCCCAGGCCATCCCCACCGACGTCGGCGATGCCGAGGCCGTGAACCGCCTGTTCGAGCGCATCCAGGCCGACCACGGCGCGGTGGACCTGATGTTCAACAACGCCGGTGTCGGCTACAACGATCCGTTCGCCGAGTCCAAGCCGGAGGAATGGAAGAAGCAGATCGACGCCAATCTCTACGGCGTTCTCAACTGCACCCAGGCCGCGATTCCGCTCATGAAGGGTCGCGAGGCGCCGATGATCTCGACCGTGTCCAGCGTGGGCGGCCGCTATGGCGTGCCGGGCTGGTCGGTCTATTGCGCGACCAAGTTCGCCGTGGTCGGGTTCCACGACACGCTGCGCAAGGAGCTCGGCGGCGACGGCATTCGCGTATCGCTGATCGAGCCCGGCGCGGTCTATACCAACTGGGGTTTCAACGTGACCGAAGACGCGATGAAGGACCGGCGCGACAAGGTCGAAGCGCTCACCTCCGAGGATATCGCCAATTCGCTGGTCTATGCCTTCGCCCAGCCCGGCCACGTGAACGCCCAGGAGATCCTGGTCATGCCGACCAAGCAGGTTTCGCCGTAACGGACCCGCGCGCTGCGAGCGGTTGAACCAAACCGGCTGCCATCCCGCGCCGCCGGTTTTTTGTGCGTCGCCTGTCCGATGGCCGCGGGCCAGTACGACCGTTGCGAGATTCAGTGGCACCGGCACGGCGTCGATGGCTTATCTTCACGCGCGTGGCCGGGCATGGGATGCTTAGCGGTATGCAGAGCGTTCAACGTATTCAGCGGCTGTCGCCGAACACCCGCGGGGAGGATTACGTCGTGGGTGATATCCACGGCCATTTCCCATGCTGGAAGCCGCGCTGTCGCATATCGGTTTCGATGTGCATCGCGATCGTCTGTTGTCAGTGGGCGATCTGATCGATCGGGGGCCGGAAAGCCACCGCGCTGCGCGATTTTCTGAACCGGCCCTGGTTCTTTGCCGTGCGCGGCAATCACGAACAGATGATGCTGGATGCCGTCGGCGGCGAGGCAGTCGATCCGGCAGCGCGAGCGCTCTGGTACCAGAACGGCGGGCGCTGGTTCGACGAGGTGAGCGAAGACGAGGCCCCTCTGTTGCTCGTCAGCCGTCGCCGAACTGCCCTACGTGCTGGCCGTCGAGTTGGCCAACGGCCGGCAGATCGGGCTGGTGCATGCCGACGTGCCGGCGGCGAGCTGGCCGGCCACGACGGCTGCCATTGCCGATGCCGCGGCCGAATCGGCGATCCTCCAGCACACCGTCTGGAGCCGTGAACGCGCGGGCGCGGTTCAATCCCGCGTCGACGGGCGTCGGCCGCGAGCGGATCATCGATGTGGCCGGCATCGATCGCGTGTTCTTCGGCCATACGCCGATGCCCGCTGCCATCGCCTGCGGCAATACGCGCTGGCTCGATACCGGCGTGTTTCTGCCGCAGGGCCGGCTCTCGATTGCCGCGGCTTCCGACGATCGGCTGTGGTCGTTCGCGGGCGACGACGACGGGAACATCAAACACGAATGGCGCATGGTTGCCTGAACCCGCGATGCGGCCGGGCCGTGTTCAGGGCGTCGGATCGGTTGGCCAGCGTTGTTCGATGTCCGCGCAATCATCGGCCGGCGCGCGGCCCTCGAAGCGGGCCGCCAGATAATCGATCGCGCCATCGGCGCCGAGGACCGCACTCAGCAGATGCTCGCCGGGCAGCCACCTGAATTCGACCGCCACGCCTGCGTCGCAATAGCGCCGGGCCAGCGCCCGGGCCTGGTCGCGCGGGGTGAGCGGGTCGAACCAGCCCGTGTAGTCGTACAACGGCGCGGGCAGGCCATGCCCGCCAAGGCGATTCGCGCGGGCGACCGTGGCCACGGCCGGTACGCTCAGCAGATCGTCCACCGTCACGTAGTGCTTCATTTCGGCAAAGCTGTAGCCGGAAAGCAGCGGGTCGCGTACCCAGGCGAGTTCCTGAGCCAGGCAGCTGTGTGCCAGTTTGGCCTGCATGGCGCGCCCGTTTGCGTTGAGCAGCCGATCCAGGCCCAGCCCCGGATAGGCCCGGGCCAGGCCAAGCGCGGCTTCGAAGTAGATGCCGGCGAAGGCGCCGCCGTCGATATGGCGCGCGGTGGCCAGCAGATTGGCCGGCGGGCCGCCCGCCGCGATGCCCACGATCGGCAGCTGCGGGGCATAGTTATCGGCCAGCTCGCCGGCCCAGAGGCTGGCAAAGGCGCCGCCGGAATAGCCCCACAGCGCAACGGGGGTTCGGCTGTTGATCAGCGCAGGCGGCGCGAACCGGCGTGCTGCACGGATCGCATCCAGTACCGCATAGCCCGCGTTGCGCCCGGCGCCGAAGGCGAGCTTCGGGCCTTCGTAGTCCGGCAGCAGCACGGGCCAGCGTCGAGCGAGCGCCCTGGAGACGAACCACTGCTCGATCAGGGTGCCGCGCACCACTTCCTGCGAAGGCGCACAGACCGGATTCAACGCATCGTAGGCCACCTGGTACGACAGCAGTCGTGGTCGCGGCCGGGGCGGCACCAGCAGCGTGGCGACATCGGCGACCGGCAGGCCCTGGGTATCGGTACTGCGATAGACGAACTGCCAGCCGCGGGCCTGAACGTGGCTGATCCGATACGCCCGCGGCGCGATCGGTCGGTAACGAATGATCGCACCCGGCGCCATGTGCGCCAGCCTTGCGGGGCCCGGTTGCCGATAGAACGGATCGTCCGCGCCGGCGGGATACGGCGCGCCCGGCGCCGGATAAGCGATGGCGTCGGCCGGCGCGGTGCCGGGCGCGGGCGGCGTCGGGCCGGGCAACGGGCCGTGTACGCAGCCGGTCAACAGCGCCAGGCCGAGCGCGACGAAGCGGTCGGCGCCTGCCGGTTTCACTCGTGCGCCGTGACCAGGCGATCGCGCCCGGCCCCGAGCCCGGCCGCGATGGCCGCCAGCCCGATGAGCCCGACCAGTCCCCCGATCGCCGACCAGTTGCCGAAGAACTGATGGATCAGCCCGACCGCGAGCGGGCCGAGGGCGGCCATGACGTAGCCCACGCCCTGGGCCATGCCGGAAAGCTCGGCCGCGGTTTCGGCGTCGGGCGCGCGCAGGGCGAGCAGCGTCAGCGCCATGCTGAAAGTGCCGCCCTGGCCGAGCCCGAGCACGATCACCCAGAACCAGATGCCGCCGATCGGCGCATACAGACAGCCGCCCAGTCCGATCAGCGTCGTCAGCATGACCACGGTCAAGACCGCGCGTTGATCGCGCATGCGCGCGCCGATCGCCGGCGCGATGATCGCGGTGGCGAGCTGCACCAGAATCGAAACCGAAAGCGCGAGCCCGGCCGATACCGCCGCCATGCCGCGATCGCCCAGAATGGTCGGCAGCCAGCCGAAGACCGTATAGGCCAGCGAACTCTGCAGCCCCATGAAGGCCGTGATCTGCCAGGCCAGCGGATCGCGATGGACCCGGCGCGGCCCGCTCGATCGGACCGGCGGCTTGCGCACCGCATGCATCTGCGCGATCCAGGCGATCGCCGCGACCACGGCCAGCACCAGCCAGAACGCCAGGGCCGGCCGCCAGGCGCCGAAGACCAGCCGCAACGGCTCGGTCGCGCCGGCCGCGAGCGAAGCGCCGAGGCATAGCGACATGGTGTACAGGCCGGTCATCACGCTGACGTTATCGGGGAAATCCCGCTTCACCAGCCCGGGCAGCAGTACACCCAGCATGCCGATGCAGCCGCCGGCGAGCGCCGTACCCGCAAACAGCCCGGCCTCGCCGCTGTAGGGGCGCACGAGCATGGCCAGCGCCAGCCCGATCAGCACGATGAGTACCGCGCGCTCCGGGCCGACGCGGCGCGCCAGCCGCGGGGCCAGTGGCGCGGCCAGGCCCAGACAGAGCACGGGCAGGGTGGTGAGTACGCCCTGGCCGGCCGATGCCAGGCCCAGGTCGTGGCCGATGCGCGTCAGCACCGGCGATACGCTGGTCAGCGCCGGGCGCAGGTTGAGGGCAACCAGCAGCAGGCCGGCCAGGGTCAGCAGCCGTCGGCCGGCTGGCTCGGGAGGCAGTGCGCGGATCGGTCATGAGCGCCGGGATGAATGAGCGAGCGCGCTATTCTGCGCCGGCGGTCGGTGAATGCACTCATCGGTGCCGTGTCATCGTGCAGCGAGGCGCGTCATGAACACGCTGGCCGGGTGCGAGTTGGTATGCGGCAAACGGCGTGCATTCGACGAAGCCGTGGTGTGGTAGAAGTTGCGCGCCGGGCGTAGTACGGTTCGGTGCCGGTTTCCAGGCTCAACGCGATGAAACCCGCCGCCGTGCCTCGGCCACGAGACGATCGAGCAATCGGCTGGCGCCCGCGACGGGTATGGCCGGCGGCCGTGCGCATCGATTTGAGCTCGGCATGGCCTGCGCCGAGATCGACAGCGCCGCCATGCCGACGAGTTCGCCGTCGATGCGCGCACTGCGGACGCGGATCGTCGGATCGCGGAGCGTCGGCATCGAGCCCGTGCATGCTCTCGCGGGCGATGCGGGCATGGCCTGCCAGTGCGTCGATCAGCGCGCGCACGTCGGGCGCGTCGAGATCGGCGCTTTCGACCATCGGGTCGCGGTCTGGTCCAGGCATGTTCATGGTCGTGGCTCGACGGCGCAAGCGCCAGACACGATGCAACAGGCCGCGACAGCCGGGCGTGGTCGGCGGGATCGGGACGTGGCGCATGGGATTAGCATGTGGTCGCGTGTGGCTCAATATGCCAAAGCTATGCCAGAGCCGAGATGGCGCGTATCTCGCGCGGCATGGCCGACGCCCGTTATATTCATCGGGTGAATATCCGCGACGTCGATCTGAATCTGCTGGTGATGCTGGATGCGTTGTTGCGCGAGCGCAGCGTCACGCGCGCCGCCGAGGCAATGAACATCACCCAGCCGGCGATGAGCAATGCGCTCAAGCGCCTGCGCAAACTGCTGGGCGACCCGATCCTGGTGCGCACCGCCGGCGGCATGCAGCCCACGGCCCGCGCCGAGCAGCTGCAGCGTCCGGTGCGCAACGCGCTGGCCCAGATGGAAGCCGCGATCGCGCCCAACCGGGCGTTCGAGCCGGGCACCGCCGAGCGCCTGTTCACCATTCTGATCACCGACTATGCCGCCTCGGTGCTCATGCCGCATGTGGTCGCCGTGCTGGAAACCGAGGCGCCGGGCATCGCGCTCAACATTCTGTCGGCCTCGGGCGATGCCATCGGCCAGATCGAACGCGGCGAGGCGGATTTCGTGGTCAACCAGTTCGGCCAGCTGCCGGCGAACTTCCATCATCAGCGGCTGTGGCATGATCGGCTGGCCTGTCTGATCCGCAGGGATCATCCGGCGCTCGCGGCGGCCGGCGGCGAAGCTGACGCTGGAGGCGTTTCTGGCCCAGCGGCATGTGCTGATCACCCAGACCGGCGTCGGCCTGTCGCGTCTGGACGAGGTGCTGGCCGATCGCGGCCTGTCGCGCGAGATCAGCGTGCTCACCCGCCATTACCAGCTGCCGCGCCAGCTGGTGGCCGAAAGCCACATGATCGCGACCCTGCCGGCGCGTATCGCGCGCTATCAGGCGCGCCATCTCGGCCTGGCCGTGCTCGAGCCGCCGGTCGAACTGCCGGCGTTCCAGATCGGCATCGCCTGGGGCGCGCTCGATCATCACGATTCCGCCCATCGCTGGCTGCGCGAGCGCATCGTGCGCATCGCCCGCGAGACCATCGACTGATGTCCGGGGAGCGCGCGACGCTTGCAAGACGTCCGTGCAACGCGTCACGTTCGCGACCTGAACAGAATGTGATGGGAGAGCCGTGCTGGAACATTTTCGGGTGGATGATCGCGTCGCGCTGGTGACCGGCGCCGGCAGCGGCCTTGGCCGGCGCTTTGCCGTGGCGCTGGCCGCGGCCGGTGCCGAGGTCGTGCTCTGTGGCCGACGCCGGGAACCGCTGGAAGCCACGGCCGCGCAGATCGAGGGCGGGCCGGGCCCGTGTGTTGCCGATGGACGTCACCGATCGCGATTCAGTGACGGCCGCGTTCGATGCGCTGGCCGAGGCCGACCGGGTCGCGGATATCGTGGTCTGCAACGCCGGCGTGGCACGTCCGGGCGACGCGTTGTCGCTCACAGAGCCGGACTGGCAGGCGACGTTGGATACCAATCTCAGCGGCTGCTGGCGGGTTGCCCAGGTCGCCGCCCAGCGCCTGGCTGTGGCTGAACGCCGGGCGCGATCGTCAACGTGGGCTCGATTCTCGGGCCAGCGCGTGGCGGGTTCGCTATCGGCCTATGCCGCGTCCAAGGCCGGCCTGGAACATCTGACCCGTGCACTGGCGCTGGAATGGGCGGCGCCACGATATCCGCGTCAATGCGCTGGCGCCGGGTTATATCGATACCGAAATGAACCGGGCGTTCTTCGAAACCGAAGCCGGCCAGCGCATGATTCGGCGCATCCCGCAGAAACGCCTCGGCGCGCCGGAGGATTTGGACGGCGCGCTGTTGCTGCTGGTGTCCGAAGCCGGGCGCTATATCACCGGCACCACGATCGCGGTCGACGGCGGCCATCGCCAGTCGTCGCTTTGAGCCTTGTCGTCGACCCGTGTCAGCTTCAGGAATGGACGATCAACGTATCGCCGTTCTGGATCACCTGCAGCTGGGTCGGCGCCAGTGCCCGGGACAGGGCCGCGGCGATCGACAGATGACCGGACACCGCGGCCACATCTATCGAGCCGGTATCGGCCAGATCGGTCTTGATGAAACAGCCGCTGGAGTGCGCAAGCGCCTGGGCGGTGACGTCGAAGCGCTGGGCAGGGAGGTCAACGTCGCGCAGGCGATTGCACGGGGAGATCTCCGGCGAGGATGAGGAGATCGAACTGTCCGACTGGCAACCCGCGAGTACGGTGGCGAGCAGAATCGGAGCCAGCATGAGGGTTCGACGCATCGATCGCCTTTGCGGTGAAGTGAAAACAAGAGTTCGACAACGATCGGGCGATCATATACATGTGTTTCCTAAGTGAAAAGTTGGGGGCCGACGAGCGGTCCGTGCGCCATGCGCCGGAGGGCTTCCGAAAGCGCCGAATCAAGCTCGACGGCAGCCATCGACCGGCCGGCTTAGACTTTGGTCTTGAAGCCCGTCGTCGGTTCATGACCGGCCCGCGTGGGTGCGCAAGGTTCAGCCAGGCAAGGCGTGAACGGCCGATCGAGACGAGCCATGCCGCATGGCCGACGCCGAGCTCTTTCCGGGCCACTCGGGGGCGATGTCCGCAAAGGGGCAATGGGCCGCAATCCCGCGCTGGCCGCGCCTTGTCTGCCACCTCATGGTTTGTCGGCGCGTTCTCGGATGAAACAGCGACAGGGCCTACACTGTGTCGCCCGGCGCCGGTTCGTTCCGAGCGCGCATTCATTGCCGACGTGGTGAGCTCATGAACGAGACGCGCGAACGCTTGCCCTCGCGTTTTCTGCCGGTCTGTATCGGCGGCGTCCTGCTGCTGGCCGGGTTGGCCATGCTGGCCGGCGGCATCAAACTCATCATGGTCGGCGGTTCGGCGTACTACGTCATCGCCGGCGCGGCGTTCGCCCTCGACGGGGTGCTGCTGATCGCGGCGCGTCCATCCGCGCTCGGGTTGTACGGCCTCATACTGATGGGATCGATTGTCTGGTCGGTGTACGAGATCGGCTTCTCGTGGTGGAGTCTGGTGCCGCGGCTGGCGCTGTGGGCCGTGATCGGCGTGGTTCTGCTGTTGCCCTGGATCCGTCGGCCGCTGGCCGTACGCGGGCAACGGCCCGGCAACGGCCTGGCCACGCCGACCCTGGTGGTCGCGGTGCTGGGCGCCTTCGGGCTGGCCATCGGCAGTCAGTTCACGCCCGATCCCACCACCATCACCGGCCGGATTCCCGCGCATCGCGATCATGCGGTGAAACCGGCGTATGCCGCCGGGGTGGACTGGCCGTCGTACGGTGGCACCGATGCCGGCACGCATTATTCTAGGCTCGCGCAGATCGACACCCACAATGTCGGCCGGCTCAAGGTGGCCTGGAAGATCCGGACCGGCGATCGGCCCGGCCCGCACGATCCGGCCGAGATCACCGACGAGAACACACCGCTCAAGGTCAACCACACGCTCTATGTCTGCACGCCGCACAGCAAGCTGCTGGCGCTCGATCCGAAAACCGGCCAGACGAAATGGCGTTACAACACCCAGCTCAGCCAGCAAGGCGCGAAGAATTTCTCGGGCTGGGCGCACATGACCTGCCGCGGCGTGGCCTATCAGGCCACCGGCGATGCGAGAGAAACCGGGGCCGCCCACGTCAAGCCGGTTGCGGACAAACACAACACCCAGAACGCGCCGGCGACGCCGAACTGTCCGCGCCGGATCTTTCTGCCCACCGCCGACGCGCGCCTGATCGCGATCAATGCCGATACCGGCCAGCGCTGCGCGAACTTCGGCCACGACGGCCAGATCGATCTGGCGAAGCATCAGCGTCCGTTCAAGCCCGGCGGCTATTACTCGACCTCGCCCCCGGTCGTGGCCGACGGCCTGGTGATCGTGGGCGGCCACGTCACCGACAACAGCTCGACCAACGAGCCGTCGGGCGTGGTGCGCGCCTACGACGCGACCACGGGCAAACTGGTCTGGAACTGGGACGCCGGCAATCCGGACCAGACCCAGCCGATCGGGCCGAACGAACATTACACGCGCAACTCGCCCAACGTCTGGGCGCCGATGAGCGTGGATCACAAACACGGCCTGCTGTACCTGCCGGTCGGTAATGCGATGCCGGACCAGTTCGGCGGGCGCCGCAGCCCGGCCGACGAGAAGTACAGTTCGTCGCTGGTGGCGCTGCACGTCAAGACCGGGCAGGTCGCCTGGCATCGGCAGCTCACCCATCACGATCTCTGGGACATGGACCCGCCCGCCCAGCCGGTGCTGACCGACATGACCACGCGGGATCACGGCATGCAGCCGGTCGTCATCCAGCCGACCAAGCAGGGCCAGCTGTATGTCTTCAATCGGGTGACCGGCAAGCCGGTGGTGCCGATCCACGAACGGCCGGCGCCGCAGGGGGCGGTCAAGGGCGACCATACCGCGCCGACTCAGCCGCATTCGGCATTGAACCTCGTGCCGCCGCGACTGACCGGTTCGGCCATGTGGGGCGCCACACCATTCGATCAGCTGGCCTGCCGTATAAAGTTCCACTCGCTGCGCTACGACGGCCAGTTCACACCGCCCTCGCTCAAGGGCTCGATTTCCTACCCGGGCAACCTCGGGGTGATGAACTGGGGCGGGGTGGCCGTCGACCCGGCCGACCAGAGCCTGTTCGTTGCGCCCAAGTATCTGGCCTTCGTGCTGCAGCTCGTACCGCAGGACCAGGCGAAGCGGATGGAAAAAGCCAAGTCCGAGAACGGCGGCCTGCAGCCCAATACCGGTGCGCCCTATGCCGTGAAGATCGGGCCGTTGATGTCGCCGCTCGGGCTGCCCTGTCAGGCGCCGTCCTGGGGCGACGTGGCCGGCATCGACCTGCAGAAACGCAGGATCGCCTGGCGTCATCCCAATGGCACCGCGCGCGATCAGACGCCGGTGGTGCCGGTGCCGCTGCCGGTCGGCGTGCCCGCGCTCGGCGGGCCGATCGCCACCGCGGGCGGCGTGGCCTTCGAATCCGGCACGCTGGATTATTACGTGCGCGGTTACGACATGGCGAGCGGCAAACAGCTCTGGCAGGCCCGGCTCCCGGCCGGCGGCAATGCCACGCCGATGACCTATGAATCGGGCGGTCAGCAGTATCTGGTGGTGACGGCCGGCGGCCACGGCACGTTCGGGACGAAGTTCGGCGACTATGTGATTGCCTACAAGTTGCCGGACTAGGGCCCGTCGATGTGTCGTACGAGCGTCGCGTTGGCCCGCGCACCCCGGTTCCGGCAAGGTGCGAGCCGCCGGCCTCGGGCGCGCCATGGCCAGGACCCGCAACGCCGCAGGCCCGTGGGCATCGGGTAGGCGGCTCGACCCGGACGGGCGACGACGCGACGGCAATCCGGCGTTGTCGCACGCTTGCGCAGCAATGACGGCGCTGGCGCGCCCCGGGAGCCCTCCTGCCGCGCCCATAGCCGATTTTCAGGCGGCGCCTGGCGCGGACTCGTGCACCACATCGACAGGCCCCAGACCGAAGAGCCGGGCAGGGCAGCGTTCGCAGCAGCCCCTGGACGGCCCGGCGCCGGCCGCCGAGCGCGCCCCCGGCGGTGGGTGCGTTGAATGGCGTGCTAAAGATTTGCGGCGCGCGGTCGATAGGCCCGGTCTGATATCCATGCGGCGCGATGCAGCCCATTGCGCCGCGGCCGGAACAATCGATGACCCAAACGCCGCGCTGGGAAACCCTCGACACCGGGCTCGCGCTGCTCGACGATCGCAACGTCGTGGTCTATGCCAATCCGGCATTCGCCTCGCTGCTGGCTCTTGAAACCGCCTCCGGCACGCTGGCCATCACGAGCTGGGCGCGCGATCTCGATGCCGAGACCGGCCGCCGGCTGGAGCGTCGACTGCTGTCGAACGATGCCGGCGCGCTGACGCTGGATGCGGATGCGCCGGATCCGGTCACGTTGTACATCGGCGCGCGCGGCGACGGCCCGCGTCTGGTGGTCGCCAGTCAGGGGTGGCCGCTGGCCGACGAACGGGCGCTTGCCGAACAGCTCGACCCGTTGACCGGGATCGGCAATCGACTGATGTATGAGCGTTGTCTGGCCGCACTGCGCGAGCGTGCCCAACGGCCGTCGGCGGCCGCGCTGGTGATCGACCTCGATCGTTTCAAACAGGTCAACGATACGCTCGGGCACGGCGCGGGCGACGAACTGTTGCAGCTCACCTCCAACCGGCTGCGCGCGCTGACGCGCGACGAGGATGCGCTGATCAGGCTCGGCGGCGACGAATTCCTGGTGTTGCAGACCGATGCCCGCCAGCCGGACGCGGCCCGCGGTCTGGCGCAGCGGCTCATCGAGGTCATCAGCCGGCCTTTTCTGATCGACGGCCACCAGGTCGATATCAGCGCCAGCATCGGCGTGGCCATGCTCGGCCACGGTACCGGCGCGCTGGATGATCTGCTCAAGCATGCCGATCTCGCCCTGTACGAGGCGAAGGGGCGCGGGCGCGCCCGGTCATGCGTGTTCGAGCCGGACTTCGAGGCCCGGGCGCTGGCGCGCCGCCAGCTCGAGATCGATCTGCGACGCGCACTCGCCCTGCGTCAGTTCGCGTTGGTGTACCAGCCCCAGAATTCGACCCGAGACGGGCGGATCTCCGGTTTCGAGGCGCTGTTGCGATGGGTTCATCCGGAGCGCGGGCCGGTCTCGCCGGCCGAGTTCATACCGGTGGCCGAGGAGATCGGCGAGATTCATGCCATCGGCGCCTGGGTGATCCGCAGCGCCTGTTTCGAAGCCGCGGGCTGGGCCGATCCGGGCCTGACGGTGGCGGTGAACGTGTCGCCGGTACAGTTCGAGGGCGACGACGTGATCGGCACCGTGGTGGCCGCGCTCGAGGACAGCGGGCTGGCGGCCTCCCGTCTCGAACTCGAGATCACCGAAGGGGTGCTGCTGGCCGAATCGCCGGACGTGCTGGAGCGGCTCTGGACGCTGCATCGCATGGGCGTGTCGATCGCCATGGACGATTTCGGTACCGGCTATGCCTCGCTCAGCTATCTCAACAGTTTTCCGTTTTCCAAGATCAAGATCGACAAATCGTTCGTGCAGAGCGAGCGCTCGTCTCGTTCGCAGGCGCTGATCTCCGCCATTCTGGCGATGGGCGCGAGTCTCGATGTCGCGACCATCGCCGAAGGCGTGGAAACCCCGCACCAGTTCGCCGCCATCCGGGCGAGCGGCTGCCACAGCGTGCAGGGCTACTACATCTCGCGGCCCATGCCCGCCGCGGATGTGGCGGCTTATCTGCAGACCTTCGATCCCGAACCATTTCTGCGCAACGCCCGCGAGGAGCAATCCGCATGACCGAATCGCTGTATCGGCTGGTGTATTTCAGCCGCAATACCGTGCCCGGCGATCCCGAAGCGGTTCGGGCCGAAATCGAGACCATTCTCGAGCGCTCGCGACGAAACAACGCGGCCGCCCGCGTGACCGGCGCGCTGATGTTCAACGATGGCTGCTTCGCTCAGGTGCTCGAAGGCCCGCACGATGCGATCCAGGCGACATTCGAGCGTATCCAGTGCGACGAGCGGCATGCCGATGTGAAGGTGCTGGCGTTCGATCGGCGCAGCACGCGCGGTTTCGCGCACTGGTCCATGGCGTATGTCGGCACCGCAACGAACGCCGACCGGTTCGCCGACATCGCGACGGCGTCGGCATTCGATCCTTCGGTGCTCGACGGCGACGCAATCTACGACACGCTGAAGGCGAACATGGCCGACAGCGCGCTAGCGCTCAGCCATCCACCCGGCGCTGTTCGGGCTCGGGGCGGGTGAACAGAAACACGGCCATGGCGGCCAGCATGGCGCCCACCAGAGCGATCACGCCGCGATGCTCGATGGCGAACCAGAGCATTATCCAGCTCGCGGTCATCAGGCCGATAGCAAGCCATTTGGCGCGGCGAGGAATGGCGCGCTCGTCCTCCCAGGCCACCAGCGCCGGGCCGAAACGCGGATGCGCGCGCAGTCGGCGGCGCAGTTCGGGCGATGATTTGCCGGCAGCCCAGGCGGCGACCAGCAGAAACGGCGTGGTCGGCAGGCCGGGCAGGACCACACCGACCGCGCCCAGGCCGATGCATGCCGCGGCCAGGGCCCGCAGCAGCCAGCGCAACACGCGCGATCGGATGACGCCTCGTTCGCCCATGCGGCGATGATCGCAGATCGTTCGCTCCGCGGCGACGGTTGTACACAGCGGCTGTGGACAACCCTGTTCGCAACCCGTGGCCGAGGCGCTCGGATCGCCGGCGGGCGCGGGCGGACACGACCTCATGGTCAGTTTCTGACCAGTTGCGTCGCATTCGCTTGGCGGCAAGGCTCGACATGCTCCGGCGGGTGGCCTCGTCTATGATGCGAGGCCGACGGGGCTTCACGAGCGACGACGATGACGAACACGGCCCGGCGGCTGGGCGTGCCGACGCTGATCTTCGCGGCCGGAATGGCGAGCGCGGCATTCGGGCTGCTCGAGGTGCATCAGTTCTCGCCGCGCAATGTCTATGCGTTGATGCAGCCGGACCGGATCGTGTGGCTGTATCACTACACGCTGGCCCACTACGAGATCAATTACTTCGAGTACGGCTTCGTCAAGCGTGCGTTGCTGTCGAACGTGTTCGCCCTGTTTCACGGCCAGCGCTGGGTGGACGCCACGCTGGTGTTCAATCTCATCTTCGACGCCGCGCTGGCGGCACTCGCCGCGGTGTTCCTGGCCCGGCTGTGGCGCGAGACCCGCTGGCCGACCGCGGCGGTGTTCACCGCAGCCACGCTGTTCGGCTCGTTCGGTCTGATCAACCTGGGCTCCGACATCGGCCGCTTCGATTTCGCCCTGCTGGTCATGCTGGTCGGCTCGATGTGGTGGATCGGCCGGGGCGCGGCGATCGGCCCGGCGCTGGTGACCGCCGCCGCCCTGCTCATCCACGAGATCTACTTCTTCATCGGCGTGCCGATTCTCGTGGCCTACACGCTCGATCGCCTGCGCGATGCCGGACGATTGCAGGCGCGGGAGATCGGTCGGCAGCTGTGGCCCATGGCCGCTCGCCGTGCTGGCCACCGGCCTGGCGCTGGCGTTCTGGGGGCGTTACGAACCCGGTTATGACGCACTCGCGCATCGCTTCGGTCGATTCGTCTTTCCAGCCGCGGTCAAGGTCTGGACACGTCCGCTTGGCGCCAACGTCGCGCTGGTGCACGACTACTGGCGCTACGGCGTCTACACCATGTTCGACGTGGTCTGCGAGGCGGCGGTCTGGCTGCTTGTGCTGGTCGTGATGAGCCTGGCGTACCGCGCCCGGCGGGCCTCGGCGCTGTTGCTGCTGGCACCGCTGTCGGTGCTGCCGTTGTATGCGCTCGGCACCGATTACGCGCGCTGGTGCAAGCTGGGATTCGCGCTGCTCGTCATCGCCTTGGCCTTTGCGATGCGCGACCGGCGGCTGGCCGAAGGCACGCTCGAGCGGCCCATCGTGCGGCTGTTGGTGCTGGGACTGACCGGGTTGCCGTTCGTGCCTTTCGGCGTCGAGCATGCGTTTCAGTATCTGACCCAGTAGCGCCCGTGCACGACATTACACACAGTCTCTGTGGACAACCCTGTGCGCGACCGGGATGGAACCGTTGCGAGCGCCCGCTGGGCGGGCGCTCCGGTCGTATTGCGCAGAAACTGACCAGGCGTGATCGAGCGCCGTCATGAGCCGACATGAGGACAGCGGCCGCCTTGGTATCCAGCCGGGCTCGATCGATACCGGCGCCGGCGCGCCGCGCGCGCCCGCATACGGCGATGTCTATTTCTCGGCCGGCGACGGGCTTGCGGAATCGCGTCATGTCTTCCTGGAGGGCAACGAGCTCCCGACCCGCTGGGCGCACTGGCGGAAATCGCGGCCGTTCGTGATCGGCGAGACGGGCTTCGGCACCGGGCGCAACGTTTTGCTTGCCTGGCAGCTGTTTCGCGAAGTGGCGCCGGCGGCGGCCCGGCTGCATATCGTGTCGATCGAGCGTCATCCGCTTCGCGCCGCGGATCTGCTCGCGCTCTGGCGCGGATATCCGGAACAGGCCGGCGATGCCGCGCGTATCGTGGATCAGTGGCCGGCCCTGCTGCGGGGCGCGCATCGGCTGCGCCTCGATGAGCGCGTCACGCTCGATCTGATCTTCGATGACGTCGAGGCGGCGCTGGCCGGTCTGGACGGGCGGATCGATGCCTGGTTTCTGGATGGCTTTGCCCCGGCGCGCAATCCGGCGATGTGGAGTGCGGCCGTTTTCCGAGGCCTGGCCGCCGCCAGCCGGCCCGATGCGACGTTCGCGACCTACAGCTGTGCCCGCCGCGTCCGCGATCATGCCACTGCGGCCGGCTTCGCCTGCAAGAAACAGCCGGGCGCCGGTCGCAAGCGCGAAATGCTCCGCGGGCAGCGGATCGAGCCGGGATCGGGCGGCCCGGTCGCGGCTGCGCGGCAACGCCGCCCGTGGTTCGAGCCGCCGCCGGCGGCCGTACCCGGCCGGGTTGCGGTGATCGGCGCCGGCATCGCCGGCACCAGCGTCGCCGAGGCCCTGGCCCGGCGAGGGCGGCATTGCGATCTCTATGACCCGGCCGGCGTGGCCGGCGGCGCCTCGGGCAACGCCCAGGCGGCATTGCATGTCCGCCCGGCGGCCAGCGCCGATGCCCGCACGCGTTTTCAGCTCGCGGCCCTGGATTACGTTCGGCGCTGGCTGGCTGATCTGGACAGTGCACGAACACTCTGGTCCGACGTCGGCTTGTTGCAGTTGGCGCGCGACCCGGCGGAACAGGCCCGGCAGCGACGCTGCCTCGAACAACTCGACCTGCCGTTCTCGCTCGTACACCGGCTGGATCGAGAGACCGCGCAACGACTGGCCGGCGTGGCGCTGGCTGCCGATGTGTGCGGCGGCCTGTATTACCCGAACGCCGGCTGGGTTCGCCCGGATCGATTGTGTCGGCTGTTGGTCGAACGCAGCGGCGCGGCCTTCCACCGCGTGGCCGTATCCGGGCTCGACGCCGGTCGCAGCGGGATGGCGGCTGACATGCGCCGATGGAAACGAAGCGGAATATACGCATGTCGTACTGGCTTGTGCGGATGCGGCCAGCGCGCTCTGTCGCGATCTGCCGCCGCTGGCCTCGGTGCGCGGGCAGGTGAGCATGTTCGCATCGCCGCCCGCATCGGCCGCACCGGATTGCGTCATCTGCGGGCGCGGCTATGCGCTGCCGCCGATCGACGGGCGACTGCACGCCGGGGCGAGCTTTCAGCGCGACACGATCGACGCGGCGCCGAGCGCCGCCGAGGACGACGCCAACCGCGCCATGCTGGGCGAGATCACGCCAGATCTGGCCGACACGCTTGGCCCCCCGGCGGCCTCGCGCGTCGCCTTTCGCTGTGCCGGTCATGATCGATTGCCGTATGTCGGCCCGGTACCCGACACCGCGGCCTGGCGTCGCGACTACGCCGAACTGGCGCTGCGATGCCCGGCGTATCGCTGCGATCCCGGGCGCGCATCGCTCCGGATTGTGGGCAAGCCTCGCGCATGGGGCGCACGGCCTGGTGAGCGCGCCGCTGTGCGCCGAGATGCTGGCCTCCCGGCTGTGCGACGAACCCATGCCGCGGGCCGTGCCCGAGGTCGACGCGCTGCATCCGGGGCGTTGGCTCATTCGCGAACTGATTCGGGGCCGCTAGACTCCGGGGGCGTGGCGCGGCCGAAAGCTATTGATTTTTTCGACCGACTTGGCCTAATCTCCGTAGTCGTTATGCGTGATTCCGTTGTCCAGACACAGCCCATCGCGGTCGCCAAAGCGGCAGCGTGCGTGTGCGCGGAACCACAATCGAACAAGTTTTACGGGTATTGGTTTAGCCGCAGAGGCGCCTGAACCGATACGGACAGGCGCCCGGATTCGGGAGCCTGACCCAGCGTTTGCCAAAACCCCCGGTCGGATCTCCCGGCCGGGGGTTTTTTTATTGCCGCGAATGCGGCATTGAGGCAACGCAAGGATCGAACCGATGTTCAGCACCGAGACGTTTTACCGGGACGCGACGTATTGGCCGTTCGCGGCCGCTCATATATCCACCACTCACGCGATCAGCGCATTGTCCGCGCTGTGCGACCAGGGAGCCGACCATGTCCCGGCAACACGCCACTGTCTGTAATCTCGACGCCGAATCTTCGCCCGCCGTCTCGCCCATGCGGGTTGCGACACCCGCGGAGTTGGTCGAGCGACTGCCGGTCGAGCCGATGCTGGCGGCCCGCATCGCGCATCAGCGCGCGTCGATCCGCGACATCCTCGCGGGTCGTGACGATCGTCTGCTGATCATCGCCGGGCCCTGTTCGCTGCACGACCGTGCGTCCGCGCTCGACTACGGCGCCCGGCTGGCGGAACTGGCCGAGGAATGCGCCGACGACGCCGTGCTGGTAATGCGAGCTTACGTCGAGAAACCGCGCACCACGGTCGGCTGGAAAGGGCTGCTGCACGATCCGCATCTCGATGGCCGCAACGATATCGGCGCCGGTCTGGCAACTTCCCGCGGGCTGCTGATCGAGCTGGCCGAGCTGGGCCTGCCGATCGCGACTGAGCTGCTCACGCCGATCGCGGCGGATTATCTGTCGGACGTGCTGTCCTGGGCCGCGATCGGCGCGCGCACCACCGAATCCCAGACGCATCGCGAGCGCGCCAGCGCGCTCGATCTGCCGGTCGGCTTCAAGAACGGCACCGATGGCTCGATCGGCACGGCGATCGATGCGATCGCCGCGGCTTCGCATCCCCAGCATTACCTCGGCACCGATCGCGACGGCCGGCCGGCCGCCATCGCCACGCCCGGCAATCCGGATGCGCATCTGATCCTGCGCGGCGGCCGCAGCGGGGCCAATCATGATGCCGAGAGCGTGGCCCGGGCCAGTCAGGCACTGGCTGCGGTGGGCTGCCCCGAGCGCCTGATCGTCGATTGCAGCCATGCCAACAGCGGCAAGGTCGCGGCCCGCCAGGCCGAGGTCATGGCCGAACTGGGGGCGCGCCGGCGGGCCGGTGAGCAAGAGGTCGCCGGTGTGATGATCGAGAGCCATCTGGAACACGGCAAACAGGCGCTCGGCGGTGATCTGGCCTACGGTGTATCGATCACCGACGAATGTCTGGGCTGGAACGCCACGGTCGAGGCGGTACGCACCGTCTGTCGGCACTGATCGGGTAAAGACTTCTCTTCGCTGGAGCGCGAGCCGCGGCCGCTCAATGGCCGGCTGTGACCGGGCACTCGGCGAGGAAGCGCTTGACCTGATCGTTGTCGCGCGAAAAGGGCAGGGTCACGGATTCGTGGCCCAGCGCCTTGTCTAGCGTGATGCCGGCGTTGCCGACGGCTGCCTGGTCGAACTGGGCGCCCGCCGTCGGCCCGTGGCCGCCGATTGTTTCGCGCGTGCCGAACGCGGCCAAGACCACGTTGGCATATTTCTCCGCGCGAAAATGTTGGCTGAGACGCGACATCGCGCCGATCTTCACACCGATACCGATGCCGGCACTGCCGTCGGCAGCTTTGGCGCTCGTATCGATGGCGGTGGGTTTTTCATTCTCGCCGAAGGTGGAAACGGCCAGTTCCAGCACCGATCCGTGCCTGCGGGCGGCATCGGTGTCGCCGTCGTACTGATCTTGGCCGCAGATCAGGTGCAGTTCGTAGATATGGTCATTGTTGCGCACGGCAGCGGCGATCACCGGCGTGGCGAGCTGGCCCTGCGGGTCGCGTGGGGTCCTCGTACCAGTCGGTCGTGATCTGCAACGCGAGCGCGGCGGGCGCGGTGACCAGTACGACCATGGCGGCGGCGAACGCCAACAGTGGTTGCAGGCAGCCAGTGATGTGACGCATGGGCCGTTCCGCCGGGTGAACGTCGGTGTTGGAGCAGACGACAAGCAAGGCCCATGCCCCGTTGTCTCGCTTGCTCAGTCGTCGTTTGCGCGGGCCGACCCATCGGTCAGCAGCCCGCGTGCTTCGTCGTAGGATAACCCACTGATGCCCGATGCCGTCATCGAGCGTGATAGCGAATGTGCCACGCCAAATGCCGAGGCTCGGCGATAGAACGACAGCCGCGCCTCATAGACCGGCAGGATGTCGTCCACGGTCTCGGCATCGCCCAGCCGGCGCTCGAAGGCCGCGCGTTTGGCGGCCAGCCAGGCCATGAACTCATCGTCGCCGGCAACGTTTCTGCCAGTTCCAGCGTCCACGTCATGTCGGTCCTGGAGCACGCAGGTGCCGATGAAACGCCCGCCCACCGCTTCACCGAGCATGGCGGGCGGCGTGATGCCGAGCCAGAAGCGCTCGGGCTGGCGATACAGGTAATAGGTTTTGCCGACCACCGGCTTGAAGCGGAACTCGGACTCCAGCACGAACAACGAGGTGAACAGCTCGGTGGTGACCTGATCGATGTGCTTGGGCGCGGCCACCGCCAGCCTGCCACGGGCTTCGTCGAGCGTGGCGAGAACCGGCGAGGCGCCCTTGCCGTCGGGATTCGGATTCTTCATGCGCGAGGCAGGCGAACGGAAAACCAGAGGCCAGTGTAAGCGTTGGCGGGCGCCCTCCGCGACGCGGCGAGTCGGCACGCAACATGCGACAATTCATGCCTTATAAAGGTTCGAGCGAGCGATTCATGGCGGAAAAGCGTTACGAAGTCGTGGTGATCGGGACCGGCCCGTCGGGCGAGAGTGCGGCGCTGAACGCAGTCAAGCACGGGCGATCGGTTGCGGTGGTCGAGCGACAAGCCGATGTCGGCGGCAATTGCACGCATCGCGGCACCATTCCCGTCGAAGGCGCTGCGTGAAGCGGTCAAGCAGCTGTTGTCGGTGCAATCCTCGCGCATGCTCTATGATCTGCGCACGCCGGATGCGCCGTTATCGTGGTTGCTCGAACGTCTGCATCGCGTCGTCGGCCAGCAGATCCACATGCGTTCGAGCTTCTATGCCCGCAACGGGGTGGACGTGGTCGGCCGGGCATGCACGCTTCGCCGACGAGCATCGCATGCAGGTGACGCGCAGCAATGGTCAGGTCGATACGCTGGTCTTCGATCAGGCAGTGATCGCGACCGGTTCGCGCCCATACGAGCCGCCGGACGTCGATTTCTCCCATCCGCGCGTGTTCAATTCCGATACCATCCTGGAGCCCGGACTTCACCCCGCGGTCGTTGATCATCTACGGCGCGGGCGTGATCGGCAGCGAATATGCCTCGATATTCTCCGGTATCGGCGTGCGCGTCCAGCTCATCAACAGCCGCGAGCGGCTGCTCGAGTTCCTCGACGCCGAAATCAGCGACGCGCTGTCCTATCACCTGCGGCTGACCTACGGCGTACTGATCCGGCACAACGAGGAATACGATCGCATCGCGCCGGATGACGAACGGCGTGACGCTGCATCTGAAATCGGGCAAGAAATTACGGGCCGATGCCTTGCTCTGGGCCAACGGCCGTACCGGCAACACCGACCACATGGGGCTGGACCAGATCGGGATCGAGCCGAACCAGCGCGGGCAGATCGCCGTCGACGAGCGCTATCGCACGAAATTCCCGCATATCCATGCGGTGGGCGACGCCATCGGTACGCCCAGCCTGGCCAGCGCCGCCTACGGCCAGGGTCGCGCCGCCAGCGCGGATGCCATCGGCGTACCGGGCTTCCGCTATGTCGACGACGTGCCGACCGGCATCTACACCATTCCGGAGATCAGCTCGCTCGGCCCGACCGAGCGCGAGCTGACCGAATCGCGGCGGCCCTACGAAGTGGGCCAGGCATTGTTCCAGGAAACCGCGCGGGCCCAGATCACCGGCGATACCGTGGGCATGCTCAAGCTGCTGTTCGACCCGGTGACGCACGAAATCCTCGGCATTCACTGCTTCGGCGACCAGGCCTCGGAGATCGTGCATATCGGCCAGGCCATCATGAGCCAGGAAGGGCCCGGGCAACACGATCGACTATTTCGTGAACACCACCTTCAACTACCCGACCATGGCCGAAGCCTATCGCACCGCGGCCTTGGATGGCTTGAACCGGATCGAGGGCGTGTTCGCCCCGCCGGACCGCGCGCAGGCCGAGACGGCGCCGCAGGTGTATGACGATCGGGATGACGACGAAGCTCAGGCGAGCGACGAAGCAGGCCGACTGACCGGCTCGTGAGCCGACAAACGCCCTTGCGCCGACCCCGGGGCATGATGTTTGCTGATCGGAATGTCTGACATTCTCGGCCACATCACTTATGACATCGCCCCAGGCAAAAACGCTCGACGACTTTGGTTATGAACAGACGCTTTCGCGTTCGCTCAAGCTGCGTGATCTGGTCGTCTACGGACTGATTTTCATCGTTCCGATCGCGCCGTTCGGCATTTTCGGGCACGTGCTCGAAGCCAGCGACGGCATGATCGTGACGGCCTATGTGGTCGGTTTGATCGGCATGCTGTTCACGGCCTTGAGCTATGCCCAGATGGCAGAACGCTATCCGGTGGCCGGTTCGGTCTATACCTATATCGCGCAGAGCGTGCGGCCCGAGCTCGGTTTCCTGGCCGGCTGGATGATGCTGCTGGATTATGTGCTGATACCGGCGCTGCTGTATGTGGTCGGCGCCGAGGCCGTGCATGACGTGTTCCCGGTGCTGCCGTCGGCGGGGCTGCTGGTCGCTTTCGTTATCTTCAATACCTGGGTCAATATTCGCGGTATCGGCTTTACCGCGGCCTTTAATCAATGGATGTTGGCGGTCGAGCTGCTCGTGCTGGCGGCATTTCTGATCGTGGGCGTCTGGGCGATCGGCACGCATGTTGACGGCGCCCGGTTTTCATTCGCCCCAATCGCCGGCCCGCACGGCTTCTCGCTCGGCGTAGTGATTTCCGCGGTGCCGATTGCGGTGCTCAGCTTTCTCGGCTTCGACGGTATTTCCACGTTGTCGGAAGAGGCCGAAGGCGGGGGCCCGGCGATCGCCAAGGCCATCATTCTGGTGCTGCTGATCATCGGTGGCCTGTTCGTGGCCCAGACCTGGGTCGCCGCGCTGATCGCCCCGACCGCCGGTCGCTTCTCGAATCTCGATACCGCCTTCTATGATGTCGCGGGCACGGCCGGGGGGCCGTGGCTGGCCTGGCTGACCGCGCTGACCACGGCGATCGCCTGGGGCGTGGCGGATTCGCTGGTCGCCCAGGTGGCCACAGCGCGGCTGCTGTTCGCCATGGGCCGGGATCGTCTGCTGCCCAATGCGCTGGCCCGTGTGCACAGCCAATATCGCACGCCCTGGCTGGCTGCGCTGCTCGTGGCCGTGGTATCGCTGATCGCCGGGCTCGGCTTCATGGGGCATCTGGCGCTGCTGACGTCGATGGTGACGATCGGCGCGCTGACGGCATTCTTCGTGCTAAATCTGGCGGTGATCTGGGCGTTTTACATCGGCGAACGCTCCGGGCGGGTCGTTGTGCATCTGATCTGTCCGCTGCTCGGGGCCGCGGTAATCGGATACATCGGCAGCGGGTTCGATGCGCGTGCCGTGGCGGTCGGCGGCGTATGGCTGCTGGTCGGCATTCTGATTTATACCGTGGCCCGGGCGCGTGGCCGCGAAGTTCGTCTCGAGACCTGATCCATCGGGGAGTAATGCATGGATATCCGCACGATTCACGACATCCAGAACTGTTTCGATCACGCTATCGAACCGGTCGAAACGATTGCCTCCGGCGACCGGCGACGCTTCGATGTACAGGATGCCAGCGGCGGCCTGGTCAGGCGCGACAGCGAAGCCGAAGTTCTGACACGTCTGCCCGCCGAGCAGCTCAATCCGGTCTGCGGGCCGCTGTATGTGGCCGACGCGGAGCCGGGCGACGCGCTCGAGATCGAACTCGAATCATTCGAGCCGGCGGGCTGGGGCTGGACCGGTCAGATCCCCGGCTTCGGGCTGCTGGCGGACGAGTTCCCCGAGCCCTGGCTGCATCGCTCGGAATACGACAGCGAGTACGTCTATTTCCGCGACGACATCAGGATTCCGTTCCGGCCGTTTGCCGGCGTGATCGGCCTGGCGCCGGCGGCGCCCGGTGCGCACTCGATCGTGCCGCCCCGGACCTGCGGCGGCAATCTGGATATCCGCGATCTTATTGCCGGCACCCGGCTGTACCTGCCGGTCGAAGTGCCGGGCGCGCTGTTGTCGATCGGCGATACCCATGCCTGCCAGGGCGACGGCGAGATCTGCGGCACGGCGGTCGAAACCTCGATGGCCACCACCGCCACGATCCGGCTGCACAAGCAGCAGTCGCTGCCGGCGCCGATGTTCGATATGGCCTCCAGTGACACGCCCGACATCATGGCGGCCGGCGCGATCGTGACCACCGGCGTAGGTCCGGACCTGATGACGGCAACCCGCGAGGCCACGCGTTTCATGATCGATCGCCTCGGCCGGGTTGCAGATCTCGATCCGCAGACCGCCTACGGGCTATGCAGCGTGGCCGGGCAACTCCGTATCAGTGAAGTGGTCGACATGCCCAACTGGGTGGTCAGCTACTACATGCCGAAATCGATCTTCACCTCGAAGGCGCTGCGCGCGGTCTGAGTTAGCGTCTAGTGTGGTCTGGCGGCCTGCAACGCCGGCGGCAGAAGACCGGTCGCGCAGTAGCGATACAGCGTCGCCGGCTGGCCGTCGGCCGCGACCGCCATGTGGCGGGCGTCGGGCACGGAAACGGTCTCGTTGGACCGGTGCCGGCAGGCGTACTGCTCGCGCAGCTGTCGTCGAGATGGAAGATCATGCCCTGCTGTCCGACCAGCGCGGCCCGGCAGGCATTCTGGCCCGGGCGCGCGATGCCGGCGCCGGTGAAGAACAGCGTATCGGTGCGTTGGGCCGCATTGCAGCCGGTCTTGACGGCCACATAGGCGCCCGGGGTGAGTGGCAGCGCATCCGCGGAGTCGGCACGGCGGCAATAGCCGCCGCCATCGGGCACGACCAGCAGACAGTCGCTGAGGTCGGCCAGCGCCGGATCGCCGGTCTCGCTGCCGCGGCCCGGCCGGATCGCCAGGGTCTTGTCGAGGCGCTGGAAATACAGGCGGCCGCCGGTGGCGGTGGCCTCGTAATGCGTGGTCACGCCCTGATCGTTGCGCCGATCGATCTCGAAATGGCCATCGGCGCGCGGCATGATCGTCAGCGATGCCGCCGCCCGGGCCCTGCCATCGACCGACCCATTCGGCCGGGTCGTCAGGCGCGGTGGCCGTTCGTGTCGGGGGGTCGCCGTGGCGCCGCTCGCGGGCGCCGGCGCGTGGGCGCACAGCCCGCGGTCGAAAAGAGCCGCGGCGATGAGGGGCAGGCCGAGGACCAGCCGGTAGAGACACGAAGACAGGGCAAGACAACGACGAACGGACGCGCATGGGCCTAACGGACGAGCAGAATGCGCCCTAATCTATCAGCGTGGGGCGCCATCGTGGAATCGCGAGTGATCAGCGTCCGATCTGCTGCGGCCGGTCGAGCGTCGCGGTATGACGCAGGCGCCAGCCCAGCAGTACGGCGGCCACGCTGAGGCCCGCGATCAGCCCGATCCAGTAGCCGTACACGCCGAGCCCGGGGAACACGCCGGGCCAGCCTTCGCCGAGCCCATAACCGGTGCCGAGTCCCGACCACCCAGTAGGCGAACACCGTCACGCCCATGATGATGCGCGTGTCCTTGTAACCGCGAAGCGCGCCGGCGATCGACACCTGCGCGGCATCCGAGAACTGGTAGATCGCGGCCACCAGCAACAGATTGATGGCCAGCGCCTGTACCGCCGGCTCATCGGTGTACAGAGCGACCGCATACGGCCCGCCGAAGATCAGAATGGCATCGATCAGCACCGCCACGCCCAGTGCGCAGGCCACCCCGTTCCAGGCCACGAAGCGCGCATGGCGATACTTGCCGCGTCCGCGCGCCTGACCGATGCGCACCGTCAGCGCCATGCCCAGCGACAGCGGCAGCATGAACAGCACCGAACTGAAATTGAGCGCGACCGTGTGCGCCGAGATCACCACTTCGCCGTAACCGGCGAGGAACAGCGCGATGGCGGTGAACAGCGACACTTCGGCAAAGATCGCCACCCCCACCGGAATACCGATACGCAACTGCTCGCGGATCGAGCAGGCTGATGGCGCCGACCAGGCGGGCCCGGTGCGCGATGGCGCATACACCGCCGCGCGCCGGGTATAGACGAACAGGGCAGCGCCATCAGCGCCATCGATATCGCGGTGGCGATGCCGCAGCCCAGCGCGCCGAGCGCCGGCAAACCGGCGAGCCAGCCGGGTAAGATTCGGGGCCGAACACGGCCGCCAGCCCCGGCCCGCCGAATATCAGCACCCCGTCGGCGACGATATTCACCGCCAGCCCGAATACGGCGAAAATGAGCGAGGCGCGGGTATGGCCGATGCCGTCGGAGAAAAAACGCAAGCGTTTCGTAGATCGCGATGGCGGGCAGGCCAAAGGCAACCGCATCGAGATAGATCGTGGCCATTGCCGCGATATCGGCCGGCACCTTCATCAGCGCGAATATCGGCGGGCCGGCATAGACGATGGTCAGTGCGCTCGCGATGCCGAGCACGAGCGCAACCCACAGCGCCTGATGAACCGCGGGGCGAATTACTCCGGTCGCGCCGAGCGCCCGCGTGCTGGGCCACGATCGGCGTCAGCCCCATGAGCGTGCCGACCATGAACACCACCAGCGGGATCCAGACGCTCGAGCCGACCGAGACCGCGGCGAGCGTCGTGGCATCGACGTGGCCGGCCATGGCGACATCGACGGTGCCCATGCCGATCTGCGCCAGCTGCGCGCCGAGAATGGGCAGCGCGAGCCGCGCCAGACGGCCGGCCTCGATACGGGACAATCGCGCACGACGGGAAACAGACATGGCAACGACAGAACCAAGGCCGGAGTATCGCCGGCAACCGCGGGGCCGACATCTTGCGCGATCGGCTGTGCGTTCGTCGATCGGACGAATGCGCGGTCGGATAGCCGGGAAGCCGGGTTGGCTGAACATTCGGCGCGTAATCGGTTATGTTGTGCGCAGGCGTCGTACCGATGCGTCTCGGCCGGGCCGATCGACGCACGCCGCCGGCCTCGCAGCCGGCTCGGGATATGGGACGATGCCAGGAGAGGGCTACGATGATCGCCCGCCGTACGCGGCGGACCACGGGCCGACGCGCTACGACGCGGCCGTGGCCAGCGACCGTCTTTCGATTGCACCGGGCGTGACATCGCCCGTACAGAGCGAACGTGACAGTGAACACCCTGGACTGCGATTTCCTGGTGCTGGGCAGCGGCGCGGCCGGCCTGTACGCGGCCTGGCAGGCGGCCGCGCACGGTCGTGTGATCCTGGTCACCGACGGCGCGCTGGCCTCGGGCAGCAGCTATTGGGCCCAGGGCGGCATCGCGGCGGTCACCACCGACGACGACACGCTCGCGGCCCATGTTGCCGATACCCTTGCCGCCGGTCGCGGCCTTTGCGATCGCGCGGCGGTCGAGATTCTGGTTGCCGAAGGCGCCGCCGCGGTGCGCGCTCTGATCGCGGCCGGCATGCCGTTCGACACCGAGGCCGACGGGCGCCTGCGGCGCGGTCTCGAAGGCGGCCATTCGCATCATCGGATCCTGCATGCGCTGGGCGTACAGACGGGCAAGGCGCTGGTCGATTTCCTGATCGAGCGCATTCGCGACTGTGCCAGCGTGGACGTGGTCGAACACGGTTTCGCGTATCGGCTGCTGCGCGATGCGCACGGACATTGTGCCGGCGCCTGTATTCATCGCCGCGACACGAACAGTGAACTTGTCGTGCGGGCGCCGGCCACGCTGCTCGCCACCGGCGGGTATTCGTCACTGTTCGAGCGCACCACCAACCCGGCGGGCGCGCTCGGGGTCGGTCTTGGGCTGGCCGAGGAAGCCGGAGCCGCGCCTGATCGATCTGGAATTCGTCCAGTTCCATCCGACCGCGTTCCACGAAGCGACAGGTCGGACCTTTCTGATCAGCGAGGCGCTGCGCGGCGCCGGTGCAACGCTGGTCAATGCCGCCGGCGAACGTTTTCTGGCGGACGCGCCTGGCGCCGAACTGGCCCCGCGCGACGTCGTGGCCACGGCGATCACAGCCGAGATCGCGCGCCAGCACGCGCCCTACGTGGGGCTGGATCTGCGCCATCTGGATCCGGCGATGCTGGAACAATCCTTCGGTTTCATCATGGCGGCCATCGCCGAGCGCGGCATCGACTGGCGCCGCGAACCGGTGCCGGTGGCCCCTGCCGCGCACTACTGCATCGGCGGTGTGGCGACAGATCACCACGGCGCGACCGCCGTGCCCGGCTTGTATGCTGCCGGCGAAGTGGCGGCGACCGGCGTACATGGCGCCAACCGGCTGGCCAGCAATTCCTTGCTGGAATGCCTGGTATTCGGTCATCGCGCCGTTGTGCACGCCGCCGAGCGCGCCGCGCCGCCGCCGCGCCCGCTCGATGCGGGCCCTGCATGGACAGTCGATCCGTCGCGTACCGAAGCCTTCGCCACGCGACGCCGCGATCTCGGTGCGTTGATGATGCGCCATGTCGGCCTCGAACGAGACCGTGCCGGCCTGGAGACCGCGCTGGCCGCCATCGAGTCGGCCCGCGGGTCAGCGCCCGCGCCACGAGATCGCGGCGCCGACGACTATTTCTCTTTCCTCGATCGTCATATCCATGCGCTGGCCGGCGCCGTCGCGCGCGCGGCGCTGGCACGCGAGACCAGCGTCGGCGTTCATCAACGCCGCGACACGCTGGCCGCCGTGCATCGTGATCGGCCCGTCTTCGTATCGGTATCTCGATGAATCAGTCTGCCGCTCCTGTCTCACTTCCGATCGACCCGGCCCGCATCGACCGCTGGCTGGCCGAGGACGTCCATACCGGCGACGTCACGACCGACGCGGTGCTGGATGCCGGCGCCCCCGTCGCGGCCCGCTGGGTGGCCAAGGCCGGTGGCGTGGTGGCAGGGCTGGCCGAGGCCGAGGCCGTGTTCCGGCGGCTCGATCCGAGCGCTGGACTGGCGCCCGGCCGTGGCCGAGGGCGAGGCCGTCACCGCCGGCGCCGAGCTGGTCGCTTTCGAGGGCACGGGACGCGCCGTGCTCACCGGGGAGCGCACAGCGCTGAACATCGCCCAGCGCATGTCGGGCATCGCAACCGCCACGCGTGGCTATGTCGAACTGATCGCCGAGCATCCGGCACGCATTCTCGATACCCGCAAGACCGCCCCCGGCCTGCGCGATCTGGACAAGAAGGCCGTGGCCATCGGCGGCGGTGTGAATCATCGGGCCGGGCTCTACGATCTGGCCATGATCAAGGACAACCATATCGTCGCCGCCGGCGGCATCACCGCGGCGGTGGCGGCCGTGCGCGCCCATGCGCCGGCGATCGGCATCGAGGTGGAAACCACGACGCTCGACGAGCTCGACGAGGCGCTGGCGGCCGGGGTCGACATGATCATGCTCGACAACATGGCGCCGGAAACCATGCGTGCCGCGGTCGAGCGCACCGCCGGGCGGGCAAAGCTCGAGGCCTCCGGCAACGTCGGGCGCGACAACATCGTCGCCATTGCTGCCACCGGCGTGGATTTCATCTCGATCGGCGCGCTCACCCACTCGGTGATCGCTTTCGACATCAGTCAGCGCCTCGATCGCATTCAGTCATAATCCGGGCCGCCTGCGCGGCCGCGCGGCCACTACCGGCCGGGAGGAGAACCACGACATGACCACTCAGAACGAACAGCTCGTCGCCGACATCCAGCGGCTCAAGGCCGCCAAGAACGCCGTCATCCTGGCGCACAACTACGAGCGCCCCGAGATTCAGGATATCTGCGATTATCTGGGCGATTCGCTCGGTCTGTCGCGCCAGGCCGCGGCCACCGATGCCGATGTGATCGTGTTCTGCGGCGTGCACTTCATGGCCGAGACCGCGTCGATCATCTCGCCGGACAAGACGGTGCTGATCCCCGACCTCAACGCCGGCTGTTCGCTGGCCGAGAGCATCACGCTGGAACAGCTGCAGGCCTGGAAAGCCGAGCATCCGGGCGCGACCGTCGTCGCCTATGTGAACACGTCGGCGGCGATCAAGTCGGAATGTGACTACTGCGTGACCTCATCCAACGCGGTGCAGGTGATCGAGGCGATTCCGGAAGACGAAGAGATTCTGTTCCTGCCGGATCGCTTCCTCGGCACCTACGTCGAGATGATCACCGGCCGCAAGCTGCATATCTGGCCGGGTTCCTGCCATGTGCACGAAAAGATCGGCGACATGAATCTGGCCGCCAAGCAGCGCGAATATCCGAATGCCGAGATCCTGATTCACCCGGAATGCGGTTGCTCCACCGCCTGCATGATGAATTCGGCGATGAGCTTCGATTGCAAGGATGCCCATATCCACTCCACTAGCGGCATGCTCACGCATGCGCACGAGTCGGACGCCCAGGAATTCGTGGTCGCGACCGAAACCGGCATCCTGCACCGGATGAAGAAAGAGAATCCGGGCAAGACCTTCCATGCCGCCAGCGAGAACTCGGTCTGCGAATACATGAAGCTGACTACGCTGGCCAAGCTGCGCGATGCGCTGGCCTACGATCGCTACGAGGTGAAGGTCGACCCGGTGCTGGCCGAGGCCGCACGACGCCCGATCGACCGCATGCTGGCGATCGGCTGAGGGCGCCTGCGACGCGGGCGTGAGATGACGCCCGGGTCGTGTCGATGAACCGAACGTTCAGTCGCTGTGCCGGGTGAACGACTCGACTGCGTTGGCATAGGTCTGCATCGACTGCGGCACGTGCGGTGTTTCAGCCGGATTGCCGGATACGGATCACCTGAGCGTAGTAGCGGGCAACGTCGGCTTGTTGAGCGGCATCGAGATCGACGCGGCGGTCGCCGATGAACAATCGATGCTGTGCGTTGAAACGGATGCTGCCGTCGTCGTGGCCATAGAGCTGGGCATCGCCGTGGTCGCAGCCGGCAAGGCTGACCGCCATCAGGACGAGGACGAACAGCGAAAAAAGACGGGCGCCGTCGGTTTCATGGCTCGGGCCCTGGAGCGTCAGACGAGGGTCGTGAATCGGTGCCGATACGCCGTCGCGCCGACCAGGCAGGCTGCGGCAAAGACGAGGCCTAACCAGAGATCGAGGCTGGCCATCGGGCGATAGAGCAGGGCCAGCGCGTGCCGGAACCCGCCGGCATGGCCGAGCGACGAGAGCGCTGCGGTATAGCCGGTCGGCAGAATCTGGCCGATCAGCAGATGCCAGACCGGATTCGGCAGGCCGAGCGCGCCGAGCACGGCGAACACCGCGGGCACGAGCATCGCCATGAGGGCCGGATGCCGTCGCGCGACCGCCGAACACAGCATCAGCCAGCCGGTGACCGGGGCGATGGTGAGCATGTAGATCGGCAGCGCCGCGAGCGTGAGGCCGGTCGTTGCGCCGAGATGCGTCTCGGCGAACAGATGGCCGGCGCTGGCGCCCGAGCCGAGCAGCAACAACAGGTAAGTGCCCATCGTCACCCAGCCGGTGACAAGCGCGGCCACGGCATAGATCACCGGGAGCGCGAGCATTGCGATCAGGGCCTTGGCTGCGACGCTCTGGCCGTCGGTGGTGGGCATCGATTTCCAGAACAGGATGCTGCGATCGCGGCGCTCCTCGAACAGGCAGCCCAGCGCATAATTCAGCGTGGCGGCGCCGAAGGCGAGCAGAAACAACAGCAGCACGGCGAGCAGGAGCAGCGCGATCGCCTGGCCGAGGTCGGCCATCTCGCCCGGGCCGAGGGTGTCGAGGTTCAGGGCCAGTGCGTTGAGCACGCTGCCGCTTTCGAACTGGATCTTGATGTTCGCATGCGTCTTGTTGATCAGGCCGATGACCAGCATCACCAGGTTCAGCCCAATCACGACCGCGCCGAGAATGACCGGCGCATAGAACAGCCGGCGGTGCTCCATGGTCTCGCGCCGCAACAGCCACGCGATGTTGTGCCAGGCGGAGTTCATGCGGGCTCCTCGTTCATGCAGGCAGTGAACAGATCGGCCAAGGCCGGCGTACGCGGGTGGTCGTCGAGCGCAGCGATCGCGCCGCCGTCGGTTGCCGAGGCTCGATCGAAGATCAGCGCATGGGCGCCGAGCAGCCGGCGTTCGCCGATCGGGCCGAGCGCCCGGGCGGCTTCGAGTTCGGCCGGTGCCACGCGCACTTCCACGAAGCGCTCGGCGAGGTCGTCCATCGAGGCATCGAGAATCTTGCGGCCGTCGCGCAGAAAGACGACGTCGGTGAGGATGTTCTCGATTTCCTCGACCTGATGGGTGGTCACCAGAATGGTGCGGGTCTCGTCGAAGTAGTCGCCGAGCAGATTGTCGTAGAACGCGCGTCGGAACAGCAGGTCGAGCCCGAGCGTGGGTTCGTCGAGCACGAGCAGGCGCGCATCGATCGCCATGATCAGGGCGAGATGCAGCTGTACGGTCATGCCCTTGGAGAGCTGGCGGACGCGGGTGGCCGGATCCAGCGACGAGCGGGCGAGGAAACGCGCGCAGCGCTCGGCGGAGAAACCGGGATGCAGGCCGCCGACCAGCGATACCGCCTCGCGCACGCGCAGCCAGCGGGGCAACGTGGCGACATCGGAAATGAAGCAGACGTCGCGCATGAGCGCGTCGCGCTCGCGGATCGGGTCGTGCCCCAGAATGCGCAGCTGGCCGCCGCCGTTGGCGAGCCCCAGCAACCGGTTGAGCAGGGTGGTCTTGCCGGCGCCGTTGGGCCCGATCAGGCCGACGATGCGCCCGGCGCTTATGTTGAGGTCGATATCGGCGAGGGCGACCTTGCGCTTGAAGCGCTTGCCGACGCCGCGCGCCTCGATGACCGGGGTATCGCTCATGACGAACTATCCTTCGAAGGCATGTCGAGCAGGCGGGCGGGATCCAGGCCGAGCCGCTCGATGCGGGCACGGATCGCCGGCCATTCCTCGTTGACGAACTGCGCGCGCTCGGAAGCCAGCAGCTGTTCGCGGGCGCCTTCGCGCACGAACATGCCCAGCCCGCGGCGTTTTTCCACCAGGTCGTCGTCGACCAGCGATTGATAGGCCTTGGAAACCGTCAGCGGATTGATCTGATAGTCGGCGGCCACCTGGCGCACGGACGGCAGGGAATCGGTCTCGGCGAGTCGTCCATCGAGAATCATGGCCACCACGCGGGCGCGCAGCTGGCGATAGATCGGCTCGTTGTCGTTCCAGCGTTCGGGCATGAAGAGTCCGCTGCCTGTGTGATGCCGAGGCCATGATCAACGTTCGACCACGCGCATCGGCGTATAGCGCGCCGCCGGCGCCGTTACGCGGTGCCCCCGAGCCGATCGAGACCGCTGAAAGACAGGCCAGGCCGGCCAGCATGCAATGCAGCGTGTTTCACGTTGCTTGTCTTGGTGCAGTAGTGACGTGGTGTGCGACATAAGTAAAACACCAAGGCGCAATATGCAATATGTTTTCGTGCCACGGTCGAGGAATTCGCGGCGCGATCTTGTGCGGCTGTCGTTTTTTCTTTCTTTTCAGTTCACTGCGGTATTCGAGCCGGCGCCGGCTGCGCCATGTCATGGGCCGGATTTATACTGGTCGTGCGATCGCGTGTCCGACAGAGAGAAAACAATGGGACGTCGTCTGGGGTTGTGCTGGCTGGGTCTGACCCTGATCGGCGCCGGCGGACCGGCCTTCGCCACGTCGGATTCGACGCCGCGGCTGGTGGTCATCGATCAGGACGGTTCGGGGCCGGGCGGCAGCAACATGCGCTCGATGCTGGCGCTGATTCAGGCTCCGGGCGTGAAGGTGCTCGGTATTTCCATGGTCACCGGCAACGCCTTGGATGAAGACCGAGACGCAGCACACGCTGCGCCTGCTTGAACTCATCGGCCGGCGCGACATCCCGGTGTACGAAGGCGCGGTGCATCCGCTGGTCATGTGGCATGGCTGGGCGCCTGGGGCGGCGACGGCACCGACCCGGACGCTTATCCGGCCGACCCGAATGCGCCCCAGGCGATGCCCGAAGGGCGGCCGTCGATCAGCGCACAGCAGGAGGATGCGGCCCATTTTCTGATCGATGCCATGCACGCCCGTCCCGGGGCAGGTGACGGTGTTCGCCTCCGGGCCGTTGACCAATCGGGCCATGGCGCAGCGTATCGATCCCACTTTCGCGCGCACGGCGAAGGAACTGGTGGTGATGGGCGGTTTGATTTGGCGCAAGATCACCGACACGCCGGTCGATATCTCGTTGCAGAGCTGGTATTCGGACCCGATGCAGGCCGCGATCGCGAAGTCGGACAGCCCGGTCGCGCAATACCTCGTGACGTACGACACCGAGCGCTACACCATGTGGGACGAGATCGCGGCGCTCGCCTGGTTGCAGCCGCATCTGGTGACGAAAACACGCACCTTGTACCTGGATGCCGACATGAGCCACGGGCCGAGCCATCGCAATACGCTTGCCTGGACCCGGCAGCGCAAGCCGCATACCCCGGGCCGCCCGTGACCGTAACAAATGACGCTCGATCGCCGATCCTTCGAACGGGCGTTCATCGATCTCATGCGCGCGCCGACGCCGCACGCCCGCCAGTCGGCTATCGGACAGGGCGACTGAAACCGCGCCTACTCGTATAAATGCTTATGGCGGGCGGTGCTGTCACGCTCTATCTTGTCTGGACACGTGCGTTCGGCGTGGTCTTCGAGGCAGAGGAGCGGGTTTGAGCGAGCGTGACTCCCAGGACCCCGGTACCGGGGCGACCGGCTCGTCGAGCCGGAAGAGAGATCGTCTGGCATGGGGCGCCCAGATTGCGTTGATCGGGCTGTTCAGCTTCGCGTGCATCGCCGTGCTGGGGATGGCCAAGGATTTTCTGGTGCCCGTGGTGCTCGCCTTCCTGTTGTCAATGGTGTTCGGGCCGGTCCGGCGCGTGTTCGATCGCCGCGGCATTCCGACCATCATCTCCTCGGTCGGTATCGTGCTGGTGCTGGTGATGTTTCTGCTCGGCCTGGTGTCGGCGCTGACGGTGCCGGCCTCGGACTGGATCGACAACGCGCCGCGCATCGAGCGTCAGATCCAGCAGCGCGTGGCCGAGATCTCGCGCTCGATGAACGGGTTGATGCGATTCAACGCCAAGATCGAGAAGCTCACCAAGCCGGCCGAGGATCACGACGTCGAGAAGGTGGAGGTGAAGCAGCCCGGCATGGCGGCGACGGCCATGATGCTGGCTCCGGCGATCGTGGGCCAGTTCGTGTTCACGCTCGTGCTGCTGTTGTTCCTGCTCGCCTCGGGTGACATGTTCTACGAAAAGCTCGTGCATGTGCTGCCGACGTTCCGCGACAAGCGGCGTGCGGTGGAGATCGCGTTCAACATCGAGCGCAAGCTGTCGCGCTATCTGCTGACCATTTCACTGATCAACCTTGGTGTGGGCATCGCGCTCGGCGGCGCCATGGCGTTGTTCGGGCTGCCCAATGCGCTGTTGATCGGCCTGATCGCCTTCCTGCTGAATTTCATTCCCTATCTGGGGGCGGCCGCCGGCATCGTGCTGGTCACGATCGTCGCCGCGCTCAGCTTTGACTGGATTGGCTGGGCGCCGGCCGCCGGCGGCATCTATCTCGGCATCAGCATCATCGAGGGCCAGTTCATCACGCCGTATCTGGTCGGGCGCAACCTCAGGTTGAACACGGTCGTGGTGTTCATCAGCGTCTCGTTCTGGGCCTGGCTGTGGTCGGTGGTCGGCATGGTCGTCGCCGTGCCGTTGCTGGTGGCCGTGCGCACCCTGAGCGAGCATATCGATGGTGCTGCACAACCTCGGCGATTTCCTGTCCGAGCGGCATGCGGAACGGCTGGAGCAGACGGACGACGATAACGGGGATTCCGGCTCGGGCTCATAGAGCGTGTCGGCGGTTCGTACGCGACCTCGACGATCCTCGCTAACCGCCCCGGCCTTGCGCTCGCTCTCGTCGAGGCTCGCCCACCATGCGGCGTAGGGGGAGTGGGCCGGCGCGCGACGGGTCTCGTCGGCTGCGCCATCCGCCCGCCACACCGGCCCGCGTTCACCGAGCGCGACCTTGGCGCTTGTACACGCTGCCGGACTTGCGGGTCTCTTCCGCGTTGCCCGCATCGCGGACGGCGCGCCGTGCCGACATGAGCGTCGATACCCGGGATTGGCGCTCGGCGTCATCCAGCCGCGGGTCGGTGCAGCGCCAGAGCCGGTTGCGGGCGACGAAATAGCGGCCATCGCGGGTGATGGGGTAATGCGCATTCTTCATCGGTCTTACCGTCGGCATGATGCCGTCATATCGTCCTCATCCGCGTGAATCGTCATGGTCGAGCACGCCCGGTTCGCCTGCCACGACATCGGCAAAATCGCCGAGCGATTCCCCGATGCGGTCGAGACCATTCTGGTGGGGTCGCGACTGCGAATGGCCGTGAGCGGGGTTTCATGCGTTGTTCAGGCTGTACAGCATAACTTGTACGCAGCGAATCCAACGGAGCATCGCCATGAAACGACTTCTCTTCGCTGCGCCGCTACTGGTTCTGCTGGTTGCCTGTGTGGCGCCGTACCACGATCACGACGGGTGGAGCCGTCGCGATCATGGCGACGACTACGACTGACACGACGGGATCATGAACACCGGCGCGATGATGATCGGCGCGGGTATGGATACGACCATGATGATGGTCACGAACGCGACCACGGCGACCACGACTGGCATGATCACGATTGATCGGCCGTCACTGTGGCGGATCAGTCCAGTTCCTCACGGCGGGGCAGCCCGTCCGAGTCGCCCGGATACTGAATGACGCGTGCCGCGATCGCGTTCGCACGCGCCACCGCCGCTCGCGGCATCAGCCCTTCGAGTCGGGCACTGATGAAGCCGACGGCAAAGCCATCGCCCGCACCGACGGTATCAACGATCCGATCGACCGTTTGCCCTGCCACTTGGCAGCGGTTGTCGGCAGACTGCCAGTAAGCGCCTTCGGCGCCGAGCTTGACCACGACTTCGCCCGAGCCGGCGCCCAGATAGAAATCCGCGATCACTTCGGGCTCGCGCGAGCCGGTCAGAATCTCACCTTCATCGATACCTGGCAGCACCCAGTCGGCCTTGGCCGCCAAGGCATTGATCGCCTCCCGCATCGCTTCCCTGCTGGCCCACAGACTGGGCCGCAGGTTGGGGTCGAACGAGATCGTGCCGCCGGCTGCCCGCATGGCGTCCATGGCGTGGTGACACAGCGCCCGCGCGGAATCGCTGATCGCTGCGGGGATGCCGGTGCAATGCAGATGTCGCGCGCCGGCCATCCGCTCGGGCGGAAGGTCGCCCGGCGCCAGTGCGCTGGCCGCCGAGCCGTGACGGAAATATTCGGTTTCCGGGTCGCTGCCGTCCGCGGTGCGCGACTTGATCTGCAGGCCGGTCGGCCGGGTCTCGTCGATCACCACGTGTCGGCAGTCGATGCCCTCGCTGGCCAGCGACTCGAGAATGAAGCGGCCAAAGGCATCGTGACCGACGCGGCTGGTCCAGTCGACGGTCAGGCCGAGCCGGGCCAGACCGATCGCCACGTTGCTGTCGGCGCCGGCCAGCCGGCGCGTGAAATGAGCGACGCGCGCCAGATCGCCGCTGGTGTCGGCGGCGAACAACGCCATGCTTTCGCCAAAGGTCACCACGTCCACGCCGGCAGTGTTGTCGCGCTTGCTCCTCATGCCGTCGGGGCGGTCGAGCCGCGGACGTTGAGCGTGGCCGGCAACCGGTGGATGGTCGCGGGTGCGGCGTCGCCTTCGATGCGGGCCAGCAGGGTTTCGATGGCGCGCCGGCCGATGGCGTCGACCGGCTGGGCCAGCGTCGAGATGCCGGGCCCGGCCAGCGCGCACCAGGCGAGCTCGTCGATGCCGAGAACCCCGAGCCGGTCGAATCCGCCCAGTCGCTGCAAGGCGTGGCATACGGCCAGCGTGACCACGCCGTTGGCACACAACACGGCGGTGGGGCGAGGTTCGGTGATCAGTTCGGCCAGGCGTTGGTCCAGCGCTGGCGTATCGAGTTCATCGATGATGGCTTCATGCACGGTGCCAGCAAGGCCCCGGTGCCGGCATTCGGCCTCGAAAGCCTCTGCGCGAGCGATACGGGAACTGATGCCGGCGATCGGCTCGATGATGAGTTCGAGCCGTTCGAAGCCATGGGCGACGAGATGGTCGATGGCCTCGCCGACCGCGGCCAGGTCGTCGAGCCCGACCATGTCGCAGTCCAGCGCGCCGATCTGGCGGTCCACCAGCACCATCGGCAGCCCACGCTCGCGCATGGCCTCGAGTGCTTCTGTGTTGCGGCCGACGGTGTTCACGATCAGACCGTCCACGCTATAGCCGTCCAGCACGTCCAGATGCCGACGTTCCAGCGTCTCGTCATTGTCCGTATTGCAAACCATCAGCGAGTAGCCGGCGTCGCCACAGGCACGCTCGGCTGCGTGGATGAGTGCCACGCTGTAGGGGTTGCGGATATCGGCAACCAGCGCGCCGATAAGGCGGGTGCGGCCGCCGCGCAGGCTGGCTGCAATGCGGTCCGGTCGGAAACCGAGACGCTCCACCGAGCGCTCGATCCGCGCCTGCATGGCCTCGGACAGGCGATGACGCTCGGCGCCGAAATAACGCGAGACACTGGTCTTGGAAATACCCGCGTCGCGCGCAACGTCGCGAATGGTAGGGCGGCGTGTGCTGTCCTGGGCCTGCGGCCGCAAATCGCTCATCGGACTCCTCGAAGCACGACCCGCGCCCGGCACGGATTCGATCGCCGGGTGACGGACACGGGGCGCAAATGGGCATCGTTCGACCGTGCGGGCCCGCCTGGTCGATGATGACACTATCGTTATGGCCCAAGTATAGACATCGCGGCGGGTGCCTGCCGATCCCGAGATGCCACAGCAACGATAGGAGACGATCATGGAATACACCTGGCGCTGGTTCGGTCCGCCGGATCCGATCACGCTGGCCGAGATCCGCCAGACCGGTGCGACCGGTATCGTTACCGCGCTCCACGAGATTGACAACGATACCGCCTGGCCGGCGGCCGCGATCGCCGAACGCAAGAGTGCCATCGAGGCCGCGGGTCTGAGTTGGTCGGTGGTCGAGAGCATTCCGCTCAGCGAGGCGATCCGGACCGGCGGCCCCGGGCGCGACGCCGACATCGACGCCTGGGCCACCACGCTGCGCCGGCTGGGTGCGGCCGGCGTGCGGACCGTGGCCTACAATTTCATGCCGGTTGCCGACTGGACGCGGACGGAACTGGCACGCCCGCTCCCGCATGGCGGCACCGCGCTGGCCTTCGACTACATCGCCTGCGCGGCCTTCGATCTGTTCCTGCTGGAGCGGCCGGGCGCGGCAGACGACTATGATGAAGCCGAGCGCGCTGCGGCGAAGGCGCATGTCGATGCGCTGGACGCACCGGCGCGCCAGCGCCTGATCGACACCATCACCGCCGGCCTGCCCGGCGCCGATGCCGGTTACGACCTGGCCGGTTTCCGCGCCGCGATCGCAGCCTATCGCGGCATCGGCCGTGCCGGGCTGCGCGAGAACCTGCGCTATTTTCTCGAACGCGTGGTGCCGGTCGCCGAGGCCGCGGGCGTGCGGCTGGCGATCCATCCCGACGATCCGCCGCGGCCGTTGTTCGGTTTGCCACGAATCGTTTCCAGCGCGGCCGACGCGCGCTGGATTGTTGATGCGGTCGACAGCGAGGCCAATGGCCTCACGTTCTGTACCGGCTCCTATGGCGCCGCCGCCGACAACGACCTGGTCGCGATGGCGACCGAGTTCGCCCCGCGTATCCATTTCGCGCATCTGCGCTCGGTGGCGCGTGATCTGGTCGATCCGCGTTCGTTCGCCGAGGCCGAGCACCTGGCCGGTGATGCCGATATGCCCGGCGTCATGGCCGCGCTGATCGAGGAGGAGGATCGAAGACGCGCGGCCGGCGACGTGGGGCTGCCGATGCGCGCCGATCACGGCCATCGTCTGCTGGGCGACGCCGAACGTGACCCGCGCCCCGGCTATCCGCTCTATGGCCGTCTTCGCGGGCTGGCCGAGCTGCGTGGTCTGGAACAGGGGCTGCGCTATCGGCGCTGAATCTCCAGGCCGGTGATCGTGCTCCAGCCCAGTGGCAGGCAGAGGACGTTCAGGCCGAGCAGGAAGTACAGCGCGCTGGTGATGGAACCGCTGGCATCGACCAGACTGCCGGCAATCAGCGGCACGACGAATGCAAGCACGTAGCCGACTGCGAACATGCCGGCCGCGACCGCCCCGGCCCGCGCGGGCGTGAGGATGAGCGAGGGCAGGCTGGTCAGCGTGATCAGCTGGACCGCCGAGGCGAAGCTGATGGCGATCACGCCGCCGATCAGCCAGAGCGAAGCGCTGACCATCACCACGGCGAGCCCGCCGATATGCAGGATAACGGTCGCGAACAGCAGCCGCGGCGTGGCCAGGACCCGGCGTATCGTCGCCATCAGGAACAGCGAGGCGAATAGCTGCACGGCGTTGAATATCGCGAGTACAAGATCGATATGCGCCGACAGATGCTTGCTGGCCAGCACCGCGCCCATATACGCATTCAGCCCGAAGAACGTGGATGCGGTGAGCCCGAGCAGGCCGCCGAAGCGCCAGACCCGGGTATCGCGCCAGTCGGGCCAGCGCCCGACCTGGTCGAGCGTGGGGCGCTCACCGTGCAGCCGCGGGATGAGCATGAACGGCGCGAGCAAGACGATCGGTATCGACAATGCGAACAGCGCGGCTCGCCAGCCGCCGCCGACCGCCGGCAGCAACGCGGGCAGCGTCAGCCCAGCGCCGATGAACTCGCCCACCATCATGCCGTTGAGATAGACCGTTGCGCCCAGCGCGACGAAGCCGGGGCACCAGCGCGAGACCAGCGCCGGAAGCGCCGGCTGCATGATGGCGATGCCGAGCCCGGTCGCTGCGGTCGCGATCAACAGAAGCATCGCATCGGGCGCGGCCCCACGCGCCGCCGAGGCCGCGCCGGTCAGAAGCACCGCCATGATCAGCGCATTGCGGGCGCCGAACCGCGCGATCAGCCAGGCCGCCGGGATCGCGCCGAGGCCCAGCGCGAGCACGGGCAGGGTGGTCAGCGCGCCCAGGCCGGTCTGGTTGAGCGACAGTGCGTCCGCGATGCGGGGCCCGAGCGGGGCCGCCACCAGGATAGGCGCGCGCATGGCTGCGCCGGTGAGCCAGAGCAACAGGAGGATGGCAGCGCGCGCCAGTATGCCGGGCGGATTCGCGGACATGGCGGAAGACGGGCGGGAAGTGAACGGGCGGCAGTCTAGAACGGGGAGAGCGCGGGTACGAGTTCCGCTCGGCGCGGCCGACATCGGGTCGCGCCGCTTGTACGCGACTTTGCCGATGCCGAATCGTGGCTGCGCGGGATCGCGCGGTTCGGGCACGTTCCCATCAGCGCCAGCGATGATCTGGCGCGGCTCGCGGCGGCAGGGCCTGCCGCTTTTCAAATGGTTGTGCTAGCGTCCCCGCCATGCATCGCAAAACCAAGATACTCGCCACCCTCGGTCCGGCCAGTGACAGCCCGGAAACTCTGCAACGGTTGATCGAAGCCGGCGTCGACGCCGTGCGCATCAACTTCTCCCACGGCGCCGCCGACGAGCACCGAAAGCGTGTGGATACCGTGCGCAAGGTTGCCAAGGAGCTCGGCAAGGCCGTGGCCGTGCTGGGCGACCTACAGGGCCCCAAGATTCGTATCGAATCGTTCGTGGACGGTTCGGTGGAACTCAAGAACGGCCAGACGTTCACGCTGGATACCGAAATGGACGCCGCCGCCGGCACCCGGGACGCGGTCGCCATCCATTTCAAGCCGTTGCTGGCGGACGTGAAAAAGGGCAGCCAGCTGATGGTCAACGACGGCGCAATTGCGCTGACCGTGACCGAAGTCGACGGCCCCCGCATCATCACCCGCGTGGATGTCGGCGGCACGCTGTCCGGCCGCAAGGGTGTGAATCTGCGCGGTGGCGGCCTGTCGGCCGGCGGGTTGACCGAAAAGGACATGGACGACATCAAGCTCGCCGCGTCGCTGGAAGTCGATTTTCTGGCCGTGTCGTTCGTGCGCGGCGCTTCCGACATGCATCAGGCGCGCCGGCTGATGACCGAAGCCGGCGGCAACGCCCGGCTGTGCGCCAAGATCGAGCGCGCCGAAGCGCTGGGTGCGCTCGAAGAAATCATCGGCGCCTCGGATGTGGTGATGGTCGCGCGCGGCGACCTGGGCGTGGAGATCGGCGATCCCGAACTGCCGGGTGTGCAGAAACGCATCATCGCCCAGTCGCGCGAGATGAACCGGCTGGTGATCACCGCGACCCAGATGATGGAGTCGATGATCGAGAACCCGACGCCGACCCGTGCCGAGGTCCTGGACGTGGCCAACGCCACGCTGGACGGCACCGATGCGGTGATGCTGTCGGCCGAATCGGCGGTGGGCAAATACCCGGTGCAGACGGTCGAAGCCATGAGCCGTATCTGTCAGGGCGCCGAACGTGAAGAAGTCGCCGAACGTGCTCCGGCGGGCTTGGCCGCGCATTTCCGGCGCACCGACGAGGCCATCGCCATGGCGACGGTTTACACCGCCCGCAACATGCACGCGGACGCCATCATTTCGCTGACCGAGTCGGGCACGACGGCCATGCTGATGTCGCGTCAGGGCGCGCCGATCCCGATCTATGCGCTGACGCACTATCCGCGCACCGAGCAGTATCTGGCGCTGTGCCGGAACGTCTATCCGGTCGCCTTCAAACCGAGCGAGCTGGACAGCATGGTACCGAGCACCGAGGCCATGGCCTGTCTCAAGCGACGTGGTGACGTCTCCGCGGGTCATCGGGTGTTGATCACCAAGGGCGATTACACCGGGCCTGGCGGCACCAATACGATGAAGATCCTGACCGTCGAATAGTCGACGGCTTGAGGATGCTGGATACGACCGGCGTATCGCGAACCGCGTGCGCCGGTTTTTTCATTGCATGACATGACCGACAGCGCGCAATACCTGACCCTCAAGGCCGGGCCGGCCGCTCGCGCCGCGCTCGCCGACGCCACGCTGACGCCTGAACGCGTGGGCGCACTCGCCGGCGCGGCCGGTGGGCCGAAATGGCTCGCGATCGCGGCGTTCTATCGCGCGTTGTTCACCGACTGGTTCGTCGAACGCGACGCGCCATTGCCGATCGTGGGGTCCTCGATCGGCGCCTGGGCCGGCGCGGCGGCCTGTCATCCGAGTGATCCGGGCGGCGCCATCGATGCCCTGACCGAGGCCTATATCGGCCAGCGCTACAGCATGAAACCGGATGCCGCCGAAATTACCACGACGCTCGCGGCCATTCTCGACGAAGTGCTCACCCCCGAGGTGCGCCGCGGCGTGCTGACCCACCCACGCTATCGCCTGCATGCGATGACCGTGCGCTCGCGCTGGTCGACGGCCACCGACCGCCGCAGCGTGCTCGCCGCCGGCTCGGTCGCGGCGGGTCTGGCCAATGCCGCCTCGCGACGCTGGCTGGGTGCGTTCTTCGAACGCGTGGTGTTCGCGCGTGACGGCGACTCGATGGTCTATGCCGCCGACGGCATCGCCAGCCGCACGGTCGCGCTGGCCGCAGACAACCTGCGCGATGCGATCTTCGCCAGCGGCAATGTGCCGCTGATCATGCAGGCGGTGAAGAATCCGGCTGGCGCCCCACCGGGGCTGTACCGCGACGGCGGCCTCACCGACTATCATATCGACCAGCCGTTGCTGGGGCGCCGATGCCGCAGCGCCGATCGTGCTCATGCCGCATTTCGATACGAAACTGGTGCCCGGCTGGCTCGACAAGCGGCTCGGCTGGCGGGCGCCGCGGCATGCCGATCATGTGCTGCTGGTCGGCCCCGGCCCGGCGCTGTTCGAGCGTCTGGTCGACGGCGTCGTGCCCGAGCGGCGCGATTTCTATCGCTATGCCGGCGATGACGGCCAGCGTGAGCGCGTCTGGCGCCAGGCTGTCGATGCCGGGTGCTTCATGCGCGATGCTTTCTTCGATCTGGCGGCGACCGGCCGCCTGATCGATCACGTGGAGAATCTATGAACGATTCGCTGATCCTGGCCTCGGCCTCGCCGCAGCGAGCGCGTCTGCTGGAACAGCTCGGACTGGCTTTCACCGCCATCCCGGCCGACATCGATGAAACCCCGCGCGAAGGCGAGGCACCCGAGGCGCTGGCCGAGCGGCTGGCCCGCACCAAGGCGGAAGCGCTGTCGGCGGCATATCCGGCCGCCCGGATCCTGGGTTCGGATACCGTCGTGGCGTATGGCGACGAGGCGTTCGGCAAGCCGCGCGATCTGGCGGACGCGCAGCGCATGCTGGCAGCGCTGGGTGGCACCACCCATCGCGTGATCACCGGCGTGGCGCTGTTCTCGGGGGGCGTCACCGAAACGCGAACCGTGGTCAGCGAAGTCGCGCTGGATGTCCTCGACGAGGCGGCCATTGCGGCCTACTGGGCCACCGGCGAACCGCAGGGCGCGGCCGGCGCCTATGCGATTCAGGGCCATGCCGGGCAGTTCATCTCGCATCTGTCGGGCAGTTTTTCCGCGGTGATGGGCCTGCCGGTCTACGAGACCGCGGCCCTGCTGCGCGCCACCGGCCTCGATCCACTGGCGCTCGCTGGCAACGAGCGGAGGTCGGCATGAACGCACCCAGCCCGGCCCGCATCGCGGTGCTGTTCCCGATCTGGGCCGCCGCACTCGCGATCGCGGGCTATGCGCTGCCGTCGTGGTTCAAGCCGGGCGCGTTCCTGATCGTGCCGTTTTTGATCGTGATCATGTTCGGCATGGGGCTCACGTTGCGCCCGGCGGATTTCTCGCGCGCGATCCGGCGCTGGCCGATCGTGATTCTCGGTCTGACGCTGCAATTCGGGCTGATGCCGGCCACCGCCTGGCTCGTGGCGCATCTGCTCGGCCTGCCGGCCCAGCTCACGCTGGGTCTGATTCTGGTCGGCAGCGTGGCCGGCGGCACGGCCTCGAACGTGATCAGTTTCCTGGCCGGCGGCGATGTCGCGCTGTCGATCACGCTCACCAGCATCGCCACGCTCGCCTCGGTGATCGCCACGCCGCTGCTGACCTGGCTGTACGCCGGCACGCATATCCCGGTGCCGGTGGGCTCGATGCTGGTCTCGATCGCCGAGATCGTGGTGGCGCCGGTGGCCGGCGGCATGGTCGTCAATCGCGTGATCGGCGATCGCTGGGCCGACCGCGACGGCTGGTGCGCGCTCGGCTCGGCAGCGGCGATCGGGCTCGTGATCGCGATCATCGTGGCGCTCAACGCCGCCTCGATCGCCACCCTCGGCGCGGTGGTGCTGCTGGCCGTGATCATCCACAACGGCGTCGGGTTGGGCGCCGGTTACGGTCTGACCTGGCTCGCCACGCGCGACAGCGTGATCGCGCGCACCGTTGCCATCGAGGTCGGCATGCAGAACTCGGGGCTGGCGGTCGCGCTCGCCCAGCAGTATTTCTCGCCGGTGGCGGCCTTGCCGGGCGCGGTCTTCTCGGTCTGGCACAATCTGTCGGGCGCCGGGCTGGCCGCGATCTGCAAGCGGCTTGATGCGCGCGGCGCGTACCGTGCGACGGCCGACGCCGCCGAATAGCGGCGCGATCAGTCAGCCTGCTCCAGCTCGGGCAGCCCGCGGGCCAGCACGGCCGCGGCCAATGCCGGCAGCGTGAGCACGGCGACCGCGAAGGCGGGCCCGGCCTCGCCGATGGCGGCCACGATGCCGCCGCCAGCCAGCAGAATCACGCCGATCGAGGTGTTGGCGACGGCTGTGAGTCGGGCGCGATCCTCGCTGTTGCCGAGATCGGTGAGATAGGTCTTGCGCCCGAGCCGGACCCCGGCATGGATGCCGGCCAGCACGAAATAGCCGGCGGCAAACGGCCACACACCGGCAGCGTGACCGAGTCCGGTCCAGACCGCCAGCGCGACCAGTGTGTTGAGTATTGCCGCGGCGACGCCGGTGATCATCAGCACCTGACGCGACGAATAATCCGACAAACGCCCCCAGAACGGGGCCGATACGAGCGATGCCAAGCCGCTGACCAGCAAGAGAATCGCCAGGTGCGACAGGCTCGATCCGCCGGCGGTGCGCGCGAGCTGTGCATAGTAGGGCGCCGCCAGCGCGGTCGCGATGAGCAGGCCGCGTACCGCGATGAAGCGGCCGAAAGCCGGCTTGTCGCGGATCAGCGAAAGACTGGATGCCGCGGTTTTGAGTGCATTGCCGCCGCCCTCGGTGGCGCCGGGAAATTCGCGCAGGGCGGCGAAGATCACGGCCGCGGCGATCCACAGCACGCCCGCCAGCGCGAGCAGGGCCAGAATCGGTCTCAGGTGATGACTGGCCGGCACGAACCACAGGATCGCGCCCAGCAGCACCGCCAGACCACCGGCCGCGCTGGAGGCATAGCCGGAGAGCGTGCCGCGCCGGGTCTTGGCGATGGTCTTGCCCTGGACATCCTTGTACGACGCCGAGCAGACCCCGCGCCCGAGCGAGAAGACGATCAGGCACAGCAGGATCAGACCGCCGGCGGCGGCGCCGTCGAAGACCGTCGCCGCGCCGATCATGGTCAGTACCGACAGCCCCTGTACGGCGGCCCCGGCGACCCAGAACCACTTGCGGATCGGATGGGCGCGCATCCAGCCGGCGATCACCAGCTGCGGCAGCAGGGCGAGCGATTCGCGGATCGGCACCAGCAGCCCCGCCATCCAGGTCGGCGCGCCGAGCACGCCCATCAGCCAAGGCAGCACCAGTTTCGGGCTGGCCACCAGGTCGCCGGCCTTGTTGGCGAAAAGCGAGACGAGGTGAATGAAGAAATTGGTCGGCTGCTCGCGGCAGGCATCGTCCGAGATGTCCTTGCAGACACGGGCGTTCTCGTCGCCCGTGATCATGTCGTAGAGATCCCGGATCGGGCCGTTGTTCGGGCGCGGCTGTTGTTTCGCGGTACGGCTCACGAGAGGTCTCCCTGTGGGTCGCGTGAACGCCGGTAGCGCGGCCAGTCGCCCGAATCGATCACCGGCCAGCCGCGGTTGCGCGTGGCCGCCCATAGATAGATCCAGGCCGCGCCGGCCGAGGTGGCGATCAGGCGACGCGTATAGAACACCGGATAGCCTTCGAGCGTGTCGAGATCGGCAAAGGTGGCGGCATCGACGTCGTACAGATCGCCCACCAGCGGCGTGCATCCATAGTCGAGCGCGGCCGGATAGACCCCGGCATCGACCAGCGTGAACTGCGGTTCGGTGAGCGCTGCGCCGCAGTGCAGGGCGCTGCCGAGCCAGGACTCGTTGAGCTCGCCTGCGCGCAGCGTGCCGTAGACGAATACGCGATGCATGGTGGAGTGGAAAGACGTGATGCACGATATCCTATCGGATATGAGTCAGACGCCCCATCCGCATTCCCCGGTAGCGATACGCGATGCCGCGACCGTGGTCGTCCTGCGCGACGGGGCGCATGGCGGGCTCGAAGTGCTGTTGCTGCGCCGTCATCACGGTCATGTCTTCGGTGCCGGTGCGGACGTGTTCCCGGGCGGCGCGGTGGACGCAGCGGATGTTGCGCTCGCGCGCAGGTATCGGGCCGGCAGCAGGCTGCCCGATGCGGCGTGGCGAATGGCGGCCCTACGGGAGTGCTTCGAGGAAGCGGGGATGTTGTTCACGCAGGGGCGTGCTCGATGCCGCGCGCGTGGCCGCCGCGCGCATCGCGCTCAACGCCGGCCGGCGCGATTGGGCCGAGGTGGTCGAGGCGCTGGCGCTCGATATCGATCTCACCGCACCGATTGCATTTGCCCGCTGGACCACGCCGCCGGGTCCGCCCAAGCGCTACGCCACCCGTTTCTATGCGCTGGCCGCGCCGCCCGGGCAGCAGGCCCGGGCCGACGGGCGCGAGACGGTTGCGGCCGATTGGATCGCACCGGCCGGCGCGCTCGCGGAGGCCGATGCAGGTCGCCGCTGGCTGATGACGCCGACGCGTGCCACGCTGGAACGACTGGCGCATTATCGAGATATGACCGCGGCGCTGGCCGGTCTCGCACGAGGGCAGATCGATGACGGAACTTGATGATCGCATTGCCGAGCCGGTGACGGTCGACGCCGGACTGCGCTGTCTGACCGCGCCCAACCCCTCGCCGATGACCGGGCCGGGCACGAACACTTATATCGTCGGTCACGGCCCGTATGTGATCGTCGATCCCGGGGTGGATGACGAGTCGCATCTCGAGGCCCTGATGGCGGCCTGCGACGGCGAGATCGTGGCGATCTGTCTGACCCATCGGCATCCGGATCATGTCGGCGGCGCGGGCTGGCTGGCCGAGCGAACCGGCGCCCCGATACGCGCCTGGCCCAAGCCCGAGCTCGGCCATCACGATCGGCCGGTCCATATCGACCGGCCCCTGGCCGAGGGCGAGGTTCTGGCAGCCGGCGAGACGTCGCTCGTCGTTCGGCATACGCCGGGTCATGCGGCCGATCACGTCGCCTTCGAACTGCCCGGCGTCGGCATCCTGGTGGCCGGCGATGCACTGATGAGCGACGCCACGGTGGTGATCCTGCCGCCGGACGGCGACATGGGCGCCTATTTCTCGACGCTGGAACGACTGGCGCAGCTCGCTCTCACGCGCATCGCGCCGGCGCATGGCCGCATGCATCGAGCAGCCCGGGCATGCCATCGCCGAAGTGCTCGCCCATCGCCGCCGGCGCGAGTCTCAGGTGATGGCGTCACTTGCGTCCGACCAGGTTCGAACGGTGGAGGCCATCGCCGACAGGCTCTATCCCCAGCTGCATGATCGGCTCCGGACCATGGCGGCGCTGCAGGTCCAGGCGCATCTGTTGCACCTGGCCGCCCAGGGGCGGGCCGTGGACGAAGGGCGCGGCTGGCGCAGCGCCTGACCCTTGCCCTGCGCGCCAGGGTTCAAGTGTCGCGCGTCGCGGCCGATAGGCTGTTATCCGCGCTTCAATTCAACGGTAATGCAGGTCGTCGCCAACTCATACACGCTGATTACCGATGCCGCCGCCGTGACGGCCACGCTGACCGATCTCTGCAGTCAGGGCGAGCCGGTGCTGCTGCGCAACTGGCCGATGGCCGCGGGCATCACGTCATGCTGACCGAAATCCGCGACGAGCCGTCGCGCCTGGTCTGGCAACGCGCGGATGCCGCGCCATGCCATGCCGGTCGCGGCCGGTGACATGCTGCAGCTCGAAGCACGCCGCCGCGCCGGGCATCTCGTGTCGTCGGCGATGCGCTGCGATCTGGTCTCGCCGGATGCCCGCGCCGGTCGGTTTGAGCTGCGCACGCGTCTGCCGATGCGACTGACGCTGCGCCATGCACGTCACGACTGGCGGGCCCGGGTGGTGCCCGGCGAAATGACCGTCCAGGCGCGATTGACGCGTCCCCGAAGCGCCCGCGGTGGAGGCCACGCTGGTGGATCTGTCGGTCGGTGGCTGCCGACTCGAGCTGGCGCCGCAGAGCCCTCCGATCGCGCCGGATGAATGGGTCAACCTGCGGCTGGTCTTCCCTAACGGCGACCAGGCCTTGTTCGGCGCCCGCGTCGGCGATGTGGCCGCCCACGCCGGGGCACGGCTTCAGGCCGGGCTGATCTTCGCCGATCTGAGCGACGAACAGGCGCGGCGGCTGTGGTTTCTGACCTGCGAGATCGATCGCGAGGCCGAACGGCGGCAACACAACCGCGACGAACTGCGGCCTCTGGCGCCGTCACGGCTGTTCCAGTCGCCGGCCCTGTAAACGCAGGCCGGCGTACCCTTCAATGTGCGGGCGGCGTCTCGCTGCTGTCGTCTTCCTTGCCGGACGACATCAGCAGTGACAGCGGTACCAGACAGGCGATCACGACCCCGAGAATCCAGTAGTCGTCGATATAGGACATGAGCTGCGCCTGGCCGGCCACCAGATTGGCGATGGTCGCCTGGGCCTGATGCCGCGCTTCGTTCATGGCCGCGCCCGCGGCCATGAAATGCTGGGTCAGCTGGTGCAGCAGGGCCTGGGTCTGGTGGTCGTAGGGCGTGACGGAGGACGCCAGCACTTCGTGGTGATACTGGCCGCGCCGGGCGAGCCAGGTCGTGACCAGCGAAATCCCGACGCTGCCGCCGATATTGCGCGTGAGGTTCACCATGGCCGACACCTGGTCGGTCTTGTCCGGCGGCACGCCGACGTACGCGATGCTGGTGACCGGGATGAAGATGAACGCCAGCCCCAGCGTCTGCAGGCAGCGGGCGAGCACCAGCTGCGTGTACGAGCTGTCCAGATCGAAGCCGGTCATGTGGAACATCGAGATCGAGACCAGCGACAGCCCGATACCGACCATCCAGCGGGCATCGACCCGGCCCGAGAGCATGCCCACGATCGGCATCATCACCACGATCACGAACCCGCCGGGCGAGATCACCAGGCCGGCGAGGGTGGCCGTGTAGCCGAGCACTTGCTGCACGAACTGCGGGATCAACAGGGTCGAGCCGAACAGCACGAAGCCCAGCATGAACATCATGATGTTGGCGATCGAGAAGTTGCGGTATTTGAACAGGCTCAGGTCCATGATCGGATGGCGCTGGAACGGCTCCCACAACAACAGGGCCATCAGCGACAGGGCCGAGGTGACCGCCATCGTGGTGATGAACGTCGAGGAGAACCAGTCGTTGTCCTGGCCCTTGTCGAGCATGATCTGCAGACAGCCGAGCCCCACGATCAGCAGGGCGAAGCCGATATAGTCGATCGAGAAGCCGTTGGCCATCTTGGCCTTGCGGGCTTTTTCGTAGGCGGCCGAGTCGTGGACCAGAAACCAGGCGAGGATGGTCAGCACGATGCCCACCGGCACGTTGAGCAGGAAGATCCAGTGCCAGCTGACACGTTGTCGGTGATCCAGCCGCCGAGCGTGGGCCCGATCGCCGGCGCGAACACCACCGCTACGCCGTAGATGGAGAACGCCATGCCGCGCTCGCGCGGCGGGAAGGAATCGGCCAGCACGGCCTGGGAGACCGGCTGCAGCCCGCCGCCGGCCGCGCCCTGGATGATGCGGAACACCACCAGCCAGGCCAGCGACGGCGCCATGCCGCAGGCCAGCGACGCGATCGAGAAGCAGATGATGGAGCCGATGAAGAAGCGCTTGCGGCCCAGCACCTGCGAGAACCAGCCCGAGATCGGCAGCACGATGGCGTTGGAGACCAGATAGGCGGTCAGGATCCAGGTCGCTTCGTCCTGGCTGGCCGACAGCGAGCCGGCGATATGCGGCAGCGACACATTGGCGATGGAGATGTCGAGCACCTCCATGAACGCCGCCAGGCCGACCACGGCTGCGATCAGCCAGCGGCCGGATGGATATTCGGCGCGTGCCGCGATCTGAGCCGGGTCGGCCGGCGCGTCGCCGGCCGTGTCGATACTGCTCATCGCGCGTCCGCGGTCTCGGTTGCCGGAATGTCGGACCGGTCCAGGTGCTTGATCCGGCCGGCCACGTTGATGGTCGGCACCGCAGACAGGCCGGGCGACACATCAAGGCCCTTCGAGCTGTTTCGGCTTGGAGAAGATGATCTTCACCGGCACGCGCTGCACGATCTTCACGAAATTGCCGGTCGCGTTCTGCGGCGGCAGCAGGGAGAAGGTCACGCCGGTGCCCGGCTGGATCGATTCCACGCGGCCGTCGAATTCATGGTTCGGATAGGCATCGATCGCGATCGAGACGGGCTGGCCCGGGCGTACGCGATCCAGCTGGGTTTCCTTGAAGTTCGCGATCACCCACGGGTCGGTGTCGAACCAGCGCCATGGCCGACTGGCCGGCGCTGACCCGGCTGCCGGCAACGATCGATTTCTTGGCGATCTTGCCGGCGTTGGAAGCCCGCACCTCGGTATACGACAGATTCAGGCGCGCCTGTTCGACCTGGGCCCTGGCCTGGGCGATCTTGGCGTGGGCCGAGGAGGCCTGCGACTGCTTCAGCTGCGATCCGATCCGGCGCTGCCTTGGCCTGGGCGAGTTGTGGCCGGGCCTGGCGGACCTGGGCCTTGGCCGACTTGGCCTGTGTGTTCTTCTGGTCGAGCTGCTGCTTCGAGACCTCGTGTCTGGCGTACAGCGCGCGATAGCGCTGGGCGTCGGCCTCGGCGCGCTGGGCTTCGGCCTGGGCTGATTCCAGCGCTGCCTCGGCGTTGTCGATATCCGCTGCGCTGGTCTGGCGCGTGACCGACAGATCCTGCTGGCTGGCATCGATAGGAGGCACGGGCGGCTTCGAGGTTGGCCTCGGCCTTGGCCAGCGCGGCCTTGAAAATCGGCCGGGTCGAGCGTGAACAGCGGATCGCCTTTCTTTACGTGCTCGATTGTCGCGCACGAATACCTTGGCCACCGTACCGGTCACGCGCGGGCGCGATCTGTACGATATCGGCCTGTACATAGGCATCGTCCGTAGCGACTTCGTTGCGGTGCATAAACCACCATAGGAACCAGACCAGGCCGCACAGCACGACCAGGGTCACGGCGATGATCGCGATCAGCGGCGACGCCTTGCCGTTCTTTTTCTGCGGCGCGGTTCCCGGTTCGGCGGTCGGTTCGTCGGCGGTATCGGTCGAGCTCATGGCGTCATGGCTGAGTGAGACTGAATTGCTGGGCGCGGCCGAGGGCGGCGGCGAGATTGATGCGCGCGCGCGTGTATTCGGCCAGCGCGTCGATGCGGCTGTTGCGCGCATCGGCGAGAGGACTGGGCGTCGACCACTTCGATGTTGTCGCTCACGCCGTGCGAGAACCGGTCGCGGGAGCGGCTCAGCTCCTGCTTGGCCAGCGTGAGGTTGGCACGGGCGGCACGCACGCGCTGGGACCAGCGTTTCGAGCGTCTGGCGCGAGGTGCGCACGTCCTGCTCGATCTGTTGCTGCGTATCGTGAAAGCGGATGCGCTGTTGGTCGAGCTGGCTGGCGGCGGAATCGATCTGTCCGGAAATCGCGCCGCCGGCGAAGATCGGCACGCTCATACTCGCGCCGAAGGCGTAGGTGGCTGGTCGTTCCGGGTTGGTGTATTGCCCGAAGTCGCCGTAGTCCGCTTCAACCGAGACCGTCGGCAGGCGCTGGCCACGCGCCGACGGCGAGATTGTGCTGGCCGCGGGCGATGCGCGTACGGGCGACTTCGATTTCCGGCCGGTCGGCCATCGCCGTGTTGATGGCCGTGTCGACCGGGCCGAGTGGCATGGGCCGGAACACCAGCGGATCGGTGAGCTTGAGATTGGAATCCAGCGGCAGGCCGGCGGTACGAGCGAGCTGGATCTCGGCGCGTGTGCTGTTCGGTCTGGCGTTGAGCCAGGTCAGCCTGGTCGCGGGCCAGACGCGCCCGTGCACGGGTGACATCCACGCCGGTGGCCACGCCGACATGCTCCTGATCGCGAGCCAGCTTGAGCAGGGCTTCGCCTGTTTGACGTTGGCTTGTCGCGGCAGCGACCGCGCGCCGGCCGATAGCGCTTGCACGTAGTCGAGCTCGGTCTGCGTGGCGACCTGTTCGCGGGCCACCGCCAGTTGATCTGCGGCGACCTTTTCGCCAAACTTGGCGCCCTGGTAGTCCTGCCAGGCGCTGTAATCGAACAGGGTCTGGCGCAGCTTGGCGCGCGCATCGAAATTGTTGTAGGTCACCATGCTCGGGAAATTCGGTCCGCCGCCCGCGGCTCCGGCCTGCGGCCCGACATCGGAACCGAAATTGAAGCCTTGCGCGGCGAGGTTGGTCTTCTGCCGCGATTCGCTCACCTGACCCGTGATATGCGGCAGAAAGGCCGAGCGCGCCGAGACGCGCTTGCCGGCCGCTTCGTCCTGTTTCGCGCCGGCGAGCAGCGTATTCACGTTGGTGGCCAGCGCATCGTTCATGGCCTGTTGCAAGCGACAGTGAGCGGGCGGGGCCCATCGCGGGGTCGTGATCGCCGCTCGGCGTGTGGGTCGCGGCAGCCAGCGTCGGCATGACGGGCGCGACGGCCAGAACGCAGAGCAGGCCGATCGGGATCAATCGACGGTTCATTGGGCACTCCGTGATCAGGCGCATGAGCAGATCGCGCAGCTGATCCTGTTCGTCTTCCGACAAGGGAGCGAGCAGCTCTTTCTTGGCCTCGATACCGCCGGTTTGATCTCGGCCAGGGCTTGTTCGCCCGCCTCGGTCAGACCGACCACGTGGGCACGCCGATCGGCCGGGTCGCGCCGGCGCGCGACCCAGCCGCGTTTCTCCAGCCCATCGACCAGATACGTGACGGTGGTGCGGTCCAGCCCCAGCGCTTCGGCGATCTGGCTCTGCCAGAGCCTGTGGTGCGCCTCCAGCAGCAGCAGGACGGCATATTCGCGCCCGGCGATCGTCGAACGCCGCCGTATGCGCGGGCGAATACATCGAGCTGACGCTGATGCGCCCGCGCCAGCAGATAGGGCAGGCGCGTGCGGATGGAATCGGGCAGACAGAACGGACAAGTCTGCAACTCTCCATTATGGAGCGAGCCGATATTATTCTTACGAGATAGTCTAACGTCAAGATTATTTCTATATGAATGCTATAGCCGCAGCGTCAGAGCCGGTGCTGTCGATCACGGCGGCTCGCGTCGATCAACGGCGCGGCGGCTTCGCCGAGACCGGCCGTGCCGTAGACGTCGGGTCTTCGGCGCGCCAGGCGCGCCGCGCAGAATGCCTCGCCGACCCAGCGGCGCATCGCCGGTCAACAGGATGGCGGCCTGCAGGGCGCGCGCGATGTCCCCGGCCATGATGCGTGCGCCGGCGGGGCCGGGGTCCGACTCGGCGTAGGCGCGTATGGAGCGCCTCGCAGTGGGCATCGAAAGCCGGGTGGCGCCCGGCGGCGGTTGTCCAGTTCGCGGCGTCAGCGCCTGCGAGGCGTCCGTGGCTATTGGCCAGCGCGCGCAGCAGGTCCAGGCACTGCACGTTGCCCGAGCCTTCCCAGATCGAGTTCAGCGGCGCTTGGCGATAGAGCCGCGGCAGGATCGATTCCTCGACATAACCGCCGCCGCCCAGGCATTCCTGGGCCTCGTTGACCATGCCGGGCGCGGCCTTGCAGATCAGATATTTGCCCACCGGCGTGGCGATCCGGGCCAGATGCGTGTCGTGCTCGGTGGCGCCTTCGAACGCGCGCGCAAGGCGCATGGCATAGGCGATGGCGGCTTCGGATTCCAGCGCCAGGTCGGCCAGCACTTCCTGCATCAGCGGTGCGTCGGCCAGGCGCTGGCCGAAGGCTTGGCGGTGGCGGGCATGATGAATCGCCTGCACCGCGGCCTGGCGCATCAGCCCGGCCGAGCCGAGCATGCAGTCGAGCCGAGTCTGCGACACCATCTCGATGATGGTGGCGACGCCGCGGCCGGGCTCGCCGATGCGATACGCCTCGGCATCGCGGAATTCCACCTCGGAGGAGGCATTGGACCGGTCGCCGAGCTTGTTCTTGAGGCGCTGGATCTCGATGGCGTTGCGCTCGCCGGCTGCGGTCCAGCGCGGCAGCACGAAGCACGACAGCCCATCGCCGTCCCGGGCCAGTACCAGAAACAAGTCGCACATCGGGCGCCGAGAAGAACCATTTGTGTCCGCGCAGGGTGAACACGCCCGCGCGGCCGGTGGCCGTGGCCGCGGTGGTGTTCGAGCGTACGTCCGAGCCGCCCTGTTTCTCGGTCATGCCCATGCCGACGGTCAAGCCCGGTCTTGTCGGCGGGCGGCAGCACGCGCGGGTCGTAGGCTTCGGCCAGGATGCCGTCCAGCCAGCGCGGCCCGGCTCGGGAAACCGTGCGAACACCGGCGCCGCCGCGTGCGTCATGGTGATCGGGCAGGCGGTGCCGGCCTCGAACTGGTTGTGCAGGTAGTACAGCGCGCTACGTACGACCTGCGCTCCCGGCCGCTCGGCGGTCCAGGTCAGCGAATGCAGGCCGTGTTCCTTGGCCAGCTGCATCGCGCGGTGGTAGGCGGGGTGAAACTCGACTTCGTCGATGCGCGCGCCGTAGCGGTCGAAGCGCATGCAGCGTCGGCGGGTTCTCGTTGGCCGTGAAACCGAGGTCCAGCAGTTCGCTGCCGGCGATCGCGCCGTACGCTTGGGCGCGTTCAGCGCCCCAGTCGCCGCCTTCGCGCTCGAGCGCCGCCGCCAGCGCCGTATCGGTTGCGAACGCGTTGTAGTCGACTCAGCGGCGGTGGCTGATTGGTGACTGTGTGGGTGGCGAGTTCGCGACGCGGGCGATAGGGGTTGCGATGCACGCTCGTCTCCGGCGGGATGCGAATATCCCGACGGTTTAGCACGATCGCTGCTCGCTCAGAAAGTCTCGAAAGGATCGATTTTCTGCTTTTGCGCAAAAAAAGACCGGCCCTCGGGCCGGCCGCCGGCACGGGGCATACCCCCGAAGCCGGCATCAAGCATGATGCGGTTGTTGGTGTGGGACCGGTCCGGGCCGGCACGACTCAAATTACCGCGCCGGGCATGACGAATCGATGACGGGATATGACCGCTCGGATTACCCGGTCGCGGATTCGGCTGCACGCGCTTGACCGGCGCGAAATCGCCGACGAAGGAGATCTCCGGCGTCAGCCAGTAGCCGGTGGCGGCTTCGACGGTCTTCTGCGTGTGCATGATCAGGCCGCAGACATCGGCCGCGGTCGCACCGCCGCGATTGACGATGATATTGGCGTGGCGCGGCGAGATCTGGGCGCCGCCCCAGACGAAGCCCTTCAGCCCGGCTTCGTCGATCAGCCGTCCGGCGCCGATGCCGTCGATCTTGCGGAAGATCGAGCCGGCCGAGGGTTCGGTATCCAGCGGCGGATGCCGTTCGCCGCGCCATCGCAGGTTCTCTTCCATCACCCGCGCCAGGGCCTCGCCGTTGGCCGGATCCAGTTCGAAGGTGGCCGACAGCACGATATCGTCGCGGTGATGCAGTACCGACTGGTCGTAGCCGAACTCGAAATAATCCACGTCGACGATGCGGCGCTCGTTGTCGGCGGTCAGGATATCGGCCGATTCCAGCACCTCGCCGATGAACAGCGTGCGCTCGCGCTCGGGCGCCGGCGACAGGAAATGCAGGTTCTGCCAGAGCGCGCCGCCGACGGTCGAGGGAATGCCGACATAGTGTTCCAGCCCGGACAGGCTGTGGCCGACCGCGGCATCGATCACATCCGGATAGATCAGCGCCCCGCTGGCCGCGAACACGCGCGTGCCTTTCACGGTGAGCGAGCGGGCCTGGTTGGCGATCACGAGCCCGGCGAAGCCGCGGTCGCCGATCAGGATGTTGGCGCCGGAGCCGAGCAGGAAGAAATCCACGTCTTCCTCGCGCGCGACGCGCACCGCGGTGGCCAGTGCCTCGGGCGTGGTGGCCTCGAAATACAGCGCGGCCGGGCCGCCGATGCCGAAACTGGTCCTGTCGGCCAGCGGCACGTCCTGGCTCAGGCCGGGGCCGAGACGGGCGGCGAGCCGGCGTCGCTGGGCGGAGCTTGGGGGGCGGGGGCTGCGCATGAGGCTCACGAGCGAGTGGCAATGCACCGATGGTCGGGACTCTGGCGCCCTTTGCAAGATGGGGCCATGCGCCGGTCGACATGACGCGATGGGCTAAGCTGTGACGAGAAGTTATCAGTCAGCGAGCCTTGTCTTGTCATTCTCGCCGCGCATCGTCGTATTCGATCTGGATGTCACCCTCACCGAATACGATACGTTCCTGCCGTTCATCGTGGGTTATCTGCGCCATCATCGGAAACGTCGCAGCCTGTTGTTGTGGCGATTGCCGCTGGCGCTGCTCAAGTTCTGGCGCTGGGGCGACCGCACCTGGCTCAAGACCGAGATGCTGCGCGCCTTCGTCGGCGGCGAGCCGCGGGCGCGGGTTGCGGAATGGACGGAACGTTTCGTCGACGACCTGCTGGCCGAGGCGATGCGCGAGCAGGGGCTGGTCCAATTGCGCGAGTTCCAGAACCGCGGCGTGCGCGTGATGCTGGCCTCGGCCAGCTTCGACATCTATGTCGATCGCATCGCCGAGAAACTCGGCATCGAGGAAGTGCTCGCCACGCGCTCGGCGTGGAACAGCCGCGGTCGGCTGGTGGGCATGGACGGCCAGAACTGTCGCGACGACGAGAAGCTGCGCCGGGTCAAGGCGCTGCCGGATATGCCGGACGACGGCGCGGGCGTGGCGGCCTATTCGGATTCACATGCGGATCTGCCATTGTTGTCCTGGGCCGAGCAGGGCGTCGCCGTATGCCCGTCCAAGCGGCTGTTTCATCAGGTCGGCGGCCTTGGTCTGGAAGTCGTGCGCTGGTGAGTCGCGTGGGCAGGTGCATTCCGAGTCCGTACACTAACGGAGTTCTCTACAGCGCCGGCCGGGGAGGCGCCTGAATCCCAAGCATGTCGACACTGAACTACACCGTTACGCCGGTTGACCCGGCGGCGCATCGTTTTCGTGTGCAGCTGCGGCTGGACGCGCCGGCGCATGCGGCCGCTGACGCTGCATCTGCCGACCTGGATTCCCGGCAGCTATCTGATCCGCGATTTCGCCCGCCATCTGCTGGCCATCGAGGCCGTGGACGAGAGCGACGGCCGCCCGATCGCCGTGCAGGCGCTCGACCGCTCGAGCTGGCAGCTGCGCGCGAGCCGGCCGCGCGCGCTCTGCGTGACCTGCGAGTTCTATGCCCGCGATGCCTCGGTGCGCGCGGCTTTCGTCGACGATATGCGCGGTTTCATCAATTTCACCTCGCTGGCGTTGCGCCCGGCGGGCACGAACACGAACCGATCGCCGTGCATCTGGCCGCGCCGCCGGCTGGCTACGACTGGTCGCTGGTGACTACGCTGGCCGATGGCCGAGGTCGATGCGCCGCGGCTTCGGCGACTATCGCGCCGCCAGCTACTGGGATCTGATCGATCATCCGGTGGCCATGGGCGAGGCGATCGAGATCGTGCCGCTATCGCGTGCGCGGCGTGGAGCATGCTTTCGTGCTGCTGGGCTCGCACGATGCCGATACGCGCCAGCTGGCGATCGATCTGGCCGCGGTCTGCAATGCACAGGCCGACGTGTTCGACGAACTGCCGACCGAGCGCTATCTGTTTCTCGCGCAGGTCACCGACGACGGCTTCGGCGGGCTGGAGCATCGCGACTCCAGCGTGCTCCAGGTGCCGCGCAACGCGTTGCCGAGCGCGGCCCGCGTGGCCTCGACCGGCAAGCGCGATCCGTCCTACGAGGAATCTGCTGGGCCTGGCGAGCCACGAATATTTCCATCTCTGGAACGTCAAGCGTATCCGGCCGGCCGCGGTGGCCGAGTCCGATCTGACGCGCGAAGCCTATTTCCGCGATCTCTGGGCCTACGAGGGGGTGACCTCCTACTACGACGATCTCGGTCTGGTGCGTGCCGGGGTGATCAACGAACAGGGTTATCTCGATCGGCTGGCCAAGCTCGCGACCCGCATCGAGCGCACGCCCGGGCGGCATCGTGCAGAGTCTGGCGCAGTCGTCCTTCGATGCCTGGCTTAAGTTCTACAAGCCGGACGAGAACACGCCCAATGCCGTGGTGAGCTATTACGGCAAGGGCGCGCAGCTTGCGCTCGGGCTGGATCTGAAGCTGCGCCTCGAAACCGAAGGGCGGGTGTCGCTGGACACGGTCATGCAGGCCGCCTGGCAGCGCTACGGTCGCGACGACAGGCCGGTGCCCGAGAACGCGCTGGCGAGTCTGGCGGCGCGAGATCTCGGGCCTGGATCTGGCCGATTTCTTCGAATTTCCATCTCGAAACCACGGCGGATGCGCCCTGGGCCGATTATCTCGGCGATTTCGGCATTCGCGCGCTCGCCGAGCCGGCGTCCGACGATGCTTCGATCGTGCGCGGACGCATGGGGTTGATGCTGGCCGAGAGCTCGGGCCCGGCGCGGGTCGTCCATGTCCTCGACGACGGCCCGGCGCAGGCCGCCGGCATTTCGCCCGGCGACCGCATGATCGCCTTCGACGGCATCGAGGTCGGACGCGAACTGGCGCGCCAACTCGCCCGTTATCCGGCGGGCGCGGGCGCTGCGCGTGCATCTGTTCCGGGGCGATCAACTGCTGGTGCGCGAGATGCAGCTCGCCGGCGACGCGGCGCCGGAATGGCATCTGTCCATCGACGAGACCGCCGACGAGGCCGCGCATGCCCGTCGAGCGGCCTGGCTGCACCGTGAGCGCGGCGACAACTGAACGGCGCCCGTCGCACTGGCTGGATCGCGACGGCCCGACCACGCTGTGCGAGATGTTCGAGGCGCGCGTGGCGGCCTCGCCGGAGGCGATCGCCTACCGCTTCTATTCGCCGCGCACGCATGTCTGGCGCGATCTGAGCTGGCGCCAGGCCGCCATTCGCGTGGCGCGCCTGGCGACGGGTGCTGCATGCGCACGGCGTGGTACGCGGCGATCGTGTCGCGATCATGCTGCGCAATTCAGCCCGAATGGCTGTGCGTGGACCAGGCGGCGATGAGTCTCGGGGCGGTCACGGTCGGCCTGTTCTGTGCGGACACGCCGGCCAGCAACGCCCATCTGGTGTCCGACAGCGGCGCGAAGATGCTGGTGGCGGTCAAGGTCGCGCTGGGTGCGGCGCATCCTCGAGCAGCATGCTTGCGAGGCGTTACCCATGCCTTCGTGTTCACCGGCGAGCGGGCCGGCGAGACGCGGCTGGTGTCGGCCGACGACGCGCTGGCCGCGGTGCGCGACGCGCCCGATCCGAAAATCGAGCCGCCCGGGCCCGAAGATCTGGCGAGTCTGATCTATACCTCCGGCTCGCCAGGGGCGCGCGCGCGGCGCGATGCTGACCCACGCCAATCTGCTGTTCAACGCGCAGAGCGTGGCCGACGCCCTGCCGGCGGTGGACGCGGAGTGCGCGCTGTCCTATGTGCCGCTGGCGCACAGCTACGAACGCGTGGTGGATGCCTATCGGGCGATGATCGTCGGCGCGCGCATCGTGTTCTGCCGTCATCCGCGTTTTCTCGGTCTGACGCTCGCCCGCGAGCCGGTGACCACGCTGATCGGCGTGCCGCGCGATCTACGAGCGTTTCTATGTCGAGTTGACGCGCTGGATGGCGCGCCGCCCGCGCATCGTGCGGCGTCTGATCGTGGCCACCATCAATATCGGCGAGGCCGTGTTCGAGCGCGAACACGGGCGCGCGGGCTTTCGCGTGTCGCATCTGATCTGGCCGCTGTTGCGCTATTTCGTCGCCCGGCGCTGTCTGCGCCTGTTCGGTGCCCAGATGCAGCTGGCGGTATCCGGTGCGGCGGCGCTGCCGTATCCCGTGGCGCGCACGCTGGTCGGCCTCGGGCTGCCGATCCTGCAGGGCTACGGCCTGACCGAGGCCGGGCCGGTGGTCAGCGTCAATCGCGCCGACGACAACGAGCTCGACAGCGTCGGCCTGGTGATCAACGGCGTGTCCACCAAGATCGGGCCGGACAACGAGCTGCTGGTGCGCTCGCCGGGCGTGATGCGCGGCTACTGGAACGACGAGGAATCGACCGCCCGGGTGCTGGCCGCGGGCGGCTGGCTGCATACCGGCGACAAGGTCAGCCGACTGGACAAGAAACGGCTGTACCTGACCGGCCGGATGAAGGAGATCATCGTCATGACGTCCGGCGAGAAAGCGTCGCCGGAGCCGATCGAGGAAACGCTGCGCCTGGACCCGTTGATCGCCCGCGCGATCGTGGTCGGCGAGGCGCGCCCGGTGCTGGCTGCCGTGATCAGCTGTCCGGCCCATCGATTGGTGCCGATCATGCGCCGGCTGGGGCTGGATCCGAGCGTGGCGGCCAGCCTGCACAGCTCGCGGCTTGAAAACTACTTCATCGAGCGCCTGGCCAAGCTGACCACCGGTTTCCCTGCCCATGCCCAGATCCGACGCGTCGCCGTCACCACCGATCGCTGGACTCAGGACAATGGTCTGCTTTCAGCGACCGACAAGATCCGGCGCCGCCGCGTGGCACGCTGTTATGCTCGCGAGATCGACCGGCTCTATGGCCGCCGCGCCGCCGGGGAAAAGAGCGACGTGTCGCAGAACACGAACCTGGGGTGAGTTCATGCATCTGATCATGATCATCGTGGCCGTGATCGCGGCCTATGTCATCGGTTCGCTGTCTGGCAGCCTGCTGCTCGGACCGCTGTTCGACCAGGCGGATCTGCGCTCCAGCGGCAGCGGCAACGCCGGGGCGACCAATGCGCTGCGGGCCGGCGGCCGGGGCTATGGTCTGGCGGTGCTGGCCTTCGACATCGTCAAGGGCGCGGTGGCGGCGCGGCTTCGTGCCGATCCTGCTGCATACGCTGGGTCCCTGGCCGTTCGTGTGCGGCATCATGGTCATTCTCGGCCATGTCTATCCGGTGTTCTATGGCTTCCGCGGCGGCAAGGGCGCGGCGACCTGCATCGGCGTGCTGGCGGTCCTGCTGCCCGGTTCGCTGGTGCTTGGCGCGGCGGTCTGGGTCGCCGTGCTGGTCGCCTCGGGCTTCGTCGGCCTGGCCACGATTCTCGGCATGCTCGGCGTGGCGCTGGCCAGCTTCTTCGTGCCGGCGTGTGCCGCCGGCCGGGCATGTGTTCGTGATCGCGGCCAGCCTGATCATCTGTATACGCATCGAAGCAATATCGAGCGCATGCGCGCCGGCAACGAGAACCGTTTCGAGCGCGCGCGGATCTGGCGTCGGCGATGAGCGCCGGCGGCTGCGGCTGGCCGACGAGATCGAAGCGGCTGATCCGCTGGTGGCCGCGCTGGCCGGTGGCGGCTGGATGTCGGGGCCGGCACTGGCAGTCGCAATTGGGTGTCACGCGCTCTGCCGTCTCGGCCCGCATCGGCCGGTTGCGCCGCGCGGGGATCGACGTGTATGCGGTCTCGGGCAAGGGCTACCGACTGGCGGGCGGGGTCGATCTGCTCGACGCGGCCGCGGTGCGGGCCGGGCTGGCGCCAGCCATTGCGCCATGCTCGATCAGCTGATCCTTCGCCAGAGCGTGGATTCGACCAACAGCGTGCTGGCCGGCTACCGCGACGGGGCGACCCGGGCCTGTCTGGCCGAACGCCAGACGGCCGGGCGCGGGCGTGCCGGGCCGGGCTTGGGTGTCGCCGTTCGCCGCCAATCTGTATCTTTCGGTCGGGCACGATCTGGTGCTGCCGCGCGCGCCGGTGGCCACCCTGAGTCTGGCCGTCGGTGTGGCGGTGGCCGAGAGCCTGGCCGCGCTCGGCGTGGCCGACCTCGGCCTGAAATGGCCGAACGACCTGTGGATCGGGCGCGACAAGGTTGGCGGCATCCTCACCGAAGCGCGCGGCGAGGTCGGCGGCGCGAGCGCTCTGATCGTGGGGCTGGGGCTGAACGTCGCGATGCCGAGAGGCGAGGCAAACGCGATCGATCAGCCCTGGACCCGGCTGATCGATCACGTGCCGCGCCCGATCAGCCGCAGCGCGGTCGCCGGCTTCTGTCTCGATGCCGTATTGTCGGCTCTGCTCGGTTTCGCGGCCGAGGGGTTCGCGCCGTTTGCCCGCGCTGGCCGCGCTATGATCGGCTCGCCGGCCACGCGGTCGATCTGATCGAGAACGAGCGTCGCACCCCGGCGATCGCGCACGGGATCGCCGACGATGGCAGTCTGCTGGTCGAGATCGACGGCTGCCTGCGTGCGGTCTATGCCGGCGACGTCAGTCTGCGCCTGTCGTCGTCCTGAGGCCGCCCGAGGCGGCGTGTGCGACGAAAGGACTAGAGCCTGCAAGATTGGCCGTGCGGCGGTGCGGCGGCCTTCCGCCCCGTGTCCTGTTGCCGACACCGGCTTGGGTAGCCAGCCGCCTCATGAGCCGTCAGAATAGGCGCCTACTGCCTTTTGTTGCCCGCGTAGCTCAGTTGGTAGAGCAGCTGTCTTGTAAACAGCAGGTCATCGGTTCGACTCCGGTCGCGGGCTCCATCCCCACCCTCGTGCACTGCTTTGTTTTAGTGCATTATTCAGGAGTTACGCAGACCGCGTGCCTGGAGTGCTCGGTCGCGTTGTCTGCCAGGGGCGTATTGTCGCGGCGGGCGGTGCATGCGTGGTGGTCGAACCTCGATCGGGTTGGCGCGATTTTCGCTAGGCCATATCCCATCGGCGCCCCGCCGACGCGTCCGTCGTCTGTTCGACGAGCGCTGATCGATCTCTAACCAACACACGCAGATTATAAAAGGGGGAACACGCTATGGCCTTGTCTCAATCGGGTGGGCAGCTGAAGCGCCACGCCGGGCCCATCGGGCTGCTGTTTGCCAGCACGACCAGCATGATCGGTTCGGGTTGGCTGTTCGGTGCCTACCATGCGGCCAAGCTGGCCGGTCCTTGGAGCATTCTCAGTTGGGTGATCGGCGCCGTCATCATCATGATGCTGGCGTTCTGTTTCGCCGAGCTGGCGACGATGTTTCCGCGCAGCGGTGCGCTCGTGCACATCAGCCATGCCAGCCATGGTGATGGCCTCGGACGAATTTGGAGCTGGATGCTCTTCCTCGCCTACGTCGCGGTTCCCGCGGTCGAGGCTGAAGCGGTGGTCACCTACGCCAACAACTACCTGCCGTTCCTGGTCAGTCCCGACAAGGGGGTGCTGACCGTTATCGGTTTCTTCGTATCGGTCGTTCTGCTGGGTATTTTTGCGCTGCTCAACCTGCTGACGATACGCAAACTGATGCAGTTCAACTCCACCATTACCTGGTGGAAGATATTCGTGCCGCTGGCGACGGTGGTCGGCCTGATCGTGGTCGCGTGGCACCCCGAGAACATGCACGCCGCGCCAGGAAGCTATCAGATCTCCGGTATTTTCACTGCGCTGCCCGCCGCCGGTATCGTGTTCAGCTTTCTCGGTTTTCGTACCGCGATCGAGCTGGCCGGCGAGAGCAGTGATCCGCATCGCAACATGCCGTTCGCGGTCATTGGGTCGGTGGTGGTCGCTAGCGTGATCTACGTGGGTCTGCAGGTCGCCTTCATCATGGCGTTGTCGCCGGGGCAGCTGTCCAGCGGCTGGTCCACGCTGTCGTTCGCGGGCGATCTCGGGCCGTTCGCGGGTCTGGCCGCGGGTCTCGGCATGACGTGGCTGGCGACGGTTCTTTACATCGATGCCTACGTGTCGCCGGGCGGCACCGGGCTGATCTATCTGACCGGCGGTTCGCGCATCCTGATGGCTAACGGTCAGCTCGAAACCGGGCCTAAGGGTCTGGCGAAGCTGAGTTCCCAGGGCGTGCCGTGGGTCGGCGTGTTGGTGATGTGGATCGTCGGCTGTCTGTTCCTGTTGCCGTTCCCGGCGTGGCAGAAGATGGTCGCTTACATCACGTCGATCACGGTGCTCACCTACGGTATCGGTCCGGTGGTGCTGCTGTGCTTGCGCCGCAACGCGCCCAACGCAGAGCGGCCATTCAAGCTGGCCGGTGCGAATATTCTCGCGCCGATCACCTTCATCCTGAGTAACTGGATCATCTACTGGGCCGGGTTCTATACCAACTCGGTGCTGTTCATCCTGATCAGTGTCGGCTTCGTGATCTATGCGCTGTACTACCACCTGGTCGCGCGCATGCCGGCCGAGGGGTTCGGCTGGCGCTATATCTCGTGGCTGCTGCCCTGGTTCGGCGGCATGTGGGTGCTGTCCGCGCTGGGCGGCATCGGTGGCGGGCTCGGCGTGCTGCCGTTCGTGGCCGAACTCATCCTGACTGCGCTCTGGAGCCTCGTCGTGCTGTGGATCGCGTTCCAGACGACGCTGTCGCCGGCCGACACCGAGCGCGCGATCGAAAAGATCCTGCGCGAAGAGGATCAGGGCGACAACGCGCCCTCGCTGCCGTAGTCGCGTAGTGGCATGCCTGACCGGCGTACGCCCTGGACGGTGGCGCCGGTGGCTCCGCCGGGTCGGCGGCACGGTGCGGTCCGACCTGGCTTGACAGAGCGGCGCCATGGGCGCCGCTCTGTCGTTATCAGAAATAAAATCATCAACGGGAAAGGTGTGCCTCATGCCGAGGAGAACCATCAATCGCGCCGCTGCATGCGCGGCTATCGCCCTGGTCCTGGTTCAGGGGAGTGTCGCTGCATTGGCTGCCGGTGCGTCGCGTCAATCACTCGATGACGCGCTGTTCACGGGGCCGCTGGTGGCGCCGAATGCGACGTCACTCCCGGAGGGTCACTGGGATGTCGAGCCGTATGTACTGGATTCCATCCAGCACGGCCGCTACGACAACAACTGGAACAGCCGCAACACGCCGGACATTCATGCCCTTCGCTCGGTGTCGCTGCTTGAGTACGGCTTGACCGACCGGCTGCTGGTCGCGCTGTTGCCGCAGTTCGGATATAACGTGGTCGAGCACGGCCCGGACAGCCAGGGCGTGCAGCTCGGCGATACCAAGCTGCGCTTTCAGTACATGCTGCATGCCTTCCACGAGGGGAGTTGGCTTCCAACCACCGCGCTGGCGTTCTCGGAGGTCTTTCCGACCGGCAAGTACGACGGTCTGGGCAATCACCCGGCAGACGGGCTGGGCAGTGGGCTGCTCAGCAGTACATTCGGGCTGTTCAGCCAGGATTATTTCTGGATGCCCAACGGGCGCATCCTACGTTCGCGCCTGGACCTGACCTATACGATCCCCGATGAAAAGGCATCGGTGAACGGTGTGAGCGTCTACGGCACCGGCCCCGGATTCAACGGGACGGTCGATACCGGCAACACGTTTTCCGCCGATCTCGCCTTCGAGTACAGCATGACGCGCCACTGGGCGCCGGCCGTGGATATTGTCTACAGCCATTCGGGAGGCGCCTCGGTGAGAGGCGTGCAGGCGAGCAATGGGCTGGTGACGTCCATCAGCTCCACATCGAACGCGAGCGAGGCGGTCGATGTCGCCCCGGCCATCGAGTACAACTGGAACAGCCACTACGGGGTCATCGTCGGCGCTGACGTGGTGGTCGCAGGCCGCAATACGGCGGACGCGGTGACGCCGCAGGCCGCACTCAATATCTACTACTAGCCGCTCGTCAAAGCGCGGATCCGGCCGGTTCGCGTTGCGTCGACGGTACATCTGAGCACGGTGTGCCGCCGACGCGCGAGCCGGCGACAAATCGACGGTTGACATCCGTGTCCGGATTCACAACAATGCGCGGCTCTCGTGGAGGGATACCCAAGCGGTCAAAGGGAACAGACTGTAAATCTGTCGGCTCAGCCTTCGGAGGTTCGAATCCTCCTCCCTCCACCAAATGTTTTCATGAAGCAGCGCGCTGCAGGGAAGCAGGTCGCGGTTTCAAGCATCGAAGCCGGCTCTGTCGGCTTCGATTGCATCGGATCGAGCCAACGCCGAATTGCTGGGCTTGCAATGCGCCCGGCGATTGGCGAGAGTTTGTCGGCGTTGAGCATGCGGGCGTAGTTCAACGGTAGAACCTCAGCCTTCCAAGCTGATGATGCCGGTTCGATTCCGGTCGCCCGCTCCAGGTCGCAATGCGGCGCCCTGGGTGACAATTTGCTTAGCCCATGTAGCTCAGAGGTAGAGCACATCCTTGGTAAGGATGAGGTCACCGGTTCAACTCCGGTCATGGGCTCCAAGTCAGGCGGGTGTGCATCGCCCGCGTTTTGGTGTCGGGACGCCAGTTCACGAAACTGTGTGCGTTTCGGTTGATATACGCAGGCCCAACGGCGAAAGGCGAGGCAATGTCCAAATCAAAATTCGAGCGTAACAAGCCGCACGTCAACGTCGGCACGATTGGTCACGTGGACCATGGCAAGACGACGCTGACGGCCGCGCTGACGGTGGTATCGAACCGTCTGTTCGGTTCGGAGCTGTCGGCTTTCGACGCGATCGACAAGGCGCCGGAAGAGAAGGCGCGTGGCATCACGATCTCCACCTCGCACGTTGAGTACGAGAGTGAAGCGCGCCACTACGCGCATGTGGACTGCCCGGGCCATGCTGACTACGTCAAGAACATGATCACCGGTGCCGCCCAGATGGACGGTGCGATTCTGGTGGTGTCGGCGGCCGATGGCCCCATGCCGCAGACCCGCGAGCACATCCTGCTGGCGCGTCAGGTCGGCGTCCCGTTCATCGTCGTGTACCTGAACAAGGCCGACATGGTCGACGACGAAGAGCTGCTCGAGCTGGTCGAAATGGAAGTCCGCGAACTGCTGGACGCCTACGACTTCCCGGGCGACGACACTCCGGTCATCGTCGGCTCCGCGCTGAAAGCGCTGGAAGGCGACGAAGGCGAGCACGGTGCCGAATCGATCGCCAAGCTCGTGCGGGCGATGGACGAATTCATTCCGGATCCCGAGCGTGCCGTGGACGGCGCCTTCCTGATGCCGGTTGAAGACGTCTTCTCGATCTCCGGTCGTGGCACTGTCGCCACCGGCCGTGTCGAGCGCGGCGTCATCAACGTGGGTGACGACATCGAAATCGTGGGCATCAACCCCACGACCAAGACCACCGTCACCGGCGTCGAAATGTTCCGCAAGCTTCTGGACCAGGGCCAGGCGGGCGACAACATCGGCGCGCTGCTGCGCGGGACCAAGCGCGAAGACATCGAGCGTGGCCAGGTTCTGGCCAAGCCGGGATCGATCACCCCGCACACCAACTTCGAATGCGAAGTGTACGTGCTGAAGAAAGAAGAAGGCGGCCGTCATACCCCGTTCTTCAAGGGTTATCGTCCGCAGTTCTACTTCCGGACGACCGACGTGACGGGCGCATGTGAGCTGCCGGCGGACACCGAAATGGTGATGCCGGGCGACAACGTGACGATGAACGTCGAGTTGATCCACCCGATTGCGATGGAAGAAGGCCTGCGCTTCGCCATTCGTGAAGGCGGCCGCACCGTGGGTGCGGGCGTCGTGACCAAGATTACGGCCTGAGGCGTTCGCGCAAGGCTGTAGCTGATCGGCCCGCGGCGTGATGCGCCGCGGGCCGATTGGGCTTCGAGGTCTGGTATTATGGGTCGGCGAGTTGCCAAGCCCGCGATCTGTGGTACCATCCGCGATCTTTTTCGCGGAAAAGAAAAAAGTTTGCGTCTAGGTCAGTAGCTCAATTGGCAGAGCAGCGGTCTCCAAAACCGCAGGTTGGGGGTTCGAGTCCCTCCTGGCCTGCCACTTTTAGGCGCGCGGTTTTTCGTCTCCGGTCGAGTAGTCGATGGCAACCTCACGAACAACGCACGGCAAGCGCATTAGATACCGCGCTGCTATGGCTGGCCATAGTGGTGCTGATCGCCAGCATCGCCGGCTACTACTATTTCACGGCGTACACGGACGTGATTCGTGTGCTTGGCATGCTGGCCGGCGTCGTGGTCGCGGCCTTGATCGCCTTTCAGTCGGCGCTCGGCAAGACCGCGTGGTCGTATGTGCAGGGTTCGCGCACCGAGTTGCGTCGCATGGTATGGCCGACCCGTCGCGAAACCATGCAGACCACGCTGCTCGTCGTGGTGTTCGTTCTGATCCTTGCGGCGTTCATCTGGGCGCTGGATATCGTTCTCGGTTACGCCGTCACCTTGTTGACCGGGCGCGCCTGAGCGCGGAGCTGTATATATGGCCAAGCACTGGTACGTCGTTCAAGCCTTTTCGCAATACGAAAAGAAAGTGCGCGACTCGCTCAAGGATTACATCGCGCGCCACGAGATGGAGGACTACTTCGGCGAGGTGCTGGTGCCGACCGAGGAAGTCGTCGAAGTGCGTGACGGGCAGCGCCGTACGACCGAGCGCAAGTTCTTTCCGGGTTATGTGCTGGTGCACATGGAGATGAACGACGATACCTGGCATCTCGTGAAGAGTGTGCCGCGCGTGCTCGGCTTCATCGGTGGTACGGCGGATCGTCCGGCGCCGATCTCGGATGCGGAGGCCGATCAGATCCTCAATCGCGTCGAGGAGTCGGTCGACAAGCCGCGCCCGAAGACGGTGTTCGAGCCCGGCCAGGAAGTGCGTGTCATCGATGGGCCGTTCGCGGACTTCAACGGCGTGGTCGAGGAAGTCAATTACGAAAAGAATCGCCTGCGTGTCGCGGTCACCATTTTCGGTCGCTCGACGCCGGTGGATCTGGAATTCGATCAGGTCGAGAAGACCTGATCCGGTCGCGCTGCCGTACAGCGTGAAATCCAGGGAGCCCGGGTCGGTCCCGTGGCGTGAGTACCTGAAAGGAGTAAGCAATGGCTAAGAAAGTCACCGGATACATCAAGCTGCAGATTCCGGCGGGCAAGGCGAATCCGAGCCCGCCCGTGGGTCCGGCGCTGGGTCAGCACGGTGTCAATATCATGGAGTTCTGCAAGGCGTTCAACGCCGAAACGCAGGACATGGAGCCGGGGCTGCCGACTCCGGTCGTGATCACCGTGTTCTCGGATCGCAGCTTCTCGTTCATCAAGAAGACGCCGCCGGCGTCGATCCTGTTGAAGAAGGCCGCGAACATCTCGTCGGGTGCGGCCGATCCGCTGCGCGACAAGGTGGGCACGGTGACCCGCGCCCAGCTCGAGCAGATCGCCGAGACCAAGTGGCCGGACCTGAACGCGGCCGATATGGACGCCGCGATTCGCATCATTGCCGGTAGCGCCCGTTCGATGGGCCTCAAGGTGGAGGGCTAAGCCATGGCTAAGATTTCCAAGCGTAAGGCGGCCATCCGCGACCAGATCGACCCGGTGAAGGTGTATGCGGTCGACGAGGCCCTGGATCTGCTGAAGAAGCTGGCCAGTGCCAAGTTCAGCGAGACGGTCGAAGTGTCGGTCAATCTCGGCGTCAACGCCCGCAAGTCGGACCAGAACGTGCGCGGCTCGACCGTGATGCCCAACGGCACCGGCAAGAGCGTTCGCGTGGCCGTGTTCACGCAGGGCGACAACGTCGACAAGGCCAAGGCGGCCGGCGCCGATCTGGTCGGTCTGAACGATCTGGCCGAGCAGGTCCAGAATGGCGAGATCGACTTCGACATGGTGGTGGCGACTCCCGATGCCATGCCGGTGGTCGGTCGCCTGGGTCAGATCCTGGGCCCGAAGGGGCTGATGCCGAACCCGAAGACCGGCACCGTCACGGCCGACGTCGAGACCGCGGTCAAGAATGCCAAGGCCGGCCAGGTGCAGTACCGGACCGACAAGGCCGGCATCATCCACGCGCCGATCGGCAAGGTGGACTTCGATAATCAGGCGCTGGCGGAGAACCTCGCGGCTCTCATCCAGGATCTGAAGAAGGCCAAGCCGGCCAACGCCAAGGGCATCTATTTCAAGAAGGTGTCGTTGTCGACGACGATGGGTCCCGGTTTGACCGTGGATCATTCCAGCGTCGCGGCATAAGTGATCGGAATGCCCGGGCGCTTGTGTTCGGGCATTCACAGTTCTTTGTAGCGCAGCCCGCTCCGTGATGGCTGCGTCGTCAAAGACCGCCAGGCGAACCGGCCGACCGGTTCTTAAAGATCGAACGATCAGCCTGCGCAGATGACGTGTGCGATGCCCGCCCCGGCGGCCATCGCAGTCGTCGAATGGGTTCATTCGAGAGATGGATTCAGTCACCGCCGGCGGATGTCCGTCGGCATGTGTAAGGAGTGATGACTATGGCCATGAGTTTTCAAGCCAAACAGGCCATGGTGGCAGAAGTCAGCGATGTGGCCACCCGCGCGCATTCCGCCGTATTGGCGGAATACCGGGGGCTCACGGCTGGCCAGATGGATCGGCTTCGGATCGAGGGCCGCCACGGTGGTGCCTATCTGAAGGTGATCAAGAACAATCTGGCCAAGCTGGCTGTGAAGGGTACGGACTACGAATGCATGAATGATGCCTTCGTCGGCCCGGTGATTCTCGGCTTTTCGCTGGAGGATCCGGGTTCGGCGGCGCGCGTCATGAGCGAATTCGCCAAGTCCAACGATGCCCTGAAAGTCACGGCGGTCTCGTTCAATGGGCAGCTGCTGCCCGGCGATCAGCTGGACCGTCTGGCGAAGCTGCCGACCCGCGACGAAGCGCTGGCCCAGCTGATGCGCGTCATGAAGGCGCCCATCGACAAGCTGGCCCGCACGACGCGCGAGCCGGTCGCCCAGACTGCCCGTGCCATGGCAGCGGTCCGCGATCAGAAGCAGGCTGCTTGATAACTTTATTTGTTGAAACGGATCGATTGATCCCAACGTATTGAACAGGAGCTAGACAATGGCTGCTACGAAGGAAGAAGTACTCGAAGCGATCTCCGAAATGTCCGTGATGGACGTCGTCGAGCTCGTCGAGATGATGGAAGAGAAGTTCGGCGTCTCGGCTGCTGCGCCGGTCGCCATGGCTGCTGGTCTGGCGCTGCCGGCGGCGAAGCTGCTGCTGCCGAAGAGCAGACCGAATTCGACGTGGTGATGACCAGCTTCGGCGACAACAAGGTCGGCGCCATTAAGGCCGTCCGTGCCATCACCGGCCTGGGCTTGAAGGAAGCCAAGGAAATGGTCGAAGGCGTCCCGGCTACGCTGAAGGAAGGCGTGGAGAAGGAAGAAGCCGAGAAGATGAAGAAGGATCTCGAGGAAGCCGGTGCTACGGTGGAACTCAAGTAATCCAGTCTTCTACGGCTGGGAAAACGCATAACGAGTTGATCAATACGATAACTTGACGCGTTTGGGAAAATGGCTGGTAGCGCATGACGCTGCCGGCCTTTTCCCGTTGCCGCTGCATTCGAAATTTGCAGTGTGATCCGGCGGCGCACAGGGCCGGGTCAGACTGGAGCTTTTGACAAGTTCGCGCTACCCGCCGCGAGAGTGCCCCACTCGCGGTCCGTCCAACCAAGAGGGTTGAGTGACATGGCCTACTCGTTTACCGAGAAAAAACGAATCCGCAAGGATTTCGCGAAACAGCCGTCGGTGCTGGAGATGCCGTTTCTCCTGGCCACCCAGATCGATTCCTACCGCCAGTTCCTCCAGCAGGGCCTCGACGCGGACAAGCGCGCCGAAGCCGGGCTGCATGCCGCCTTCAGCTCGGTCTTCCCGATGGCCAGCCATTCGGGCAGTGCTGCGCTCGAATACGTCAGCTATCGGCTGGGCCAGCCGGTCTTCGACGAAAAGGAGTGCCGTGTCCGCGGCATGATCTACTCGGCGCCGCTGCGCGTGACCGTGCGCCTGATCATCTACGACAAGGACAGCAAGGCCAACCCGAAGCCGGTCAAGGATATCAAGGAGCAGGAAGTCTACATGGGCGAAATGCCGCTCATGACGGACACCGGCACCTTCATCATCAACGGTACCGAGCGGGTCATCGTCAACCAGCTGCATCGTTCGCCGGGCGTGTTCTTCGATCACGATCGCGGCAAGACGCACAGCTCGGGCAAGTATCTGTACTCCGCCCGCGTGATTCCGTACCGCGGTTCCTGGCTCGATTTCGAGTTCGACCCGAAGGACAACGTCTACGTACGCATCGATCGTCGCCGCAAGCTGCCGGCGACCATCCTGCTGCGCGCGCTGGGCTACGACACCGAGCAGATGCTCGAGATGTTCCACGAGACCAACATGTTCCACCTGTCCGACAAGGGCGTGGAGATGGAGCTCGTGCCCGAGCGCCTGCGCGGCGAAACAGCGACCTTCGACATCAAGGCCGGCGACGACGTCATCGTCGAGGAAGGCCGTCGCATCACCGTTCGCCATATCAAGAAGCTCGAGGACGCAGGCGTCGTCCAAGCTCGAGGTGCCGGCGGACTACCTGATCGGCAAGATCCTGCTCGCGGGCGATCGTCGATACCGACACCGGCGAAGAGCTGGCGGCCGGCGAATACCGAGATCACCGAGGAGCTGGTCGAGGCGTTCCGCACGGCCGGCATCACCGATGTGCCGACGCTCTACATCAACGATCTGGATCACGGCCCCTACATCTCGAGCACGCTGATGCAGGATCCGTCCACCTCGCAGCTCGAGGCGCATGGTCGAGATCTATCGCATGATGCGTCCGGGTGAGCCGCCGACCAAGGATGCGGCCGAGAACCTGTTCGACAATCTGTTCTTCAACCCCGAGCGCTACGATCTGTCGGCGGTCGGCCGCATGAAGTTCAATCGCCGTCTGGGCCGCGAAGACGGCCGAGGGCGAGTCGGTGCTGTCCAACGAAGACATCATCGATGTGCTCAAGGAGCTGGTCTCGATCCGCAACGGCGTGGGCCAGACCGACGACATCGATCACCTGGGCAACCGTCGTGTGCGTCAGTGTCGGCGAGATGGCCGAGAACGCGTTCCGTACCGGTCTGGTGCGCGTCGAGCGCGCCGTGCGCGAGCGGCTGTCGGTGGCCGAGTCCGAAGGCCTGATGCCGCAGGATCTGATCAACGCCAAGCCGGTCGCGGCCGCGATCAAGGAATTCTTCGGCTCCTCGCAGCTGTCGCAGTTCATGGACCAGAACAACCCGTTGTCCGAGGTCACGCACAAGCGTCGTGTGTCGGCACTCGGCCCGGGCGGTCTGACCCGCGAGCGCGCCGGCTTCGAGGTGCGCGACGTGCATCCGACCCACTATGGCCGTATCTGCCCGATCGAGACGCCGGAAGGCCCGAACATCGGTCTGATCAACTCGCTGTCGGTGTATTCGCGCACCAACAAGTACGGCTTTCTGGAAACGCCGTATCGCAAGGTCGAGAACGGCAAGGCCACCGGCGAGATCGAATATCTGTCGGCGATCGAGGAAGGCCGCTACGTCATCGCCCAGGCGAATGCCCGGGTCGACGAGGCCGGCCAGTTCACCGACGAGCTCGTGTCCTGTCGGTATCAGGGCGAGTTCACCATGTCGGGGCCGGACAGGGTCCAGTACATGGATGTGTCGCCGAAGCAGATCCTGTCGGTCGCGGCCTCGCTGGTGCCCTTCATTGAGCATGACGACGCCAACCGTGCCCTCATGGGCTCGAACATGCAGCGTCAGGCCGTGCCGTGCCTGCGTGCGGACAAGCCGCTGGTCGGCACCGGCATCGAGCGCAAGGTCGCGATCGACTCCGGTAACGCCGTGACTGCTCGCCGCGGTGGCGTGGTCGACAAGGTCGACGCCTCGCGCGTGGTGGTGCGGGTGCACGATTCCGAGACGTCGGCCGACGAATCGGGCGTGGATATCTACAACATGGTCAAGTACACGCGTTCGAACCAGAACACGTGTCTGAACCAGAAGCCGCTGGTGTCGCCGGGCGACGTCATCGAGCGCGGCGACGTGCTGGCGGACGGCCCGTCCACCGACATGGGCGAGCTGGCCTTGGGTCAGAACCTGCTGGTGGCCTTCATGCCCTGGCATGGTTACAACTTCGAGGACTCGATCCTGATCTCGGAGCGCGTGGTCGAGGAAGACCGCTTCACCTCGGTGCATATCGAGGAGCTGACCTGCGTGGCCCGCGAGACCAAGCTCGGTGCGGAAGAGATCACCTCGGATATTCCGAACGTGAACGAATCCGCGCTGTCGAAGCTGGATGCGTCGGGCATCGCCTACATCGGCGCCGAAGTCAAGTCCGGCGATATTCTCGTCGGCAAGGTCACGCCCAAGGGCGAAACCCAGCTGACGCCGGAGGAAAAGCTCTTGCGGGCGATCTTCGGCGAGAAGGCATCCGACGTGAAGGATTCTTCGCAGCGGGTGCCGCCGGGCATGGACGGTACCGTCATCGACGTGCGCGTGTTCACGCGCGACGGCGTCGAGAAGGACGCCCGTGCGCTGTCCATCGAGGAAGACGAGATGGACGAGGTCCGGCGCGACCTGGCCGACCAGCAGCGTATCTTCGAGGACGATCTGTTCGATCGCCTGCGGTCCATGCTGCTGGGCAAGATCGCCGACGGCGGCCCGAACAAGCTCAAGGCCGATAGCAAGATCGCCGCAAGTTATCTCGACGACCTGGATCGCGGGAAGTGGTTCGATATCCGCCTGCACGATGAAGAAGCGCAGGCGCAGCTCGAATCCGTCGCGCAGCGTTTGAAGGACCAGAAAGCCGACTTCGAGCGCCAGCTGGCCTCGAAGAAGGAAAAGATCACGCAGGGCGACGAACTCGCGCCGGGCGTGCTCAAGATGGTCAAGGTCTATCTGGCGGTGAAGCGTCGGGTGCAGCCGGGCGACAAGATGGCCGGCCGCCACGGCAACAAGGGCGTGATCTCGCAGATCGTGCCGGTCGAGGACATGCCGTATCTGGAAGACGGCACGCCGGCCGACATCGTGCTCAACCCGTTGGGCGTGCCGTCGCGCATGAACATCGGTCAGGTGCTGGAGACCCATCTCGGCTGGGCCGCGCGCGGCATCGGTCTGCGGGTCGGCGAAATGCTCGAGCAGCAGCAGGCGGTCGGCGAGATTCGCGAGTTCCTGAAAAAGGCGTATCACGTCGAAGAGGGCACGCAGGAAGACGTCGATCAGCTCGACCGACGAAGAGATGCTGGCGATGGCGCAGAATCTGGTCGGCGGCATGCCGACGGCGACGCCGGTGTTCGACGGGGCCAACGAGGACGAGATCCGTGAGCTGCTCAAGCTGGCGGGCCTGCCCGAGTCCGGTCAGGCGAACCTGATCGACGGCCGTACCGGCGAGACTTTCGACCGGCCGGTGACGGTTGGCTACATGTACATGCTCAAGCTCAACCATCTGGTCGACGACAAGATGCACGCCCGTTCGACCGGCCCGTACAGCCTGGTCACCCAGCAGCCGCTGGGCGGCAAGGCGCAGTTCGGCGGCCAGCGCTTCGGCGAGATGGAGGTCTGGGCGCTGCAGGCATACGGCGCGGCCTATACCCTGCAGGAAATGCTCACCGTCAAGTCGGACGATGTGGCCGGCCGTACGCGGATGTACAAGAGCATCGTCGACGGCGACCACCAGATGCACGCCGGCATGCCGGAGTCCTTCAACGTTCTGACCAAGGAAATCCGTTCGCTCGGTCTGAACATCGAACTCGAGGAAGACGATTAGTGAGGAGCGCGGTGGCGGCCGGGGAACCGGCCGCCGGCACGGCTACAACCCGCCGTGCGCGTTGCAACCACGCCCCTCACGATCCGGAGTAGGACATGAAAGATCTGCTGAATCTGTTCAAGAGCCAGGACGACGTCGAAGAGTTCGACGCCATTCGCATCAGTCTGGCTTCGCCCGAGACCATTCGTTCTTGGTCTTTTGGCGAGGTCAAGAAGCCCGAAACCATCAATTACCGGACCTTCAAGCCGGAGCGCGACGGCCTGTTCTGTGCGCGCATCTTCGGCCCGGTGAAGGACTACGAGTGCTTGTGCGGCAAGTACAAGCGCATGAAGCATCGCGGTGTGATCTGCGAGAAGTGCGGCGTCGAGGTCACCCAGACCAAGGTGCGCCGTGAGCGCATGGGTCATATCGACCTGGCGGCGCCCGTGGCCCATATCTGGTTCCTCAAGAGCCTGCCGTCCCGTATCGGTCTGCTGCTCGACATGCCGCTGCGCGCGATCGAGCGCGTGCTGTATTTCGAGGCCTATGTGGTGACCGATCCGGGCATGACGCCGCTCGAGCCATACTCGCTGCTCTCCGAAGAGGAGTATCTCGACACCGTCGAGCAGTACGGTGACGAGTTCGCGGCCAAGATGGGCGCCGAGGCCGTGCTCGACATCCTCAAGAACATGGACATGGGCGCCGAAGCTCAGCGCATGCGCGAGGAGCTGGGCGCCACCGGTTCGGCCACCAAGATCAAGCGTCTCGGCAAGCGCCTGAAGCTGCTGGAGTATTTCCAGCAGTCAGGGAACAAGGCCGAGTGGATGATCCTGCGCGCGCTGCCGGTGCTGCCGCCGGACCTGCGTCCGCTGGTGCCGCTCGACGGTGGCCGCTTCGCGACCTCGGATCTCAACGATCTGTATCGTCGCGTGATCAACCGCAACAACCGCCTGTCGCGCCTGCTCGATCTGAACGCGCCGGACATCATCGTGCGCAACGAAAAGCGCATGCTGCAGGAGTCGGTGGACGCGCTGATCGACAACGGCCGTCGCGGCCGTGCGATCACCGGTTCCAACCGCCGCCCGCTGAAGTCGCTTGGCCGACATGATCAAGGGCAAGCAGGGCCGGTTCCGTCAGAACCTGCTCGGCAAGCGCGTCGACTACTCGGGCCGTTCGGTCATCGTGGTCGGCCCGACGCTCAAGCTGCACCAGTGCGGCCTGCCGAAGAAAATGGCACTGGAGCTGTTCAAGCCGTTCATCTATTCCCGCCTGCAGCGTCTGGAGTATGCCTCCACGATCAAGGCGGCCAAGAAGATGGTCGAGCGCGAAGAGCCGGAAGTCTGGGACATGTTGGAAAACGTGATCCGCGAGCATCCGGTGCTGCTCAACCGTGCGCCGACCCTGCATCGTCTGGGTATCCAGGCGTTCGAGCCGGTGTTGATCGAAGGCAAGGCGATCCAGCTGCATCCGCTGGTCTGTACCGCCTTCAACGCCGACTTCGACGGCGACCAGATGGCCGTGCACGTCCCGCTGTCCGTCGAGGCACAGCTGGAAGCGCGCGTGCTGATGATGTCGACCAACAACGTGCTGTCGCCGGCTTCCGGCGCGCCGATCATCGTGCCGACCCAGGACGTCGTGCTCGGCCTGTACTGGATGACCCGTTCGCGGGTGAACCAGAAAGGCGAGGGCATGACCTTCGTCCGATCCGGCCGAGGTGCATCGTGCCTATGACGCCGGCCAGGTCCATCTGCAGGCCTTGATCAAGGTCCGTCTCGACGATGTCGACATGGACGAGGACGGCAACACGACGCCGATCACGCGTGTGGTGGAGACCACCGTCGGCCGCGCGATGCTGTGCGACATCCTGCCCCCGGGCCTGCCGTTCGCGCATGATCAACCAGGAGCTTGGCAAGAAGACGGTCAGCGAGGTCATCAACCAGGCCTATCGCAACGTCGGCCTCAAGGAAACCGTGGTCTTCGCCGACCAGCTGATGTACACCGGTTTCCGCATGTCGACCAAGGCCGGCATCTCGATCGCCGTCGGCGACATGGTGATCCCGGAAGAGAAGCAGACCGTGTTCGGCGCGTGCCGAGGACGAGGTCAAGGAGATCGAGGACCAGTACACCTCCGGTCTCGTGACCCAGGGCGAGCGCTACAACAAGGTCATCGACATCTGGTCGCGGGCGAACGAGCAGATCGCCAACGCCATGATGGACAAGCTCGGTCTGGACGAAGTCGTGGACGGCGAGGGCAACCCCGTCGATCAGACGTCGTTCAACTCGATCTTCATGATGGCCGATTCCGGCGCCCGTGGTAGTGCGGCCCAGATTCGTCAGCTGGCCGGCATGCGCGGTCTGATGGCCAAGCCGGACGGCTCGATCATCGAAACGCCGATCACCGCGAACTTCCGCGAGGGTCTGAACGTACTCCAGTACTTCATCTCCACTCACGGTGCTCGTAAGGGTCTGGCCGATACCGCACTCAAGACCGCGAACTCGGGTTACCTGACCCGTCGTCTGGTGGATGTGTCGCAGGACGTCGTCATCACCGACGTCGATTGCGGCACCGAGGTCGGCATCCCGATGTACCCGATCGTGGAAGGCGGCGACGTGGTCGAGCCGCTGCGCGAACGCGTGCTCGGCCGCGTGCTGGCCCGCGACGTGGTCGATCCGGCCGACAACACGACCCTGATCGATGCCGGCACGCTGCTTACCGAGCGCGAGGTCGACAAGCTGGAGGTCAACTCCATCGACATGGTGCACGTGCGCAGCCCGATCACCTGCGAGGCATCGTTCGGCGTGTGCGCCCAGTGCTACGGTCGCGATCTGGCCCGCGGCGAGCGCGTCTCGATCGGCGAATCGGTGGGCGTCATCGCGGCGCAGTCGATCGGCGAGCCCGGTACGCAGCTGACCATGCGTACCTTCCACGTCGGTGGTGCGGCCTCGCGTGCGGTCTCGGCCGACGGCGTCGAGACCAAGACCGACGGCACGGTCAAGCTCCACAACATCAAGACCGTGCGAGCATGCCGAAGACGGCCATCTGGTCGCGGTCTCGCGTTCGGGCGAGATCGGCGTCATGGACGATAACTATCGCGAGAAGGAACGTTACAAGATTCCCTACGGCGCGCGTCTGCATGTTGGCGAAGGCGATCAGGTCGAAGCCGGCAAGCGGCTGGCCGACTGGGATCCGCACACCCATCCGATCATCTCGGAAGTCGCCGGCAAGGTGAAGTTCGAGGAGTTCATCGAGGGCGTGACGGTTCAGCGCGAAATCGACGAGATCACCGGCGTATCGACGCTGGTGGTGACCGAGCCCAAGTCGCGTGGCTCCGGCAACAAGGATCTGCGTCCGGTGATCAAGTTGCTCGACAACGACGGCAACGAGCTCAACTTCCCCGGCACCGAGATTCCGGCGGCGTACAGTCTGCCGCCGAAGGCGATCGTGGTGGTCGAGGATGGCCAGGAGATCGTGGTCGGTGACGTCACCGCCCGTATTCCGCAGGAATCGTCCAAGACCCGCGACATCACCGGTGGTCTGCCGCGTGTGGCCGATCTGTTCGAGGCACGCAAGCCCAAGGTGCCGGCGATTCTCGCCGAAGCTGCGGGCACGGTGCGCTTCGGCGAGGCGACCAAGGGCAAGCAGCGCCTGAAGATCGTCGACGGCGACGGCTACGAGACCGAGCTGCTGGTGCCCAAGTGGCGTCAGATCAACGTGTTCGAGGGCGAGTACGTCGAGAAGGGCGAAATCGTCTCCGACGGCGAGCCGATGCCGCACGACATCCTGCGTCTCCAGGGTATTCCGAAACTCTCGGACTACCTGGTCAAGGAGATCCAGGACGTCTACCGGCTGCAGGGCGTGCGTATCAACGACAAGCACATCGAGGTGATCATTCGTCAGATGCTGCGCCGGGTCGAGATCGTCGACGCGGGCGATACCAAGTTCCTGCAGGGTGAGCAGGCGGAGTACCAGGCGGTGCTCGACGAGAACCGCCGGGTGGAGGCCAAGGGCGAGCAGCCTGCGACCTTCGAGCGTCTGCTGCTGGGTATCACCAAGGCGAGCCTGTCGACCGAATCCTTCATCTCGGCGGCCTCGTTCCAGGAAACCACGCGCGTGCTCACCGAAGCCTCCGTGCGCGGCGCCCGGGACGATCTGCGCGGCCTGAAGGAGAACGTCATCGTCGGCCGTCTCATTCCGGCGGGTACCGGTCTGGCGTACCATGAGCAGCGTCGCCGCGAGCGGATGAGCCCGCTGGACCTCCAGGGCGCATTGCCGGCGACCAAGGGCGAGGCGGCCGAGGAGGCCGTCGAAATGGCCGCCGAGGCCAGCGCCGATGCCGAGGATGCGCTCGATCGCACCGACGCGGGTTCGCACAACGCAGACGCCGCAGGCGACGAGCAGAACTGAAGGCGCTACCGGGCGGCGGCGCGGCGGTTGACATTGCCGCGTCGCTGTCTTAGTATCCGCCGTCCTCTTCTGGCAGCCCGGACTCCCGGGCTGCCTTAATATTTTTAGATAAGATCAGGGTGACGACGTGTCTACGGTCAACCAATTGGTCCGTAAGGGCCGCAAAGACAAACGGCAGAAGAATGACGTGCCGGCGTTGCAGGGCTGCCCGCAGAGGCGTGGCGTCTGCACCCGCGTCTATACCACTACGCCGAAGAAGCCGAACTCGGCGCTGCGTAAGGTCGCGCGTGTGCGTCTGACCAACGGCTACGAAGTGGCCAGCTACATCGGTGGTGAAGGCCACAACCTTCAGGAACACTCGGTCGTGCTGATTCGCGGCGGTCGTGTGAAGGACTTGCCCGGTGTGCGTTATCACACCGTGCGCGGTGCGCTGGACGCCTCGGGCGTGGAAGCGCGTCGTCAGGGTCGTTCGAAGTACGGCGCCAAGAAGCCGAAGTCGTAAGGTCGGCTGCATCCGTTCAAACGAATAGGTTAGAAAGCATATGTCCCGTCGTGCATCCGCCCCGCGCCGCGAAATCCTTCCGGATCCGCGGTATCACAGCGAACTTCTCGCCAAGTTCATGAACATGATCATGGAGGATGGCAAGAAGTCGAAGGCCGAAATGATCGTCTACGGTGCGCTGAGCCAGATCTCCACCAAGAAGGGCACGGACGAGCCACTCGACGTGTTGCAGGAAGCGCTCGACAACGTTCGCCCTGCGGTCGAGGTCAAGTCCCGCCGCGTTGGTGGTGCGACTTACCAGGTGCCAGTCGAGGTGCGTGCCGTGCGTCGCACCACGCTGGCCATGCGCTGGGTCATCGACGCGGCACGCAAGCGTGGCGAGAACACCATGGCGCGCCGTCTGGCCGGTGAGCTGATCGATGCCTCCGAGCATCGCGGCGCCGCGGTCAAGAAGCGCGAAGATACGCATCGCATGGCCGACGCCAACAAGGCGTTCTCGCACTTTCGCTGGTAAGACGCGCGATTTTCCGCGCGCACCATTTCGCAAGAGCTACAAGAGACCCTCATGGCCCGTAAGCATCCACTTGAGCGTTATCGCAACATCGGCATCATGGCCCACATCGATGCCGGCAAGACGACGACGACCGAACGTGTTCTGTACTACACCGGTATCTCTCACAAGATGGGCGAGGTGCATGACGGCGCGGCCGTGATGGACTGGATGTCGCAGGAGCAGGAACGCGGCATCACCATCACCTCGGCTGCCACCACCTGTTTCTGGCAGGGCATGGAGCAGCAGTACCCCGAGCAGTACCGCGTCAACATCATCGACACTCCGGGCCACGTGGACTTCACGATCGAAGTCGAGCGCTCGCTGCGCGTGCTGGACGGTGCCGTTTGTGTGCTGGATGCCAATGCCGGTGTCGAGCCGCAGACCGAAACGGTCTGGCGTCAGGCGGACAAGTATCACGTGCCGCGCATCACGTTCGTCAACAAGATGGACAAACTGGGCGCGGATTACTGGCGCTGCATCGAGATGATGAAGAAGCGCCTGGCGACGTATCCGGTCACGATCCAGCTGCCGATCGGTGCCGAAGACGAGTTCGAAGGCGTTGTCGATCTCATGCGCATGCAGGCGATCTACTGGAACCAGGAAGACGCCGGTCGCACGTTCGAGGCGCGCGATATTCCCGCGCATCTGCAGGCGGACGCCGAGAAGTATCGCGAGGAGATGATCGAGGCGGCGGCCGAGGCCGACGAAGAGATCATGGAGATGTATCTCGAGAACGGCGAGCTGACCAACGACCAGATCAAGGCGGGTCTGCGCAAGCGCGTCATCAACAACGAGATCACGCTCTGCCTGTGCGGTACGGCCTTCAAGAACAAGGGCGTGCAGGCGATGCTGGATGCCGTCATCGACTATCTGCCGTCGCCGACGGAAGTGCCGCCGATCAAGGGCCAGGATGCCAACGATCCGGACAAGCCGATCGAGCGTCACGCTTCGGACGACGAGCCGTTCGCCGCGCTGGTGTTCAAGATCGCCACCGATCCGTTCGTTGGTTCGCTGTCGTTCATTCGTGTGTATTCGGGCGTGCTGTCCTCGGGCGACTCGGTCTACAACCCGATCGAGAACAAGAAGGAGCGCGTGGGTCGCATCCTGCAGATGCACTCCAATACGCGCGAAGAGATCAAGGAAGTGCGCGCGGGCGACATCGCTGCGGTGGTCGGTCTCAAGAACGTGACCACTGGTTATACGCTGTGCGCGCCTGACTCGCAGGTCATCCTGGAGCGCATGGAGTTCCCGGAGCCGGTGATTGCGGTTGCTGTCGAGCCGAAGTCGAAGTCCGATCAGGAAAAGATGGGCGTGGCCCTGTCGAAGCTGGCGCAGGAGGATCCGTCCTTTCGTGTGCGGACCGACGAAGAGACCGCGCAGACCATCATCTCCGGTATGGGTGAGCTGCACCTCGAGATCATCGTCGACCGCATGAAGCGGGAGTTCGGGGTCGAGGCGAACGTCGGTGCGCCGCAGGTGGCCTATCGCGAAACCATCCGCAAGCAGGTCGAGCAGGAAGGCAAGTTTGTTCGCCAGTCGGGTGGTCGCGGTCAGTACGGTCACGTCTATCTGCGCATCGAGCCGCAGGAAGAAGCCGGCGCCGGCTACGAATTCGTCAATGCCATCGTTGGTGGCGTGGTGCCGAAGGAATACATCGGCGCGGTCGACAAGGGTATCCAGGAAGCCATGACCAACGGCGTGGTCGCCGGCTATCCGATGGTGGACATCAAGGTGACCTTGTACGATGGCTCGTATCACGATGTTGACTCCAACGAAGCGGCGTTTAAAATAGCCGGCTCGATGGCGCTCAAGGACGGCGCCCGCAAGGCGTCGGCCGTGCTGCTTGAGCCGATGATGGATGTCGAAGTCGTCACGCCCGAAGAGTATATGGGCGACGTCATGGGCGATCTCAATCGGCGTCGCGGCAATTTGAAGGGCATGGAAGACATTCCGACCGGCAAGCAGCTTTCGGCTTCCGTGCCGCTGTCCGAGATGTTTGGTTATGCGACTGATCTGCGCTCGATGAGCCAGGGTCGTGCCACCTATACCATGCAATTCGACAATTATGCAGAGGCGCCGCGGAATATCGTCGAGGCGCTGACTCGCAATCAACCGGAAAAGGCATAAGAGGAAGTCGCCGTGTCCAAATCAAAATTCGAGCGTAACAAGCCGCACGTCAACGTCGGCACGATTGGTCACGTGGACCATGGCAAGACGACGCTGACGGCCGCGCTGACGGTGGTATCGAACCGTCTGTTCGGTTCGGAGCTGTCGGCTTTCGACGCGATCGACAAGGCGCCGGAAGAGAAGGCGCGTGGCATCACGATCTCCACCTCGCACGTTGAGTACGAGAGTGAAGCGCGTCACTACGCGCATGTGGACTGCCCGGGCCATGCTGACTACGTCAAGAACATGATCACCGGTGCCGCCCAGATGGACGGTGCGATTCTGGTGGTGTCGGCGGCCGATGGCCCCATGCCGCAGACCCGCGAGCACATCCTGCTGGCGCGTCAGGTCGGCGTCCCGTTCATCGTCGTGTACCTGAACAAGGCCGACATGGTCGACGACGAAGAGCTGCTCGAGCTGGTCGAAATGGAAGTCCGCGAACTGCTGGACGCCTACGACTTCCCGGGCGACGACACTCCGGTCATCGTCGGGTCCGCGCTGAAAGCGCTGGAAGGCGACGAAGGCGAGCACGGTGCCGAATCGATCGCCAAGCTCGTGCGGGCGATGGATGAATTCATTCCGGATCCCGAGCGTGCCGTGGACGGCGCCTTCCTGATGCCGGTTGAAGACGTCTTCTCGATCTCCGGTCGTGGCACTGTCGCCACCGGCCGAGTCGAGCGCGGCGTCATCAACGTGGGTGACGACATCGAAATCGTGGGCATCAACCCCACGACCAAGACCACCGTCACCGGCGTCGAAATGTTCCGCAAGCTTCTGGACCAGGGCCAGGCGGGCGACAACATCGGCGCGCTGCTGCGCGGGACCAAGCGCGAAGACATCGAGCGTGGCCAGGTTCTGGCCAAGCCGGGATCGATCACCCCGCACACCAACTTCGAATGCGAAGTGTACGTGCTGAAGAAAGAAGAAGGCGGCCGTCATACCCCGTTCTTCAAGGGTTATCGTCCGCAGTTCTACTTCCGGACGACCGACGTGACGGGCGCATGTGAGCTGCCGGCGGACACCGAAATGGTGATGCCGGGAGACAACGTGACGATGAACGTCGAGTTGATCCACCCGATTGCGATGGAAGAAGGCCTGCGCTTCGCCATTCGTGAAGGCGGCCGCACCGTGGGTGCGGGCGTCGTGACCAAGATTACGGCCTGAGGCATTTGAATCGTCATGGCAGCTAGTCAGAACATTCGTATTCGTCTCAAGGCGTTCGATCATCGGTTGATCGACAAGTCGGCCCGCGAGATCGTCGAGACCGCCAAGCGCACGGGTGCGCAGGTCCACGGCCCGATCCCGCTTCCGACGCGCAAGGAGCGCTATACCATCCTGATCTCCCCGCACGTGAACAAGGACGCGCGTGATCAGTATGAAATCCGTACCCATAAGCGGATGATGGATATTGTCGAGCCGACCGAAAAGACGGTCGACGCGTTGATGAAGCTCGATCTTGCTGCGGGCGTCGACGTCCAGATTAAATTGCAGTAAGGGCGAGACAAGTCCTTATGGGCGTGTTATACTTCGCGCCCTCTTGTTGGCAGAGGCCCGCGTTCATGCGGGCCCTTTGCACTGGAAAACCATCCTTGAACTGTCGCCCCCTCTAGCGAGTGGCGATAAGCGAGAAGGTACTTACAAATGGCTATTGGATTGGTAGGTCGCAAGCGCGGCATGACGCGCGTGTTCGACGACAAAGGCGTATCCGTGCCTGTCACGGTCGTTGAGGTCGAGCCGAACCGCGTCGTCCAGAAGAAAGATGTCGAAACCGATGGCTACCGCGCATTGCAGGTCACGACCGGCACGCGTCGTGCCAGTCGTGTTACCAAGCCGGCTGCCGGGCACTTCAAGAGTGCTGGCGTCGAAGCTGGGCGCGGTACGTGGGAGTTTCGCGTGGAAGGCGATTGGCCGAAGGTTGCGGGGGCTGCGCCGGAAGCGGCCGAGGGCGAAGAGTCCGCTGAGCCGAAGCAGGTCGAAGTCGAGGTCGGTGGTGAGCTGACGGTTTCGGTCTTCGCTGCCGGTCAGTATGTCGACGTCATCGGGCGCTCCATCGGCAAGGGCTACGGTGGCGTGATCAAGCGTCACAACTTCCGTTCCCAGAGGTCGACGCACGGTAACTCGAAGGCGCATCGCGCGCCGGGTTCGATTGGTCAGAACCAGTCGCCGGGTCACGTGTTCAAGGGCAAGAAGATGTCCGGCCAGTTGGGTAACGCTCGTACTACGGTGCAGAACCTGGAAGTGGTTCGCGTGGACGAAGAGCGGGGTCTCATTCTGGTTCGCGGCGGTGTGCCGGGTGCCAAGAACAGTGACGTCATCATTCAGCCGGCGATCAAGAAAGCCGGTTAACGGCGCGCTGGCGAATAGGCAGGTTTAAGCATGGAACTGAATCTCGCAAGCGGCGATAAGTCGGTTTCGGTGTCGGACGCCGTTTTCGGTCGTCCGTTCAACGAAACCCTAGTGCACCAGATCGTCACGGCTTATCTTGCCGGTGGTCGTGCAGGCACCAAGGCGCAGAAGAATCGCGCAGAAGTGCGTGGCGGTGGCAAGAAGCCCTGGCGCCAGAAAGGTACGGGCCGCGCCCGGGCGGGCACGATCCGTAGTCCGATCTGGTCCGGCGGTGGTGTGACGTTCGCGGCCAGCCCGCGCGACTTCTCGCAGAAGGTCAATCGCAAGATGTATCGCGCCGGCATGAGCGCGATCGTTTCCGAGCTGGTTCGTCAGGATCGGTTCAAGGTGGTGGCCGACGTCGAGCTCGATTCGCGCAGCACGAAGGGTCTGCTCAAGGCATTGGCCGACCAGTCGGCTGAAGCCAAGGGTGTGCTGGTGGTATCGGAGGTCGATGACAAGGTCGGCTATTCGGCGAACAACATCGTCGGCTTCGACGTGGTGGCGGTGACGGATCTGGATCCGGTGACGCTGGTCGGTGCCGAGCAGGTATTGATGACGGAAAGCGCGTTGCAGGCGTTCGAAGGATGGCTGGCATGAATAAAGAGCGCATCTATCAGGTGCTGCGTTCGCCGCACGTTTCGGAGAAGGCTTCGGTGGTCGGTGATTCGGCTAACCAAGTGGTCTTCCAGGTGGCGGGCGACGCTAACAAGCACGAGATCGCCGAGGCGGTGGCCACCCTGTTCGACGTCAAGGTCGTAGGTGTCACCACGCTGAACAATAAGCCCAAACAGAAACGCTTCCGCGGCCAGGTCGGCGCGCGTAGCGGGTTCAAGAAGGCTTATGTGACGCTGGCCGACGGCGACGAAATCGATTTTCTTGACGGCGCCGCCCAGTAGGGCGACGTAGCGGAGCTAGAACATTATGGCACTCAAGAAAGCCAATCCGACATCGGCCGGCCGTCGGTTCGTGGTCAGCGTCAAGCGGCCCGATCTGCACAGCGGCAAGCCCCACGAGGCCCTGCTGGTCAAGAAGCACAAGCAGGGTGGGCGCAACACGCAGGGCCGGATCACGGTTCGCCATCGCGGCGGCGGTCATCGTCAGCATTATCGTCTGATCGACTTCAAGCGTAGCAAGGACGGCGTGCCGGGCAAGGTCGAGCGTCTGGAGTATGATCCGAACCGCAGTGCGAATATCGCGCTGGTGCTCTACGCCGACGGCGAGCGTCGTTATATCATCGCGCCTCGTGGCGTCGAAGCGGGCACTCCGATCGTTTCGGGGCCGCAGTCGCCGATTCGCCCCGGCAATGCGTTGCCGCTGGCCAGCATCCCGGTGGGTACCACCGTGCACTGCGTCGAGATGCGGCCGGGCAAGGGCGCGCAGTTGGCGCGCAGCGCCGGTACCAGCATTCAGATCGCGGCGCGTGCCGGCGAGTATTGCGTGCTGCGCTTGAAGTCGGGTGAGACGCGGCGTGTGCACATCAATTGCAGGGCCACTGTCGGCGAGGTCGGTAACAACGAGCACAGTCTTCGTCAGCTTGGCAAGGCGGGTGCGACGCGCTGGCGCGGCAAGCGCCCCACTGTCCGCGGTGTGGCCATGAACCCGATCGACCATCCGCATGGTGGTGGTGAAGGTCGTACCAGCGGCGGGCGTCATCCGACCAGCCCGTGGGGTTGGAAGACCAAGGGATTCAAGACTCGTTCGAACAAGCGCACCGACGGCATGATCGTCCGTCGGAGCTCCAAGCGCAAGAAGCGCTAGAGCGCCAGACAAGGTACGGGATAAGTTATGCCACGTTCTCTCAAGAAAGGTCCCTTCGTCGACCTGCATTTGGCCAATAAGGTCGAGGCGGCTCAGGGTGCGAGCACGAAGCGTCCGATCAAGACCTGGTCGCGCCGCTCGATGGTGACACCGGACATGATCGGCCTCACCATTGCGGTGCACAACGGCCGTCAGCACGTCCCGGTGTTCGTGTCCGAGAATATGGTCGGACACAAGCTGGGTGAATTTTCGCCGACCCGGACTTTCAAGGGTCACCTCGGCGATCGCAAGGGTTAACGCGGAGATATCGAGATGGAATCTGTCGCAAAATTGCGGTTCGCGCGTATCTCTCCGCAGAAGGCTCGCCTGGTCGCCGACGAAGTGCGTGGCATGCCGGTTGAGCGAGCGCTTGAGGTGCTCGAGTTTTCGACCAAGAAGGCGGCGCAGATCGTGCGCAAGGTGCTCGAGTCGGCCGTAGCGAACGCCGAGCATAACGAGGGTGCGGACATCGACGAGCTCAAGATCACGACCATCATGGTCGACGAGGGGCCGACGATGAAGCGGATGAAGCCACGTGCTCGCGGTAGCGCCGACCGCATTCTCAAGCGCACGAGTCACGTCACCATTCGTGTGGCCGACCGCTAGGCGGTCCAACGACAGCGGATAAAGATATGGGTCATAAAGTACATCCCGTCGGTTTCCGGCTCGGCATCACGACCGAGTGGAGCTCGCGCTGGTACGCCGAGGGTCAGGGTTACGCCGATGCGCTGAACACCGATCTGGCGGTTCGCGAGTTCATTCGCGCAGAAGCTGTCGCATGCGTCGGTCAGCCGCATCCAGATCGATCGTCCGGCTCGTTCGGCGCGTATCACGATTCATACGGCACGTCCGGGTATCGTGATCGGCAAGAAGGGTGAGGACATCGACAAGCTGCGCGCCGAGGTATCCGGCGCGCATGGGTGTGCCGGTGCATCTGTCGGTCGAAGAGATTCGTCGTCCGGAGCTGGATGCGTATCTGGTTGCCCAGAACATCGCGCAGCAGCTTGAGCGCCGCATCATGTTCCGGCGTGCGATGAAGCGCGCGGTCGGCAACGCCATGCGCCTGGGCGCCGGCGGTATCCGGGTGAATGTGGCAGGTCGTCTCAACGGCGCCGAGATCGCGCGTACCGAGTGGTATCGTGACGGTCGCGTGCCGCTGCATACGCTGCGTGCCGACATCGATTACGGCCTGGCGGAAGCCAAGACGACCTACGGCGTGATCGGCGTCAAGGTCTGGATCTTCAAGGGTGAGGTGTTCGACACCGAGCCGCGTGTCGAAGAAAGCGCCGAGTCCGGCGCTGCAGCGGGGTAAGGCGTTATGTTGCAACCCAAGCGAGTCAAATTCCGCAAGGTGCAGAAAGGCCGCAATCGCGGCCTGGCCCAGCGCGGCAACGAAGTCAGCTTCGGCGAGTTCGGTCTCAAGGCCGTCGAGCGCGGTCGCCTGACCGCGCGTCAGATCGAGGCGGCGCGTCGTGCGATGACCCGTCACATCCGTCGTGGCGGCAAGACCTGGATCCGCGTGTTCCCGGACAAGCCCGTGACCAAGAAGCCCATCGAGGTTCGTATGGGCAAGGGCAAGGGCAACGTCGAATTCTGGGTGGCCAAGGTGCAGCCGGGTTCGATGCTGTACGAGATGGAAGGCGTTTCGCGCGAAGTCGCGCAGGAAGCGTTCCGGCTTGCCGCATCGAAATTGCCGGTCAAGACCGTGTTCGTCGAACGCAAGGTCATGTAGAGGCGATCATGAAAGCGAAAGATCTGCGAGAAAAATCGGCCGACGAGCTGAACGACGAATTGGTGGCACTGCGGCGCGAGCAGTTCAATCTGCGCATGCAGCAGGGCACCGGTCAGCTGGCGGCGACGCATCAGTTCGGACGTATCCGGCGCGATATCGCCCGTATCAAGACCGTGCTGAACGAAGCACGCAATCAGGGTTAACTCCGATGAGCGATACCAAAACGCAACCTGAAGCCGGCGAAAAGCGTCAGCGTGCGCTGGTCGGCCGCGTGGTCAGCAACGCGATGGACAAGACCATCGTCGTGTCGATCGAGCGGCGCATGCAGCACCCGCTGTACGGCAAGTACGTCAAGCGCAGCACGAAGCTCAAGGCGCACGACGCAGACAACGTCTGCAATGTCGGCGACTGGGTCGAGATTCGCGAGGGTCGCCCGATCTCCCGTCACAAGTCGTGGTCGCTCAGCCGTGTCGTGGACAAGGCTGGCGAGTTCGATACTGCAGGATAGCCAAGGTCATGATTCAGACAGAATCGGAACTCAGCGCAGCCGACAACAGCGGCGCCCGTCGTGTTCAGTGCATCAAGGTGCTGGGCGGATCGCATCGGCGCTACGCTCGTGTCGGCGACATCATCAAGATCACGGTCAAGGACGCGATCCCGCGTGGCCGTGTGAAGAAAGGTGACGTCATGAACGCGGTGGTCGTGCGCACCAAGCGTGGTGTGCGTCGCGTGGATGGCTCGGTCATCCGCTTCGACAGCAACGCCGCGGTGCTGCTCAACAGCAACAACGAGCCGGTCGGTACCCGTATCTTCGGGCCGGTCACTCGCGAGCTGCGTGCCAAGTTCATGCGCATCATTTCGCTTGCGCCGGAGGTGCTATGAGCTCCAGCAAGATCCGTAACGGTGACGAAGTCATGGTGGTTTCCGGCAAGGACCGGGGCCGTCGCGGTACCGTCACTCGCGTGCTCGACAACGGCAAAGTCGTGGTTGAAGGCATCAACATGGTCAAGAAGCACGTGCGCCCGGACCCGAACGCCGGTGTCCAGGGCGGCATCGAGGAACGCGAGATGCCGCTGCACGTGTCGAACGTGATGCTGTACAACCCGCAGACCGAGAAAGGCGAGCGTGTTGGTTTCAAATGGCTGGGCGAAGGTGAAGACCGCCGCAAGGTGCGCGTCTTCAAGTCGTCCGGCGAAGTAGTGGACGCGTAGGCGAGTCATGGAAAACGCAGAACAGACAATCGCACCGCGGTTGAAAGCGGTCTACAAGGACCGCATCGTCGGCGAGCTGGTCGAGAAGTTCGGCTACAGCAGCCCCATGGCGGCGCCGCGGATCACGAAGATCACGCTCAACATGGGCGTCGGCGAGGCGGTATCCGATCGCAAGGTGATCGAAGCCGCGATGGGCGACATGGAAAAGATTGCCGGCCAGAAGCCGGTGATGACCCGTGCTCGCAAGTCGGTCGCCGGCTTCAAGATCCGCGAAGGCTGGCCGATCGGCTGCAAGGTGACCTTGCGGCGTGCCCGGATGTATGAATTCCTGGATCGCCTGGTCAACGTCACGTTGCCGCGTATCCGCGACTTCCGTGGTCTCAACCCGCGCTCGTTCGACGGTCGTGGCAATTACAGCCTCGGTCTCAAGGAACAGATCGTGTTCCCCGAGATCGATTACGACCGCGTCGATGCGCTGCGCGGCATGGATATCGTGATCTCGACGTCCGCGTCGAACGATGAAGAGGGGCGGGCCCTGCTCGAAGGGTTCAACTTCCCCTTCCGGAGATAGTTATGGCGAAGAAAAGCATGATTGCGCGTGATGAAAAGCGCATGAAGATCGTAGCCAAGTACGCGGCGAAGCGTGCGGCGATCAAGGCCCGGATCGAAGATCCCGAGGCCACGCCGGAAGAGCGCTATGCCGCGGCCCAAGAGCTGCAGGCGTTGCCGCGTGACGCGAGCCCGACCCGTGTGACGCGTCGTTGTCGCGTCACCGGCCGGCCGAAGGGCGTTTATCGCAAGTTCGGTCTGTCCCGTAACAAGCTGCGCGAAGCTGCGATGCGGGGCGAAGTGCCCGGCCTCGTGCTGTCGTCCTGGTAGTTCACAGTTAATAGGTATCGGTACGCATGAGTATGACTGACCCCATCGCCGACATGCTGACCCGTATTCGTAACGGGCAGTCGGCGGACAAGGAAAGCGTTGAAATGCCCTCCTCGAAGCTCAAGCTCGCAATTGCGAAGGTGCTCGAGGATGAAGGCTACATCAGTGGCTACGAGACGGCCGAGGTCGATGGCAAGCCGCGTCTGCGGATTGGCCTGAAGTACTTCCAGGGCCACGGCGTGATCGAGTATATCGAGCGCGCATCGAAGCCCGGGCTGCGTCTTTATTGCAACAAGAGCGATGTGCCCGAGGTCGTCGGTGGCCTGGGTATCTCGATCATCTCGACGTCGCAGGGCGTGATGTCCGACCGGGCGGCCCGCGCGGCCGGTCACGGCGGCGAAGTCCTCTGCTACGTATCGTAAGGCCGGTCAGGCGAGGAGCAAGAAGATGTCCAGAGTAGCCAAGGCACCGGTAAATATTCCGAGTGGCGTGGAGTGCGTCGTCAACGGCCGCGATCTCACCGTGAAGGGCAAGGGAGGCGAACTCGCCTTCCGTCTGCCGCAGGGTGTCGACGTGGAAGTGGCCGACGGTGTGGCGCGTGCACAGGCAACGGGTCGTCAGCCGAACATGGCGATGGCCGGTACGGTGCGCGCCACGGTCGCCAACATGGTCCAGGGCGTGACCGAAGGTTTCGAGCGCAAGTTGCAGCTCGAAGGCGTCGGTTATCGTGCCCAGGCCCAGGGCAACAAGGTGAACCTGTCGCTCGGCCTGTCGCACCCGGTGGTCTATGAAATGCCGCAGGGTGTGAGCGTCGAGACGCCGAGCGCAACCGAGATCGTGCTCAAGGGCGCCGACAAGCAGGTCGTCGGTCAGGCCGCGGCCGAGATTCGGGCGTGGCGTCCGCCGGAGCCCTACAAGGGCAAGGGCATTCGTTATGCGGGTGAGCGAATCATCCGCAAAGACGCCAAGAAGAAGTAGCGCGTTTTCGCCTACAGCAACGGATTCAGGATCGTTATGCACAAGAAAACGGTTTCTCGTCTGCGGCGTGCGCGCCGGGCCCGAATGCACATGCGCAAGCTGGGCGCGCACCGTCTCTCGGTGCATCGCACCCCGCAGCACATTTATGCACAGATCGTGTCGCCCGATGGTGGCCAGACGCTGGTCTCGGCCTCGACGATCGACAAGGATCTGCGGGCCGAAGTCGCGGGTCATCGCGGCAACAAGTCCGCCGCCGAGCTGGTTGGTCGCACGATCGCCGAGCGCGCCAAAGCCGCCGGCATCCAGGAGGTCGCCTTCGATCGCTCGGGCTTTGCCTACCACGGCCGCATCAAGGCGCTGGCGGATGCCGCGCGTGAAAACGGCCTGCAGTTCTAACGGATACGAGACATGGCAACACGTAACGAACAACGCACCGAAGGCGACCTGCTCGAAAAGCTGGTTACCGTCAATCGCGTGGCCAAGGTGGTCAAGGGCGGCCGGCAGTTCGGCTTCACGGCGCTGACCGTGGTCGGCGATGGCGAAGGCCGCGTCGGGCTACGGCTACGGCAAGGCGCGTGAAGTGCCGCTGGCGATCGCCAAGGCGATGGAGGCCGCACGCAAGAGCATGGTGCGCGTTCAGATCAAGGACGGCTCGACGCTGCAGCACGCCATCGTTGGCGAGCACGGCTCGAGCAAGGTGATCATGCGACCGGCTTCCGAAGGTACCGGTGTGATCGCGGGCGGCGGCATGCGTGCCGTGTTCGAGGTCGCGGGCGTGAACAACGTGCTGTGCAAGAGCTACGGCTCGCGTAACCCGATCAACCTGGTGCGGGCGACCATCAACGGTCTGCGCAACATGCACGATCCGGAGTTCATCGCGGCCAAGCGCGGCAAGTCCGTCGAAGACATTACGGCGTAAAGCGAGGCGGTCATGGTAGACAAGCGGATCAAGGTTACGCTGATCAAGAGCCCCATCGGTCGTGTGGCGCGTCATCGCGCTTGCGTTCGGGGTCTGGGTCTGCGTCGTGTGAATCACTCGGTCGAAGTGGCCGACACCCCGGAAAATCGCGGCATGGTCAACAAAGTTGCCGACATGCTCGCGGTCGAGGAGGTCTAAATGAAGCTCAACGACCTGCATTACACCGACGGTTCTCGTCCGGACGCCAAGCGCGTCGGCCGTGGCGCCGGGTCGGATCTCGGCAAAACGGCGGGGCGCGGCCACAAGGGCCAGCACTCACGCAGTGGCGGCTACAAGAAGGTCGGTTTCGAAGGCGGTCAGATGCCGCTTCAGCGCCGCATTCCCAAGCGTGGGTTCCACGCCACCGGCTCCGGTGTGGTGGAAGTGCGTTTGGACAGCCTGAACAAACTGTCCGGCGATGTCGATCTTGCCGCACTCAAGGCTGCGCACGTGGTCCCGCGTCAGGCGCGCGGTGCCAAGGTCATCGCGTCTGGTGAGTTGTCCGCGGCGGTGACGCTGAAGGGTGTGGCGGCAACGGCCGGCGCCCGTCAGGCCATCGAATCGGCGGGCGGTTCGGTCGCCGAATAGGCATGGCCAAGCGTCCCAACAACGCAGGCGGCGGCATGATGCCGAACGCCGGAAATCTCACCGAGATCCGGCAGCGGCTCCTGTTTCTGCTCGGCGCGCTGATCGTGTTTCGTATCGGGAGTTTCATTCCGGTGCCGGGTATTGATCCGGCCGAGCTTGCGCGGCTGTTCCAGCAACAGTCGGGCACCATACTCGATGTCGGGGTGATGTTCACCGGCGGCGCGTTGAAGCGCCTGTCGATCTTCGCGCTCGGGGTCATGCCGTACATCTCGGCGTCAATCATCTTCCAGCTGCTCACGGCGACGATTCCGTCGCTCAAGGAGCTGAAGAAGGAAGGTGAGTCCGGTCGCCGCAAGATCACTCAGTACACACGTTACGGCACTGTCGTGCTGGCCAGCTTTCAGTCGATCGGTACAGGCATCGCCTTGTGGAACCAAGGTATCGCTTTGGATGGGGTGAGCGAGTTCAGCTTCATCTTCACCACCGCGATCACCCTGACCACGGGCGCGCTGTTCCTGATGTGGCTGGGGGAGCAGGTGACCGAGCGGGGCATCGGCAACGGTATCTCCATGCTGATCTTTTCGGCGATCGTGGCCGGGCTTCCGTCGGCGATCGGCGGTACCCTGGATCTGGTGCGTACGGGCGAGTTGAGTTTCTTCTTCGTGGTGGCATTGTTCGTCGGCGCTCTGGCGGTGCTTGCGTTCGTGGTGTTCGTGGAGAGGGCACAGCGACGTATCCCGGTCCATCACGCGCAGCGCCAGAGCGGGCGACGGATGTATTCGGCGCAGACCCAGCATCTGCCGCTGAAGCTGAACATGGCCGGCGTGATCCCGCCGATCTTCGCCTCGAGCATCATTCTGTTTCCGGCGACGATCATTCGCTTTCTCGGCGAGGGCGGTAGCGTCGCGAATTGGGTATCGAATGCGATCGCGCCGGGGCAGCCGCTGTATGTGCTGTTTTATTCCGGGATGATCATCTTCTTCTGTTTCTTCTACACCGCGCTGGTCTTCGACTCGCGTGAGACGGCGGATAACCTGAAGAAGTCGGGTGCATTCATACCGGGCGTTCGGCCGGGTATCCAGACGGCCAACTACATCGATACCGTGCTCACGCGGCTCACGGTTGCCGGCGCGGTCTATGTGACGCTGGTCTGTCTGTTGCCGGAACTGCTGATCCTGAAGTACAACGTGCCGTTCTATTTCGGCGGTACGTCGCTGCTGATCATCGTTGTGGTGGTCATGGATTTCATGGCGCAGCTTCAGGCGCATCTGATGTCCCATCAGTACGAAGGTCTGATGCGCAAGAACAATCTTAAGGCGGGCGGTCGGGCGGGCATGCTGCGATAGCAGCCTGTCGTCCGCCGCTCGGCGGTCATGGTGACGCGAGTCACGTGTAGAGGGACGAGATGAAAGTTAGAGCATCGGTCAAGAAGATTTGCCGCAACTGCAAGGTCATTCGCCGCAACGGTGCGGTCATGGTGATCTGCTCGACGGATCCCCGGCATAAACAGCGCCAGGGCTGATCCGCTTCGGCGGTATTGTCAAAGTCAGTTTTAACGGATATGATGGCGGGCTTTTCCGGCGTCGTTCGTGCTTTTTAAAGCGAACGCGTCCGCACCCGCGAGCTGGGAGTTCAATCAAATGGCGCGAATCGCTGGAGTCAATCTCCCGATCAACAAGCATGCAGCCATTGCGCTGACGTCGCTGTACGGCGTGGGTCATACCCGCGCGCGTGAGATCTGCAAGGAAGCCGGTGTGGCCACCGACACCAAGATCAAGGATCTCACGGAAGGTGAAGTCGAGGCGCTGCGTGCACAGGTACAGCAGTACACGATCGAGGGCGACCTTCGTCGTGAGGTGTCGATGAACATCAAGCGACTGATGGACCTGGGCTGCTACCGCGGCATGCGTCACCGTCGCGGATTGCCCGTGCGCGGTCAGCGCACGAAGACCAACTCGCGGACTCGCAAGGGCCCGCGTCGTCCGATTCGTCGATAAGCGCCGTTTTCGCGCGAGATCACAGGTAGATAGACATTATGGCGACAGCATCCACCTCGAACAGCCGCAGCCGCAAGGCGCGCGCGCGTCGGAACGTTACCGATGGTATCGCGTTCGTGTATGCCACGTTCAACAACACCATCATCACGATTTCCGATCGACAGGGCAACGTACTGTCGTGGTGCACTTCGGGCACCTGCGGTTTCAAGGGGTCGCGCAAGAGCACCCCATTCGCCGCGCAGGTCGCGGCCGAGCGTGCCGGCGAGGGCGCTTCGCAGTACGGCGTCAAGAACCTCGAGGTCCGCGTGAAGGGCCCGGGGCCGGGGCGTGAGGCTGCGGTGCGTTCGCTCAACGCGTCGGGATTCAAGGTGACAAGCATCATCGACGTGACCCCGATTCCGCATAACGGCTGTCGTCCGCCCAAGAAGCGCCGCGTCTAGCGCGCTTCGCGACATAGGTATTTAAATCATGGCGAAATACACCGGTCCCAAGTGCAAGCTTTCGCGTCGCGCCGGCACCGATCTGTTGCTGAAGGGCCGCGGCCGTTCGCTTGAAGGCAAGTGCAAGATCGATACGCTGCCGGGTGCTCAGGGCACCGCGCGTCGTCAGCGTTTGTCTGACTATGCGCTCCAGCTGCGCGAGAAGCAGAAGCTGCGGCATATGTACGGCGTGCTGGAGAACCAGTTCCGCAACTACTACAAGAAGGCGGCCAGCCAGAAGGGTGCCACCGGCGTGCTGCTGCTGCAGCTGCTGGAGTCGCGTCTGGATAACGTGGTCTATCGAATGGGGTTCGCCGCCACGCGCGCCGAAGCCCGTCAGTTGGTTAACCACAAGGCCGTCGCAGTCAATGACTACCCGGTGAACATCCCGTCGTACCAGGTCAAGGAAGGCGACGTAATCGCCATTCGAAACAAGGCCAAGCAGCAGACGCGGATTCTCGAGGCGGTTCAGGTGGCTTCGCAGATCGGCCTGGCCGACTGGGTGGAAGTCGACGAGAAGGGTCTCAGGGGCACTTACAAGTCCGTGCCGGATCGTGATCAGGTTCTGCCTGACATCAACGAGAATCTGGTCGTCGAGCTCTACTCCAAGTAATCAAGGCCGCGCTGCATTCGCAGCCAGAGGTATTTGCATATGCAGTCCAACGATTTGCTGAAGCCGCGCCTGGTCGAGGTGGAGCGTGTGAGCGATCGGCGTGCCAAGATCTCGCTCGAGCCGCTCGAGCGGGGCTACGGGCATACCTTGGGTAATGCCATTCGCCGCATTCTGTTGTCGTCCATCCCGGGCGCTGCGATCACCGAAGTCAGCATCGACGGCGTGCTGCACGAGTACACAACCGTCGACGGCATGCAGGAAGACGTCATCGATGTCCTGCTGAATCTCAAGAACGTCGCCGTGCGCATGCACGAGCGTGACGAGGCCGAGTTGCACCTGGAAAAGTCGGGTGAAGGCGCCGTTACCGCGGGCGATATCGTCACCGATCACGATGTTGAAATCGTGAACCCGGACCTGGTCATTGCGCATCTGACGAGCGGTGCGCTGCGCATGAGCATGAAGGTTCGCAAAGGGCGTGGTTACCACGCCGCGCAGACCAAGGCGGAGCCCGGGGAAGAGGACGCCGGCGCGAGCGAGGTTGGTGGCCTGCGTCTTGACGCGTCGTTTTCGCCCATCCGTCGTGTGAGCTATTCGGTCGACCGTGCTCGTGTCGAGCAGCGCACCGATCTCGACAAGCTGATTCTGGATATCGAGACCAATGGCAGTGTCGAGCCGCAGGACGCCGTGCGCATGGCCGCTGCGACGCTCTATGATCAGCTGTCGGTATTCGTGGATCTGGAAGCCCGCGAAGAAGCATCGCGCCAGGGCGATTCCAGCGCCATCGACCCGACGCTGCTCAAACCGATCGAGGATCTGGAGCTGACCGTCCGCTCGACCAATTGCCTGAAGGCCGAAGACATTCACTATGTGGGTGATCTGGTCCAGCGTACCGAAACCGAGCTGATGCGCACGCCGAATCTGGGCAAGAAATCGCTGACGGAAATCAGCGAAGTGCTTGCCGAGCATGGTCTGAAGCTGGGTATGACGGTCGAGAACTGGCCGCCGGCCGAGCTCGAAAAAGCCTAAACGTACCGGAGTCATCGAAGCCCGGTCGTCCCTTCGCTAAGGAATCATCGTTATGCGTCATCGCAAAAGCGGCAGCAATCTGGGGCGCGAGTCCTCGCATCGTGCTGCCATGCTCAAGAATATGTCCTCGTCGCTGTTCAAGGAAGAGTTGATCCGCACCACGTTGCCGCGCGCCAAGGAGTTGCGTCGCATTGCGGAGCCGCTGATCACGCTCTCGAAGACCGACAGCGTTCACAACCGTCGTATCGCCTTCTCGCGCCTGCGCGACAAGGAAGCGGTCGGCAAGCTGTTCGGCGAACTCGGCACGCGTTATGCCGATCGTCCGGGTGGCTACCTGCGCATTCTCAAATGCGGCTATCGTCCTGGCGACAATGCCCCCATGGCGTTTGTCGAGTTGGTCGATCGCCCGGCGGTCGAGGACGAAGACGACAGCTGATCGGCGGTGATGATCGTCTGACCGGCTGAAAGCCGGCCCGTTCCAGGGCCGGCTTTTTTTTGCTTAATTCAGAATAATCGATGCTTCCAGTGACGCCAGTGACGAGCGAAACCCGAGAATGTCGGGGTGGCTTGTACCGCGGTGTTGGCGCTCGTAATGAGCGGGGCATGGATGATGGGCGCCCGCCGGATCGGCGTATCCTTTCGAGAGCCGTCGGGTCGAGACGGGGGAATTGCTGCGGGCTGATGCGCGCGTGCTGAAATCCGATTTTTTCCGCGAGATGCGCACCCGGCGATGCTTGGTTGCGGAAGTTCAAACGTACCGATCAAGCGCGATCTCGCGCCTGTTCTGGCCTGTCGCGCGGCTGATTCGCCTCGCGGGTAGATCGCATGATGCGGGCGATCGCAGCATTCCAGCCTTGACGCCGCGCGCCGCCGTGCCGCCGGTCGGTCGATGCCGGCGTCGATAGATGGCGCAGGGCAAGAGGACCCGCGGGCCTCGCGCCCCTCTGTGGTGGGGCGTTGGTATGCCGATGCTGTCGTGGTTCGCGTCTTAGGGTATGCCCGGGAAAGCCAGATACAGGTTTGCTTGGAGAGGCCTGACGTTCTCCGCGTGGCGCGGGCCGGCCGGGCTCAGCGGGAGAAAGACGCTTCTGGACTACGCTCTGGTGCGGACGCTCCATGCGGCGCCGGACGCGACGACGAATGCAGCCGCGCGCCACGCGGTTACAGGGCGCGCGCGGGAATATTCGCGCGCCGTCCGTACGCGGGGGAAACCGGGACGCGCGCTGACGCCGCATTTCGAAATCGGTGGGAGCCGGCCCGGAACCACACGTTCGACTCGGAGCCGGGCGCGCGGATACCGCGGGTCAGCAGTACATACGGGGAGGGGGTTGGCTGGCGGCTGCTTGCGTTACGGCACCGCAGCCCGCGTTCAAGAACTCCGCCCCGGCCGATCCGACCGGCCGCATCGATAGTTTCCAGCCTGCGTGGCAGGCGAGAGATCAGTCGTCGGCGTGAATCTGAATCAATTCCGGGGTCGGACGCGTCAGATCGAGCGCGCTCAACGTGCCGCCCCAGGCCGCACCGGTATCGATGCCCCATACACCGTATTCCGGCCAGGCTACGTGTTCGAGCGCCGACCAGTGGCCGAATACGATCGATTCGCCGGCGCTCGCGCGGCCGGGGGCTGCAAACCATGGCGTCAGTTCGGGTGGGGCTCCCGCCAGGGTTTTCTTGTAGTCCATGTCCAATCGCTGGTCGGGCCCGACGAATCGCAACCGCGTGAGGGCGTTGGCGATGAAGCGTAATCTTGGTGTGCCGCTCAGGGACGGGTCCCAGCGGTCCGGTGTATTCCCGAAAAGCTGGGCGAGAAAGGTCGCGTGGCCGGGCGCGCGAAGCGCCTGTTCGAGCTCGCGGGCGTGCGTCAGACCTTCGGCGATGGTCCAGGACGGGGGCAGGCCGGCGTGCACCATCGTCCAGCCGAGGTCGGCATCGCGGTGCATCAGGGGCCGCTGACGCAGCCAGTCGAGCAGTGAGGTGCAGTCGTCGGCCGCAAGCAGCGGCTTCAGGCTATCGGGCGCGTTCTGCTCGGCATCGTCGCCCACGGCAAGGCTCAACAGGCTCAGATCGTGGTTGCCGAGCACCGTGATCGCCGTATCGCCCAGCGCCTTGACCCGTCGAATCACGCCCGCCGAGTCGGGCCCGCGATTTACCAGATCGCCGACGAACCACAGTCGTTCGATGGGGCCGCGTTCGGCCAGACGGTTCAGCAGCCGATCGAGAAGATCCGCTGCGCCATGAATATCACCGATGGCGTAGATGCTCACGAGTTATCGGGTCGGGAATTGATCGGCCCAGTCTGCCGATCGCGCCGGTGTGGAGCCAGCGGGCGAGTCGAAAACGAGCGCGCCGCCGTCTTCATGAACGATCCGCCAGTGCCGGTCGTGCCGAAGCGTGTCGACGAGTGGCGCGCCGCGCGGCAACAGCACGACCCGGATGCGCCAACGCTTGAACAGGGCCCGCCAATGTTCGCGGTATTGGTAGGCACGAAACCAGCGCAGCACGAAATCTTCCGGATACATATCGAAGCGGGTGTCGATGAATACGCGGCGGTCCGGCGTGTAGAAGCGGGCACAACTGCCGGCGGTTTCGCTGGAAAACCAGTGGGTATGGGCGGGGTAGTGTCGGTCAAGATAGCCAAGTGACTGACGCAGCGGCGCGCAGCCGGCGAGATGAGCAGGGCCCGCGGTGGCCGGCGCGCCGACGATGATCACGGCCGCGGCGACCAGCGACAGTCCCGCGACCAGGCTGCGCCGACCCGGTCGCGTGGCCAGCGGCGCCAGCTGCACCTTGAGCCATTGCGGCGACCATTGGGTTGCGGCGTGGTCGAACAGCCTGGGCGCGATCAGAGTATAGAACAGGCCGGCCCAGATCACGAAGCGCATCGCAGTGAAGGCCAGCGCGGTGAACGCGATCATGTGAAGGATCTCCGCCGCACTCAATACCCGGCGAAAGACCAGGGCTGAGGCCGGCGAAAACTAACAACAGCGCCGCGCCCACCTGCATGTAGGGGTTGCCGAGACGCGGGGGCATCAACTCGTGGATGTGTGCATTCATCCGGGTTTCGAGCGACAGATCCACGATATAGCGATACAGCGTCCAGCCATACGGGTTCAGCCCGCTCGCCAGTACCGCGACCCCGAACAGCAGGGCATAGGTCCGGCAGCGAGTTGGCGGCCTCGGCCGGACGCCGGGCCCGCGTCCACAGATCGCCGGCGGCGAACAGAGAGATCGAGAACAGCCCCAGGGTGAAGCCGAGATGCATGTTCGACCACAGAGCATAGATCGCGGCCATGCACAGCGCCGTGGACCGCGTGCTCGCCTGCCCGCGTCGCAGTCGCTGGATCACCAGGTATTGCGCCAGCAAGGCAAAGTTGCTGGCCAGCATCGGTCGCAGGCCGAGGTTGGTGCTCACCGGCAGCAGGATCAGTGCGCCGATCAGCAGCGGCCAGACGGGATGGACGCCGTCGCGCCGCAGCGCGGCCGCCGGCACAAACGCATAGGCGGTGAGGCCGAGCAGGCCGACGCCGAACACGCTGCCCGACAGCCCCAGCGTGGTGTACAGCGGGGCGGCCACCACCTCGAACAGCCACTGATAGAGCACCCACGGGCGGTCGGGGAAAGTCCATGAAAACAAGTCATGGCGGGGGAGGCCATCGGCCCGGATCGCCTGGCCTGCGCGATAGAGCCATCCCCAGTCGGCTGTGATGGCGCCGATCTGCATGTGCTGTGCGAACAACCAAACGCTGATGGCGAATACGCCGGCCAAGGCCAGGGCGCCTAGGACCGAAGGGGCGAGATATCGAGTACCGGGCCTCACGGTTGCCGTAACCGCCGGCGACTGCGACTATTATTCACAGGGGGCACAGCGCGGCGGGCTCGATTGTCGACTCGCACGACTGCCGGCGCGTGCAGCGCTGAACGGGCGCCGGTCGTGTCGCGCAGCAAGGGATCGATACAGGACATGAAGGCAGACTCCGCAATACTCGGCCGATGGGCGCTCGTCGGCCGGCCGGCCGGCGCCCGGACCGGACGACAAGACCACGCCGCGATCGAAAAGTCCTCAGTGTGCCACGCCCGCTCGGCAGGGCTTTCGACAGACGGCGTGCCGGGTCGTCGATGAGCACGGCACGGCATTCTAAAAACCGCCGGGTGGGCGCGCTGATCGTGGTCCTGATCGGGGTGGTCGGTGCAATCTATCTCGGCATCGGCGCCCGCGACGCCACCCTCGACCGTGCCGTCAGCCAGGCGAGTGCCGGTTTGCACCCCATGCTGGTCGCACCGGCGAGCGGTGACCCGCAGGCCGTGGTTCATCGCCTGGTGACGACCAACGCCTCCGCTATGGCATTTCTCACCGTGCGCAACCGTGATCACCGGCTCGTGGCCTCCGATGGTGCCTGGTCCAGCTGGTTTGCTGGCATGGCTTCGCGCGCGACCGTCCGGGCCTGGCGGGCCTGGATGTATCGCACGCTCTGCGCCGATACGTTTCGATCGATCGTCGGCGGTGCCGATGTGCATGCCGGCGTGCCGTGGTGGCGGGTATTCGCCTCTGCGGGGCTGGGATTCTGGCTGGCGCTTCTGTTGTCGATCTTCGGCCTGCTGATATTCGAGCGCGAGCGCCGCGGACAATCGACAGAGCCCAGTGAGGCCGATGCGAGGATGACGCTTTCCGTGTCCCGTCTGCGCAAGCTCAGCTCGCCGCGCCGATCGCCGATATGGCGCGAACGGCTGCAGCGCATTCGCGCCAGGGTCCGCCGAGAGGGGCCGCGAGAGGCGGGCCCGGCGGCACCGGCGGTCGGCTTTCAGCCTATTGGACAGCGCGCACGGCCGCAGACGTCCGGAGCGCCGGCAGGCCCGGCAACACAGCAGGCCGATCAGGCCGGCCCGACGAGCGCCTCGCGAGAACAGCCCGGCGACGCCGTTGCGCCTGGCGGCGAGGCCGTCTCGGAAGAGGCCGAGGCCGCGGACACACAGCCTTCGTTCGGTCAGTACCTGCTTCGCTTTCAGCCGATCTGGCGCGGCGCCATGGATGGTCTGCTGGCCGGTGCGGTCGTGCGCTTCGTGGGTGCCGACGATGCCCGGCCCCTGACCGTCGACGAGCTGATTGCCGCCGGCGTGGTCGAATCCGACCCGCCTCAGACGCTGGCGACAGGGCTCACGCGTCGGTTGGTGACTTTACAGTCCAATTGGCGCACGCTCGAGCTGCCGCGGGTGCCGTTGATGGTGCCGCTGCCTGAGTCGCTGTTCGCTTTCGAGCGAGCCGAAGACGTGTGGGGTGAGGCGCTGTCGCAATACGAGCCCGCGGCGGGCGAACTGGTCTTCTGCGTCGAGCGTATGCCCGAGGCAGGCGGGACGGCGCTGCCGGTGCGCTGGGCCGTGGCGGAGCAGCAAGACCGTGCGGGCCGGACCTGGTATTGCGTGAGATCCGGCATGGATGCCGAGCCCTCGGAAGAGGAGGCGGAAGATGCGCGCTCCTCGATGGGCGGCGGCAAGACCCGTTTCGTCATGCCGGCCAGCCGCGACGAAGCGGCGGGCAATGCGCACAACGCCTTGTCGCCGCGTGCTTTTGCGCGGCTGATGAGCCGGTCGGAACTGGCGCCGCTCTGACGTTTAGTCGCTGTCGCTCATCGTCCGTGCGGCGGCATTCGCCAGACGGGCGAAATCGGCCGCGGCGAGCTGCTCGGCCCGTTCGACCGGCTCCACACCGCAGGCGGCGATCGCCTCGGCATCCAGAAAGGGCTTGAGCGCATTGCGCAGCGTCTTGCGACGTTGCCCGAACGCGGCCGTGACCACCCGATCGAACATGCGAACGTCGTCGATGACGTAGTCGGGCGTCCGCGGAACCAGTCGGACCACCGCGGACATCACCTTGCGGCGGGGGGCGAAAAGCGCCGGGGCCGACGTCGAACAGTAGACTTGCCTCGGCACGTGCGGCGATCGTCACCGACAGGCGCCCGTAGTCGCGGCTGCCGGGGGCGGCTACCATGCGATCGACGACTTCCTTCTGCAGCATGAAGTGCATGTCGATGATCGGGGCGGTGCTCTTCAGCAGGGCGAATAACAGGGGCGACGAGATGTTGTAGGGCAGGTTGCCAACCAGGCGCAGCGGCCCGGCGCGGCGCTCGGCCAGTGCGCCGTAGTCGATCTTCAGGGCATCGCCGGCAATGACCTCGAGCCCGTCGCGCTCGGCGGCGCGGGCCTCCCAGCGGGCGGCCAGGTCACGGTCGATCTCGATCACCGACAATCGATCGAGTCGTTCCAGGAGCGGGTCGGTCAACGCGCCTTCGCCGGGGCCGATCTCGACCATACGATCTCGCGCATCGGCGTTGACTGCGGCGAGGATGCGGTCGATCACGCCGCGTTCGTGCAGAAAATGCTGGCCGAAGCGTTTACGCGCCATGACTGCTCGCGACCATCTGAGCGGCGATCTTCAAGGCTGCCTCGAGACTGCCGCTATCCACCTGATCGGTGCCGGCCAGATCCAGCGCCGTGCCGTGGTCGACCGATGTACGCACGATCGGCAGGCCGAGACTCACGTTGACCGTGCGCGAGAAGCCGAGATGCTTGATCACGGGCAGGCCCTGGTCGTGGTACATCGCCAGCACCACGTCGGCTTCGGCCAGCCGTTGGCGGGTGAACAATGTATCGGCCGGCAGCGGGCCAACGGCGTCGATGCCGCGCCCCCGGGCAGCCTCGATCGCCGGCGCGATGATATCGATGTCCTCGCGGCCGAGATAACCGTTCTCGCCGGCATGCGGGTTCAGACCGGCGACCAGAATCCGCGGCCGGGCGATGCCGAAACGTCTGGCCAGCTCGGCGTGAATGGTGTCCAGCGTATGCGCGAGATCGGCGCCGTTGATGGCGCCGGGCACGGCCGAAAGCGGGATATGCACGGTGGCCAGCGTCACGCGCAGGCTGCCGTCATCGGTGGCCAGCATCATCACCGGTGCCGCGCTGTGGCAGCGTTCGGCGAGATAACCGGTATGCCCGGTGAAGACGACGCCCGCCTGATTGATCACGGCCTTGTGCACGGGGCCCGTCACCAGCGCGTCGGCTCGGCCCGCGCGACACAGGTCGACCGCCCGGTCGAGAGTGGCGAGCACATACGGGCCGTTCGCCGGATCGAGCCGGCCGGCTTCGGCCGGGCAGGCCAACGTAATCGGATCGACGCGCAGCTCCCCGGGCCGCTGCGGCGACGGCGGCGTGTCATAGTCCACCGGTTTGATCTGCAATGGCAGTCCCAGCTGTTCGGCGCGCTGGCGCAGCAGTTGCGGATCGGCCAGCGCCACGATCTCGGCATCATGTGCACGCTGGGCGATGCGTACCGCCAGATCGGGCCCGACGCCGGCCGGCTCGCCGGGCGTCAGCAACAGGCGGGGAAGGCGGGTCACCGGCGTTTACGAACCGGGCGTGCCGGGTGTCGGCTGGTAGTTCGGCATCCGGATATCGACATAGGCCTCGTCGCGCAGCTTGCGCAGCCACAGGTTGCCTTCCTCGCTGGCACGTTTGCGCCCGAGCGTCTCGCGCGCCTTGTTGCGCTTGGCTTGCTGCGTCTCGTCGCGCTGACGACGATTGATCAGTTTGATGATCTCGTAGCCATCGTGGGTCTGGAAGATATGGCTGATCTCACCCTTGTGAAGCTTCTTGATGTGCCGTCGCGTATCCGGCGAGAGGCGGTTGAGCGGAATCCAGCCCACGTCGCCGCCCTGGCGCGCAGTGCCCTTGTCGTCGGAATACTTGCGGGCGAGCGCCGGCGAAGTCGTCGCCCGCGAGCAGGCGCTGACGAATCTGCTGCGCCAGCTTGCGGGTGCGCGCATCGCTGCGGATCTCATTGGGTTTCACGATGATGTGGCGGATGTGCGCCTCGGTCACCATGACCTTCTTCTGAGCGGGCCCGGACTGGTCGTTGCTGCCACCGCGCTCGTTCTCGAGCTTGAGCAGATACAGCCCGTCCGGGCCGCGGAACACCGGACTGATCTGGCCCGCGCTCAAACCAGCCAGGGCACTGTCGAAACTGTCGGGCAGGCTGGATCCGGACATCCAGCCCAGGTCGCCGCCATCGGCGGCGTGCTGGCCCTGAGAGACCGAACGCGCGGCATCGGCGAAACTGGTCTTGCCGGAGGTGATCTGATTGCGCAGCGTGGTCAGCCGATCACGAACCACGCCCGTGGTGGTGGAATCCGAACCGGCCGGCAAGTCCAGCTTGATCTGGCGCAGGTGGTACTGGTGATCGCGCGAAAAGCGCAGAGACTGGTTCTGCAGGTAACGGTCGACGTCCTGGTCCGACACCGACACCTTGCCCATGACCTCCTTCTGGCGAACCTTGGAGATCTTGATCTCTTCGCGAACGTGCTGGCGCAGATCGGACATGTTCATGCCGCTCTGTGCGACCGCCTGCGTGAACTGCTGAAGATTCATGTTGTTGCGCTGTGCGATGCGCGACAGCCCCTGCTGCAGCTCGGCCTTGGAGACCTTGATGCCAACCTCGTTGGCTTTCTGGATCTGCAGTTGCCGCATGATCAGCTGATCAAGCACCTGGGAGCGCAATACGTTGGGCGGCATCTGGCCGATCTGCCCGGCGTTGCGCTGCTTGAGTTGGGCAACCGCAGCGTCCAGCTCGCTCTTGAGGATGACGTCGCTGTTGACCACGGCGACGATCTTGTCCAGCGACTGCGGCTGCCGGTTCTGGCTCGACATGCCGCCGAGCGAGAAGCTGTCCAGCCCCCCGCTCGTACCCAGTTGCTGGGCGCCGGCGACCGGCAGCGCGAGGATAAAGATGAGCAACCCGATGGCTGGGCGTAGTGCGAAGGCATATTTCATGGCAAGCGGATCTTATCAAAGGTGTCCGGCCGAGAGCGCTGGCGGCGTGTTGTTGAAGACATCGTTATGGACAAATGACGACATCTTGTCACCGAAGCGGCCTAAGCCGCGGAGCACGAACTGGAACATAATGGCGTTGCGCTGAGTGCTCTTATAGTTGGAGGCATCGTTGGCAACAAAGTGACGCCAGACCAGCCGCGCCGCGTAACAGCACGATGGGCGATATTCCAAGCCGGCCAGGGTCTCGATGTTTTGATGGTCTTTAAAGGAATAGTTCCATTGGCCGATCACGTTGACCCGGGAGCCGATTGGAGCGCGGATCCCGATGGCGGCCTGTGAAAGCGTTTCGAACTGGCCGGAAATGTTTGTGCGTGCGGGGCGATACTCACGGTAGTAGCGGTACCCCAAATCGAGTTGGTAACCGCCGTTTCGGCCGATTGTCGCGCCTGCAATCGCCCGATCCAGGCGCTTTTTTTCAGGATTGTACGCAACGGTGGCGCGCGCGGCGAAAAGGTCGCTGGGCGAGAACATACCTTCGGCCAGATAGTCTGAACCCCGCTTACCGTAGCCGGTAACGCCGCTGTTGGGTAGGTTCACGCGCAGAGCGCGGAAACTGGTCACGCGGCCGAGGCCGATCCTGGCCACGGTACGCCCGGCGCTGGGCGAGATGAAGCGCGAACTCACGCCGACCGTGATTTGGTTGGCATCGCCGATGCGGTCGATGCCGCTGTAACGGTTGCCGGCGAACAGCTGATCGTAGTTGAGTGTGGCGCTACCCGAATCGAAGACTGGGATGTTTGACTGATTCTGGTAGCTGACCAGCAGATACTGCATGCGCGGCTCGAGCGTCTGAATCCAGCCGTTATCGAGTGTGCGGGAGAAACGCAGACCTGCGTCCGCCTTGAAGCTAGGGATCTCACGGTTGATGGTGGAGTGATTCGGATGCACAAAACGGTCGTTGCTCGCGTCCTGCAGGTGATTCAGGTCATAGTGTGTGATCCGGTAGGCCACTTCGCTGTTGGCATACCAAGCGCCATGGTCCGTGCCCCAGAGCAGGCGCGGACGCAGGTCGGTGCGATAGGCGCCGACGCTGTGGCTGCGGCGGAAATTGGTGAACTGGGCGTCGAGCCCGGCCTGGAACGGGGCCGTCGGAGTCAGCAGGTTGAGCGTGGCCTGGGGCATGCGCTGATATGGACGACCGTCAAAGCGCCCTCCTAGACCCTGATAATAGGGATACAGGATCTGAAAATCCTGCGCCAGCAACGAGAACTTCACCCCAGGCTGAGCCGCAGTCAGCTCAAGGCTGCGATCGAGCTGATATTTAGAGGTGCGTACGAGGTTGGTCGACAGGTCATGGAAGTAGCTTTTGTCCGAGACCCGCGTGTACCTAGCCTGTATGCCGATGTGCGGCGTGAGCTGGCCGATGTGCTCGAAATGCTCGAAATCGCGCTCAGCGCCGTAATTCAAGTCGTACGGTAGTAGTTGGGCGTCGAATTCGCCATACTGATGCTTGGTCAGGTAGCGGAACTGCCCGCCGAGCTGGAAACCTCGCTTGGCCATGAGGCGCGGCACTAGCGTCGCATCGTAGTTCGGCGCCAGATTGATGTAGTACGGCGTGGCCAGCTCGAAACCGGCATTGCTCGAAGCGCCGATCGTGGGGGTCATGAAACCGGTATGGCGCTGATTATCGACTGGAAAGCTGATGTACGGCGTGTAAAGCACTGGCACGCCGTAGATCTTCATGGTGGCATCATGCGCCACGCCGCGGCCTGTTTTCCGGTCGATATCGAAGCGGCGCGCGGAGAGCAGCCAGGCTTTAGTGGGGCCGGGGCAGGTGCTGTAGTCGGCGTCGTGCAGCTGGTACTTGTTATTACCGAGCGATTTGAAACGATCGGCCTTGCCGCGAACGCCGGAATCGAGTACCGAGTAGTGGGTATTGTCGAACTCGCCGGTGTCCCGGTCGACGTTCAAGTTGCCCTTGTCCGCGGTCAGATACAGCCCCTGGCGCAAATATTTCAGGCCGCCATGCGCTGCCGCTTCCGAAGTCTTGCGGTTGTAGCGCACGTAGGGGGCTTCCAGCGTCTGCCCGTTGCGTTCAAGATGCACGTGGCCCTGGGCGGTCGCGATGTCGTTGGCCATGCTGGCCTGATCGGCCACCAGTGTGGACGCATCGCCGCCAGCCGGTAGACTCAGCGGCGGCGGAGCAATCGGACAGCTCTGCGTATTCGAGCCGGCGGCCGCAAGCACCGCCGGGGTATAGATCAACGCGCCGGACAGCGCCCAACCGAGCACCCCGGCGCGTGTCGCGCTATGCAATTTGAAATGAATCACGGCGGGATGTCACACCAATTAGCACCGGCTCATGCAGCGACGCAGTCGAGCGCGCGGCAGGTCGGCCGAAATCATTGTATTCGCAGGCGATGCCCCTTTCGCCTGCGATTATGCGCACCGCGGCGCCCCCCCGCAACGCAAGCCGGAACGGTGCACGCTTGAGTGCGCTCGTGGATCGACGCTACGAACAGCTCGTGGCATGGCTTGCCGCACGTATCGACGGCCCGCTCGAATGGGAAACCGTATCGGCGGATGCGAGCCGTCGGCGTTATTTCCGCGCCCGGCGGGGGGAGCGGAGCTGGATCGCAGTGGACGCGCCGCCGGAACACGAGAACGTCGATGCCTTCGTGACCGTGGCCGGCTTGCTGGACGGTGCCGGCCTGAACGCGCCGCAGGTCATCCATCACGACGCCGCGCTCGGTTTCATGTGCCTGAGCGATCTCGGCGATCGCACCTATCTCTCGGTGCTCGACGACGACAATGCCGATGCCCTGTTCGGCGCGGCGATCGGTGCGCTGCTCGACTGGCAGGGCGCCAGCCGGCCGGGCGTGCTGCCCGACTACGACCGGGCCACGTTCGCCCGCGAGATGGCGCTGTTCAAGCAGTGGTACGTGGCCGGCGAACTCGGCCACGACCTGAGCACGCGCGATGACCGCGCCATCGACGGCGCCTTCGATTTCATCCTCGATCGGCTGGCCGGCCAGCCCTCGGTCTATGTTCATCGCGATTACATGCCGCGTAACCTGATGGTCAATCACCCCTTGCCCGGCGTGATCGATTTCCAGGACGCCCGCTACGGACCCGCCGCCTACGACGTTGCAAGCCTGTTCCGCGATGCCTTCATCAGTTGGCCGTCGGCGCGCGTGGACGGCTGGGTCCGTCATTACTGGGACGGCGCGATTGGCCGCGGCCTGCCGGTGGCGGCCGACTGGCCGACCTTCTGTGACGATGTCGCGCTCACCGGCGCCCAGCGGCATCTGAAGATTCTTGGCCTGTTCGTGCGCATTGCGCGGCGCGACGGCAAGCCGCGCTACGCTGCCGATCTGGAGCGGTTTCGTGACTATCTGCGGCCCGTGGTGGCCGGCTTCGACGAGCTGGCCCCGCTGGCTCCGTTCATCGAGACGAGGTTGCGATGAAAGCCATGATTCTGGCCGCCGGCCGCGGCGAACGCCTGAGACCGTTGACCGATCGCGTGCCCAAGCCGCTGATCGATGTCGGCGGCCAGCCATTGATCGGCCATCATCTGCGTGCGCTCGCGGCTGCGGGGCTGAGCGAGGTGGTGATCAACGTGGCCTATCGGGCGGAGCAGATCCGGCGCGTGCTCGGCGACGGCCGCCGCTACGGCCTGCGCATCGTCTACAGCCCGGAGGAGCCCGGGGCGCTGGATACCGGCGGTGGCATTGCCAATGCATTGCCGCTGCTCGGGCCGGCCCCGTTTCTCGTGATCAGCTCGGATGTCTTCAGCGACATCGACTACGGGGCGCCTGGCGAGCATGCCGTGCCGGTGCCGAGGCGCATCTGATGCTCGTGGACAACCCGGCGCATCATGCCCGCGGCGATTTCGGCCTGCGTGGCGATCGCGTCGTCGATGCCGCGCCGCGCCTGACCTACGCGGGCGTGGGTGTGTTCGCACCGCACTGGTTCGCCGGCCGCAGCGAAACGCGTTTTCCGCTGTCAGCCGTGCTGCGACAAGCGATCGATGCGGATCATGCCAGCGGTGAGCATCATCGCGGCCGCTGGATCGATGTCGGTCGCCCGAGCGCGCTGGCGGCCGCGCGCCAGGGGTTGAGCGCCGCCTGAACCCGGCGCGTGGCCCCGCGTTTTTAGTATCCGTCGGTCGCGCTGATAGAATCGCGGCTTCGAATGTCCGTGGCTCAAGGCCACGCGCCGAACCGAACAGGGAGATCCCGAATGTCGGCCAGTCATCATCGGTGGTTCCGCCACCTGATTGCGGGTGCTGCAATCGCTGCATCGGCTGCGGGTGCCGGCTGCGCGAGCCAGCGTGCCGCGCAACCCCATATCCCGGACCAGAGCGTGCTCGATCCGGCCACCCAGGCGCTGCAGAAGGCGGTCTCCGTGCATGCGGATCAATTCGCGCCGCGCATCGTGGACAGCGCGCGCCGTCGCATCACGGTGGCCCGCGACATTCTGTTCAAGGCGGCCGAGAGCGATCGATCGCTGACTCCGGCCGAGCACGACCGTATTCAGAAGCTGGTTGATCAGGCTCGGCTGGATGCCCGTGCGGCCTTGATCAAGACGCAGGCCGGCGCAGTCCAGAGCCAGATCGGGCAGTTGCAGGGCCGCAACGACCACAGCAATGGCACCGGCGGTTCCCTGGGCGACAGCGCCACGAATGATGGCCAGCAGTCGGCACTCGGGGGGGCGCCGCTCGGCCAGGGTGGCGCGCAGGACAACCGTATGCTCGGGGGAGCGCAATGAAGCGTCTGATTGTAGTAGGTGGGCTGAGCGCCGTTTTGCCGCTGTTCGCGGGTTGCGCGGTGTTCGAATCCAGCCCGGTGCCGCCGTCGCCCTCGCTGACCGGTGTCGAGGCCCAGGATGCGGCTTGGCACGACGCGATTCATCGCAATCCGCACGGCGGCACGCCGACATTCGGGCCCTTGTCCGACGCCGAAAGCGCCGTCAAGGACGCCCAGTCTCAGCAACAGGTCAGCCAGTTCGATAGCCAGTCGCTGACCCAGGCGCAGCAGGCGTTGGCGCAGGCGCAGAACGATTGGCAGGCTATCGCCGGCAAGAAAAAGCGCAGCGATGATGCCCTGGCCAAGGTGGCCGACGAAGCGCATCGCGCGCAGCGACTGGCCGAAATCGCGCAGTACACGGCGCAGCGCGAGATCGGGCTGAAGCAGCTCAATCAGTTGCAGGCGCAGCAGCAACAGCGCATGACGGCGTCTTCGAATGCCAGCAGCAGCGTCAGCACGCAGGATCTCGTCGGCAAGCGCGTGGTCCCAGAAATGCTGGGCAGTCTGCACTTCCAGAGCGGTACCGCGCGGCTGACCCAAGGTTCGCATCCGGTCATCGGTCGGCTCGCCAAGCTCGCCCAAGCGCACCCGAAACTCGGTGTCGCGATCTTCGGCTTCACCGACAACAGCGAGCCGCCGGCCGATCAGCTGCAGGCGTTCGTCAATGCCAATCAGAAGCTGAAGCAGCAGCACTTGAGCCATAAGCAGAAGGTTCAGGCCTATCACCAGGGGCTGTCCGACGCCCGGGCGCGTGATGTCGCTCAGTTGCTGGTTCAGGCCGGTGTCGACCCGCATCGGATCGGGGCCCGCGGTATGGGGGCGACCCATCCGGTGGCCTCGAATGATACGGCTTCGGGGCGCCGACAGAACGAGCGTGCGGAAGCCGTGATGGTGCCGTTGAAGCACAAGGGCAGCTGACCGGGTGCCTGGGCCTGAAGAGGCGGCATGGAGGCCGCCTCTTCACAGTCGAGCCTGGATTGCTGCCGATCGTCTGACTGTCGGCGACGCAGTCGGGTTTGCGGCCTCGACCTTGCCGACCCGCTCCTGATCATGCGGTAACGGGCGCAGCGCCTGGCAACGCGGCGTGATATCAGACCGAACGGACGATGCCCACTGCGAGTCCCTCGAGTGCGAATGCGTCGCGCTCGGGGTCGACCTGAATATCCTCATAGGCCGGATTCTCGGCCTGGAGACGTACGTCGTCACCGTCGCGCTGGAATCGCTTCACCGTGACTTCGTCGTCAATCCGGAACACACCGATCTGGCCGTTCCGAATCTCGCCGCCGCTCTTCACCCCGAGCAGGTCGCCGTCCAGAATCCCGGCGCCGATCATGCTGTCGCCGCGCACGGTCAGTAGATAATCGGCCGGCGCCGAAAACAGGCCGGGCGATATATTCACGCGGCGTTCCACGTTCTCCACGGCCAGCACGGGAGCACCCGCGGCCACCCGACCGATCACCGCCAGTGTCTCGCGACTATCGGTCGGCTCGTCGACCTCGGTGACGGCCTCGACCAGCCGAATCCCGCGACTGCGGCGCGAACCGAGTTCGATCACGCCCTTGCGCGCCAGCGTCTGCAGATGAGCCTGCGCAGCATTGGCCGACGCGAAGCCGAGCGCGTCGGCGATTTCCGCCCGCGTGGGTGGCGCGCCGGTACCTTTGAGGGTGTCTCGAATGAAATCGAAGACCCGCTGCTGTTTGGGCGTGAGTTTTATCATACTGTAAATATATCCAGTGCAGGCGCGCGCGTAAAGATCATGCCCCCTCCCATTGACTATGGCCGGACCGGCCCCTAGATTCATTTATGTTGCGCTGCAACATGCGCTGAATGACTTCACACGGGCAGACAGCCCACAGATCGCCGGAGGGCCGATCATGATCATCCAAGACATCGCATCGAATCTGCATCAGCGTGTCGAACGGGCCGGCCAGACCTATCGTGGCGTCCGTCAGGTCTGGCGCGATACCCAGCGTGAGGCCATCGCCATCGTCACGCACAACAGCCGCTCGGTCGCCAATACCGAGATCGGGGCGGCCAAGAATATCTACACGTCTGCTCAGGCAGCGTTTCGACGCGCCAGGCGTGACGGTCTGCGCAAGGTCGCGCAAAAGCCTACGCGCTATGTCCCGGCCGGGCGCAAGCAGATGGCCGCGGCCTATCGGGCCACGTTGAAACTTCTCGGCCGCACTCGCTCGGAGCTGACCGAGGTCGCCAGTGGTGGCTATAAGCAGGTCACCGCGCAATTGGGCGGGGCGGCAGAGGCCATCGAGGCGAATCCATCGAGCCGCCAGAGCATGCGGTCCCCCGGGACCGCGCGCAAGCGCCCGACCAAGCGTGCCGCTGCGACGAATACCGAAGCCGACAAGGCCGGCCGTACCAGCCGCAAGCCTGCGTCGACGCCGACTACGAACTGAGCCGTCAATGGCACGATCCCCAAACGAGGGGCAGGCCGCTGAAACGGTCCGCTGCCTGGTGTTGGTGCTTGATGTACAGTCCGGCCCGACACAGGCCGCGCCAGCGTGCGCTCGTCATTTCCCGACGGACCTTCGAATCGAACGAAGGCGCTCGGCCTGCGGGCGGGTCCTTGGCCCGCTCGATCATCGCGTAGGCGGACTGATCGGGGAGGGCTGAGAAGTTGGCTGTCTGGGCAACTTGAGCAGGGCTCCCGCGGCATGTGCCACGGGATGCGTTTGCCGATGTCAGGGGACTTCGAATCGAACGAAGGCGCTCAGCCTGCGGGTTGGTCCTTGTCCCGTTCGATCATCGCGTAGGCGGAATGGTTGTGGATCGACTCGAAGTTCTCCGATTCCACCCGATAACTCCGAAATCGGTCGTCGTCGTTGAGGCGCGTGGCGATATCGCGGACCACATCCTCGACGAACTTCGGGTTCTCGTAGGCACGCTCGGTTACGGCCTTCTCGTCGATGCGCTTGAGAATGCCGAACAATTCGCAGGAGCCTTCGGATTCGGCGATGTCGATCAGTTCCTCGGCCCAGAAGAACGCATTCGCCTTGACGCGGATAGTCACCAGCGAGCGCTGGTTGTGGGCGCCGTAGTCTGAGATGTCCTTCGAGCAGGGGCAGAGTGTAGTCACCGGCACCTTGACCTCGACATGCATGTCGGTGTGCCCGTCGACCCGGTCGCCGATGAAGGTGACTTCATAGTCCATGACGCCCTTCTCGCCCGTGATTGGCGCGTACTTGTCGACGAAGTACGGGAAGGCCATCTCGATGTGTCCGTTGTCGGACTCAAGCCGTTCGGTCATCTCGCCGAGCATGGTCTTGAACGATTCCAGCGTGATCTGGTGCTCGTGGGCGTTGAGAATCTCCACAAAGCGCGACATGTGCGTGCCCTTGAACTCGTGGGGCAGGTTTACGTACATGCCGAATGTGGCGACCGTGGACTGGTGGCCGCCGACACGCTGGGCGATGGACACCGGATGCCGGATATCGCAGATACCCACCTTGTTGATGGCCAGATTGCGCGGGTCGGCGCGGCCCTGGACGTCTTCGATCTCATCGGCCGTGGCGCGGCCGTTGCCGCGCGCGCCAAGCGCATCGGCATTAGCGGATTTTGCGGTCGTGCTCATTGAATGTGCGTGCTTGGGGGAAGGAGAGGTCGCCGGGACGGGCCTCGTGGCCGGTGTCCGGCGTCGTCCCCGAGCGGAACGCCGGCGACGAAGATATCAAATAACAATAAAGCTAATCAGAAAAAAAACAAGTCGTCCCGCCGGGCGGCGATCAGCCGGGCGGCCATTCGAAGCCGCGACCGCCCAGGACGTGCAAATGCATGTGGAACACGGTCTGGCCGACGGCTTCGCCGTTGTTCATCACCAGCCGGAAGGCATCGCCGTAGCCTTCTTCGCGCGCGATGCGGCGGGCGACGAGCATCAGATGGCCAAGCAGTTCGCTATCCTCGTCCTCGGCGTGGGCCAGCATCGCGATCGGCTTCTTGGGAATCACCAACACATGCAGCGGCGCCTGCGGATTGACGTCGCGGAAAGCCAGGCATCGCTCGTCCTCGAACACGATGTCGGCATCGATCTCGCGATTGATGATCTTGCTGAAGATGGTTTCGCTCATGGTGTTATCGCAACGGGCGTGAGTGAGCCATTCTGTCAGATGTGGGGCACTTCCGGTGGTGTCGGCAGGTATTGGCGTGGGGGCCGGGTTGGCCTACCGTAGTGTGGCAGGGAAAACGGCACCGGTTCCAAAGAGAGAGAGCGACAATCGATGAAATATCTGGTCACCGGTGCGACCGGCTTTATCGGACGTTTCCTGGTGGAGCGCCTGCTGGCGCGCCGCTCGGCGACCGTCTATGTGCTGATGCGTCGAGGCGAGCGCCGCCAAAATGGACGCGCTGCGGGAGGCGCTGGGTGCCGATGAGGAGCGCCTGGTCCCGGTCTGGGGCGACATAACGCGGGAGAGCGTGATCGATGCAGCCGCACGCGAGGAGCTGGCCGGCACCATCGATCATATCTTTCATCTGGCCGCGGTCTACGACATGAACATGACCGACGCCCAGGCCGACCGTGTCAATAACGAGGGCACGACCAACATGGTGGCGCTGGCGCATGCGCTGGCCAACGAGAGCCGGCGCAAGCCGGTATTCCACCACATGTCGTCGGTGGCGATCGCCGGTGCGGACTACGAAGGCGTGTTCAGCGACGACATGTTCGATGTCGGTCAGCAGCTGCATCATCCCTATTACCGCACCAAGTTCCAGTCCGAGGCGATCGTGCGAGAACGCGCGCAGGTGCCCTGGAAGGTCTATCGTCCGGGGATGGTGGTCGGTCACTCGCAGACCGGCCAGATCGACAAGATCGACGGCCCGTACTACTTCTTCCCAGCCATCAAGACGCTGCGCGATCGCCTGCCGAAGTGGTTGCCCCTGCTGGGTATCGAGGGTGGGCGCATGCCCGTGGTCCCGGTCGATTATGTGGTCGAGGCAATGGTGCATATCGCCCACAAACGATCCGGCGAGGGCAAGGCCTATTTCCTGATCCAGCCGGACCCGCCGACGGCCGGCGCGATGCTGAAGACGTTCGTGCGTGCCGCGCACGGCCCCGACGTGATTCATAATCTGCCCAGCCAGCAGTGGTCGGCGGCCACGGAGCGCCAGGTCAAGCAGCTGGCGGGGCGGATTCCGATGGCCGGCTGGCTCGAAAAGCGTCTGTCCAAGACGCTCGGCATTCCGTTGTCGATTCTCGGTTACATCAACAACCGCGCGGTCTTCGACGATGCCAATACCCGTGCCGCGCTATCGGGCAGCGGCATCCGCTGCCCCAAGCTGCCCGATTACGCCGAGACGCTATGGCGCTATTGGGAGATGCACATCGACTGCGACGTCGAAGTGCCGGCCGACGCTGATCCGGCGCGTCTCGGGCCGGGTGGTCGTGATCACCGGCGCATCCAGCGGCATCGGCTTCATGACGGCGAAGAAGATGGCCCGGGCCGGGGCCACCGTGTGCATGATCGCGCGCAATCCGGACCGGCTCGAGGAGACCCGCGCGATCGTCGAGCGCATGGGCGGGCGGGCCTTTGGCTATTCCTGCGATCTCGCGCGGCTGGATGCGATCGACGAATGCACGGCCACGATCCTGCGCGATCACCATCACGTCGATATTCTCGATCAACAACGCCGGGCATTCGATCCGCCGCGCGGTGTTCGAATCGCTGGGGCGCTTCCACGACTACGAACGCACCATGCAGCTCAACTACTTCGGCGCGATCCGGATGATCTTCAATCTGCTACCGTCGATGGCGAAGCGGCGGGCAGGGCATATCATCAACATTTCGTCGATCGGCGTGCTGACCAACGCGCCGCGATTCTCGGCCTACGTGGCTTCCAAGGCCGCGCTGGATGCCTTCTCGCGCTGTCTGTCGCCGGAGGTGGCCTCGCGCAACATCGATCTCACCACGATCTACATGCCGCTGGTGCGCACGCCCATGATCGCGCCGACCAAGCTTTACGACTATGTGCCGGCACTCACGCCGGAACAGGCCGCCGACATGATCGTGGATGCGGTCATTGATCGGCCCAAGAGCATCGCCTCGCCGTTGGGGACCACTGCGCAGGTCAGCTATGCCATGTGGCCGAAGCTCAACGACTTCGTGCTGCACAAGGCCTTTCACATGTTCCCTTCGTCCAAGGCCGCGCGCGGTTACGCCGGGCGCGCCGCGTCGCAGCAGAAACCCGATATTCGCGCACGGCTGCTTGCCGCCATTCTGCCGGGGCCGTACTGGTAGACCAAAAAAGCCGCCATCAGGCGGCTTTTCATTGCGATCGCGATAGCGCTCAGTAGTCGTCGTCGCCGGTCAGTCCACGTCGCTCCGAGACGGCGTGGGCCAGTTCGCCAAGCAGGGTATCGGTGTCATCCCAGCCCAGGCAGGCGTCGGTGATCGATACGCCGTAATCCGGCGTCACGCCGGGCAACAGCTTCTGGTTACCCTCGTGGAGGTGCGATTCGATCATCACGCCGAAGATCGCCCGGCTGCCGGCGGCGATCTGGCCGGCCACGTCGTCGCCGACCTCGAGCTGTTTCTTGTGCTGCTTGCGGCTGTTCGCGTGCGAGAAATCGATCATCACGCGGGCCGGCAGGTTGGCCTGGCCGAGCTGGGCGACCGCGCCGGCCACGGAGTCCGCGTCGTAGTTCGGGCCGTTGTTGCCGCCGCGCAGAATCAAGTGGCTGTCGGCATTGCCGGCGGTGGCGAAGATGGCCGACTGGCCTTCCTTGGTCAGCGACAGGAAGTGATGTGGATGACGGGCCGCGCCGACCGCGTCCACTGCAATCTTGATCGAGCCGCCGGTGCCGTTCTTGAAGCCCACCGGACAGGACAGCCCCGAGGCCAGCTCGCGGTGCCCCTGCGATTCGGTGGTGCGTGCGCCGATCGCGCCCCACGCCACCAGATCCGCCAGATACTGCGGCGTGATCAGGTCGAGAAACTCCACCCCGGCCGGCATGCCGGCATCCGCCAGCCGCGACAGCAGATTGCGCGCCAGGCGCACGCCCTTGTTGATCTTGAACGAATCATCCAGATCCGGGTCGTTGATCAGCCCTTTCCAGCCGACGGTCGTCCGCGGCTTCTCGAAATAGACGCGCATGACGATCAGCAGGTCGCGGCCGTATTTCAAGCGCGCCTGTTTGAGCTTCTCGGCGTATTCAAGCGCGGCGTCCACGTCGTGGATCGAACAGGGGCCGACCACGACCACCAGGCGGTCGTCTTCGCCGGACAGGATCTGCTGGATCGCGGTACGGGTGTCGAAGACCGTGTTGGACGCGGTTTCGGAGACGGGCAGCTCGGCCAGCAAGGCCTCGGGAGAGATCAATTCCTGGATGCCCTTGATGCGCAGGTTGTCGGTTTCGTGTTTCATGGCCCTAATCGCGGTAAAAACGGCACTCTAGCGAGCCCGGCGAGTCTAGCAGACCTGTATCGCAAAGGCGGGGCGGCGCTGTCTGGACAAGAGCTCCACGACGCTCACCCGACGTCGCTCGGGCATCGTCGTGCTCGGCTTCATCGCCGTCTATGTCATGCCGGTGTCCGGGCATTGTCTGGGGCGCGGCTGCGGTACGGACGGTCCTGGTCGGTCTCGGATGTTTCAATGCCGAGCGTGACGCCATCGATGCGTTCGTGGCCGCGCCCAGTGCTGTCGGTTGCCGGCCATTTGGCGCCATGTGCTGATCACTGCGCTGTCGATAGCGCAGTGATGACGCTCGTCGTCGGCGTTTTCTTGGCCTCTCGTCGAGCGGGGGTGTGGGGTCGTTCGCCTCGGCCATCGGTGCCGCCCTCGGTTGCGTGATCGCCCGCTGCGTATCGTGCAACTGGATGCGCGTGCGCTTTGGCCGGCGATTGGCAGCGATCGATCACGGCACGGCCCGCGGCGGCAAGATCGCGGTGGACGACCGGGTGGCCACGGTGATGCCGACCGTCTATGCCTGTGGGTGATGCGATGGACGGCTATCGATTGGCCCGCGCGGACTCACGCGAGGTCTGGCATGGATCGTCTCCGTGGCGTCTCGGGTCGTGGGCGAAGCTGTCGGCGGTGAATTGACGAATACGGGCTGGCGGTGCGCCGCGGCCTCGACATCAATAGAATCCTGCTGACCATTCCCGCTCACCCTGACATGGCGCAAGCGAACAAACTCGCCGCGTGCGAGTGGAGACAAACCCATGCGCCGGCGAGCCTCTTTCCCGGGCTGGCGTGTGTTCGTACCCGCCCCAGGCGCCGATGTCGGGTGGGTCGATGCTGTTGATCGCGGGGCTGACGCTTGCCGCGCTGGCGACCGCCACACTGTCGGCGATGGCCGGCATGGGCGGCGGCATGATCCTGATTGGGCTGCTGTATGCCACGGGGTTCACGCCGGCGCTCGCGCTGCCGCTCCATGCCGGGGTGCAGCTGACCTCCAACGGCAGCCGGGCGATGGTCTACGCGCCGCATATCCGTTGGCGCGCACTGGGCCTGTTTCTGGTCGGCGCGGTGCCGGTGCCGTTTGTGGTCGCGCCTTGGGTGGCATCCGCCAATCCGGACGTGCTGCGACTGATCATGGCGGTGTTCATTGCGCTCGGCATCTGGCCGGTCTGGGCGCGCTATCTGCGCCTGCATGGTCGCGCGGGGTTGCTGGTTGCCGGGTTGATCGCCGGTGTGATGGGGCCGCTGGTCGGTGGTGTCGGGGTGCTGGTGGCGCCGTTCTTCCTGCGCGATGACTGGCGCAAGAACAACATCATCGCGACCATGGCGGTCGGGCAGATGTGTGCCCACGCGGTGAAGATCGTCGCGTTCTCGCTCAACGGCTTCAACGTGTTCGCGCGTCTCGATCTGCTGGTGCCGATGGCGCTGGCTGCGATCGTCGGCACGCTGATCGGGCGTCGGCTCGGCGGCGTGCTGTCCGAGCGGGTGTTCCGGATCGTGTTCCGCTCGATCCTGCTGGCGCTGGTCGCCAAGCTGGCCTGGGACGGCCTCGCGGGACTGGGCGTGATCTGAACGAAGTGGGCGCGCGGCCGACAAGCAACGTCGCCGGCCGCGCGCGTGAACTTACGCCGTCGTGAATGCCTCGTCCGCCACGCGGAATCGATCGACCGTGCGTCGCAGGTCACCGGCCTGATCCTTGAGCGACTGCGAGGCGGCCGAGGCCTGTTCCACGAGGGCGGCGTTCTGCTGGGTCACCTCGTCCATCTGGGTCACGGCCTGGTTGACCTGCTCGATGCCGCGCGATTGTTCCGTTGACGCGGTCGAGATCTCGGACATGAGCGTGCGCGTCTGTTCGACGTGCTCGCCGAGCGTGTTCATGGACGTGCTCGCCTGGTCGACGCGCTCGGCGCCGGTATGGGCACAGGCCACCGAACGCTCCACCAGACCGCTGATGTTCTTGGCTGCATCGGCGGAGCGATGAGCCAGCTTGCGGACTTCGCTCGCCACGACTGCGAAGCCGCGGCCGTGCTCGCCGGCCCGTGCGGCCTCGACCGAGGCGTTGAGCGCCAGCAGGTTGGTCTGGAAGGCGATGTCGTCGATCAGGGTGGTGATCTGCGAAATCTCGTCGGCGCCGCGGCGGATCTCGCCCATGGTGTCGACCACTTCGCCGATCAGGCGCCGGCTGTCTTCCAGCGCGTGGCTGCTTTGGGTGGCGAGTTCACTGGCGTTGTTGGCATGGCCGGCGTTGTTGGACACGGTCGAGGTGAGCTCTTCCATGCTTGCCGCGGTTTCCTCCAGCGACGCGGCCTGTTGCTGGGTCCGCGTCGACAGGTCGGCGTTGCCGTCGGCGATCTCGCCCGCGGCGCTGTCGATCGATTCGCTGCCGTGACGGATGCGCGCGATCATGGCCGCCAGATCCCGACGCATGGTCTCCATGCTGGCCATCAGGCTGTCGGCGTGGCGTTTCGCGATCTCGGTGGACTGGCTGAGATCGCCGGTGGCCATGCGGTCGAGCTGACGGCGGGCTTCATAAGTTTCCCCGCCGAGCGCACGATAGATGTTGCGTGCCAGCAGGATCAGAACAAGCGCGACCAGCAGAGCGAAGCCACCGAGGATGAGCCCGTACTTGATCAGCTGATGGATGAAGGCGGTGCGGATGTCGTCGATGTAGACGCCGGCGGCGATGTTCCAGCCCCACGGTTTGAAGCGCTCGACGTAGGTCATCTTGGGCAGCTGCGGACTGGTCTTGTCACGCTGCGCTGAATAATAGACGAAACCGTGGCCGTTCTTGCTCGCCATGTCGCCGAGCTCGCGGTAGACCGGCACGCCGTTGTCGTCGACGTAATCGTGCATCGGGGTCCCGGGCTGATGCCGTGGGTGCCACACGATGCGATCGTCGGTATCGGACACGAAGACATAGTTGTTATGCGTCTTGCCAAAGCGCATCTCGGCCAGCGCATCCAGCGCGCGCCGCTTGGCCTCGGATTTGCTCATGTAGCCCTGGTCTGCGCGCTTGGCGAAGCCGGCGATCATGCTATCGGCCAGTTCGACAGTGTTGCGCAGGCCGTCGCGGCGCACCTGGTAGAGCTGGCTACGCAGGTCCCAGCCCACGCCGGCGACGATGGTGGCGGCGAGGGCAACTACCAGCACGACGCTCAGCGCGATCTTGTGCTTGAGCGGCCAGCCGCGGGCAGCCGTGGCCTGGTCGTCGGTCTGTGCCGCGGTGTAATCGGTCTCTTCGGGCACCGGCTCGATCGCCAGATCCCATTGCGTTGCGGCCATGCATCTCTCCCCCGTTGCCTTGCCGATGCCATGTACTTCGATGACGGGGAATACATCGGCCGTACGGGCTGGGACTTGAGCGCGATGCATGCGCGGCCTGCGCTGCGCGGGCTTGAAGATAGTGCGCGGCTGGCCGAAGGATCGGACCGAGTGATCGGGCGGGCCGCGGCTGGCTCGAGTGGCAGCGACAGCCGGTCGCAGAGGACGAGCGGGAATGCGGGGCTGGCTGCGCGTTACGCGGTCACGCAAGCGGTAGGCGGCGGTATGGATCTCGAAGGCGGGCTGTTAACGATGCGCCGGGATGCGCTCGAACCGGGCACAAAAAAACCGGCGCGGGCGGACCGCGCTGGTTGTCGTCAGGTTGGCCCGCTGGCTAGCGTCGGGCGACCATTCGATACAGCACCAGCAGGATGATCGCGCCGATGATGGCCACGATGAAGCTGCCGATGTTGAAGCCGGAGACACCGCCGAAACCCAGGATGCCGCCGATGAAGCCACCGATCACCGCGCCCACGATGCCGATGATGATGGTCACGATGATGCCGCCCGGGTCGTCGCCGGGCATGATCAGTTTCGCGATCGCGCCGGCGATCAGGCCGAAGATGATCCACGCAATGATGCCCATGATATCGATGCCTGCTGAGGACTGTTCGAGTTGTCTACTCCACTGTGGGCCCAAGACGCGACGCCACGCAATACAGTGATGTCACGCGTTGCGTCGATATCGTGCCTTGGCGCGGCGTCCCCGGGCGGCCAGGGCCGGACGCAAGGCGCGTGGCAGGGCTGGAAACAGACTGCCGAGCGTGGTCATGATGCGGGTCGACGTGGGCCGGGTGCGTTCCACGCGCCCGTCGGCGATGCAATCGAGCACCAGATCGGCGATCTGTTCGGGCGTGCTCATGGGCTGTGAGAAGGTCAGGTCGGTGACGGCATCGACGTCGGCGAGGATGAAGTCGGTTGCGATCGGCCCGGGCGACACCACGGATACGCTCACGCTCGTGCCGCGGCATTCCTCGGCCAGGGCATAGGTCAGCGTGCGCAGCCCGGCCTTGGTCGCCGAATACGTGGCACTGCCGGGCACCGGCATGCGCCCGGCCACCGAGCCGACGTTGACGATGGCCCCACGCTCGGCTGCGCGCAGATGATCGAGCGCGGCACGGGAGAGCACCACCGGCGCGCGCAGATTCACGTCCACCATCGCGGCCAGGTGCTCCGCGCCCTGGTCGACGAAATCGCCGCGATGATGGGCGCCAGCGTTGTTGATCAGGATGTCCAGGCCGCCGAGCGCAGCTACCGCCGTTTCGACCAGTTCGACGCAGGCGTTCGGCGAGGCGACATCCGCCGGGCATGCAATCGCGCCGATTTCGTCGGCGACACGCTGCAGCCGATCGGCGCGGCGTGCGGCGATGACGACCCGTGCGCCGGCCGCGGCCAGCTGTCGCGCCACGGCTTCGCCGACGCCCGAAGACGCCCCGGTGACCAGCGCGCGCCGGCCACGGAAGTCGTGGGAGACGCTCATTCGACCGTGTGCATCGGCCGGCGGTGCGTCGGCCGGCCGAACCAGTCGTCGAGCTTGGCCGTGGCCCGGCGCCGTACGCCGGCATCGATGTACTGCGAGATGGTGGCCACGGCGAGCGTGAGCGCGCTCAGGTCGTCGGTGAAGCCGTAGCCGAACAGCCAGTCGGGGATGGCGTCGAACGGCAGGATGAAATAAGCGAGCGCGCCGTAGGCCGTCGCCTTGGCCCAGCCCGGGGTTTCCGGTCGCCGGGCGGCATAGTGCAGCCAGAGCGCTTTTTCCAGCAATTCGTAGCCGGCGCGTTTGAATACCCGCGACATCTTGGTCCAGAAGCGCGTCTCGGAATATTGACCGGCATACCCGCGCAGGGCGTCTGGCGTGTCCGGCGTGCCGGCTTGCGGATCGTCGCGGCGATGCGATCGGAACCAGGCCATTGATTACAACTCCTTCGCACAGTGTGCTGCGATCAGGCGGCGTGGCTGCGGGGCAGGAAGCTCTCGGCCTGGGCCCGCGCCCAGGCCGTCTCGTAACGTCCGCGGTTGCCGGAGGCCACGAGCAATTCGCCCGTCTTGAGAAAACGATACACCTGATCGGCGCTCTGAATCTCGGAATCGCGGGTGCGCCGGCATAGATGCTCCGGCGCGCAGCTGGGCCGGGTGGTCCATCCCCACGGTGGCCACCACTTCCTGCATGGCCGCAACGGTGGCGCGATGGAAGTGATACACCCGCTCGGCCTTTTCGGGTACGACCACCGCGCGCTGGCGACGCGGATTCTGGGTCGCCACGCCGGTCGGGCAACGGTCGGTATGACAGGACTCGGACTGCACGCAGCCGACCGCGAACATGAAGCCGCGCGCCGAATTGCACCAGTCCGCGCCCAGCGCCATGTTGGCCGCCATGCGAAAGCCGGATGTGATCTTGCCGGATGCGCCGATCTTGATGCGTTCGCGCAGACCGGCGCCGACCAGCGTGTTGTGCGCCCAGACCAGGCCTTCGCGCAACGGCGTGCCGACGTTGTCGGCCAGCTCCAGCGGTGCTGCCCCGGTGCCGCCCTCGGCGCCGTCGACGACGATGAAGTCCGGCGTGATGCCGGTCTTGAGCATGGCCTTGGCCAGGCTCATGAACTGCCAGCCATGGCCGATGCACAGTTTGAAGCCGACCGGCTTGCCGCCACAGCCCTCGCGCAGATCGGCAATGAACTCCATCATCTCGATCGGGGTGGAAAACGCCGTGTGATAGGGCGGCGAGTTGCAGGTCTGGCCGACCGGCACGCCGCGGGCCTCCGCGATCTCCCGGGTGACCTTGCGCCCCGGCAGCACGCCGCCGTGCCCCGGTTTGGCGCCCTGCGACAGCTTGATCTCGACCATCTTGACCTGGTCGTCGGTGGCGCGTTCGACGAACTGTTCTCGGTCGAAGCTGCCGTCGGCGGCCCGACAGCCGAAATAGCCGCTGCCGATCTCCCAGATCAGATCGCCGCCGAATTCCTGGTGATGGCGCGAGATCGAGCCTTCGCCGGTGTCGTGAGCGAAACCGCCCTTGGCCGCGCCCTTGTTGAGCGCGCGAATGGCGTTGGCCGAAAGCGAGCCGAAGCTCATCGCGGAAATATTGAGCGTCGAGGCCGAGTAGGGCCGGGTGCAGTCCGGGCCGCCGATATGCACCCGCGGCGGCGTCTCTGCCGGCTCACGCGCGGCCATCGAATGTGCCAGCCATTCATGGCCCTCCGCATAGACGTTGAGCTCGGTGCCGAATGGGTCGGCGTCGTTCGCGCCCTTGGCCCGGGCATAGACCTGGCTGCGCTGTTCGCGCGAGAACGGCGCGGCCTCGGTGTCGGATTCGATCAGGTATTGACGGATCTCGGGCCGGATCGATTCGAAGAACCAGCGAAAATGGGCCAGCAGCGGATAATTGCGCAGCAGCGCATGCTCGGCCTGCAACAGATCGCGCAGCCCGATGGTGAGAAACAGGCCGGAGATGATGAAGAACAGCGCAAAATAACGCGGCAGCACGAAGGTCAGACCAGCGAAAACGCCGGTCGCCACGAAGGCCGCGATCAGTCCGATATAGCGCATGAGGCCGCGGGAGTCGATAAACGATCGTCCAGCCTAGTCCGCCGGTCGCTGGCCTGTCATCTCCGTATTCGACGCGAGGTCGCGAGGCTGTCGGCTCAGGTCTGGCAGACGGGGCAGAAGAAGGTGCTGCGCTGGCCGATCACTTCGCGACGAATAGGGCCGCAGCCCCGCGGACAGGGCTGGCCTTCGCGGCCGTAGGCGGCCAGCGACAACTGGAAATAGCCGGTGTCGCCGTCACCCCGATGTAGTCGCGCAGCGTCGTGCCGCCGACGGCGATCGCCTCGCCGAGCACGCGCCTGATGGCCGCCGCCAGCGCCGCGTAGCGCGCCGCGCTGATGCGTCCGGCGGCGCGACGAGGATGAATGCCCGCCGCGTGCAGCGCTTCGCAGGCATAGATATTGCCCACGCCGACGACCACGGCAGCGTCCATGATGAAGGCCTTGACGGCGCGTCCGCCGGCCGGCCGAGCGCGCTTTCAGCCAGGCCCCGTCGAAATCTTCCGACAACGGCTCGGGACCGAGCCGCGCCAGCAGCGGGAAAGCCTCGGGCTTGCCCGTGAGCCAGAACAGCGAACCGAAGCGGCGGGCATCGTTGAAACGCAACATCGCATCGTTCTCGAGCACGATATCGACATGGTCGTGCTTATCGACCGGCGTATCGGCCGGCACCACACGCAACCGGCCCGACATGCCGAGATGCAGGCAGACATGGCCCGTGTCTGCGGCGAACAGCAGGTATTTGGCGCGTCGCTGGACGCCGTGGATCGATCTGGCCCGGCAGATCGCGCGCGAGCGCCTCCGAGACCGGCCAGCGCAGCTGTGGCTGACGCACGATCACGGTGCGCACGCGCTGGCCGGCCACATGCGGCGCCACGCCCGCACGCGTGGTCTCGACTTCGGGTAGTTCGGGCATGCCGATATTCTGACATGCGGACGTGGCCGGGCGGGCAGGTCATTCGCGTAGTCGTCGGCGCGCACGGCAGTACGGATGCGGTTCGTCTGGAGTCGCCGAGCGGATAGGAGAGCGGTTCCTTCGGGACGGTTCGCAGATGGGCGCCGAAACACGCAGAGCGCGGTCGACCGCGTGGGCTTCGGCCGGTGCCGGTGCGTGGTCATTTGCTTACGGTCGTATATTCCGGCGTAATCGACTGGGCCAGTGTTGAATAACTGCGTGTCGCTATGGCGAAGCACTCGATGCGCACTCGGCACTGCAGTGGTTCGCTCGTTTCGGCTTGATTCCATCCCCATGACGCGGCGCGGTTGGTTGGCGCCGCTCTGGTGCGCCGCCAACACGACGGTCAAGCTCGCCATCTGCGTCGAATCTGCGGATAAATATCTTGGCGGAACCAGCACGTCAAAGCCCAGGATGCCGGATCTCGAGCAGCGGCCCGATGCGATTGCCGGCCAGGTGATAATCCACACCGAGCGCCGGATCGCGCAGGATCAGGTTGGGATCGCGCTCGATGATGTCGAGATGACGCGGCGGGCCGTGCTCGAACGCGAGCGTGATGCGGGCCAGGCGTTGTCGGCTTGCATCGCTCGGCACCACGGTGAGCGCCCGGGCGCGCTGCCAGGCCTGCAGTGTCGCCGCGACCGCGGCTGGACTGCGCTGGCCTGCGGGCTGTGCTTGCCAGTCGCCGGTCTTGCCTCGATCCAGGGTGAAACGCGGCAGCACCAGTTTCTTCAGCTGACGATGGGGCGGCACCAGCGCGGGCGAAATCCAGTGCGTCCAGCCCCAGCGCAGGCCGGACAGATCGGGTAGGGCTGCGACCAGCAGATCGTGGGGGGTACTGACATAGCGGCTGCCCCGGCTGGGGCCGCGACCGCCGACGTCGATCGGCGGCTGATGGTTGAACTGCACCACCAGTGCAGGGGATTTCAGACCGGTGGTCGTCTCATCAATCGCCTCCGGCGCATAGCGCCGCTGAGCACGCTTGCCGAGCAGCGTCAGCACGGCCTGCAGATGCGGCGCATCCACCGGCGCATCGACCGGGGCCGTGAGATGCCAAGGCGCCTGCGGGCCATCGCGCTCGATCACGATCAGGTCGCTGCCGTGGCGGATGCGGATGCGGGTGACCTTGGCCGGCGCGAGTGTGGTGATCCGGGGCGGCTGCTTCGTGCCCGGGCCTGACGGCATGCGGTAGGACCACCACAGCGCTATGGCGAGGCCCGCCAGCGCTAGCAGTAAAATCACGATCGCAACGGTGCGTCGTCGCGTCATCGGCGGCGCCGCCACCACCAGCGCGCCAGGCCGAACCCGAACAGCGCAGCAGGCAAGCCGACCACGAACACCCACCAGAAGCTCGAAAGCCTCGCGGGCGCCATCTGCAGATGTGCATCCGGGGCCTTCGGCACGTCCACCGCAATCTGCGCATCACGGCCGGCCAACCACTGGAAGATGGCCAGTGCCAGCGTGCGATTGCCCAGATCGGACAGGTGCCCGTTGTCCATGAAATCGCTGTCGGCGACCACCACCGCGCGTTGCTGATCCGGGCTGCGATTGCCGGGCCCGGCGGTGTTCTGCGAGCCCGGCTTCGGCCGACTCAGCGCCATGCCGAAGGTCAGTGGCCCGGCACGATCACCGTGATCGGGCTGAAAGCTGATGCTGCCGCGATCGAGCGATCCGGTCTCGAGCCAACTGCGGGTCGGCGAGCGCAGAAATGCCTTCGACTTCCAAGGCGAATTGGCCAGGGGCGACAGCGCGCCGGCAAAGGCGAAGATGGTGATCTGCTGCAGGTTCGACGTGATCGGCGTATCGGGGTAGTTCGCGACCAGCGCCATCGCCGGGCTGCCGGTGCCGAGCTTGCGGAAGTCCGGATAGACCAGCGTGCCATCGAGCCAGTGGATGCCTAGATCCTGCGCCAGCGGGGTCAGGCCGTAGCGCGGGCCGGGGTCGTCGGCCCAGAGCACGTTGCCGCCATTCTTGACGTAGGCGCGGATCATGTTGACCTCGCCCGGCAGCAGATCGTGTTGCGGCGAGGCGATCACCAGCACCGCCGTGTTGTCGGGAATCGCGCCGGACTTGACGAGGTTCACCTGCCGAACCTTGAGACCCTGATGGTCGAGCGCGCCGGCCAGTTTGGAATAGCCGGCGGTGGCCTTTGCGCCCGGGTCACGCTCGCCGTGGCCGGTGACGAACACGATCCATTTCGTGCCGCCCGGCGACAGCCGCTGCAGGGCGTTGGTCACGCTGGCTTCCGAGTAATCGGTGAGCGTCTGTCGCCGGCCGTGATAATGCACGACCACGGCGCCGTCCCGGCCGATGCCGAGCTTGCGCACGGTCGCCGGGTGTCGGGCCGGGTCGGCGAAATGCAGATGAATACGCGGCGATGCACGGGTATAGCGCGCCAGCTGCTGGCGTACATCGGCGCGCTGCGGCCCGGGGTAGATATAGGCCGTGAAATCGATCGGGCCGTCGTCCAGCGCGTCGATCACGCGCTGGCTGGCGGCGGTCAGGCTGTTGCGATGGCCGGCGCTCCAGTCGGCGGTGACCGGATAACGCTGGGCCAGCCAGCCCGCGGCCCCGGCCACCAGCACGATCAGCAGCATGGTCAGATAAGTGCTCGCGCGCATCAGCGTCGTTCGGCGTCGAGACGCACGATCGTCAGGGCCAGGAAGGCGATGACGAAGATGACGAAATACAGCACGTCGGCCGACGATACGAGCCCGCGCAGCAGCGTATCGTCGTGCCCGATCGGCGAAATACCGCCAGCCAGCCGGCCGATATCGAGCGTGGTGCCGAATACGCTCGGATGCCAGTCGATACTGGCCACCGCATAGATCAGCCAGAGCAGCATCAGGGCCGCCAGACTGGTCACCGCGGCCAGCGTGGGTTCGCGCGTGAGCGCCGAAGCGAACAGACCGAGGGCAGCGAACGCGGCCATGACCAGCCACAGTCCGAGCAGGCCGGCGGCGATCACGCCCCAGTCCAGCGGCGTGAAGAAAAAGAGCGTGGCCGGCAGGGCGCCGAGCAACAGCCCGCTCAGGGTGAGATAGGCCATCACGCCGGCGAACTTGCCGAGTACCAGCTCGGTGGCCGAGGCCGGCGCGGCCAGCAGTAGTTCCAGCGTGCCGTTCTTTCGTTCCTCGGCGAAGGCACGCATCGTCAGCAGCGGCACCACCAGCAACAGAATGAGCGTGACGAAGCGGAACAAGCCGGCGCCGACCACTTCGGACACGCCGTCATAGGCATCCAGATGCTGCGGGTTGAGCGAGATATCGGTCAGCGACATCACGAACAGCACGCCGGCCAGCAGCTGGGTGAAGCCAAGCAGCGACCAGGCCAGCGGCGAGGCGAACAGTCGCGTGGCCTCGTGGCGCGCGATGGCGAACGCTCCGTTCATGTCGCGATCCGATCGGCTTCGTTGCCGGCGCTGATGACGCGCATGAAGCGCTCCTCGAGGCTGGTCGGTCGGGCCGCCAGCATCTGCAGCCCCCAGCCCTGCGCGACCGCACGATCGGCCAGGGCGATCCGGATATCGTGGCCAGCGGCCGGGCCGGATCAGCCAGCGTCCGTCGCCGGCGGCGCGCACATCGGCCACATCGGGCAAAGCGGCCAGGGTGGCGGTATCCGGCCCGTGCGCCAGCCCGATCTCCAGCCAGCTCGCATCCGCGGCCAGTTCCTCGCGGCTGGCCGAAAACGCCAGTCGGCCGTGATCTATGATCACGACGTGCGAGGCCACGGCCTGGATCTCGCCGAGGATATGGCTGGAGATGATCACGCTGTGCTCGCGGCTCAACCGGCCGATCAGTTCGCGCACGCCGATCAGCTGCGACGGGATCGAGGCCGGCGGTCGGTTCGTCGAGGATCAGTACGTCCGGACGATGGACGATGGCCTGGGCGAGCCCGACGCGCTGGGCATAGCCCTTCGACAGCGCCCCGATCAGCCGGCGCCCGACGTCGGTCAGGCCGCAATCGACCTTGGCGGTTTCGATCGCCGCCGCCTGGTCTGCGCGTGGTATGGCGTGCAGACGGGCCGCGAAATCGCAGATATTCGTCGACCGTAAGCTCGGGGTACACCGGCGGCCGTTCGGGCAGATAACCGAGATGCCGTTTGGCGGCACGCGGGCGCGTGGCCAGATCGTCGCCGGCGATCGCGACGCGCCCGGCGCTGGGCGCGAGCGTGCCGGCCAGCATGCGCAGGATGGTGGTCTTGCCGGCGCCGTTGGGGCCAAGCACGCCCAGTACGTCGCCGGCGGCAAGCCGCAGGTCGATATCGGCGACGACGCGTGTGCCGCCGTAATCGCGCGCCAGACCCTGCGCGGACAACAGCCAATCGCTTTCCATGTCCCCTCGCGAAACAACAGGCCGGTACGTTCACCGGCCGGACCCTCGAACAAAGACTGCCAGTTAACCAGAGACCGGTGCGTCAGGCTGTTACGTCGGGTGACCCACCGGCGCCAGACACGAAAAAGCCGGCACACGGCCGGCTTTTCCATCAGGCAATCGCGGGCGCGATCACTTGATCTTGGCTTCCTTGAAGACCACGTGCTTGCGCGCCTTCGGATCGTACTTCTTCATCTCGAGCTTGTCGGGGCTGTTCCGCTTGTTCTTGTACGTGGTGTAGAAGAACCCGGTATCCGCGGTCGAGACCATGCGAATCTTTTCGCGCATTAGACTTTCTCCCCGCGCTTACGCAGATCGGCAAGCACGCTTTCGATGCCTTGACGGTCGATGATACGCATACCCTTGGACGAGACCCGCAGGCGCACATAGCGCTGCTCGGCTTCGACCCAGAAACGGTGCCAGTGCAGGTTGGGCACAAAGCGCCGCTTGGTCTTGTTATGGGCGTGCGAGACGTTGTAACCGGTAATCGGCTTCTTGCCGGTCACCTGACAAATCTGGGACATGCTAGAACTCCTGGTCGCGCGCAAGTCGGCGTCGGCGAGCCGCGTATTTAAGCACTTAACGCATCGGCGCACAACCGTCGCGCCACAGTTTTTTCCGCGGGAACGACAACACCCCGCCGGAGCGGGGTGTTCAGGGCCTGCCGCCTGCGGAAACGGCGGCCCGCGAAAACGCTGCAACCTAGAAGTTGTAGCGGGCGCCGACGTTGACCTCGTTGTGGAAGTCCTGATTGTTCGGCCCCATATTCAGGTCCGAGCGGTCGTAGCCGGCGGTCAGCGCGTAGTGCTGGTCGGAGTCGAGATAGCCTACCAGTTGTACACCGTACTTGAAGCCGTCCGGGCGGCCGTAGTCGGCGCGGCCGCCGGAAACCTCGCCGTAGTCGACATAGGTGGCATGCGGATTGATCTCGACCTGCGGATCCACCATCCAGCGCAACCCGGCGGTGATGCCGAAGCCGGTGCCGGTGGCGTCGTCCGGGCCAACCGCATTGCGCAGGCCCAGGCGCTCGTAGTTCACCGTGCCGTAGTAGCCGATGCCGGTGCCCTTGCGGCCGCCGTAGTCGTAGAACCCTTCGGCGCCCACGCCGACGAAAGCGCGGTTCACATCCTCGCCACTGTGGTCGACGTTCAGACGGTCATAGCCGCCCTGGACGATCATATGAGCCGGAAGCTGGTAGGAGCCCCGGAAACCGAAGCCTTTGAAGTCGTGCCCGGTACCGGCGAGATTGCCGGTCGGGATGTACTCGCCCTGCAGATACGTGTAACCCGGACCATCGGTTTGAGTCGTGGACGTCAGAAAGCTCGGGGCCGCCATGACGGAGGCGGCGGGGAGCATCGTGGCGCCCAGGATAAACGCGGTTTTTTTCATTGCTTTCTCCAATCTCAACAATCAGATAGGGGGAATCCGATCGCGAGGACATTATGGAGCCGCGGCTAATATGTCAATAAAAAATTAAATAATCGTTACGATAGTCTTTGTGTGTATTTTACATCATTCCGCGCTCCGCGAGGCTTGTGGTGTATTCGCGGGCGAGGATCACATGATCCAGCACACGGATATCGACCAGCCCGAGTGCGTCGGCCAGGCGTCGGGTGATGTCGCGATCCGCGGCGCTCGGCTCGGCCACGCCCGACGGATGGTTGTGCGCCAGAATGACCGCGGCGGCGTTGTGGGCCAGCGCGGCCTTGACCACTTCCCGCGGGTAGACGGCCGCGCCGTCGATCGTGCCGCGAAACAGCTCCTCGAATGCGATCACCCGGTTCCGGTTGTCCAGAAACACGCAGGCAAAGACTTCGTGCTCGGACCGGGCCAAGTGCAGCGCAAGATAGGCACGCGTTGCTGACGGGTCACTTAATACGTCGCGCTCGCGGATCGTCTCCCCGGCATGACGTCGCGCCATCTCCAGAACCGCCTGTAACTGCACGTACTTCGCTTCGCCGAGCCCGTGTCCGGCGGTAAAGGTGGCGCGATCGGCGGCGAGCAGCGCATCCAGGCTGCCGTAGTCGCTCAGCAGGCGCCGGGCCAGGTCGACCGCGCTCATGCCCGGTCACGCCCGTACGCAGGAAGATGGCCAGCAGTTCGGCATCCGACAAGGCGCCGGCGCCGCGCTCGAGCAGTTTTTCGCGCGGCCGCTCGGTGGCCGGCCAGTCGGATATCCGCATCTGATTCCCCCGTGGATTGATATTCCGGTCGGCGCCCTGGAGCGCCGGGCCGTCCCGGGTACAATAGAACCCATGCAAGCACTGGCCCAACGTCGCGTGCTGCTCGGGGTGACCGGCAGCATCGCGGCCTACAAGACGCCGATCCTGGTGCGCCGCCTGGTCGAAGCCGGGGCCGAGGTCCAGGTGGTGATGACCGCGGCCGCGAAGCAGTTCGTCACACCGATGACGCTGGCGGCGGTCTCCGGCCACCCGGTGCGCGACGATCTCTGGGACGAATCCGCCGAACTGGCGATGGGGCATATCGAGCTGGCGCGCTGGGCCGATCTGGTCGTCATCGCGCCCGCAAGCGCCGATACGCTGGCGCGGCTGGCCTCAGGCCGGGCGGACGATCTGTTGTCGACGCTGTGTCTGGCGACTACCGCAGAGATCGTCGTGGCGCCGGCGATGAATCACGTCATGTGGGCGCACCCGGCCACACGCGCGAACATGGCGCGGCTGGCCGAGCGCGGCGTGGCCTGTATCGGGCCCGAGACCGGCGAACTGGCGGAGCGGGAGTCGGGGGCCGGGCGCATGACCGAACCCGAGGCGATCCGCGATGCGCTGATCGCGCGCTATGGCGTCAGGTACCGGCGTGCTGGCCGGGCGGCGGGTGGTGGTTACGGCCGGGCCGACCCGCGAGGCACTCGACCCGGTGCGTTATCTCACCAATCGTTCCTCCGGCCGCATGGGCTATGCGCTGGCCGCCGCCTGTGCCGCAGCGGGGGCCACGGTCACGCTCGTCTCCGGGCCGTCTGCGCTGGAACCGCCGGGTGGCGTGGAATATGTCACCGTCGAATCCGCCGGCGAGATGTTTGACGCCGTGATGGCCGCGATACCGGAGGCGGACATCTTCATCGGCGCCGCTGCCGTCGCCGACTATCGCCCGGCGGAAGTCGGCGACCGACAAGATCAAGAAATCCGACGGTGAAGCCAGTCTGCGTCTGGCGCGCACGGCCGATATCATCGCCGAGGTGGCACGCGCCCGGCCTGCGGTGTTCACGCTCGGTTTCGCCGCCGAAACCACCGATATGGAAGCCGCGGCGCGGGCCAAGCGCGAGCGCAAGGGCCTGTCCATGATCGCCGGCAACGTAGTGGGCCCGGACAAGGCCTTCGGCCGCGACGACAACGAACTGCTCGTGATCTGGGAGGTGGCGAGAAACGCCTGGCTCGGGCCGCCAAGGCCGATCTGGCGCGCGATCTCGTCGCCCTGATCGGCGAACGCCTGACCTGATCACCCGACAATACTGGCAAACCGACTCTGGATTCCTGATGACGCAACTGCAGGTGAAACGCCTCGACGACCGCCTTGGTCACGATTTCCCGATGCCCGAGCGCGCCACGGCCGGCTCGGCCGGAATCGATCTGCGGGCCATGATCGACAGCGCCGTTGTCGCTGGCGCCCGGCCAGTGCGAACTGCTGCCCAGCGGCCTGGCGATCCATATCGGCGATCCCAACCTGGCCGGGTCTGATCCTGCCGCGCTCCGGGCTCGGCCATAAGCACGGCATCGTGCTCGGCAACGGCACGGGCCTGATCGACTCCGATTACCAGGGCGAGCTCAAGGTGTCGGTCTGGAATCGGGCGGATGTCGCCTACACCATCGAGCCCGGCGAGCGCATCGCCCAGTTCGTGGTGATCCCCGTGGTGGCCGCCGAGCTGACCCTGGTCGAGGAGTTCGACCAAAGCGCGCGCGGCGCGGGCGGCTTCGGCTCGACCGGCGCGGCCTGATCCGATGACGGTCGGCGATGGGGGCACCTTGCTCGATATCGACCACGTGCATGTATTCGTGGCCGATTGCGATGCGGCGCGCCAGTGGTATACCCGCATCCTCGGGCTGGCGCCAGTGCCCGAGCTCGAGTTCTGGGCGCGCGAGGGCGGCCCGCTGGCGCTGTCGAACCCGGCGCGCACGGTCACGCTCGCCTTGTTTGAACAGGCCGAATCCACGCATTGTGCCACCGTGGCCCTGCGCGTGAGCGGCGCCGATTTTCTCGCCTGGCAGCGTGGCCTGGTCGCCGAGCCCGATCGGCCGTGCGCCGGGCAGACCACGGGTATCGTGGTCGCTGTATTTTGCCGATCCCGACGGCAACCGGTTCGAGATCACCACCTACGATCATGCGGCGGTGGCCGAGGCGGTGGACGACAACTGAGGCCGGTCGATGGAGCACAATAAACGTATGTCCCTGGATCCGAAGCACGCAGCGCGCGTGGCGCGCGTGCTCGGCGAGGCGCTGCCCTATATCCGCCGTTTCGCCGGCAAGACGGTGGTCATCAAGTACGGCGGCAACGCCATGACCGACCCGGAACTCAAATCCGGCTTCGCCCGTGATATCGCGCTGATGAAGCTGGTGGGCTTCAATCCGGTGGTCGTGCACGGCGGCGGTCCGCAGATCGGCAAGGTGCTCGAGCGGGTCGGCAAGCAGACCCAGTTCATCAAGGGCATGCGGGTGACCGATGCCGACACCATGGACGTGGTGGAAATGGTGCTCGGCGGGCTGGTGAACAAGGAGATCGTCAATCTCATCAACCAGCATGGCGGGCGCGCGGTCGGGCTGACCGGCAAGGACGGCAACCTGATTTCCGCGCGCAAGCTGGCGCTGGTCGAGGACGAGACCGATCTGGGCTTCGTCGGCGAGGTCGCCTCGATCGATCCGCGTATCGTCGAGCGCCTCGAAGCCGACGACTTCATTCCGGTGATCGCGCCGATCGGCGTCGGCGCGGATGGGCGCAGCTACAACATCAATGCCGATCTGGTGGCCGGCAGGATCGCCGCCGTCCTCAAGGCCGAAAAGCTGATGCTGCTGACGAACACGCCGGGCGTGCTGGATGCCGAGGGCAACCTGCTGACCGGGCTGACGCCCGAGCAGGTGCGAAAAGCTGATCGACGCCGGCGTCATCCACGGCGGCATGCTGCCCAAGATCCAGTGCGCGCTGGATGCCGTCGCCGACGGCGTGCGGCGGCACATATCGTGGACGGCCGGGTGGAGAACGCCGTATTGCTGGAGTTGTTCACCGACGCCGGCGTCGGCACGCTCATCGGCGATTCCGGCGCGCCATTGCCGGTACCGGGTACGCCGACGCCGGCCTGAATCCGGTTGACGAAAACAAAAGGCAAGTATTTACGCATGCGTGAAAACTTCATGGCTGGGTTCGAGGGCCGCTGGCGCATTGCCTGGATCGCGGTATGGGACGAAGATTTCCGCGATTGGCTGATGAGCGATATGACCAAAGGCCACCAGCCTGTTTCGCCGTTTCAGCGCCGAGCGTACTCATTGCCGATCCCGACGAGTTACACGACGCCGTCACGGTCACGGATGATGGAGTGCAAGCGCTTATGGCCTCCAGAAAAACACTCAATGCCAAAAACCTTGAAGCCCTGGGCGCGCCGCGTCTGGCCGAACTGTTATTGGAAATCAGCGCCGGCGACGCCTTGGCCAAGCGGCATCTGCGGCTGGCGCTGGCCGACTCGGTCGGCCCGGCGGAAGTGGCCCGGGAAGTCCGAAAGCGGCTGACCACCATCGGCAAATCCCGCTCGTTCGCGGGCTGGGAGAAAAAAGGGGCGCTGATCAAGGATCTGGAAACCCAACTCGATGCGATCATCGAGCGTATCGCGCCCACTGATCCGAGCCTGGGACTGGATCTGTTGTGGCGGTTCATGGGCCTGGCCCGCTCGATCTTCGAGCGCTGTGACGACAGCAGCGGGCGGATCGGTGATGTGTTTTATTTCGCGCGCCAAAAGCTTGGACCGATCGCGGAAGCCGCCAACCCAGCGCCCGAGAAACTCGCCGATCAGACCTATGATGCGCTGGTGGCCAATGACTATGGTCAGTATGACGGGGTGATCGCGATTCTCGCGCCCGTGCTCGGCGAACAAGGTTTATCGCATCTGAAAGAGCGGATGCTGGCTTGGCCGATACGCCGGTGCGGCGACCGCCGGAGGCCGAGCGCGAAGTCATCGGCTATGGCATGGGCGGGCCGGTCTACGCCGATGAAATGGCCGAGCGCTCGCGCCGGATCACGGTCGAGCTTGCCTTGAAGGATATCGCCGATGCCCAGGGCGATGTCGATGCCTATATCGCCCAGTACGACGAGGCCACGCGCCGCGTGCCGAAAATCGCGGCCGACATCGCCCAGCGCTTGATCGCCGCCGGCCGGGCGCAGGAAGCCCTGGACACGATCGAGGTGGCCGAGCACCGCCAGCGCGGTTGGCCCGATTTCGACTGGGAGGATGCGCGTATCGCGGCTCTGGATGCCCTCGGTCGCGGCGATGAGGTCCAGGCCGCGCGCTGGTCGGTCTTCGAATGGACCTTGTCGGCACCGCATCTCAAGGCTTATCTCAAGCGTCTGGATGACGATCTTGATGCCGAGGAACAGGCGCTCGACCAGGCCCGGCGGCATCCGGATGTGCTCCAGGCCCTGGCGTTTCTGAAACACTGGCCCGACCTTGATCGTGCCGCGCGGCTGGTGATCGAGCGCGCCGACGAAATGGACGGCGATGTCTATGAAATCCTGTCGCCGGCGGCCGAAGCATTGGCCAGCCGCAGCCCGCTGGCGGCGACGCTGCTGTTGCGCGCCATGATCGACTTCACACTCGAAAAGGCCCGAGCCAAGCGCTACAAGCATGCCGCCCGGCATCTCGAAGAATGCGCTCGGCTGGCCGCCGGCGATCGACGATTATCGCGGCTTCGAGACCCACGCCGACTACGACGCGCGGATACGCGATAGGCATCGGCGCAAGCCGTCGTTTTATCGGCTTATTGCGTAGCTGCGGCAATTAAACGGCATGCTGAGTATGTAGGAATCTCAGCCAGGCGACATGCAAGCTCGCCCGGCGCGGATTGTCGCACTGATGCGCGAGCCCACGTCCTTGTTTGCGCCGGAAAGAAGGGCACCCCGCCACAGCGCTCACGGGATGCAGTTGCACAATCATTGTTCCAGCCCGGGCCGCTTGGGCGGCCCTCATACAGGCGGCCGCCCGCCGTCATGCGCGCGTCTGCATCGCGGCGTAACGGGACGTAATACAGAGCCGTCCCGCTACTCCGGCTGAGCCTCGCATACTCGTGAGAAGCCGTTTGTCTATTCGGTTGTCGGCGTAGCAATCCGCTCGGCAACGTCTTTATAGGCCGGATCGTCGGCATAGATCCGGCCGAATTCCTCGCGGGCGCGGCTGTGTTTGCCGCGCGCCTCATAGACCAGCGCGCGTTCGTACTGGATGGCGGCGAGCAGCTCGGGGTCGCGGTTTTTCTTGCGACGGAAGGCAGCGGTGAGGGCGTCGCGGGCGGCGGTCAACAGGTTGAGTCGGCGCAGGGCGCGGCCTTTCCAGTACAGGATGGCGGCTTCGAGTTCGGAGTTGTTGTCGATATGTGGGTGAGTTCGACCACGCGCTGGTAAGCGGCTGGGTTGGCTTGTTCCGCGACCAGAATCTCGGCCAGCGACAGGATGACGACGGCATCGGCGGGCTCGCTGTCGTGCAGGGCTTCGAGCGCGGCGAGTGCGGCCGGCCAGTGTTCGCGCGCCTGTTCGGCTTCGGCGCGGGCCAGGGTGATGCCGCGCTGGCCCGGTTCGATCACGGCGCTGATGTGGGACGTGATGGGCAGGCGGATCTCGGCGACGACGCCGTATTTGGCGAAATAGTCGCCGAGTTCGCCGGCCTTGGCCTCGGCGCGGTCGAAAAACGCGAGGGCGTCGTCGTAGCGTTCGGCCCTGAGCGCAAGCATCCCGGCCATGAACGAGGCGTCGGCCACCGCGTCGGGCGTATCCAGCGTGCTGATTGCTGCAGCGTCGTTTGCTTCGACGACCACGTGGCGCATGCCGTCGACGAAGTGTTTTTCGGCCTCGGGCGTGAACAGGCGTTTGAAAAAGCCGAGGTCGAGTCGTGCCGCCGGATCGGGCGCGGGTTCGGCCGACTGTCGGCGAGCGCCGCGGCTGTGGTTGGCCCCGCTCCGGCTGCCGCGATCGGTGTAGTACAGCCCGGTGCCGGGAATGCCGACGGTGCGCCGGGTGCCCGAGGTGCCGACGGTGTACTTCAGGCCCGGCGGGCCGACCGACAGCGAAGCGCCGCGCTTGGACAGGTTGAACGACAGTCCCGGCGCCAGTTTGATCCGGCGAAAGAAGCGAATGGCCATGTCGTCCCCCGTCGACATTGCGATCAATCCGGCGGACTTGGGCCGGATTGCTGTTCGCAGCGAGCATAGAGGCCACTGCGTTGGAGGTACAGCCCGCGCGGGTTGTCGCGAGTGTAGCGTGGCCGCTCGCGGGTGTGGTGCGGAAACAGCGCAAAGGCGGCGCCGCGGCTGGCCACCTGTTGGCCGCCGGCACCGCCGCCTCTCTTACGACACGGGGCTCGGCCTCAGATCACGCCGTACTGCGCCCGATAGGCCTGGATCGCGGCGACGGTAGCCTCGCTGTAGCGACCGCGCGCATAGCCGATGACATCATCCAGCGTGGCCACGGCCGCGGTCGGAATGCCTTCGTCGGCGGCCAGCGCGGCCAGCGGCGAACGATCGTCGGCGCCGCGCTCCTGGCGATCGAGTGCGATCAGCACGCCGGCGACCTCGGAACCCGCGGCGCGAATCATGGCAATCGCTTCGCGTACGGCTGTGCCGGCGGTGATGACATCGTCCACGATCACCACGCGCTTGCCCAGCGGGGCGCCGACCAGCATGCCGCCTTCGCCGTGGTCCTTGGCTTCCTTGCGGTTGTAGGTGAACGGCACATCCCGGTTGTCGGTCGGCGAGAGCGCAGGCGACCGTCGCGACCAGCGGAATGCCCTTGTAGGCCGGGCCGAACAGGCTGTCGTATTCGATGCCCGAGTCGGCCAGGGCGGCGGCATAGCCCGCGGCAAGCCGCTTCATGCCCGCGCCCGAGGCGATCTCGCCCATGTTGAAGAAATACGGCGAGACGCGGCCGGACTTGAGCGTGAACTCGCCGAATTTCAGCGCGTTGTAGGTATCGGCCAGGGCCAGGAAGTCCTGGCTGTAGTCGGTCGGGTCGGCAGGCATCGGGCGCACTCCGGCATTGTCGAGATCGGGCGATAGGCACGTATGATAAGCGCGCGCTTATGTCGTAAGTAAGCGGTGACTTGTTCGGGCCGGCGCCGGATCGCGCTGCGCCGGGTTCTTGAAACACAAGGAAAGCATGCATGCGGGTGATGTCCTTCAACGCCAACGGTATTCGGGCGGCCCAGCGCAAGGGCTTTTTCGAGTGGATGGCCGATCAGGATCCGGATGTGGTCTGTATCCAGGAACTGAAGGCCCAGCAGCACCAGCTGGAAGGCGTGGCGGCGTTCTGGCCGGAGGGCTATCACTGCTTCTATGAAGAGGCGACCAACCGCAAGGGCTATTCGGGGGTCGCGATCTATGCCAAGCGCGAGCCGGACGAGATCGTGCGCGGCATGGGGCACGAGGAATTCGATGCCGAAGGGCGCTATATCGAGGCTCGGTTCGGCGATCTGCGCATCGCCAGCCTATATGCGCCGTCGGGTTCCTCCGGCGATCATCGCCAGGACTCCAAGGAACGCTACCTGCTGTATTTTCTGGATTTTCTGCGCCGTCAGGCCGCGGCATCCGGCGAGTATCTGATCTGCGGCGACTGGAACATCGCGCACAAGGAGATCGATCTCAAGAACTGGAAGAACAACAAGAAGAACTCGGGCTTCCTGCCGCACGAGCGGGAATGGATGGATCGCCTGTTCGGCGAGGTGGGCCTGGTCGATGTATTCCGAGAGGTGAACCCCGATGAAGAGCAGTTCACCTGGTGGTCGAACCGCGGACGCGCCTGGGACAACAACGTCGGATGGCGGATCGATTATCACGTCGCCACGCCCGGCCTGGCCGAACTGGCCACGGCCGAACATGTCTATCGCGAAGAGCGCTTGTCGGATCATGCGCCGTTGACGATCGACTATGACCTTGAACTCTGAGTATCGCGTCGCCGGGCGTTCGGGCGGCAGCCCGCGCAATAATGCCGCCGTCGGCGCGCGATTGGCGCGCGCGCCCTGGCGACCTATACGCAGCCGCGTGTCGTCGGCATGGGCGTTTCTGGGTTTTTCCTCGGGCCTGCCGTTCCTGCTGGTGTTCTCCACCTTGTCGGCCTGGCTGACCACGGCCGGTGTGTCGAAGACCACGATCGGATTTCTTTTCCTGGATCGGGCATCGACGTATTCGATCAAGTTCTTCTGGGCGCCGGTGATCGATCGGTTGCCGTTGCCGGTTCTGAGCCGCGCTGCTCGGCCGACGACGCGGCTGGATGCTGCTGGCCCAGACCGGACTGATGGCCGGGCTGTTCGGCATGGCCGGCACCGATCCGTCGACGAATCTGGAGCAGATGGCCTGGTTCGGTCTGCTGGTGGCGTTTTCGTCGGCGACTCAGGACGTCACCATCGACGCATGGCGGATCGAGGCGGTGGCCGAGGATCTACAGGGCGCGATGGCCGCGACCTACCAGGCCGGCTATCGCATCGCCATGCTGGTGGCCGGCGCCGGGTGCGTTCTACATCGCGGCCGCGCGCGTCGTGGTCGACGGCCTATTACGTGATGGCCGCACTCGTGGGCGTGGGCATGGTCACGGTGCTGGTGCTGGGCGAGCCGGAGCGCCTCGATCGACGCGCGATACCGAGATCCGCGAGCAGTGGGCGATCGACTGGCTCGATGCGCGCGCCCATCAGCCCGGCTTGGCTGCGCGGTACCGAGCGCTGGGTGATCGGCGCGGTGGCCTGTCCGTTCTGGGATTTCTTTCGCGCTACGGTCGCGCAGGCGATCTTGATCCTGCTGGTCGTGAGCTCTGTACCGGCTGGCCGAAATCACCCTGGGCGTGATGGCCAATCCGTTTTATCTCGATTCGGGCTACACGCCGGAGCAGATCGCCAGCATCTCCAAGATCTTCGGCCTGCTCATGACCATGTCCGGCGCCGGCATCGGCGGCGTGCTGGTGGTGCGGTTCGGCATCATGCGAACCGCTGCTGGCCGGCGCGGTGCTGTCCGCGATCGCCAATCTGGTCTTTGCCTGGCTGGCCACGCTCGGCACGATCCCGGTCTTGGCGCGCTGACGCTCACCATCTCCGCCGAGAACCTGGCGGGCGGCATGGCCGGCTCGGCGTTCATCGCCTATCTATCCAGCCTGACCAATACTGCCTATACCGCCACGCAGTATGCGTTGTTTTCGTCGCTGATGACGCTGCCCGGCAAGTTTATCGGCGGATTTTCCGGCTGGGTGGTCGATCATGCCGGCTATGCCTGGTTTTTCGTCGATACGGCGATTGCCGGGTTGCCGGCGGTCGATGCTGCTGATCTGGCTGCTGGCCCGTGCGCGAACCGATCGCGCGCCGGCGACGTCATCGCAAGAGTAGGAGGCAATCATGCACAGCCGTTGGATCTTCACGCTCGCCGGCCTGGCTGCTGCCGCGCCGTTCGCGTTCGCTGCGACGGGGGGCGATTCGAGGCATGCGTGGATGCCATCGCGCTCTACAGCCAGGGCTCGGCCGTGGTGCAGGACAGCCGCACTGTCAGCCTGGACAAAGGCGCGCAGACAGTGTCCTGGCCGGTGGTCGGGACGATCCGCCCGGATACGCTGTGGCTGTCGGGGACGGGCGTGCAGCTAACCGGTTTTGATATGCCTTCGAACAGCCCCGGCGCATCGGGCGCGAGCCTTGTCGGATCGCATCGGCCAGCCGGTGACCTTGCGCGCGCCGGGCGGCAAGACGAGCCAGGGCACGCTGGTGAACGTCGACGGGCGATACCGCATATGTTCGCGTCCACAATCGGGTCGAACGCATCACCGCGGCCTCGCCGACCGAGATCAGCTGGGCGGTGGGGCAGAGCGACAAGACATCCGGACATCGCGACTCGGGCCTCACGATGAACGTCGACGCCGACAAGTCGGGCCAGCAGAAACTCACCGCGACCTACCAGACCCAGGCGCCGAGCTGGCAGGCCAGCTATACCGGTCGGTTCGATCCAGCAGAGCGGCAAGCTGCGCCTGGTGAGCCAGGCGGTGATCGATAACAGCGGGCATGCGCGCGCTGGATGCCGATCAGGCCTGGCTGGTCGCCGGTGAGACCTCGCGTGCCGACGGCGGCGGGCCGCCGCGCCCGATGATGATGGCCAAGATGGCCTCCGGCGAATCCTCGTCGGCCGGACAGGCGCAGGCCATCGGCGATGTCTACCGCTATCCGCTGGCGCGACGGTCTGCACGTCAAGGCGGGGGCGGTGAAATCGGTCGCGCTGATGCAGCCGATCAGCGTGGACGCGAAGCGCCAGTATCGCTTCGAGAACTATGCGCTCAACGACACCGGAGCCAAGCGCCAGCACGCCCGGGTCAGCCTGGCGTTCGACAACAGCTCGGACCAGCCGTTGCCGGCAGGCGCGGTACGCATCTACGACGCCGCGCATGCCGCGCAATTGATGGGCGGGACGCAGATCGACGATACGCCGGCCGGCGCGCCGGTCACGCTGGCGCTGGGCGGCGCCTTCGATATCACCGGCACGCACCGGGTCACCCAGCAGGCAACGACGAGAACGGCGCGAGCACCACGCAGGTGACGATCGAGCTGTTCAATGCCGGCGACAAGCCGCGCCAGGTCACCGTGGCCGAGCGGTTGCCGGCCGGCGCCCGTCTGGCCGACAACGCGCCGAAGACCAGCGGCGGTTCGGCGGAGCAGCCGGAATGGCAGGTCAGCGTACCGGCGGGCGGCCACCAGACGCTGGACTACAGCTTTTCGCAGCCGAAGTCCTAGCCTGGAGCCTGTGCGGCGCAGTGCGAGCGCCGTGCTGCCGCCCGGTCAGGGCCGGTCGGGCGCGATCCGCCCGTCCGCCTCGGGCCGCAATCGAGGCGAGCCACACGGCCGAAGGCGTGGGCGCGCTCGTTCGGGGCAAGGGCCGCCCGGAACTTCAACGTACCCTGACGCCGGACCGCGGCTTGCTCTCAGTGATCGCGCTTGACGATCTCGCGGGCGATCGCGCGTAGCGGCTCGGGGTTGTCGAACACATCCAGCGCGGCGGTGGCTTCGGTATACAGACGCTCGGCCAGGGCCTTGGCTTCGTCCAGGCCCAGCAGCGCTGGGTAGGTCGCCTTGTGGTGCGCGATATCGGCGCCCTGGGTCTTGCCGAGTTTCTCGGTGGACGATTCGATATCGAGCACGTCGTCGCGCACCTGGAACGCCAGGCCGATCCGGGTCGGCGAAGATATCCAGCGCGGCGCGTTGATCGAGCGACAGGTTCTGCGCGGCGTCGGCGGCCATCGTCACGCAGGCGGCGAGCAGGGCGCCGGTTTTCAGATTGTGAATCTCTTCGAGATCCTCGGTGGTGACGTCGTCCCGGCCTTCGGCGCCCATGTCGAGCACTTGGCCGCCGACCATGCCGCGCGAGCCGACCGCGTGCGCAAGCGTCGCGATCTGGGCCGCGCGTGCGGCCGGGGCATCTTGCAGGCCGCCATGGGTGGCCACGATCTCGAAGGCGAGCGCCTGCAGCCCGTCGCCGGCGAGAATGGCGGTGGCCTCGTCGAACGCGATATGCGTGGTCGGGCGGCCGCGGCGCAGGTCATCGTCGTCCATGGCGGGGAGATCGTCGTGCACCAGCGAATAAGCATGAATGCACTCGATCGCGGCGGCCGCGCCGTCGACCTTCGTCGCCGGCACGCCCAGCACCTCGGCCGCGGCATATACCAGTCGCGGGCGCACGCGCTTGCCGGGTGAGAGCGCGGCATAACGCATTGCTTCATGCAGCCGGGCCGGCGATGTATCGGCGCCGGGCAGGCAAGCGTCAAGCACATGTTCGATGCGTTGGCTATAATGTGATGCTTGATATTCGTCCATGGTTAGTTCGCCGTCCCTGGTGGCCGGATCAATACTCCGGCGGCTCGATAGGCGGGCTAGCTAGCCACTGAAGACCGGCAGCGTCAACTCGATGTGGCGCGCGACCGGTGCGACGATGCGCCCTGCGGCCGCGGCGCTATCGCTCACGCTTGAAAACCTGGAAATCGTTCGTTCATGTCACAAGCCCCTACGCAGACGGATTCCGGTCGGCGCGCGCTGGCCTTTCAGGATGAGATCCTGCCGCATGTCTCCCGCACCTTCGCGCTGACGATCCCGGAGTTGCCGGAAGCGCTGCGGGTGGCCGTAGGCAATGCCTATCTGCTGTGCCGTATTGCCGACACCATCGAGGACGACGCCGAGCTCGACTACGAGAGCAAGGCGGCGCTGCACGCCGAGTTCGTGCAAGTGGTCGAAACCGGCGAGGGCGGCGCCGACTTCGGCCAGCGTCTCGCGCCGCGTCTCGCGCCGGCCACGCTGGATGCCGAGCGCCGTCTGGTTGCGCATACCGAAGACGTGCTTGACCGTCACGCACGGTCTGCGCGCGGCGCAGCAGCGCGGCGGTCGCGCGCTGCGTGCGCATCATGTGCAACGGCATGCCGGAGTACGAACGCGCGGCCAGCGCCGAGGGCCTGCCCACGCTGGCGCATCTCGATCGCTACTGCTATTTCGTGGCCGGCGTGGTCGGCGAAATGCTCTCGGCCATGTTCACCGACTACGAGCCGGGCATGGGCGAGCACGATGCCGAGCTCAACCGGCTGGCCGTATCGTTCGGCCAGGGTCTGCAGATGACCAACATCCTCAAGGACATCTGGGCCGACCACGCACGCGGCGTGTGCTGGCTGCCGCGCGACGTGTTCGCGCGCCACGGCTTCGATCTGTCGGACCTCGGCAAGCGCCGCACCGACGAGGCGTTTGCCGCCGGACTTGTCCGAGCTGATCGGGCTCGCGACCGGCCATCTGCGCAATGCGCTGGAGTTCACCCTCCGCATCCCCGAGCGAGCAGAAAGGTATGCGCCGCTTCTGTCTGTGGGCGATCGGGCTGGCGCTGCTGACGCTGCGCAAGATCCAGGCGAACCCGCAGTTTACCGACGGTTCGCAGGTGAAGGTATCGCGCCGCAGCGTGCAGGCCACCGTGCTGACGACCAACCTGGCAGTGGCCGACGATGATCGGCTGCGGCATCTGTTCCATATGACCGCGCACGATCTGCCGGCACTCACGCCGAAGCTGGCGGATGATCCCGGCCGCGCCGATCAACGATATCGCCGAGATGCCGAGCCGGCGCCGGTGCCCGGCGTCGAGCGCCCGGCCGGGCCTGGCCGAGGCGATCGAAGCCGCCGAGGCAGCGCCTGTTCGCCGATCAGAACCCCGACGGGCATTGGCGCTACGAATGCGAGGCCGACTGCACGATTCCGGCCGAATACATCCTGATGATGCATTTCATCGGCGATGTCGATACCGCGCTGCAGGCGCGGGTCGCCAACTTCATCCGCACAAGTCAGGCCGCCCACGGCGGCTGGCCGCTGTATTACGGCGGTGATCTCGATCTGTCGTGTTCGGTGAAGTGCTACTACGCGCTCAAGCTCGCCGGCGACGATGTCGACGCGCCGCACATGGTGCATGCACGCGAGGCGATCCTCGCGCGCGGCGGCGCCGGCCAGGTGAATGTGTTCACGCTGATCGCGCTGGCCCAGTTCGGCCAGGTGCCCTGGCGGGCGGTGCCGTTCATCCCGGTCGAGGTCATGCTGATGCCGCAGGCCTCGCCGTTCCATCTGTCCAAGGTGAGCTACTGGTCGCGCACGGTGATGGTGCCGCTGTTCATCCTCACCAGCCTGCGCACCATGGCACGCAACCCCGCCGGGGTGAACGTGCGCGAGCTGTTCACCATTCCGCCCGAGCAGCAGCGCGATTTCGTGCCGGCGCAGAACACGCTCCAGCGCGTGTTCAAGGGGCTCGATCGCGTTGGCCGCAGATTCGAGCCGCTGATTCCGAAATTCGTGCGCAAACGCGCGATCCAGACCGCCGAGAACTGGATCATCGAGCGTCTGAACGGCACGGACGGCATCGGCGCGATCTTTCCGGCGATGGTCAACGTCTACGAAGCGCTGGGCGAACTCGGCTATCCGGCCGATCATCCCTACCGCGCGCAATACCCGCCAGGCGATCGACGATCTCGTGTTCGACCACGGCGACATGGCCAACGTCCAGCCCTGCGTGTCGCCGGTCTGGGATACGGGGCTGGCGATCCTGGCGCTGCAGGAAGCTGCCGGCGACGGCGATACGCCGGTCGTACGTGCCGGGCTCGACTGGCTGGCCGCGCGCCAGGTGCTGGACGGCCCGGGCGACTGGAAGCGCGATCATCCCGATCTGCCGGGCGGTGGCTGGCCGTTCCAGTACGCCAACGACCACTACCCCGATCTGGACGACACCGCGGTGATCGCCTGGGCGATGTACAACACCGGCGACGGCGCCACCTACGGCCGCGCGATCACGCGGGCGACCAACTGGCTGGTCGGCATGCAGTCGTCCAACGGCGGCATCGCCGCGTTCGACTCCGACAACAACCACGAATATCTCAACGAGATTCCGTTCGCGGACCACGGCGCGCTGCTGGACCCGCCGACGGCGGACGTGACCGCGCGCGTCATCACGCTGGTCGGCCTGTTGCAGCGCCCCGAGGACCGGCCGTTCATCGAGCGCGCGATGGCTTATCTCAAGCGGGAGCAGGAAGCCGATGGCTCCTGGTTCGGCCGCTGGGGTACGAATTACATCTACGGCACCTGGTCGGTGCTGATGGCGCTCGAAGCGCTCGGCGAGGACATGAGCCAGGGCTGGATCCAGCGCGCGCGTCGCTTATCTGAAAGGCATGCAGCGCACCGACGGCAGCTGGGGCGAGGACAACGGCAGCTACTGGGATCCGCCGCGCGGGCGCTCCGACGTCTCCACCAGTTTTCAGACCGCCTGGGCCATGCTCGGCCTGATGGCGGCCGGCGATCGCGACACGCCCGCGCTGGCCCGCGGCGCGGCCTGGCTGATCGACGCCCAGGGCGACGATGGGGCCTGGCACGATCCGGAGCACACGGCACCCGGCTTTCCGCGTGTGTTCTATCTGAAATACCACGGCTACACGCGCTACTTCCCGCTCTGGGCGTTGGCGCGTTACCGCAATCTGCACGACGATCCGGAGACCGGATGTCGCAACGGCGAGCGTCAGCTGAACCGATGCCCGTGATGTATTGCGCAGCGGGGCCCTCGCGGCCCGGCCGGTGCCGCGTGTTGAGCCTGCCGGTCGAGCATCTCGGCATCATCGCCGCGTTGCCGGGAGAGGCGCGCGCCCTCGCAAGGCTTCGTCCGCGTGGACGAGCACGGCTGCCCGGTGGCGCGCAGCTCGTGCTATCGGGCATGGGCGCGGAGCGGGCCGCAGCAGCGGCCGCCACGCTGGCCGATGAGGGGGTGTCCGTGTTGATGAGCTGGGGCACGGCGGCAGCGATTGCCCCCGGCGTCGACCCCGGCGCGTCTGGTGCTGGCGACCCGTGTGCTCGACGCCGACGGCCGCGCGTGGGATACCGACGACGACTGGCGCGCACGCTGGCCGCCGCTCTGGCGCCCGCGCATCAGGTCTTCGAGCAGCGCCTGGTCGACACGCCGGAACTGGTGGTGGACGCTGCGGCCAAGCGCGCTCTGTACGACGCAGCGAGCGCGATCGCCTGCGATATGGAAAGCGCGGCGATTGCAAAGGTTGCCGCCGATCGCGGGTTGGCGTTCGTGAGCGTGCGCGCGATCATCGATGACGCTTCGATGGCGTTGCCGCCGGTCGCACGGGCGGCAATGGACGCCGATGGCCGGCTGCGCCCGGCAGCGCTTCTGGCTGCCATGGCGGGGCGTCCCGCGTCGATGCACGTCCAGCTCCGGGCGCTGAAGAATCTGGCCGTGGCCTTTCGCGCGGCACGCATCACCCTGGCTGATGTGGCCAAGGTGGTTCGCGGCGAGGTGATTGGCGTGACGCGTGCGTTGGAACGGGCGCTGGCGGCCTGGGTCGAGCTGATGACGCGCCATGCGGCCTGGGTGGTGTTCGTGGGCATCGTCATCACGCTGGCCGGCGCCTGGTATTCGGCCACCCATCTGACGATGGACACCGACGATGCCAATCTGATCAGCAGCAAGGTCGGCCTGGCGCCAGACCCACATCGCCTATAACAAGGCGTTTCCGGTCTATAAGGACAATCTGGTGGTGGTGGTCGACGGCTCGAGCCCGGACACCGCCGGGGCGGCCGCCGACAAGTTGACGAAGGCGCTGCGCAGCCAGCCGAAACTCTTTGTCCGACGTCTATGAACCCGGCGGCGGCGATTTCTTTGCGAAGAACGGCTTCCTCTATCTTTCGCCGGCCAAGCTGAATTCCCTGTCCACCCGGCTCACGCGCATCCAGCCGTTTCTGGGTCGCTTGTCGACCGATCCGACCCTGCCGACCTTCTTCGACATGCTCGACAAGGCCATGGCACCGGATGCGCCGGTCGACATGAATCTGGCCCCGGTGTTCGGCGAACTGGCCGCCACTTTCGAGGCAAGTCGGGCCGGGCGTTACAACCGTCTGTCCTGGCAGCAGCTCATCGGCGGCGATCAGCCCGGGCGTGTCCGATCAGCGTTTCATCATCGTGTCGCCGAAACTCGATTACGGCGCATTGCTGCCCGCCAACAAGCCCATGCAGGCGATCCGTGACGCGGCCCAGCGTCTGAACCTGGATGCCGCTCATGGCGTGCGGATACGCCAGACCGGCGAAGTCGCGCTGTCCGACGAAGAGCTGGCCAGCGTCACGCAGGGAGCGGCCTGGGGCGCGACGCTGGCTTTTCTGGCCGTGGGCGTGATCCTCTATCTGGGTCTGCGCTCGTGGGCGTTGATGGGCGCTTCCCTGATCAGCCTGATCGCGGGACTGGTGGGCACCGCGACGTTCGCTGCCTTGGCGGTGGGGCGGCTCAACCTGATCTCGATCGCCTTCGCCGTGCTCTATATCGGGCTCGGCATCGACTATGCGATTCATGTCTGCCTGCGCTATCGCGAAGCGCTGGCCGAACTCGGCGATCGCGTGGTCGGGCGCGCCGCGGGCGTACGTCATGCACTGGCCACGGCCATATCGGATGTCGGGTTGTCGCTCACGCTCTGCGCGGTCACGACAGCCGGGGGATTCTTCGCCTTTATTCCGACCACCTATTCCGGGCGTTGCCGAACTCGGGCTGATTTCCGGCGCGGGTATGTTCATCAGCCTGGTCGTGAGCCTGACGTTCCTGCCGGCAGCCATCGCTTTGATGAAGCCCTGGGTCCCGAGTTCGAGTACGACGGCCAGCCGCTGGGCGCCGTTCATCGGCCGGCGGGCCCAGCGCACGGTCTGGGTTGGGGCGGCCGTGATCGCGCTGGCCTGCGTGATCGCGCTGCCGTTCATGCGGTTCGATCCGAGTACGCTGGATCTGCAGAATCCCAACGACGAGGCGGTCAAGACCTACCGGGATCTGCTGGCACACAGCGAGCATTCGCCACTTACATTGGTCACCATGCGTCCGACTCTGGCCCAGGCCAGGCATCTGGCCGATCGGATCGCCAAACAGCCGCATGTGTCGGGGGCGATGACGGTGGCGGACTTCGTTCCCGACCATCAGGACGCCAAGCTGTCGACCATCGGCGATCTGGCGTTGACGCTCGCGGTCACGCGGCCCGACATGACAAAGCGGGCGAGTTTCGCCGCGCGCAAACAGGCGATCGCCGGGTTCGCGCAGCATCTCGCGCGCTATCGCAAGAGCGATACCGGCGATGATGCCGCTGCCGCGCGGCGGTTGTCTCGAATCGTTATCGGCCTGGCGCGACTGGTTCGCACAGCAAACACCAGCCGACCAGAAGCAAATTCTGGCCACGATGCATGACCGCGTTCTGTCGGGGCTGCCGCGCCAGATCGATGGTCTGGCCGATGCGATGAATGCCTCGCGCATCACGCTCAAGAACCTGCCCGCGAGCCTCAGGAAACGGTGGATCGGCACCGGCGGGCAGTACCGCGTGGAAGTATCGCCCAAGGGGAATCTCGATCATGAACCGGCGGTACGGGCGTTCGTGAACAGCGTGCGTCAGGTCGCGCCGCATATCACCGGCGCGCCGGTACTCGAACTGTCGGCGGGGCATACCGTATCGCTGGCCTTTGTGCATGCCTTCATCTATGCCGGGGTGTTCATCACGGTGTTTCTGCTCATCCTGTTGCGCAGCATTCGCGACACCCTGCGTGTCCTTGCGCCGCTGGCGCTGTCGGGGATGATCCTGGCCGCGGCGACGGTGGTGTTCGATATCCCGTTCAATTTCGCCAACGTCATCGCGCTGCCGCTACTGCTGGGTGTCGGCGTCGACAGCGGTATCCACGTGGTGCACCGACTGCGTCAGCGTGAGCACCATCGGCCGTTCCTGGGTACCTCCACCGCACGCGCCGTCATATTGTCGTCGCTGACGACCATGGCCGGCTTCGGCAGTCTGGCGTTTTCGCACCATGCCGGCACCGCCAGCATGGGTCAGCTGCTCACGATCGGTATGGTGGCCGTTCTGGTGACAACCCTTATTGTCGTGCCGGCACTTTTTCGTATCTTGCGGGATTGAGTTTCCCGGCCGAGAAAGGAATTGACCAGCATGTCCGAACCGATCGATTCGGCAAGCGAAGCCGACAGCGGGTCGTCGCGCCCGCTGGACGCACGCCTGGCCCGCCGGCTGGTGCGCCCGCTCGAGGATACCCCGGCCCGACCCAACCACCTGACCACGGTCCGGCTGGTGCTTGGCCTGGTGTCGGCCTGGTGTCTGGCGCACGAGAGCCTGGTGCTGGCGAATATCGGCGCGTTCGTGTTCGCGCTGTCCAATTTCGTCGACCATACCGACGGCGAACTGGCCCGCATGTCGGGCGCGTCGAGCCGCTTCGGGCATCTTTATGACCTGGTGTGCGACGCGCTCATTCATACCTTGCTGTTCGCGGCACTCGGCTATGGTCTGATTCACGGGCCGCTGGGGGCCCGGGCGCCGGTGATGGGCGCGGTGGCGGGTGTCTCAGTGGCCTTGATCTTCTGGCTGCACATGACAATGGAGGACAAACTCGGCAAGGCCGGGGCCAAACTGCCTTCGGCCGGCTTGTTCGAGATCGAGGACGTGCTCTATCTGTTCCCGCTGGTTACGATCTTCAACGTCCGCGAAGTGTTTCTGGTGCTGGCCTTCGTGGGCGCGCCGGCGTTCGCGATCTGGCTGGGTTGGTATTTTCGCGTGCTGAGCGCGCGTTCATCGGAGGATTAGATCATGCGCGCCCTGGTGACCGGAGCAACGGGATTCGTCGGCAGCGCGGTCGCACGTGCGGCTCTGCGCGAGGGTTGGACGGTGCGCGCCGCGCGCCGCGCGAGCAGCGATCTGACCGCGCTCGAAGGACTCGATCTGGAATATGCGGAGGTCGATCTGTCGGATACGACGGCCCTGGCCGAGGCCATGCGTGACTGCGACGCGGTCTTCCACGTCGCCGCCGACTATCGACTGTGGGCCGCCGATCCGGACGAGCTCTACGAGAACAACGTCGAGGGCACCCGTCGTATCTGCGAAGCCGTGCGCATCGCCGGCGTGGCGCGCGTGGTGTATACCTCGAGCGTGGCGACGCTCGGCATCCCGAAGGACGGCACGCCCGGCGATGAGGACACACCGGTCGGCCTCGAGGACATGATCGGCCACTACAAGCGGTCCAAGTACCTGGCCGAGGAAGTCGCCCGTGAATACGCGGCCGACGGTCTGGATATCGTGATCGTGAATCCGTCGGCACCGATCGGCCCGCGCGATCACAAGCCCACGCCCACCGGTCAGATGGTGCTGGAAGCCGCGGCCGGGCGGATGCCGGCGTTCGTCGATACCGGGCTCAACGTCGCGCATGTCGACGATGTCGCGCGCGGGCATCTGCTGGCCCATGCCCACGGCGAGGCCGGCCGGCGCTATGTGCTGGGCGGCACCGACATGACGCTGGCCGAGATTCTGGCGCTGGTCGCGGAGATCGTGGATCGGCCGCCGCCGCGCGTGAAGCTGCCGCACAATCTGGTGATGCCGGTCGCCCACGCCGCCGAGGCAGTGGCCCGCATCACCGGCCGGCCGCCGAAAGTGACCGTCGACGGCGTCAAGCTGGCCAAGAAACGCATGTTCTTTTCGCACGCGCGCGCGGCGGCCGAGCTCGGCTACCGCGCGCGCCCGGCGCGCGACGCGCTGGCCGACGCGGTGGCCTGGTATTACTCGCACCGCTATCTGCCGGTCGGCAAACGGCCGTGATGCGCTGGCTGGCGCTCGCGGCGGCGCTGCTGGTCGCGCCTGCGGCCGCGTTGGCCCGCGGGGCAGCGCCCGATGCGATCGCCGGTTTCTGGCGTACCGAGCAGGGCGGGGCGGTGATCCAGGTGGTCGATGACCATGACGATTTCGCTGCGCGGATCGTATGGCTCAAGACGACGCGTTACCCGCCGGATGACCCGCAGGGCATGGGCGGGATGCCTCTCGTTGATCGCCACAATCCCGATCCTTCGAAGCGGCATCGACCGATGATCGGGCTGCGCATGATCAAGCAGCTGGATTATCATGTATCAGACAACGATCGAGCGCGCTGGGAGAACGGGCGGGTCTACGATCCTGATCAGGGCAAGTGGTTCGACTGCTATCTCTGGCTCGCCGATCACAATCATTTGAAGCTGCACGGCTACGTCGGCATCCCGGCGCTGGGCAAGACCACGACCTGGACCCGCGTGCCCGATCCGCGCACGGGCGCGGACTGAGGCGGCATCAAACCAGGACAGGGCATGATTTCATACGTCCCTTACTCCGACGATCTCGAAGTTGAACAGCCGGACGAGCAGAGCAAGATCGCCGACATCGTGCGCTATCTGGGCATCGCGCACGAGCGCGCGATCGCGGCGCGCCGGCATGCCCCGCGCGAGACGCACGCCAAAGGCCACGGTGTGCTCAAGGGTACGTTCACGGTCGAGCCCGAGCTCCCCGAGGAACTGGCTCAGAGCCTGTTCGCTGCGCCTGGCGCGTATCCGGCGGTGCTGCGGTTCGCAACCGAAGCCGGCAGCGTTGATGGACGATCGCGAGCCTGCCGCCCGCGGACTGGCGATGAAACTGATCGGCGTCGATGGCGAGAAGATGGCCGGCGACGGGCGGTTGACCCAGGACTTCCTGTGCAACAACTGCCCGATCCTGCCGCTGGCCGAGGTCACTACCTATCGCGAGATCGCGCGGCTGCGCGCCGAATACGGGCACGATCCCGCCCAGCTGGCCGCCGAGATTGCAAAGCGCGACGATGCCGATGTCCAGACGCTGTTCGAGCGCCTGCCGAACATCGATCTGCTGGCGCACAGCTACTACAGTCAGTCGGCGTTCCGGTACGGCGATTACGTCTGCAAGTATGCGCTGATGCCGAACACCGAGGCCCAGCGGGCGCTGGCCGCACGCCCGGTCACCGACGACGACCGCCCGGACGTGCTGAGCGAATGGCTGGCCGAATTCCTGGCCGACAATGACGCCGGCTTCGATTTCTGCATCCAGCTGCTGACCGATCCCGAGGCGATGCCGATCGAGGACGCTTCAGTGGAATGGGATGTCGGCAAGAGCGCCTGGCGCCGGGTCGGCACGCTTTCTCTGCCGGCCCAGAACCCGTTCACGCCCGCGCGCCGGGCCTTCGGCGACGACGTGCTTGCGTTCGATCCCTGGGCCGGCCGGCCCGATCTGCGCCCATTGGGCTCGATCAATCGCGTGCGCAAGCCGGCTTATCGCGCCTCGTCGCGCCGCCGCCACGAATACAACGATCGCGCCGGGTTCGAGCCGATCTCGATCGGCGATGTTCCGGATTGAGCCGGCCCGGTCATGCCGCCGGCCCGGGCTCCCGGCCTTGCGTCGATCCAGCAGGAGACGTCGATGACTAGCACCAGCGTCGAACAGATGATCGCCGAGACGGACGCTGCCGATGATGCGTCGTTCGTCGACGATCTGGACACGCCGGTTTTGAAGCAGCGCTTCGAAGCCGACAACGAATTCATCTTTCTGGACGAATTCCTGCCGGCCGAAACGACCACGCGTTTCCAGGCCCGGATCCCGGAGCTTGCCGAGTCGATTCATCGCAACTACATCCCGCGCCACAAGAAGGGCGGCAGCGTGTCGCGCTACACGCTCGACGAGCTCGCCCCGGAGATTCCGGCGCTGTATCGCAACCCGCGCTTCATCGCCTGGCTCGAACGGATGACCGGCGAAACGCTGCAGACCTGCCCCGAATCCGATCCGCATGCCTATGCGCTGTATTTCTATACCGAGCCCGGCGATCACATCGGCTGGCATTTCGATACCTCCTACTACGCCGGCAAGCGCTATACGCTGTTGTTGGGCGTGATCGACGAATCGTCGTCCAAGCTCGAATTCGAGCTGTTCAGGAACGACGACAATCGCGACACCGTGGGCGATGCACGCAATCTGCGACCGGGCGCAATGTGTCTGTTCAACGGCGACGAAGTTTGGCATCGCATCACGCCGCTGGGCGACAACGAGCGCCGTATCTCGCTGACGTTCGAATATGTCACCGATACGCACATGAGCGGCTGGCGGCGTTTCATCTCCAACATGAAGGATTCGATCGCGTATTTCGGCTTCAAGCAGGTGTTCAAGCGCAACAAGCGCTAGACCCGTCGGTCCCGGATCCTTGAAGAAGCGACTGTGAAACGCACGGCTGCGATCATGCTGCTCACCGGCGTGGCCCTGTTCACGGCCATGCTCGCCTGGCAGGGGCTGCCGGCGGTCGGCCGCGCGCTCTCGGTGGCCGGCTGGGGGCTGGCCGTGGTGGCGGCGTGGCACCTGGTGCCGCTGGCGATCGACAGCCATGCCTGGCGTATTCTGTATCAGCGCCCGCGGCCGGAGATTCTGCGCATGGTCTGGGCGCGCTGGATCGGCGAGTCGATCAACGGCCTGCTGCCGGTGGCCCAGATCGGCGGCGATATCGCCAAGGCCCGACTGCTGATCAAGCAGGGCCTCGAAGCCGCCGAGACCGGCGCCACCGTGGTGGTCGACATCACCCTGGCAGCGCTCACCCAGATGCTGTTCGGCGTGCTGGGGCTGGTGTTGCTGCTGATCCTGATCGACCAGCCGGACATCGCCTGGGGCGTGGCGCTCGGCATCGGCGTGATGCTGACCATGCTGGCGTTGTTCTACAAGCTGCAGCGTGGCGGCCTGTTCGGCGGGCTGGCGGTGTGGGTCAGACGTCTTGGCGGCGGGCGCGAGTGGCTGGATTTCGTCGGCGGCGCACAGGTCGCTCGATGCGGCGATAGCTGCGATCTATGCCCGGCCGTGGCGGGTGGTGCGGGCGCTGGCCTGGCGCTGGGTCGGCTGGGTCGCGGGCATCGGCGAAGTCTGGCTGGGGCTTTATTTTCTCGGCCATCCGGTCGGACTGGCCGATGCCGTGATGCTCGAGGCCCTCGGCCAGGCGATTCGCGGCGCGGCGTTTGCCATTCCCGGTGCGCTCGGCGTACAGGAAGGCGGCTTCGTGCTGCTGGCCGGCCTGATCGGGCTCGACCCGCAGACCGGTCTGGCGTTGTCGCTGGTCAAGCGCGTGCGCGAACTCGGCCTCGGCCTTCCCGGGCTCGTTGCGTGGCAATGGGCTGAAAGTCGGTGGGTGGGGCGCGTGCGTCGCCCTGCGCCCGACGCCACAGTCCGACATTCCTGAAATATCGACAGACGAGTTTTTATGCATGCAGTTCTCCTGGCGGCCGGTATGGGCCGCCGCCTCGACGACGTCACCGGCGGGGGGCCTAAATGCCTGTTGCCTTTCGGCCAGGCCAGCCTGCTCGAGCGTCATCTGCGACTGCTCACCCGGGCCGGTATCGATCGACTCACGGTCGTGGTCGGCTTCGAGGCGATGCAGATCGAGCAGGCGCTTGGTGCGCTGGTGCCGGAAGTCGCACCCGAAATGACGGTGACCACCGCGCACAATCCGGCCTTCCGCCAGGGCAGCGCACAGAGCGTGCTGGCAGCGCGCGAGGCGCTGGAAGGCGACGACGACATCCTCCTCATGGATGCCGATGTGCTGTATGACCAGCGCCTGCTGGGCGCGCTGCTCGCCGCCAAGGCGGCGGATGCTCTGGGCATGGATCGCAGCGTGGGCGCAGACGATGCCGAAGCGGTGAAGGTCTGCCTGCGGGACGACCGGATCGTCGCTTTCGACAAGATGCTGCCGGCGGGGCTGGACTACGAGGCGATCGGCGAGTCGGTCGGCTTCTTTCGCTTGTCGCCTGCGAGCTGCGATGTGCTGCTGGCCGAATGCGAGCGCGTGTCGGAGGCGGACGAGGACGCGCCCTATGAAGCCGCGCTGCAATGCGTGATGTGCGCCGGAGAGGCTGCATTCGAGGCGGTCGACGTCACGCCCTGCCCTGGATCGAGATCGATTATCCGGCCGATGTCGGAGCGCGCGGCCGACGACATCCTCCCCGAACTGTTTTCCTGCCAGGGATAGCCCATGCTCGCTGCGTCAAACATCAAGCCAAGTAAGACCCGCGCGCTGCGCGATCTGCTGGCCTCCGATCGTCTCGAATTCCTCATGGAAGCGCATAACGGATTGTCCGCGCGCATCGTCCAGGAAGCCGGTTTTGCCGGCATCTGGGCTTCCGGGCTGGCACTTTCGGCCGCTTTCGGTGTGCGCGATTCCAACGAAGCCAGCTGGACCCAGGTGCTCGAGACGGTCGAGTTCATGGCCGATGCCACGGATGTGCCCATCCTGCTGGACGGCGATACGGGCTACGGCAACTTCAACAACCTGCGCCGGCTGGTCAACAAGCTCGAATCGCGCGGCGTGGCCGGCGTGTGCATCGAGGACAAGCTGTTTCCCAAGACCAACAGCTTCATCGATGGCGAACGCCAGCCGCTCGCCGATGTCGACGAGTTCTGCGGCAAGATCCGCGCCGGCAAGGATGCGCAATCCGACCCGGATTTCTGCATCATTGCGCGCGTCGAGGCGCTCATCGCCGGCTGGTCGGTGGACGAGGCGCTGGAGCGGGCCAGGGCGTATCAGCAGGCCGGGGCGGACGCGATCCTGATTCACGACAAGGCGCCGCGCTTCGACAACATCCAGAAGTTCGCCGAGCGCTGGGACGGAGCCTGTCCGCTGGTGATCGTGCCGACCAAGTATTACTCCACGCCGACCGATGTGTTCCGTGCGGCCGGCATCAGCCTGGCGATCTGGGCCAACCATACGGTGCGCGCCTCGGTGACGGCGATGCAGCGCACGGCCGCCGAGATCTACCAGAGCGAGACCCTGACCGGGGTCGAGGATCGCATCGCGCCGGTCTCTGAAATCTTTCGCCTGCAGGGCGATCCGGAACTGCGCGAGGCCGAAAAACACTATGCCGGCGACGCCGGCGCGGCGACCCATGCGATCGTGCTGGCCGCGGCCCGCGGCGAAGGCCTGGAGACGGTCACCGAGGCCCGGCCCAAGGCGATGCTGGAAATCGCCGGCAAGCCGTTGCTGCGTCATCTGGTCGATGTATTCAAGCAGCACGGGCTGCACGACATCACGGCGGTGGCCGGCTATCGGCCGGAAACCATCGACGTCGCCGGCGTGAAGGTGGTCGAGAACCCCGATTACGAAACCACCGGAGAGCTGGCGTCGCTGTACACGGCGCGCGAGCATTTCGGCGACGACAACCTCATCGTGTACGGTGACCTCATATTCCGTCGCCATGTTCTGGCCGATCTGCTCGAAGCGCCCGGCGAGATCACGGTGGTGGTCGATTCGCAGGGCCGACGGGCCGAAGCACCGCAGCGTGACCCGGCCTGGTGCAGCGCACCGGACGACCGGGCCCTGTTCGGTCAGTCCGTGACGCTGACCCACATCGGCGGCCAGGATGCGCCGACGAGTACGCCGAACGGGCGCTGGATCGGCGTGATGCGCAGCCGCGGCGAGGGCCGGGTATGGATCCGCGAGGCGCTCGACAAGCTGCGTGCCGAAGGCCGGTTCGAGACCGCCGGCATGCCCGATCTGCTCAACGAACTCATCGCGGCCGGACGGCGTGTCGACGTGATCTACATCACCGGCCACTGGCTCGACGTCAACGATCTCGACGATCTGCGCGCCGCCGGCGAATTTGCCCACGGAGACCGACCATGACGCTCGAAGCCAATGACTTCATCGATTGCGCGGCCGAGTACGGCTATGATTTCTATGCCGGCGTGCCGTGCTCGTTCCTGACCCCGTTCATCAACACCGTGATCGACAGCGAGCGGCTGACCTATGTCTCGGCGGCCAACGAGGGCGATGCGGTGGCCCTGGCCGCCGGTCAGGCGCTGGCCGGCAAGCGCGCCGTCGCCATGATGCAGAACTCGGGGCTCGGCAACGCGGTTTCACCGCTCACCTCGTTGAACTGGGTGTTCCGGCTGCCGATTCTGTTGATCGTGACCTGGCGCGGCGCTCCGGAAGTGGCCGACGAGCCGCAGCACGAGCTGATGGGCCGTGTCACGACCGACATGCTCGACACGATGGATCTGCCCTGGGAGATATTTCCCGACAACGCCGATGCCGTCGCCGACGCGCTGGCGCGCGCCGAGGCGCACATGAACGAGACCGGTCGGCCTTATGTGCTGGTGATGAAGAAGGGCACGGTCGCGCCGGCCGAACTGAAAAGCCAGGATTCGCCGACCCAGAGCCGCGGCGCGATCACGTTCCGCCCGGCGCCGCCCAGGACGCCGACGGTGAGCCGTCGCGATGCGCTGGCGCATCTGGTCGATCGCACCGACCCCGTCGGCAGCGTCATCATTGCTTCGACCGGGTTTGCCGGTCGTGAGCTGTACGCGATCGACGATCGGGCCAATCACCTGTACATGGTCGGCTCCATGGGCTGTGCGCCGCTGCTCGGTCTGGGGCTTGCCATGGCGCGGCCCGATCTGGACGTGATCGTGGTCGACGGTGATGGTGCAGCGTTGATGCGCCTCGGCGCGATGTCGACCCTGGCCGCCTACGGGCCGACCAACCTGCATCATCTGCTGCTGGACAATGGCATGCATGAATCCACCGGCGGCCAGGCCACGGTGTCTTCCGGGCTTTCATTCGCGGCCATAGCCGCGGCCGCCGGCTACCGCACGACCTACGAGGGCCACGAGCGAGCGGTGATCGATCAGATGCTGGTCGGCAGCTCGCAGGGCCCGGCGTTCTCGCATCTGCACATCGCGCCCGGCACCGACAAGGCCGATCTGCCGCGTCCGTCGGCGACACCGGTCGAGATCAAGGAGCGCCTGATGGCGCATATCGGAGCCAGATCTTGAGCCGCATGCGGCTGCTTAACCCGGGCCCGGTCACCTTGACGCCGCGCGTGCGCGATGCGCTGGCAGCGCCGGATCTGTGTCATCGCGAGACCGAATTCTTCGACCTGCAGGACGATGTCCGGGCGCGACTGGCCGCCGTCTACGATCTGGATTGGGCCAGCTGGGCCCCGATCGTGCTGAGCGGCTCGGGTACCGCGGCGGTCGAGGCGATGATGGCCTCGATGCCGGGCGAGGGCGCCCGCGTGCTGGTGATCGAGAACGGCGTCTACGGCGAGCGCATGGCGAAGATGGCCGACGTGCATGACATCGATCACGACACGCTGTCGCTGGCCTGGGGCGAGAGCGATCGACCCGGCGGCGCTGGCCGAGCGGCTCGCGGATGAACGCTTCACCCACGTGGCGGTGGTCCATCATGAGACCACCACCGGCCGGCTCAACGATCTTGAGGCGATCGCGGCGGTCTGTGCCGCAGGCGATGTCCAGCTGCTCGTGGATGCCGTTTCCAGCTTCGGGGCCGAAGCCATCTCCTTCGGCTCTGCGGTCGCTGCCGTGGCCGCGACCGCGAACAAGTGCCTGCACGGGGCGCCGGGTGCCGCGTTCGTGCTGACACGGCGCAGCGCGTTGATCCACGCGAAAGCGCGCGCGTTGTATCTGGATCTGGCCACATATTGCGAAAAACAGGAGGCGCGCGGCACCCCGTTCACGCCGGCCGTACCGGCATTCCACGCCTTGGCCGCCGCGCTGGCCGAACATCGCGAGGCCGGTGGCTGGCGTGCCCGCCGCACGCACTACAGGGCGCTGGCATCCCGGGTGGCGGACGGTCTGGCGCGGCTCGGCATCGAAGCCGTGCTCGACGCCGAACAGAGTTCCTGCGTTCTACGCGCGTATCAGCTGCCGGAAGGCATCTCTTATGATGCGCTGCATGATCATCTCAAGGTCGCCGGGTTCGTCATCTACGCAGGGCAGGGCGACCTGGCCGAAGAGATCTTTCGTATTTCCACCATGGGGGATCTCCATAGTCGTGACATGGATGATCTTATTGCACGAATTGCCGAGATCACGGCACCCTGATGTGCAACAATAGTTCTTAACGAAACATACACATGTATAATGCAGTGGTGATTGCGGCATCGCCGCATTAAATCTGCTGCGCTCGGATCGGCTCGCAATTCGCCCGCCGAGCCCAAAAGAGAGGTCGAAATGGCAGTACCGTTGATTCAACAGTACAAGGTCGCGCGCTACATCATGGGGCAGAAAATCGCCCGACGGGAACGCTACCCGCTGGTGCTGATGCTGGAGCCGCTGTTCCAGTGCAACCTGGCTTGTGCCGGCTGCGGCAAGATCGACCACCCGAAGGATATCCTCAAGCAGCGCCTGAGCGTCGAGGACGCGTTGAACGCGGTCGACGAATGCGGCGCGCCGATGGTGTCGATCCCCGGCGGCGAGCCGTTGATCCACAAGGACATGCCCGAGATCATCAAGGGCATCGTGGCGCGCAAGAAGTTCGTCTACCTGTGCACCAACGCGATCCTGATGAAGAAGAAGATGGACGACTACGATCCGTCGCCCTATTTCACCTGGTCGGTGCATCTGGACGGTCTGAAAGAGCGTCACGACGAATCCGTCTGCCAGGAAGGCGTGTTCGAGAAGGCGGTCGAGGCCATCGAGATGGCGCGTGACCGCGGCTTCCGCGTCACCATCAACTGCACGCTGTTCGACGGTGAAGTGCCGGAAGAGGTGGCCGACTTCTTCGACTACGTCACCGATCTGGGCGTGGAAGGCATCACCGTCTCGCCGGGTTATTCCTACGAGCATGCGCCGCGTCAGGACGTGTTCCTGGGCCGCTCCAAGGCCAAGAACCTGTTCCGCGAGATCTTCCGCCACGGCAAGGAGCGCGGCGCCGACTGGAAACTCAACCATTCGTCGCTGTATCTGGACTTCCTGGCCGGCAACGAGACCTATCAGTGCACGCCCTGGTCGAACGTGACCTACAACATCTTCGGTTGGCAGAAGCCCTGCTACCTGCTGGTGGACGAAGGTTACGAGAAGACCTTCAAGGGCCTGATGGAAAACACCGAGTGGGAGAAATACGGCGTCGGCCGCAATCCCAAGTGCGACAACTGCATGGCCCACTGCGGCTATGAAGGCACGGCGGTCGAGGACACCTTCGCGCACCCGCTCAAGGCGCTCAAGAGCATGGCGCGCGGCCCGCGTCTGTCGGGCGACTTCGCCGAGGAACTGCCGATCCTGTACGGCGATCGTACCCAGGCGACGGCGACCAAGATCCCGATCTCGCAGATCGGCCGTCGTGAGTCGACCCCGAAGGAAAAAGAACTCGGCTAACGCCCGGGATTCTTTCAGCCCGCCAGGGCCTGTTACTGTTTCATACGGCGTCGCGTGAAACGGCCACAGGCCCCGAGGCCGCCGGTGTGCCGGCGGCCTTTTTTGTATCCGACGTTATGCTGCTTACGATCCTCGTTCTGATTTCCCTGATCGTCTGGCTCGGCCTGCTGGCCCAGCCCTGGCGGCCGTGGCTGATGCGCGAGCGCTTCGCAGCCGATGCGAGCGACGCGGATACCGCTGAGCTCTCGGACGTGACCGTACTCATCCCGGCACGCGACGAGGCCGAATCGCTGGAACGGACGCTGGCGGCCCTGGCGCGCCAGGGATCGGGCCTGTCGGTGATCGTGGTCGACGACAATTCCAGCGACGGCACGGCCGAGATCGCACGCGCGGCACCGCTCGAGAAGCTGAGCGTCATCCCGGGGCAACCGTTGCCCGATGGCTGGACCGGCAAGCTGTGGGCGCTGGAACAGGCCCGCCAGCACGTCGCCACGCCGCGCGTCGTGTTGCTGGATGCCGATATCCGGATCGCGCCGGGCACGATTGCGGGCCTCAAGGCCAAGGCGGTCGCGGAGGATCGGCAGATGGTGTCGCTGATGGCTCATCTGCGCATGACCAGTGTCGCCGAACGGCTGCTGATCCCGGCGTTCATCTATTTCTTCAAGCTGTTGTATCCGTTCGCGTTATCCAACGCGGGTTCGCGCTACGTGGCGGCCGCGGCCGGCGGCTGCGTGCTGATCGACGCCGCCATGCTGGATCGTATCGGCGGCTTCGCTGCGCTGGCCGATGCCGTGATCGACGACTGCACGCTGGCCCGCTGCGTGCGCCGTGCCGGCGGCCGCACCTGGGTCGGCGTGACACATGCCGCGGACAGTCTGCGCGGCTATGACGACTTCCGCGGCATTCATGCGATGGTGGCGCGTTCGGCCTACAGTCAGCTGCGTTATTCGCCCTGGCTGCTGGCCGGATGCACCGTCGCCATGGCCTGATGTTCTGGGTGCCGCCGGTCGCGCTCGTCTTGGCGGCGATGCGCGTCGCGCTGGCTGGCGGTCGGGGCCTGGCTCGTGATGGCGGCGAGCTATGTGCCAACGCTCGTCTATTACGGGCTCTCGCGCATTCTGGGCGTTGGCCCTGCCGCTGATCGGCACGATCTACCTGGCCATGACCTGGTCGTCGGCGCTGCGCTACTGGCAGGGCGTGCGAACGGCTTGGCGTGGCCGCGCCTATCACCGCCGTGACGCCGCACCGACCGGCGAGCCGGCATCGGCTCGGGTGGGCCGGCGGAATCGCTCTTTCCCGATATATTCAGGATGCAGACACCCGGGCTGCGGTCTAATTCGCTTGATGGGCCGCGATGTCGGCCCCATATCGGACGACATGCAGCACGACGGTGCGGTCTGGATTGAGCCGAGGAAGTCGAGAATGAAAGCAGTGATGCGTTTATTGCGAGGTCTGGTGGCCACGGGCGTGATCTTTGCCTGTGTGAGCGTCTGGACGGCCGCCGCCGCACAGCCGGCGCGCAGCGTGGTCGAGAACCTCGACAGTCAGTTGGTCGCGACCATGAAACAGGGCAAGAAGCTCGGTTTCGCCGGCCGTTACAAGAAACTGGCGCCGGTGATCGATCAGGCCTTCGACCTCGATCGTATTGCCAAGCTTGCGCTCGGCAGCAAATGGGCCGAAGCTCGAGCGCCGACCAGCAGAAGCAGTATCAGCACATGTTTCGCGAGGATACGCTGGCGACCTATGCCTCGCGCTTCGACAGCTATAGCGGCCAGACCTTCAAGATCAAGGACGTGAAGGACGCCCCGGCGGCCGCCGCCAGGTGGACACAGTGATCGTGTCCAATGGCGACAAGATTCCGATCAATTACGTTCTGGATAATGACGGCGGCGACTGGAAGATCGTCAATGTCGTGGCCAAGGGCGTCAGCGATCTGGCACTCAAGCGTGGCCAGTACACCAGCTCCATTAAGGAGAAGGGCGCCGACGGCTTCATCAAGCAGTTTCAGGCGCAGCTGAAGAAGTATCCGACGATCCCCAGCGTGCCGGCGAATTCGGACGCCTGAGGGTTGACCGCGACGTCGGTGATTCGGTGTCCTGGTTTCGATCGACGGCGCCCGCCCGGCCCGGCCATGAGCCGACCCGACTGAGGCACGGATCAGTCGGATCGGCTTTTTGCGGGGCCTGTCTGTCTCGCTACCGCGTGCGGGGCGAGACCGCGCATCCGCGGGCTGATGGCGGCCTGCACCGGCCCGGTACGGCGGCCTGAACCGGTTGTCCCGGCTGGAACCAGCGCCGCCCGCCCGACGCTATGAGCACGCTGCCCCCGGCGATCTGCTGCATCTGGACATCAAAAGCTCAATCGCTTCGCCTGTCCCGGCCATCGCGTCACGGGCGATAGTAGGGGCCAGTCCAAGGGCGCGGGCTGGGACGATGTCCACGTGGCCATCGACGATCACAGCCGCGTCGCCGATGCCACGGTCTGGCCCGATGAAACCGGCGCCAGTGCAGTACGCGCGCTGATTACCGCCCTGCGTTACGACCGGCGCCTGGGCGTCCGGTTCAAAGCGGTGCTGACCGATAACGGCGCCTGTTATCAATCGCGCCGATTTGCCAAGGCCTGTCGCCGGCTTGGGCTCAAACACCAGCGCACGCGGCTGTACCGGCCGCGGACCAACGGCAAAGCCGAGCCGATGGATCCAGACGGCGTTACCAGAATGGGCGTACGGCCGCCCCGGCGACAGCGCCGACAGCGCGCGGCGCCGCTAGCCCCTGAGCAGCTCGGCCACGACGGGCCAGTGCGCTCGCGAATCCGCGGCCATTCCATCTTGAGCCACGGCGTATAGCGCTCGGGATCCGCTCGGCGAGGCTCGGCGTCGAGTGCGTCGGGCGATAAGAACGAGAAATCGGCAATCTCGTTGGGGTTGCCGGCCACCGGCGCATCCGAGCAGGCGACGAACACCGAGCACATTTCGTGCTCGGCCCCGATATCGCCGAACTGGGCGTGGTATTCGAACTTGTAGAGATACGTCACATCGGCGTCGACGTCGATCTCTTCGCGCAGACGGCGTTTGGCGGCCTCGGCCACGGTTTCGCCGCGACGCGGATGGCTGCATACACTGTTGGACCAGAAGCCGCCCCAGAGCTGCTTGCCATCGGCGCGCTGCTGCATCAGCACCTCGCCCTCGCTGTTGAACAGGAAGATCGAGAACGCGCGATGAAGGACACCTTCACCCAGATGCGCTTCGGCCTTGGGCATGTGGCCGAGTACGTTGTCATCCGAGTCGACCAGGATCAGCGGTTCGTCGTCGAAGGAAACGACCTCGGCGGCACCGGCATCGATGTTCGTGCTCATGAGCGAATTTCCGTGATGAACGAGTTGTAGCCCGCGGCCCGCATGGCCGAGGCCACCTCCTGGATTTTATCGTGTTCGGCAACCGCGATCATGGCGCCGCCGCCGCCGCCGCCGGTGAGCTTGGCGCCCAGTGCGCCGTGGGTGCGGGCGATCTCCACCAGTTCCTCGATTTCCCAGGAGGAAACCTGGAGCGCATTGAGCAGCCCGTGGTCGATATTCATCAGATCGCCCAGTTCGGCAATGTCGCCGCGCGCGAGCGCATCCACGCCGGCCAGCGCGAGTCCGTCGATCTGGTCGAAGATCGCTTCGTAGCGGGCCGGACTCTTCTGCCAGGCAGCGCGTACGTTGCCCACCGTCTGCGCGGTGAGCGTGGCCACGCCGGACAGTCCGATAACGACCGGGATCGGCCGCGCGGTGGCCAGATCGCGGATCTCCGGGCGGGCGGCGGGGTTGTCCTTGCGGAACAGAATCGGCCGGCCGAAGGTGGCCAGCGTGTTGTCGATGCCGCTCGGCGTGCCGTGGGCGATCTTTTCCACGTCGAAGGCCAGATTCGAGATCTCGCGCTCGGACAGCTTGATATCGAAGCAGCGTGCCATGGCGCGAATCACGGCCACCGCCAGCGCTGCCGAAGCGCCCAGGCCGTTGGCGCGCGGCACGCGCGGCGATACGTCGATCCGCATGCCGCGATCGGCCACGCCCAGGCGCTCCGCGATCAGGGTGATCGATTCGTGCAACGAGCTGATCTTGCCCTCCGGCTCGGAGAAGCGCATTTCCACGCCCCAGCGCGGGATCAGCAGATCGATCTGCTCGGGCTGCGGCCTGACTTCGGCGCGCACATTCAGCGGAATCGGGGCCGCGATCGCGTGCCGCCCGTAGACCACCGAATGCTCGCCGAGCACGATGATCTTGCCGTAGCCCATATCGCCGACGGCATCGCCGTGGCCGACCACCTCGGGCTCGGCGGTCCGCCGGCGGCTCGGCCGCCGGCGCCCGGTTTTTCGGCCGCGGGGCGTTCTTCCAGCTCGGCCAGGATCTCTTTTGCGCGCCAGACCTTGATATCGCCATCGGCGATCAGCCGATCGACGACTTCATCGAACTGGGCATCGGTGGCGCCGGCCGCCATCGCCACGCTGCGGGCATGCAGCGTCATGTGGCCGCGCTGGATGCCGTGGGTCGACAAGCGCCTTGATGGCGGCGAAGTTCTGCGCCAGGCCGACGGCACACATGATCTCGGCCAGCTCGGATGCGGATTCGATGCCGAGCACGCGATGCGCGATCTTGACCGCCTGGTTGGATTCCACCTGGCCGCCGACCGTGCCGACCTTGAGCGGCAGCTCGAGTTCGCCGACCAGATTGCCGTCGTTGTCCTTGTACCAGCGGGTCAGCGAGCGGTAGCGCCCGGTGCGTGCGGCATAGGCATGCGCGGCGGCCTCGATCGCGCGCCAGTCGTTGCCGGTGGCGATGGCCACGGCATCGATGCCGTTCATGATGCCCTTGTTGTGCGTGGTCGCGCGGTACGGGTCCATCTCGGCGAATTCGTTGGCCAGGATGATGCCGTCGCGCACCTCGGCGCCGGAATAATCGCCGGCCTCGAGCAGGCTCGGACGGGATCACGGCCTCGCGCGCGGACCAGCGCGCGATCGGTGAGGTTCGACAGAATGCGCAGGAACACTTCGCCGCCGCTGATCTTCTCGATCAGCGGGGCCGCGCCCTCGCACATGGTGTTGACCAGGTTCGCGCCCATGGCGTCGCGGGTATCCACGATCAGGTGCACCACCAGCATTTCGCCGTGATCGGCGGTCGTGCCGTGGGTGAGCACTTCCACATCCCGGGCGCCGCCGCCACGCGCGACCATGTTCGGATGCAGGCTGTTGGCGAGATTCAGGATCTCTTCCTTGGCCTGCAGGATGCGCCTGCTTGGCATGCGCGGCGTGCGGCACGTTCACGACCTGGATCTGGCCGATCAGCATCGGCCGTTCGGCCGTCGAGACGAAGCCGCCGGCCCGGCGCACGAGCTTGGCCGCCGAGGACACCGCGGCGATGATCGAGGGTTCCTCGACCACCATCGGAATCAGGTAGTCGCGCTCGTTGATCTGGAAATTCAGGCCCAGCCCCATCGGCAGCCCGAAGGCACCGATGACGTTCTCGATCAGCCGGTCGGCCTTGTCCGCATCGAGCAGATGCGTGCCGTCGACCAGCATGTCGTATTCGGTCTCGCTGATGACCTCGCGCTCGAGCAGGGCGCGCAGCCGGTCGGCGACCGAGAACTTGTAGAACTGGGGAATGCGGGAATGACTCATGCGAAACGAACCCTCGCGCGGGATGATCCACGATACCGACACCGCATCGATATCGTTGTCTAATACAATAGTTTAGCGCAGGCCGCGTTCGTCTGTCGCTGTATGCGCCCTGGCGTTCCCGCCCGGGGCGGTTTCGAGCGCCACGCCGGGTGCGGCGAAGCCGAGCTCGATGATCTCGGCGCCGGCGGCGTCAAAATCGCCGCGCAGCGCTGTTTCATCGACGTTGGGGCGTGGTGAACAACAGGCCGACATCGCCGCCGCCCGCGCCGGAGCTCTTGAACACCGCGCCGTGGTGCGCCGCCGCGGCGTGCAGTTCGCGGTGGCGAGCGCTGACGATGCCGGCCTTGGCATGGTGGTCCAGCGCGATGAGCGCCTCGAAGTATTCGCGCGCCAGCTGCACGAAGCGCGCGGCCTGGCCCAGATCCTCGGCGGCGTTCTCGGCGAGCGCGGCCAGGCGGCCGATGTCGGAAGCGAATCCGGCCGGGTTCTGCCGGCCATAGGCATAGACATTGGCGACAAGGTCCGTGGTGCTCGCCCCGGTGCCGGTGACCACCGCACTGCCGGCCAGACTTTTCGGCCAGCTCAGCGGTGTGGGGGGCTGATCGCGGACATACCCGATGATGCCGCCGTAAACCGCGGTGGCGACATCGCCGCCGCTGCCGGTGCCGCCCTGGGCATCGCGATGGGCTGCAATGGCGAGCTCGGCGAGCTGCGCCGGCGCTCACCTCGACGCCGGCGCGGGCCAGCAGCGCCCGGGTCAGGGCGGCGGCGACGGCCGCGCTCGACCCCAGCCCGAGCTTGTGGCCGTCGCGCGCGAAATCGGTGGTGTCGATATGAACGTCGCAGCGGCGGCAGCGGCGACGTCGAGATAGCGCGCGACATGCGTCTGAACGGCCTGATAGACCCGCAGCCGATCGCGCAGTTCGTCGTCGAGATCCGGCGCCGCGCGGCCGTCGCCCCCAGCATGAGCCGGTGGATATCCAGATTGGGCGCGCTCAGATACCAGTGCGCCGTCGGCCGAGTCGGTGAGCGTGACGCGAGCCCGGCGATCCACGGCGGTGAGGATCGCCGGCGCGCCTTCGAGCACGGCATATTCGCCGATCAGGAACAGTTTGCCCGGCGCGCTTGCGACGATCGGGCGCTGGCCACGTTCATGCGATGACGCTCGCCGCCGGACCGAGTGCGGTACGGCGGGTTTCCAGCACGCCGGGTACGCGCTCCAGCGCACGGGCGACCGGCTCGCCGTGGCCCGGCGCACACAGCGCCTTGACCTGCGGTCCGGCGTCGATCGTGAAGTAGACCGGAGTGCCCTTCGTCGCGCAGGGTTCGCACTGCCTGCATGGCCGCGACGGTGGCCGGGTTCCAGTAGATGAGGCCCGGCCGGGTCGACATCATCAGACCGTGCAGTTTGAGACAGCTCATCTCGGTGAGCGCGCCCACCGTCTCGAAGTCGCGCGCGGCGATCGCATCGCGCATGGACGCCAGATCGGTTTCCGCATGATCCACCCATGCCTGATAATAATCCGAGCGCTCATCGAGGCCGCTCATGCCGATCGAGGAGTTCACCGATTTGGTGGCCCGGTCGGTGATCGCGACCACGATCTCCACCGGCCAGTCGTCGGCATCGAGCATCGGCTCGGCGAAGGCATCGCTGCCGTCGTCGAGGACGCCGCGGTGCATCTCCGCAAAACCGCCGAAGATCGAACGCGCGGCAGAGCCGGAGCCCTGGCGCGCGAGGATCGACAGCTCGCGCGGCTCGAGATCGAGCCCGGCCGCCCGGGTCGCCGCCAGCGAAAGCGCCGCAAATCCGGAAGCGGAAGAGGCCAGGCCCGCGCCGGTCGGGAAGTTGTTGGTCGACACGATCGAAGCTCGTGTTTCGATGCCGGCACGCGCGCGCACCAGATCCAGGAATGGCGTCAGGCGCGCGGTATCGGCCGGTTTGTCGTCCAGTTCGGCGGTATCGCTCGACAGCGCCCGATCGAACACCACGGTGGTATCGGTATACAGGCCGTCGAGGGTGACCGAGATGGATCCGACCGCCGGAAGATTGCGCGGTCCCGCGCGCTTGCCCCAGTACTTGATCAGCGCGATATTGCTGTGGGCGCGCGCAGTGGCTTGGCTCATAATCGGGTCTGCCATCAGCTTCTCAGGAACAATACGCGCGCAAGGATACGCCATCGTCATCGATCTGCCGAGCGTGATGCCCTTGCACAGTGCACCATTTGCTAGCATAGCCATCACGAAAAATTCACGTGGCGCGCACAGCGGGCCGCCGGACGACGAGAACAACCATGCCGGGAATCAGTGGACTGGCGCTTTATCTGCCGCCGTATCGTGTCAATCTGGAGGACTGGTGTGCCTGGAACGACCAGCCCTGGGACAAGGTACGCAAGGTCGTTGGCCGCAGCTTTCGCATGCGCGGCCCCGAACAGAGCGTGTACACGCTCGCCGCGAATGCTGTCTGGCGCCTGATCGAAGCCTATGACATCGATCCGCGCGAGATCGGCTATCTCGCCCTGGGTACCGAATCATCCAGCGACAATTCGGCCGGCGCGGTGATCGTCAAGGGCATGCTCGACGACGCGCTCGCCGCGCACGACCTGCCGGCCATGTCGCGCGAGTGCGAGGTGCCGGAGTTCAAGCACGCCTGCCTGGGCGGGGTCTATGCCATGAAGGGCGCGCTGCGCTATCTGGCAACCGACGGCGCCGGGCGCAAGGCGATCGTGGTGTGCTCGGATATCGCCGAATACGAACGCGGCTCCTCTGGTGAACCGACCCAGGGCGCCGGTGCGGTAGCGATCCTGCTCGAAGCCGAACCCAGGCTGCTGCACGTTGATCTGGCCAGTTCGGGCAGTGCTTCGGATTACCGCATGGTCGATTTCCGCAAGCCGTTCGCCCGGTTCCGCGGCCAGCCGCAACGGGCTGACGGTCAGATGCAGGATCTGCCGGTATTCAACGGCCGCTATTCGACCAGCTGCTATGTGGACGCCACTCGTGCTGCGATCAATGCCATGCTTGCGCGCCGCGGCGGCGGGCGTCGCGCCGATTATTTCCATTCGGTCGACGCCGTGTTCATGCATCGACCGTATCACCGCATGCCTTCGGCCGGCTGGGCCATGGCCTATCTGTTCGCGCTGGCGGACGGCGATGGCGATAACCGGGCCGAGCTGAGCGAATATGCGCGCGGCGCCGGTATCGATGCAGACGCTCTGCTGGCGGAAATCTCGGGCGTCACCCCCGACATGCGCGCGCGCGTGGCCGCCGGCGACTCCGGCCAGGATGCCTTTCCGCTGGCCGGGGATCTCATGCGTTACCTGCGCAAGACCGAACTCTGGCAGAACCTGGTTTCGGGCAAGCTCTCGCTCGGCAGCGAGATGATGCGCGATCTGGGCAATCTCTATACCGCCGCGCTGCCGGCATGGCTGGCCGCCGGGTTCACGCAGGCCCATCGCGATACGCTCAATCTGGGCGGCCAGCACTGGCTGGCGCTCGGCTACGGCAGTGGCGATGCCGCCGAGGCGCTGCCGATGCGCGTGGCCGAGGGCTGGGAGGAGGCCGCGGCGCGAATCAACTTCACCGAGGCCTCGGCACGCCGGTGGATCTCGACGCCGACCAGTATGCCGCGCTGCATGATGGCCACCCGGCTGATGTGCAGCCGGCACCGGCCAGCGACGAGTTCGTGGTCGATCACATCGGTGACACCGATCGAGCGGATTTTCACGATCTCGGCATCGAATACTATCGCTATGTCCCGGCGGCGGCCGCCCACGCCGCTGCCAAGAAAGCCGTCGGCTGACCGGCCGCGACCATCCCGGGCATGAAAAAGCCGGTGCCTGTGGGGCGCCGGCTTTTTTTCGGGGCGGATCGTGCTACGGCGACGGGTCGGGGTTGTCGGCGTGAATCGCCTCGATGCCGGCGAGGACTTCTTCGGCCAGCTCCAGCTCGGCACTGTCGATATTCGCGGCCAGCTGTTCCATGGTGGTGGCGCCGATGATGTTCGAGGTCACGAACTGGACGGCTGGTGACGTACGCCAGCGCCATCTGGGCCGGATCCAGCCCGTGTTCACGTGCCAGCGCCACATATGCGGCTGTCGCCTGTTCGGCACGATGCCCTTGGTAGCGGGCAAAGCGTTCCCAGCGCGTCAGGCGTGCGCCTTCGGGGCGGGCGCCGTCCAGATATTTGCCGGATAGAACGCCGAAGGCCAGCGGGGAATAAGCCAGCAGGCCGACCTGCTCGCGAATCGAGCATTCGGCCAGGCCGATCTCGAAGCTGCGGTTGAGTAGGGAATAGGGGTTCTGGATGGACACCGCACGCGGGAGCGATTCGCGCTCGGCGGCGCGCAGGAATTGCATCACGCCCCAGGGCGTCTCGTTGGAGAGCCCGACATGGCCGATCTTGCCTTCGTCGGCCAGGCGTGCCAGTTCGCCGAGCGTTTCCTCGATCGGCACCGGTTCGTCGGCCGGGTCATGTACGTAGCCGCGCTTGCCGAAGGTGTTGGTCGCCCGATCCGGCCAGTGCAGCTGGTAGAGATCGATATGATCGGTCTGCAGGCGCTCGAGGCTGTCTTCGACCGCGCGGCGGATCTGAGCGGGCGTCAGGCGCGGGGTTTCACCGTCGCGCAGGTACTCCATCGCGGTTCGTGCGTGGCCCGTCACCTTGGTGGCCAATACCACATCGCGCCGTCGGCCGGTCTTCGCGAGCCAGCTGCCGATATAGGTTTCGGTGCGGCCCTGGGTTTCCGCGCGCGGCGGTACCGGGTACATCTCGGCGGCATCGATGAAATTCACGCCGCGATCGAGCGCGTAGTCGATCTGTTCGTGGGCGTCGGCTTCGCTGTTCTGTTCGCCGAAGGTCATGGTCCCGAGGCAGATGGCACTGACCTGCAGCGCCGTGGGACCGAGCTTGCGGTATTCCATGCGGGATGTCGGTTGGGAGTCGGGCGCACAGGGTAGCTGAGCCCGGGCCGGCGAACCATCGACGCGCATTTTCGCCCGCGAGCGGCGTCGGTTGCGGTGCCCCCGACCAAAGTCGAGCGGCGCTGTTTCGATCCCTTCTCTCGGGCTGCATCGCGATGGTGCATGGAGCAGGCCGCGATTCATCCCGGGTTGCTCGAAGCGCCGTTCAGGTCGTTGAGCCACAACAGTTTGGGCGCTGGGCTCGGGATATTGATGTATGACGCAGAAAACTGTTTCTGCACTGATTTAAGGTCATGCGAATCCGCCGTGGCGCGCCGCGATGGTGACCCGAAACAGTGCAAATACGACAGCTGTCTTATTTGTAAGGCCGGCTCGGATGTTGCATGGTCAGTATGAGATTCAAAGCCCGGGTTTGGACGGATTGATCACGGCGAACGCGTGTGATCGGAGCGGCCGAAAACCGGGTCATAAACACAACGAGGGAGACTTCCATGATGAAATCCTTGCGATTGACTTCGATGACCGCCGGTGCCGCCGTTGCATTGGCCTGCGTCGTGGGCGCGACCGGCACGGCGCAGGCGCGCACGCTTGAGCAGATCAAGCAATCGGGCACCATCCGTATCGCGATCGCCAACGAGATTCCCTACGGATTCATGCAGGGCGATACCGCGGTCGGCCTGGGCCCGAGCGTGGCCAAGCACGTGCTCAAGGAAATGGGCATCAACAACATCAAATGGACGGTGGTACCGTTCGGCTCCTTGATTCCGTCGTTGAAGGCCGACCGCGTGGACATGGTCGCCGCGTCACAGGCGATTCAGCCGCAGCGCTGCAGCCAGGTGGATTTCTCGACGCCGAACAGCACCTATGGCGAGGGCGTGCTGGTCAAGAAAGGCAATCCGAAGGACATCCACAGCTACCAGGAATTCGTTAAGAATCCGGATCTCAAGTTCGGCATCGTCTCCGGCGCCAATCAGCTTGGTTTCGCCCAGAAGAGCGGCATCAAGAGCAACCAGATCATCTCGCTGCGCGCCAACTCGGATGCGATCTCGGCGGTGACCGCGGGCCGCATCGACGGCTATGCCGCCACTGAGTTCACGGTGGCTCTGCTGGCCAAGAAGTCGTCCCGGGTGGAGGCCGCCCAACCCTTCAAGGATCCGGTGATCGATGGCAAGCCACAGCGCAGCTGGGGCGCTTTCAGCTTCGCCAAGAACAACGATGCGCTGCGCAAGGCCTTCAATGCCAAGCTCACGGCGTATCACAAGACGGATGACTGGCGTAACACCATGGCCAAGTACGGCATGAACAAGACGTCCATCGAAAAGGTCTCCGCAAAGACCACGGAGCAGCTCTGTTCAGCGGATAGCTGATCGCCGTCGGCGCCGGTCGGTGACCGACAATCATCCGACCGGTGCGATCTTCAGGCCGGCCGTTGCGGCATGTCGTGACGGCCGGATTTCGTTCGTAGGCGCGCCCGCGTGGGTGCGCACTGCGTAGAGGAGTTGCCATGGGTGTGACCTTCGACCAGATCATCAGTGCGTTGCTGGAAGGCGCGTATGTGACGATCTGGATCACGCTGGCCTCGACCATCGGGGGCGCGATTCTGGCCTTTGCTTCGGGCATCGGCGTGCTGTCGCGATTCGCACCGGCACGCTGGCTGTCCAAGACCTACATCCAGATCTTTCGCGGCACGTCGCTGCTGGTGCAACTGTTCTGGCTGTACTACGCACTGCCGGTGCTGATCGGCATCCATATCTCCCCGGTGGCGGCCGGCATTCTCGGGCTGTCGCTGAACATCGGGGCGTACGGCGCCGAAGTCGTTCGCGGCTCGTTGCAATCGGTGGACGAAGGGCAGCTCGAAGCCGCGCGCGCTCTGAATTTCACGCCCGGGCAGACGCTTCGGCGGATTCTCCTGCCGCAGTCGATCATCGAGATGATGCCGCCGTTCGGCAATCTGGCGATCCAGAATCTCAAGGATTCATCGCTGGTCTCGTTGATCAGCCTGTCGGATCTTGCCTTCCAGGCCGATGATCTGCGCAATCGCGCGTTCGAGAGCGATACCATCACGATCCTGGGGCTGACGCTGCTGTTCTACTTCGTCATGGCGCTGGTGGTCATGGGCGGGATGCGCTTGCTCGAGCGCTATTTCGAGAAGGTTTCCGGTCGCGAGGTGGCCCGCTGATGTTGTTCGGAATGTCCTGGGACCTGACCAGCGACTGGACCTTCGCCTGGTCGATCATCCCCATGCTGTTGATCGGCATGAAGATCACCATCATCGCCACGATCTTCGGCTTCGCCATCGCGATGGTGCTGGGGCTGGTGTTCGCGCTTGCCCGATCGGCACCGACGCGTTTCGTCTCGTGGCCGGTCGCGTTCGTGATCGAGTTCGTGCGTGATACGCCGCTGCTGATCCAGCTGTTCTTCATCTTCTATGTGCTGCCGACGACCACGGGCATCACGCTGCCTGCGCTCGAGGCCGGCATTCTGGCGCTCGGCGTGCAATACAGCGCCTATTGCTCGGAGGTCTATCGCGCCGGCCTGCAGGCCGTGCCCAACGGCCAGTGGGAAGCGGCCCGCGCGCTCAACCTGAGCACCTGGCGGACCTATCTCGATATCGTGATCCCGCAGGCGATACCGCGCATCATTCCGGCGCTCGGCAACTATCTGGTGTCCATCATCAAGGACACGCCGGTGCTGTCGGCGATCACGGTGATGGAGATCCTCCATGTCGCCAACATCATCGGCGACCGCACCTATCGCTACATGGTGCCGATCACCATGGTGGGCATCCTGTTCCTGTTGCTGACGCTGATCAGCGCCGCACTCGTCAAATTCATGGAAAAACGCCTGCCGCGCGCGGGGATAGCCGTCAAATGAAACCGATCGTACGCTTCGATAAAGTCACGAAACGCTTTGGCGATACCGTCATCCTGCGGGATTTCGATTTCGAGCTGACGCCAGGCGAGCGGGTCGTGCTGATGGGCCCTTCCGGCTCGGGCAAGTCGACCGTGCTGCGCATCCTGATGACGCTCGAGGACATCCAGGACGGCGTGGTCTACGTCGGCGACGAGCCGCTATGGCACGAAGGCACCGGCAACAACCTCAGACCGGCATCCGAGAAGCATCTGCGCAAGATGCGCGGCAACGTCGGCATGGTGTTCCAGCATTTCAATCTGTTTCCGAACATGACGGTGCTGCGCAACATCATCGAAGCGCCGATGAAAGTGCTGAAACTCTCGCGCAAGGAAGCCGAGGCGCGGGCCGATGAACTGCTCGAGCGGGTCGGCATGAGCGAAAAGCGGGAGGCTTTTCCCAATTCGCTGTCGGGCGGCCAGAAGCAGCGTGTCGCGATCGCGCGTGCCATGGCGATGCGGCCCAAGTTGCTGCTGTTCGACGAGCCGACCTCCGCGCTCGATCCGGAAATGGTCGGCGACGTGCTGGAGGTGATCAAGGATCTGGCCGCCGAGCACGATCTGACCATGCTGATCGTCACCCACGAGATGGGTTTTGCCCGCGATGTGGCCGATCGGGTGTGTTTCTTCTGCGACGGCCAGATTCTGGAGCAGGGCGCGCCGTCGAAGATCTTCACCGAGCCGAGCGAGGAGCGCACCCGCCAGTTCCTGCGCATGGTGCTGCACGAGGAGCCGGCTGCGGAGTCGGAGTCGAGTTGAGCGCTTGTCAGTCGTCGCGGCGACGATAGGCCATGTCGTGCACGACATGGCCTTTTCTGATGCCGCGATTCTCGAAGCGGGTGTCGCGGCGCGGTGGGTGGCTCACGAAACCGTCGCGATCGCCGATGTTGTCGAAGGCCTCATGCGCATCGAGCACATCGCGCATGTGCTCGGCATAGTTCACCCAGTCGGTCGCCAGCCGCCAGATACCGCCCGGTTTCAGCACGCGCGCGATCTCGTCGGCGAACCCCGGCTGCACGATACGGCGCTTGTGGTGGCGTTTCTTCGGCCAGGGGTCCGGAAAATACAGCAGCACTTCATCAAGCGAGTCGTCGGCAAAGGCAGCCGCCAGCACTTCGACCGCGTCGTCCCGGAAAACCCGTGCATTGGTGGCGTTCGCCTGGTCGAGTGCGCCCAGCAACCGGCCGACGCCGGTGCGATAGACCTCGATGCCGAGGTAATCGGCCTGCGGATGGTTGATCGCGAGATCGGCGAGCACTTCGCCGGCGCCGAAACCGATCTCCAGTGTGCGATATGCATCGCGGCCGAACTCCGCGGCCCAGTCGATGGGCGCCGTCGGTTGTTCCAGTCCGTACCGAGGCCAGAGTGCAGCCAGATTCCTTTCCTGGCCCGGCGTGAGCCGGCCTTCGCGTTTGACGAAACTGCGGATGCGACGATGATCGGGGTGGTCCACGACCCGGGCTCCTGGCTGGTGCGGGCGCCGCCGGATGGGCGGCGCCGGAATGACGTTAGAACGGCAGGTTCGTCGTCGGCGATGAAGCCGAGGCATAGCGCCGACGCGGCATGCGCCCGGCCAGATACGCCAGACGGCCGGCAATCACAGCATGACGCATCGCCTGGGCCATGAGCACCGGCTTGTCGGCGTTGGCGATCGCCGTATTGAGCAGCACGCCGTCACAGCCCAGTTCCATCGCGATGGCGGCATCCGAGGCCGTGCCCACCCCGGCGTCCACCAGCACGGGTACGTTCGCGTTCTCCACGATCTCGATCACGTTGTAGCGATTCTGGATCCCGAGCCCCGAGCCGATCGGGCCGGCCAGCGGCATGATCGCGCAGCAGCCGATGTCCTCGAGCCGGCGCGCGACGATCGGGTCGTCGCTGGTATAGACCATCACGTCGAAACCGTCGGCAATCAATTGCTTCGCTGCAACGAGCGTTTCGGATACGTCCGGATAGAGTGTTTTCTCGTCGCCGATGACCTCGAGCTTGACCAGGTTGTGTCCGTCGAGCAGCTCGCGCGCCATGCGACAGGTGCGCACCGCATCCTCGGCGCTGTAGCAGCCGGCGGTATTGGGCAGCAGGGTGTATTTTTCCGGCGGCACGACATCGAGCAGATTGCGCGATTCGCGGGCCTTGGGGTCGGTCAGGGCCGGCGTCCGACGGATCGCCAGCGTGACGATTTCGGCGCCAGAGGCAGTGATGGCGGCATCGGTCTCGTCGAGGTCGGCGTATTTGCCGGTGCCGACCAGCAAGCGCGAGGCGAAGGTCCGGCCGGCGACAGTGAAGGCATCGGCTTCCGAGGTCGCCTGACCGCCGCCGATGGCATGCACGATCTCGAGGCGATCGCCTGCGGCCACCGTGGTCTCGCCGTACTGATCGCGGGGCACGATTTCGCCGTTGTGTTCGACGGCGATGCGCTGGTTGCCGTAACCCATGTCGTCAAGCAGTTGCGACAGCGTGAGCGCGTTCGCGCATTCCCGGGATTGGCCGTTGACTTCGATCTGCATGAGGATTGCCGATTCGTTGGAACAGGGGCGGTGCCGCCAAGACAGGGCGGTAGAATAACGCGCAATGCCCGCGGGCTGCATGCAGGTGTGTGCCGGTGCTCGGATGTTTATGGTGGACGCGCGACCACCCGGAGCGAACGAATCGAATGAAAACCTGGGTCAAGATCGTCATCGGCACTGCGGTCGCCGTCGTGGTATTGATCGCGGCGACGCTGATCATCCTGCGCTGGACCGTCGATCCCGACGCCTATCGCTCGCGGATCGATGCCGCCGTCAGCGATGCGATCGGCCGCGATATCGATATTTCCGGGCCAGCTGCGATTGTCGTTACTGCCTTGGCCGTCGGTGCGTTTCGGCACCGTGACAGTAGCCAACGCCGATGGATTCGGCGGTCAGCCGCTCGCCCGCATCCGTTCCGGGCATATCACGCTGCGGCTGTTGCCGCTGTTCACCGGCCAGCTGCGACTCGGGACGCTCGATATCCACGGGCTCGATCTGGCGCTGGTTCGCCATGCCAACGGCCGTACCAACTGGCAGGGCGTCGTGCGCCGGCTGTCGGCCGCAGCGCCAGAGGAGCGGCCGCATGCGGCGGCACGGCGAGCGCGCGCACGGTCCTGATCTGCCGTTGTCTTCGCTCAAGATCAGCGCGGTCGAGATCTCCCGCGCCGCACGTGAGCTATGACGACGATGCCCATGATCGGCATTATCGGTTCGAGGACGCCGGCCTGGAGACGGGCCGCATCAGCAACGGGCATCCGTTTCGGCTCGAAGCGGGCGGCGATCTGAGTTGGCCCGGCGTCGAGGCTGACCGCCGCGGTCCACATTGTCTCGCGCATCGAGCCGAATGTGGCGGATCGGTTCTACCGTTTTTCCGGGCTCAGCGTGAACATGCTGGCGAGCGGCCCGGCCGTGCCCGGTGGAGAGCAGGAGGCCAATCTCGGCGCGTCGGGCGATCTCGATCTCGAAGCAGGCCGCTTCGGCCTCGATGATGTCAGCCTGCAGAGTGCCGGCCTGACCGTGACCGGCAATATCGACGGCACCGGCCTGAACGATCGACTGGCCTACAACGGGCGCATCACCGTGGCCGAGTTCAGTCCGCGCTCGGTACTGCAGCAGCTCGAACTGCATTCGCCGAACACCCAGGCCGGCTTCAGCGCTGACCTCCGCGAGCTTCGACGCCCAGTTCGAAGGCGGCGCGCATGTCATCCACTTCAAGCAGATCGCGGCCAAGCTCGACAAGAGCACTCTGAGCGGTACGGTCGATGTCCGCGATTTCGGCAATCCGCACTACGGATTCGATCTGAATCTGGACACCCTGGATGTCGACGATTATCTGCCGCCGGGCAGCGCCGCGCAGGCGCAGACCAGTCAGCCGGCACAGACCGGCGGCGGGGCGGCTCAGAAGGCCGCCGAGTTCGATCTGGCGCCGTTGCATCATCTGCGCATGCGCGGCCGGTTGCGCATCGGATCGCTCACCACGGCCAATCTGAATATTCCACGACGCGGTGGCGCATGTATCGGCCGCCAACAGCGTGCTCCGGGTGGCGCCGTTGACCGCCGATCTCTATGGCGGGTCGCTGCAGTTGACCGGGGTCGTGGATGCCAGCGGGCTCGCGGCCGGGGTACGCGCTATCGGGGCGCTTGCAGCATGTCGCAATGGAGCCGTTGCTCGTGGACGCCGCCGGCAGCCATCGGCTGGAAGCCAATGCCGACGTCGCTCTCGATCTGCACGCCACCGGCCGCCAGGTGGCGCAGTTGAAGCGCAGTCTCTCGGGCACAGCACAGTTCGCTCTGAACCACGGCCAGATCAACGGTTTCGACCTGATCGGCATGCTGCGCGCCGCGCATCGGCGCGCGACCGGCGCCGGACAGGGCGCGGCGGATGACCAGGGCACGACCGCCTTCGAGCACCTCGGCGGACGTTTCGCCGTCGATCATGGCATCGCGACCAGCGACACGTTCTCCATTGATGCCGGCGAACTCACGGGCCATGGGCAGGGGCGCTACAGCCTGCCGGACAACCAGCTCGACTACACGTTGACGCTCGCAGATCGCCGATTCCGCGCAGCGGCGTCTGGCGCCGCTGGCCGGACTGACCGTGCCCATGCATCTGAAGGGCGCGTTGCTCGCGCCCTCCTACGTCATCCACATGCACCAGGCCTGCGCGCTCTGCCGGGGCCGCCGGCACGACGGCGCAGAGCCCCTGATCGCATGCGGGCTTCGATTGCGCATGCCGGGCGCTGCGCCGTGCCGGTGGTAGTCGCCGCACTGCTGCATGGCGCGGCGGCGCGGGCGGCTACCGTCGAGCATCTGAAGGTTAGCCGCGATCACAAGGCCTACGTCGTGACCGCTCGGGTGCAGCTCGATGCGCCGCTTGAGCCGGCGTACGGCGCGGCCACGGATTTCGAGCGCCTGCCCGATTATTCCTCGATGATCCAATCGACCCGATTGATCGGCGACGACGAGCTCTCGTCGCGCATGCGACTGTGTGTGCTGTGGTACTGCAAGACGGTGCGCCAGGTGATGCGCTATCGTCTGGCGCCGCCCAGGCGCATCGACATGACCGTGGTGCCGGGCAAGGGCGACCTGTCGGCCGGGCAGGCGCACTGGCGTTTCGTCGCCGGCAGCAAAGGCACCACGGACCTGGGTTTCCATGCCCGCATCGTGCCCGACTTCTGGGTGCCGCCGCTGGTCGGCCCTTGGGCGATAGCGCGCGCGTTGCGCCAGCAGGTTGCCTCGACTGCCACCGCCATCGAGCGCCTGGCCCGACAGCGCGCCGGTTCGATCGACAAATCACCCTCATGAAACACAAGATCCCCGAGCGCGCTCCGCAGCGCATCGCTGCCGACCTGCTGGCCTGGTTCGATCGCCATGGCCGCCATGATCTGCCGTGGCAGCATCCGCGGACGCCGTACCGCGTCTGGGTGGCGGAGATCATGCTGCAACAGACGCAAGTCACGACCGTGATCGATTATTTCCAGGCCTTCATGGCGCGCTTTCCGGATGTTGAATCGCTCGCTGCGGCGGCTTCGGATGATGTGATGGCGCACTGGGCGGGGCTGGGTTACTACGCACGAGCCCGCAACCTGCATGCGGCGGCGAAACAGGTGGTCGCCGCGCACGACGGCGAGTTTCCCCGGGACGTCGATACGTTGCATGACGCTGCCGGGCATCGGGCGCTCGACGGCGGGGGCGGTGGTGGCCCAGGCTTTTGGCGTCTGGGCGCCGATCCTCGACGGCAACGCCAAGCGGGTGATCGCGCGGTTGGCCGGCATCACCGCCGCACCGGGGGCCGCCGCCTACGAGAAACCGCTCTGGCAGCTGGCCGAGCGATATACGCCGTACGAACGCGTGACCGACTATACCCAGGCCATCATGGATCTCGGCGCGACCCTGTGCACGCGTCGTGCGCCCGAATTGCCCGGCCTGTCCGCTGGCGCCCGGTTGCGTTGCCAACGCGGATGGCCTGCAGGGCGATATCCCGGCGCCCCGCAGGAAGCGCGCGCGGCCGCGGCGCGAGACCACGCTGCTGGTTATCGAGGCCAACGATGGCCGGCTGTTGCTGGAAAAGCGCCCGCCGGCCGGCATCTGGGGCGGACTCTGGAGCCTGCCCGAGATCGCGCCCGAGGCCGATATCGCAGCTGTCTGCCGCGAGCGCTTCGGTATCGACGTCACGCTGGGCGCGGCACTCCCGCCGATCGAGCACGGCTTCACGCATTTCCTGCTGACGCTGCATGCGCGGCGAGTGCAGTATCGGCAGACAGTCCGTATCATGGACGGCGATTTCGCCTGGTACGGACGCGACGACCGGCCCGGGCTGCCGGCGCCGATCGCGCGTCTGGTCGATTCACCGCAACTCAAGTTGGGCTTATGAGCCGTACCGTGCATTGCGTCAAACTCGGTTACGAAGCCGAAGGACTGCCCCGTCAGCCGCTGCCGGGGGAACTCGGCAAGCGCATCTACGAGAATGTCTCGATGATGGCCTGGCAGCAATGGATGCAGGAGCAGACGCGCCTGATCAACGAATATGGCCTGCATCTGGCCGATCCGAAGGCGCGCGAATTCCTGGCCGAACAGACCGAAAAATACTTCTTCGGCGACGGCGATATCGCCGAGACGCACTACGTGCCGCCGAAATCCTGATCACAGCGGTTGACCCGCGCCGCGCGTATCGGTTTAATACGCCTCTCGCCGCAACGGCGAGTGTGTGGCCGGATAGCTCAGTTGGTAGAGCATGCGACTGAAAATCGCAGTGTCGGCAGTTCGATTCTGTCTCCGGCCACCATTTTTTTCCTTCCCCTATCTAGGCTCGGCTGGCCCTGAGGCCCGTTGGCTGCTTAAGCATGCACCTGTCGCCGGCCGAAGCGTCCGGATGCCGCGCCGGTTTCGCGATCGATAAAACCGGCTGGAAAAAGACGCGCCAGCCGATCTGTGCTTCACAGCGCTGCGCGCGCTTGCAGTACGCCGGCTTTCAGCTGCAAACCGCTGTAAGGCGCGGTTCGGGAACGACTGGCGGTAACAGCAATAGCCGGTTCAACGCGATATGCGCAAGCGAGCATGCAACCCCGGGGCGCCTCGTCAGGCGTCGGAGCAACTGAACGCGTGGCGCCGGATCGGGCTGAGCCGGCGAAAGTCGGGACGCAGCGCGCCAGAAGCGCGCCGGGCAAGTGTGTGATAGCGAGAAACAGCGAACAGGCTCCCCGTATCGGCGCGATTCGGCCAGATCGGTGCGACTGTCGATGAGCGGACCACGGCAGTTCTTGATCGAGCCGATCGATGCCGTTTAGCACCCGGTGTGGCGCTATCGCGACGAGTGCTCCATCGGTTTGAATTCCGGCATGTATGCAATCCCGAGCGCAGCTGTTTCGGCCTGATGCAAAAATCATTTTCTTGCACGACGGATGCTCGCCATCAGGCACGGTCGCCAGGGCGTAACCGGCGTCGTGCTCGGCGCGTGGATCCCGCAAAACGCAGAGTGGATTGGGTCTGTTCCGACGCCGGCGTATCAGTCGTGATCGTTTCGTCGCCGGCAACACGCGCTGTGCTGGCGCGACTTGTGCTCGGAGTGTGTTATGGACATGTCATGTTTCCGTCAAGATGAATGAATTTCTGAGAAATATTCATGTATTACACAGCTAGCGTCCGAGGCCAGTACTTAACAGGCTTTGAGCAAACTCGTGCCGGCTCAAAGCGTTGGATGAAAGCGGGTGCTGGCCGGTCCCGGCACTGCAGTTTGGTGTAGAAGTTGCGTTACCATGGGTAGATTCACTTACTCGGCGCGAGGGGAGCGTTTGAATACCAAACTGTCCGTAGAGCACGTCTACAAGATATTCGGGCCGCATCCAAAGCGCGCGCTGGAGCGCGTCAAGAAAGGGCAAGGCAAGGATCAGATCTTTGCCGAAACCGGCATGACCGTCGGCGTCTCGGATGCCAGTTTCGAGGTCAACGAGGGCGAGATCTTCGTGGTGATGGGGCTGTCCGGCTCGGGCAAGTCCACGCTGGTGCGCATGCTCAATCGCCTGATCGACCCGAGCTCCGGGCGCGATCAGGATCAACGGTCGCGACATCACGAAGATGAACCGCAAGGAGCTGATCGAGCTGCGTCGGCACGAGATCAGCATGGTGTTCCAGTCGTTCGCGCTGATGCCGCATCAGACCGTGCTGGAGAACACCTGTTTCGGTCTCGCCACGCGCCGGCGTCGGCAAGCAGGAGCGCGAGAAGCGCGCGCTCGATGCGCTCGATGCGGTGGGCCTGAAGGCCAACGCCGACAGCTATCCCGATGAGCTGTCCGGCGGCATGAAGCAGCGCGTCGGCCTGGCCCGCGCGCTTGCCGTCAACCCCGGCATCCTGCTGATGGACGAGGCGTTCTCTGCACTCGATCCGTTGATTCGCACGGAAATGCAGGACGAGCTGCTGCGCCTGCAGTCCGAACAGGCGCGCACCGTGGTGTTCATCACCCACGATCTGGACGAAGCCATGCGCGTGGGTGATCGCATCGCCATCCTGCAGGGCGGGGTGGTCGTTCAGGTCGGCACGCCGGAGGAGATCGTCCGTAACCCGGCTAACGACTATGTCCGTTCGTTCTTCCGCGACGTGAATGTCGGCCATGTCTTTACCGCGGCCGACATCGCGCGCCGCGACCAGGTCACCGTGATCGAGCGGGCCGGGGTCGAGCGTGCGCGCCGCGCTGTCGCGGCTTAACAAGCACGATCGGCCGGCGGCCGTGGTGCACGACCGCAACCGTCGTTATCTCGGCACGGTCAGCGCGGATTCGCTCGAGCTGTGCATCGAGAGCCTGTCCCGGAACGAGGAGGGCAACATCGAGCATGCTTTTGTGGAAGGCGTACCGGTGATCGAGTCGACGACGCCGTTGACCGAATTGCTCGAGCCGGTGGCCGAAAGTCCATATCCGGTGCCTGTGGTCGATGAGAACGGGCGCTATATCGGCACGATCTCGCGCGCCACGCTGCTGCATACGCTCAACCGGACTGAACAGGACGCTGCCTGATGAATGATCTTGATCATCAATCTGCCGATCGGCGACTGGTTCACGGCCGTCGTCACCTTCATGCAGACCCATTTCGAGGTGTTCTTCAACGGTCGTTTCGGCGGTCATCAGTTTCGTTGCGGACAATCTGACTGCTTTCTTCAATTATCTGCCGGCGCCGATCATTTTCCTGGTGCTCGCGTTTCTGGCGCTGTGGCGGGTCGGCTGGCAGTTCATGCTCTTCGTGCTGGTCGCGCTTGTACGTGGTGATGGGCATGGATCTGTGGCCCGAAACCATGGATACGCTGGGGCTGGTGCTGGCGGCCACGCTGGCCGCGCTGGGCGTGGGCCTGCCGCTGGGCGTGGTCATGGCCAAGAGCGACATCGTTCAGGCCATCATCCGGCCGGTGCTCGACTTCATGCAGACCCTGCCGGCGTTCGTGTATCTGATTCCGGCCGTGATCTTCTTCGGCACCGGTCGCGTGCCGGGCATGATCGCCACCGTCATCTTCTCGATGCCACCGGTGGTGCGCCTGATGAACATCGGCATCCGTTATGTGCCGACCGAGAACGTGGAAGCCGGCAAGGCGTTCGGCTGCAACGGCTTCCAGCTGTTGTGGCGGGTCGAGCTGCCGTTGGCACTGCCCTCGATCATGGCCGGCATCAACCAGACCATCATGCTGGCGCTGTCGATGGTGGTGATCGCCTCGATGATCGGCGCCGGCGGCCTGGGCGATCCGGTGCTGGCCGGCATTCAGCAGCTGCGTCTGGGCACCGGTTTCCAGGGCGGCCTCGGGCGTGGTGATCCTCGCGATCATCCTGGACCGTCTGACCCAGAGTTTCGGACAGCGTCAGCGCGACGGCGGGCTGATGTCGCGTCTTAAAAAATTGTTTTCCGGGTCCAGTACAGAGTCCGGTTCGACTTGATCGATCCGCCCCGGATTGAGAGTATCGACCCGCACGGGTTTGAATAAGGGAGAAACTATGAAATTTGGAATGAAGGGTTTCGTTGCGGCCGCCGTGGCCGGTACCACCATTGCCATGGGCAGCTTCGGGAGTGCCCAGGCAGCGAGTGGTGACAAAACCATCACCATCGGTTGGACTGCCTGGTCGGATGCCGAGTTCGTGACCAAGCTGACCAAGACGCTGATCGAGAAGCGGACCGACTACAAGGTCAAGCTCAAGATGGCGTCGATCGGCGTGCAGTATCAGGGCGTGGCCAACGGCGATCTTGATGCCATGCTGATGGCCTGGCTGCCGGACACGCACGCCGACTACTGGAAGAAGGTCAAGGGCAAGGTGCAGGACCTCGGACCGCTGTACACCGGCGCTCAGCTCGGCTGGGTCGTGCCGGACTACGTGCCGAAGGACCAGCTGAACTCGATCGCCGATCTGAAGAAGGACGCGGTCAAGTCCAAGCTCGACGGCAAGATCCAGGGCATCGACCCGGGCGCCGGCGAGATGCAGCTGTCCGAGAAGACGATGAAGGCCTATGGTCTGGACAGCGACTACCGTCTGGTTTCGGCCAGCGGCGCCGCGATGACCGCCGCCCTGGCGCGTGCCGAGAAGCGCAAGGACTGGATCGTGGTGACCGGCTGGACGCCGCACTGGATGTTCGGCAAGTGGCATCTGCGCTTCCTGAAGGATCCCAAGGGCACGATGGGCGCCGAGCAGCACGTCGATGCCGTCGTGCGCGATGGGTTCTCCAAGGATTATCCGCAGGTCGCCAGTGTGCTGAGCAATATGCACATTCCGCTGGATCAGCTGCAGGCCGCCATGTACGACGCGCGCCAGACCAGCTACAAGAAGGCGATCAACAAGTTCATCGCCGACCATCCGGACGAGGTCAACAGCTGGTTCAAGAAGAGCAGCTGATCGACCCCGGCTCTTATGCATGAGTCAAGAAGCCCGGCCATACGGCCGGGCTTTTTCTTGCGCGCTTGGTAAGCTGGGACCATGAACCGTTTCTTCCGCTGTCTCGCTTTCACAGTCCTGCTGGCCGGGATGTTGTTGTCTGCAGGCTGCAATCAAGACGCACACCAGGCCGATGCCGACGACGCCCCCATCGTGATCGGCTGGACCGCCTGGGACGATGCCGAGTTCGTGACACGCCTGTCCAAGGCAGTGATCGAAGACAACACGCACCATTCGGTGCGTCTCAAGCTGGCCGGTATCGGAAAGCAGTATCGCGGCGTGGCGAGCGGTCAGGCTCGACGCCATGCTGATGGCTTGGTTGCCCGATACCCATGCGCGCTACTGGAAACGCTACCGGGATCGGCTTGTCGACCTCGGCCCGTTGTATCGAGGCGGCCAGCTCGGATGGGTCGTGCCGGACTATGTGCCCCGTGATCGTCTCAACAGCATCGCCGACCTGGCCGATCCCGACATCGCTGCTCGTCTCGGGCACCGGATCCAGGGCATCGACCCGGGGGCGGGGCTGATGCAGCTGTCGCAGCACGCGCTGAAGAGCTACGGCCTTAACAAGCAGTATCAGCTCGTGGCCGCGGATGCGCATGTCATGTCGAAGGCGCTGGCGGCCGCCGAGGCCGATCATGGCTGGATCGTGGTCACCGGCTGGACGCCGCATTGGATCTTCGCCAAATGGCCGCTGCGATTCCTCAAGGATCCCAAGAACGCGCTGGGGGCGGCCCAGCATATCGATGCCGTCGTGCGTGAGGGGTTCCGCAAGGATTACCCGCGGGTTGCGGCCATACTCTCCGCGATGCACCTGTCGCTGCCCGAGTTGCAGAGCGCGATGTTCGACGCCCAGAAAAATGGCTACCCGACGGCGATACAGAACTTCATGGATCAGCATGCCGACCAGGTCGCACAATGGGTGGCGACGGGCAAGCGTCATTGATGCCACTTGTATGCGGCCACCGGCCTGCTAGCCTAGCGGTCTGAATCCGACTTTCGTCTAGCCATGACTTTGTCGTCCCGTGGCCTCGCCGCCGTGTTCATCGGCCTGGCGGCAGCATTCGCCATCAACATGATGGGCACTACATTGCCCACACCGTTGTATCCGATCTACCAGAGTCAGCTCGGTTTCTCCGAGCTCATGATCACGGTGATCTTCGCCGTGTATGCCGTCGGTGTGATCGCCGCGTTGATCATTACCGGCAGCTGGTCTGACCAGATCGGCCGTCGGCCGATGCTGGCGCTCGGACTGGCGTTCTCGGCCGCCAGTGCGGTTGCCTTCATCTGGGGCGGCGCGCTGATACCACTCCTGATCGGTCGGCTGCTGTCCGGCTTTTCGGCCGGCATCTTCACCGGTACCGCAACCGTCGCCGTGGTGGAAATGGCACCGCGTCAATGGCGTGAACAGGCGACCCTCGTGGCGACCGCAGCCAACATGGGCGGTCTCGGTCTCGGACCGTTTGTGGCCGGTATTCTCGCGGAGTATGCGCCAGCGCCGTTGCTGCTGTGTTTCGTGCTCGATCTGGGGCTGATCGCCCTGGCGGCCGCGGTGCTCTACGTGGCGCCGGAGACCGCCCGTAAACCGGACCGCCCCCGGCTGACGATTCGCAAGCCGGCCGTACCGCCTGCGGTTCGCGGTGTGTTCATTCCTGCGGCGATCGCCGGGTTTGCCGGCTTTGCCGTAATGGGCCTGTTCACGGCGGTTGCGCCCGCGTTTGTCGGCAAGGTGTTGGGCTACAGCAATCACGCGCTGACCGGCAGCGTGGTTTTCATGCTGTTCATCGGGTCGACGATCGGCCAGACGTTTCAGTCCCGTCTGCCGAGGCCGGCGCGTCTGCCGGTGGGTTGCCTCGGGCTCATTATCGGTATGGGGTTTCTGATCGCCGCCATTGAATCGCAGTCGCTGACTCTGATGATTTTCGCCGGTGCCATCGCCGGTGCCGGTCAGGGCGCCTCGTTCCGGGCCGGCATGGGCGAGATCACGGCCGCCAGTCCGGCCGAGCGTCGTGCGGAGGTCGCATCGACCTTCTTCGTGGTCGCCTATGTGGCGATCTCCATACCGGTGGTCGGTCTGGGGTTGATGGCGCGCGTCTACGATCTGACCGTGGCGGGCGTGATCTTCGCTTCGGTGGTGGCTGTGTTGTCGCTGATTTCGGCGGTGAGCCTGCTGGTTCGTCAGCGGTCGGCGGCTGACACCGCGGCGTCCTGATCGCTCTCGCCTCGCGCTCGTCGTGCTGTTGCAGCTGCCACATGCGCGCATAGAGCCCGCCGGCGGCCAGCAGTTCGGCATGACGACCCTGTTCGACCACGCGGCCGGCGTCGAGCACCACGATCCGGTCGGCGTCGACCACGGTGGACAGCCGATGGGCGATCACCAGCGTGGTGTGGTCGGCGGCGAGTTCGGCCAGCGCGTTGGTGATCGCGCGCTCGGCCTCGCTGTCGAGCGATGACGTGGCTTCGTCGAAGACGAGGATCGCCGGGTTCTTGAGAATGGCCCGGGCGATGGCGATGCGTTGTTTCTCGCCGCCGGAGAGCTTGAGGCCACGCTCGCCGACCAGCGTGTCCATGCCGTCCGGCAGCCGCGCGATGAAATCGTCGAGATGGGCCATGCGCGCGGCGCGCTCGATCGCGGGTTTGTCGGCGCGATCCGGCGCGCCGTAGGCAATGTTGTATTCGATGGTGTCGTTGAACAGCACCGTGTCCTGCGGTACGACGCCGATCGCGCCGCGCAGGCTCTCGAGCGTCAGTTCGCGGATGTCGGTACCGTCGATACGGATCGCGCCGGCCGTCGACGTCGTAGAAACGAAACAACAGCCGCGCCAGCGTCGACTTGCCGGCACCGCTGTGGCCGACCACGGCGACCTTCGCGCCGGGCCGGGCTACGAGATCGACGCCGCGCAGGATCTCGCGCTCGCTCGAATAGCCGAAGCGGACATTGTCGAACACGATCTCCGGCTGGTTCGTGCGCAGCGAGCGGGCATCCGTCGCCTCGGTAATCTGCGGCTCGATGTCGGTCAGCGCGAACATGCGCGCGGTATCGGCCATGGCCTTCTTCAGCTCGCGATAGACGAAGCCGAGTGCCGACAACGGCAGAAACAGTTGCAGCATGTAGGCATTGACCATGGTGAGGTCGCCGAGCGTCATGCTGCCGGCCACCACGCGCCGGCCGGCCAGGATCATCATCGCGGTGACCGCGAGTGCGATCACAAGCGCCTGCAATGTATTGAGCACGCCGAGCGACCGGCGCGCCCGCGCCATGGCATCGGCCCAGCGGCCGAGTTCGGCATCGTAGCGATCGGCCTCGAAGGTCTCGTTACCGAAGTATTTGACCGTCTCGTAGTTGAGCAGCGTATCGACGGCGCGCGTATTGGCGGCGGTATCCAGCCGATTGGATTCGCGCACGTGCCGGGTGCGCCACTCGGTGAGCGCGGCGGTGACGGCCACGTAGGCCACCACGCTCACGAGTACGATCAGGGTGAACCAGATCGAGTAGTAGTAGAACAGGATCGCGGCCACCAGGCCGATTTCGAACGCGGTCGGCAGGATATTGAACAGCATGAACCGCAGCAGGAAACGGATCCCGCCCAGGCCGCGCTCGATATCACGCGACAGCCCGCCGGTGCGCCGCGACAGATGGAATTCGAGATCCAGCCGATGCAGGTGCGAGAACACGGCCAGTGCGACCTGATGCATCGTGCGCTCGGTGACGCGGCCGAACACCAGGTCGCGGATCTGGCCGAACAGGGTGGAGGCCAGACGCAGCGCGCCGTAGGCCAGCAACAGGCCAAGCGGCAGCACAAGTGCCGCACTGTGCTCGGAGCGATCCAGGCCGTCGACGATATGCTTGAGCGCGATCGGCAGCAGTACCGAGGCGCCCTTGGCTGCCATCAGAAAAGCCATGGCCAGCGCCACCCGCGGCGTGTGGGCCCGCAGGTAAGGCGTGAGCGCGATCAGCCGTTGCCATTCCGCGCGGCGAACATCGCGCGCATCCGCGAAGCGCTGACTCAAGAGGCGCGACTGGGCGGGCACATCAGCGGCGCGCCCGTCACAGGTCGTTGCGCTGCGACAACGGCTGCTGGGGCACCTTGCGCAACTTGCTCGTGTCGTAGCCCAGATTCTTCACGCGCTGAACCAGCGCCTGGTAGCGCTTGTCGCTGATGTGCGGGGTGCGCGCCATGATCCAGACATAATCACGCTTGTCGCGCGCGATGATCGTGCTGTCGTAGTTCGGGCTGACGTAGGAGATCACGTACTGCAGGCGCAGGACATAGTAGAAACGCATGGCCCAGACCGCGTTGCCGGTGCCGTCGATCACCGTGCCGGTGGGCGTCATGGTGTGCGATTCGCCATCGAAGCCGCCATCGCGATAAGTGAACTTGACGTGGATCGTGTTGCCCTGGCCGCGCGAATAGCGCTCGATCTCGTTGTAGGCGTTCTTGGTCTTCGACGGCGGGATATGCGCGATCACATACCAGGGGCCCATGAAACGGTTGAGATCGACATGTTGCTCGCGCGGGAAACCCGGCCTGGGCATCACGCTGCATGCCGACAACGAGAGCAGGGCAATGATCGGCAGCAGAAAACGAAGACGGGACATGGCGGGCTCCTGAAGTCCGCCGACCGGCATCGCGGGTGCGATGCCGGTCGGCGGAGTGATGCATAGCGTCTGTCTTCGGCTACGCAACAGCGGCGCCGGCGGATGCCGAGTGGATCAGTCCCAGATGCCGGGTTCGACCTGCTCCGGCTTCTTGAGCACGCGCTTGTTGAAGACCGGATCGCCGGTGCCGGTGCGGCGCTGTTTCTCGTAGTCGCGCAGCACGCGCAGCGCGATCGGGAACAGCAGCAGGATCGCGACCAGGTTGGTCGTGGCCATCAGCCCCATGGCGAAGTCCGCGAAATGCCAGACGAAGCTGAGCGTGGCCACCGAGCCGATGAAGACCATCGCGAGCAGGAACGGCCGCAGCCATGTGATGGCGGCGTCGCCGCGATCGCCGAACAGGTAATCGACGTTGATCTCAGTGTAGGCGAAGTTCGCGAGGATCGAGCTATAGGCGAAGAAGAAGATCGCCAGCGCGATGAACCATTCGCCGAAGGCGCCCAGATGATACTGCATCGCATCCTGGGTGAGCTTGATGCCTTCCAGCGACTGGCCGGCGGCGTGCGCCTGCAGGATGTGATCGTAGACGCCGGACAGCAGGATCACGACCGCCGTGCAGCTGCAGATGATCAGCGTATCGATGACCACACCGAAGGCCTGCACCAGCCCCTGGGCCGCTGGATGCTTGACCTCGGCGGTCGCGGCGGCGTTCGGGGTGGAGCCCATGCCCGCTTCGTTCGAGAACAGGCCGCGTTGCACACCGTTCTTGAGCGCGGCCGCCACCGCGTAGCCGGCTGCCCCCCCGGCCACCGGGCCGTAACCGAAGGCCGATTTCACGATCAATGCCAGCATGGCCGGCACCTGCGCGTAGTTCACGAGCAGGATATAGGCGGCGACCAGGAAATAGCCGACCGCCATGACCGGCACGATCTTCTCGGCCGTGCGCGCGATCGACTTGATGCCGCCGTAGATGACGATGGCGGTGATGATCACCAGCACGATGGCGGTCACCCAGTTCGGGATGCCGAAACCGCCTTCCATGCCCTGCGCGATGGTGTTGGCCTGGGCGCCGCAGAAAGCAAAGCCGTAGGCGATGATCAGAAAGACGGCGAACAGGATGCTCATCCAGCGCTGGCCGAGCGCGCGCTCGATGTAATAGGCCGGCCCGCCTCGATAGATGCCGTCGCCGTGGTGCACCTTGTAGACCTGACCGAGTGTGCATTCGATGAACGTGGTGGCGATGCCCACGAGCGCGGTCATCCACATCCAGAAGATGGCACCCGGGCCGCCGGCGAACAGCGCCAGGGCGACGCCGGCCAGGTTGCCGGTGCCAACGCGCGCCGCAAGCGAAGTCGCGAGCGCCTGGAAGGAACTCACGCCCTTGCCGCTGCCTTTCTCGGTGAACACCAGCGCCGCCATATGCGCCAGCAGCCGGAACTGCAGGCCGCGGGTGGCGATGGTGAACACCAGCCCCGCGCCCAGCAGCAGATAGGTCAGGATATAGTTCCAGATGAAGCCGCTGACTGGATCGACCACCGCATTCACGGCCTGTTCCAGCGTATCGATAATCGTCATCGATTTGTCTCCCCGGCGCGCCCGGTCGGGCGCGCGATAACTGGTGCTGCGACGGTCAGACACGGCTCCGCCGGGCCTGTCTGCGCCGCCGAAGCATTTTCACGCAGAGGCCGTGCCAAACGGCCCCCTGAGCGCTGGCGCTGGCCCGGTACGAGCCGTTATCTGTGGATCGTCGCGAAAAAAAACGAATTGTCCCTGTGAGAGACCGTTCGGCTCGGGCCGAACGGCATGGCCCGCCGTCTCGACGACGCGGTGGCACCGGCGCACAGATCACGGCGCTCGTGATTGCTCTGTCGGTTTCTTGACCACCGGGCCGTGAATGCGGGTCGGACACTATGACGACCACGTCGCATGCCGTTGTCGACTCGAAGCGTATGCGTTCTCCCTGTCGCGCCCTTTGTACCGTGCCGATCGCGGTGAGGCAATCGGCCGGAAGGTGGAGAGGACGGCGCGACAAGCGTTCGGGCGGGCCTGCGCACACAAAAAAGGCCCGCCGCGCGTACGCGACGGGCCTGTGCGTTTCGATCAGTGAACAGCGCCGCCTTCGCTATCCAGGCTGCACTCGGCCAGGCCGGGGTCGGTGGAACAGCGGATCTTTTTCAGAAGATGCTGCATCTTGTGGCTGTACCAGCCTTCGTCCCATAGCTTTTCGCGCGTCTTGCGAAACATCTGACGATACTTCTTGTCTCGATCGCCGGATATATGCACCCAGTACTTGTCCGGGATCTTGTCGTCGGACTGCTTCACGCGGCGCATGGTCGGGCCGTACATGTGGTTGTATACCCAGGTGCGCGACTTCTGCCCGAAGTCAGACGGAAACCTGTCCTTGTGGAACACGAGCTGACCGGACAGCATGCCCAGTACGAAGTCGGCGATGCCGCCGTTGTGGCCCAGGCCCTTGTACAGCTCGAGGGCATCGTAGGCGAACGACGGTGCATAGGCGAGGTCGACGCTGCCGTTGTTGAACATCGTGCCGAACGAGGCGATCGACGCGCCCACCGGTGAGGCTCCCGCCACGTTGGCCAGTGTCGAGGCCTGCTTGTCGTATGACATTACGGCGATCTTCTTACCGGCAAGCTTTTTCAGCGAATCCAGGTCGTTGCGGTTGCGCGCGAACAGGAACGCCTTGCCCAGGGGCACGATGCCGGCCACTTCGTAGCCGTCCTGCTGCATGTACTTGGCCGCCTTCGGGCTGGACATGACCTTGATCGCGGTCTTTTCCTGATCGTAGGTCTGCAGGCCGCCGGCCATGTCCAGGCTGCCGGCGAATTTCACGAAATGAATGTCGCGCACGCCGGTGATGGCCGCCATGTCGCACTTGCCGGCCTTGAAGTCGTTGGCGGCCACGGCCTCGTCGGTGTAGGCCTTGGGTTTGAGCGTGATGCCCCAGGCCCGAGCCTGCACGATGTAGTCCTGAAACGATTGATAGATGAAGCCGTTCGCCCCGATGGGGTCATAGATACACAACGTTCGGGTCTCGGCGGCTGCGGCCGGTTGCAGCGCGCCCGCGGCGAGCGCGAGAGCGCCGAGTGCTACGCCGGCCAGCCGACGAACGAGGGGATGGTGGGTCATGGTTGCTCCTCCTTGGATGTCGTGCCCGGATGCTTAGAACATGGCGTTGAAGACCAGCGGCGCGAAGGCGACGATCAGCAGCGACGAGGCCATCACGGCCATCGGCAGCAGCAACGATTCGTGGCGGCGCCAGAAACTCGGGTCGTCGGCCGCCTCGGCCTGCGCAGCCGCGTATTCGGCCTCGCCCACGACCTGGCGGGTGAGCAGCTGGTTGAGTGCGACCGGCGGGCTGAGATAGCCCAACTCGAAGGCCACCAGCACGATCATCCAGAAGTGCACCGGGTTGATGCCGTTGTCGTAGGCAATCGGTGCGATCGTGGCGCTCACCAGGATGATCGCGCCGTAGGGGTCCATGATCATGCCGATGATCACGAGCATGAGGACCAGAATCGCGGTGGCCTCCCATAGGTTGCCGAGATCGGCCGGGAACAGAGCCATCACGCCCGATCGCTCCATGACGCCGCCGAATACGATCGATAGCGTCATCAGCATCAGCAGGGCGCCGATCAACGTTGAGGTTTCGGCCGTCGCTGCCCGCAGGGCATTGGCGAAGCCGGCCGGTTCGTAGCTCGGAACCGCAGCCTCGCCGCGATCGGCACGCTCCAGCGCCGTCCGCGTGCAGACGACGGGCGCGCCAGCGGTCGTAGGCCAGCAGCGCGATCAGCATCAGCGGCAGAATCACGGGCGCCGAGAATTCGTTGAAACTCTGTCCGAGCAGGCGCGAGTAGATCAGTACCACCGCAGCGCCGATCAGAAGATAGGGCACCAGCGGCACGATGGCCCGCAGCGTCTGCGGCAGGGCGGCGTCCGGGGTGGCGAGATACGGCCGCGATTTGCGGGTGAGATAGATGAAACCGCAGAACAGCAGCGAGCTGAGTGCGAACACGTAGATGCCCCAGCCGTACAGCTGGTCGGTGGTCACCTGCCGGTTCAGGGCGGCGATGATGACAACCATCAGGCAGGGGTTGAGCACCACGCCCATGCTGCCCGACATGGCGGTCGAGGCGATGGCGAGCTGGCGGTAGGTGCCGGCGATGCGCAGTTCCTGGTAGATCACGGCACCGATCGCCAGCACGAAGATGCCCGAGGCGCCGGTGTAGGCCGTCGGCCAGGCCGAGGCGAGCACGACGATAATCACCACGAATTCGGGCCGCATCTCCCAGGAGCGGAACAGACCGAATATCAACTCCGCGATGCGCGTGTGCTTGAGCATCATGCCCACCCACACATACAGTCCGATGCTCGTGTACAGATCGGCGAAGCGGATCATCTTGGTCAGCTGGATCACCGGCCCGGCCAGATAGTGCTCGACGCAGAAGAAATAGACGATCGAGACCAGCGCCAGCCAGCAGTACAGGGGCACGGCGAGCAAGGCGCGGAACATCGACCGGTCGTTCGATGCGTCTGCGGGCACGCGCAGAAGCCGCCAGACCGACACGCCCGCCAGCACGGCGAATCCGCCGGCCCAACCCGCATCGAGCAGCAGGTCGCCGCCGCCGTCGAGCCCTATCCAGGCCAGGGCGCTGACTGTCATGGCCAGATGGGTGGCCAGCTGGGCGGCCGCCGAGATCCGATGATCCAGTCGGCTGGCCGGCGGTCGTAGCGCGATCTGTTCGGCCAGAGCCAGCGCGATGAAGCCACCGAAAAGAATCAGCAGCACCAGAATATACGGCTGCCAGTTCTGCCCGATGGTGTTGATCCGACCTACGCCGAGCTCCATCGTGCGAAAGGCGCGCAGCGAGGCGGTATCGGTCACCCGGTGGTTGTAGCGATACCTCTGAAAGCTCTGCCGACATTGAGCACGCTGGGCGATCAGCGATCGTCGCAGGGCCTTGGGATCGGCCGGCCCGGCGTTGAACAGGCTGTCGCTGCCGGTCTTGGCCTGCTGCGCCTTCTTGATCCGTGCCGCGATGTCCGGGTTCGGGTCGCAGTCGGGCTTGGACATGTCGACGCGCAGTACGTTGTAGTCCCGCCAGATGTGTCCGCCCAGGCTCAGCAGCTGGCCGTGGACGAAGGCGCTGGTGCCGAACACGATGGCCAGCAGCAACAGGGCCGCGGCGGGCAGGGTGACCAACCAGCTGCGCAGGCTGCTATAGCGGGTGGGGTGGTCGCCGGCATGGGGGTCGGACATCGCCGATTCGCCGTTCGTGCTTGGTTCGGCCATCAGTTCAGCAGATCGTCCACGTCCACATCGGACGAGTCATTCTTCTTCTTGTTCTTGTCGCCGGGGAAACTGCCGAGGCCGAGGAACGGTGTGCGCTTTCCGGTCTGCTGGCTCCAGATTTCGTCCGAGAGGAACATCGCCTCGTGGTAGGCCACTTCGGAAAAGATCCGGTAGTTCTTCGGCTCGTTGCCGGCGTTGTAGATCTTGGCGACCTGACGGATGCCTGCCTGCTCGCGATCCGGGTCGGATTGGCCGTAACCGGCCTCCGCGTAGAGCATTGCCGCCATCGGCATGCCCTTGGAAGCGCCGAGATCGGCGGCGGTTTTGAGCTGTTGCCACGGCTGTGCGCCGTCCGGGGCGGTGCCCGGAACGCTCAGCCAGACGACGGCCTGCAGTGCATTGGGCACCCCCCACCATTTGTCATTGTCCAGACAGTGGGTGGCGCGCCCGGCTCTTGCCGCGATGTCCTGCGGCACGCCCACGCTGCTGCCCGCGCGGATGTCCGACAGCACCGCCTGCACCGAGGTGAGCAAACCGGTCAGGTATTCCATTTGCTCGGTATCGCTGCCGAGCTTCGGGCACTTGCCGTTGCCGATCTTGCCGAAGGCATCGACGGTATCGTGGTAGACCTTGAGACGCCGCTCGGCGGTACGTTGATAAAGCCGTTGTGCGTGGATACGCGCATCGCGGGCCTCGGTGGTATCCCCGGCGTGCAGAGCGCGATCGAAGTGCAGCTGCGCTTTCTGGGCGGCGGCTTCCGAGCACAGCCCGGCCAGGGTATGCGTGTTCAGCAGAACCCGAGTCGGCGAATGCATCACGCGGCCGAAGGCACCCAGCAGCTGGGTCTGGCCCAGGCCGGTGCCACAGGCCGACATATCGAGATCGTTGCTGGCATAGACATGCGGGACGACTTCATCCTGTGCCAGGTGATTGAGCACGCTCCCGGTCGGCTTGTAGATCAAGCCGCAGGCGCCGAGCGCGGATGTGACGAGCAGGATCAACGGCAGGCGTAGGATCTTGGCCATGGCAGGTTCTCGCTCCTCCGGCATGTATTGCGGTCTCGACGGCGGCCGATGACGCGCCACCGTTGATCGAATGCGTCGGCCGGAGGGGAGGCGCCCCGCACCGGCCATTGTCCGGCGGTGGTTCGACCCGCCCGGATACGCGATTTGGAAAAAATATATTTTTAGAAAGAGGGCGCCAAGGTACCAAAACGTCGTATGCGACAATTCCCGCTGGCCGACTTGCGATAGCCATGACCCAGACAATCGAGACGGATGTGATCGTGCTCGGCGGCGGCGCGGCGGGGCTGATGTGTGCCGCGGTGGCCGGCGCGCGCGGGCGACGTGTGCAGGTGCTGGAAAAGACGCGGCGCGTCGGGAAGAAGATCCTGATGTCCGGCGGCGGGCGCTGTAATTTCACCAATCTCTACAGCGGTCCGGCGAATTTCCTGTCGGCCAACCCGCACTACTGCAAGTCGGCTCTCGCGCGCTATACCCCGGCGGATTTCATCGCGCTCGTGGAGGCCCACGGCATCGCCTATCACGAGAAGGAACGCGGTCAGCTGTTCTGCGATGCTTCCTCCAAGCAGATCGTCCGACTACTGCTGGACGAATGCGAGCGCGTGGGCGTGACCGTGCACACGGAAGTCGATATCCGAGACGTCGCGCGCGCGCAAGACGGGTCGTTCCGGGTCGATACCGCGGCCGGAGTGTGGACTGGTGCCACTGTCGTGGTTGCCACCGGAGGGCTGTCGATTCCGAAGATGGGGGCCTCGGGTTTCGGCTTCGATCTGGCGCGGCGGTTCGGTCTGGCGGTACGCGAACCGCGCCCGGCGCTGGTGCCGTTCACCCTGGCAGGGCACGAGCGCAAACCCTTCGCCGAGTTGTCCGGTCTGGGCCTCGAGGTCGAGGCGCACTGCAACGACGCGAGCTTCGATGCCGGGATGCTGTTCACCCACCGCGGGCTGAGCGGGCCGGCCATGCTGCAGGTTTCCTCCTATTGGCAGACGGGTGATGCGGTCGGGGTGGATTTCCTGCCCGGTGTCGATATCGGCGACTGGCTGGCCGAGCGGCGCGAGGCGCGACCGAATGCGCGCCTGTCGACCGTGCTGGCCGAACGTCTGCCGAAACGGCTTGCGGCCTGTCTGTGCCGCGATGTCGGCGCGGCGCGGCTGGGCGATGCCCGGCTGAAATCCCTGGCCGACGATGAGCTGACCGCGCTCGCTGCCCGGCTTGCGGACTGGCGCTTCCGGCCCGACGGCACCGAAGGCTATCGCACCGCCGAAGTCACCATCGGCGGCGTCGACACCGATGCGCTGTCCTCGGCCACCATGGCGGCGCGTGACGTACCCGGTCTGTATTTCATCGGCGAAGTGGTCGATGTGACCGGGCATCTCGGCGGGCATAATTTTCAATGGGCGTGGGCCTCCGCCAACGCCGCTGGTCAGGTAGTCTAGGCCGCATATTCACGACCGCGTCCTTCCACATGACGTATCGACTGGCTCCCCACGTCGCCGTTCCACTGATCGTGGTTCTGGCCGGCTGCGCTACCCATGCCCCCGCCGATACGCCGACGGCCGGTGCGGGGGCGACGAAACAGCCGACGACAACGACAGCCCGGCAAACACAACCCCAATCAACGAATGGCTCGAATGAGCACGGTGCGGGTGAGAGCACGCCGGCCAGCGTCAACGGACGTGATGCGGCCGGTTTTGCACGCTGGGTGGCTGGTTTCGAGCAGCGTGCGAAAGCCAAGGGCATCTCCAGCGCGACCCTGAACACGGCCTTCGCCGATGCCGAGTTCCTGCCGCACGTGATCGAACTCGACAACCGCCAGCCGGAGTTCAATCAGCGCGATCTGGGATTATCTGGATACGGCGGTCTCTGCCACGCGTATCACCCACGGCCGCGAGAAACTGGCGACCGATCAGCACACCGCGGACCGGGTCGCGGCCCGCTACGGCGTGCCGGGGGCGGTGATCGTCGCGATCTGGGGCATGGAAAGCAACTACGGCTCGAATTTCGGCCACTACGAGACGATCGATGCGCTGGCGACGCTGGGTTACGACGGCCGGCGTGAGTCATTCGCCGAGCACCAGCTCTACGCCGCGCTCAAGATTCTGGCCGATGGCGATATCAGCCGCTCGAACATGCAGGGCTCCTGGGCCGGTGCGATGGGCAATACCCAGTTTCTGCCGACCAGTTTCCTGTCGTACGCAGTGGATGCCGACGGCGACGGCCGGCGCGATATCTGGGGTTCGATTCCCGATACCATGGCCTCCACCGCCAACTATCTGGCCAAGAACGGCTGGCAGACGGGGCAGCCCTGGGGCCGCGAGGTGGAACTGCCGCGCGAACTTCGACTATGCACAGGCGGCTGGCGATACGCATCAATCGACCGCGGCCTGGCGCGCCGAGGGCATACGCCCGGTCGATTCAAGAGGTCTGCCTCAATTCGATTCGGCGGCGATCATCGCGCCGGCCGGCGCGTCGGGCCCGGCCTTCATGGTGGGGCCGAATTTCCGGGTGATCCTGCGCTACAACAACGCGACCAGCTATGCGCTGGCGGTGGGCCTGTTGTCCGACCAGATCCGGGGCGAGCCGGGCGTACAGCAATCCTGGCCGCGCGACGAAGCGAGCTTGTCGCATGATCAGGTGCTCACGCTTCAGCGCGACCTGAATACGCTCGGCTATGGCAGCGGCACGCCCGACGGCATTGTCGGCCCGAATACACGCGCCGGCGTCCGCGCGTTCCAGAACGACCGCGGGCTGACCGCCGATGGTTTCCCCACGCAAAGTCTGCTCGACAAGGTCGAGGCCGCGACCAGCGGGTAGGCCGACTCAGGGAATCGCCCGCAGGCCATTGGCGGCCGGGGTGGCGACACGCACGCAAAAGCCGCCCGGAGGCGGCTTTTGCATCAACGCGTATCCGGTGGCTTATTCGTGACCGGCGATCTGGTGCGGCACGTAGGGCGCTTCGAGTTTCGTCTTTTCGTCCTCGCTGAGCGTAAGGTCCATCGCCGCGATCGCATCGTCGAGATGGTGTGGCTTGCTGGCCCCGACGATCGGCGCGGTCACCTGCGGATGCGCGGCCACCCAGGCGAGTGCCACCTGCGCCATCGACACGCCCCGGGCCTCGGCGACCTCGCGCACGGCGTCGACGATGGCATCGTCGGATTCGGTGGCGCCCAGGCCCCATTTCTGCGTCATGTCGTCGGTCTGCGACCGCTTGGATTCGCCGCCCGAGCCCTGTTTCTTGCCGGCCAGCACGCCACGCGCCAGCGGGCTCCACGGGATCACGCCCACGCCCTGATCGGCGCATAGCGGCAGCATCTCGCGTTCTTCCTCGCGATAGACGAGATTGTACATCGGCTGCATGGTCACGAACTCGGTCCAGCCGTTGGCCCGGGCGATTTCCTGGCACTTGGCGAACTGCCAGGCATACATCGACGAGGCGCCGATGTAGCGGGCCTTGCCGGCCTTGACCACATCGTGCAGCGCTTCCATGAATTCCTCGACCGGCGTGTCGTAGTCGAAGCGATGGATCTGGTAGAGATCGACATGATCGGTGCCGAGCCGCGTCAACGACGCGTCGATCGCGTGCATGATGTGCTTGCGCGACAGGCCGCGGTTGTTCGGGCCGTCGCCCATCGGGTTGTAGACCTTCGACGCCAGCACGAAATCCTCGCGGGCCGCGTAGTCCAGCAGGGCCTTGCCCACGACCTTCTCGGATTCGCCCTTCGAGTACATGTCGGCGGTATCGAAGAAATTGATGCCGGCATCGAGCGCTTTCTTGATGAACGGGCGGCTGGCCTGTTCATCGAGCACCCATTCACGCCATTCCGGCGTGCCGTAGGTCATCGTGCCGAGGCACAGCGGCGAAACACGCGTACCGGTCGAGCCCAGTTGCTTGAATTCCATGGAGAGGGGGTTTGGAATATGTGTGCGCCTTACAATAATCCTCGTTATCCGGGCTCACAAGCTCAGCCGCCATTCAAGCATCTTCTGGCGTGATAACTTGCGCGGCTTGTTTCGGTATGGCGGAAGCGGTGGAACGCGGCATCACCCTCACGACGTTGCTGGAGACCCTCGAATCCAGCGGCGACAGTGAACAACTCACGCTCGGCGAAGTGCTGGCGACGATCGGCGAGCGCGGCTATGCGCCGCTGACGTTGGTCCTGTCGCTGATCGCGATTCTGCCGACCGGCGCCGTGCCGGGCGTACCCACGATCTGCGGAGTCTCGATCGCCCTGGTTTCGGTCCAGCTCGTATTCGGCAAGCGCTTCCCGTGGCTGCCGAAGAAACTGCGGGGCATGTCGATCAGCCGGACCCGCTATATCCGGGTGGCCGAACGCGTGCGCCCCTGGACTCGCCGGATCGACCGCCTCGTCAAACCCCGTCTCCAGTGGTTGGTCGAAGGCGCTGCTTCGCGGGTGGTGGGGCTGTTGTTCGTTGCCCTGGCCCTGTGCATGCCGCCGCTCGAGATCCTGCCGTTCGCGGCAGCGGCGCCGGGCGGCGGCATCGCGCTGACCAGCCTCGGTCTGGCCGGCCGCGACGGGTTGTGGGTGGTGATCGGATTGATACCCGCCGCGGTCGGGGCCTGGTTGATCTACGGCCTGGTCGCCTGAGCCAGCCCGTTCAATCCGTTGGCTGGCAGCGCGGACAATAATAGAGCCGGCGACTGGCCACGGTGGTCTTGATGATCTCGCTGTTGCAGTCGTAGCAGCTGCGGCCCGCGCGGCCGAACACCATATGGCGGCGCTTGCCGAAGGAGAGGCCTTCGTCCTTCAGACGCTGCGCCCGATCGGGCGGATTGGTGATGCCTTTCGTCTCGTAGGCGCGCCGGATCAGGCGAACGATGGCCTCGACCAGGCGCTGCTTCGCGTCGTCGTCGAGATTCTTCGGCCGGGTTTTCGGTGCGATGCCTGCCTCGAACAGGATTTCGGAGCGCAGATAATTGCCGATGCCGGCGATGAAACGCTGATCCAGCAATAGACCACCCAGCGCTCGCCCGGCAAAACGCGTGTCGTTCAAACGGTCGATGAGATCGCCGGCCGCAATGTCTTCGTTGAGCGGGTCCGGGCCGAGATGAGCCAGATAGGGCACGTCGTCGAGCGCGTCGGGCCGCACGAGTCGTATGTCCGAGGCGCTGTAGAGCCGGGCGGCCTGATCCCGGGTGAATACAGCGAAACGCAGCTGGCGCTTCGTCTCCGGCTCGCGGTCGGCGGGCGTGATGCGCCACTTGCCGTACAGCTGGTTGTGGCTGTAGACGCACCATGGCCCGTCGTCGCCACGCGCAGCGAAGAACACGAGTACGGCCTTGCCGCGTGCCGAAACCGCTGTCACACGGCGCCCGGCCAGCGCCGACTCGTAGCCCTTGAAACGATCGAAGGCGAAGAACACTTTTTTCGCGTCGCGCGTGACGATCGCGCCGGCGATGTCGTCGACCATCCGGCGTATTTCCGGTCCTTCGGGCATGGCGGTATTGGCTGGGGTGGCGACGCCACTCTACGCAGGCTGATGCGCGACGGTTGCGTGTGGATATGGAGCCGGATCAGCGCGGCATCGGCCCCGGCGTAGACGAGCGATGATGATCCGCGGCGTTTGCGACGGCTTTGCCTGCCGTGCCGCCGCGCCCGCCGCCTCTGGCAGCGCGGCCCGAGCGCGGGCGCTACGGTATCGGTGCCTCGCAACCGGTAGCGCGCTGAGCGATCCCGCCCGGCAAGCCGGCTATCGGTCAGCCGGCCGGCAGACCGGCGGAAGTCACGATTTCGCTGATACGGGAAAGCTGGCGAATGGAGGCCTTGTGATCCTCGATGTCGTCGGTCGCGCAGGCGTCCTCGATCACGCGAATGCGATAGTCACGATCGTGTCCGTCGCGGGCGGCCGACTGCACGGCCCAGCTGGTCGACACGCCGCATAGATACAGCGTATCGATGGCGTTGGCGCGCAGCAGCGGCTTCCAGCGGCGTGGCATAGAAGGCGTTCACGCGCGGTTTCTCCACCACGAACTCGCGCTCGGGGTTGGCCGGGGTGGCATCCAGCGCTTCGTGGAATTCCGTGCCCCAGGTGCCGAGCTGCAGCACGCCGTTTTCCTTGGCCGCGCCGAACAGCGGCGAATGCTTCGGGCATTCGGCATAGCCCGGGCCGAACCCGACCTTGACCAGCACCACGAACCAGTCGTTGGCGCGGGCATGGGCCAGGGCGGTGTTGGCATGTTCGATCACGCCGCGCTCGGCGACCTGCGCGGCGGCGCCCGCCATGGGGCTGTCCGGGTGCACGATATCGTTGATGAAATCGAGAGCAATCAGGGCAGTGGTCATGGTCGATCCTTGATGCGTTGACCGCGTCACCTTACCAGCTGTCGCGGTCAGTCTTGGCCTTCGAGCGCCTCCCAGCGTTCGAACGCAGCCTCCAGACGCGCCTCGATCGCGGCATGGGCCTCGGTGGCCTTCTTGATCTCGGCTGGATCCCGATCATAGAAGCCGGGCGCGCCGAACTTCGCTTCGCTGGCTGCCAGCTCGGCTTCGAGTTTCTCGATGCGCTTGGGCAGATCGCGCAGCTCCTTGCGCTCGGCGGTCGACAGCGCGGATTCGGTCCTGGGCTTGGCCGCGAGGCGCAGCAGCCGGTTTGTTCGGCGTCGCGTTCGGCGTCGGCTCGGCCGGACGCTGGCGCAGATAATCGGAATAGCCGCCGACGTAGTCGCCGACCCGGCCGTCGCCCTCCATGACCAGCGAGCTGGTCACCACGTTGTCGAGAAAATCGCGATCATGCGAGACCAGCAGCAGCGTGCCGTCGAAGTTGGTCAGACGCTCCTCGAGCAGCTCGAGCGTTTCCACGTCGAGATCGTTGGTCGGCTCGTCCATCACCAGCAGATTGGCCGGCCGCGTGAACAGCTTGGCCAGCAGCAGCCGGTTGCGCTCGCCGCCGGACAGGACGTGCGTGGGGCTGCGTGCGCGCTTGGGCGAGAACAGGAAATCGCCGAGATAGCTCATGACGTGGCGATCCTGGCCGTTGATGGTCACCGACGAACGTCCGCCGGCAACGTTGTCGAGCACGCTGATGTTGTCGTCCAGGGCGGCCCGGTGTTGATCGAAGTGGGCGATATCGAGATTGGTACCCAGCTTGATGGTGCCGGAATCGGGTTCGAGCTGGCCCAGCAACAGGCGGATGAGCGTGGTCTTGCCCGCGCCGTTGGGCCCGATGATACCGACTTTGTCGCCGCGCTGGATGGTGGTGGTGAGGTGAGTCACGATCGGCTTGTCGCCCCAGGCATAGGCCACTTTTTCCGCCACGATCACGTTCTTGCCGGAACGGGCGGCGTCCTGGGTCACGATGTTGGCGGTCCCGGTGCGCTCGCGCCGTTGTGCGCGTTCGGCGCGCATCGCCTTCAGTGCCCGTACGCGGCCCTCGTTGCGGGTGCGTCGGGCCTTGATGCCCTGGCGAATCCAGCTTTCCTCCTGGGCCAGACGCTTGTCGAACTCGGCGTTGGCCTTGTCTTCGTCCGCCAGCGCCTTGTCCTTGTTCTCGAGAAACTTGTCGTAATCGCCGGGCCAGGAAGTGAGCCGGCCGCGGTCGAGATCGATGATCCGGGTGGCCAGGTTGCGCAGGAAGGCGCGGTCATGGGTGATGAACAGCAGCGCGCCGGACCACGACATCAGGATCTCTTCGAGCTGTGCGATGGCGGCGATGTCGAGATGGTTGGTCGGCTCGTCGAGCAGCAACAGGTCGGGCTCGGAGACCAGCGCGCGGGCCAGTAGCACGCGGCGTTTCTGGCCGCCGGACAGGGCGGTGAAATCGGCATCCGGATCGAGCTTCAAGCGGCTCAGGGTGGCCTCGACCTGTTGCGCCAGCGTCCAGCCGTCGTGGGCTTCGACGTCGGACTGGGCTTTGGAGAACGCGTCCATCACGTCTTCGCCGGCCGACAGGCGCGCGGCCAGATCATGGAAGCGGGCGACCGCTTCGCCGGCCGCGCCGAGCCCGGCGGCGGTCACTTCATAGACGCTGCCGTGGGTGGCGGCCGGTACTTCCTGTTCCAGCCGCGAAATCTTCAGGCCCGGCTTGGTCTCGCGCTTGACCTGATCCGGCTCGAGTTCGCCGGCGACGATGCGCATCAACGTGGACTTGCCGGTGCCGTTGCGCCCGACCAGCGCGACACGCTCGCCGGCGGCGATGGACAGTTCGGCGCGATCGAGCAGGACTTCGACGCCGTAGGACAGCGACAGTTCGCGGAGTTGCAGCAGCATGGAAATATAGCAGGCCGGGAATAAATCGAGCGTTATTGTACGCGCCTCGCCGACGCCGCACTCTCCGGTGCGGCAACGGTATTTTTATCCGCAGATGAACGCAGATATACCCAGATCGAAGACGGATGGGGAACTTGATGCATGACTTTTTTCGCTCGTCATCCGCGAAACGTTTTTCGCAGGCTGAGGCGAGCCATAGTCGGCGGCATCGCGACACCGCGACCGGCGGTTTAGACTCGGTCGATTAGCCCATGTTGAGAATCGCGAGAACGAGATGACCGATGGCGTGTGGATCGCGCTGGCGATTGTTTTTCTGATCGGCGCCGCGCTCGGGGGACTTCTGGCGATGCTCGCCGCGCGTGCAAGTCGGGCCGGGCTGGCCTCGAAGCTCGAAGCGCTCGAGCGCGATTACACGGCCCGTGGCGAATCGCTGGAAAAAGCGCATGCCGAACTGGCGAACGCGCGCAGCGAGAATGCGCGTCTCGTCGAACGGATCGAGGCCGAGCAGCGCCATGCCGAGGACAAGCTGGCCACGCTCACCCAAGCGCGCGAGCAGATGGCGCATCAGTTCAAGACGCTGTCGCAGGAGATCCTCGACGAGAAGGCCAGGGCCTTCAACGAATCCAGCAAGGCCAGCCTGGAGCCGTTGATCAATCCGCTGCGCGAGCACATCGGTCGCTTCGAGAAACAGGTGAAGGAAGCCTACGACGTCGAGAACCGGCAGCGTTCCGCGCTCGCGCAGCAGATCCGAATGCTGGAGGAATCCAACAAGGCGATTGCCGAGGATGCGACCAATCTGACCAAGGCCCTGCGCGGCGAGTCCAAGACCCAGGGCAACTGGGGCGAGATGATTCTGGAGACCGTGCTGGAGCGCTCGGGGCTGGAAAAAGGCACGCAGTACGAGACCCAGTTCCACAGCACCACCGAAGAGGGCCGGCGCCAACTGCCGGATGCGGTGGTGCATCTGCCGGAATCGCGCTCGCTGGTGATCGACTCCAAGGTCTCGCTGACGGCCTATCTGCGGGTGCAGGAAGCCGAGGACGAGGATGCCCGCCGAACAGCGCTGGCCGAACATATCGCCTCGGTGCGGCGCCATCTCAAGCAGCTGTCGGAAAAGAACTATCAGGGCATCGACGCGATCCGCACGCTGGATTACGTGTTCATGTTCATGCCCTCGGAGGCGGCCTATGTCGAGGCGCTGCGCGGCGATTTCGGGCTGCAGCGCGAAGCGCTCGATGCCAATATCGCGCTGGTGTCGCCGACCACGCTCATGCCCATGCTGCGCGCGGTGGAGAATCTCTGGCGGCTGGACAAACAGGAAAAGAACGCCGAGGCGATCGCCGACCGCGCGGGCACGCTGTACGACAAGTTCGTCGGTTTCATCGGCGATCTGGACAAGGTCTCGCGCAATCTGGAGACGGTGAACAAGTCGTTCGCCGATGCGCGCAACAAGCTCACCGACGGCCGCGGCAATCTCGTGCGCCAGGCGGAGATGCTGCGGGCGATGGGCGCGAATACCTCGAAACAGGCGCCCAAGGCCTGGCGCGAGGCCGGCCAGCTTGGCGCCGACCGGGCGGCCGCGCGATGGACAGCGAGGCCGATGCCGCGCTGGACCGGCTCGATGCGATCGAAGCGAGCACGGACGACGAATCCACCGGAGCGGCTCATGAGCCCACCATTCGCGAACGACTCGCCGTACTGCGCGAATCCATCCCGCCGATCGAGCCGGTCGAGGCCGATCCGCCTGCGTGCGGACGGCGCCTGGCTGGTCGATATCCGTGAGGCGGACGAGATCGCCCAGGGCACGCCGGTGGGCGCCAGGCCGCTCGGCCGCGGTTTTCTGGAAATGCGGCTGGAAGCCGAAGGCGCGGCTGCCGACGATACGATTCTGTTGATGTGTGCCTCGGGCTCGCGTTCGCTGCTGGCCGCCGATCAGCTGCGCCAGCTCGGCTATACCGACGTGCGCTCGGTGGCCGGCGGCTTCGATGCCTGGAAGGATGCCGGGCTGGCGTTCGAGACGCCGGCCATGCTCGATGCCGGCGATCGCGCGCGCTATGCCCGCCAGCTCACGCTGCCCGAGGTCGGCGAGGCCGGGCAGACGCAGGCTGCGCGATGCGCGCGTGCTGGTGATCGGGGCCGGCGGGCTCGGCAGCCCGGCGGCCTTGTATCTGGCCGCGGCCGGGGTGGGGCATCTGGCGATCGTCGATCACGATACGGTCGATCGCTCCAATCTGCATCGCCAGATCCTGCACCGCGATGCCAGCGTCGGTCAGGCCAAGGTGCGCTCGGCGCACGCCACGCTGACCGCGCTCAATCCGGCGATCGAGATCGTGCCGATCGAGGCCCGCGTATCGGCCGATAACGCGCACGAACTGGTGGCCGGCTATGATCTGGTGATCGATGGCTCGGACAATTTCACGGCCCGCTATGCGATCAACGATGCCTGCGTGGCGGCGAATATCGGCGCTGGTCTACGGCGCGGTCGAGCGTTTCACCGGCCAGGTCGGGCGTGTTTCCGGCCGGCGGCCGGCCCTGTTATCGCTGCCTGTTCGCCGAGGCGCCGCCGGCCGGTTCGGCGCCCGACCTGCGCCGAGGCCGGGGTGATCGGCGCGGTGCCCGGCCTGGTCGGCACGCTGCAGGCGCTGGAGGCGATCAAGCTGATCGTCGGGATGACCGATACGCTTGCGGCAAGCTGTTTTCGCTGGACGCCCGGACCCAGCGCTGGCGCACGCTGTCGTTGCCCGCCAACCCCAGCTGCTCGGTCTGCGGCGTACTGAGAAACGGCGCGGCTTCGACATTAGGTCTAGTATTGCGCGCGCGGGTGCAATCGTCTACTCCGCGTGATTGTATCCTTTTTTATCCATCTTTCGGCCGTCGGGGAGCCCGATGCCGGCTTTCTATTTGATCGTGATCACGCTCGGGGCCTTCTATCTGGGCTACCGTTTCTATTCGCGGTATCTGGCCGAGCGCGTGTATGCGCTGGATCCGAACTTCAAGACGCCCGCACACGAGCTGTCGGACGGCGTCGACTTCGTGCCCACCAACAAGCACATCCTGCTGGGCCATCACTTCACGGCGGTAGCCGGTGCGGCGCCGATCGTCGGGCCCGCGATCGCGGTCTACTGGGGCTGGTTGCCGGCGATCGCCTGGGTGATTCTCGGCACGATCTTCGGCGCCGGCGTGCATGACTTCGGCGCGATCGTGACCTCGGCCCGCAATCGCGGCCAGAATATCGGCACGCTCTCTGGCAAGGTGATCAGTGCGCGGGCCAGCACGCTGTTTCTGCTGATCATCTTCTTCCTGCTGACGCTGGTGAATGCCGTATTCGGCGTGGTCATGGCGATCCTGTTCCAGGCCCATCCGGGTTCGGTGATCCCGGCCGTCATCGTGATCCCGATCGCCATGTGCATCGGCCAATGGGTCTATCGCATGAAGGGCGCGGTGCTCATTCCGTCGATCATCGGGCTGGTCCTGCTGTATGCCGCGATTCCGATCGGGCAGATGTATCCGATTCATGTCGACGGGCTGGCCAACCTGGTCGGGCTGTCGGTACGCACGACCTGGGTCATCCTGATCTTTGCCTATACCTGGTTTGCCTCGCGTCTGCCGGTGTGGCTGCTGCTGCAACCCCGCGACTACATCAACGGCCAGCAGCTACTGGTGGCGCTGGCGGTGATTTTCCTCGGCGTGATCGTGGGCTGGGATCAGATCGCTGCGCCGGCGGTGAACCATGTTGCGGCGGGTACCAAGCAATGGTTCCCGTATCTGTTCATCACCATCGCCTGCGGCGCGATCTCCGGCTTCCACAGCCTGGTGGCCTCCGGTACCACGTCGAAGCAGATCGACAAGGAAACGGACGCCCGCTACATCGGCTACTGCGGGGCGCTGGGCGAGGGGGCGCTGGCGCTGGCGGCGATTCTGGCCTGTACGGCCGGGCTGGGTTCGGCGGCCGACTGGAACTCGGCCTATTCGAGCTACGGCGCGGCCTCCGGCGGGGCGCTTGGCCATTTCGTCACCGGCGTCGGGCATTTTCTGTCCAATCTCGGCATCGAGCCGAACTCGGCGCGTCGTTCGCCGTGGTCGTGGTCGTGACCTTTGCCGGTACCACCATGGATACGGGCGTGCGTCTGCAGCGCTACATCCTGGAGGAGATCGCCGAACTGGCCGGTTTTAATGGGCTGGTCGGCCGGATCAACATGCTGACCACGCTGGCGGTGCTGATTCCGCTGGCGCTGGCGCTGGTGCCGGGCGGCGACGGCGCGGGCGGCAAGGGCTTTGCCTTCGGCCAGCTGTGGACGCTGTTCGGCACCACCAACCAGCTTACCGCCGGGCTGGCCCTGTCGGTGATCAGCGTGTGGGTGATGTCGCGCAACCGCAATCCGCTGGCGGCCATCGTGCCGCTGACGTTCCTGCTGTTCATGACCAGCTGGGCGCTGGTGCTCAATCTGGTGTCGTTCCTGCGGGAGGGCAGCTGGATGCTGTTGATCATGGATGCGGCGATCTTCGTGCTCGCGGCCTGGCTGATCGTCGAGGCGATCACGGCGTTCAACCGTCAGCGCGGCGAGCGCCGAGTCGGTGACCGAGGTCATGAGCCTCGGCGCCGGTCATCGGCTGATCCTCGTTCGCGAGCAGGATGCCCAGCACAGCGGTTCGGGCTGCTGTGGGCGGCTGGGCGAGGCCATAGCGTTCTCGGCAGGGCGGCCGATTTTGGCCACAGCCGGCGGTGATGGAGACAGATCGGCGAGATCTACGGGCGCTGCGCGACTCCGCGCCCGGGCTCGATCGACGTGGCGGATCCGCGCAATTTCGTCTGGCTGTACCCTACCGTCTGGCGCGCCGCGCGCCGCGCACGGGCGCGGCTTGGCGCCACGTTGAAAAGCCTGGCGCGCGCCGGCTCGCCGGCGGCCGTCGTGCTCGACGGCGAGACGCTGTTTTCGGGCGCGCTGCCGGACCCGGAAACAGTCTGTCGGCGCCGTTCTGGACGCGTTGACGATGTGTTTCGGCGCCTGACCCCGCGTATGCGGCGCGTTTCCACATCCCCACATCTCAGGGAGGCCTGCATGACAGCGGACAAAAGCTGGTGGCATCGTATCACGATTACCACGACGAACTTTCGTGGCGCCCTGGCGCGCCGGCATCGCCCGTGAGGCGCGCTCGGAAGAGGACGTGCTGGTGGCCCTGCTGTTTCTCGAGGCGCTCGGCATCCCGGGCCCGGCCGACTATTTCGCGCTCGAGCTGTATCCGGACCTGATCGAGGCCTTCCACCGCTGGCATCAGCGCATGGGTATGGACACGTTTCCGGAAGCCGGAGTGTGCTGCTGAGCTGATGGCGCACGATCACGCTCACGCATGAACGCCGGCACACGGTTCTTCCTGTTCGGCGGCAAGGGCGGTGTCGGCAAGACGACGCTGGCGGCCGCCAATGCCCTGCGTCTGGCGGCGGCCGGCGATCGGGTTCTGCTGGTGTCCACCGATCCGGCGCATTCGGTATCGGATCTGCTGGAGACCCGGCTGACCGAGCCCACAGCCGCCGGCGACAACCTGTGGGCGATGGAGATCGATCCCGACGTCCGACGCTGGCCTATGTCGAGGGATCCGCGAAGACGCGCGGAGGCGGTATCGAAGGCGGTGCTGCCCGCACTCGATCGTCATCTCAAGCTCGCGGTGCAGGCCCCGGGCACCGCCGAATCGGCGTTGTTCGACCGCTTCACCGACTCATGACCTGGCGCCCGGCGAATATGATCGCGTCGTCTTCGATACTGCGCCGAGCGGGCATACGCTGCGCCTGCTTACCCTGCCGTCGATGCTCGGTGCCTGGGTCGAAGGTCTGGCCGGGCAGCGAGCCAAGGTGAACAGCTGCAAGGCATGTGGCGGACGATGGCCGGCGTATCCGAGCCCGATCGTGAGGACCGCGTGCTGTCGCGTCTGCGCCAGCGGCCGACCGATTCGCCGGGCACGCCAGCGTCTGCACCGCGAAGCCCTGTTTCATCCGGTGCTGCTCGCCGAGCGCCTGCCGATCGAAGAGACGGTACGCCTGATCGCGCAACTGGAGGAGGCCGGCATTCCGGTTGGCGAGCTGTTCGTGAACCGGCTCTGGCCGGCCGACAGGACAGTACCTTCGTGGCCGAGCGGGTCGCCCAGCAGGACGAATACCTGGCGGAAATCCGCGAGCGCTTCTGCGCTCATGCCTGATCGAGGTGGCCCAGAGCGCCCGCGATATCGTCGGCCGAAAACAGTTGGAACAGCTCGCCGCACAGCTGCCGGAGTCGAACGTCGCGGCGCTGTGATCGGCCCGCAAGTCGGGCGAGCGGCTGGCGAACCGGCGGCATTGCGGCTAGCCTTGCGCGATGAGCCGAGTCGCGAGCCCGCTGTGTCCATATCCCGAGCCGCGCGACGCGCGCTGCTGCTCACCCTGGCCATTGTGGTGGGATGCGCGGCGGGCGGCTGCGCCGGTCTGCCGACGCAGGCGTTTGTATCGCCAGGCACCGTCAATACGCGCTACGACGGATTCCTGGCCTACGGCGCCTTCAGCGACCTGGCGGTGGAAGGGGCCTATGAAAAAGCGATGTGCCGGCGCCTGCTGGCAGTGGGGCATGCCTGCAACACGATGCTCCAGTCCGCCCCGCCCACCGTGCCGCAAGACGGCGACAGCCGACATCGCGCCGCGCTTTCCAGCGGCGCGCAGGCGATCGTGGTCATCGAACTGGCGGACCCGAAAGCCGCATCCCGGCGTATTCTCGATAACGGCCGGATCGGTTATCGCGTCAGTCTGATCGATGTGAAGACACAGAAGGTGATCGCGCGATTCGCCGTCGACGACGGCCGTTCCGGCGATCTGTCGCGTCGGGCGCAGGCACTGGCGCAGGCCGTGGTGCGGGCGCTCGAGCAGCGCAATCTGCTGGCCCGTCGCTGAAACGGGCGGACGACAAACGAGAGTGGAGCGGCAGACGAGATTCGAACTCGCGACCTCGACCGTGGGAGGGTCGCGCTCTACCAACTGAGCTACTGCCGCGCGCCTGTCATTAGACCCGTGTTGGGCCGCACAATGCAAGCGTTATCACAACAATTTGCGACGACGGCGCCAGCGGCGATCGCGCAGGAGTAGCGAACCATGAACAACGTACTCATTACCGGGGGCACCGGCTTCATCGGTCGCCATCTCATCCCCGACCTGCTGGCCGACGGATGGCGAGTTGAAGTGCTTACGCGCAACGCCACCAAGGCGCGCGAGGCGTTGCCGGCGAGTGCGGTGCCGATCGAGTCGTTGTCGGAGGCAACCCCGCCTAACGCCGTGATCAATCTCGCGGGCGAGAATCTGGCGGCCGGCCGCTGGACCGAGGCAACCAAGCGCGAGATGCGCGAAAGCCGGCTATCGATCACGCGTGATCTGGTCGAATTCATCGGCAGCTGCGACAACCGGCCCGAGGTGTTGATCAACGGTTCGGCGGTCGGTTTCTACGGCGCTCGCGGCGATGACGTGCTGGACGAGAGCGAGCCGGCGGGTCAGGAATTCCAGTCGCAGTTGTGTGCCGATTGGGAGGCGGAGGCCGTGCGGGCGCGCGACGAGCACGGCGTACGGGTTTGCCTGATTCGTACCGGCATCGTCCTTGGCGCGCGAGATGGTGCGCTGGCCCAGATGATCACGCCGTTCAAGTTCGGTCTCGGCGGACATTTCGGGACCGGTCGTCAATACATGCCGTGGATACATATCCGTGATGAAGTCGGTGCCATTCGATTTCTGCTACGCGAGACCGGCTGCCGCGGCCCCTATAATCTGACGGCGCCGAATCCGGTCACCAATCGTCGTTTCACGGACACGCTCGCGCGCGTTCTCCGTCGGCCGTCCTTCGCATGGATGCCGGCACCGGCGTTGAAACTGGTGGTCGGCGAAATGGCGCATCTGTTGCTGACCGGCCAGCGTGCCGTGCCGCGCGCTCTGGAAGCGGCGGGCTACACCTTCGAGTACAGCGAACTCGAGGCCGCACTCAAGGATCTGGTGGGGCGCTGACGGATGAACCAGGCATTGATCGAAGCGCTGGCCGAAGTGGTCGGTGATGATCAGGTGATCGTCGACCGCGAGAGCGCTGCGCGCTACCTCACCGAATGGCGGGGCGCCTTCAAGCCGCAGGCCGCGGCCATTGTCCGCCCTGCCACCGTCGACGAGGTCGCCCGGATCGTGACCGTGGCCAAGCGGTTCGACGCCGCGATCGTCCCGCAGTCCGGCAATACCGGCACCGTTGGCGGGTCGGCGGCGGATGATCCGCGGCGACAGCTGATTCTCAATCTGGAACGCTTGGATCGTGTTCGCGACATCGATGCCGACAACGCGACGATGACGGTCGAGGCCGGGTGTACGTTGGCGGACGCGCAGCGTGCGGCCGAGGCCGCCGGCTTCTATCTGCCGATCCAGTTGGCCTCGCGCGAGCGCTGTCGCATCGGCGGCAACCTGGCCACCAATGCGGGCGGGCTCAACGTCGTGCACTACGGCAATACGCGTGATCGCGTTCTCGGCCTGGAAGTCGTGCTGGCGGACGGGCGGGTCTGGGACAATCTGACCGGGCTGCGCAAGGACAACAGTGGATACGATCTCAATGATCTGTTCGTTGGCTCCGAAGGCACGCTCGGCATCATCACGGCGGCGGTGCTGGAGCTTGCAGACCCGCCGCAGCAGCGTGCGGTGGCGTTCTGTGCACTGGCGGACGCCGAAGCCGCGGTCGGTCTGCAATCGCGGTTGCGTCGTGACACCGGCCAGCATGTCGTTGGCTGCGAGCTGATCTCCGAACAGGCGTTGACGTTGGCCTGCGAGTACGCAACCGACTGCAGCAACCCGTTCGGCGGGTCGTCGCCGTGGTACCTGCTGGTGGAGGTTGCCATCTCGGCGGCGGGCGATTGGCTGCGGCCTGCGTTGGAACAGACGCTGGACGCGGCGTGGCAGGAGGGCCTGATCGTCGATCGCGTGGTCAGTGAATCGGCGCCCGAAATGGATCGACTGTGGCGGTTGCGGACGTCGATTCCGCCGGCCCAGACGGCGGCCGGCGCGTCGATCAAGCACGATATTTCGTTACCGCTATCGAGGCTCCCGGCGTTCATCGCGGACGTGGTGCCACGCTTGCACGAGGTCGTGCCCGCGATCCGGCCCTGTATATTCGGCCATGTCGGCGACGGCAATCTGCACTTCAACCTGACCCGGCCGGTCGCGATGACCGATGCCGACTTTCGTTCGCACGAGGCCGAGCTGCACCGGTTGGTCCATGACCGGGTGGCAGCAATGCGCGGATCGGTGGCTGCCGAACACGGGGTGGGTCGACTCAAGGTCGACGAGATCGTGCGCCTCAAGTCGGCGGTGGAGATCGATATGCTGCGCGCAGTCAAGCAGGCCTTCGATCCGGACAACCGGCTCAACCCCGGAGTGGTGGTCAGACCCGAATGGCGCTAAATTAAGGCTGTTTAGCGCGGTATCTGCTGCGGTGCGGTATCTCCTCCATTTCGTGTCTCGGGGCGTTCAGCAGAGCGAACGGCTTCGGTCTTCTCTTGACGCATCGGGGCTCGCGGCGGCCACGAGGTTTGGTTAGCGGTACGGCCGCGATGGCCTGGATCAATGAGCCGTTGGAGCCGTCGCTTGGCCGCCACTGCCGGAGTGCCTGGAGGCTCGCCTTGAAGCTCAATTGCCGCGGTGTGCAGGCGCACTGTTCAGCGGCCTCCCACATCAACAGTCGTAGGGCGTTGTAGACGATCCAGTGCATACGGATTTCATTGCGTATGCCGGCCGGTGTCCGGCACCGCAGTATATCCATACCCATCGTTGTCTTGAGATCCCGGAAGAACAGCTCGACGTCCCAGCGGCGGTAGTACAGATCGGCCAGATCAGCCGCGCTGTAGTGGGCGACATCAGTCAGTGTGGTGATCAGATAATAGCCACGAGTGCGAAAGCCCGGCGTCGTCACATCGACCCGGATCTGACGAAGCGTCAGCGACTCAGGCAGGGCGTCCCATGTTTGGCGGTCATAGCTGAGCCGAGGGTTCCAGGGTGGTTTAGGCCACTCGATCAGCAGATCGTGCTCGTCGAACACCGCTTTAGCCTTGGCGTGAGTCACCGGCGTCCTGCGCGCCAGCGTGAACACACTATCGACGCCCCGTTCGCGCAGTTGCCAAACGTCGTAATAGCTACAAAAGCCCTTGTCGCCCAATAAAATATCGCCGGCTTCAAAGATATCCCATTGGGCTCGGAGCAGTGGCAGCTCCTGCTGTTTGAGATGGCCGATACGATGGCTCAGCAACGCGCCCGTCGCCAGGCAAAAACAAGCGCAGATCCGCGCCTGCGGGAAACCGCAACCCGGCTTCTGGCTCGTGGACTGCGGCCACTGCTCCTGATTGGCCGGCGTATCCGGCATGCTCACGCCGGTCCCATCGACAACGACGACACGCCGCTTTTTCCAGCGTGAGTTTTTCCCAACCCGATCAAGGACGACGCCGGTCTGAGTTGCGATCTCAGCCATCATCGACTCACCGAGCTTGGCTCGGGCCTGGCAATACGCCGAGGTCGAGGATGAGGGCATCGGCCAGCCTTTGGCGAGCGCGTGCGACTGAATCTTGCGGACGACCTCGCGGCAGCCACCATCCGCATCGAGCACTTGCGAGAAGAAGGCCCAGAATGTGTTCTCTTGGCTGAATAATCGGCGGCGGCTAAAGCCGCCCGACCGATGCTGAGCGAGCTGCCGCGATGGGATCAAACGCTCGAAGCGAGCGCCCAGCTCATGCAGCGAGTGCGCCTTGATCCGGGCCGCTTCATCGGCCCACGTCTGGCGTGCTGATCGAGGCCTGCGACGGAGCGTCTGCAGGTGGAAGCCGGGCAAGTAAAGCGTTTGATTTGGCATGCGATATTATCGCCGCCAACATCGTTGGATCCTATCTGTGGTTGACGCTAAACAGCCTTAACTTAGCGCCATTCTGGTCAGAACCTGATTCCCAGCGTTTTCGGCAGGTGCCGCAAAAAAAAACGCCCGCGAAAGCGGGCGTTTTTCGTACGGGCGGGTCGTTGACCCGGGATCAGCCGATGCCGGCGATACTGGATGCGCCGACCATGTCGATCAGCCAGGTCGGGTAGATGCCGACGATAATGGTCGCCGCGGCCAGCAGCCAGATCACGACCGTGCCGGCCTTCTGGCCCAAGCCAGCAGCGGCTGGCTCGCGCGCGTCGGCCGGGCGCTCCATGAACAGCAGCGCCATCACGCGCAGGTAGTAGAACAGGCCGATGCCGCTGCCGATGATGATGCCGGCCACCAGCCACCACAGGCCGGAAGCGACCGCCACGGAAAGGATGTAGAACTTCCCGATGAAGCCCATGGTCAGCGGGATGCCGGCCAGCGAAAGCATCATGATCGCCATCGACACCGCGAGCACCGGCCGCTTCCAGTACAGGCCGCGGTAGTGGTCGAGGTGCGCCGCGTCGCGCCCGGCGAAGGGGCTGGAGACCAGCGAGACCACGCCAAAAGCGCCCAGCGTGGTGCCGACGTAGGTCGCCAGATACACGCCCGGTGGCTTCGACCGACAAGGGGATACCGGCGACGATCGCGGTCAGCAGATAGCCGATATGGGCGATCGAGGAGTAACCCAGCAGACGCTTGATGTTGGTCTGGCGCAGCGCCAGCAGGTTGCCGGCAAACATCGACAGGAAGGCGATCACGCCCACCAGGGTGAGCAGCCAGCGGTCCTGGGCCACCGGCGCAAGGAAGAAGAAACGCATCAGCAGGGCGAAGACGGCCGTCTTGCTGACCGTGGCAAGAAAGGTCGAGACCGGTGCCGGAGCGCCTTCGTAGACGTCGGGCGTCCAGACATGGAAGGGCACCAGCGACAGCTTGAAGGTCAGCGCCACCAGGATCATGCCCATGCCCATGAGCATCCAGGCATGGCCGGAAGTCGCCGCAGCTGGCGCCGCGGCAGCCAGGCCTTCGTAGTCCAGGTGGCCGGAGGCGGCGTAGAGCAGCGCCATGCCGAACAGCAGGAAGGAGGAGGCCGCGCCCGACAGCACCATGTACTTGAAGCCGGCCTCCAGCGACTGCCGCTCGCGGTAGGTGTAGGCGATCATGCCGTACAGCGGCACCGACAGCAGTTCCAGGCCGATGAACAGCGAGGCGAAGTGGTGGCTGGCGACCAGCGCCATGCCGCCGAGCACCGACGACGCGACGAGGATATAGAACTCCTCGCGGTTGTCGTCGAGCACCCTCGAAGTACGAGCCGGCAAAGGTACAGGTGGCGAGTGCCGCGACCAGAATCACCGCCCAGAAGAACACCGCATAATCGTCGACGACGAACAGCGGCGTGACTTGGATCGGGGTGACGGCGAGCACGGCCAGCAGTGATACCAGCGCCAGATTCAGCCCGATCACCGTGATGGTGACGGCCGAGCCGTGGCTGCGCTTCCAGGCGATGGCTGCCATCACGCCGATCACGGCGAGGCAGGTGAAAATCGGCGGCAGCACCGCGACCAGTTGGTTCCAGGTGTCGTTCATGTCAGCTATCGCTTAACTTGCCGAGGAGGCGGCCAGCCCCGTGGCGAACCAGTGGGAGACTTCGGTCATGGTGGTCTGCGAGACCGACAAGCACGGTCTGCGGGAACAGACCGACGATCAGCGTGACCACGACCAGCGTCATCATGATGGTGTACTCGCGGGCACTCATGCGCGCGATGGTGTCCTCGCCCGAGGGCGTGCCCCAGTACACCCGATGCATCAGGTACAGCGCATACACGGCCGCCAGGATCATGCCGCCGGAGGCGATCACCACGACCCACGGCCAGGCGGCGAACGCACCGAACAGGATCAGGAACTCGCCAACGAAGTTGGCGGTGGCCGGCATGCCGAGCGATGCAACGACGAAGATCAGCGCGAAGCCGGGCAGGGCGCCGAGGCGCCCGAACAGGCCGCCGAGCTGGCGCATGTCGCGGGTGCCCATGCGCTCGTAGAGCTGGCCGGCGAGGATGAACAGCGCGGCGGTCGAGACGGCCGAGGCCACGACCTGAATCATCACGCCCTGCAGCGAGAGCAGCGTGCCGGCATACAGGCCGACCAGCACGAAGCCCATGTGCGAGATGCTCGAGTACGAGATCAGGCGCTTCATGTCGGTCTGGGCGAAGGCCATGACCGCGCCGTAGTAGATGCTGATGACACCCAGCGCCATGGCGATCGGAGCGAACGCCGCGGAGGACTCGGGAAACAGCGGCAGAGCCAGTCGCAGGAAGCCGTAGGCGGCGGTCTTGACCAGGATGCCGGACAGGTCGACCGCGCCCGAGGACGGCGAGTTGGCCTGCGCATCGGCGAGCCAGCCGTGGAAGGGCACCGCCGGCAGCTTGACCGCGAAGGCAATGAAGAAGCCCAGCATCAGCACCATGCCCAGGCCGCCGCCGAGCTGCGTATGCAGCAGGGCGTTGTAGTCGAAGGTGAGGTCGCCGCTCTGGGCGTAGTGCACGAACACCACGCCGAGAATCGAGGCCAGCATCAGCAGGCCGCTGGCCTGGGTGTAGATGAAGAACTTCACCGCCGCCCGTACATGGGCAGCGCGCTCGAATTCGGCGTGGCCCCAGAGCGCGATCAGGAAGTACATCGGAATCAGCATCAGTTCCCAGAAGAAGAAGTACAGGAACAGATCGATCGCCAGGAAGATGCCGATCACACCGCCCAGCGTCCACATCAGGTTCATGTGGAAGGCGCCGACGCGCTCGCGGACCTGGCTCCAGGAGCAGGCCACGGCCAGCATGCCAAGCACGCTGGCCAGGAGCACCATGATCAACGACAGGCCATCAATTGCCAGATGGAAATCGATGCCGAAGCGCCGGAATCCACGGCACGCTGATCTCGCGCTGCCAGTGCGGCGCATTGCCGCCGACTCCGGCCAGCGAGAAATCACCGGTGGCCCACAGCCACAGCGCCGGAATGAACACCAGCGCCATGGACGCGAAAGCGATCCAGCGCGGCGCGGCGCCTTCGGAATTGCCACGGCCGACGAGCCAGCACAGCGCGCCGCCGATGAAGGGGATGAATAATAGCCAGCAAAGGAGCATCGATTCGCCTTCTTATCCGAACATCAACACGGCCAGCAGCACGGCCGCACCGGCAAACATGACCATTGCGTACCAACGCAGCCGGCCCGACTGGACGGCCGACAGCCCCGAGTTGCCGGCCGAAGCCAGCCCGGGCACCACGTTCACGATCCCTTCGATCCAGTCGCGACGATGACCGCGCGCAACGAACAGGAAGGGCTGGACGAAGACCTTGTCGTAGAGCCAGTCGAAGCCGAGCGCGCTGTTGAAGAACAGCCAGGTCTTGCGGCCCGGGCCTTTTTCGGTCGCCTGCGCGATCAGCTGGCGCTTGCCGAGGAACAGCGCGGCAGCCACGCCGAGGCCGACCAGGGCGACCACGCTCGAGATCACCTCGAACACGATCTCGATCCACGGATGGCCTTCGACGACGCCCGAGGGCAGCACGCCGTCCAGCGGCTGATTGATCAGCGCGCCGACGAAGGTCGACAGCACGGCCAGCACGATCAGCGGCACGTGGTGCGGAATGCCGCGACCGGCGTGGGCATGGGTCTTCTCTTCGCCGTGGAAGACGATGAAGATCATGCGGAAGGTATAGATCGAGGTGATGAACGCGCCGATCAGGCCGAACAGCCACAGGATGCCGTGGCCGTTGGCGACGGCGTCCCACAGGATCGCGTCCTTCGAGTAGAAGCCGGCGGTCACCAGCGGCAGCGCCGACAGCGCCGAGCCGCCGATGATCATCAGCCAGTAGTCCAGCTTCAGCGTCTTGCGCAGGCCGCCCATCTTGAAGATGTTCTGCTCGTGATGGCAGGCGATGATCACCGAACCGGCGGTCAGGAACAGCAGCGACTTGAAGAACGCGTGGATCATCAGGTGGAAGATCGCGGCCTGCCAGGCGCCTACGCCGAGGGCGAGGAACATGTAGCCGATCTGGCTCATGGTCGAGTAGGCGATCACGCGCTTGATGTCGGTCTGGCGCAGTGGCCGCCAGACCGGCGATCAGCAGCGTCACGCCACCGATGACGCCGACCAGTTCCTGGATCGCCGGCGCCAGGTCGAAGATGCCGTGCATGCGGGCGATGAGGTACACGCCCGCGGTGACCATCGTGGCGGCGTGGATCAGCGCCGAGACCGGCGTCGGGCCGGCCATGGCATCGGCCAGCCAGGTCTGCAGCGGCAGCTGGGCGGACTTGCCGCAGGCGCCGAGCAGAATCAGCAGGGCGGCGATATTGGCCATCGCGTCGCCCTGGCTCCAGACCTGCGGCGCTTCGTGCAGCAGCGTCTGGATGTTGAGCGTGCCGAACACGGTATAGAGCAGGAACAGGCCGATGGCCAGGAATACATCACCGATACGGGTGATGATGAAGGCCTTGAAAGCGGCCCAGGCGTTGGCCGGGGTCTGGTAGTAGTAGCCGATCAGCAGATAGCTGCACAGGCCCACGCCTTCCCAGCCGAGGTACAGCAGCAGCAGGTTGTCGCCGAGGACCAGCAGCAGCATCGCCACGATGAACAGGTTCATGTAGGCGAAGAAGCGCGCCATGCCGGGCGAGCCTTCCAGGTCGTGCACCATGTACCAGGCGGCGAACCAGATGGATGAGAAAGCCGACGCCGGTGACCACGCCCAACATGGTGATGGACAGACCGTCGAGGTACAGACCGAAGTTGACGTGGAAATCGCCCACGGCGATCCATTGCCACAGCGTCTGGACGTACGGATAGCCACCGTTGGCGCCCCAGAAGATCATGACCAGCGCGGTGACCAGCGCGGCCAGGCCGACCGAGGCGGCCCCGATGGCGCGGGCCGCGTTGTCGGCCATGCGCGGGAACAGGGAGAGCGCAATAGCGCCGGCCAGGGGAAAGATCAGGGTCAGAACTAGAAGACTCATCCGTGCATCTCGCTGGCTGCGTCGATGTCGATCGTGCGGAAACGCTTGTAGAGCTGGAGCAGCAGGCCCAGGCCGATGGAGGCCTCGGCGCCGGCCAGGGCGATGATCAGAATGAACATCGCGTTGCCGTCGGCCGCCTGCCAGTGGGCGCCGGCGACGATGAACGCCAGGCCGGTGGATTCAGCATGATTTCCAGGCTCATGAGAATGAACAGCGTGTTACGCCGAACCACCAGCCCGGTCAGGCCGGCGATGAACAGCAGCGCGGCCAGCCCCATGCCGTATTGAATGGGAAGTCCCGTCATTATTGTTCCCCTGCCTGCGTGGTCTCGCGTTCGCCGTGCTCGGCTTTCCAGCGGGCTTCGTTGCGCTCGTCGCGGCCGATATGAATGGCAACGACCAGGGCGGCCAGCAACAGGAAGGCGGCGAGTTCGACCACCAGGACATACGGCCCGAACAGGGTCGAACCCACGGCATTGGCCGACAATGGCGTGCCGTTGATGCCACCGATCGCGCCACCGATGGTCATGGACCAGACCATGGCGATCAGCAGGATGCGCGGCGAATACCGACGGCCCGACCCAGAGCTTGGGCCGCAGCCAGTGACGCTCGCGCGCGACCGTCTCCTGGTTGAGATTGAGCATCATGACCACGAACACGAACAGCACCATCACGGCGCCCGCATAGACCACCACCTCGAGCGTGGCCGCGAACGCGGCACCCAGCGCATAGAAGTCGATCGCGACCGCCAGCAGCGACATGATCAGATAGAGCAGGGCATGCACGGGGTTCGCACAGGTGATGGTGCGAAGAGTCGCGGCCAGGGCCACGATACCGGCGATGAAGAATGTGATTTCCACGACGATCCCCTTGGCTTACGGCAGCAGCGTCTTGATGTCGACCGGTTCGGCCTCGTTTTCGGCCTCGCCCTTGTCCTTGCCGCCGACCGACATGCCGGCCACGCGGTAGAAGTTGTAGCCGGGACGCTTGCCGACGCCGGAGATCAGCAGATCGGATTTCTCGTAGACCATGTTCTGGCGATCGAACTCGCCCATCTCGAAATCCGGGGTGAGCTGGATCGCATAGGTCGGGCAGGCGTCCTCGCAGTAGCCGCAATAGATGCAGCGCGAGAAGTTGATCCGGAACGTCTCCGGATACCAGCGGCCGGTTTCGTCCTCGGTCTTGACGACGCTGATGCAGTCGACCGGGCAGGCCACCGAGCACAGATTGCAGGCCACACAGCGCTCGGCGCCGTCGGGGTCGCGGGTGAGCACGATGCGGCCACGATAGCGCGGCGGCAGATAGGGCTTTTCCTCCGGGTACAGGATGGTTTCCCGCTTGCGGAAGGAATGCATGAACGTCATGCCGATCGTGCGGAGCACGCTCGACGTGGCGGAGAAGGCGTTCTGTGCGGCGTTTTTCATAAACGACTCGTTGCAAACACGTTGTTCGACCGGTGCCGCGGGCGGCGCCGGCGTGTCACTAGCTCTGGGCGACGACGATCGCGCCGGTGATCGCCACGTTGAGCAGGGCGATCGGCAGCAGCACCTTCCAGCCGAAGGCCATGAGCTGGTCATACCGCGGACGCACGGTCGCCGCGCGCAGCAGGATGAAGAAGCACATGAAGAAGAAGGCCTTCAGGAAGAACCAGACGAAACCGGGCAGCCATGGGCCGAGCCAGCCGCCGAAGAACAGCGTGGTGACCAGACAGGAGATCAGCACGATGCCCAGATACTCACCCACGAAGAACATGCCGAACTTCATCCCCGAGTACTCGGTGTGATAACCCGCGGTCAGCTCCTGCTCGGCTTCGGGCAGATCGAACGGCGCGCGATGGATCTCTGCGCAGCCGGCGAGGAAAAAGATCACGAATGCCGGGAACTGCGGGATCACGTTCCACATGCCGCGCTGCGATTCGACGATATCGTTGAGGTTGAAACTGCCGGCCAGCAACACCACGCCCAGCAACGACAGGCCCATGAAGACTTCGTACGAGATCATCTGGGCCGCGGTGCGCATCGCCCCCAGCAGGGCGTATTTATTATCCGAGGCCCAGCCGGCGAAGATCACCGAATACACGCCCAGCGAACTCATGGCCAGCAGGAACAGCAGGCCGACGTTGAGGTTGGCGATCGTCCACGACTCGGTGAACGGTACGACGGCAAACGCCATGATCGTGGTGAACATGATGATCGTCGGGGCGATCACGAACACGGCCTTGTCCGCGAACGGCGGGATCCAGTCTTCCTTGAAGAAGATCTTGATCATGTCCGCCACGACCTGCAGCGATCCAAAGGGGCCGACCCGGTTGGGCCCGTAACGGTCCTGCCACAGGCCCAGCAGCCGGCGCTCGATCGGGATCATCAGGGCCGCCATGATGACGCAGCCCATCAGGGTGATGATCGTCAGGATCGCCGTGCCGACGATCGACAGGATTTCGTGCTCGGAGATACCGAAGATCATGGTTTCACTTCCACGGGCAGACGCAGGCCACAGACCCCGTGCATGCCCACGGGCACGCCGATGGTCCGATCGGGCAGGCTGGGATCGATGGCCAGCGGGAAGGCATGCGTTTCGCCGTCCACGGCCAGTTCGAGCGAATCACCGGGGGCGACGCCAAGCGCCTTGGCGGCCTCAGCGTTGACGCGGTATTCAGGCTTCGGCATGCGTTCGGCGATGGCCGGCGCGCGCGCCGACTGCGACTCGCTGCCGAAGATGTGATGCATCGGTACCGCCTGCCAGCCTTCGATCGACGTCACGTCGGAGGCAGAGAACCCGCTCTTCGCCGGACGGGGCGACGAATAGCCGGATACCGGGGTCGCCGCCTTTCAGATGGCCGCCGACTTCGTCCTGGAAGCGGGTGATGGCCGCCTGGTTGGAATCCCAGCCGGGGCTCCAGGCATAGGCGATGGTCGCCGGCGGCTGGTCTTCGCCGTAATAGCCTTCCATCGAGTAGGCCAGCGGTGAATCCGGATCGACCTCGGGCCGGCGTTCGCGAACGTCGACGTTGGCATACATCGCGGTCCGGCCGGAGAACCGGTGCGGGCTGCGCGGAAAGCGCATGCCGAACTTGCGGAAGCTCTGGCTGGGGGCTGCGTCCTCGATACCCGCGAACTGCGGGCATTCGGCGACGATGGCCTGGATCAGGTCGTCCATGCCGAGCCAGTCGGGCTTGTAACCCGCGACCTCGGCCAGATCGGCGGCCCAGCGCCAGCCTTCCTGCATCGGCGCATCGGGGATGAAGACCTGGAAGAAGCGCTGGGCGCGCCCTTCGTTGTTGACCAGCGTGCCGTCGGCCTCGGCAAAGCTGCCGGCCGGCAGCACGTGGGTCGGCTTCGCCCACGGTGCGCGTCATGCTGTGATCCATGACCACGACATGCGCGGCCTTCTTGATCGCGGCATCCACGCGGGCCTTGGTGCGCGCGCTCGTAAAGGCAGTTCTGCATCACCACCAGGGTGTCGGCCGAGCCGTCCTCGATGGCGGTGAGCGCGTGATCGACGTTGCGTTCTTCCAGCATCGCCATGCCGAGCGAGTTGGCTTCGGACAGCGTCACGAACAGGCGCGTCGCCTCGTTGGCGGCGGCAACGGCCCGGGTCACATTGGCCGCGGCTTTGAGGATGGCCGGATCGCCCAGACCGGTGCCGACGACGATCAGCGGCTTCTTCGCGCTCTTGAGCGTTGCCGCGATGGCGTCCACCAGCGCCTTGGTGTCCTTATCGAGCTGCTCGACCTCGGGCGCGGTGTTGTCGAGCGCGTGGGCCACCGCAAACCCGAGTTCGGCAATGGCGGCGGGGCGCAGGCGTTGTGGCGACATCACGATGTCGTCCAGACGCGTGGCCTGGGCGGTGGCCGAGAAGATCGGGCTGTTGTTGTACTGGCCGATGTCGCGCACGGCACGCGCATGCCACTTCGGAATCTTGTTGGCGGCGGCGTGTTCCAGATGCTTGTTGCGGCGGGACTGGCGCAGCGCCAGCGCCAGGCGCGGCGCGGTCTGGGTCACGTCTTCGCCGAGAATCAGCACGGCGTCGCAGGATTCGACCTCGCGCAGCGTGGCCAGACGATCGGCATGCGCCGAGATGGTGTCACGTGCGGCGAGGCTGGCATCGGAATCGGCCGGGCTCATGCCGTTCGTGAAGTTCTTCGTACCCACCAGATGGCGCAGCGCGAAGTTGTCTTCCAGCGAGGCCCGCGGTGAGCCGACGCCGACCACGCCCTTCGCCTTGGCGAACACGTCTTCCATGACGTCACGCATGACGTCCATCTCGCGCGGCTCGAGCACGCCGTCGGCGTTGCGCGACCAGCGGCTGGCGCGGGCGGTCGTCGCGATTGACGAAGCCGGCGCCGAAGCGACCGCGATCGCACAGGAAGTAGTGGTTGATCTCGCCGTGATAACGGTTCTGGATGCGCTTGAGGATGCCCTGGCGCGAACCGGGGCTGGTGTTGCAGCCCAGCGAGCAGTGGGTGCAGATGCCGGGGGCGTTCTGCATGTCCCACTTGCGGTTGTAGTGGGCGCCGAGCGTCTTGTCGGTGAATACGCCGGTGGGGCAGACCTCGACCAGATTGCCCGAGAACTCGTTGTCGAACGCGCCGTCGGATTCGCGCCCGAAATAGACGTTGTTGTGCGAACCCAGCGCGCGCAGATCGTCGCCGTCGGCGTAGTCGCGGTAATAGCGAACACAGCGATAGCAGGCGATGCAGCGGTTCATCTCGTGATTGATGAACGGGCCCAGATCCTGGTTCTTGTGGGTACGCTTGGGCCCGCGGTACCGGCGCTGGGTGTGGCCGGCCATCAGCGTCATGTCCTGCAGATGACACTCGCCGCCTTCCTCGCAGACCGGGCAGTCGTGCGGGTGGTTGGTCATCAGCCATTCGATGACCTGGCGGCGCATTTCGGCCGCTTCTTCGTCGTCGATTTCGAACCGGCCGCCGTCCGAGCACGGCGTCATGCAGGCCATGACGAGCATGCCTTTTTCGTCTTCGTCGTTGCGATACGACTTGACCGCGCACTGACGGCAGGCGCCGACGCTGTGCAGCTCGGGGTGCCAGCAGAAATAGGGCAGGTCGAAGCCCTTCGACAGGGCGACGGCCAGCAGGTTTTCGGTGTCGTCGACGTCGAATTCCTTACCGTCGATCGTAATCGTTGCCATGGCTTAACCGTGCGCTATTTAAAGAGGGTTCGCGTTCGCTGCTTCGGTCCGCGACAGATTCGATGCATCGTCGGGGATCAGAGCGGCGAGTTCATCGCGGTAATACTTGAGACCGGCCTCGAGCGGGCCCATCGCGCCGGGCGCGTGGGCGCAGAAGGTCTTGCCCGGGCCGAGCAGCTTGACGTGCAGATCGAGCAGTTCGAGATCGCCCGGCTGGCCTTTTCCGGCTTCCAGGTTGACCAGCATCTTCTCGACCCAGGGCAGGCCGTCGCGGCAGGGCGTGCACCAGCCGCAGGATTCCTGGGCGTAGAAATGCTCGAGGTTCTTCAGCACGCCGACGATGGGCGTCTGGTCGTCGAACACGATCATGGTGGCCGTGCCGAGCCGCGAACCGACCGCGCCCACGCCGTCGTAATCCATCGGCGTGTCGAGATGATCCGGCGTCAGGAAAGGCGTGGAACCGCCGCCGGGCAACAGGCCCTTGAGCTTGCGGCCGTTGCGGATGCCGCCGAAGTGTTCGAGCACATCGCCGAGCTTCACGCCCAGCGGAAACTCGGCCAGGCCGGGTTTGGCGACGTGGCCGGAGGCGCCGAACAGCTTGGTGCCGCCGTCCTTGTTGAGCCCCAGGCTCTTGTACCACTCGGCACCGTTTTTAACGATGTGCGGCACGTTGCAGATGGTTTCGACGTTGTTGACCGTGGTCGGCTGGCCGAACAGGCCCGACGCCGCCGGGAAACGGCGGCTTGTGGCGCGGTACCGCGCGCCGGCCTTCCAGTGCCGACAGCAGCGCCGATTCCTCGCCGCAGATGTAGCGGCCGGCGCTCATGTGCAGATGCAGGTTGAGCGAGAAACCGGAATCCAGGATGTTCTCGCCCAGAAAGCCCTTGGCATGGGCTTCGTCGATGGCTTGTTGCAGGCGCCGGCGGCACTCGGTGTACTCGCCGCGCAGGAACACATAGGCCGTGTCCGCGCCGATCGCATAGGAGGCGATGATCATGCCTTCGATCAGCTGATGCGGATCGCCTTCCATGATCAGCCGGTCCTTGAACGTGCCGGGCTCCATCTCGTCGGCGTTGACCACGAGATAGACATGCGCCGGGCGCTCGTCGGGCCGATCCTCGAAGCGGGGCATGAACGACCATTTCACGCCGGTCGGGAAAGCCGGCGCCGCCGCGCCCGCGCAGGCCGGCTTCCTTGATCAGCGGGCCGACCTCGGCCGGGCCGTAGTCGGCCAGCGCAGTCTTGAGTGCGTCGTAGCCGCCCAGGTTCATGTAGTCGTCGATCCACACCGGCGAACGGTCGGAACGAATACGCTGGGTCAGTACCTTCGTCTCTTCCATTACTTGTACTCCGCCAGAATCTCGTCGACCCGCTCGGGCGTGAGCCGGTTGTGATAGACCTCGCCCACGCGCATCGACGGGCCCATGTCGCAGTCGCCGAGACAGCAGATCGGCAGCAGGGTGAAGCTGCCGTCCTCGGTGGTCTGGCCGAAGTCGATGCCCAGGCTCGACTTCAGGTGGTCGCGCACCTCCTCGTAGCCGGACGAGATAGCAGGAGATCGAGTCGCACAGCATGATCACATGCCGGCCGACGGGCTGGCGGAAGATCAGGTTGTAGAAGGTCGCGACCGCTTCCATCTGGGTCGGGGTCACGCCGACCACCTGGGCTGCGGCTTCCAGTGGCTTCGTCGGACACCCAGCCACGATGTTCCTGCACGATCTTGAGCGCCTCGATGGTTGCGGCACCCGGGTCCTCGTAGAGTGACATCTCGTGCTTGATGCCCTCGATTTCGGCTTCGCTGAGTTCAATCATCGGTCGACGTCCGCCATAACGAAATCGATAGAACCGATGATCGCGACCAGGTCCGCGACCAGGCCGCCCTGCGAGATCAACGGGATCTGCTGCAGATGGGCGAAGCTGGGCGTACGGATACGCGTGCGATAGCTCATCGTGTTCTTGTCGGAAATGGAGTAGTAGCTGTTCAGGCCTTTGGTGGCCTCGATCATGGTGGAGGATTCCATCGCCGGCACCACCGGGCCCCAGCTCACCGTCAGGAAGTGCGCGATGAGCGTCTCGATGTCGTGCATCGTGCGCTCTTTGGTCGGCGGCGTGGTCAGCGGATGGTTCGCCTTGTACGGGCCTTCCGGCATGTTCTTCAGGCACTGCTCGATGATGCGGCAGCTCTGGAACATTTCCTCGATGCGTACGTCCAGCCGGTCCAGGCAGTCGCCGTTGGTGCCGAGCGGCACTTCGAAATCGAAGTTCTCGTAGCCGGAATAGGGGCGGTCGCGACGCAGGTCGAAATCCACGCCGGTGGCGCGCAGGCCGGGGCCGGTGATGCCCCAGTCGATCGCCTCGTCCTGCGAGTAGGCGCCGATGTGCTTGGAACGCTCGACCAGCATGCTGTTGCGGGCCATGGCCTTCTTGTATTCGGTCAGACGCTCCGGGAACCAGTCGAGGAATTCCTTGACCAGACGATCCCAGCCTTTCGGCAGGTCCATCGCAAGGCCGCCGATACGGAAGAATGCCGGATGCATGCGAAAGCCGGTGATGGCCTCGATCACGTCGTAGGCCTTCTGGCGGTCCGAGAACATCCAGAAGATCGGGCTCATCGCGCCGATGTCCTGGACATAGGTGCCGAAGAACATCAGATGGCTGGTGATGCGGAAGAACTCCGACAGCATCACGCGCACCACCTTCACGCGCTCGGGCACCTCGATGCCCAGCACCTTCTCGATGTTCATCACGTAGGGCAGCTCGTTCATCACGCCGCCCAGATAATCCACCCGGTCCGTATACGGAATATAGGTATGCCAGGACTGGCGCTCGGCCATCTTCTCGGCGCCGCGATGGTGGTAGCCGATATCCGGCACCGCGCCCACGATCTCTTCGCCGTCGAGCTGCAGCACGATGCGGAACACGCCGTGGACCGAGGGATGGTTCGGGCCCATGTTGAGGAACATGAACTCGTTGTCCTCGGACTCGCGCTCCATGCCCCAGTCCTCGGGCTTGAACTGCAGCGCGTCTTCCTCGATGTCCTGACGCTTGGGGTCCAGATGCAGGGGCTCGAACTCGGTGGCGCGCGCTGCGTGATCCTTGCGCAGCGGATGCCCCTTCCAGGTCGGCGGCATGAGGATGCGACGCAGGTTCGGGATGACCATCGAAGGTGATCCCGAACATGTCCCAGACTTCGCGCTCGTACCAGTTCGCGTTGGGCCAGATACCGGTCGCGCTCGGGGTCGTCAGGTCGGCTTCCGACAGGGCGACCTTGAGCCGGATCTCGGCGACCGGCGACAAGCTGAGCAGGTGGTAGACCACCGTGAAGTCGGAGCCCGGCTGACCGGGCCGGTTGTGGCGCGCGCGCTCGTCGATCGCGGTCAGATCGTAGAGCATGCGATAGGCGGGCGCCGAATCCTGGCGCAGATATTTCAGAACTTCCAGCACGCGATCGCGACCGACCCAGAACGTGGGCATGCCGTCGGCGGTGATCTGAGGGATGAGCGTGTTCTCGCCGAACCGCTCGGTCAGCTGACGCTGAATGTCTACCGTATCAAGCATCCGTTGGGCCCTTAGACTTCGTCGGGGGTGCGTAGCGTGGTCTCGGTGAGGCGGTCCGCGCGCTTGCTGTCCCGTTGGGAAAGTTTCGGCGCCTTGGTCACGCCCTGCGGGCCGATCATCCACGACAGCGGGCGTTTCTCGGCGCTGATCGACTCCTGCAGCAGGAGCAGGCCCTGCAGGAAGGCTTCAGGCCGCGGCGGGCAGCCCGAGACATAGACGTCCACCGGAATGAACTTGTCCACGCCCTGGACCACCGAGTAGATGTCGTACATGCCGCCGGAATTGGCGCAGGAACCCATCGAGATGACCCAGCGCGGTTCCATCATCTGCTCGTACAGACGCTGGATCACCGGCGCCATCTTCAGAAAACAGGTGCCGGCCACGACCATCACATCCGATTGCCGCGGTGTCGCACGGATCACTTCGGAGCCGAAACGGGCCATGTCATGCGGGGCGGTCAGTGCCGTGGCCATTTCCACATAGCAACAGGACAGGCCGAAGTTGAAGGGCCAGAGCGAGTTCTTGCGGCCCCAGGCGATCATGTCGTCGAGCTTGGCCGTGACCACGTTGCGGGCAATCGCGTCCTCGATCGTGCCGCCGTCGTCGCCGGGCGTGCCGGAGCCGGGAGTCGGGTTGCTGTCAGCGCTGGTGAGAGACCAAGACATGGCTCGTTACCGTTTAGTCAAATGGGGCCGGCCGAAACGGCTGCCTAGCTTTGTTCGCTCGGCAGATTTCGGCGTTGATTGCTTTCGATCGCGTGCAGCCGGAACTGGCGCGGCGCTCTGGGCGCCCAGTCGAGCGCGCCGATACGCCATGCATAGGCCAGGCCGAGCGCCAGATCGAACAGGAAGCTGATGAACGCTTCGTAGCCGGTCCAGCCGAGCTGGGGCGCGGCAATGGCCCAGGAGAAGATGAAGACCACTTCCAGATCGAACAGCACGAAGATGATCGCGACCAAGTAGAATTTGGACGAGAACCGCATCCGGGCGCCGCCGGTGGGCTTGATGCCCGACTCGTAGGGCTGATTGCCCAAGCGTTCGTTGTGGCGGCCGCCCAGCATGTAGGACATGCCCAGCATCATCCCGATCAGGCCGACAGCGGCGACCGCAAACAGGATTAGCGGCCAGATGACGACGACATGTTGCGCTGCAGGGTCCATAAACTCGTGTCCATCCTACGCCGCGGCCGGGCATCGCGATGCGGAACCGGCCAGGCAATTCGATGTAGTTTACATGGAGATCGGCCGAGCGGTGTACGGCGTCTGATCCCCGTGCCTCGATTAAGCGAGGGTTAAAATAGACCAAAAGTCACGCCCATGGCGAGGCCCGTGGGCGGAAGCCGCATAAAACCGTCGATATAAATGAGAATCAATATCAAGTGGCGCGAAATCAATGGGTTCGGTCCCAGCAGTGCAGGTTTGGTGTGCAGCCAGTGGCGGGGCTAGAGTGTGGGCAGTATGTATATGGAGTCCGACATGGCACAGAACGTCGCCCAGAAACTCATCGCAACGCATCTCGGCGATGGTGAGATGACCCCGGGCGCGGAGATCGCCCTGACGATCGATCAGACCCTGACGCAGGACGCCACGGGCACGCTGGTCATGCTTGAGCTCGAGGCTATGGAGCTCGATCGGGTCAAGACGGAGGTGTCGGCTCAGTATGTCGATCACAATCTGATCCAGGAAGACAACAAGAACCCGGACGATCACTTGTTCCTGCAGTCGGCGTGCGAACGGTTCGGCGTGTATTTCTCGCGCCCGGGCAACGGTATCTCGCATGCCGTGCACATGGAGCGCTTCGGTCGGCCTGGCAGGACGCTGCTGGGGTCGGACAGCCATACACCAGCGGCCGGCTCGATGGGCATGCTGGCGATCGGCGCGGGCGGCCTGGAAGTCGCCATGGCCATGGCCGGCGAGCCCTTCTATACCAAGATGCCGAAGGTATTCGGCATTAAGCTGACCGGCAAGCTGCCCGACTGGGTCTCCGCCAAGGACGTGATCCTGGAAATGCTGCGCCGCCACGGGGTGTCCGGCGGGGTCGGCAAGATCATCGAGTACTACGGTCCGGGGCTGGACAATCTCGAAGCCATGGACCGCCACGTGATCGCCAACATGGGCGCCGAGCTCGGTGCGACCACGACGGTCTTCCCGGCCGACGACGAGATCAAGCGATTCCTGAAATCGCAAGGATCGCGAGGACGAGTACGAGGAGCTGCTGGCCGACGAGGGCTGCGAATACGACGAGCACGACGAGATCGATCTGTCGGAACTCGTGCCGCTGATCGCCAAGCCGACGTCGCCCGGCAACGTGGTGCCGGTCGAGGAGACTGGCTGGCGACGAGCTTTATCAGGCCTATATCGGCTCCTCGGCCAACCCGGGCTATCGCGATTTCGCCATCGCCGCGGAGATGGTGCGCGGCCGTACGGTATCCAAGGACGTCTCCTTCGATGTGAACCCGTCCTCGCGTGCCATGCTGCAGACGCTGGCCCGCGACGATCGTCTGGGCCAGCTGATCGCCAGCGGCGCGCGCATCCATCAGGCCGGCTGCAATGGCTGTATCGGCATGGGGCAGGCCCCGGCCTACGGGCCGCAACAGTCTGCGTACAACGCCGCGCAACTTCCCGGGCCGATCGGGCACCAAGGAGGACTCGGTGTTCCTGTGCTCGCCGGAAACCGCGGTGGCCAGTGCCCTAATGGGCAAGATCACCGATCCGCGCACGCTCGATTTCGAGTACCCGAAGGTGCAGCAATCCGGACGACCCGGTCGTCAACGATCAGATGCTCGAAGAGCCGCTGCCCCTGGAAGAGGCGCGCAAGGTCGAACTGGTCAAGGGGCCGAACATCAAGTCGCTGCCGGACTTCGACGGCATTCCCGACGAATTCGAGCTGCCGGTCCTGCTCAAGGTCGGCGACGACATCTCCACCGACGAGATCATGCGGGCCGGTGCGGAGGTGTTGCCGTTTCGTTCGAATATTCCGGAGATCGCGAATTTCGTCTACGACGTGGTCGACGAGGAATACCCCGAGCGGCGCGCGGACGACGGGCGACCACGCCATCATTGGCGGCAAAAACTACGGCCAGGGTAGTTCGCGCGAGCATGCGGCCATCGCGCCGCGCTATCTCGGTCTGCGCGCGGTGATCGCCAAGGACTATGCGCGCATCCACTGGTCCAATCTGGTCAACTTCGGCGTGCTGCCGCTGACGTTTGCCAACGGCGACGATCTGGACAAGCTCGAGCAGGGCTCCAAGCTCAAGATCAGCGGGTTGCATGACGCGCTGGCCTCCGGCGATACGGTGTCGATCGAAACCGAGGACGGCGGTACCATCGAGTGCAAACACGCGCCTGTCCGAGCGCCAGATCGAGATTCTGCGCGCCGGTGGTCTGATCAACTGGAAGCGCGACCAGGGTTAGCCCGGCAACGGCCGCCTCGCTCGCGCCGCGCCGTCATGGCGCAGCCGGGCCCGTCGCGGTGCGGCGGGCCTTTTTTGTATCCGGCCGCAGATCGGCGTATTCTCCACGCGCTTTCGATCATCCTCGTCAAGCAACTCGAGTCGTACTACGCCATGGATGAACGTTCCGTCGTCACCGCCTATCGTCGTCTGTCCAGCACATACGACCGCTTCTTCGGCCCCGTGTTCGAGCAGGGCCGGCAGGTCGCGGTTCACAGGATGGATTGCCGGGCCGGCGATCGCGTACTGGAAGTCGGTGTCGGCACCGGCCTGTCGCTGGAGCATTACCCGGACGGGGTTGAGGTGGTCGGCATCGATGTCTCTCCCGACATGCTCGAGCATGCCCGGCAGCGCGTGAACGGCAACGCCGACCGCATCACGCTGGAGGTGATGGACGGCCAGGCGACCGAGTATCCGGACGACAGCTTCGACAAGGTCGTGGCGATGTACGTCGTCTCGGTTGCGCCCGATCCGAAAAAACTGGTCGAAGAAATGAAGCGGGTCTGCAAGCCGGGCGGCGAGATCTTCATCGTCAATCACTTCAGCCATAAGGGCCCGATGGCCAGGCTGGAGCGCCTGGCGTCGCCGCTGTCCAAGCTGGTCGGCTTCCGGCCCTCGTTCCCGATCGACGAGTTTCTGGCCATGGCCGGCCTGGACGTGATCGAGTCGGTGCCGGTCAACGCCTTCGGCTACTGGACCTTCATCCACGCCCGCAATCGTTGAAACTGGGATTGCCGACGATGAGCAAGAGCCGGCCGCGTGCCGGCTTTTTCATGTCCGGCACTTATCTTCGAGCCGGCTCGAACCCAGCCCCGATGGGGCGCTGATAACAGAGATTCGACATATGCGAGCGACACAGCAACAGGTGACTGATTTCATGGCGGCTGAGTTTCCGCAGAGTCGCTGCGTTGTTGAATCGGTAAGCGATGGACGCGCCACGGTTTCTCGGCAGATTGGTCGCGAGGATCTACGCCCGGGCGGCACCATCGCCGGCCCGGTGCTCATGGGGGTGGCTGATATCGCGCTCTATGTCGCGATCCTGGGTGAAATCGGTATCGTGCCGCTGGCCGTCACGACAAACCTCAACATCAATTTCTTGCGCAAGCCGAAGGCGGCTGCACCGATTCGAGCGTACTGTACGCTCATCAAGTGCGGCCGATCGCTCATCGTGGGAGAGGTCTCGTTGTTTTCCGAAGGCGCGACAGAACCTGTGGCGCATGCTGTCGGGACTTATTCGATTCCGCCGGCACGCAGCTGAAAATTCGAACAGCGCGCTGGTGGTGAAGGCGAAGGCTGACCGGAGTGGGCGTACGCAAAAAGCCGCGCTTCAAAACCGGCGTCACCGTTTCAACCGGCCCCTCTCTGAGAGAAGGCGATGGATTGAATGGGCAAGGCTCAGAGTACGAAGGCCAGCGTCAGCGGGAGGGCGGCCAGGGCGATCACATGCCCGACCGCCACGATCGCAGCCACGTGCTGCGGTTCGACGTTGTACATCTCGGCCAGCATATAGTTGAGTACCGCCGGCGGCATCACGCCGAAGATGATGATGAGTGCCGCCAGCTTCTCTCCCGGCTGGGTGAGCCAGACGAACGGAAGCGCCACGGCCAGCCCAGCGATCGGCGCGGCCAGGCCGCCGGCCAGCCCAGCGGCCCACTGGCCCTGCCTGCCGCCCGACAGGCGCACGCCGAGGCTGATCAGCATGAGCGGGATCGAGACTTCGCCGAGCATTTTGATTGCCGGCCCGATCATTGCCGGCGCCTGCCAGCCCATCGCCATGCAGATCAGGCCCGCGGCGGTCGCTACCAGCATGGGGTTGCGCGCCAGCGCCCGGGCGATACACGTTCGCCGAGCAGCCACAGACCGAAGGTGAACTGCAGCGTGTTCTCTACCACCATGAGTACGACCATCAGCGCGAGGCCGCCGTTGCCAAAAGCCAGATGGGCGACCGGCAGGCCGAGATTGCCGCAGTTCGGGAACATGATCGGCGGTACGTAGACTGCCGCGCGTCGGCCGCTGATCCAGACCCAGAGCCAGCCCAGCGCGCCGGCCCCGAACACCACGGCGACCGCCGCCAGTGCGGCCAGGCCCAGGTTCAGATGACGCCCGACTGCTCGGTCAGGGCATAAAAGATCAGCGCCGGCGTGAAGATGGTGATGTTCAGCGCGTTGGCGTCGCGCACGTTCGGCGCGAATCGGCGACCGTAGACATAGCCGATGTCGATCACGCCGAACACGGGCACGATGATTTCGAGAATGCGTAGAATCACGCGGCGGACGGAAGGGGTGCGACGAAGGTCGTAATTGTACGCGGTCGAACGCGACCCTCCAGCGTGCCCGGTGTCGACGCCGGCGATGGCTGTCTACAATCGGGCCTCGTTTTCGTTGATCAGCGACCGTCTTATGTTTATTGCCATGAATCGATTCCGGATCAAACCAGGCTGTGAGGAGGAGTTCCTCGAGATCTGGCGCCAACGGGAAACCCATCTTGATGCGGTGCCCGGTTTTCGTCGTTTCAACCTGCTGCAGGGGCCGAGTACGGACGAGCACACGCTGTTCGCCTCGCATTCGGAATGGGATTCGCGCGCAGCCTTCGAGGCATGGACGCAAAGCGAAGCGTTTCGCAAGGCACACGAGAACGCCGGCGCGCGGCGCGACATCTATCTCGGCCCGCCCCAGTTCGAAGGGTTTGATGTAAAACTCTGAACCCGCTCACCTGCCGTCGTCGGAGCCGTCGCTACTCTTGTTCGCCGGCGCGGCCACCGTGCCGTCCGCAGCAATCTCCGGCGGCGGGCCGCCCGGGCGTCGGTGAAGAAAACGGGCGAAGCGGGGCAAGCCGGTGGCGGTCTCGCCCTGATAGCGGAAGGTGATCCACGAACCAACCGGTGGCGGGTCGGCGCGTTGGTCATCGGTGAAGCCCGTGCCGATCGCGAAGCGGCGACCGTCGGCCATACGGACTTCGAGCGAGCCCATCATGCCCTTCAGGCGGCCATGGCCGGGGTGGATGTCGATGACGCGCGCCTCGGCGTCCCGATAAGGCTTCACCTTGAGCAGGCCGGCGTGCCGCCCAGGCGTATAGTCGCGGCTGCCTCGGTGCAGGACCAGCCCTTCACCGCCCCTGGCGAGGACTTTTGCAAGAGCCGCGTGCAGCGCCTTGTCGTCGGCCACGTGAAACTGATGGATCGCGACCACCCACGGATCGTCGATATGATCGACCGTATCGCGAATCGCCGGCACTCGCGCATCGAAATCGTCGTGGCGGCCGGGCAGGTCGAATACTCGATAACTGATGTCGTGCCAGCCGGGATCTTGCGGGTCGGCTGTTCTTGTCAGCGTCGAGGCCCTGGAGAACTGGCCGTAGCCGGCCCATAGCTCGCCGTCCATGGGCGTACTCGGGAAATCCGCAGTAAACCAGGTCGGAAGGTGGACCACCGAGCCGCCCCGGGTGCGCATCTCGTGGCCGTCCCAGTATCCGCGCACGCCATCATATTTTTCGGAGGCCCAGTATGCCGACAGATCCACTTGGCCGTGGTATACGTCGACCAGCTCGACCGGCGGCGGTTGCCCCGCCCGGGCTGCCCCGGTACCGCATACGATGACGAGCAGCGCCCAGGCTGCTGCGATGATTTCGTTCATGCTGATCCCCCGTGCATGGACTCTAGCGGTTTTGTGCTTTTCATGCACGAAACGGGCGCCATGACGCCAGCAGTCATGAGTCAACGACTGCCTAATGTCGCGCTGAATAGTCGCTGGTATGAATAATTACCATTCTGATGCGGATGATGCGTCGCGAAGACAGTCTGTATCCGTTCTCACGCGGCGCTTGCGCGATCTGGATTGCCGCCGGTTTTTAGTGCAGACTACAGCATCCTGCCGGGTGGCTATCTCTCAAGGTGAATTGATGCACGAACCGACCTATGGGTGATCGGCGGTTGCATTTGTTGGCAGAGAATCTGCCGCTTGCTGTGGCTTATCTCGACGATGCCTTGCATTTCCGGTTCACGAATCGCGCCTTCGAGCGTCGCTTCGGCGCGCCGGCGGTCGACAGCAGGCCGTCGCAGTTCTTTGCCGGCCTCTGTTCCCCTGATATCCAGGAATTCCTGGATCGCGCGTTCGCCGAAGGGAAGTCGTTCACTGGTCTGGTCTACTGCAGCAGTGCCGAGGAACAGACCGATCGTCTGCGTCTTCAGATCGTGCCCGACGCCGATGATCAGCAACGGTACGGTGCGTTCATGATCTTCGGGCGCATCGAGGATCGCGCGCCGGTGCCGGCAGCGACCCGCGACGATCGCTTCGCGCAGCTTCAACGCATGGCCAAGCTCGGCGAGATCGCGGCGGGAATGGCTCATGAGGTACGCCAACCCTTGTCGGCCATCAGCAACTACGCCGATGCGCTGCCGCGGATGCTGGAGGCGGGCGAGCCGCCAAGCCGGATCAGCACGCTGGTCCGTGCCATCCGGACTCAGGCCAGCCGGGCGAGCACCATCATCACCCAGGCGCGGGAACTGGTGGGCGGCGGCCCGGACACGTTCCGCGAATGCGATGTGCTGCAGGTGATCTACAGCAGTATCGAAATGACCGAGCGGTTGGCACGCGCGGCCGACGTCGAAATACGGTTCGCGGCCCAGGCGACGTTGCCCGACCTGTCGCGGACACGCGGGGCAGCTCGAGCAGATTCTGGTCAATCTGATCGGGAACGCGATCGAGGCGGTCGCGGACAGCGATATCCGCGCCATACGCATTCACGCCGAGTCGATCGAAGGCCGGGCCCTCCGTATTCGGGTGGCCGATAGCGGCCCCGGCGTGCCGGCCGATGATCTGCAAGCGATATTCCAGGCCTTCCGTTCGGGCGGTGACGGTATGGGCATGGGGCTCGCGGTCAGCCGTCAGCTCGCCGAATATCACGGCGGGCAGCTCTGGGCCGAGCCGGATCGCGAACGCGGTGCCTGTTTCGTGCTCGATCTGCCGGCGTACATCGCCTCGAGCGATGCGGAAAGCGGGGCGGCCAGCTGAGCCACCGACCTGACCCCGAGACGAGGCTGCAGATTGCGGGGTTCGTTACTCAAGGCCCGGCATCCTTGAGCTTTGGCCTGCAAGGCGGGCCGAGCCACATCACCGGTAGCGTCCCGTATGCGGGGGGGCTGACCCGACCCCGGCATGTTCGAGACCAGGCGGCCGATCGTTCCACGCGTGCCAGAGGCCGGCGACGGGCGACCCTGTTCGGCGATTGCAGGCTTCTCGGCATCGGCGTCGGGTGTGGTGATGCGTGGATCGGCGGCACCCGGTCGGAACGCGAACGATAGAATGCTGCTTTACCCGCCACGAGCGCCCGTCATGTCGATCACGCTGCGTCATCATCATCGCTATCCCTACGAGCCCATTGTCGACCGCGCCGATTTCGAATGGCCGGAGGGCAGGCGGCTGGCGGTCTATATCGGGCTGAACTTCGAGCATTTCCATTTCGATCAGGGCTATGGCGCGGCTCTGGTACCGGGGCGTCGCCAGCCCGACGTGCTCAACTATTCCTGGCGCGACTACGGCAACCGGGTCGGTGCTTGGCGCATGCTCGAGATGTTCGAGTCACTCGGATTCCCCGTCGGGCTGATCGTCAATTCGACGATCGCGGATTACTGCCCCGAGTTGATCGTGGCCTATCGCCAGAAACTGTCCAGCGAACTGATCGCCCACGGTCGGACCAACAGCGAATCGCAGAACGAATTCGATGAACAGGGAGAGGCCGGGCTGATCGCTGAGTCACGCGACAAGCTCATCGATGCCTTCGGCGAGCGGCCGGTCGGCTGGCTGGGTCCGTGGATCGCCCAGAGCCGGGCGACGCCGGACCTGCTGGCCGAGGCCGGCTTTGTCTATCACCTGGACTGGGCGCACGATGACCAGCCGATCTGGATGGATACCCGCGGCAACGGCGAGATTCTGTCTGTGCCGTATCCCCAGGAGATCAACGACATCCCGACACAGGTGCCGCAATACAGCGATTATCGCGAGTTCGAGGCCCGCATCATCGATCAGTTCGACGAGATGATGGAACAGTCGCGGCGCCAGTCGCTGGTCATGGGCATCGCGCTGCACCCGTATATCGCCGGTCAGCCTTTCCGGCTGCGTTCGCTGCGACGCGCGTTGACCCATATCGCGGCACGCCGGCGCGATATCTGGCTGACCACGCCCGGCCAGATCGCCGAGCACTACGCCGGCCTGTTCCCCGGCTAGAGGGGCCGCCCGGTATATCCACAGGCCGCGGCCCTGATGCAGGCGGAGGGCCGTTCGAACAACGGGACGGTGCCGCGGGCGCCGCTGGCCCGTTCCCGCCATGCCCCTTCGCGCCGCTGGCGATTGTCCTCGTGCAGCGCCGAGAGCTGGGGCCCGGCGGTCGCGACCATATCGCTGAACGTCGGCGCCGCGCGGCCGACTGCATCATCGGCCTGCATGGAAAGACGCGGGCGGTGGTCGCCTTCGCCGAACCACTGCAGGGCCCGGGGCTGCAGCTAAAAGCGATGTGTCAGCAGTGCGAACCGCCTCGGGCTGAGCGCGGCTAAAAACAGCAGAGCGTCGAGGCCGGCCACGACCCGCGAGCGCGAGATGCTGCGGCCCTGCCGCATGCGCGCCATCGATATCTCGGTATCCGCCTCGTTGCACGACGAACGCATAGCCGCGGCGCTGCGGCGAGCCGTAGCGAGTGCCCACCAACGAGAATACGTTGCGCCCGGTTTCGTAGGGCGGATTGGCATGAACCGGCGACATCGGCCTGCGCGACTGCAGGCGCCGGGTCGGCGCGATCGTGATCCGGCTGCCCGGTGCACGGCGGTCGTCTCGCGGGGCGCCGACGGCCTGCTGTCGAGAGCCCGGCCCTGGTCGCGGCGCATCACCCACAGCCTGTTCTTGCGTATGTATTCAATAGACAGCGGTTGCCGGTGGCCCACGGCGCGCCGCTGCGTCTTCGGGCCGAATGCCGGCGCGGCTACACGCAGGCCAAGCACATCGACCGCATCGGTCTGTTCGAGCGCTTCGACGCGGTTCAGGCAGTAGCGGTGGCCGGTGGGTGGATTGCGGCTACGATGGATGGGCCGGCATCGAAGGCCGTTCGCAGGAGACAACACATGAACGACAGTATCCATAATTCTCGGCGCCGATTTCTGGTCGGCGGCGCGGCCGTGGTCGGCACCGGTCTGTTGGCGGGGCTGACGCGCTGGTTACCCGCCGAGCCGCCGCCGCCGCCCGGCCGAGCGGACCCGTGACCATCGTGGCTTTCGATGATCACGGCAAGCGGCTCGGCAAGCGTACGGTCGATCGGGTGGTCAAGACCGCGGCGCAATGGAAAGCTCAACTCACGCCGGCGCAGTTTCATATTCTGCGCGAACAGGGCACCGAGCGCCCGTTCACGGGCCGGTATTACAACACGCCGAAACAGCACGGCATCTATCGCTGCCAGGGCTGCGGCAACGCGCTCTACGACTCGGCAACCCAGTTTCATTCCGGCACTGGCTGGCCGAGCTTCTACCAGCCGATCGCGCCGGAGAACGTCACCGAACACACCGATCGCAGCTTCGGTATGACCCGTACCGAGATCGCCTGCACGCAATGCAACGGTCATCTCGGGCACAAGTTCCACGATGGACCCAAGCCCACCGGCCTGCGCTATTGCATGGATTCGGTGGCCCTGCGTTTCATACCCACGGGCGCGGCCTGATCGCGCTCGGGGAGCACGACATCAACGGAGGTTGATATGCACGCTTTATTGAAACGATCCACGGCGTTTGCCGGCGTTGGCGTGGTGATCGGCGTGGTGCTGGGCGCCGCGGTGTACGACGCGCCGGCCCGTTCGGCCGATTCGGTCTACGGAACGAACGTGCCGGCGGCCCGCGCGCAACTGTCCCATTCCGGCGCCCAGCGTGCCACGGCCGTCCTGGCGGGCGGCTGCTTCTGGGGCATGGAAGCGGTGTTCTCGCATGTGAAAGGCGTCACGAACGTGGTCTCCGGCTATGCCGGCGGCGACAAGGCCCACGCCAATTATTCGGATTCCAGCTCCGGGCGCTACGGCGACGCCGAGGCCGTGCGGATCACCTACGATCCATCGAAGATCCGCTATGCTGAATTGTTGCAGATCTATTTCTCAGTGGCCCACGATCCGACCCAGGTGAATCGTCAGGGGCCGGATCGCGGTTCGCAGTATCGCTCCGAGATATTCGCCGCGACTGCGGATCAGGCACGGGTTGCCCGGGCCTATATCAAGCAGCTCGACGGCGCGAAGGTGTTCGACGATCCGATCGCGACCAAAATCAGTGTCGGCGAGAAATTCTTTCCGGCCGAGTCGTATCACCAGAACTATGCGGTGAAGCATCCGAACAGCTATTACCTGCGGGTCAACGATGAGCCGAAGGTTGCCGCGTTGAAGACGCGTTTCCCGGCGCGCTACACCTCGCAGTTCATCGAGGGCGAGCAGACGGGCGACACTGGCGGGGGTTGAGCGCCGACGGACTGCGGTCGCCGAGAAGTCGGTCGCCGCAGCCCCGTGGTTGCCATCGCTTTCGCCCGGCGGCCGTCATGCCGGCCGCCGGGATTGATGACGCGTGGTCGCCAGCCGAAGTTGCTGGCGTCGATCAGGCGCTCTTGCGGCGTGGCAGTACCCAGTCCGCACGCGGGAAGTGGCAGGTGTAGCCGTTCGGGAACTTCTCCAGATAATCCTGGTGCTCGGGTTCGGCTTCCCAGAACTCGCCGGCGGGCTTGACCTCGGTCACGACCTTGCCGGGCCACAGGCCCGAGGCCTCGACGTCGGCGATCGTGTCCTCGGCGACCTCGCGCTGTTCCTCGTTCAGATAATAGATGCCCGAACGATAGCGATTCGCCGCGGTCGTTGCCCTGGCGATTAACGGTGGTCGGGTCGTGGATCTGGAAGAAGAACTCCAGCAGCTGGCGAAAGCTGATGCGCTCGTCGTCGTAGAGGATCTCCAGCGCTTCGGCGTGATGACCGTGATTGCGGTAGGTCGGGTTGGCCATCTCGCCGCCGGAATAACCGACGCGCGTCGACCGCACGCCGTCGCTGCTTGCGGATCAGATCCTGCATGCCCCAGAAACAGCCGCCGGCCAGAATGGCGCGTTGTTCGCTCATCGGATGTCCTCCACCTGATCGATGTATTCGCCGTAGCCCTGCGGCTGCCATGTCCTCCTTTGCGATGAATTTCAGCGCGGCGGAGTTGATGCAGTAACGCAGGCCACCGCGATCGGGCGGGCCGTCGGGAAACACATGCCCGAGATGGCTGTCGCCATGCGCCGAGCGCACTTCGGTACGACGCATGCCGAGCGAAGTGTCGCTGCAGTTCGTTGACGTGAGCGGTCTCGATCGGCTTGGTGAAACTCGGCCAGCCGCAGCCCGACTCATACTTGTCGGAGGACGCGAACAGCGGCTCGCCGGAAACCACGTCGACATAGATGCCGGGCGCCTTGTTGTCGAGATACTCGCCCGTGCCGGGGCGCTCGGTGCCGTTTTCCTGGGTGACGCGATACTGTTCCGGCGTCAGCCGGGACACCGCGTCGTCGTTCTTGCTGTATTCCGCCATGTCTGCTCCCGCGATATTGACGCGTGTACAAGACCGGAAATGATGGTCTCGACAATCAAAATCAAGCCAGGCACACGAGCTGCCCCGGCTTGCTCGATGCGCTTATCCGCGTGGCTCGACCACGTGATTGAGCGTGAGATGCTCGATCATCGGATCCTCGACGTTGGCGATGATCTCCGATTGCGCGATCACGTATGAGCGGCCGGTGATCGTGTTGCGGACCACATCGTGGCCCTCGGCGTGGTCACGGGCCACGAACTCGCCCACGAAACGCGTGTTGCGCAGCGAGACGGTCTCCAGGCGGTCGCCCGGTTCGATTTCGCCTCGATGGTTCATCAGCGCCAGCCGCGCCGAGGTGCCGGTGCCGGTGGTGCTGCGACAGATCACGCCCGGGTGCACATAGGTCGCCGAACGCGAGCGATAGAAACCGTCTGCCGGCTTGTCGACCGGGCCCATGAAATGCAGGAACGGCAGCGGCCCGACGTCGCCGAGAGTGTAGTGGGAGAACACGCGATCCGCGCGGATCGCCTCGACGATCGCATGCGCGCGTATCGGCCAGCCGGCGTTCCTCGGCCGCGGCCAGTTCGAAGCCCAGTTCGGTGGCATCGACCAGCGCATAGAAGCCGCCGCTGTAGGCGACGTGTAGGTGATATCGCCGATGCCGGGCACGTGGATGCTGCGCGTCGTAGGTATCGATATAGCTCGGCAGGCCCTCGCAGGTGATGGCCTCGACCACGCCGTCCTTCACCCGGGCCTCGATCTCGACCAGCCCGGCCGGCGATTCCAGCGTGAAGTGCTGGGTGCCTTCATGCTTCGCCACGATGCCGGATTCGAGCACCGCCGTGGCCGTGCAGATGGTGTTGGAGCCGGAATAGATCGGATAGCCCATCACTTCCATGATGATATAGCCGGCCGCGGCCTTGGGGTCGCGTCGGCGGCACGATCAGGTCCACCGACATCTCCGGGATGCCGTAGGGCTCCTCCAGCAGCAGGCGGCGCAGGCCGTCGGCCTCGTCCCGCAGATATTCCATCTGCGTCGCGCACGGTGTCGCCCGGCAGGTCGGGTCACACCGCCGGTGACGATGCGGCAGACATCGCCGCCGGCGTGGGTGTCCATCAGGCTGAAGGGTATATTGATCGGTGCATTCAGACTTCTCCAGAGCGTAGGGGGCGCCGTGCTCGGCCCACTGGGCATCGGGTACGATCACGATCTTGCCCAGTGTAGTTCGACTCCGCGATTGGCGAAGTAGCGCTCCGCCTCGTGCAGTTCGGAGAGCTTGAACGCGGCATGCAGTACCGGCTTGAGCTGGCCGGTACGAATCCATGCGACCAGTTGCTCGGCTTCTTCACGCGTGCCGTGCGATACGCCGAAGATCTGGACCTGATACAGATAGATCACGGTCCACATGACTTCCGATGACGTTGACGCCACTGGCGCCCGCGATCCTCAGTCGCGGATAGGTCGAGCGTGCGTTCATGTCGAAGATCATGGTCTCGATGAAGCGCATGGTCATGTCGCCGCCGACCAGATCCATCACCGCATCGAGCGGCACGCCGCCGGTCGCTTCCCGAACCTGGTCCGGGAAATCGTCCATGGCGCGACCGGTCGAGCACGCGCTTCGGCGCCCAGTGCGAGCAGGGCGTCGGCCTTGTCCGGCGTGGACAGCGCATAGGGAATGGCGCCGATGATGCGGCACAGCTGGATCAGCGCCGTGCCCACGCCGCCGCTGGCGCCGGTGACCAGCACATGCTCGCCGGCCGACACGTTCGCCGCCGTCATCATGTGATAGGCGGTCTGATAGGAGCACATGCCCATCGAGGCGAGCTCGGCGTCCGACAAGTCGGGGTTGTCGACCGCGTGGAACTGGTCGGACGGCACGGCCACGTATTCGGCAAAGCCGCCGTCCGCGCCATGGCCGTAATAGTCGGGCGTCAGGTTGATGTCGCGCCGATCGCTGCCGTAGATATTGAAATCCAGCAGCCCGCGCTCGCCGACGCGTGACTGCATCGACCCCGTCGCCCACCGCGGCGACCCGACCGGCGATATCCGCGCCCTGGATGCGCGGGAAGGTCAGCGTCGGCGAGCCGCCGATGGCGAACGAGGTCACATCGCCCTTGTCCTTGGTCGGATAAAGCCCTTCGCGGGCCTTGCGGTCGGTATTGTTCTTGGCGGTTGCGGTCACCCGGACGAGCACTTCGCCCGGGCCCGGCGTGGGCACGGGCGTCTGTTCGTTGTAGACGAGCTGATCGACGTCGCCGTGGCCAACCAGCTGCATTGCGGCCATCTGGGTCGGAATCGATTCGGACATGGGCGGGCTCCGGGGTGGCGAATGAGTGTTGCCATCGTTGCAGGCACCGATAGCAAAAGGCCTGGCATGATGACTTGATTATGGAATGGTAGGGCCTGTGGCTGTTTCATACGAGTCCCGCCTGGCCGTCGCAAATCGTGCCTGGCAAGGCTCGGGCTGCTCATCGGGACGGCGCCAGCTCGGATGGTCAGCGCCGCATGGCACGGGTTTGCGGCGTGGTCCTTCAGGGCCGGGGAGCCGCTGGACCGACGTCTGATGGTGCAGCGCGCTACCGTAGTGCGACGGCGCCACGCTGCCGTGCCTCGGTTTGTGACCGAACACTGCTGGGCGTGGTCTCGTACGAAACCGGGACGTGCTTGGGCCCGGCTCTTCAGATTCAAGACACGGATGCCATGACCCGATCTCATACCGAACCCGGCCGTTGTGCCTGGGCCCAGAGCCATCCGTTGCTGGCGGCCTACCACGACGACGAATGGGGTGTACCGGAAACCGATGCACGTGCGCTCTGGGAAAAACTGATGCTGGATGGTTTCCAGGCCGGGCTGTCGTGGCTCACGATCCTGAAGAAGCGCGACGCGTTCCGCCGTGCGTTTGCCGAATTCGATCCCGCGCGCGTGGCGCGCTTCAATACCGCCGACATCGACAGGCTGGTGGCCGATTCGGGCATCGTGCGTTCGCGGCCGAAGATCGAGGCCGTGATCGGCAACGCCCGGGCCTATCTCGATATGCAGGCCGCGGGCGACGATTTCGCCGAGTTCGTATGGTCGTTCGTCGGCCACCGGGTGCAGCTCGGCGATGGCCAGCATGTCCCTACGGAAACCGAGGGTTCGCGGGCCCTGGCCGCCGCACTGAAAAAGCGCGGCTTCAAATACGTCGGCCCGACGATCGTCTATGCATGGATGCAGGCAGTGGGGATGGTCAACGATCATGCGATCGATTGTTTTCGGCGCGATCGCGTCTGAAATCCCGGGGCAGAGGATGTCGGATGCGGCGGGTTCGCGCGCTGTATCTGCGCAGATTCGCCTCGCGCTGGCCGAAAGCGCGAGCCACGCACCGAGTCGTCATCTTGGTTTCGACCAGGTGTGCGTCGCTACAGATGATGCAGCGCGTATTCAGGCGCTTCGGCAAAAAGCTGTATTATCAAGCTATTGAGCGTTATCGGCTATTGCCGATGGGTCGAGCATAAAAAATGACTATCGATCGCATTAAACTTTAGTCTTATCCATGGCCTTGCAAACGTCGCTTTCGGCTGCAGACTAGCCGGCGTACGACAAAAGTCTTAGTCGATAGCGAGGTCAAAATCATGACGCATCGGAATCTGTTTCGCAGCATCACTCTCACCGCTGGCGCGGCCCTGATCGGCCTGGCCAGTGCCAACGCTCAGGCCCACGCTTTCGCGGGTAATTATCAGGATCATGTCCTGCCGAGCACGACCCGTCATACGTCCAACGCGCATCAGGATCGCTCGCATGCTCATTATGCGCGCGTCGCTGAGGCGAACGGACGCGTGCAAGCGGGTAATTACCAAGACCACGTAGTCCCGCACGCCACACGCCGTAACGCCGATCAGGTCAAGGCCCGCGGCAGCATGGCCAAGCACGAAGTCGCCATGTCGGACGATGACGCGCGTTGATTGCGCCCGCCTGATCTGAGCGGTGCTCCACACGGAGCGCCCGATGAAGCCCGGCCTTTTCGGCCGGGCTTTTTTTTGGTTCATCGCACATTCCCGTGAAAAGCGTCACGTATATTGAGGAAGAAGCAGGCGCTATCGCGGTAGCCTTGGGGCGTATCTCATGACGACACGCCCTAGACCATGCGCTTGAGCTCCTTGATGCGGTTGTTCATCCCATCGGGCACGCTGGTATTGAATCGATTCGCCTATTGGGCGGTCCCGCGATTCGGCGCGGGGTTCGACCCTGTCTGTCGGATGAGGGGGCGCGCCTCGCCGGCCCGGCTCCGGTAGCCGCTCGGCGTTTCGCCGGTGGCGACCTTGAAGCAACGTGAGAAATGGCTGGCGCTGCGATAGCCGAGGTCGAAGCAGATCTGGGTGATTGGCGCCGTGCTGCGCGCCAGCCGGTCTCGTGCCTGGTCGAGACGGAGCTTCTGCTGGTACTCACCGGGCGTGCAGTCGATCTCGCGCTTGAACTGGCGGTACAACTGGGCCCGGCTCATACAGGCCGATCCGGCGAGTTCGCTGCAGTCCAGATGGTCGGTCCAGATTGTCCCTCAGCCACTGCAGAGCCGCCGCGAGGCCATGCCGTGGAGGGCTGCTGGTGCGAACCTCCTCGAGTAACAGCTCCCGCGTCTGGGTTCGCAGCATGCGCACGATCAATTCGTCCAAGGCCAGATCGATCAAGGTATCCCGATCCGGATGGTCGTCGCAGTACAGATCCATCAGTCGTTGGAGCAGGGGCTGCGTAGGGGCGCTATGCGGAACATGCAGGGCGCGTGGCACATAGTCCCAGGTAGGGAACTCGCCCTCCTGCGGCTGCTGGGTGTTGAGCATATCGCAGACCCGTGCCACCGGGCTGCGATCGATTTCCACCGTCATGCAGGCTGTCGGCGAATCGAGGCGGGCTTCGGGGACATCGATGACGGCCTGCTGTGCGTGCGCCCGCCCGATCTGCATCGGCCGTATCGCACGCCCGGCGGCATGGTCGCGTCAGGCATTGCGTTGGTGCTGTCCGTGATCGCGCTGACCGGAGTCTATGCCTTCGATCCGCATGCCTTTGCCTATACGATTCTGTTGTTCGTCGTCGGTGCGGCCTGGTTCTTCGTCTACAGCCGCCACCACTTGGTTGCCCGGACAGCCGATGAGGAATTCCGTCTGCTGGCGCGTGCGGAATCGGATCTGGAGGATTAGAGATCGGGTGTGCGATAGTATTGATCTCGTGGGCGACTCAGTAGTGTCCCGGATTATTCGCCAAACGGCGCATTGAACGGCCTCCGGGAGCGTGCGAGTTTCGAAAGAAATTCGTGCCGGCAATCGCCGGCCGCACTATGAAAGGAGAGCAGGCGATGCAGGCGTTCAATCACGGGCCGATAGCGCGCCGCCCGAAGCGCGTGCCGGCGCCCGATGCATCGCTGGCGCGCGAGGCCGCGCTACGCTGCGCGCGAGCGAGCCGGTTGGCGCACCGCAGGTCGCGGGGAGCCAGGGGGATGTCGATGCCCGCGGGCGCGCTAGGGTATCTGGCGTCTAAAACGGCGGCGATGACATCGCGTCGGGGGCCGCCCAGCCGGCAGGAGTGCGGCATGTCCTGGTTCTTGGTGAAAGCCGGCCTTCGCCGCCGCCTGAACTGATCGATGTCAGCAGCGGGCGGCGGTTCGATGTGGATGCTCTGGCGCGTTATCTTGCCAGGCGCGGTCTGGATTATGGCGAATTGTCGGTACAACAGTTTCCGGCGCGAGATCCAACCCGACTTTCCTGATCAATGCCGGCCGCGGGGCCACGCATCTCGGTTCGTCCTCCGCAAGAGCGCGGCCGTCAGGCGCAGGTGTCGGCGTATGGGCTGGAGCGCGAGTATCGTGTGATGAAGGCGCTTGCGGACACGCCCGCCGTGCCGGTGCCTGCGGTGCACGGTTTCTGTGCAGACGAATCGGTATTGGGCACGCCGTTCTACATCATGGATTACGTTGCCCGGCCGCTCGTTGACCGATTCCAGACTCGATACACTGGCGCCTGATCAACGCGGGGCGGTGTATACCGGCATGATCGACTGCCTGGCGGCGTTGCACAATGTGGACATGGAAGCCGGTGGGGCTGTCGGAGTTCGGCCGCCCCAAGGGTTATCTGGCGCGCCAGGTGAGGCCTGGCAGAGCGTCAGTACGAGCAGACGGCGACCGAGCCGGAGCCGGCGATGGCGGCGCTCGCGGACTGGCTGGAACATAATCTGCCCTCGGATGCTGCGCCGGCGATAACCCACGGCGATTATCGGCTGGCGAACCTCATGCTGGCGAACGACGGCGTCGAAATCGCCGCAGTGCTGGACTGGGAGCTGGCAACGCTCGGCCATCCCATTGCCGACCTGGCCTATGCCTGTCTGCCGTATTACCTGCCCGCGGACATCGACGTGCTGCCCGGCATATCCGGGCTCGACCTGGTCGAATGGGGGATCCCCGACGAGTCCGAGCTGCTCCAGCGCTATCGTCGCGCGCGTGGTTTGGCGCCGATCGAGGAATGGTCCGCGTTCATTGCGTTTGCGCTGTTCGGGATAGCGGCTTTCGCGCAGGCGGTCCAGGCGCGCACACCGGGCGGGCGCCATGGCGATCACGCCTTGCGGGTGGCCCGTCAGGTCGGCGAACTGGCCGAACTCGGCTGGCAGATGGCCCGTTATCACGACACGGCCCGCTGAGCGCAGAGCGGCCGTCGTAGCCGTGTGACCGAGGCCGCTGGCGCCGCGGGTTCAGTGTCAGCGTATCCCGGCCTGCGGACTTCGTCCGAGCCCTTAGAGCCTGTTGGAACAGGCTCTGAGTGTCGAAGGTGCCACTCGAATCACGTCTGCCGGTGCCGCTCGCCACGGTCGGCTTGTCGCGCCTCGCCAGATGCAACCGGTGGGATCAAAAGCGGGCCGCGGACGACATTTCACGATGCCCTAGCCGGAAGGCTGGGTGAAGCGGTCGTTCAGGCGTCGCACCATGGATTCCTGCTTGTCGCGGATCTTGGCGACGCGGCGCCGCGCCAGAATGTGCCAGCCCTTGGGTTGCAGGCTGAACAGGCCGCGCCACCAGCGCGTGTTGCGCCGAAATGCGCGGCGCAGGTCGAGGCTGAAGGCCTGCTGCGAGGCCGGCTCGATCCGGCGTGCGATCTGTTGGGCCGCCAGGGTGCGACTGGCGAAATGCAGTACCCCAAGCAGCACGACCACGAACGCCACGATCACCCAGCCGCTGGCGGTATTGCCGAACACGCGATCGACCACGCTCATGGCCACCTCATGGGCCCAGATGAAGGCCGCGCCGCAGGCCAGCACGATCGGCAGCAGCATGAGGGCGTCGTAGAGCAGCGTACGCTGGCGCCAGCGACGCAGATAGTGCTTGAGGCGCCCCACGCCGGCCTCGCCGGCCAGGGTGTCCGCCGCGCCGGTCATGAGTTCGACCACCCGATAGGCCCGGTCGACCTCGACGCCTTTCATGCGGCGATGAATCTCTGCGATGTCGGCGTCTTTCTTCGCCTTGAAGCGCGCCGCCAGCGATTCGTCGGGAATGGCCTCGGCCGCGTCCTCGTCGTAGATGCGCAGGAAACGGCCGGCCGTGAGCCCGGCGGACGCGAGCGCCCGCTGCCAGGCGGCGACCACGTCCTCGGGGTTGTCCTCGCCTGCGGTGGTGTCGATCTGGTTCAGGACGAACAGGAACTTGCTCGCGTCGTCCCGGTTGATGGTGTTCGAGACCAGGTGCTGCAGCGTGTCGCGCATCGCGCCGGGCTCGGGGTGGCGTGCGTCGAAGAACACCAGCACGAGGTCCGAGAGATCGATGATGCGATCGGTGATCTGCAGCGTGGCCGAGCGCTGACTGTCGGCGTCGAAGCCCGGCGAGTCGAGCAGGATCTTGCCGCGGATCTGCTCGGAATTGCAGGTCTTGAGCTGCAGATAGTTGTTGATCCGCCGACCTTCGCCGGCGGCGACGTCCTCGATGTCGCCGCTGATCCGGTAGAAGGGAAAGCGCAGATCGGCATCCAGGGCCGAACCGGGCAGGGTGCGTGGTTCGGCTGTCCTCGCTGTAGCAGATCACGGAAAAGCGGTCGTCGACCGCCTGGTTGCCGGTACGCTGCAGCGTCGGTGCCGAGGTAGCTGTTGATGAAGCTCGACTTGCCGGCCGAGAAAGTGCCCAGCAAGCGAGACCACCGGCCACCACGGTACGCGTCGGGTGAAACTCTCGCTCGGCGCCAGCAGCCCCATGCGGTGCGCGATGCCGATCGAGCCGGCGGAACTCCGCGAGTGGCTCGAGCAGCAGCGGATTCTCGCGCTTGAGATGGGTTTCGAGCGAATCGGTACGCGTGGCATGTTTCGAGGATTGACTCATAGGCCCCCTGAGGCTGACATGCGCCGGCGCAGTGCGCGCGGCCGTGTTTTCATCATACTATGCCAGCGGCGGCGCCCGTTTCGTTGCGCCGCCCCCGCGATTTCATTCTTCACGTTGAAACGAGCCGTCATCGGTTGACGGGCGACCGCGCCGCAAGGTGAGTTGCTGCCGGCACGGCGCGGTCCGGCGGGCACGGCTGGGGTGTCAGACACGCGCGAAGCCCGTATGCTCGCGATGGGTCGTCGTGGCCGAAAACAATAACATCGGACGATTCGGATCGAATCGAGGGGGAAATCGCATCGTGTCCGACGCATGCCTCGCGGCCATTTCCAAACTCATGCGCAGCACCGCGGATGCCCTCGATTGTCGCTGCGCCGTGTTCTATCGGCTGGACGCAAATGTGCTCTGCCCGGTGCATGGCCATGGCATCGAAACCGCCCATGCGTACTCGATGCCGAGACGAAGGCTGGTTGGCTGCCGACCGCGGCATCGATGCGATCCGGGTATACAAGGATCTGCACGCCAGCCTGAATCGGTTCCCGACTGGCGACGGCCGATCGGAGCGCGCCGCGGTTCATGACCCTCGTGCCGGTGATCTGCGAGGCCGGCCGGCGGCTCGGTCTGCTTCTGCTGGCCGATGCCGCGCCCCAGGCCCGGTTGAGCGCAGCCAAGCTGTATGCGCTTGAGCACGAATGCCATTCAGCTCGCGCGGCAATATCAGTGGCGCTCGGTACATGAATCGCCTCCGAACTATGGCTGGCGACAGCCGGACCGGCTGCGGTTGCTGGAATCGGTCGTCGTCCACTCGAAGGACGCCGTGCTGATCACCCAGGCCGTGCCCATCGACCTGCCGGGGCCGCGCATCGTCTACTGCAACGACGTCGTTCACCCGCACCACCGGGTATGTCGAGGCCGAAGTCCTGGGGCGAACGCCGCGTCTGCTGCAGAACGAAAACACCAGCCGGGCCGCGCTCGGACAAGCTGCGCTACGCGCTCGAGCACTGGCAGGCAGTCGAGGTCGAACTGCTCAATCAGCGCAAGGATGGCAGCGAGTTCTGGGTGGAACTCAGCGTTGTCCCGGTGGCCGACGAAAGCGGATGCTATACCCACTGGATATCGGTGCAGCGCGACATCAGCGAGCGCAAACGTGCCGAAGAGGTCGCCGACCAGGCGCGCATCGCCGAAGCCGAGAACGTGGCTCTGGAGGCGAAGCTTCGCGAGCGTCACCGGATCGAGCAGTCGCTGGCCTATGCGGCGTTTCACGACGATCTCACCCATCTGCGCAATCGCGCCTACGTCATGGACCGTCTGCAGTCTCTGGTCGACTGACGAACGAGACGGCCACGGGCCATGCCAGCCTGCTATTTCTCGATATGGACCGCTTCAAGCTGGTCAACGACAGCCTCGGACATCGGGCGGGCGATCTGTTGCTGATGCAGATGGCACGCCGGCTGGAAACCTGCGTGCGTGCCGACGATACGCTGGCACGCGTCGGCGGCGACGAATTCGTGGTGTTGATCGAAAAGGATCCGGAGCGGCAGGCGGCTATCGAGGTGGCGGAGCGCATCATCGACAGCCTTCGACAAACCGTTTCGAATCAGCGAGCAGGACATCTACTCGTCGGCGAGCATCGGTATCGTGCATATCGATGCGCACTATGAATCGCCCGAACAACTCGTGCGCGATGCGGACGTGGCGATGTATGCCGCCAAGCAGGGCGGGGCCGGCAACTACAGCCTGTTCACCGAATCGATGCATCAGGCCGCGGTGGAGACGCTGTCACTCCAGAACGACCTGCGACAGGCGCTCGCGGACAAGCCAATTCTCGCTCGCCTACCAGCCGATTTATGCCTTGGGTCGGGCGGATTGCATCGGCGTCGAGGCGCTGGCGCGCTGGCATCACGCCGGTCGCGGCTGGGTCGCGCCGGACGTGTTCGTGCCGCTTGCCGAAGAGATCGATGTCATCCGGGAGCTCGGGCATTGGGTGATGAGCCAGGCCTGCCGGCAGATGCGCAGCTGGGGCTCGGTCGCGGCCGATCTCAAGCTGTTCGTCAACGTCTCGGCGCGCGAGATCCGTGACCATCGGTTTCTCGATCAGGTCGACCAGGCGCTGACCGAGCAGCGGGCTCTCGCCGTTGCGTCTGCAACTCGAGATCACGGAGAACATCTTCATCCACGATCCGGTTCACGTCGCCCAGGTGCTCGAAGGCTTGCGTGGGCGGGGCATCCGGGTCGTTCTTGACGACTTCGGAACGGGTTATTCGTCGTTGAGCTATCTCGATCGTTACCCGATCGATGCACTCAAGATCGATCGCGAGTTCGTCAGGCCGGATGGCTCGCGCCAAGCGTACCCGAGCAATCGTGGACAGCATCTTGTCGCTGGGCACGGCACTGGGCGTGGATATTGTCGCCGAGGGTATCGAGACGCCGGACGAACTCAGGCTGCTGCAGAAGCTCGGCTGCCCTTTCGGCCAGGGATTCCTGCTCGCGCCGCCCGATGAGCGCCGACGATTTCGCCGATCAGCTGGCGACGGGATAGCGCGCCGCCGATCATCGTCCGACCGAGCCGGTATAGGCTCTCAGCCGCCGTTCGTCGTGGTCGTCCCCGTGCCGTTGCGGTAATCACGGGTGTGGTCATGGCTGGCGCTGTCGTCCCCGCTGGAGTCGCCGCCACTGGGGGCGCCGGCGTTGCCATTGCGGTGGGCGGTGGACGACGTATCGTCCCCCGGCTGTTTCACCACCGGGGCCTGGCCCTTATAGCCTCCGGCCGAATCCTTCTTCACCGGCGACTGCACTTCATAGCCATGCTTCTTGGCTTCGTAACCGCCCGCCGCGCCGGCCGCGGCACCGGCCGCCAGAACACAACCCTGAAGCGAAGCGCCCAGCATCAGGCTCGCAGCGATCAGCGCGGAGGAACGCAGTATTCGGTTCATGATGTCGACCGGTTCGGCTCTTGATTTCCAGTGTAGAGGGCGCCGATGAATGCCGGCCAAACCCGGTCGCCGCTCGCTCAGCGGTCGTCGGCGACGGGTGGGGCGTAGAGCTCTTGAGGCTCGTGTGCGCAGGGCGTACTCGAGCGCGCCCAGTTGATGCAGGTCGACCCCGTGGAGGACCACGTTGAGCCGCTGGTGGCCGGCCGCCTTGAGATTACGCAATACCCGCACCTGGGCTGGCCGGCCGTGGTCGTCCAGCGTCACCACCTGGGCTCGGAAGCCATGGCCGTAGCGCACGATGGTGCCGATCGGATAAGGGCCCTGACGCTGCAGATAACGTCGAACCCAGTAGTCATCGAAGTGATCGCGGTCGCGATAAAGTTGCCGACAGGCCTCGAACGCGGTCATCGGCGGATGGCCGTGATAGCCGCGCACGCGCACGTCCACGGCCTTCACCACGCGTGCGGCGCTGGCTACTCGGGCATGGTGTTCGTCGATCGCGTGGCCCGAGGGGCCCAGGCCGATGAGCAGGTCGCGCACGACGGGGGTCGCCAGCGCCTGCTGCGCCGCGCTGAGATCAAGCGATAGCGCGATGTGATGGCCGGCCTGCACATCGGCGCTGCGGCGGGTCGCGGCCAGGGTCTCAGCCGCGTCTCGAGTCAGACAGACCAGGCCGAGATCGTGCAACAGGGCGCCGAGTGCGATTTCGCTCGTCGCCACATCGAGGTCTTTCTCGGCTGAGATCAGATCGGCAAGCCGTCCCGCGACAGCGATGCTGTGCTGGATCAGTGGCGGCTGTTCGGTCATCGATGCCAGCGCGAATAGAAATCCCTGCCGATCCTCGGCCAGCAGCCCGCACAGCTGTTCGGCTGCGGTGACCAGGGCGTCGGCTGGCAACGACTGGCCGGCACGCACAGCCAATGCCGCCCGGGACAGATCGCGCGCTACGCCGAGCAAGGGTCTGCGCATCGCCGTGCGATAACCGGGCGGGCGGGGCAGCGAGCGCCCGACGGCGCGATCATGCCCCGCGCTCGGCCGGAAAAGGCCCGCGGTCTGACGGAGGGCGCCGCGCTCGCCGCGTCGGATCGCGATCTCCATCTCGATCTCCTGCAGCCATAGCCAGAGGCGTTGCCGGGTTTCGTTATCGATCGGCTCGAAGGCGAGCCCCGCGCGCGCCAGGCCACCGGCGCCGAGCAAGCGAACATAGCGCGCGATGGCGGCAGCCTCGAAGCAGTCGCCGTTTGGGAATACGACCGCCATCTGGAGCGGCGCGCCGTCCACTTCCAGGGTGAGAGCCGCGGCCACAGGCAATTCGATCTGACAGCCGCCGATCGACAGATCGACCACGCGTGCCGTCAAGCACGCCTCGTCGTCGTCGGCGCGCGCCTGGAAACAGGCCGACATGCCCTTGACGAAGGTCAGCCGAACGCCGGCGCGCTTGTTTTCGACGCGCAGACGCTCGGGGATGAGGAAACGGCGCTGGCCGTGGTCGGGTTCGCTGGCCTCGGGCACCGGAGCGATGCCGTCGAAAGCCAGCGTCTCGCCATCGGCCGTGGCGGCCAGCGACAGGCCGGTGCTGGGAAGATCCACGCCGGCCCAGTCCGCCGCCGCGGCCTCCAGCACCAGCGCTTTCTCGCCGTCATCGACCCATAGGCGGTCCACCGCCAGTGTCCAGTCCGCGGTCGGCTCGCTCAATATGAGCGAACGTGAATGCCCCTCGATAAGCTGCAATGTCTTCACGACTCGTCCGCGGTCGTGAAATTCGAGCACCTCGGCAAAGATCGGGTCCATGGCGCGCGCGGCCGGGGTGGCAGCGTCTGATTGTCCAGAACGCATACAACGGCCTGCGGACGTCCGACTTGATACGAATCGGGGCCGATAAAACGTCTTAGGTAAAAACCCCTAGAGGATGCGAAATGCCCCGCCCGCTGATCCTGGCGCTGGCCAGTAGTACACTGTCCGCCTTTGCATTGTGCAGCGATCTACCATGAACGATTCGACCGATTACACGCCCCCGAAAGTCTGGACCTGGGACAAGGAAAGCGGTGGCCGGTTCGCCAGCATCAACCGGCCCCATGCCGGTGCCCGCTACGAAGCCGAACTGCCCGTCGGCAAACATCGCTATCAGCTGTATTCGCTGGCCACGCCCAACGGCGTGAAGGTGACCACGCTGTTCGAGGAGCTGCTTGCAGCCGGCTACAGCGAGGCCGAGTACGATGCCTGGCCGATCCGCATTGGCGACGGCGAGCAGTTCTCCAGCGGCTATGTGGCGATCAACCCGAACTCCAAGATTCCGGTCCTGGTCGACCACAGCCTCTCGGAGCCGCGCCGTATCTTTGAATCCGGTGCCATCCTGCTTTATCTGGCCGAGCGTTTCGGCGCCTTCCTGCCCGACGATCCGGACGTACGCACCGAAGCGCTCAACTGGCTGTTCTGGCAGATGGGCAGCGCGCCGTATCTGGGCGGCGGCTTCGGCCACTTCTACAACTACGCGCCGGAAAAGATCGAGTACGCCATCGATCGTTTCACCATGGAAGCCAAACGCCAGCTCGACGTGCTCGACCGGCGCCTGGCCGACAATGCCTATCTGGCCGGCGACGAATACACCATCGCCGACATCGCGACCTGGCCATGGTATGGCGCGCTCGCGCTTGGACGGCTCTACGGTGCGGGTGAATTCCTGCGTGTCGCCGACTATGAGAATGTCCAGCGCTGGGCCAAGACCATCGATGCGCGCCCGGCGGTGGTACGCGGTCGCATGGTCAACCGCCTGTGGGGCGAGGAATCGGAACAGCTGCACGAGCGGCACGACGCCAGCGATTTCAAGCACCGGACCCAGGACAAGCTCGAAAAACAGGACGCTTGACGCGTGTGCGGCCCGGTGCCGCAACCGCGGCTGCAGTCTGTAAAATGAGCGCCATTCTGAATGGCAGTCAACGCGGATCGCCGTGCGCGGCGGTCCGGCAGTAAGGAGGTCTTCGTGAAGATCGGAGTACTCGGGCTCGGCCGCATGGGCGGCAACATCGCATGCCGTCTGATGGATGCCGGCCATGAATGCGTGGTCTTCGATACCAGTGCCGAGGCGGTGTCGCGCATCGCCGAGGCCGGCGGCGAGGCCGCCGAATCCCTGGCCGGCATGATCGAGGCCCTGCCCAAACCACGCACGTTATGGCTGATGCTGCCTGCCGGCGAGGTCACCGAAGACACGGTCGCCGAACTGGCGCCGATGCTGGACGCCGGCGATACCGTGATCGACGGCGGCAACGCCAACTTCAAGGACGATGTTCGCCGGGCCCGGCTGCTGGCCGAGCACGACATCCGCTACATGGATGTCGGCGTGTCGGGCGGGGTCTGGGGCCGCGAGCGCGGCTACTGCCTGATGATCGGCGGCGAGAAGGACAACGTCGAGCGGCTCGATCCGATCTTCGCCACCCTGGCGCCCGGCGCCGGCGATATCGACAATACGCCCGGCCGCGGCGAGACGCTGGATCCGCGTGCCGAGCAGGGCTATCTGCACTGTGGCCCGGTCGGCTCCGGCCATTTCGTGAAGATGGTCCACAACGGTATCGAGTACGGCATGATGGCGGCCTACGCGGAAGGCTTCGACATCCTGAAGAACCGCACCGCCGATTTCCTGCCCGAGGACGAGCAGTTCGACCTGAACCTGGCCGATATCGCCGAGGTCTGGCGCCGCGGCAGCGTGATCTCGTCCTGGTTGCTGGACCTGACGTCGATCGCGCTGGCCGAGGATCAGAGCCTGGACGAGTTCACCGGCGAGGTCTCCGATTCCGGCGAAGGCCGCTGGACGATCAACGCCGCGGTGGAGCAGGCGGTGCCCGCCAACGTGCTTTCGGCCGCGTTGTTCGCCCGCTTCCGATCGCGCAACACGCCGAGCTTCGGCGACAAGCTGCAGTCGGCCATGCGCAATCAGTTCGGCGGCCACGTCGAGACGCACAACGACTAGCGTCCGGCAACGCCAGCCCATGGGATGACGCTCGAGTGGTCGGTGTGGCCAGCGCCCCCGGCCGTGCACGCAGCGCAAATGGCCCCATGCTGGTCTCTTTTCAAGTCCGGTAACTGGCGGCCGATAAAGTGGCGTAATACCGCTGACCTGATATGCCGGAATGCAGAACTCTGATCGAGAGACGATCCATCGGCAGCTCGTCAATGGCCTGAGCGATCATGCGATCTACATGCTTGGCGTCGACGGGCATATTCTTTCATGGAACCGCGGCGCCGCGCGTCTGACCGGGTACGCCGAGCACGAGGCGCTGGGTGCCCCCGTGGCCATGGTCCATGCTCCCGAACCGGCCGGCGCCGCCCCGGCGCAAGTGATGGCTGCGGCTCGAAAACACGGTCGCCACGAAGGCCGGATATGGCGCCGGCGCAAGAATGGCGGCTGTTTTCCCGTCTACAGCGTGACCGAAGCCCTGTTCGACGCGGATCGTCTGACGGGGTTCGCAGTGGTCGAACGTGAATGCGGCAAGACGTGGCGCAACGATCAGACGCGCCTGGCCGAACGCCAGTTTCGACTCCTGTTCGAGGGCGTGACGCTGTACGCCATTCTCATGCTCGATCTGGAGGGCATGGTCACGAGCAGCAACCCGGGGGTGGAGGCGATCAAGGGTTATGCGGCCGATGAAATCATCGGTCGGCATTTCTCCATCTTCTACAGTCGGGCTGATCGTGACCGGGGCCAGCAGGAGATGATCTTGCGGCACGCGTGCGAGCAGGGCCGCCATCAGGCCGAAGGCTGGCGCTATCGGCGCGACGGAACGGCATTCTGGGCCAGCGTGATCCTCATGCCGATTCGCGAGGAAGGACGCCTGATCGGCTACGCGAAGATCACCCGCGACATGACCCGTCGCAAGGAACACGAGAACGAAATCCTCAAGGCCAAGCGGACGGCGGAGCATCGCTATCGCGAATCGCGATCGTTGTCGGCCTTTCTCGATAACGTGATCGGCAACATCCCGATCCGCGTACTGGTCGAGGACGGCCAGACCGGGCAGATCCTCATGGACAATGCAGCGCGTTGGGCCTCGGGCACGGCGCCGGCCATCGATGCCGGCGCCATCGTCGAACGACTGCGGGCCCCGGCGGCCAAAACGCTGAACGACGACGATATCCGCGAGATGCGGGTCGGCATCGATACCGCCAATGGCACGGTGCGGCTCAAGTGCCGTGTACTGCGCGTCACCGACGACGTGGGCGGCGGCGCCAACCTCATGTATCTGGTCGAGGATGTCAGCGAGGAACACCGCGCCAACGAGAAGATCCACTTCATGGCGCATCACGATGCGTTGACGCATCTGCCCAATCGCATCCTGTTCAACAAGCGCCTTGACCAGGCGCTGGCGGCCGGCGATTACGATCACACCCGCGTCGGGCTGTTACTCATCGATCTGGACAACTTCAAGAACATCAACGATGTGCTTGGTCATCCGGTGGGCGACCAGCTGCTGATCCAGGTCGCGGCCCGGATGCGGGCCGCGCTCGACGACGCCGCGATGCTGGCGCGCATCGGCGGCGACGAATTCTGTGTGGTGATGCCGCGTTGCGCCGACGCGGGTGAGCTGGAGGCGGTGGCCCGGCGTCTGATCGCCGCGATGCACGAGCCGCTTGTGGTCGATGAGCATATCGTGCAGTCCGGCGTCAGCATCGGGTTGGCGCTCTCCAACGCTGATATCGACAATACCGAGGAGCTGCTGCGCTGCGCCGACCTGGCGCTCTACGACGCCAAGCGCGGCGGCAAGGGCGCCTGCTCGGTCTTTCATCCCGAGCTGCACCGCGCGGCGCGGCAACGACTGGATATGGAGATCGACCTCCGCCGCGCGTACGACGCCGATGAGTTCGTCCTTTACTACCAGCCGATCATGGCCTCCGACAGCCTGACCGTGTCCGGCATGGAAGCGCTGCTGCGCTGGCACCATCCCGAGCGCGGGGTGGTGCCGCCGCTGGAGTTCATCCCGGTGGCCGAAGAGACGGGGCTGATTCGGGCCATCGGCGCGCGCGTACTGATGCAGGCCTGTGCCGAAGCCGCCAGCTGGCACGGCGAGACGACCATCGCAGTCAATCTGTCGTCGGTCCAGTTCGACGATCATGCGCTGGTCGAGCACGTGCGCCAAGCGCTCGCGAACTCGGGGCTTGCCCCGCATCGGCTCGAGCTGGAGATCACTGAATCGATCCTGCTCGATGCCTCGCGCAACAACATTCGCCTGCTGGAAGCGCTCAAGGCGCTGGGTGTGAAGATCGTGCTGGACGACTTCGGCACCGGGTACTCCTCGCTCCATTATCTGCGCTCGTTTCCGTTCGATCGCATCAAGATCGACAAGAGCTTCGTCAAGGAGGTCTGCCACGACGCGCAGGCCCAGGCGATCGTCAAGGCGATCACCACGCTCGGTCATAGTCTGCGGATCCAGATCACCGCTGAAGGCGTGGAGCATGGCGAGCAGGCCACGCGTCTGCGCAGCGACGGATGCTCGCATCTCCAGGGTTTCTATTTCGGCCGGCCCGAAAGCGTGGCCACGGCCGCGTTCAGTGTCCCGCTGGAGCGGAGTGGCTGATCAGCGGTTGACGAGCGAGGGTTGGCGCCCGCCGGGCGCCTGACGTCGAGCGCCGCAACCCGTCGGGCTGCGGCGCCATGCACGAGCCGTTGCCGGGGCGGCCCGGCGGGGGCTCTCCTCAGGCGCCCGGCGTCAGCGCGGCGCGCAGGGCGTCCGCGACGCGATCAAGCATGGTGGTGGTTACCGCCAGCCAGGCGTACATTTCGATCGAACCGTGGATAACGCCGGCGAAATGCGCATGGTCACAAGGCACCGCGTCGTCGTGCAGACGGGTGGCGTACAGGGCGCCTTCGTCCATCAGCACATCGGCGCCAGCGGTAAGCACCAGTGCCGGCGCGACCCCGGCCAGAGAATCGGCCATCAAAGGCGACACGCGCCAGTCCCGGGTATCGGTGGCTTCGTCGGTGGCGTGGCGGCCGAACCAGTCCATTAACCCGGCGGTCAGCGGCGGTATCTGCGCCGTTGCGCGCGCGGGAGGGATAATGCCGTGCCGCGCCGCGGAGGTCGGTGGCCGGGTAGATCAGCGCCTGAAAGGCCAATGGCCAGTCGTGATCGCGGGCGGCCAGCGCCACTACGGCCGACAATTGCCCGCCGGCGCTATCGCCGGCCACGGCCACGCGTTTCGGGTCGATATCCAGCTCGGCGGCGTTGACGGTCAGCCACTCGAAGGCTGCGATCGCATCCTCGCTGGAGGCCGGCAGCGGATGCTCGGGCGCCAGACGATAGTCGACCGCGATCAGCTGGCAGCCGGCGCGCTGGGCGAGTTGCCGGCAGATGCGATCGTGCGAGTCGAGATCGCCCAGCACCCAGCCGCCGCCATGAAAATAGATCACGGTCGGGGCCGGTGCTGCGCTCAGGCCTTCGGGGCGGTAGCGGCGGATGGCGATATCGCCGGCCGGGCCCGGGATCTGGCGGTCGTCGACCGCCGCCATGGCCGCCGGCTCGCCGCCGGATCGTGCCAGAGTCTCGACGTAGAGCTGGCGCCCCTCGGCGACGGTCAGATCGGTGAAGGAAATCTCGGCGCCGTTGAGCTTGTCGACCACGGCCTGTACTTCGGGGATGAGCGTCATGAAGCAGAAGACGGATTTGAGCGAGGGCCACAACGTAGCGTAAAAACGGCGTGCGCCATAGTCGGGGAGAGGCGATGGCGCCGCGTCGGTCGGCGTCCTCGAAACCGCCCGGATTCAGGCCGTCTGCACGTCATTACATGAAGGATCTGATACGTCAGCCTCCCCATCGGCGTGATCGCACCACGCGTTCGGCCGGCGTTTTCGCAGCATTCTTCGGGCGAACCGGTCATGGCGCGAATGGGGGCGGGATATCTCGAACTTAACGGTCGAACATCGCGAAGCCGAGGCCCAGTCGCGTGCAGGGGCTGCGATCGGCTCGCGAATCGGCCTGGGAGCGCGCTCAGACCACGTCGGCCCAGCGAAAGGAATGCGCCCATTCCAGTGCCGCATTGGCCGGCAGCGGCCGGCTGTAGAGAAAGCCCTGGCCGTATTCGCAGCCCATCTCGATCAGGCGCTTGTGGGTGGCGATATTCTCGATACCTTCGGCCACGGTGCGACGCTTGAAACTCTTTGCCAGGCTGATGACGGCGTCGACGATCATTTCATCGTCACCGGTGTCACCCATGTCCTGGACGAAGGAGCGGTCGATCTTGATCTCGTGAGCCGGCAGACGACGAAAGTAATCGAGCGATGAATAACCGGTGCCGAAATCGTCCAGCGAGATCTGGACGCCGAGGTCGCGGCAGGCCAGCAGCGTGTCGATCACGCGGTCGGAATCGTCCAGCGCTGTGGTTTCCAGCAGCTCCAGAATCAGGCGCCCGCGCAGTCGGGCGGGGCAGTTCTGCAATGCGCGCCTCAGATCGCTGCAGAATTCCGGGCTCAGAAAATGCGACGGGCTCAGGTTGACACTGATCGTGAAATCGAACGATGCCTCGTCCAGACGCTGCAATTGCGCGATAGCGCGTTCGATCACGAAGCGCCCGACCGCGCCCGCGAAGTCGGTGTATTCAAGGTGGTTGAGGAACGAACCGGGCGTGATCAGGCCGTCGGTGGGATGGTTCCAGCGCAACAGGGCCTCGAAGCCAGCCACCCGTTGGCCGACCAGATCGATCTTGGGCTGGTAGTGCAGTTCGAACTGCTCTTGGTCCAGCGCCGCGCCGACCCGGTCGAGCACGCGCCCGCGTTCGCGCCGCGAGAAGTGGCGGGCCAGATCGAAGTGCTCGAAGCGGTTCCGGCCGCGTTCCTTGGCGGCGTACATCGCCTGATCGGCATGGCGCAGCAGCAGATCGACGCTGGCGTCGTCGTCCGGGAAGATGGTCACGCCCATGCTGGCGCTGATCCGGACCGTCGCAAGGCGATAGGGAATGGGGTCGTGAATCGCGGCCAGCAGATGCGAGTAGACGCGATCGTCCTCGATATCCTGCAGGATCACCACGAACTCGTCGCCGCCCAGCCGGCCCGACCAGCCCGGGTTTGCGTACGGCGCTGCGAAGCCGGTCGGCCACAGTGCGGAGCACCAGGTCGCCGGCCGTGCGGCCATGCGTGTCGTTGATCTCCTTGAAGCCGTCCAGATCGAGGAGGCCGACCGCCAGCCGGGTCTGGCGGCGTTCGGCCTCGACCAGGGCGCGACCGAACAGCTCGCTCAGGCGATATCGATTGGGCAGGCCGGTGAGGGCGTCATAGTGGGTGGCCTCCTCGAGGCTCTTTTCGTGCCCCCGTTTCTCGCGATACAGCCGATCACGCTCGATCAGGTTGCCCACCGTCTGCAGCAGGGGCTCGAGCTCGTGCGCCAGGCCGGGCTCGTAGTCGATGCTGCGATTGGCCAGACCCACCAGCCCGACCTGGCGTTCGCCCGAGAACACGGGAATGCCGATATAGGAGGTGATCGGCGGATGGCCCTCGGGCAGCCCGCCGCTACGCGGATCGGTGGCCAGATCGTGCGAGATGACCACGTTGCCGCTGATCATCGGCGCGCCCATCAGGTTGTCGAGTCGCTCGAACAGCATGCCGCGCTCGCGTACGCGCTGATACAAGGCTTCGGTCTGCGCGTTCCAGGCCAGATTGGTGATGGCCTCGATCTTGAGATACGGCTGACCGGCCGTGTTTTGCAGCATCTCACCGATGAACCCGAACCGGCTGTCGGTGAGCGCGAGCAGATCGTCGAGCACCACCTCATAGGCGCTGCGTTCGTCCATGCCGGCGAGAAACGCGTGCTGCGCCCGCTGGATCGCCAGGTTGAGTTCCGATTGCTGCATGTAGCGCCCGCTCGTGGCCGGCGTCCGGACGATCGCGCGCCAGCTCCTCCTCGACCATCGCGCCCAGGCTGTGCAGTGCATCGAGATCCACTGCGTCGGGTCTTGCGCGGCGTATCATCGATCACGCACAGCGTACCCACCTTGAAGCCGCCGGGTTCGTGCACTGCCACGCCGGCATAGAAACGGATGCCCGGGTGGCCTGTAACGAAGGGATGATCGGCGAACCGCGGGATCGAGGCGGGCGTCGGGCACGATCATCGGTGCGGGCATCGCGCAGTGCTTGCTCGCAGAAGGCAACCGAGCGCGATACCTCGGTCTCGGCCACGCCGGGATGCGACTTGAACCACTGGCGATCCGCGTGCAGCAGCGTGAACAGCGCGATGCTGGACTGATAGCAGCGCCGGGCGATCCGTGTGAGCCGATCGAAGCGTTCTTCGGGCGGCGTATCGATCAGTTGCAGTCGATCTAGCGCGGCCAGGCGTCGAGTTTCGAGCGCGGACGAGTCCATAGAAATTCCCGGCGTATTATCGCGCCGACGCGCCATGGCGGATGATCGATTCAGGCATGCGCGTCAGCTTTTGCCCCTGCGTCCGCGCATGAAACACGCCGTTGTTTCAATGCGCAACGCTCTGATTTCCCCTGCGTTAATAAATGAATACGGCGTCAACTTAAAGCAAGTTCCGGAATCATTCTAAATAGTGTGCAATACAATTGCTTTGCCCGCGCAAGGCGTCGAATCGTCCGGATCCATTGCCGGCACAAGGACATGCCTCAGGCATCTAGCGCCGAAATGTACTACTGGCGAGCTAAAGTTTCGTCGATTAAAATATCAGGCTAACAAACATCGGTTCTTTATTGTCTCAGCCTATCAGCGCGCGGGCGAGCTGTGAGGCGCATGCCGCCGGATGCAGGTCGCGCAGCGCGACGATCGCGGCGGCGCTCTTGTGCATGCCATGGCACACTGCGACGCCCATCGTGATCCGTCGGCCACGCCCCGGCGGTTGCTGCCAGGAGCCCCCGTGACGCCACGGTCGTCGTCATCGTCGTTTTCCGAGCCGACGCTCGGTCTGGCTGCCGCCCTCGGCGCCTTTCTGACCTGGGGCTTCCTGCCGCTGTATTTTCATCTGATCGATCCGACGGTATCGCCGTGGGAGATCCTGGCGCACCGCGTTCTGTGGACGGCGGCACTGCTTGGGGCTGCGGTCGTGTTGTTGCGCCGCACGGCCCGCGTGCGGGCCGTGTTCGTCGATCGCCGATCTGCTGGCGATGCTGGCGCTGAGCGCGGCACTGGTGGCCACCAACTGGGGCACGTTCATCTGGGCCGTGGTCAATGATCGCGTGATCGAGGCCAGTCTGGGCTATTACATCAACCCGCTGTTGAACGTGGCGCTGGGTTTCGCCTTTCTCGGCGAGCGACTGCGTCGGCTGCAGTGGGTTGCGGTGGCGATCGCTTCCGCGGGCGTCGTCTTTTCGGTCGTGGCCTACGGGCAGGTGCCCTGGATCGGCCTGATCCTTGCCGGCTGTTTCGGCTTCTATGGTCTGATCCGCAAGCGGCTGTCCGTCGACAGCGTCACCGGGCTGCTGGTCGAGACGCTGTTGCTGTCGCCGATCGCACTGATCTGGCTCGGCTGGCTCTATGCCCACGGCGGCGCGGCGTTCGGCGTCGACGGCGCCGCGTACCGACATGCTCCTGTTCGGCGCCGGCGTGCTCACGATCGTGCCGTTCACGCTGTTCGCCGCCGGCGCCCGGCGTCTGCGGCTCGGTACCATCGGCATCATCCAGTACCTCACGCCGACGCTGCATTTCCTGACCGGCGTGCTGCTGTTCCACGAGCCGTTGACCACCGCCGATCTCGTCACCTTCGCCTGCATCTGGCTGGCGCTGGCGATCTATACCATCGATATCGTCAGCGTGCAGTGGGGCGCACGGACGATGGCCCGCAGCGGCTGACGCTCAGTCTTGCGCCGCCAGCCGGCGCTCGATGCGCCGATCCGGCACCAGCCAGAGCACTGCGACCGCCACATACAGCAGTTGCGACAGCCACGGTGCGAGCCAGGCGATCACGATCGCGGCCAGATAAAGCGCGAACGAAATCTTGCCCTTGGTATCCCGGCCGATGGCATGGCCCAGCAGCGAGTGTTCGCCGTCCACCGCGATGATCGTGCGCTGCAGGATCGTGTAGGCCACGGCCGCCATGAACAGCACGGCGCCGTAACAGGCGGCCGGCGCGGTGGCCGAATGGGCTTCGCCCATCCACGCCGTGGTTACAGGGATCAACGACAGCCAGAACATCAGATGCAGATTCGCCCACAGCACCGTGCCGGTCACCCGCCGCGCGGCCTGCAGCATGTGGTGATGGTTGTTCCAGTAGATGCCGATGTAGATGAAGCTCAGGATATAGGCGAGGGCCACCGGCAGAACAGGCCGCAAGGCCGCGAAGGTGTCGCCGTGCGGCACCTTGAGTTCCAGCACCATGATCGTGATCACGATGGCGATCACGGCATCGCTGAAGGCTTCCAGTCGTGTCTTGGTCATCATCGTCTTGTCGGCCGCTGCGCTTTTCCGCCCGAATTCGAGTCTCGCAGAAGCGCCCGGCGCGGCGGAAGCGGGCTGCGTCGACAGGCCGACGAAGCCGCCTCCAAAACCGCTTTGCCTGCGTTAGAGAAGGCAAGACCGGCGGGACTTCGTCCGCCCGCGTCCGGCAGACGAATCCGAACAAGGGAAAACCCATATGGCCAGCGTGCATCCGCCGTGTGCCTGCAAGCGCTGCAACGCGCCTGCCGCCCGCGGCGCCCGTGTCTGTGAACAATGCGGTTCGCCGCTGGCACGCCATCCGCGCGGATCGATCGTGTGCGTCGCCGCGATCGGTGTCGTGCTGGCTGGTGGTGGTCGGTATCCCGGTCGGCAAGTATGCCGCCGGGCACGATACGAACGCCGGCGCGCCGGCGACAGCCGAGTACATCGAACGGGCAGTAGCGTGCCGCGGTCACGGATACGACCGCGCCGACGCGTGGCAGCGATGATGACAGCGCCGGGCCGATGCTCAGTACGCTCGGTATGCCGATTTTCCTGCCGGCGTATGTCCCATTTAGCCCCGGTGCTCCCGCTTTGTGCCCGGGCGCCTCAGCCGAGCGTTAGATCCGCATGTCCTTACGTCATATATCCAGTGGAGACGATGCGCGCCGAATCGCGGTGCTACGTGTGCTGTTGTTGCTGACCCTCCAGAACCCCAGCCGTCGGGTCGAGAGCACGCAGTACGAAAGCCATCTGCTCGAAAACCTCGGCTTTTTCTCAGCCCGTTCTGTCTGGCCTGGTTCGTCACCCTTTTTGCCGCTGGCATGGCTCTGGTGGTTTTGTTCGGGTGGCGCTTCGTGGCCCGGCCGCTCAAGATCACGCTGATCAGCTTCGGGCTGTGGGTCGGGCGGCTGCCGGAACATCGCATCTTCGTCGAGATAGTGCCGTTGTTCTGGCTGAGTGCGACGTATGCCATCGCCGCTCGATCAGGAAACCTCGGGTTGCGGGACGATGCCGAAGACGCATAACGTCGCCGTCGATCCCACCGAAACCGCCCTCATGACGCCTCGCTTTTTCGTTCGACGCCGTGCCGGCCGCGTCGCGCTGTTCGCCGGCCTGGCAGCCGCCATGCTGCTGTCCGGTTGTGCGCACTGGCGCCCCTCGACGCAGCCGACCCGGTCGCCGGAATCGGTCCAGAACCGCGTCGTGCAATTGATGCCGTCGAAGGTGAGCGACAAACAAGGCTGGGCCGACGATATCCAGGCGGCTTTTTCGGCCCAGCATCTGAATGCCAGCGACAGCAATCTCTGTGCGACGCTGGCGGTGGCGGGGCAGGAATCCTCGTTTCATGCCGATCCGCGCGTGCCCGGGCTGGGTCGTATTGCGCGGCGCGAGCTCGAACGCCGCGCGGCGGCGGCGCATGTGCCGCCGTTTCTGCTCGATGGCGCGCTGGATTTGAAATCCTCGACCGGGCAGACCTACAAGCAGCGCTTGCCGACGTTCATACCGAGCGCCAGCTCAGCGAACTGTTCGAGGATTTCGTCGGTCAGGTGCCGCTCGGGCGCAAGCTGCTGGGCGGCTTCAACCCGATGCATACCGGCGGGCCGATGCAGGTGGACGTACGGTTCGCGACGGCCCACGACGCGGATTATCCCTATCCGGTGGACGGCTCGATCCGGCATGAAGTGTTCAGCCGGCGCGGCGGCCTGTATTTCGGCATCCTGCATCTGCTCGGCTACCCGACGGATTACCCGTCGCCGTTGTATCGCTTTGCCGATTACAACGCTGGTTGGTACGCCAGCCGCAATGCCGCTTTCCAGCGCGCGGTGAGCCGGCTCACGGGCGACAAGCTGGCGCTCGATGGCGATCTCGTCATCTACGGCAGCAGCGCCACCAGCCATACCGAGCGTGCGACGCTGCAGCTGGCCGATCGGCTCGGTCTGAGCGATGACGACATCCACGCCGCGCTCAAGGAGGGCGAAAGCCCCGACTTCGCCAATACCGCGGTCTATCGACGCGTGTTCGCACTCGCCGACAAGCAGGCTGGAAAACGCGTGCCGCGGGCGATTCTGCCCGGCATCAAGCTCGATAGCCCCAAGATCACGCGCGATCTCACCACCGCCTGGTTCGCCAAGCGGGTGGAATCGCGCTGGAAACAGTGCATGGCGCGCGCCGGCAGCTGAAGCCGGGACAGGGGCGCCCGGGCATCGGATGAGCTGTGTCGGGTGACGAGCCGGCCGGCGTGGGGCACGGCTCGTGCGTGGCCGGAATCCACAGGCCGCCGACTGAACAAGCGACGTGGCAATCAGCGTTTCTGCACTGTTCAAGATCGGTAGCGGGTCGTCATGCGCGGCTGGAAGGCGACGGTCCTGCGACGGTCGATGTCGAGCGCGTCAAAGCCCGCATCGCCCGGATTCGCGAGAGCGGCCGTCTTTCGCGATCCGCCCAAGTTGACCATGGGCGGACGCCGCAGCCTGCCGGCGCGTCCCGATGGCGACACGCCCTCGCCGCGGGAGACAGGACGGCGTCTATACTCAAGACCATGGCCATCACCGAGATGTACCGATGAGCGTTCCCAAATGGATACATGCCGCCACCGCCTGTCTGGTCACCGGAGTCCTCGGCGGCTGCGTCGGGCTGCCGAACGGCACCACTGCGGTCGAGCCGTTCTCGCTGAATCAATATCTCGGCCGCTGGTACGAAATCGCCCGGCTGGATCATCACTTTGAAAAAGGGCTGGACTGCGTCACCGCCAGCTACAGCAAGCGCGAAGACGGCGGCGTGCGCGTGGTCAACCGCGGCGTGAACCTCGACAAGGGCAAGGTCAGCGAAGCGGTCGGCAAGGCCTATTTCGTCAAGGACGACAACACCGGCCGCTTCAAGGTCAGCTTCTTCGGGCCGTTCTATGCCGGCTACAACATTCTCGAACTCGACGATAACTACAGCCACGCCCTCATCGCCGGCCCGAACCGCGACTACCTCTGGATCCTCTCGCGCACGCCGCAACTCCCGGCCCAGACCCGGCAAGCGCTGATCCAGCGCGCCGCCGATCTCGGCTTTCCGACCGACGAATTGGTCTTTCCCGATCAGAGCGGCGCCTGTGATCCCTATCGCGAGGGCAGCGCCGACAGCGCGACCACCGCCTACGCGAACCAGGCGCCGTCCCATTCATCCCGCCACGGATCGTGAGCGTGCGCCGGGACGAAATGTCGAAAGGCGTCGGTTGCCGCGAAAGAGCCTGTGCATTGGTCGACACGCCGTGACCGTCATCGCGCACGACCGCAAAATCGCCCAGGCCGGGAATGAAATCAATACGTCGCCGGTGCCGCCGAGTATCAGCACCTGTGGACACGATGCGCGCGTGGCGCGCCGACAGCTATTTTCGTGCAAGACAAGGCGCGGGGAGGGCCGTGCCGCCATGCTGCACAAGCGAGCAGCGGCAACGCGGCCCACGTGGAGCCTGTCAACAGACCCTGAACGCTTTTCGGAGCATGGCTTGGACAGGCGCCGGTTCCCGAAGCCGATACGGTCTGCCGAAAAGTCACAGCTGGAACGACTAATTCATTCTGTGACTGCTATCGACATAGTCGACCACCCGCTGTAACGGAAACTCGGGCGCGCCGTAGGGAGTGTTGTTACCGGCGTTGCCGTGCGCTTTCGCGAGAGCGGAGGGACTATCGGGCACATGGTCGCCGAATCGTACCGGCTCGAGCTTTTCGGCGGCCGTGCGGATGCGCATCACATATCGACGTGCCGCCATGCGCGACAGGGCTTGCCCGACGGGCGCGCAATGATAGCCGAAGTAAGCACGGCTCGGTCGTCGCCTCGGATCGTCGGGCGGGATGTCCCAGGCCCGCACGAAGGCCACGCAACGGCGCGAGACGCGGGATGCGGAGCGCGGCGCCCGCCGAGTGAAGCGGGCGAAGAACGTCCTGGCGTTTGCCGCGCCGTGGATGACAGGCGCCAGCTGGGTAGGATGCCAGCTCAATTGCGCCGGAGAGCGGTTGAATCGCCAGTGATTCACGGTCCAGGAGCGTAGGCGATACACCGAGAAATCGAGCGCTGTCTGGATGCCGTTGGCTTCCAGATACATCGCTTCGGTAACCGCGCCATGGTCCAGCCGGCGATGATATTCGTCGTAACCGCCCGGCGTTCGATACGCAATGGCCATATCTTGCCCGCCCCGGTCTCCGGGCAGGCGCAATTGCCCGGACGAGTGCAGGAACGATGTACCCGTGGCGGTGCTGTGCATCAGCGCGCAGCCGGATAGCACCAGCAAAACCGGCCAAACCACGAGGGGGAGCCTCACCATGGCCGCTGTCCATATTCGCGTGTGACACAGTCAGCTTACTACGGCGCATCCGTAATCGGATGCGCTGGCGTGTTCAGGCCGCGCTCGCGGCAAGGGGCGGGGCGCGGCATGAGCCGAACGGCGCCGGCTGGTGCTGGGATCGATACGCAAGGCCCGCAAATACTGCGACCGTGCAGTACCGGCCAGTGGGTCAGCACCCGTCCGCCGAAACCATGATCAGGCCATCAGGATGGTGAGCCAACTCATACCCGCCGCGTGAATATGGCCCGACGCTGGGTAAGCGGCATGGCGAGAGCGACGACCTGGCGCAGGCCAGCCCGCAGCCGCACGTAAACGCGGCCGGTGCCTATCTTTTCCGCGCCGGTGGCGCCGCGATCAGGGCAGCCCGGATACATTTGCTGAGGCGGAGGACACAAGCCGGCGCATGGTATCGGGTTCGGTCGCCGCGCTACGGGAAGTCGGCCCGACAGCACGGCCGTCGGTCGGCGCACGTCAACAGGTTATGCCAACTGCCGACATGCTGGTTGCAGGGTCAGGTTTGCGCTTCCGGGTCGCGCACCACGAGTACCGGACAATGCGCGTGTCGGACGATCGAGCTCGACACACTGCCCAGAAACACGTCGGCAATGCCGGGCTCGTGGGCTGCCATGACGACGAGATCGGGGCGTCCTCGGTTGATCGCGTCGATCAGATAGCGCGGCATGCGCCCTACGAGCAATTCCGTGTGGCAGTCGACGTCGGAAGGGATGTGCGCTTGCGCAATCTCCTCGAGCCGTTCTTGTGCGAGTTCGCGGGATTCCTGGCTGGCCTCGACCGCCACGTACGGGTACATCCCGGCGTTGATGTCGGGGAGTACGGTCATCAGGCGCAACGTGGCGTTGCGCGCCCGCGCCCAATCCACAGCATAGGGCAGTGCCAGTTCTACGGAACGGGGCTGGGACAGATCGATCGGCACGAAGATTTCGCGGGGCATGGCAACCTCCGATGGTTGTCGGCAAACAGTAGAGCGCGCTCATACATGAGCAGGACTTACTCTGGGGTTGCTTCCGGTCGGTGGTCTTGATGCAGATCAAGCGCGGCCCGGCCGTGCCGGAGATCTGTTCAACAGGTTGGCTGCGTTCATGCGCAGTGGCTGCGTCACAGCACTGATGAAAAGTGCGGTATGTACCGTGCGACCGGCGCCGCCGTTTGCTCAGATGCCTGGGCGTGCTGGGCTGTTGCGTTGTCGGGGGGGGCACTCCAGTCGGAAGCGAGTGTTCCATGCAAACGTTTCAGTCATTTGTGTTGCGCGCGTGGCTGGTCAGGGGGCGCCGGCCGAGCGACGTGGGGCTTGCCGTGGCCGGCGGTTTCAATAGCCACGACAAGGCGGCCCGGAGGCTATGCCACGTCCCCGTCTTGTCGCTGGCCGAACCTTCCAGAGCTCGCCGGTGGAGCCCGGCGCCGAGCGCTCGGTTAACCAGCGGCGACGGCGTCACTCCGGATCAAGGTTGGCCACTGTGTGGCGGCCGGATCAGGCTTGGTCCGCTGTGGCACCGCGCATACGCATGCCGATTGCCGGCCGGGTTCGGCGCGAGATGCGCGGCCGGCGTCGGCAAGGCCGGACCCTGAAAATGAAAATACAAGGTCATTGGGTCCGGTATGCCGGTATCGGCGGGCCTGCTTTTTGTAATGATGTACAAGGCTTGGCCCGCATCGGCAGATGTGCCCGCGAGGCGGCCGCGCTGGGCGCGCCCCGTTCGGCGAAGCGCGATGGCACGAACGCACGCTCCACGTCTGCCTTGACAATCACAGGTGCGGCCGTGCTATAGGATAATTTCAGTAGGCGGGCTCGAAACCACAACACGGCCTGTCTGTATTGTGAAATAAAAATGTGTTGGCGTTTTCCGCGGACGCGGTCGGTCGGGTTGTTCGCTCATCCTACCGGGCGATCCGAACCGGGGTAACGCGGAACATACACTCCATAAAAACAGATTACCGGGGGATTCATCATGTTTTTCAGGCTCATAAGAACCGTTCTGGTATTCACGCTCTTGTTCGGCCTTGCGCCATTGGCCGGAGCGAAGACCTTCATCACGATCGGCTCGGGCTCGACCACCGGGCTTTATTATCCGACCGCCGTGGGCATCGCCAAGATCGTCGACGAAAGCGGTATCCCGGTGCGGGCAAACGCGCGTTCGACAGGTGCCTCGGTGTACAACTGCCGCGCGATTGGCGAAGGCCAGCTGCAGATGGGCATCAGCCAGAACAACATTGCCTATTACGCGTACAACGGCAAGGGCGTGAAGGCTTTCGAGGGCAAGCCTGTCGGCAAGCTCCGCGGCCTGGCCGTGCTGTATCCGGAGACCATCCAGATACTGGCCCGCAAGGGACAAGGCATTAAAAGTGTCGCTGATCTCAAGGGCAAGCGGGTTTATGTGGGAGACATCGGCTCGGGTACCGAGCAGGACGTCAAGCATCTGCTGGCGGCCTACGGCCTGAGTTTCGATGATCTCAAGGCGCCGGTACGCGGCAGCGCCGGTAATGCGGTGGGGCTGCTGCGCGACGGGCGGATCGATGCCATGTTCTACACCGTGGGCTTGGGTGCATCGGCGATCACCGAGGCGGCACAGACCGCACCCATCGACCTTGTCGCGATTCCCCAGGACAAGATCGACGAGCTGCACAACAAGTATTCGTTCTACACCGGTGTGACGATTCCCGCCGGCACTTACCCCGGGATCGATCACGACGTTTCCGCAGTGACGCTCAAGGCCACGCTGGTGGCCTCGGCCGATCTGCCGGACGATGTGGTCTATCAGTTCATGAATACCGTGTTCAACAAGCATCTGAAAGCGTTTTACAACGATATTCAGAACCCGAACCTGAAGAAGTTCTTCACGGTGAAGACCGCACTGGACGGGATGCCGATCCCGCTTCACCCGGGAGCGGTGAAGTTCTTCAAGGAACAGGGCGTTACGATCCCCGGCGACCTGATGCCCCCGGCCTCGTAAGGCACACTCGATCCGCACGCTCGGTGCGGTGATAAGCAACTGATCTTTGTGTTAACCGCCGAACCCCGACCGTGAAGGTCGGGGTTGTTTGACTCGGGGTCCGGCGCTGGTCTGGGGGCACGCCATGGTCGATCACGTCACGGCAGAAGCTGCCGATATCGTCAAATCCAGCGAATTCGGGGCGCGCGAGCCCCGAGCCACCTGGCAGCGCTGGCTGCTGATCGGGATCGCGGTGGCCTGGAGTCTGTTCCAGATCTATGCGAGCTACTTCGGTACGCTGAATCCACAGAAGATAGGCTCGATCCATCTGGCCTTTGGTTTCGCGCTGGCATTTCTCGCCTATCCGCGCAAGTCCGGGCCGAAGGACCGCATTCCCTGGTATGACTGGATTCTGGCTATCGCCAGTGTGGTCGCGGCTCTCTATATCCTGGTCGACTATTACAATCTGACCGCCGTCCAGGGTGGGGTGCCGATCCCGCGTGATGTCTGGTTCGGCACCGCGCTGATTGCGTTGCTGGCGATCGCGGCGTCCCGCATCGTGGGCTTTGCCCTGCCTATCATCGCGGCGGTCGTCGTGCTGTACGCCGCGACCGGGCCCGCTGGCATCATCCCGCTCACGCCGCCCGATATCATCTATCTGCACAACGGCTACAGTTGGTCGCAGATCGTCCAGCAGCTCTTCATCACCACCGAAGGCATCTGGGGGACCCCGATCCAGGTCTCGGCCACCTTCGTGTTTCTGTTCGTGCTGTTCGGCGCGCTGCTCGAGAAGGCGGGGGCGGGGCAGTACTTCGTGGATCTGGCCTACAGTGGGCTCGGCACCTTTCGCGGCGGCCCGGCGAAGGCAGCAGTCGTGGCCAGTCTGCTTACCGGTGTGATCTCCGGATCGTCCACGGCCAACGTGGTGACCACCGGCACGTTCACCATCCCGTTGATGAAGCGGGTCGGCTATCCGGCGGTCAAGGCCGGGGCCACGGAGGTCGCGGCCTCGGTCAATGGCCAGTTGATGCCGCCGATCATGGGGGCGGCCGCGTTCATCATGGCGACCTTCCTCAACATTCCGTATTCCCAGCTGGTGATCTATGCGCTGGTGCCGGCGGTGTTGACCTATCTCGGCTTGCTGTTCGTGGTTCACCTCGAAGCACTCAAGCTCGACCTGAAGGGGCTGCCGCGCGCGGAACTGCCGGCCTTCGGGCCAACTTTCATCAAGGGAGTGCACTACCTGATCCCGGTTGCGTTCCTCCTTTACGAGCTGATGTGGGTGAAGCTCACCCCTGAGCGCAGCGCCCTGAACGCGACCTTTGCGCTGATAGTGCTCATCCTGATTCAGGAAACCTACAACGGCTGGCGCCGCCACGGCAACGTTGGCGCCGGGCTCTGGCATGGAGTCAAGGAGGTGTTCGGGGGGTTGGAACTGGGCGCGCGCAACATGACGACGATCGCCATCGCCACCGCCGCGGCCGGCATCATCGTGGGCATGGTGACCATGACCAACCTGGGCTATGGCCTCACCCAGGTGCTGGGCGCCTTGTCCGGCGGGCACGTCTGGATAGTGCTGATCCTGTCGGCCCTAACCTCTCTCATCATGGGGATCGGCCTGCCGACAACGGCCAACTACATCGTCATGGCGGCGTTGGTGGCGCCGGTCATCGCAACGCTGTCCAGCGCGGCCGGCATGGTCGTGCCGTTGGTGGCGATTCATCTGTTCGTGTTCTATTTCGGCATCCTCGCCGACGACACGCCGCCGGTTGGATTGGCCGCCTATGCGGCAGCGGCGATCTCGCGGGCGGACCCCATCGCGACGGGCGTACAGGGTTTCATCTATGACATGCGGACCGCGATCCTGCCGTTCATGTTCTTCTTCAATCCGCAGCTGCTGTTGATCGATGTCGGCAGCTGGTACAACGCGGCGTGGGTGATCCTGACCGCCCTGATCGGAATGCTGGCCTTCGTTTCGGCCACCCAGGGTTATCTGCTGACACGCATGCGCTGGTACGAGCGCGTGGTGATGCTGGTGAGTGCCTTGCTGATGCTCAAGCCAGGCGGACTGTCCGATCTCGGGGGGATCGGACTGCTGATGGTGGTCATTGCCTACCACCGCTGGCGCAGTCAGTCGGGCCCGTCGGCGCCGGCGCCGCAATCGGCTCGTGGCTGACCGATGCGCCATTGATCTGAGGCCGCCGCTGGAAACCGGGCCGCGCCATGAGCAGAGGGGCGTCCGGCACCGGTTTCACGCGGGGTGTGGGCGAAGGCGGCGTCGCGATGAAGCTGTGCGCCCCCGGGCGATGCCTGAGCCAGCGCATGCATCATTGACCGGCCGCGGCGCCGCAGCGGGCGCGCGCTTTCGACCGGCGGTCTCCGGCCTTCGGTCGGTCGCCGCCATGCAATGCGTCAAGCGCCGGCTGGGTCGCGTGACTCCTCCGGGCGTATTGCAGCGGGGGGCTGCCCCGCCTGACGCCTCGTGAAGGGTCGTGGCGTGCCAGATTGCCTGTCGTCTGCCGTGGTTGCGCTTTGTCTGCATGGGTGGACCGTGCGTACGCCCTGAGCTCTGAGGGCGTGATGGAACGACGGGAGGGCGGGTAGAGCAGGCGCCTGTGGCGTGGTCCATCTTGCCCACGGCGCAGACGGGCGCTGTACAGCCGAGCACGGCGGCGCGCGCATGGGGCTCCCGGTGCTGGGTGACCGCCGGTAAGCGACGCGCCGCGCAGGCTCGGAAAGCCGGGCGACCGGTCGAGACGGCCAGCCCCGCCCGAAGCCGAGCAGACACAAAAAAAGGCTTTCCGAAGAAAGCCTTTCAAGGTTCAGTCGCTCAGCCGTCAGTTACTGATGGCCGCTCTTTTGCCACTGCTGATACTGCTTCCATTCCTGCCATTCGCGGAATTTCTGGTATTCCGGCGAATCCTTCGACATGTGCTGGAAATTCTTGAACTGCTGGTATTGCTGGAACTGACGATATTGCTGCTGTTGGCTCGGGGTGGGCTGCGTCGTCGTCGACGCAGCCGGCCCGTTGTTGGCCGCGTCCGTGGCCGTCGGCTGCTGCTGATTGGCGTTGGGATTGATCAGCGCGCCCTGCCCGGGATTGTCCGAGAAAACACGCATGCCGCCCTGGTAGTTCTGGTCGGTCTGCTTTGTATGAATCAGCCCGGGCCCTTCGGCCATGTGGTCGCCGGAGCCCGGCAGCTGATCATAATTCTGCGTGTGCCCATGCAGACCGTTGGCACAGCCAGCGGTCGCGACGGTCACCGCCACCGCCAGGGTTCCCAATCCGAAACGCTTCACAGCAACTCCCCAATACACGATAGTCGGCTCAGATTACATGAACTTCAGACGGACACCAGTATAGATCTGGTTGATGTCCTTCACGCCCTGACCCAGGCCGCTGGCCGTGTACAGATGGTAGGAGGCATACATCTGGATGCTCTTGGTCCAGTCACGACGGTAGGCCAGACCATACTGGTTGCCTTTGCTGCCATCGATGTAGGCGCCATCCGTACGGTCATAGTTGACCTGGAAATGGTTGTCGCCGCTGACGTAGCCGATGCCGCCGAAGAAGTTGTTGGCACTGTTCTGCCCGGAGTTGACGAACTGGCGATGCTTGCCGGAAGCGGTGAACACGATGCCCGAGGGCAGAAGCAACGACGCCGAGCCGCCGAATTCCCGGAAGCGATTGCCGCTGATATAGAGGCTTCTTGGTCGGATCGAACTTTTCGCCCTGGTTCTGGGAGTCGACATAGTCCGCGGCAACGCCGAACTTGCCGCCCCGTGCCAAAGCCGTGGCATAGCGTGCGGCGAGTTCGTAGGCGTGGCCGCTGTCAAGACTGGCGGAGAGGGTCACGCCGCTGAACGTGGGCGAGTCGTAGCGGATGGCGTTCTGGCGCGACAGCGCGTCGAACGAGTTGAAAACCTGACCTACCTTTGGGTTACCGGCAGCAACTTGACCGTTCTTGCCCCAGAAGCTGAGCCCACCTGCATAGTCCGCGAAATCGACGCCGCCACCCAGGTAGGTCAGGCCGGAGTAGTCGACCTCGGACGTCGCATTGGCCGCGCCGTCGACCTTGCCCAGCGTAAAACGGCCGAAGTTGCCTTCCAGATAGATGTTGGCCTGCCGGTTATCAAGGAAGTTATTTTGTTCGTTGCCGGCATTCTTGACATCCCAGTCGGCGCTGGCGTTGTTGCCGATGGCGATCTCGTAGTCGAAACCGACCTTCATGCCATTGTCCATCACCTGGTCGCCGGTGAAGCGGAACCGGGTATTGGAGCCGGCGTTATCGACAAAGCCGATATCGGAGCGATGGCCGTTGTCAACGGCGGTCACGGCACGGTCGACCTGACCGGATGCCTTGAAATCGAAAGCCTGTGCGGCCGGGACGGCGACGCCCATGGCCGTGACGAGCGAAACTGCCGACGGCAGTACGTACTTATTGATGGAACGCATTGGTTAGAACCCCCTTGAGCATGCTGGTTACGCGAGCCCCCGTTGGCTCGAGCCCGAGTTGCCGGATATACCTCCTCGGCTGGCTGTGCCGTGCCGGGCGTGACGGACTGGAACCTGTCTCCCTGCTTCAGTCCGTACGCCTGGGGCGCAGCGCGGCCATCCGAGATTCTGCACGCCCTTGCGTCTTGCAGAAACTGGTATGTCCAACGTGGCAACTTTTATAAGAGCCCCTTAAGCCTGTCAAGTAGTTGTAATGCGACGATGAGAAAATAAACAGGCCAGACGCCGTGTGGCGCCGATCTCGTCGGCCCCTTGGTTTATGCAATCCGTGTCATGAAAGAGATGATTCTGACGCCGGCTTAGGGTCTGTTGCCGTTTCGTGCGAGTCCGCGCCAAGCGCTTCCTGAAAAATTACTATGGGCGACAAGACGAGGCGTAGTGCGCGCCGCGCAGTCGTTCTGCGCAAGCGTGCGGCAACGCTGGATTGTCTCGGCTCGTCAACCATGGGGCGCTTGTCCCTTCGGGTTGGGCCGCCCATAAAATAACCATGGGCGCCCGCCGGCGTTGCAAGTCTTGATCGTGGTACGCCACGGTCGGTGACTCGCGCCTTGCCGGACACGATTTGCGGTCTCCAACGCGGCGCTCGCACGAAACGGCAACAGGCCCTTAGGATTTACTCGTGTTCATCTGCGCTCGGATACGGCTTATGCCGCCCCGGCGGCCCGTGCTGCGAGATATTCCCCGGCGAACGCGCTGACCATTCGCGAACGGCCCGACGCGCTCGGCAACAACGCGGCCCCGTGTACGGTGCTGCAGCTACTGGCTGACGCGTTCGATTGAATGGCGTGCCAACCCTGGGGGCAGGCCCTGTATCGCGCGCACCACGCACGGCCTGATCCGGCACCGACCGTTCCGGCCCGAAACCCTACTGACGAGACTCGAGCGTATCCGACCCTCCTGCTTCGTTTTCATGTCGGCCAAGGGGTTCATCTTCTCCCGCCAAGGGCTGGAGTGGCTCGCCATCCTCGCCCTGAAGTTGGTGATCGAACGCTGACTGGAGGCCGGTTTCGTCCTCAGCCTCAACTTCGGGGCCATGGTCTATGGAGCGCGGGTAGAGCGGCGACAGGATGGCCACCAGAATCCCGATCGCCGAGAACATGGCAAACGCATCGGCGTAGCCGAATCTGTTCACCAGCATGCCGGCGACGGGCGACCCGGCGGCTTGCCCCAGGGAGACCGCCATGAATGGCAGTACCGGCCCCATCGAAAGTCGGCCCGGCAGCAGGCGGATGCCGGTCATCAGATAGAGCCCCGTCAGGCTCATGTAAGCGAGGCCGAAGACCAGCGCGGAAAATGCCGCCAGCACCAGCTGATCCGGGCTTGCAGCGAGCAATGCCAGGCTCGCCGACAGCATCATCAGCATCAGTGCTTGCGTGATGGGTGGGTTGTTGCGATCCGCCAGGTCGGCGATCACCGCCCCGCCGAGGCCGGCGATGCCTGCCGCCAACCACAGCAGCCCGGTCGCATCGGGTGGCAGGGCGCCCAGGGTGACCACCAGATCAGGCGCGAAGATCCAGTACGCGGACGAGACGAAGCCCATTGCGAATGCAAACATCGAGAGCCACGAAAGACGCGACCACTGCAGAGCGCTGATCGGCGAAGGGGGCGCGGCGTTGGCCGGCATGACGCGCGATACCGACGGGATGAAGAACCACGCGGCAACCGTGCCGATGGCCGCCAGACCCGCAAAGGAGACATACGCAAAACGCCAGGCGCCGGCCAGAAATAGAATCGCGGGTACGGCAACCACCACGCCAATGCTGGTGCCCGCATTCATGACCGCGCTGACCCGACCGTGCAGCGAACGTTGCACCAGAGCCTGCATGGCGGCCGTGAGCGCCGGCATCATCAAGCCGGTACAGATGCCGCAAGCAAACACGCCCACGCCGAGCGATAGCGCGGTAGACGCCTGGCTGATCAATGCCAGTCCGCCCGTGCCGAAAGCAGCGGACAACACCGCCGTGTTGCGGGCACCGAGCCGATCCGCCGCGAACGGCGCAATCGGCGTGGCCAGCAGGAAACTGAGGAGCGGCAGCGCGCCGATGATGCCGATTACATACGGGGTGAGTTCCAGTTCGCTACGAATAGGGGGAACGAACAGCCCGAAGGCGAAGCGCGCGAGCCCGTAACTGATCGCAACCAGCGCTGCTCCGAACAGCGCAAACCCTGTGCTCGAAAGAGACTTCATGCTGTCTCCGACAAACAGATATCGAGAACTACGGCCCGTTCTGTTCCCAGACGCAGCCCGTGCGAGTTGATAACGGCCCGGCGAGGCCCGGAATCCGTATTCGCTTTGATCACCATGCAGCCCTTAACCGATTTAGAGCCTATGCCAAGCGCTTCTTGAAAGGACGGGTCCGGTATTTTTGAACAAAAACGCATCTGAAGGCTTTTGGCGCTCGTATGCCGGTCCAGAAGCTGAAAAACGCCCGTTGGGCCAGCACAAGAGCTTACCGCGAGGCTCTCAGCCGGTCACACACCGACGCTTTCAGCGTAGAAGTTCGCCGGGTCGGATTCAAGCGGCCGTCCGGCGCGATGATCAAATCGAATTGAGGAAGCGCCGGTTCGCGCCGCAACCTCCACGCCGGTCATGCTGCGCACCCGGTACTTGGCTTGTCTGTGGCTGGCTCAGCGCCATCGGCCATGGCCGCATTTCTTCAAGCGCCGTGGCGCATCAGGCCAGCCGGTGTCGCCAGCGGCGGAGCGAGCCATGTCACGAGATGGCGGCAGGCTCGGTTTGACATCCCTCAGCGATGATTGATCACGGTCAAACGCCATCCGGATGAATCGTTGCAAGCTGCGGGTGTACGGGCGACCCCAGAGGCGCTGGATGCAAATTGCGGGAGTAACGAGATGCCAAGTCAGAAACTGATTGAGTATTTGGATCGGGAAGGCGTGAAGTACAGCGTGGTACACCACTCGCGCGCCATCACCGCCAGCGAGATTGCCCAGGCGACCCATATCAGTGGCCGCAACCTGGCCAAGACTGTCGTTGTCGATATCGATGGGCGTCTGGCGATGGCCGTACTGCCGGCCACCGAGCAGGTGCATTCCGACGATCTTGCCAGGCAGGTCGGCGCTAAATCGGTGCGCCTGGCCAAGGAGTATGAATTCGAGAGTCGCTTTCCGGACTGCGAGATCGGTGCCATGCCACCGCTTGGCAATCTTTACGGTCTGGAGGTCTTCGTTTCGTCCAGGCTGACCGCCGATGAGCTGATTGCCTTCAATGCGGGCACACACGAGGAGGTGGTGCAGATGCCTTACTCCACGTTCGAGCGCCTGGTGAACCCGGTGGTTTTGAAGTTCTAGCGCCGCAGGACGGCATAGGCTGGGGCTGATCGGTTCGGGTACGTCTTGTTGATGTCCTTTTCGCCCATGCAACGGGCTACGGTTGCGCGACAGCCGCAAGTGGGGCGGGACTTGTGATGTCTACGGGCGGAAACAGTCGATGCGTCTGGCCGTCGCGGCCAGACGCTATCACATGCGGGTCGCTGGCCATGCACTCCAACGTGATGCTCGTTCGACGAGCCGACCTCGGCGCCTGCACCCGGAGATGGTTGGCGAAGTGCTCGACGTGATGCGCGAACTGGCCCATAGCGGCATGCCCCTGATCGTCGTCATCCACGAGATGGGCTTCGCGCGAAGTCTCAGAGCGTGTGATCCACATGGACGAGGGTGCCATCGTCGAAGAAAACAAGCCGGGCGAGCTGTTCCCGAACCCTTTGAGCGAGCGCACGCGTTCATTCCCGGCGCGCCTCGTGCACAGCTAAGCCGCTCTCTTGGGGAGGGGGCGAATCACGAGCCCCGAAGCCATCTCGAAGCGCGCGCTCAAGCGCCACCAAGCCGACTGGCCGTACCAGCGATGGTGCTGTAGTTGGAGCTTGGTGATGGTGTCGAACAATCGCGACAGTTCTTGTGTTGTGCGCACGGAACAAGACCTGACCCATGACCCCGCTCTGCCGAGACAAACCGTACCACCCCCGCGAATCATTCGGCCCCTGCAATCTCCAATTGGAGGCAAAAGCGGAATGCAAGCTCAAGGTTGTCCGCAGCTGTTACGCCCAGAGTCGACCGCGATTGACCCGCATCAAAACAGCCGTTGTCGATACCCTCTAGATTGATGATTGGCGTCGAACACGGAAGGGTCAGCCGATTAGCGCCCATATTCCGCCCCTGCTCTCACCAGTGACTGCGACCCTGCAGTCGGCCGCTTAGCAACCGCGGCTGATAACGCCGCGTCGATACGGGCTGAGTGTTTTGATGGGAGACCGTTACTTGCCGTTGGAGATGCTGAATTTGGAGTGCCTCCGTCGTCGGGCTTACATCGGACAGGTTATGCCATGAAAATGCGTTGGCTGACGGCGCTGGTCATCGTCGTGGTGGTTGTCCTGGGCATGGTGATGACCTGGTGGTGGCTACGACCGGCGCCGCTCCGGTTTATCACGACCACTGCTGGCAAGGGCAATATCGAACGCTTCGTGGTGACCACGGGCAACGTCAATCCGGTCGTCACCGTTCAGGTCGGTACTTACGCATCCGGTCCGATTCAGGCGATTTATTGCGATTACGAGACCAAAGTCAAAGCCGGACAGCTGTGCGCGAAGATCGACCCGAAGACCTTCCAGGTAGCCGTCGACCAGGCGAAGGCGAACCTGGCCAGCGCGCGGGCACAGCTCGCCAAGGATCAGGCGAACCTGACCTATGCGCAGATTACCTACAAGCGTGACCTGGAATTGCTCAAGCACAGCGGCGTGTCGAAGGCGGCCATAGACATCGACCGTAATGCCCGTGACCAGGCCGCCGCCCAGATCAAATTGGACCAGGCCACCATCTTGCAGCGTCAGGCCGACCTGGAAGGCGCGCAAGTGAATCTCGACTACACCAACATCGTCTCGCCGGTGGACGGCGTGGTGGTTTCCCGCAACGTGAATGTCGGCCAGACCGTCGCGGCCAGCTTCCAGACGCCGACGCTTTTTGTGATTGCGCAAGACCTCACCAAGATGCAAGTCGACACCAATGTCAGCGAGTCCGATATCGGCGTTGTACATGTCGGTCAACTGGCGACCTTCACGGTGGATGCGTATCCGGGCAAGAAGTTCGAAGGCGAGGTGACGCAGGTCCGCAAATCCCCCATCACGGTACAAAACGTCGTCACCTACGATGCGGTCATCAGCGTGGCCAATCCGAAACTTCTGCTTTTCCCGGGCATGACGGCCAATGCGCGCATTATCACCGAGCAACGCAAGAACGTGCTGAAAGTGCCGTTGCAGGCTTTGCAGTTCAGCCCTTACGGGGTGACGGCTTCCAGCCCAGCCGCGCCGGCCGATCGTGTCTGGGTCTTGCGTGACAATCAGCCGGTGTCGGTCCCGGTCACGGTGGGCCTGAAGGGCGCGAACAGCGCTGAGGTGACAGGGGGCGGACTCAAGGCCGGCGACACACTGATTCTCGGCGAAATAAGCGCTTCCGCCGGCGGGACGAACCAGCCCGCACGCTCGCCATTCGGCCTGCGTTGATCCCACCGGATGCTGGTTTGATGTCCGAAGCAGTTATCGAAGTTCGCAATCTCACCAAGACCTACCGGGTCGGCGATATCGACGTGCAGGCCCTGCGCGGGGTAGACCTACGCATCGACCGGGGTGAGTTCGTGGCCATCATGGGTTCATCCGGGTGCGGCAAGTCGACGCTGATGAACATCATGGGCTGTCTGGATACACCGACCAGCGGCGAGTATTCGCTTTCCGGGCAGGACATCACGCGCCAGGACGAGCCTTCGTTGGCCATGATCCGGAGCCGGCGCATCGGTTTCGTTTTTCAGAGTTTCAATCTCCTGCCGCGCACCAGCGCGCTCGATAATGTGGCCCTGCCGCTGTTGTATGCGGGACGTGGCGACGAGAGCGCCGCCCGGGCGCAGGCTGTATTGCGCACATTGGGGCTCGGCGGGTTGGAACAAAACCATCCGAGTCAGCTCTCCGGCGGTCAACAGCAGCGTGTGGCCATCGCTCGGGGATTGGTCAACGATCCGGTCATTCTCCTGGCGGACGAGCCGACCGGTAACCTCGACTCCAAGGCAGCCACCGACATCGTGACCACGATTCGGAAGCTGAATCGAGAGCAGGGTCTGACCGTCGTCATGGTGACCCACGAGCCGGATATGGCGGCTTTCGCCGATCGCGTGATCACGATGCGCGATGGGGTGATCATCGCCGACGAGCGGCGGTGTGAGCGCTCCGAACCTGTAACCGCCGCCGCGCTCGATTCGCCTGCAACTCCGACCGAGAACCAGCCAGTACCCCTCGATACCTGGATGTTGTTCTCCTTGTTAGCCATGGCATTGCGTGTGGCGGTCCAGGCGGTCGCGCGCAACAAATTGCGCTCCGCCCTGACGATGCTCGGGATTTTCGTCGGCGTGGCGGCGCTGATCACCATGGTGGCCGTCGGCCAGGGCGCGAATGCGGCGGTGAAGGCGCAGATCGAGGGTCTGGGTACGAATCTGCTGATTATTCTGCCTGGAGCTACCAAGACAGGCGGCGTACGAGGCGGCTCCGGCAGCGCGTCGACGCTGACCGTCGCCGACGCCGACGCCATACACCGCCAGGCCTCCGCGGTCGCGAACGTCAGTTATCTGATTACCCAGCAGGCGCAAGCGCAATATGCCGACAAGAACTGGAGCACCTCGGTACAGGGCGCGAGCCCGAGTTATTTCACCATACGGAACTGGCCGGTCGTGGTCGGCCGGAACATGACCGAGGCGGACGAGCGAGACGGCAGTCGCGTATGTCTGATCGGCCAAACCGTCTACCAGAATCTTTACCCGCCCTACGAAAATCCGGTGGGGACCACGATCCTGGTCAAGAACGTGCCCCTGCGGGTGATCGGATTGCTGGCGCCCCGGGGGCAGACGGGATTCGGCCGGGATCAGGACGATGTGATCTACATGCCTTTCACCACCGCCCAGAACAAAGTGCTGGGCGCGGCAGCGCCGACCCAGACCCAATCGACGGCCAACTCCATTTACGTGACACCGCCGAATCCGTTCGGCATCGAGCCGCGACTGATCGGCTACGTCAATATCATTTTCGTGCAGGCGCGCAATACCGCATTGGTGCCCGTAGCCAAAGATCAGATCACCCGGATTCTCAACCGCCGCCATCGCATCGAAGCGGGCGCAACTGAAGACTTCAGCGTGCGCAACATCAGCGACATCACACAGGCGATGGAAGGAAGCGGTCGTACGATCGCATTACTGCTCGCGCTGGTCGCTTCGATTTCGCTGATCGTCGGCGGCATCGGCATCATGAACATCTTGCTGGTCTCGGTCACCGAGCGCACGCGCGAAATCGGCTTGCGCATGGCCTTGGGAGCGCGGCGTTTGCACGTATTGCTTCAGTTTCTGGTCGAGGCGGTACTGCTCAGCGGGATCGGCGGAATGGCCGGTGTCGTCATGGGCATCGCACTCTCGGAAACCGTGTCATTGCTCGCAGGATGGCCAACGGTGATCTCGCCGCTTTCCGTCGTAGGCGGTTTCGCCTTTTCGGCCATCGTCGGCATATTCTTTGGCTATTACCCGGCGCGCCGGGCTTCCTTGTTCAATCCGATCGAAGCGCTGCGCTACGAGTAGAGTGACAGCCGACTGCCCTGCCCTGTATCGGGAAGCGGTGCGCTCGGCGTTGGACGGAGGCGTGACTGGCGAAGTCGTAATATAGCCCCCATTTTTAACGCACTTGGATTCAGACGATCAGTACAACACCAGGGCCATCTGGCCTGCTCGGGAACTTCGAGATACGAGAATTACGGAGTCTCTGATCTAAAGCGCAAAAATGCAAAATAATAGCGTCTTAAACAGAGGCCAATTCGATGCATAAAACCACGTTAATGTCGCTGGGTAAATCGGGCAAGCGATTGTGCTGCGACGTATTTCTAGACGAGATGGAGAAAGTGGTGCCGTGGTCGGCGCTGTGTTCTGTCGTTCGCCCGTACTACTACGATCTCGAACGCGGCGGCCGGGGCGCCAAGCCACCGATCTCGAACGACTGTGCCGCATTGTCTGTCTGCAACAGTGGTATGCACTATCCGACCCCGCGGTCCAGGAAGCGCTTTACGACCGGCATTCGTTCCAGCGCTTTGTGGGTCTGGATGCGTTCGTCGATACCATTCCCGACGCGACCACGATTCTGCGCTTTCGTCATCTGCTGGAACGTCACGATCTGTTCCGTGTGCTGTTCGAAACGATCAACGCGCATCTGAGCGAAGCGGGCTTGCTGATGCAGCGCGGCACGGCGGTGGATGCCACGCTCATTGCCGCCTCGTCCAGCACCAAGAACAAGGCCAAGGCGCGGGATCCGGAAATGAGTTCGACCAAGAAGAACAGCCGGTGGTACTTCGGCATGAAGGCTCATATCCGCGCGGATACGGATAGTGGCCTGATGCATGGTCTGGAGGTCAGCCCGGCCCAGACCCACGACAGTCGTAAAACCGACGATCTGCTGCACGGCGCTGAACAGGTCATTGTCGGCGACGCCGCGTATGGCTCGAAGGCCCGTAAACGCGACTGCCGTGACCGCGGCGTGATCTACGGCATCGTCGACAAGCGCACGGCACAGCGGCCATTATCGAACAGCCAGCGCAAACGCAATCGACAGTGGTCGCGCGTTCGCGCCAAGGTCGAGTATCCGTTCCGGGTACTCAAGTGCCAGTTCGGGTATCGCAAGGTGCGCTATCGCGGCTTGGCCAAGAACGGGCATCAGCTCTACCTGCTGTTCGGCTTGGTCAATCTCTACAGGAGCCGTCGCCGATTGATGGCCGCGGCCGCCGGATAGGTGTGCCTGAAATTCGGAAATCAGCCCGAATCGAGCCAGAGCGGGTCGCGAAACTCGTGATCCGAGCGCGAAAATGAGGCAATTCGATCACGAGCCACTCATGTTCGACTCGCTCACGTTCAGTTCAGAGGTTCCTTAATCGGCCGCAAAGACTAGGGCAGAGACCCTGGCCTGCCGCCGAATAATGCGCGACGTCCTGAGCCAAGGCCTCTGTGTTGCGGTTGAAATTTGAATTCGCCGTGTCGACCAGTGCGCTGATGAAATACGCCCGCAATCGGACGATTACCCGAAAAAACGCGGGCGTGATTTATTTTTTGACGTCAAAAGGACCGCCGTTCCGGCCGGTACGGTTTCCATAAAGCCAATTGCAACTGCACAGGGGCCAGCACGATCAGGTGATGGCAGTTGCCGGTCCCTGCGCACCGCGGGATCTCAGACGCCCAGGTAGCGGCTCATGACGTCCTTGTCGGCGCGTAATTCGTCGGGCGTGCCCTCATATACCTTGTGCCCGTTGTTGATGACATAGCAGCGGGTGGCCAGCGACAACGCGGCCGCGACGTTCTGTTCGACCACGACGAACGTCTGGCCGGCGGCGGCCAGCTCGCCGCAGATCCGCACCAGGTCTTTCACAATCAGGGGCGCAAGGCCCTCGAAGGGCTCGTCCAGAAGAATCAGCTTGGGGTTGCGAATCAGCGCGCGCGCGATCGCCAGCATTTGCTGTTCGCCGCCGGACAGATCCTGGCCGCCGCTGCGGCGGCGTTCGGCCAGGCGCGGGAAGGTGTCGTAGATGCGGTCGAACGACCAGGCGTCGGGGGCGGTGAGGGCGGCCAGCTTGAGGTTCTCGTGAACGGTCAGCGCGCCGATGATGCGCCGTTCCTCCGGCACCAGCTGCATGCCCGCCCGTGCGATCTGATAGGGCGGGCGGCCTTGTATGGCTTCGCCGTCGAAGGTGACGGTGCCGGACCGCGGCCGGACCACGCCCATCAGCGAATTGAGCGTGGTGGTCTTGCCCGCGCCGTTGCGGCCGAGCAACGCCACCACTTCGTTGCGCTCCACGCGCATGTCGAGGCCGAACAGGATGTGCGAGTCCCCATAGAAGCTGTCGATGCGGTCGACCTCAAGCAAGCTCATGTTCTTCCATCCCTCCGAGATAGGCTTCCTGTACTTTCGGGTGGCCCTTGATGTACTCGGGCGTGCCTTCGGCGAGTTTCTCGCCTTCGTAGAACACGGTGATGTGCTCGGCCAGTTCGAAAATGGCATCCATGTCGTGTTCCACCACGATCAGCGTCCGGCCGACGCGCAACCGTTGCAGCAGCGCGACCGTCTCGGCGCGTTCCGAGGGGCTCATGCCCGCCAGGGGTTCGTCCAGCAGCAGTACCTCGGGCTCCATGGCCAGGGCCAGACCGATCTCGAGCCGGCGTTTTTCGCCGTAGGCGAGCACGCTGGTCGGCTGGTCGGCGCGCTCGGACAGCCCCATCAGCGCCATGAGCGATTCGACCTTGGCGTTGACTTCGTCCCAGCGTTCCAGCCGCCGCAGCATGTCGAGCCGGAACGCGCCGCGCCGACGCGCAAGCACCGGAATGGTCAGATTCTGGCGTACCGTCAGGTTCACGAACAGCTGATTGATCTGGTAGCTCTTGCTCATGCCGAGCTGCGAGACCGCGGCGGGCCCGTGCTTGGTGATCCGCTGGCCGCGAAAGAAGATATCGCCCTCGGTGGGGATGTGTTCGCCGGTGAGCATCTTGAAGAACGTGCTCTTGCCGGCGCCGTTGGGGCCGATCAAGCGCGCGTACTTCACCGGTGCGCACCGAGAAATCCACGGTGGTGACCGCATGCACGCCGCCGAAATGCTTGCTCAGCCCTCGGGTTTCGAGCACGACCGGCGCATCCTCGGCGGTGACGCGTTTGCGGTCGTCGCCGGCGTTTCGGGTTCGGCCGCGGCGCGCGGCTTGGCCGGCGTTGCATCATCGCTCGCGGCGTGCTCGCCGGGTTCGCTGCCGGCCGGTTGCGGTTGCATGTAGCGCAGGATCTCGCCGCAGATGCCACGGCGGAACAGCGTGACCAGGATCACGAACACCGCGCCGAGGATGAGCTTCCAGAGCGCGCCGATCTCGGGAATGTGCTGCAGCACCTCGCGCAGATACAGCCAGATCGTCGCCCCCAGCAGCGGGCCGATGAGCGTGCCGCTGCCGCCGATCACCGTCTGCATCACCAACTGGCCGGAGGTCTGCAGGGCGAAGGCATCGGGTGGCATGTAGGCCTGCAGGATGCCGAGCAGCCCGCCGGCGAAGCCGCCGTAGGCCGCCGCCACGATGAATATCGTGAGCTTGTACTTCTGCACGCTATGGCCGCAGGCGATCGCGCGCGGCGTGTTTTCGCGAATGGCCATGAGCACCGCGCCGAACGGCGATTTGACGATACGCCGGGCGATGTACGAAGCCGATCAGGAACAGCGCCGCCATGAAGCCGTACATGCTCCATTCGCCGGACTTCACCGCGATGGTGGCCACGCCGAGATGCAAGCACCGGCGCCGGCACGCCGGGCAGGCCATTCTCGCCGCCGGTGAACGCCGACAGCGGCGAGTTCTCGAGAAAGAACGACATCTCGCCGAAGGCGAGCGTGATCATCGCGAAATAGATGCCGATCCGGCGCAGTGCGAATACCCCGATCACCGCGCCGTAGACCGCGGCCAGCAACGTGCCGATCAACAGCGCGGCGTACACGTTCGGCACCAGCCCGTTGACCAGCAGATAAGCGCTGATGAAGCCGCCGGTACCGAAGAATGCCGCCTGGCCGAACGACAACAGCCCGGTGTAGCCGAACAGCAGATCGAAGCCGAGGCCGAACAGCCCCCAGATCATGATGCGCGCCATGGTATCGGCGTTGAGCCCGATCCAGGGCAGGATGAAAGGCGCGATGATCAGGCCGGCGGCCACCGCCAGTTCCACCCGCCAGCCGCCGCTCCCGGTGCCGCGTCGACGCAGTAGCATGCTCATTCCCGACCCTCCTGGCCGAACAGTCCCTGGGGCCGGAGCACCAGTACCAGCGCCATGGCGGCGTAGAGCATGACCTGCGAGTAGGCCGGATTGAACATGGAGGTGAGGCTGATGATCTCGCCGGCGATCAGCCCGCCCAGAATGGCGCCGGGAAAAGAGCCGAGCCCGCCGATCACCACCACCACGAACGATTCCACCAGCACCTGCTCGCCCATGTCGGGCGTCACCGACACGATCGGCGCATCGATGGCCCCCGCATAGCCCGCGGCCATCGCCCCCAGGCCGAAGACCACCATGAAGGTGCGCTGCACGTTCAGACCCAGCATGCCGACCATGCGCTGGTCTTCGATGCCGGCCCGTACCACCAGCCCCAGTCGGGTGCGATACAGCACCAGGTAGAGAATGAGCAGCGTGACGGCGACGATCACCATCACGATCAAGCCGATACTTGGGGTAGATCATGAAGCCCATGTTGAAGATGCCGTTGCCCCAGTCGGGCACCGCCATGCGGCGGCTGATGCCGCCGAACAACAGGCGCACGACTTCGACGATCACGATGCCCAGGCCAAAGGTCATCAGGATCTGGTCTTCCGGCGGGCGTTCGTAATACAGCCGGATCAGCCCGCGTTCGATGATCACGCCCAGCACGAGCACGAACAACGCAGCGCAGGTGACGGCCAGCACGAACGAATGGGTGGTCTGCATCACCGCGTAGCCCACATAGGCGCCCACCATGAACAGGGCGCCGTGCGCGAAATTCAGCACGCCCAGCGTGCCGAGAATGATGGTGAGACCGGTACTGATCAGCGCCAGTAGCGTGCCCAGCGCCAGCCCATTGAACAGCTGCGACAGCAACAGCGAGAGATTCGGCATGACAAGTCCTGTTGAACCCGCGGGACAAGCCCATCAAGGCGCCGGATCGGCCCGGTCTATGAGAGGCGATCCGGCATTCGGTGCTGCGCGGTACGGGCGCGGCGATCGGCCGCCGCGCCAGTACCGTGGCCGGCTCAGGTATACGAGCCGAGCTTGCAGCCAAAGGTGCCGGGCGGCGGCATGACATCCTCGCCCGGCGTGACGCCGACGATCTCGAAGTAGTCCTCCTTGCTCTTCATCTGGCTCTTGCTCTTGCCCACCACGACCGGTACTTCACGCACCATCTGATGGTCCTCCGCGCGGTAGTAGACCTCGCCCAGCGTGCTTTGAATATGCTTGCCGCTTTCCAGGGTCTTGATCACCTCGGCCGGATAGAACGTACCGGCCCGGGTGACCGCATCGGCCCAGATCATCGACTGCAGATAGGCGATATGCGCCGTCCAGCGCGGCTTCGAGCCGTATTTCTTCTCGAACGTATCGACGAAGGTTTTCGCGTAGTCGTTGCGATCGGCCATCGTCCACCAGAAATCGAGCGTGCCGTAGACGCCGGCCATGATTTCCGGGCCGAGCTCGGAAGCCTGGAACGGCGAAATGTTGGGCACCACCATCTTCATCTTGTCGAGGATGCCGAACTGCTGGGCCTGCTTGCTGGAGGCCACCGAGTCGTTGCCGAAGCAGACGTTGACGAATACGTCGGCGCCGCTGTTGGCGATGTTCAGCAGGTAGGAGCTGTAGTCGGAGGCGCCGACCGGCACCAGCACTTTCGAGACCGTCTTCCAGCCCTGTTTCTCGGTGAACTCGCGGGTGGAGTCGAACACGGTATGGCCATACGTGTAGTCCGGCACGAGATAGGCCGCCTTCACGTTCTTGCCGATCTCCTTGGCCACGACCGGTGCCAGCGCCTTGCCCGCCATGTAGGCCGAGGGCTGCGAGCGGAAGCCGTAGCGCTGGCAATCCTTGCCCGTGGTGTCGTTGGAGCCGCTGGCCCCGACCATGTTCGACTACTTTCTCGCGCTGGGCGAGTTTCTCCAGCGCGATCGCCACGGCGCTGCTGGAGCAGCCGCTGATCATGATCGCCTTCTTTTCGTGGATGAAGCGCGTCTGCACCTGGACGGCGCTGTTGGGCTTGGTCTCGGAGTCGCCGATGCCGTATTCCACATGCTTGCCGAGCACGCCCTTGCTGCCCTTGAGCGAATCCATCATCGCGGCCATGCCGGCGCCGTTGTTGATGTGCTCGAAGGCCAGCTCGTAGCCCTTCTTCTCGTCCTGGCCGGCGGTGGAATAGGCGCCGGTCAACGGCACGCTCAGGCCGACGAAAACGCTATCGCCGCTCACCCCGGCCGGGAAGGTGCCGAGGCTGGGATAGTCCTTGGCCCAGGCGGTATTCAGCAACGTGCCGGGCAACATCAGCGCGCCCGCCGCGCCCAATCCGGTTTTCATGAAGGTGCGGCGGCTCGTGGCCCGGCCGAACCCGTTTGATCTACGAGTTGACATGATTTTCGATTCCTCCGATAGGCGGCACCCGGGGGTGCCATACAGCCTTAGACGACGCGTGCGCTGCCGGCGTCCACTGCGAACTGGCGTCAAGACACGGCGACGGTATGTCGATTCTCGGATCGACGAATGCCCTATGGGTTTATGCGTTGTTCTTTCGCCGCTCTTATCTCGGCCGCGTTCAGTCCGAATACGCCGAGGACCCGAGTCATCGACGACAATCCAGCGTCTGCGGAACGAGTGGCTATTATTGATTTGTTTTTCGCATCGCCCACATTCCTACTTTCGGCGCAGCCATGACCGGGGATCAACACAGACTTCGTTAATGGTCTTATCCTTAGCCTAAGAATAATTGGAATTCAGTCGGTTGCGGTTTTCTGCCTAGACGGAAGTATTAGGTTTCGCATAGGGCGGCACTCGGCGTTTTGGCCGCGAGTCGCCGGCGGTGAGCTCGGCGTTGCAGGGCGGGTCGCCCAGGTCGGGCGGATCGGCGGCAGACCTCGGGGGCGGATTCGATGGGCTGGCATTGCCTGGGCTCATGAGGCCGTATCGGCTTGGCGGCCGTCAGCGTAAGGTCAGGCGATCGACGGCGCGTTTTCGAAGGCTTCTGCCAGCCACTGCGCGGCTTGTAAAGCGCGGCGTCCGCATTGGCGGCGCCGATCAGCTGGATGCCGACCGGCAGGCCATTCGGGCCGGTCATGCCCGGGACGTTTACACAGGGCACGCCGAGCAGCGTCCAGATCCGATTGAATACCGGATCGCCCGTGCCTTCGGTCGCCAACGGCGCCTCGCCGGGCGCGCTGGGCGCAAGCAGCACCGTCACATCGGTCAGGCAATCCGCGAGCGCCGTTCGGCAGCGGGCGGCGAGCCCAAGTGCGGCCTGGTAGGTGTCGGCGCTGATCGTCGCCCCGTGCTCGAGCAGGCTCGCCAGGCGGTCGCTGAGTTGCGCGCCGTGCCTGTCGCGCTCGAACGCGAGGCAACGCGTGGCTTCGAAGGCCATGACGGTTTCCTGGGCCGCGAGCAGCTCGTCGAATACGGCCGGCAGGGTCACGATCTCGACGTCGCCACCGGCCGCGGCAATGCGCTCGATCGCCGCATCGCAGGCGGCGCGGGTGGCCGGGCTGGCTGCATCCCACTGTGGTGTGCGGCAGAAACCGAAGCGCGGCGGGGCTCGGGGCCTGTGCCGCGGCGGTCAGGTCGCGGCCGCTGAGCACGCTGCCCAGCAGCGCGGCTCCGGGAACATCGGCAGCGAACACGCCCACGGTGTCGAGCGACCAGGCGGCGGTCTTGACGCCGGCCGGGCTGATCCAGCCGTAAGTCGGCTTATAGCCGACAATCCCGCAGAACGACGCCGGGCGAATGACGGAGCCAGCGGTCTGCGTGCCGATGGCCAGCGGCACTTCGCCGGCAGCGACAGCCGCCGCCGAGCCGCTGGACGAGCCGCCCGGGGTGTGCGCCCGGTTGTGCGGGTTGCGCGTCTTGCCGGGATTGAAGAAAGCGAACTCGGTGGTCACCGTCTTGCCCATCACCAGCCCGCCCGCTCGCCGGATCAGCGCGACCGCCGCCGCGTCCGAAGCCGGCGTATGCCCCGCATAGATCGGCGAGCCATATGCCGTGGGCATGTCGTGGGTATCGAACAGATCCTTGATCCCCACGGGCAGGCCGTGCAGCGGCCCCCGCGACGGCGCGCTCGTCAAGCCGCCGGGCCGCTTTCAGCACGCTTTGTGGATCACAATGCGTCCAGGCCTGGATCTCGGCTTCGCGGGCTTCGATACGCGCCAGGCAATGCGCGGCCAACGCCGTACAGGATAGTGCGCCGCTCGCGATACGATCGCGGGCCGTGGTGGCGGACAAAACCGGATCGGCGTCGCTGGTCATTGGGCTTTTCCGTGGGCCGGATACATCCGCGTGTAATACGCCAAAGGGGGGCGGGTGTCACGCGGCCAATGGCCGACCCGAGGCCGTCACGACCAGCGGCTGCCGGGGCATCACGGTGCGGAGTGTCCCGGTTGGCCCGGTACAAGCGCCGGCTGATGTTCCGGCGTTTGGATCGCGTGTGGATTACGCCTCCGAGCCGGCCGATGCGGCCATCGTCGGCGTTCGTCGCCGACCCAGGGCGCCGGCCAGCAGCATGAGCAGCACGCCCAGGAAAAGCGCGCTGCCGCCGATGTAGAAAATCAGATTGCCGCTGTGTGCGTGGGCATAGATCGGCGCCATGGCGTAGGCCGCGCCGGCCTGGCTGAGCGCGAACAGCGCCGTGGCCCGGCCCCAGGCGGCGGTTCGTCCGCCGGGCCCGGTCAGCTCGCCGATCAATCCGGCGGTACTGGCCACCATGGCCGGAATCATGGCGCCGACCAGAAACGACGACGCGCTGATTGCGGCGAGGCCCGGCACCAGCATCGGCAGCCACACGCCGCAGCCTTTCAGCGCCAGGGCGGTCGTCATCGCCGTGTGCCAGCCGAAGCGGCGGGCCAGGGCGCCCGCGATGAAGGGCCCGCCTATGGCGCCGACGCCAAGCACCGCCCACTGAGCGCCGCCGGCGAAGCTACTCAGATGCCGATGGTGCTCCAGGTAATCCACCCAGAATACGGTGTGCGGCACGAAGCCGGTGGCATCCAGGGCGTAGGCCAGATACACCAGCCACAGCACCGGGCCGAAGCCGGGGCGCAGGCTGGCACGGCGCGTCGCTGTGCGATACCGGCACGGGCGGCCAGCGCACCCAGGCAAGCGCCACCGGCACCAGACTGATCAGCCCCAGGGCCAGCCATGCCAGCGGCAATCCACGATGCACCAACGCCGGCACCAGGGTCGCCGAGAGCACCACGCCGATGCCGATGCCGGTGAAGATCCAGGTGGCGCCGTGTTTGCGTAGATGCGGGGGCAGGCGGGTGGCCACCAACGAGGGCACGACCACGATCAGGAAAGCGCCGGTGACGCCGGCGACGAAGCGCCACAGGCTGAACCACCATACCGGCGCCGCCCAGGTGCTGAGGAAAAAGCCCAGGGCGATCAGCACGGTCGAGGCATTGATCAGCAAGCGCGCGCCCAGCCAGCGCTCGGCGCGCCCGGCCAGCAGGGCGCCGACCAGGTAGCCGAGCAGGTTGGCGGCGCCCACATAGCCGGCGTCGGAAGTGCTCAGCCAGCCGGCGTTGATCAGCCCGGGCAGCAGGGCGGCATAGGCGAAACGGCCCACGCCGATGCCGGCCAGGGTGGCGGCGATCCCCGCGGCGATCAGGCGGCCAGGGCCCGCCGACGGATGTTCGGCGGCAGTGGGCTGGGGCATCGAGGCATCCTCCACGGTGTGGCTCCGGATGAGGCGTAGTTAAGCAGAGGCTTTCTATCGCTGGAAATGATTTTTTGAGATATTCCGTATCGGTTATAGCGAATTTCACGGAGAGCCCCATGCTGATCCGTTCCCTGGAGATTTTCCGGGCCGTGGTGGAGGCCGGCAGTTTCAGCGCGGCCGCCGAGCGCCTGCATACGGTGCAGTCCAACGTCACGGCGCACATCAAGAAGCTGGAGACCGAGCTGGGTGCGTCCCTGCTGCACCGCCGCGCGCCGGTAACGCCCACTGCTGCCGGCCACCAGTTGCTGGACTACGCACGCCGCATCGTCGATCTGCACGACCAGGCCCTCGACCGCTTCCGCGCCGATGGCGCGCCCGCCGGCGACCTGCGTCTGGGCAGCATGGAAACCACCGCCGCGGTGCACCTGCCGGCGTTGCTGTCCGCCTTCAGCGATCGCTGGCCGGCGGTATCGCTGCATCTGCGTACCGGCACCACCGCCGAAATGCTCGCCGAGGTGCGCGCCGGCCGGCTCGATGCGGCCTTCGTGGCGGCCGAGGAGGCCGGCGACGATCTGCTGTTGCGGCCGGTGTTCCGCGAAACGCTGGTGCTGGTGTCCGGGCGGCCTCTGGAGCGCCTGCCGGATGGCCGCGCGTTGGCGCAAACGGCCTTCCTCGCTTTCCGGCAGGGCTGTGGTTATCGGCGCGCCATCGAAATGCTGCTTGCGGAACGGCGGGCGCCGGCGACGCGCATTCACGAGCTGGGCAGCCTGGACGCCATCATCGGCTGCGCCAGCGCCGGCATGGGGCTCGCCCTGTTGCCGGAGTCGGTGGTGGCGCAGTACCGGCAGCGCTACCGGCTGTATACCCTGGCACTGCCGGACGCTCTCGCCGAGGTCACCACCGTGCTGGCCACCAGTACGCGGTCCAGCTGGAGCCGCGCGCTGGAGGTGTTCATGGAAGGGGCGGGCCTGAGTCGCGAGGCGGCCTGAGCGTACAGCGTGGCGCGGCGGTTCCTGTTCGTGGCCCGCGTGCTCGATTATCGGTGGCGACTCGGTCAGCTCCGCGAGCTGCGGGCGCGGCAACGGAGAAGCAACGCGCCCGCGGCTAGAATCCGCCGCCCATGACCGAGAACGAACACTATCCGGAGAGCTTCTACGCCACGCGCAACGCGCGCTCCAAAGCCTCGGCGGATACCATCCTCGCGCTGGCGCTCGAATATCTGCCGCCGATCGAATCGGTGGTCGACTACGGCTGCGGTGTGGGGACCTGGCTGGCCAGCGCGAAGGCGCTTGGCGTGGCACGCGTACACGGCTACGAAGGGCGCTGGCTCGATCCGGAGCTGCTGGAGATCGAGCGCGACGAATTCAGCTTCGCGGATTTTGCCGAGCGCATCGCTCCCGAGGACGGCACCGCCGCCGATCTGGCCATATCGCTGGAAGTGGCCGAACACTTGCCATCGGCGTGCGCCGACGAGTTCGTCGCGCTGCTCGCACGCAGTGCCGACTTCGTGCTGTTCTCCGCCGCCATCCCCGGTCAGGGCGGCAAAGGCCACGTGAACGGGCAGTGGCCCGAGTACTGGATCAGCCGCTTCGAAGCCCGCGGTTTCGTCGCGTTCGATGCCCTGCGGCCGCGGATCTGGGCCGATACGCGCATCCGCCCGTGGTATCGGCAGAACGTCCTGTTGTTCGTACGCCGGGAGCGGATCGCCGAAACATCGCTCGACGTTCACGACCCGAAACTCGCGCCGCGCGCGCTCGTGCATCCCAGTATTTATGAAGCCGTGCTCGCCAAGGAAAGGGCGCGTCTTGCTGAGCAGACGAGCGTCGCCGGGGCTTGGCGTAACTTGCGACGAGCTCTTTTCAACCGTACACCGCGCGGCTGAAGCCGAGCGTCGGCAGCCAGGCGCCTGCTCACGTTCATACCGCCGGTTCGGCAATCCTCACTTGTTCACGCAAGACGAAACAGGAGCGAAGCGGCCAATCTTCGTTTTTGCTTTGGGGTTCCTGCGCCGTTGATGCGGCCATTTAATCGGCCGCAAAGCGGCGGGCAGAGGCCGTGACCCGACGCCGAATAAGGCGCGACGTCCGGAGCAAACGCCTCTGTGTTCCCGCTGAAACTTGAACCCGCCCTTGCCCGAAGAGCGTCGATCCGACCGCGTTGTATATCGCCCGCGCGCGCCGTAATCTAGCCGAACAAGCCACGCGTCGCGTCGGCCCGCGCCACATCCGGATAGATGCCATGCCTCGTATCGAATCCCAACGGATGATGGCCGACGTGGAGGGCGACTTCGTCGTCTTCCTGATCGGTATGCGCATCAACACGCTATGGCGAGTGGACCGCTGGTGGCCAGCGTTCTCCTCCATGCCGAAGATGCTGCGCGAACTCTCCGCGAACCCCCAGCTCGGCCTACTCGGCTATCGCGGCCGCTGGGGCGGTCGGAACGTCGAAATCATCCAGTACTGGCGTTCGTTCGAACAACTGCGCACCTACGCCGCCGCGAAGGAATCCGAGCACCTGCCCGCCTGGCGCGACTTCAACCGCCGCAGCGCCGATAACGACAGCGTCGGCATCTGGCACGAAACCTATCTCGTGCAGGCCGGCCAGTTCGAGACCGTCTATCGCAACATGCCGACGCATGGCCTGGCCGCCGCAACTGCCGTCAAGCCGGCAATCGGCCGACACAAGACGGCTGCGGGGCGGTTGGGTCGGTAATCCCACCAAAAAAGAGCGCGTTAAAAATGGGGTATTACCGTCGGACCCGCGTCGAGAAAGGCCGATAACAGTCCCGGCTATCAAAGCCGCTGCAGCGATAGGCCCTCGGCGTGCGGATCCCATAAAGGGTCGGGCAAATGCCCATTAGAAGCCGGATATACGACCGCAACCGTTCTTCGGGCTGCCATCAGAAAAGACTGTTGGATCTACCTCTTGCGGGAGGCGCCCATATACGAACTGTTAGTCACCAATACGATTAGATCTGAGAAGCTAGCGATTTGCGCTTAGCCTCATACTCTTCGTCAGTAAGCAAGCCAAGCTCATGGGCCTCTTTCAGCTTGTAAAGTAGATCTATTGAGCCGGCTTTTTGCTTCTTGGACTTATCTTGTCGTCGGGTAACACTGTTGTTATACGCGATTAGCTCTTTCAACTCTTTCTTCGTTTCAGCGATTTTGCTTTTAATGTCACGAACATGCTCTTGCGCCGCGCGCTTATTTTCTGCGATTAGAGCTCGCTTTTTTGCCACGTCTCTTGCAATTGATGCATTCGAGGCAGAGGCAGCCCGACGCACGGCTCCCCGATATTTGGAGCCAAGCAGACCAGCCATTACACCTGTTCCGGCGCCTTGATTCTTAGCTCGCGCTTCGGCCGCACTTCTGGACAAATCAGCATTTGCGTCTGTCCACTCTCGTACAGCCTCCTTGGCACTCTCCAACTGCTCCTCAAACGCTTCAATGCGTTGCTTCAAGCCATCTATCCTGCCCGTGTTTTGATTCTCCATAAGCGAACTTCTATTCACTGTGGCTAACGCCGAAGCTCAAAGGCTGCGGCGGAACGCCAGGGTCAGGTCTTGCCCTGTGCGTCAAGCTGCTCCCACAACTCCGCATTCTCCGCCTCCAGTTCCGCAACCCGCTTCTCCAGCTCCGCGATCCGCTCCTTATCGGCCGAGCGCCCCGGTCCTTCCGCTGCCATCCCGGCATAAGCATCCAGATCCACGGCGCCACAAAGCTGGTGCATGAATTGGGCTTCCTTGCGGCCTTTCATGCGCGGTAGCTCGATGAGCAGGGAGTTGGCGGGATCGTCCTCGTCCACCCGTTCGCGAGCGGCGGCGGCCACGTCTTCGTTGGTGGCGAATTCGTGGAGCCGGCCGGCTCGGGAGCGGATTTCGCCCGGGGTCTGTGGGCCGCGCAGCAGCAGCAGCGTGACGATCGCGAACTGGGCTTTGGTGAGCTTGATGTCGGTGAACTGGCCGGCGCCGCACAGGCGTTGTTTGTACTTCTCGATGCCGCTTTTGAAGTTCTCGTCGATCTGAACGAGGCTGCGCTGGGCCAGGGCACGGGCGGCGCGCTGCACTTCGATCCGGGTGAGCGACATGACCGGTTCGCGGGCCGATTTCTGGTTGGCTGCGTTGGTGAGCGCGTTCAGCGTCAGCGGCATCTGGTCGGGCGTGGTGACGGATTTCTCCATCAGGCAGCCGATGAGGCGGGCTTCGACGTCGGTGAGGGTAGGGAGCATGGGCGCGGTGTTGTGGAATCTGCGCCCATGCTACGCATAAAGCAGGTGCGGTGCGCCCGCTCCGTTCGTCGGACTGCGGTGCGGTTATCTATGCGCCCGAGAAATGTTCGGTCCAGCTGCCGTCGGCCAGTTCCAGCACGGCGGCGACGGCCTCGGCGGGCACGTCTTCGCGGTTGCCCTGTTCGAGCGGGTCGTAGTGGAACACGAACAGGCGCGAGGCGAACTGGTGGAAGGGCAGGCTGGCCTCGCCGTGGCGTTCGCCGTGGCCGTGGGTGTCGGTATGGATGCTCTGGCCCCAATCCTGACCGCCGTCGTTGTTGGGGTTGAAGAAGTAGACGCGCATCTCGCCGTCCGGGTCGAGCGCGACGCGGCGGATGGCGATGGCGTGGCGGCCGATGTAGCGGGCGGCGCTGTCGGTGGCGGCGATGCCGGCCGGCTGCGGATGAATCACCGGCACGCCCCCGTTGTAGGCGGGGTGGTAGCTGGCATAGAAGTCGCGGATGAAGGCGTCGTGATCCTCGATCTTGTCGGTGCAGCCATTGGCGACGACGCGAAAGCCGTTGCCGACCCACCAGCCGTAGAACTCGGGGTGGATCCAGCGGTGCAGATCGTCGTCGCGCTCGCCGCAGAGCCGGGCCATCTCGATATAGATACGATCGAGATGCGGCACGAGAATCATCGAGACCGGGTCCACGTCCAGCGGGCGCTGTTTGGCCAGCCCGGCCTGCAGCCCCTTGGATGAGACCAGATCGCCCTCGAAACGCAGCAGCACTTCGTCGTCGCGCGCGGCCCAGGCGATGAGCTGCAGCAGGTAGTCCGGGTCGTTATCGGCCCACATCGACAGGCCGATCACCGACTGGCAGGTGGGGTTGTTGCCCTGGCCCACGCCGAGCGGCTGGCCGAGCAGATTGAGTACGCCGGCCATGAGCCAGACGCGCGGCTCGCGACGGGCGCCGAAGGCGGTGGTGAGCGTGGCGCCGGTCTCGGCCGACAAGGGCAGGCGCAACTGACGCGCCAGGCCGGCGGCGACCGGGCCGTTGAATATGGTGCCGCGTTCGAGCAGCTGGGCGAGGCCGTACACCGCCTGGGCCGTTTCGACGAAGATGATTTCGTCGATGATCTCGTGCACGAGCGCCGTGTGACACTGATAGGCATCGGTGCCGGTGCGGCCCAGCCCGAGGGTGATCGGAATCAGATGTTCACCACCGATTTCCGGGGTGCGCAGGTGGCGCAGAAACGTCGCGTTGTAGACCGAGACCAGCCCGGTGTTGTGCATGGCATACGCAAACCCCTGGGCCTCGGCACGCAACTCTTCGTCGGTGAAGGTCGGCAGGCGCATGCGGTAGACATCGACGCCGGGGTCCTCGGCGCAGCCGGGCGTGGGCGCGAACAGGCAGTTCACCAGCTGCTGGGCGGCGGTGTTTTCGGTGTCGAGCTTGGGGTCGAACAGGCATTCGGCGATCTGGATGACCATCTCGCGTACATCGTCGACGTCGATCGGCCGTTGTTCGAGAATACGCCAGACTTCGGCCACCAGGCTGTCGAGGATGCTCTCGTAGCCCATCGCCTCGACCTGGAACTTGTACAGCGCGGCCACCATCGGGCCGAGGCTGAACGGTCGTTCGCGGTCGGCTTCGCTGAGCTGGCCGGACAGCAGATCCAGATTCAGCGCCATCACCTGGGTGACGAACTGGAGGGCATGCTCGGCAGTGATGCGCGGATGCGCGTATTCGCCGAGCGCTACCGCCAGCAGGCGGAGTTGGCTGAGCGCCTCGATGACCGTCGTTTGCGGATCACCCGTTCGCAGCGAGAGTTTGGCGATATCGGGCTGCAGAATCGCCGGGTGGTCCCAGTCGGTGCCGCGAAACAGCCCGGCCGATTCGTAGCGTTTGACGCGGTGATAGAGAGCGGCAGGGCCGCCTTCCTCGGCCAGAACCATGCCGGCCGCGGCCAGCGCCTGCGCATTCGAGGCGTTCGGATCGGCCTGGCGGGCCTGGCCCAGCGCCATCAGCGTCTGGTCAAACTGGGGGGTGCTCGGCGTGCTGGGGGTCATGCATGGCATCGGATCAAATGAAGTCGCGCCGCCGGCTCATGACGGCGGGCGTCGGACACCATACACCGATTCGGCAGCGCTAGAGGCGCAATTCATCGGCCGGCCCGCCGAGCGGGGGGCGGGCTCAGAGCGAAGCGCGCAGCTTGTCGCCCCAGGCCTTGAGATCGAGCAGCAGTTGCAGCCGGGCCGGATCGCCCTGGACGCGTTCCATCAGCGCGGCGACGACTTCGTCGTATTCATCCAGCGTCAGGCCGCCGTCGGGGGCGAATTCCAGCCGCTTGGCGACCCAGTTGTTCCAGTCGTCGCGTTCGGCATCGGCCAGCGAATCGGGAAAATGCCGCGCGCGATAACGAAACAGCAGTTCGTTGAGGCGGTTGTCGGCGAACACGATGGCCCCGTCGGCCAGTTCGGCCGGCGCGGTGGCGCGTACCGCGTCGGCGAGCTTGCGGTCGTCGTTGGAGACGAAGCCGTCATAGAGTGCGGCTTCGGCGTCGGACTCGGCATCGAACACGCGGGCGTCGAATACCGCCGTGGCCTTGGCTTCGACTTCGGCGAGCCGATCGTGGATCGCCTTCCAGTGCCGCCGACACTGGTTGATATCCAGATTCAGCCGGGCGGCTTCGTTCTCGCGCATCATCTCGAACGGTGCCAGCACCGGGCATTTGTTCAGGTGCACGCCCTTGAGCGCGATGCGCGGCGTGTCTTCCGGCAGGTCTTCGCTGGGCGTGAAGATACGCTCGTAGATCTCGTCGGGCGCGAGTTCCAGCAGCGGTGCCGGATCCACGCGCAGGTCGTAGACGATGATGCAGTTCTTGTTCGACGGGTGCTGGGCGATCGGCATCACCGGCGACAGGCAGCCGTTCTCGGCCGGGAATTTGGACGAAACGTGCAGGGCGGGCTTGCGCGTGTCCATATCCAGCAGCTGGCGGGCGCTGGCCTTGTCGCGGTGGTTGAGGACGTAGTCGTACAGGCGCGGCTGCTTGTCGCGGATCAGCTTGGCCAGGCCGATGGTGGCGTGCACGTCCGACAGCGCGTCATGCGCGCGTTCCTGGGCGAGATTGTTGGCCGGGGCGAGCTGGTCGAGCTTGAAGCTCGGCTTGCCGTCCTCGCGCTTCGGCCACTCGATGCCGTCCGGGCGCAGCGCATAGGCCAGCCGCACCATGTTGATGATGTCCCAGCGCGAGCAGTCGTTCTGCCACTCGCGGGCATACGGATCGAAGAAATTGCGCCAGAGCGTATGGCGGGTGACTTCGTCGTCGAACTGGCAAACTGTTGTAGCCGACGCTGCAGGTGCCGGGCTTCGCCATCTCGGCGACGATGGTCTCGATGAATTCCGGCTCGGGCACGCCGTGTTCGAGCCGCATACTGCGGCGTGATGCCGGTGATCAGCGTGGCCTCGGGATGGCCGAGCATGTCCAGCGGGGGCTGGCAGTACAGCACCACCGGGTCGCCGATGATGTTGAAATCCCTATCGGTGCGAATGCCGGCGAACTGGGCCGGCTTGTCGCGCTTGGGGTCCGCGCCGAAGGTTTCGTAGTCGTGCCAGAAGAAGGTCGGCTCGGCCATCAGGCAGCGCTCGTTTCAGACTGCAACGCATCCAGCGCCTCGGCGTTTTCCATCCAGGTCGCCTCGGCGACATCGAGCTGCTTGCGCAGCCGGCCCTGTTCCTGCGACAGCCGCGCGGATTCGGTCGGGTTTTCGTACACGCTGGGCTTGGACAGCTCGGCCTCGACGCTCTCGATCTGCTTGGCCAGCCGTTCCATCTCGTTTTCGGCTTTCTTGAGCGCGTTGCGCAGCGGTTTTTCCTTCGCGCGCTGTTCGGCCGAACTGCGCCGATTGGCCGCGCCCGAGCCGCCGGTGGCGGTGGTTTTTTTCGTATCGCGTGCCTTCGCGCGCCGAGTTCTGGCGCGAGATCCATTTCGCGTAGTCGTCCAGATCGCCGTCGAACGGTTCCAGCGAGCCGTCGGCGACCCGCCAGAGCTGGTCGCAGGTGGCATCGATCAGGTGGCGGTCGTGCGCGATCATCACCACCGCGCCGGTGAAGCCGGCCAGGGCGGTCTCCAGCGCATGGCGCATGTCCAGATCCAGATGGTTGGTCGGCTCGTCGAGCAGCAGCAGATTGGGTTTGGTGTGGACCACCAGCGCCAGCGCCAGCCGGGCCTTCTCGCCGCCGGAGAACGGGGCGATCGGTTCCAGCGCCTTGTCGCCGCGGAAATCGAAACCGCCGAGAAAATCGCGGATGTGCTGCTCGGAGGCTTTCGGGTCCTGGCGCTGCAGGTGCTGCGCCGCGCTGGCGCTAGTCGTCGAGCACTTCGAGCTGGTGCTGGGCGAAGTAGCCGACGTTGAGATACTTGTCGTACTGGACGTCGCCGCCCATGGGCGCGAGTTCGCCGGCCAGCAGCTTCATCACCGTGGATTTGCCGGCGCCGTTGCGCCCGAGAATCGCCAGCCGGTCGCCGGGGATCAGCCGCAGCTTGATGTCGGCCACCAGCGGCGCGTCGTCGTAGCCCACATCCGCGTCGTCCACGCGCAGCAGCGTATCGGGCAGGCGGTCGGGCTTGAGGAATTGGAACGAGAACGGCGTATCCCAGTGCGCCGCCTCGACTTTCTCCATCCGCTCCATCTGCTTGAGCTTGGACTGCGCCTGCCGGGCCTTGGTGGCCTGGGCACGAAAACGATCGACGAAGCCCTGCAGCTGGTTGAGCTTCTTCTGCTGGTTTTCGTAGGCGGCCTGCTGCTGGGCCTTGGCTTCGGCGCGCATCATCTCGAAGCGGGAATAGTTGCCGGTATAGAGAATCGCCTTGCCGTGTTCCAGATGCAGCGTGTGCGTGGCCAGCGCATCGAGAAAATCGCGGTCGTGCGAGATCACGATCAGCGTGGCCGGATGGGCGCCGAGATATTCCTGCAGCCAGAACACCGCATCCATGTCGAGATGGTTGGTGGGCTCGTCGAGCAGCAGCAGATCGCAGCGGCGCATGAGCGCGGACGGCCAGATTCAGGCGCATGCGCCAGCCGCCGGAGAAATCGTCGATGCGGGGCGTCGTGCGTCGACGGCGCGAAGCCCAGGCCGTGCAGCAGCCGCGCGGCCCGGGCGCGGGCGGCATAGCCGTCGATCTCGGCGAGACGGCCGTGCAGTTCGGCCATGGCGTTGCCGTCGTTGTCGGCCTCGGCCTTGGCCAGGCGCGATTCGACCGCGCGCAGTTCGACGTCGCCGTCGAGCACGAACTCGATCGCCGGCTGGGCGCCGGCCGGTGCGTGCTGGCGCACGGTGGCGATCTCCGCGCCCGGCGGGATCTCGATCTCGCCGGCGTCGGGCGCGAGTTCGCCGAGCATCATGGCGAGCAGGCTGGACTTGCCGGTGCCGTTGGCACCGACGATGCCCACGCGCTGGCCGGCCTGGAGTCGCAGGTCGACGTCTTCGAGCAGTTTGCGCGGGCCGCGACGGAGGGTGACGTGTTTGAAGGCGATCATGGCCGCGATTGTAAAGGATCACCGCCGCCGAACCGACCGCGATCGGCAATTGATTGGCTTCGATGACCGAAGCGAAGATGTTCGTTGCCCGCGAGCCCGCTGTGCGGACGGCTGCGGATTGCGGTTGGGGTGGCCGGGCTATATTGCGGGAGCTCGAATATATTCGGGCAGCCCCGGCCCTTCAGGTTGCGCCCCCTTCGTTAACCAAGTCGGCGCGCCCCGCGGCGTTGCGCCGCTTGACCTTGGAACGACCAAGGCCGGCGCCGCGCGCCTTGCGGGATCACGTTTTTGGGCGGCAATGCGACTCACGCGGGTAGGGTTAACAGGCCCTCGTTTGATCGATCTGGCTTTGAACAAGGGGGCGCCATGCCAGCCAATACGCTGACCGGCTGACCGAGCGCGGTCAAAGAAAAGCGCGCCGGGTATACAGCCTGGCGCGCTTTGCGAGCGCTGCATCGATGGCCGGGGCGCATCGATGCGGGCAGGGCTCGATCAGTTGGGCGAGCCGTTGCCCTGGCGCTGGCCGCCGCGACGCCGCCGCGCTTGCCACGCCGCGTGTTGCTGCGCCGGGGTTTGTCGCTGCCGTCGTCGTGGCGAGCGCGCTCGTGATGCGGCTTGCCTTGACGCGGCGCGGACTTGTCGCCGTCACCGCGCGGCTTGTTGTCGTTGCTGCCGCGTCCACGCGAGGGCTTGCCGTGGCCCGGACGGCGCGCCGGTCGGCGATCGCCATCGTCGTCGGCCTCGGCGCTGCCCTGCGGCGCGCGCAGATCGATGCCTTCCGGCTGGAAGCGCTCGATCTGACGGCCGATCAGTTTCTCGATGCTCTTGAGATCCTTGCGCTCTTCCGGGCCCACCAGCGACAGCGCCTCGCCGTCGGCGCCGGCACGGCCGGTACGCCCGATGCGATGCACGTAGTCTTCGGGCACGTTGGGCAGTTCGTAGTTCACGACATGCGGCAGGGAATCGATATCGATGCCGCGGGCGGCGATATCGGTGGCCACCAGCACGCGAACGGTGCCGTTCTTGAAGCCGTCGAGCGCCTTGGTGCGGGCGTTCTGCGACTTGTTGCCGTGCAGGGCGGCGGCGCTCAGGCCGTCGGTTTCCAGCTGTTTAACCAGGCGGTTGGCGCCGTGCTTGGTGCGGGCGAAGACCAGCACCTGCGACCAGTCGTTGGAGCCGATCAGATGGCTGAGCACCGCGCGCTTGCGCGGTTTCTCGACCATGATCACGCGCTGGGCCACGCGTTCGGCGGTGGAGTTGCGCGGAGCCACGTCGATCTCGATCGGCTTGCTCAGCAGCGAGCTCGGCCAGCTTGCGGATGTCGTTGGAGAACGTGGCCGAGAACAACAGCGTCTGGCGCTTGGCCGGCACGTACTTCAGCACGCGCTTGATATCGTGGATGAAGCCCATGTCGAGCATGCGATCGGCTTCGTCGAGCACCAGCGTATTCAGGTTCGACAGATCGATGTTGCCGTTCTGCAGATGATCGAGCAGGCGGCCGGGCGTGGCGACGACGATATCCACGCCTTTCTTGAAGGCGGAGATCTGCGGCTGGTAGCCGACGCCGCCGAACACGACGGTGCGCTTGAGCGGCGTGTTGGCGCCGTAAGTGCTGACCGACTCGGCGACCTGGGCGGCCAGTTCGCGCGTCGGCGCCAGCACGAGCACGCGCGGCTTCTTCTCGTGGGTCTGGCCGAGCCGCTCGAGGATCGGCAGCACGAAGGCGGCGGTCTTGCCGGTGCCGGTCTGGGCGGCGCCCAGCACGTCGGCGCCTTCGATGATGGCCGGAATGGCCTGGGATTGAATCGGGGTGGGCGTGCTATAGCCCGCGTCGGCGACAGACGCCAGCAGATGCGGCGACAGGCCGAGGGAATCGAATGACATGCATTGTCCTGGTGGTGTGAATAGCAGACCGACCTGGAATGGATGCAGTGTCCGTGTCGATCTTCGGCGGCCGAGCAGGAAGCTCGGCGGCGCGACTTTGGTCGGGGCCCGTGCGATGGCACTGGGTTGGGACCAACCGACTTAAGTATAACGCGTCGCAGGGCCGCACGTCATCGCCGGCGTGGCGGGCAGTTTTGTGGCATCGTGGCGATTCATGTCCCCCAGCCACGGAATGGCCGACCCATGAACGACGAATTCGTCGCCGCTGCAGATTGCGGTGCTGACCGTATCTGACAGCCGCACCGAGAGCCACCGATAAATCCGGGCGCGTGCTGGTTGAACGCCTGCAGGCGGCCGGCCATGTCCTTCACGACAAGCGCATCTGCCCCGATGATGTGTACGAGCTGCGGGCCATCGTGTCGCGCTGGATCGCCGACGAGGCGCCGGATGTCGTGATCACGACCGGCGGCACCGGGCTGACCGGGCGCGATGTGACCCCGCAGTCGATCGAGGTACTGTTCGACCGGCGCATCGATGGTTTCGGCGAGATGTTCCGGATGTTGTCGTACGAGAGCATCGGCACCTCGACGCTGCAGTCGCGCGCGATCGCGGGCGTGGCCAAGGCGACGTTCATCTTCTGTCTGCCGGGGTCATCGGGAGCGGTGGCCGACGGCTGGGACAAGCTGATCGCCGAGCAGATCGATAGCCGTACGCGTCCCTGCAATCTCCACGAGCTGCGTCCCCGGCTGACGGAACGTTGACCCTGTCCACGGCGATGGCCCCGGTCATGGCACGACCGGGGCCCGAGCTGGGACCTGCTCGGCTACATGCAGCGTGCTGCGGGATGCCAAGCTGTGGCAGACCGACAGCCGCGGCGGCGCCTATGCCGGCAGCGATGACGGCGATACGGTCAGCGCCCGCAGGCAGATCGTGTTTTATACCGGCCGCGAGCCTGCCGATACGAAAAAGCCCCCGCCGATCGATCGGCGAGGGCTTTTTCATGCCTCGGGAGCTTGTCGGCTCCCGGGCGGGGCCGGCGGTGTGCTCAGCCCTTGTTGTAGGCCTCGATGGACTTCTCGATCTCGGCCTTGGCCTTGGCGGCGTCTTCCCAGCCGGTGATCTTCGACCACTTGCCCTTCTCGTGGGCCTTGTAGTTCTCGAAGAAGTGGGAAATCTTGTTGCGCAGACGCTCGTCCACGTCGTCCAGATCGCGCACGTCCTTGTAGTAGTCGGTGCTGATCTTGTCGGTCGGCACAGCCAGGATCTTGGCATCCAGGCCCGATTCGTCTTCGGTGCCCAGCACCGCCACCGGGCGGCACTTGATCACCGCGCCCGGCACGATCGGCTCGGGGGTGAGCACCAGCACGTCGACCGGGTCGCCGTCGTCGTACAGGGTCTTCGGCACGAAGCCGTAGTTGGCCGGATAGTGCATCGAGACATTCATGAACCGGTCCACCATCAGGCAGTTGGTGTCCTTGTCCACTTCGTACTTCACCGAGGACGAGCCCTCGACGATTTCGATGATGACGTTGATTTCCTCGGGCGGGTTCTTGCCCGGCGTCAGTGCTTCGTAGCCCATCTGCGCCTTCCGTTGTGATGGTGGATTGAGAATCGGGCGTTAGTGTACCGAAGGCCGGGCGCAAACCCGAACAGCGCGCCGGGGCGCGAGCGCGGCGCTGGCGCGCGGCCGGTGCCGTGTTGCCGCACCGGGCCGGCTCGGCCGCGGCGGCGATCGATCGGCAAACCCTGACGGTACGCGATGCAAGCGGCGGCCGGCGGGCATCGGCGCCCGCGCCGGCCGCGTTGCGCTCTAAAGAACGCGGTTATCTCGATAGGTTCAAAAAGCCTAAGACGGAGCCGCTCGCATCGACCGTCGGCCGATGCGTCAGACCTCGAACGCGGTATCCAGCTTCTTCGGCACGGCCTGGTTCTTCAGGCGTGCGTAGTCCGGCAGGCCATCCACGTAGGGCGGGTAGCTTTCGCCGGCGATCAGCGGCTTGAGGTAGCGGCGGGCGGTCTCCGTGATATGGAAGCCGTCTTCGCTGATGAAGTCGCGCGGCATGAATTTCTCGACGTTGGCGACATCGGCCAGCGGTGCCTCGCCCAGCGACCAGCGGTAGGGGTCGTCGGATTCGCGCTTGATGGTGACCATCACGCCCGATTTGCCGGCCACGGCGTATTCCACCGCGGCCCGGCCGACGGCATAGGCCTGTTCGACATCGGTCGCCGATGCGATATGGCGCGCGGCTCGCATCAGGTAGTCGGCGATCGCGTAGTGATACTTGTAGCCGAGCTTCGACTTGACCAGTTCCGCGATCTTGGGTGCCACGCCGCCCAGCTGGACGTGGCCGAAGGCGTCGGCCTCGCGGCCGTCGCCGCGCTTGAATTCGGTACCGATCTCGACGCCTTCCGAGGCCACGATCGTGCAATAGCCGTAGCGTCTTGACCGTCTCGTCGACCCTGGCGAGGAACTTCGCGTGGTCGAACTCGATTTCGGGGAACAGCAGGATATGCGGGGCATCGCCTTCGGCCTCGGCAGCCAGGCCACCGGCCGCGGCGGTCCAGCCGGCGTGCCGGCCCATCACTTCGAGGATGAACACCTTGGTCGAGGTGCGGCACATGCTGTGCAGGTCGTAGCCGGCCTCGCGGATCGAGACCGCCGTGTACTTGGCCACACTGCCGAAACCGGGCGAGCAGTCGGTGTGCGGCAGGTCATTGTCCATGGTCTTGGGGATATGGATCGCCTGGATCGGATAGCCCAGGGCCTCGGACAGCTGGCTGATCTTGGCGCAGGTGTCGGCCGAGTCGCCGCCGCCGTTGTAAAAGAAGTAGCCGATGTCGTGGGCCTTGAACACTTCGATCAGGCGTTCGTACTCCGCGCGGTTCTCTTCCAGGCCTCTGAGCTTGTAGCGGGCCGACCCGAACGCTCCGGCAGGGGTGTGGCGCAGTGCCGCGATGGTGGCCTCGTCCTCGGCCGAGGTATCGATCAGTTCCTCGGTGAGCGCGCCGACAATGCCGTCGCGGCCCGCATAGACCGTGCCGATGGTGTCGCCGTGCTCGCGAGCGGCCTCGATCACACCGGCGGCCGATGCGTTGATCACAGCCGTCACACCGCCGCTCTGGGCATAGAAGGCGTTCTTCTTGGTCATCCGTGTCTTCCCTTGTGAGCTGGCCGGCCCCGCGGCCGACGGGTGGGCCGTCGTCGTGGCCCGGCTGAAGGCCCGGTAATCGATTGGCGCGCAAGCTGCTTGCGAGGCGCGGCCGGCGCAATCGTCCGGGGCCAAGCATACGTGAGCCCGCGAGCCCGGGACAATTGACTTGGTCAGGGGCAGACAGTAACGTCGAGCGTCGGCCAGTGCATCGGACGTTTCAGTCTGCGCGGCGGCCTCCACCCTAGAAATTTAAAGGTCTTTTGGCGGGGATATCATGCTGAAAATCGTGCTGCTGGGCGCGCCCGGCTCGGGCAAGGGAACGCAGAGCGCCAAGCTCGTCGAGGAATACGGCGTGCCGCAGATCTCGACGGGCGATCTGCTGCGTACAGCGGTGGCGGACCAGACCGATCTCGGTCTGAAGGCCAAGGCGGCAATGGATGCCGGAGAACTCGTATCGGACGACATCGTGGTGGGCATGATGCGAGAGCGGCTGAGCCAGCCCGACACCGAGAACGGCTTCATCCTCGACGGGTTTCCGCGCAGCGAGGCCCAGGCCGAGACGCTGGACGAACTGCTGACGGAACTCGATCGTCCGCTGCAGTGCGTCGTGCATCTGCAGGTCGACAACGAAGAGATCGTGGGTCGTCTGATGGCCCGTGGCCGGGATGACGACAACGAGGAAACCATCCGCAATCGATTGTCGGTCTATCAGGAACAGACCCAGCCGCTGGTCGCCTATTACGAACAGCGTGGCCTGCTCAAGCCGGTGGCCGGCGTCGGCACGGTCGACGAGATCTACGCCCGCATCAAGGACGCCCTGGCGGACGTCTGAACCGCGCTTCGGCGCGTCGATACCGGTGCCGGAAACCCGCCGGCACCGGATCGGGGCGCTACGTCTGGGCCGCGTCGGTCTGGGCGGTCTCGACCGCCTCGACGACCGCGCGCCCGGCCACTTCCGCACGCCAGCCCTGCAACAGGCGGCCATCCCGCCGACCGGCCACGATCGCGGCCACGTCGCCGCGGCTCGCCACCGCCGCCGGTGGGATATCGGCCGCTTCCGCGGCGCGGGTCAGGGCTCGCATGCCGGTCTTGATGCGCCGCCGCGTCGCTTCGTCCGGCGGGCCGGCGTTCGGGTCCAGCATCTCGGGCGGCCGGGCCAGCCCGCGCTCCACGCAGGCCAGCAGTTCATTGCCGTGACGCTCCAGTGTGCGCGACGGCAGGTCCGGCGTGTCGGCCAGTTCGATGTCGCGGGCCGGCTGGCTCTCGGCAATGGCGATCAGCGGCGCATCGGCCAGAATCCAGCGCCGCGGCCGGTCGGCGGCCATGGCTTCGCGCTCCCGCCAGTCCGTCAGCTCGGCGAGGACCTGCTGGGCCGCCGGCGCGAGCCGGTTCCAGGCCTTGACCCGCCGCCAGGCAGCGCTCGTGTCGACGTTGAACCGGTCCGGCTCGACCATGCGCTCGAAATCCCCGGTCAGCCAATCCAGGCGGTCGGCGGCGTCGAGCGCCGTGCGCAGCACCTCATAGGCGACCGCAAGATAGCGGACGTCGTCCGCGGCGTAATCGAGCGCGCCGTCGGGCAGGGGGCGCTTGCTCCAGTCGGTGCGGGTGTGGCCCTTGGGCAGTTTCTTGTCGAGCAGCGCATCGACCAGGCGGGCATACCCCATCTGATCATCCAAGCCGAGCAGCGGCGCTGCCACCTGGGTGTCGAAGATCGGCGCCGGCATCTCGCCAAAGCTGTGATACAGCACCTCCAGATCCTGTTCGGCGGAATGAAACACCTTGCGGATGCCCGGGTCGGTCAGCAGTTCGGCCAGCGGGGTCAGGTCGGAGAGCGCGAGCACGTCGATCAGGCCGATGTGATCGGTGTCGGCGATCTGGACCAGGCACAGCTTCGGATAGTAGGTCCGCTCACGCAGGAACTCCGTGTCGACGGCGATCCAGCTGCAGCCGGCGAGGCCGGCGATGAACTCGGCGAGCGCGGCATCGTCGTCGATCGTGACGACGGGAACGGGCGCCTTCGGTATCATGCGCTTGGCTTCATCGAGCTTGTCGTTCATAGGATTTCGCGTTGACCATGGATTTTGCGCGCCGACTCGTCGACCTCATGCTGTTTCGCCGCGGGCCGCAGGACCTGCCCGGCGATCAAGTGTCGTTGGTGGTCAGCATAGCGGCTTATTGTATCGTTCTGTTCGTCCAGGTCGCGCTGGTCGGGCCGTTGGCCGGCGCGTTGGTCCAGGCGGGCCTCGCCACGCTGATGCTCGGCCTGTACGTGGCGACCATACTGCGCCTGCGCGGCCTGTCGAACCGCTTCAACCAGACCGCGACCGCGTTGTTTTCTTCCGGCGCGGTGCTCACGGTGATCATGCTGGCGCCCACGCGCGCTCTGCGGCCGTATCTGGATGCGCTGCGCAGCGCGACCGATCCGTCGCAGGTGCCGATGCCGTCGCCGCTGTTCGCATTGGCGTATCTGGTGGTCGGCATCTGGGGGCTGGCGATCTACACCCACATCTACCGCAATGCGCTGGGCGTGCCGATCGTGCTCGGCGTGGCCGTGACGCTGGGCTTCGAACTGCTGTTGATGCTGGTCTTCTCGGTACTCGGCTGAGTCGGTTTGCCGGGCGCCTGACACGAGAGTTCGCGATGCACATCCATATCCTGGGAATCGGTGGCACCTTCATGGCCGGCGTGGCCCTGCTGGCGCGCGCGGCCGGACACGAGGTCACCGGTTCCGATCAGGGGCTCTACCCACCCATGAGCACCCAGCTGGCCGAGGCCGGCATCGGGGTCATGGAGGGCTATGACCCGAGCCATCTGGAACCGGCTCCGGACCAGGTGGTGGTCGGCAATGCAATGGCCCGTGGAAATCCCGCGGTGGAAGCCATGCTGGACGCGGGACTCGCCTATACCTCGGGCCCGCAATGGTTGGCCGACAACGTGCTCGCCGATCGCTGGGTGCTGGCGGTTGCCGGCACGCATGGCAAGACCACGACTGCGAGCATGCTGGCGCATGTGCTGGTCGATCAGGGCATGGCCCCGGGCTGGCTGATCGGGGGCATTGCTGCGGATCTGGGAGCTTCGGCGGCGCTCGGCGACTCGAAGTTCTTCGTCGTGGAGGCCGATGAGTACGACACGGCCTTCTTCGACAAGCGCTCGAAGTTCGTCCACTACCGGCCACGCACGCTGATTCTCAACAATCTTGAGTTCGATCACGCGGATATCTTCGATGATCTGGCGGCCATACAGCGCCAGTTCCATCATCTGCTGCGTACCGTGCCGGGCTCGGGCCGTATCGTGCACAACGCGACCGATGCCGCGCTCGATGCCGTGATCGCCCAGGGCTGCTGGACGCCTCTGATGCCGTTCAACGGTCCCCGCGGTTGGCACGCGGAGCCTGTGCGTTCGGATCATGGCCATTTGCGCATTCATCGCGGCACCGAAGTCGTCGGCGATCTGCTCTGGGGGCTCAAGGGCGCCCACAACGCAGCCAACGCCTGTGCCGCGATCGCCGCAGCCGAGCACGCCGGTGTCGAGCCGAGCGCGGCGATCGCGTCGTTGGCTGGCTTTCGCGGCGTCAAGCGACGGCTGGAACTTCGAGGTACGCCCGGCGGGGTGACGGTGTATGACGACTTCGCCCATCATCCCACCGCGATCCGCACGACGCTGGAGGGGCTCACGGCCGACCGGCAGAGCGGGCGGGTGCTCGTGGCTTTCGAGCCGCGTTCGAACACCATGCGTGCCGGGGTGCACGAGGCCACCCTTGCGGCCAGCTTCGCGGATGCGGACCGCGTCTACGGCTACGATGCCGATATCTCCTGGGACCTGCCGGCGGCGATGGCCGCTCTCGGCGATCGTTTTGAAGCGCTCGATGATATCGATGCGCTAGTGGCGGCGATCGCCGCGGAGGCCCGGCCGCAGGATGTGGTCGTGGTGATGAGCAACGGCGGCTTCGGCGGCCTGCACGACAAACTGCTTGCGGCGCTCGCCGAGCGCGCCTGAACCAGGGGGCATACGCCGCGCATAAAAAAGGCCGCGATTCGCGGCCTTGAGGGGCTGGTGACAGCCTGTATTTTTTTATCTAGATAATTCGCCGAATCGGGCCAGGCTACGCCGAGGCACGAGGGGGGACCGGGAGAAACTCCGGCCCGACCGGCGAAACGGGTGCGTGGGTGCGCTGCAAGACATCGGATTAATTCGCTCTGGCCGGGCCGTTGACGCCGAGGCACGAGGGGGGGACCGGGGAAACCGGCCCGACCAGGCGAAACCATGTCGCGCAATCACGCGAACCTTGTTGAACAACTCAAGAAGCGTCGGATCGACTGTTGTGTTGCCGACGTTTCATGCGTTGTTCGTAATTGCTCAAACTCCTTCTTCTCGACCTTGCCATCACCGTCGGCATCGATCTGACCGAATTTCGGCGCCCACGACTTTGTTGTTACCTCGTCGCGGGTCAGTGCACCGTCTTCGCTGTCGGCAGACGCCGTGACCCAAGGGGCGGCGCATTAGGCGACAGCCATTACGGCTGTGAAATACTCGTCGTCGCTGCTGTACGTGAGGTCTGTCGTCCGAATTTAACTAGAGTTAAGCAACCCCTGTGCCAAAAATTAAAATTCGTTATTAATCATGGCTTTGAGTATCGATTCCGGAGATGCTTTTCTGTGACCAGGCGTCGTATTGCGTCAGGTGGCCCCGGAAACCGTCGCCCATCGGCGACGGATCTGGGTGAAGTTATTCAAATCAGCTGTTAATAGATGAAAAAAAATGTCGCCATGAGGCGACATCTAGCATGCAAACGGCGCCAGTCGTTGTCGTCTACAGGCAACAGCCGTGGTTCAGTGCTTGAATTGCCCCGGATCGATATCGTGGCGCGCGAGCAGCTTGTAGAACTCGGTTCGGTTGCGCTGAGCCAGGCGCGCGCTTCGCGCCACATTGCCCTCGGTGATGCGTAGCAACTGGACGAGATAGTCGTGCACGAATTCGTCCCGCGCCTGGGCCAGCGGCCGAATGCTCGAAGTCGAGGCGTCGGGATCGCCGTGCTGGGCCAGCGCCTTGTCGACCGCGGCACGGCCGATCACCGGGCCGCGCGTCAGGGCAACGTTGTGTTCGACGACGTTGGATAGCTGGCGGATATTACCGGGCCAGCGGTATGCCGTGAGCCGTTCCATGGCCTCGGGAGCGTACACCTTGGGCCGTCGCCCGGATCGACGCGCGAGGCGGTCGAGGAAATGACGCACCAGGGGCGCGATATCCTCGGGCCGCTCGGCCAGCGACGGCAGCGCCAGGCTGACCACGGCCAGGCGATAATAGAGATCCTCGCGGAAGGCACCCTCACCGATCGCCTTATCGAGATTGCGGTGCGTGGCTGAAATGACACGGACATCCACCGGGATGCTGTGGCGACCGCCGACGGGCCGGATCTCGCGTTCCTGCAGCACACGCAGGAGTTTCACCTGAAGGGCGATCGGCATATCGCCGATCTCGTCCAGAAAGATGGTGCCGCCCTCGGCTGAGCGAAACAGGCCCGGCTGGGCGCTTTTGGCATCCGTGAATGCACCTTTCTCGTGGCCGAACAGCTCGGATTCCAGCAGCTGCTCGGGCATGGCGCCGCAGTTGAGCGCCACGAACGAGCGCTCGGCGCGCGGACTGGCCTCGTGCATCACGCGAGCCATGACTTCCTTGCCGGTGCCGGATTCGCCGGTAATCAGCACGCTGGAATCGGTCTCGGCGACCATCCGGCCCTCGGCCAGACGTTCTCGCATCAGCGGCGAGCGGGTGACGATGCGCGCCTGCCAGATGGTTTCCCAGTCGCGGCTGGGCAGTCCGCCCTGGGCCAGTGCCTGGTCGACACGAGCCAGCAGCGTCGCCTTGTCGACCGGTTTGGCCAGAAAATCGAGCGCGCCGGCCTGGGTCGCTGACACCGCTTCGGGAATGGTGCCGTGGGCAGTGATGACGATCACCGGGATATTGGGATGATTGGCCGACAGGCGTTGCAACAGATCGAGCCCGTCCATGCCGTCCATGCGCAGATCGGTGATCACGCACTCGGCGGCGAATTCGCCCAGCATGTCGAGCGCGCGGTCGGCGCTCTCGACGCTGGCCACGGTATGGCCCGCGCCCTCGAGCCGGATGGTCATGAGACGGCGAAGGCTCGGGTCGTCGTCGACCAGCAGCAGACGGCCTTTTCGATGTTCGGTCACGGACGTTTCTCGACGGTGTCCAGGCGGTCCTCGATATTCGATAGCGCCTTGAGTTTGTTGCGGGCCTTCGACAATTGATCCTTCAGATCGGCGATCTCCCGATCGGCATCGCTGGAATGGGTGGCGTCGGTGGATTCGGTGGCATGGGTCAGTTCGCCGTAAAGACGGGCATAATCGCCGAGGTACTGGCGGGCGTCCGGATCCCATGGCGACGGTTTGGTCTGGAGCGCCAGTTTGGCGTAGCGCGCGGCCTCGTCGGGTGTATACAGCCGCTGCTGTGGTGATCCGAGCGCCAGCGCGAGATAGGCATAGGTGATCGCGCTCGGCGTGGCCTGAACCTGGCGGCGCGCAGCGCGCACGGCGGCTTCGCGGCCGGCCGGGGACGTATCGGCCAGACGCCGGGCGTAGCCGAGCAGCGACAACGCCGGCGCCGATAATTCGGTCGGAGCCTGCGCCGGGACCGGCGGCTTGATCGTATCGTGCGCGCAGCCGGTCACGGCCATGGGAGCGACCAGCGCCGCCGTCACGATGAGGATGGCGCCGCGAGTCGCGTTCAGGCCAAGGCATTCTGCGGGGGTATATGTACATGAAAGACGCTCTCGCAATCGCCGCGAGCGACCACTTCGGCGTGGCCGCCGTGGGCCTCTGCGCAATCGCGTACCACCGAGAGGCCGATGCCGGTTCCCTTGACCGCGGATTTGCCGCCGGGTGCGCTGCTGCCGCGGACAAAGGCCTCGAAGATACGTTCTCGTTCGGCCGGGGCCACGCCCGGCCCATCATCCGATACATACAGATCCGTCCCCCCTGTTGGGCCGCGTTCGATCTCGACGCGGATGGTGCCGCCCGCCGGCGAATATTTGACGGCGTTCGCCAGCAGATTATCCACGATCAGATGCAGCCGATCCGCGTCAGCGGTCAGCACTGCCGGCGAGTGCGGCCGATCGACGCGCAGGTCGCGTGCCTCGATAGCCAGTCTCTGTCGCTCGATCATGCGTTCGATCAGCGTCGCCAGATCGAATTCAGTGTATTCCAGGCGCGCCCGCTGCTGCTGCCAGGTCGCCGAATTCAGCAGATTGTCGATCAAGGTGGCCAGATCCTGACTGTTGCTCTGCAGGATCGTGGCCACCTCGCGCTGTTCCTCGGTGAGACGACCGACCGAACCGTCGGCCAGCAATTCCGTGCCCTCGCGGATGCTGGCGAGCGGGGTCTTGAGTTCGTGCGACATGTGTCGAATGAACTGTTGTTTCTCTTCATCCAGCGTGGCCAGACGTTGGCGCATCCAGTCCAGGCGTTCGCCGAGGCGATCGAGTTCCGCAGCCGGCGCGACGATGGACACCGGGCGCGAGAAATCGCCGGTGCCCAGATGGCCGACCGCGTTCAGGATCTGGCGCAGCGGACGCGTGATCACGAAGGTCAAAAATAACCCGAGCGCGAGCGCCGCGGGAATGAGGGCGAACACGCAGATGAGCAGGAACAGCCGTGCGTGGCGCGCCGTGCGCTGCAGATGATCGAGCTCCTGATCGACGAATTGGGCCCCTTGGTCGGCGATGGCATCGGTCGAATGACGGATCGTGTTCAGCGTGGCGATGACCTGATTGGTCTGTTGGTCACTGGTGCCGAGTTGGCGGGCCAGCCCGGCCACTTCCTCGCGGAGCGATGACAGGTTCCAGCTCGGCACCGTGTCCAGATGCAGGCTCGCCAGCGACTTGAGCTCGGTCTCGAATTCCTCGGCCTGGGAGCGGAAGCGGTCCCGCAGGTCGGCTTCGCCGAGCACGCGATATTGGCGGGCGCTGCGTTCCATGCCGATCAGCAGGCTGTTGAGCCGCTTGCTGTCACGTGTGACCGCCACGCCCTGCATGACCAGCCGTTCGCTCTGGGCATTGAGTTGGTTGACATAGATCACGCTGGCCACGATCGCGACCATTAACGGCGTCGCCACCACGGCAAAGCTGGCCAGAACGAGGCCATTGATCGAGCGCGGGCGCAGGAGCACGCCGAGCAGGCGGCGCAGGGCCGAGGTCTCGTTGTAAGCATCGCCTCTGGGCATTCGGCCAGCATAACCGCTCGCCGCGCCGCGCGCTTATTGCGCGGGCCGTGGCGTGGCGGCTATTTTGGCGGTTTGCCTGCCCCGGATTCCGCTGCATGACCGAAGCTGTTGCCGTACCCGCCGATACGCCGTGAACTGCCCGCTGCGGAGGAACTGCGCGAATCGCTGAGCTCGATGCTCGACCGCGCGGTCTCGGCCGGCGCGGATGCGGCCGAGGCGAGCCTGTCGGCCTCGCGCAGCCTGTCGGTATCGGTTCGCGATCGGCGGCGTGAATCGCTGGAATACGAAGGCGATCGCACGGCCGCGGTGACGGTCTATCGCGGCCGCGCCAGCGGCAGTGCTTCGACCACCGATCTCACGCCGGCCGGCTTGGCGGCCGCACTCGATCAGGCGCTGACCATCGCGCGCTTCACCGAGCCGGACGAATACGCCGGGCTGGCCGATGCTGCCTTGATGGCGCGCGACTGGCCCGATCTCGCCCTGTACAACCCCTGGGCGCTCACGCCCGAGGCCGCCCAGGATCAGGCCCTGGCCGTGGAGGCTGGCGCGCTCGATACCGACACGCGCATCACCCAGACCGAAGGCGCGACCGTCGCGAGCCAGGATGCGATCAGCGCCTACGGCAACAGCCATGGCTTCATTGGCATCGAGCGCGCCAGCCGGCATGCGGCGTCGTGCACGGCGATCGCTCGCGACGCGGCGGGCCGCATGCAGCGCGAGATCGCATTCTCGCAGGCGCGCCGGGCCGAGGAGCTGTTCGCGCCGGCCGAGATCGGTCGGCTGGCCGCTGATCGCGCGCTGGCCCGTCTCGGGGCGCGCGGAGTGCCGACCCTGAGCGCGCCCGTGCTGTTCACGCCTCGCGTCGCGCGCAGTCTATGGAGCCATCTGTTCGGTGCGATCAGCGGCGGTACGCTGTATCGCAACGCCAGTTTCCTGAAGGACAAGCTCGAGCAGCGCATTGCCGTGCCTGCACTGACATTGCGTCAGTGCCCGCATCGACGGCACGGGCTGGCCAGCGCAGGTTTCGACGACGACGGCGTGGCCACCGTCGAGCGGGACCTGGTAACCGAGGGCGTGCTGCGCTCCTATCTGTTGTCGGCTTATTCAGCGCGTCGACTGGGGCTGGAGACCACCGGTAACGCCGGTGGCGTATTCAACGTCGATGTGGCCCCGGGCGAGGCCGATTTCGATGCGCTCGTGGCAGGCATGGGGCGCGGTCTGGTGGTCACCGAGCTGATGGGTCAGGGCGTGAATCTGGTCAATGGCGATTATTCGCGCGGTGCGGCTGGCTGGTGGGTGGAAAACGGCGAACTGGCCTATCCGGTGGAGAATGCCACCGTCGCCGGCAATCTGGCCGATATGTACCGTGGCATCGCCGCGCTCGGCAGCGATGTCGAATACCAGAGCATGGTGCGCACGCCCTCGGTCGTGATCGAGCGGATGACGATCGCCGGGCAGTAGAGTGCCGGCAACGGCGTCGGTGCGGTGGTCAGTGCAGCAGAAACAGCGTCCCGAGACCAAGGAACGAGGCGAAGCCGATCACGTCGGTGAACGTGGTCAGCACCACCGAGCCTGCCAGCGCCGGGTCGATGCCCATCTTCTTCATCGCGAGCGGGATGGCGACCCCGGTGATCGCCGCATTGAGATGATTGATGATCAGCGCCACCGCGATGATGATCGCAAGGCCCATGTTGTCGAACCAGACCAGGGCGACGCCGCCGACGACGATGCCCCAGAGGATGCCGTTGATCAGCGCCACCGCGAGTTCCTTGAGGAGCAGGGCGCGCGCGTTGCTGAAGCCGATCTGGCCGAGCGACAGGCCGCGAATCATCAGGGTGAGCGTCTGCGAGCCGCCGATGCCGCCCATGCTGGCGACGATCGGCATGAGCACGGCCAGGGCCACGAGCTGCGATAACGCGTCGGAGAACAGGCCAACCACCTCGGAAGCCAGAAACGCGGTCGCCAGATTGGTGCCGAGCCATATCGCCCGCCGGCGCGCGCTGCGCATGATCGGCGCGAAGACGTCCTCTTCCTCATCGAGGCCGGCCAGGCTCATGATGCTGTGCTCGGCCTCGTCGCGGATCACGTCGACCACGTCGTCGATGGTGATACGCCCGAGCAGACCGCCTTCCGAGTCGACCACCGGCGCCGAGATCAGGTCGAGATCCTGGAAGCGCTTGGCCACCTGGGCGGCCGGCATGTCGACGGGCAGCCCATCGATGTCGGTGTTCATCACCTCGGAGACGTCGCGCTCGGGATCGAGGGTGACCAGCTTGGCCAGCGACAGCATGCCGAGATAGCGTCCATAGCGCGAGACCACGAACAACGATTCGGTATCGTCGGGCAGCCAGGTGCGCTGCTTGAGATAGCGTGAGACCACGTCCAGCGATACGTCCGGACGTACCGTGACCGTGTCGTTGTTCATCAGGCCGCCGGCGGAATCCGGCGCATAGGACATGACGACCTTGAGCCGCTCGCGATTCTGCGCGTCCATCGAACGCAGCATTTCGCGCGTGACCTGCTCCGGCAGGTCTTCGATCAGGTCGGCCAGATCGTCGATCGGCAGGCCTTCCGTGGCCGCCAGCAGGGCCTCGCGGTCGAGGCTGTCGATGAGCTCGGCACGGACTTCGTCGTTGACGTGCAGCAGCGTCTCGCCGTGGTCCTCGTCCGGCACCAGCGCCCATACCACCTCGCGCTTGGCCCGTGGCACGGATTCCAGCAACAGCGCGATCTCGGCCGGCGACAGCGACGCCAGCATCGGCTTGAGCCGACGCATTCGGCCTGATTCGAGCGCGGCGTTGAGCGACGCCAGGCGCTCTTCGAGGATGTCGGTCTTGACGGCGGGCTCGCTCATGCAACGGGCCTTGGCAGAGGGGCGGAAGTGACGGGTGGAGTGTCGCGCTTCGAGGGTGGCCCGCGCGGCGCAGGATAGCAACTCGCTATGCTTCGGGGTTCGCGGAGCGCTGTTGGCGCACAGCGAAAAACCGGGTATTTCAGCCGTTGACGTGGCGGTTCGTGTCCGGCCCTTAGTAGCGGGAGCGCGATCATTCAGGTCGCGCTTTCGCGGGTCAGGCCGTCGAGGGCTTCGCGATAGGTGTTGGCGTCGGTCAGCGACAGAATTTCCGCGGTGCGCCGCCGCAGGCGCGCCACGTCCGCGCCCATCACCGCACGCTTGACCTCCAGCACGCTGGCGGGATGCATGGAGAATTCGGTCAGACCGAGGCCGAGCAGCAATGACGTGTAGCGCTTGTCGGACGCCATTTCGCCGCACATGGATACGCTGATGCCGGCCGCGCGCCCGGCATCGATGGTCATGCGAATGAGATGGAGCACGGCCGGGTGCAGCGGGTCGTAGAGATAGTTGATCTCGTCGTCGATGCGATCGATGGCCAGGGTGTACTGAATCAGATCGTTGGTGCCGAGCGAGAAGAAATCGCAGTAGCGCGCCAGCGTCGGCGCGGCAAGGGCGGCCGCCGGGACTTCGATCATCGCGCCCACCGAGAGGTTGTGGTCGTAGGCAATGCCTTCCTCCTCGAGCTCGGCGGCGGCCTCGTTGATCAGATGCCGTGCCTGGCGCATCTCGCCGACGGTGGAGATCATCGGCAGCATGATGCGCATCTCGCCCTCGGCCGAGGCCCGCAGCAAGGCGCGCAGCTGCGTGCGGAACAGGGCGGTCTCCTTCAGACACAGGCGGATCGCGCGCAGCCCCAGCGCCGGATTGGGCGAGACCTTGTCCGGTCGGCCGAAGCTCTTGTCGGCGCCGGCATCCAGCGTGCGGATGGTGACCGGGCCGTCGATGGAGGCCACGACCTGACGATAGACCTCGAACTGTTCGTCCTCGCTGGGCGAGTCCTCGCGGTTCATGAACAGGAATTCGGTGCGGTACAGGCCCACGCCCTCGGCGCCGACCTTGCCGGCTTCGATCGCATCGCCCGGCAGTTCCACGTTGGCCAGCATGGTCGGCGCGCACGCCATCGGCCGAGATCGCGGCTTCGTCGCGCAGTACCGCCAGCATGCGCTGATAGCGGGCATCGCGCTGCTGGCGATGACGGTAGAAATCCAGCGCCGCGTCGTCGGGGCCGGCGAGCAGATGGCCGGCTTCGCCGTCGACGATCACGGTTTCGTCGTCGCCGAGGATGCGGCGCGCGCCGACCGCCCCCATCAGCGCCGGTATACGCAGGCTGCGGGCCAGAATCGCACTATGCGACAACGGCCCGCCGTGTTCGGTGACCACCGCGGCCACGCCCTGTTGGTGCAGCAGGATGATGTCGGCCGGCGTGAGCTCGTCGGCCACGATCACCGGCGGCGGGCCGGTCTCGTCGGTCGGGCTGCCGCCGATCGGATGTTCCTGGTTCAGCAGCACGCGCTGCAGGCGCGCGGTGACGTGGGCGATATCGTCGCGACGCGTACGCAGGTAGCTGTCGTCCATCTGCTCGAAGACGTCGATCAGCTCTTCGGCCTGCAGCTTGAGCGCCCATTCGGCGTTCACGCGGTCGTCGCGGATGCGGCCGGTCACGGTATCGATCAGTGCGGCATCGTCCATCATCAGCAGATGGGTTTCGATGAAGGCGCCGATCTCGGACGGCGCATTGGCCGGGATCTGTTCGCGCACCGCCGCGAGTTGCTCGCGGGCCTCGCGTGCAGCGGCGTTGAAGCGTGCGATTTCGTCATCGACGGCCTCGGCGCCGATGTGATACTCGGGGATGTCCAGGTCGGTGCCGTGCATGCGATGCACGGGCCCGATGGCGACCCCGCGCGAGGCGCCGATGGCCGACAGCCAGAGGCTCATCGCTGGCCTGCCTTTGCGGTGATGACGCCAGGCACGATCACTGGCTTTCGCCGAAACGATCGGCGACCAGCGTCGTCGAGTGCGTCGAGCGCCTCGTCGGCGTCGTCGCCTTCGGCGTTCACATGGATGCTGCTGCCGCGCGCGGCAGCGAGCATCATCACGCCCATGATGGATTTGCCCGAGACCTCGCGCCCGTCCTTGGTGACGGTGATGCGCGAATCGAACTGCGAGGCGACCGTGACGAATTTGCTGGCCGCGCGTGCATGCAGCCCCAGCTTGTTGACGATCGACAGTTCGCGAGTTGGCATGACACGACTCTTGTTGTGATGGTGGGGACCGGCTACGCCATGCGCGCGGCGCCGCGCTGGCCCGCGGCCACCGCCGACTCGGCCAGTTCGGCCAGTCCCATGTCCGGATAATTGTAGACGCGAACCAGCATCGGCAGGTTCACGCCGGTGACCGTCGCGACCCGGTCGCGGCCTTCGGCTGCGGCGTGTGCCAGCCGATAAGGCGTCGCCCCCATGGCGTCGATGAGTATCAGCACCCCGGCGCCGCTGTCCAGTGCCGCGATGGCCTGGGCGATGCGGGCTCGAGCAGCGTCGGTATCTTCGTCGGCTGCGATGCCGATGGCTGTTGTCGCCAGGGCCGGCGTGCCGAGGATGTGCGCGGCCGCGGCGCGCAGCGCCCGGGGCAGGTCGCCGTGGCCGATCGAGCAGGATGCCGACGCGCGGTGTTGCGGGCCCGCACATCAATGCAGTTCGTTGTGGCGGACCAGCACGTTGGCATACTGACGTCGCAGATGTTCGGCGATCTGCTCGGCGAGATAGACCGAGCGGTGCTTGCCGCCGGTACAGCCGATCGCCACGGTGATGTAGGTCCGGTCCTCGCGGGCGAAATCGGGCAGCCAGCGGGTGAAGAACCGCAGGATGTCGTCGCGCATTTCGTGCGTGGCCGGCTGGGCGGCCAGATGTGCGGCGACCGCCGCGTCCTGGCCCGGTGAGCGCGCGCAGTTCGGGCACCCAGTGCGGGTTGGGCAGGCAGCGGACGTCGAACACGAAATCCACCGCCGGCGGCAGCCCGTACTTGAAGCCGAACGACTGCACCAGGATCGACAGATTCGCCCGAGGCGGCGCTTTCCACCCGATTGCGGATGATGTCGCGCAACTGGTGGATGTTGAGCCGGCTGGTATCGATCGAGATATCGGCCTTGGCCGCGATCGGCTGGGTCAGTTCGACATCGAGCGCTACCGCATCGATCAGCGAACGCTGCTCGTTGGACAGCGGATGTCGGCGCCGGGTCTCGGAATACCGCCGCAGGATGGTGTCCTCGTCGGCATAGAGATAGATGATCTCGATATCGAGATCGGCACTGCGCAAGTCATCCACACGCTCGCCGAACTCGGCGATCTCGCTCTTGCGGGCGCGTGCATCCACGCCCGACGGCCAGCCGGTCGAAGTCCAGCCCCTGACGGCGCAGTGTGGCGGCCGATACTTCGTGCAGCAGCCCCAGCGGCAGGTTGTCGATGCAGTAGTAGCCCAAATCCTCGAGCATGTTCAGCGCCACCGATTTGCCGGCGCCGGCCAGCCCGCTGACCACGATCAGTCGCATGAACTCACTCCTGTTGGGTCCGCCCCGATGACTTGTGCCTGACGCGCGGCGAACTGCTCGTCGCTGTTCTGGCCCTGCATGCGCAGCAGATGATCGCGCGCGGCGGCTTCGACCAGAACCGACAGATTATGCCCGACCGCCACCGGCAGGGTGATCTCGGGAATGGACGTATCCAGAATCTCGCGGGTCGCGCGCGCGCCGGTGAGGCGGTCGGGCGGGGCGGCTTCGCCGGTGTCGCCGCGGACCAGCCGGATGATCAGGCCGAGTTGTTTGCGCCGCTTGATCGCGGCTTCGCCGAACATCGCCCGGATGTTGAGGATGCCGAGCCCGCGTACTTCCAGAAAATCCTGCAGCAGGGGCGGGCAGCCGCCGTTGAGATCGTCCGGGCCGAGCAGGACGAATTCCGGAGCGTCGTCGGCCACCAGGCGATGGCCGCGGTTGATCAGTTCCAGCGCGAGTTCGGATTTGCCCACGCCCGGGTCGCCGACCAGCAGCAGGCCGATGGACAGCACCTCAAGGAACACGCCGTGCAAGGTGATCTGGCGGGCCAGCGTTTCGCCGAGAAAATGGCGCAGCCGATAGGCGACGCGATGGCCGCTGGCGGTGGTGGTGAATACGGCGATGTCGGCCGCGCGCAGCGCTTCGTGCAGATAATCCGGCAGGCGCTGGCCATCGGCGACCACCACCAGCCGCGTCGCGCCGCTGGGTCAGCTGGGCGCGCAGATGCGCGGCGAGTTCGTCGGACAGTCGGGCCAGATAGGCGATCTCGGGATGGCCGACGATCTGGACCTGCGGCGGATGAATGAAGTTGAGATAGCCGACCGTGGGCACGCGCCAGCCGCCGTGCCGCGTCGCGCCGAGCGTGCCGGCCGCGCCGACGGTCGGCTCCGGGCCAGTGCAGTTCGAGCGAATCCGCGAGGCGCTCGTACAGGGTTTCGATGGCGACTCGGCGGTCGGCGTCCTCGCGGGCCTCGGCGCGGGGATTGTCCATAGGCGAGCGGTCCGTGGTCGCGGTAGCGCTTGGACAGGCGCTAGATCGTGATCGTGTCGTGATCGAGCAGGGCACGATACAGGCTGCGATCGTCGCCGGCTTCGCGCAGGTCCGACAAGCGTCTCGGCCTCGGAGAAAATCTCGGCCAGCTGGCGCAGCAGCTTCAGATGTTCGTCGGTCGCCTCCTCCGGCACGAGCAGGCCGAAAATGAGGTCGACCGGCTGGTCATCGGTGGATTCGAAATCGACGCCCTGGGGCAGTCGAATGAAGGCGCCGATGCAATCGTCGATGCCCTTGAGGCGGGCGTGGGGGATGGCCACGCCATCCCCCACGCCGGTACTGCCGAGCTTCTCACGACCGATCAGGCCGTTGAACACGTCGGCCGCCGTCAGATACGGCGTGCCCTCGGCCAGAATGTCGGCCAGCTGTTCGAGCGCACGTTTCTTGGATTGCACGTCCGCGGCCAGTTGTACCCGGTCCGGGCGCGACGATATCGGCGATATTCATGATGCGAGCTGGGCCGAAGGCTAGTCCGTGCTCATGTCGATGTGTCGGGCCTGCAGATTGTGATGGTCGCAGGATTTTTCCTTGTGCCGTAGCGTCTGCCGATCAAGCTTGTCGACCATGCAGTCGATGGCGGCGTACATGTCTTCCTTGGTGGCCTCGGCGTGCAGCGTGGCCCCGCGCAGCTGCATGGTCACCTCGGCCTTGTGCCGCAGTTTTTCAACTTCGAGAACCACTTCGGCATCGAGCACATGATCGAAATGGCGTTCGATGCGTTCCATCTTTGAGGCCACGTACTGATGCAGTGCGTTCGTCATGTCGACGTGGTGGCCGGAGATGTTCAGGTTCATCGCGTACTCCTTGGCAGCGTGTGTGGACGAACAAGGATTAACAGGCATCGGGCTCAGCCCAGCTTACGCCGCCGCTCGTGCGACGGCGGAATCGACAGAGCTTCGCGGTACTTGGCCACCGTGCGGCGTGCGACCTGGATGCCGTTGTCGAGCAGCGCTTCGGCGAGCTTGCTGTCGGACAGCGGCTTGTTCGGCGCTTCGGTGGCGACCATGCGCTTGATCATGGCCTGGATCGCCGTGGCCGAGGCCGAGCCGCCGTCGGTGGTGGATACATGACTGGAGAAGAAATACTTGAGCTCGAAGATGCCGCGCGGCGTCTGCATGTACTTGTTGGCCGTCGCCCGCGACACGGTGGATTCGTGGATATCGAGTTGTTCGGCCACGTCGCGCAGCACCAGCGGTTTCATTGCCTCTTCTCCATATTCCAGAAAAGCACGCTGGGCTTCAACTATGCAGTGCGCCACCTCGAGCAGGGTATCGTTGCGCGATTTCAGGCTGTTGAGAAAGAACCGCGCCTCCTGCAGATGCGACTTCAGCGTGGTCTGGTCGGCCGATTTGTCGGCACGCTTGATCAAGGCCAGATACTGGCTGTTGATGCGCAGTCTGGGGGCGATGTCGGCGTTGAGCGCGACATGCCAGCCGTCCGAGCTGCGGGTGACGAACACCTCGGGGATGACGTAGTCGGATTCGTGCTCGGTGAACGCCTCGCCGGGATGCGGCTGCAGCGTCTGGATCAGCGCGATGGCGACTGTCGAGATCGGCGCGTTCGACCGACAGGCGTCGTGCCAGCGCGTCGCGGTTCGGATCGGCCAGTTGTTCCAGCGATTCGCGGTCCAGGCAGCCGCAGCGCGATCTCGCGGCCCGGCGCGTCGGCCGGCAGCCCGCGCAGCTGGATGGCCAGGCATTCGGCCAGGCTGCGGCCGGCCACGCCGGGCGGATCGAAATCCTGAATGGTCGGTCAGCACCGCTTCGACCTGCTCGGGCGCGAGCTCGAACTCGTCGGCGATGCGCGGGTTCCGACCTCGTCCCAGTCGAGCAGCAGGCCGTTGCTGTCGATGGCATCGATGATCACCGCCGCGATCGCGCGCTGGTCGGCGAGTGAACGAATGCATGTCGGCCTGCCAGGTCAGGTGCGCATGCAGATCGGGCGTGCTCGACAGGTTGGCCTGGCGATAGTCCCAGTAGTCTTCGTCGTCGCTGGTCGGGGCCGGCGCAGGCCGGTGCGGCGTGCCGGCGTAGATATCGTTCCAGTCGGCATCGACCGGCAGGTTCTCGGGGATCTCGCTGTCCTTGCCCGTGGCCTGTTCGCGCTCGCTCTTGCGCGCTTCCGCGGCCTCGTTGGACTCGATCTCGTCGTGGCCGTCGTCGGCCTCGAGCATCACGTTGGACTCCAGCGCGTCCTGGATCTCGGTCTTCAGGTCGAGCGTGGACAGCTGCAGCATCCGGATCGCCTGCTGCAACGCTGGCGTCATCGTCAGTGTCTGCCCAGATTGAGGCTGAGCGCCTTGCTTCATAGCCGAAAATCCTCGCCCAGATAGACATCGCGGACCTTCTGGTCGGCCAGGATGTGTTCGCCGTGGCCCTCGGCGATGACGGTGCCTTCGGCCAGGATATAGGCCCGGTCGCAGATCGACAGGGTCTCGCGCACGTTGTGGTCGGTGATCAGCACGCCGATGCCGCGGTCCTGCAGATGGCGGATGATGCCGCGGATATCGCCGATGGAGATCGGATCGATGCCCGCGAACGGTTCGTCCAGCAGCATGAAGGTGGGCTTCGCGGCCAGTGCCCGTGCGATCTCGACGCGACGGCGTTCGCCGCCCGACAGGTTCAGGCCTTTCGAATCGGCGATATGGCTGATCGACAGTTCGTCCATGCAGATCGGCCAGCTCGCGCTCGATGTCCGGCCCGGTCGAGATCCTTTCGTACCTGCAGAATCGCTCGGATATTGTCGGCCACGGACAGCTTGCGAAAGACCGAGGCTTCCTGCGGCAGATAGCCGATGCCCATCTGCGAGCGGCGATGCATCGGCAGGCCCACGAGAGCGCTGCCCGCGAGTTCGATCTCGCCGGCATCGGGCGAAACCAGGCCCACGATCATGTAGAACGAGGTGGTCTTGCCGGCGCCGTTGGGACCGAGCAGGCCGATCACTTCGCCGCGGGCGACGCGCAGATTGACGTCGCGCACCACATCACGGCCCTTGTAGCGCTTGCGCAGGCCGGTCGCGGTCAACTCCGCGTTATCGGCCGACAACGGTCCGGGATGCGGCGGCAGCCATCAGGAACCGTCGTTTTGGGCGGGCTGGATGGTGATGTGCACCCGTTGGTCACTGCCCTGGCCGCGCTCGGCGTGCGTTACGCCGGTGTCGATGTTATGCGTGATGACCGGGCCGCGGATCTGGTCGCCGTTGCGGTTGACCACGGCGTCGCCGCGCAGGGTGATCACCGAGCTGGCGTTGCTGTATTCGATCTGGTTCGCATGTCCGGTCACGACTTCGTTATCGCTCGAATCGGGCTGCTTGTCGATATGCGCCGGATTGCCGGTGAGCACGGCCTTGATCCGGCGGCGGTCCTTGAGCCGTGTGACCACGAGCTTGTCGCCGGTCAGCGTCAGCCCGCCGCGGGTCAGGTGCACGTTGCCGGTATAGGTGCTCACGCCCGACTTCTGAGCGAAATCGGCGTTGTTGGCCTGGATGTTGGTGGGCAACGACTGCGATTTGCCCGAGCCGGCCGCCTGCGCCAGGCCGGGCGTCAGTATCGCTGCGAGTATCGCCAGCGCGATCAGCGTCGAATGTGTGACGCCGCGATCAGGGCGTGTAGGTGACATGCACATTATTCAGCAGATTCAGCTTGTTCGTATCCAGATTGATCCGCATGCCGTCGCCGGTGACCTTCTGCCCCGGCTCGATGGCGGTGGCATGCGCATCCGACTCGACCCGGTTGATCCTGGGCCGCACCCAGGCATGCGATGTGGTCACCTTCACCACGTTTCCGTTCTCGCGCGGGTGATGGATGATCACGCCGCCGTAGAGATACAGATCATGTTGGCCGGCCGGGACGCGCCCCTTGTCGGCATGCAGGTTCCAATAGGTTTTCGTGCCTTTGACGTAGTGTACGTGAATATCGGAAAGCCGAGCCGAGTCGTCGGCAAAGTGCAGTGTTTGCGCGACCGTCATGCGATAGGCAAGCGCGCCCTGCGGGGACAGCTGATACACCGTGGCGCCTTGCATGTAGTAGTCGCTGTTGTCAGGCGTGTGGACGGGGCCGGGCCGGGATGACGAGTGCGTGATCGTCCCCAGCCAGCTGCCGAGCCCGAACAGGGCCACGCAGACAAGTGCCAGTATCGCGCCGATCCGCAGCACGTCAGGACGTCTCCACCGCCGCGATGATCAACTCGCAGGCTTCGCGCACCGCCCCGTGGCCGCCCGGCGCGGCGCTGACCCAGTGCGCGATATCGCGGATCTCGGGCACGGCGTCGGCGACCGTGAGGGCGAGCCCGGCTGAACGCATGATGTCGAGATCCGGCAGGTCGTCGCCCATCACCGCGATCTGGTCGTTGGAAAGCGAACGCGCCTCGCGTAGCGCAGCCAGTTTGGCGGCCTTGTCGTCGCAGGCCATGTGGATTTCGTTCACGCCGAGATCGGCGAGCCGGGCGGCCACCGGCGGCGAAGGCCGGCCGCTGATGACCGCGATCTCCACGCCGGCCGCGGCCAGACGCTTGAGTCCCAGGCCGTCGCGGATGTGCATGGTCTTGGTCTCGCCACCGTCCGGGCCGAGATAGAGCCGGCCATCGGTCATCACGCCGTCGACGTCGAACACCGCCAGCCGTATGGCGGCGGCTCGAAGCGCGGGCGTGAGTGCGTCGTCCGGTCGATCGAGAAAGGTCATATCACACCCGCCCGTAGCAGATCCTGCATGTTGAGTGCGCCGATCGGGCGCGTTTCGATGTCGACGACCATGAGCGCGCCGCCGCCGATGCGATGGGTTTCCAGCAGTCGCACGGCTTCGGCCGCGAGCATATCCGGATCGACGGTCTTGGGTGCCCGCGTCATGTAGTCGGCGATCACCGCGCGCTTGATGTCGAGATCGCGATCCAGCGCGCGTCGCAGGTCGCCGTCGGTGAACAGGCCGGTGAGCCGGCCATCGGCATCGACGACGCCGGTCATGCCCAGCCCCTTGGCGGTCATTTCCAGCAGCGCTTCGCGCATCATGGCGTTTTCGTCGACCAGGGGCAGGGCGTCCCCGGTATGCATCACATCGGCCACGGTGAGCAGCAGCCGCCGGCCGAGCGAGCCGCCGGGATGGCTGCGCGCGAAATCCTCGGCGGTGAAGTTGCGCGCCTCGAGCAGGGCGATGGCGAGCGCATCGCCCATGACCAGCGTGGCCGTGGTCGACGAGGTCGGCGCGAGTTCCAGTGGGCAGGCCTCGATCTCGACCGAGACGTCCAGATGCACGTGGGCGCGGGTGGCGAGCGTCGATTCCGGTTTGCCGGTCATGGCGATCAGCGGCACGCCCAGCCGGCCAAGCAGCGGCAGGATGGTGAGGATCTCGCCGGTCTCGCCCGAGTAGGACAGGGCGATGACCACATCGTGGGCGGTGATCATGCCGAGATCGCCGTGGCTGGCTTCGCCGGGGTGCACGAAGAACGCCGGCGTGCCGGTCGATGCCAGGGTGGCCGCCAGCTTGCCCGCGATATGACCGGACTTGCCCATGCCGGTGACGATCACTCGGCCGGTGCAGCGCATCATCAGATCAGCCGCGCGGGCGAACTCTCCGTCGATGCGTGCTTCCAGCGCCGCGGCGGCAGCCGCCTCGATGGCAATGGTGCGCCGGCCGGCGGCGATGAGGGTGTCGTTTTCCATGAGCGCCATTCTATCGCAGGCGCGACAAGGCTCGGTCAACGGATCACCTTGCGCGCGTTTGAGGTTGGGGCGTCGTGACGCGGGGCGTATACTGCGCCGTCTTGCTCCGACCCAATCCCATATCATGACCGATACGGCGATATCCTTTCGGGATGTCCAGAAGCGTTATGCGACCACGCATGCGCTCAAGGGCGTGTCCTTCGATATCCGGCGCGGCGAATACTTCGGCCTGCTCGGGCCGAACGGCGCCGGCAAATCCACGTTGATTTCCATCACCGCCGGGCTGGCCCAGGCCACTTCGGGTTCGGTGGCCGTGCTCGGCCACGATGTCGTGTCCGACTACCGCGCGGCACGCCGTGCGCTCGGTGTCGTGCCGCAGGAGCTGGTCTACGATCCGTTCTTCTCGGTGCGCGAGATGCTGCGTCTGCAGGCGGGCTACCAGGGCTGCGGCAAGGAGGTCTGGCCCTGGATCGACGAGCTGCTCGAGCGCCTCGAGCTCGAGGACAAGAGCGCGAATTCGATCCGTCAGCTGTCCGGCGGCATGAAGCGCCGCGTGCTGATCGCCCAGGCGCTGGTGCACAAGCCCGAAGTGGTGATCCTCGACGAGCCGACCGCCGGCGTGGACGTCGAACTGCGCCGCACGCTGTGGAAGTTCACCCGCGAGCTGAATCAGGCCGGCCACACCATCGTGCTGACCACGCATTACCTGGAAGAGGCCGAGGAGCTGTGCGATCGCATCGCCATCCTCAACCACGGCGAGCTGCAGGTGCTGGAAGACAAGGAGGCGCTGCTGGATCGTCATCCCTACCGCTTCCTGTCGCTCGAGTTGACCGGCGAGGGCAGTGCGCTGCCGGCCGAGGTCGAGCGACTGGTCGAGGAACGCCGCGGCGATACGCTCGATCTGAAGCTCAAGCAGGGCGAGGACTTCATCGGCGACGTGATCGAGGGCATCCGCGGTGCGGGCTATCGCATCACCGACGTGCATACCCGCGAGCCGTCGCTGGAGAACATCTTCGTTGAGCTGACCATGGACTCGGAAGACGAGGTGTCCGCATGAACTGGCGCGGCTGCTACACCCTGTTCGTCAAGGAAGTCCGGCGCTTCTACAGCGTGATCCTCCAGACCGTGGGCGCGCCGGTGATCACGGCACTCCTGTATATGGTGGTGTTCGGACAGGTCCTGGCCGGCCAGAGCATCGAGGGCGTGCGCGCGGTCGAGTTTCTGGTGCCGGGGCTGATGATGATGAGCATCATCCAGAACTCGTTCGCCAATACCTCATCGTCGATCACCCAGTCCAAGATTATGGGCAACCTGGTGTTTCTGCTGATGACGCCATTGTCGGCCTTCGAGATCTATCTGGCTTATATCGTCGCCTCGCTGGTGCGCGCGTTGATCGTGGCGACGGTGCTGTACGTCGTCACCCAGTTCTTCGTGCATGTGCCGATCCACGAGCCGTTGTTGATGTTGGCGATGCTGGTCTTTTCCGGTGGCACGCTGGCGGTGATGGGGCTGATTGCCGGTATCGTCGCGAGCAAGTTCGATCATCTGGCGGCATTCCAGAATTTCTTCATTCTCCCGATGAGTTTTCTCTCGGGCGTGTTCTATTCGATTCATAATCTGCCGCCGTTCTGGCAGCACGCGTCGTACTTCAATCCGTTCTTCTACATGATCGACGGGTTCCGGCACGGCTTCTTCGGGGTTGGCGACGCCAATCCGCTGCGTCAGCGTGGTCGTCGCGGCGGCGTTCTTTTCTATGGTGTCGGCGATCGCCATCACCATGCTCGCCCGCGGTTACAAGATCCGCGGTTAATCGCATGCTCGGACGAGCATTTCAGCGTGCTAGCATCTTGCGCCAGTTATAGGAGGCCAGAGTGATGTACAGCCCAGACGCCATACGCGAACTCATCGAAGCCGGACTGCCGGATGCCGACGTTCAGGTCGTCGGCGACGACGGTACGCACTTCGCCGCCCGCGTGATCAGCCCCAGCTTTGCCGGCAAGGGCATCGTGGAACAGCATCGCATGGTGTACGCCACGCTCGGCGAGCGCATGGGGGAGGAAATTCATGCGCTGTCGCTCAAGACCCTGACGCCGGAACAGGCCGGCACCGCGTCTTAACGGCGGGGCAAGCGATGGATCTTCTGCGTATCGAGGGTGGGCCGCCTCTGAACGGCACCGTGCGCGCCTCGGGTGCGAAAAACGCCACGCTGCCGATCATGACGGCCGCGCTGCTGATCGACGACCCGCTGTTCATCGAGAACGTGCCGCATCTCGAGGATGTGACCACGACCAATGTGCTGCTGGCGCATATGGGGGTGTCGGTGACCGTCGGCGACTACATGGTGGTCGAGGCCGATGCCTCGACCATCACGTCGTGCCTGGCGCCGTACGATCTGGTCAAGACGATGCGGGCCTCGATTCTCGTGCTCGGGCCGCTGCTGGCCAAGCGCGGCGAGGCCGAAGTCTCGCTGCCGGGCGGTTGCGCGATCGGCGCGCGTCCGGTGGATATTCATCTGCGCGGGCTGCAGGCCATGGGCGCCGAGATCCGCGTCGAGTCCGGCTATGTCAAGGCGAAATGCAGCCGCCTCAAGGGCGCGCATATCGCCATGGACACGGTGACCGTAACCGGTACCGAGAACCTGATGATGGCGGCCACGCTGGCCGACGGGCGTGACCGTGCTGGAAAATGCCGCCCGCGAGCCGGAGGTGGTCGATCTGGCGAATTGTCTGATCGCCATGGGCGCCGACATCGAAGGCGCCGGTACGTCGACCATCACCGTCCGGGGCAAGCAGAAGCTGCATGGCGCGACCCATCGGGTGGTGCCCGATCGTATCGAGACCGGTACCTTTCTGGTCGCGGGTGCGGCCAGCCGCGGCAAGGTCACGCGTCACGCATACCGATCCGCATTTGATCGACACCGTCCTCGCCAAGCTGGCCGACGCCGGCGCTGAAGTGACGCAGGGCGAGGACTGGGTGAGCGTGGACATGCACGGCAAGCGGCCGAAGCCGGTCGACGTGCGCACCGCGCCGCACCCGGGTTTTCCGACCGACATGCAGGCCCAGTTCTGTGTGCTCAACGCGGTCGCCGACGGCGTCGGCATGGTCACCGAGACCGTGTTCGAGAATCGCTTCATGCATGTCTCGGAGCTGGAGCGCATGGGCGCAAAGATTCGTCAGGAAGGCCATACGGTCCGCGTGACCGGGGTGAACAAGCTCACCGGCGCGCCGGTCATGGCGACCGATCTGCGAGCCTCGGCTTCGCTGGTTATCGCCGGGCTGATCGCCGAGGGCACGACCGAAGTCCGTCGCATCTATCACATCGATCGCGGCTACGAGTGCATCGAGGAAAAGATGGCCCAGCTCGGCGGCACGATCCAGCGCGTGCCCGATCATGCGCCTGTGACCGCGAAAGAGGTGGCGGTATGAGCAGCGTCGATCCGGATATGGTCACGCTGGCCTTGTCCAAGGGCCGGATTCTGGAGGATACGTTGCCCGTGCTGGCAGCGGCCGGCATCGAGCCGGAGGTCGATCCCGGAGCATCGCGCAAGCTCGTGTTCGAGACCAATAAGCCCGGGCTGCGGCTGCTCGTGATCCGGGCATCGGACGTGCCGACCTTCGTGTCCCATGGCGCCGCCGACGTGGGCGTGGCGGGCAAGGATGTGCTGATCGAACATGGCGGCTCCGATCTCTACGAACCGCTGGATCTGGGTATCGCCACCTGCCGCTTGATGACGGCCGGTCTGCCCGGCGCCATGGATGCCGCGAGCCATCGTCCGTTGCGGGTGGCCACCAAGTATGTGGAGACGACCCGCGCCCACTTCGCGCAGATCGGTCGTCAGGTCGAGATCATCAAGCTGTATGGTTCGATGGAACTGGCGCCGCTAGTCGGGCTGGCCGACGTGATCGTCGATCTCGTCGATACCGGCAATACGTTGCGGGCCAACGGTCTCGAGCCGTTCGAGGTGCTCGAGCAGATCAGCGCGCGTCTGGTTGTGAACAAGGCTGCGCAGAAGATGAAACACGCCGCGATCAGCGAACTGGTCGAGCTGTTCGGCCGGGGTGCTGCGGGGCAGGCGTCGTGAGTCTGCGTCGACTGAACACCACCGCCGCGGCATTCCAGACTGAATTCGCGGCACTCATCGATCGCGACAGCCCGGCCCAGACCGAGATCGATGCACGGGTGGCCGAAATCATCGCCGATGTGCGCCGGCGCGGTGACGAGGCCGTGCTCGAATACACCCGAGAGCTCGATCGGCGTCCCGGCGTCGAGTTCGATGCGCTGGAAATCCCGCAGGCGCGCATGGCACGGGCGCGCGCCGACCTGAATGCCGACGACCGGCAAGCACTGGAAGCGGCGGCCGAGCGCATCGCCGCGTTCGCGGAATCGCAGAAAATCGCGCCGGTGCGCTATCGCGACGATGATGGCAACGAGCTCGGCCAGATCGTGCGGCCGATCGAGCGGGCCGGTGTTTATGCGCCGGGTGGCAAGGCGGCTTATCCCTCCAGTGTCCTGATGAACACGGTGCCGGCGAAGGTCGCCGGCGTATCCGAGGTCGTGCTGGTCTCGCCGGCGCCCGAGGGGGGGGTGAATGAATGGGTACTGGCCGCGGCGGCGGTCGCCGGCGTCGACCGGTTCTTCACCATCGGCGGCGCGCAGGCTGTGGCGGCGCTGGCCTATGGCACGGCGCGTATTCCTGAAGTGGACAAGATCGTCGGGCCGGGCAATGCCTACGTTGCCTCGGCGAAGCGCCAGGTGTTCGGGCGCGTCGGCATCGAATCGGTCGCGGGCCCGTCGGAGGTGCTGATCGTGGCCGACGGCACCGGCAATCCCGAGTGGGCGGCGCTGGACCTGTTCGCCCAGGCCGAACACGACGAGATGGCGCGCGCGATTCTGGTCAGCCCGGACGCCGATTATCTGGCCGCGGTGGATGCGGCGGTCGAGCGCCTGATCGACGAGCAGCCGCGCGCGGCGATCATCCGGGCCGCGCTCGACCAGCACGGCGCCCTGATTCTCTGCGCCGATCTCGACGAGGCGCTCGGCCTGGTCAACGCCATTGCGCCGGAGCATCTGGAGCTCGCCGTGGACGACCCGGAGTCGCTGCTGGATGGCATCCGTCATGCCGGCGCGATCTTCATGGGACATCGTACCCCGGAAGCGTTCGGCGACTACTGCGCCGGACCGAATCACGTCTTGCCGACCGGGCGTACGGCGCGCTTCTCGTCGGCCCTCGGGCGCCTATGATTTCCAGAAGCGAATCTCGCTGGTCGCGGCCAGCGAAGCCGGGGCCCGGCGCCTCGCGCCGATTGCCGTACGGCTGGCCGAAGGCGAAGGGCTGTACGCACATGCCGCCTCGGCAGCGGCGCGGGCCGAAGAGCCGGACACGGATTGAGCGGCATGTCCGGCGCGTGCGAACCGTACGTTCCGGGCTGTTCAGAATACGCGATATGGCGGCGATCGGCCGCGTTCGGGCCGGCTCCGGCGTGCTATAGTCAGCGGACGATCACAGGCATCCGCGCGATTGCTCGCGCGCGGGGCTGGCGTCCTGCCGCTCCGCCGGTGTCGAACAGGAAACAAGTATGGCCCGTCGTTCCTCGATTACTCTCTACAGCCATCCCAGCTCGGTTCACAGTCATCGCGTGCGCCTGGTCATGGCCGAAAAGGGCGTGGCGAACTATGACGTGGTCGAGCTGCGCGAGGACGAGCAGAGCGAGGATCTGATCGATCTCAACCCGTACAACACCGTGCCGACACTGGTCGATCGCGAGCTGGTGGTCTACGATCCGCGGATCATCGTCGAATACATCGACGAACGTTATCCGCATCCGCCGCTGATGCCGGTGGACCCGGTGTTGCGGGCCCAGTATCGACTGGCGATCTTCCGCATGGAATCCGATCTCTACGATCTCTGTGAGGATCTGGAGGGCACGCCGGCGGTGGCCCGCAAGGCACGGGCCCGCATGACCGAACTGCTGACCACCCTGGCCGCCGAATTCGCGCCCAAGCATTACATCGGCGAGGAGTTCTCGCTCTTGGATTGCACGCTGGCGCCCATATTGTGGCGATTGGATCATTATCAGGTGAGCCTGCCGGCCAAGCACGGCGAGCGGCTCGGACAGTATGCCGCGCGATTGTTCGCGCGCCCGGCCTTCGAGGCCAGTCTGTCCGCCGAGGAAGCCGACATGCGGCCGGCGCTGGCGGCTCACTGAACGAACGAAGACGAGGCGAAAGCCGATGGCCGAACTGACTTCGCGACGCCCCTATCTCATCCGGGCGCTCTACGACTGGGTGCTCGACAACGACCTGACGCCGCATCTGCTGGTGGCTGCCGATGCCCATGGTGTCGACGTGCCGCGCCAGTTCGTGACCGACGACGGCAAGATCACCATCAATATCAGCCCGAGCGCGGTCCGGGGCCTGGCACTGGAAAACCAGTTGATCAGCTTCTCTGCCCGGTTTTCCGGCTCGAGTTACAACATCGCCGTGCCGCCGGGCGCAGTGCTTGCGCTATATGCCCGTGAGAACGGCGAGGGCATGCTGTTCGGCGAGGTCGAGAACACCGAGACCGCCAGCGAGGAAACCATCGCCGGTGAGGCGCAGGGAGCGACCGAGGCCGACCACGACGCGGGCGACGGCAATGACGGCGATGACACGCCGGCACGCAAGAAGCACCCGCATCTCAAGGTCGTGAAATAGCGCGCGACGGCCTGCGGCTTCCCTCGCGGCGCGACTGGTCTGTCATTCGTCGGCCAGAGCGTCCTCGATAAGCCGGCACATGCAGTGGATGATCAGCAGATGCATCTCCTGAATACGGGCAGTCACGTCGGACGCGGCCCTTAGCTCGATGTCGTCGCCGCCGAGCTGACCGGCCATGGTGCCGCCGTCGCGGCCGGTCAGGGCGATAACCGACATGCCGTGTTCGTGTGCGGTGTCGATGGCGGTGACCACGTTCGGGGAATGGCCGCTGGTTGATATGGCGAACAGCATGTCGCCGGGTCGGCCGAGGGCCTCGATCTGGCGCGAAAAGACACGGTCGTAGCCGGCGTCGTTGGCGATGGCCGTCACCGTCGAGCTTTCAGTCACCAGCGATACCGCCGCCAGGGCGCGACGATTGCGCTCGAAGCGATTCACCAGTTCCGAGGCGAAGTGCTGGGCATCGCCCGCCGAGCCGCCGTTGCCGCAGGCCAGAATCTTGCCGCCGGCATTGCAGCAGGCAAGGACACGGTCGGCCGCTTCGGGAATTGTCGGCAGGGTGGCGGCGAGGGTGGCTTCGTTGGCACGCCGGCTGTCGGCGAACAGCTGGGTGACGATGGGCGCGGCGCGGCCGGCAGCGGGCTCATTCGACATGGAAAGCGTTCTCTATCCAGTTGAAGGTATCGGTGTCGTCGACCCCGACGACATCGAAGCGCACGGCGAGATCCGCATACTCGGGATGGGCGGCAAGCAGATGCCGTGTGGCCAGTATGATGCGACGCTGCTTGCTGCGGGTCACGCTGGCGACGGCGCCGCCATAGTCCTCACGGCTGCGATAGCGCACCTCGACCACGACCAGAAAATCGCCGGTGCGATAGACCAGGTCCAGCTCGCCGCCACGGACGTTGTAGTTGCGTGCCACTCGCGTCCAGCCGTGGCGCCGGGCCGCGCGATCCACGCGGGCCTCGGCGTCACGACCGACCGCCAAACGGCTCAGCCGCCCGACGACCACGACGAACTGCTGCCGCTGCCCGCCGGCGCGGTCTGCGGTCGGGGCTTCGGTTGATTCGAGTTCGGCGCCGTGTTCGATCCCGACGTGGAATTCATCGGCGCATTCGTATTCGCGGGCAGGGCATGGCCGCTCTGCTGCGAATAGTTGTCGCCGACCTTGGCGTCGTTGATCGACGGCAGCGATAACGTCTGCGGCCGGCCGCCGTGGAATACCGCCCAGCCCAGATAGCGTTTGATATGTCCGTCCGGCTGTACCGAGAGCACGCCGGTCATGCCTTCGATCGGCTGGCCGGAGGACAGGCCGCCCTGGTCCAGGCGATGCGCGAGCAGCCAGGCGTCCATGCCCATGGCGAAAAGCCGAGAATAGGACTTCGCTTCATCGCCGTAGGCATCGGCGGCTTCGCTGCGCAGACGCGTGATCGTGCCGCCGTGGCCCAGCAGCCAGGGCATGTCCACGAAGTGCACGTCGTTGAGGTCGATATCCTCGCCCGGATTCACGGTGCCGGAGAAGGCATGCGAGGTGGTGATCATCGGCAGATCGGCGGCGTGATAGTACTTCAGCTGGCTGCGGATCAGGCGTGCCTGGAGCGGCTGCGCGGCCACGAAGATGAAGTTGGCATTGCTCTGGTTCTGCAGCACGGCCTGGATCGCCTGGCTATGGTCGTGACTGTTGCCATCGTAGGTCTGATAACCGATCAGCTGGCCGCCGCGCGCGGTCAGCGCACTTCGGAATGCATCGAGCACACGGTCGCCCCAGTCGCCGCTCGGCACCAGCGCGATCGCTCGGCTGTAGCCGGCCTGCTCGGCATGGGCGGCAGCCGACTTGGCTTCGTCTTCCGGCGCCAGGCCGAACTGATAGAACCCCGGCTGCTGGCTGGCGTCGTCGGGCGTGTTGAGCGCGATCTCCGGCATCGGCAACGACAGGTTGGACATCGCCGTGACCTTGGACTTGTCCAGCGGGCCGACGAGGATGCCGACGTTATCGCTCTGCGCGCGAGAGACCAGCGCCTGCGGGGGCGTGGTGTTCGTATCGTAGACCAGGGGCTGCGGCATGCCGGACGGATTGTTCTGATAGGCGAACATGAAACCGTCGCGGATGGCCTGGGCCGCATTCTGGAACTGCCCGGTCATCGGCAGGGCGATGGCCACCTGATCGCTGGTCGGCCGTGGGGCCTGGCCCATTGCGCCGCCGTTCATCGCGCCCGGCTGGTGCTGGGCGACCTGGGTCGCGCCGGCATAGTTGAAGCGTTCGGTCAGCACACTTCGGTTGGCCGGGTGCCCGGGGTACTGGCTCTGCCAGTTCGACAGCGCCTTGTTGCGCGCAGCGCGATCGGCGAACTGGCGCTGGCCGATCGCGGCCAGCGCCAGCCAGCCGCGCGTGGTCTTGCCCGCGTCGGCGGCGGCCCGGCTGTTCGGCCCGATGCCGAGGCCGATCGCATCCAGCGACTTGTCGTAGATGCGGTTGTCGTTGGCACGCATGGCCCGGTCGTTCATCAGCCAGACATCGCGCTGCACGAGGGCTTCGATGCCTTGCACCGGGTCGTTATTGGCGAAATGCAGTTCGGCGCGTTTTTCCCAGACGCGCTGGGCTACGGCCGGCGGCGTATTGCGCGCCGGTCTGGGCAGGCGGGCCAGGGCCTGATCCGGTGACAGATTGGCGATCGATATCTCGCGCTGAGCCAGGTTGTAGCGCGCCTGGTCGGCGTGGTCGAGGCTGCCCGGGTCGATGCCGCCGAGCAGCTGCCGGGCGGTCTGGGCGTCGCCGCCCTGAGCGGCGGCCAGGCCGGCCTCGAAGCGGTACTGACGCCGGGCGTCGGACTGGCTGGCCTGAGTCGATGCGCGCATGTATTCGCGAACCGCTGTCTTGTAATGCCCGGTGGCGGCGGCCTGGGCCGCGGCATCGGCCGGATTGGTCGGCTGCGACGAGGGGCCGCCGGCCATCTGCGACGCACAGCCGGCCATTGCCACGGCGGCGGCCATCATCGCTGCGGCCCGCAGGCCTGCCTTGAAGACTGTCATTATTGTTGCTCCCGAGAGACGATCGGGCCGCGCGGTCCCCCGCCGCACGACTGTTGTCGCATAATATCAGCGCGAAAGCGGCGGCGTCGCGCAAGGGTTTGTTGAGGTTTTGTACGAGTCCGCGCCAAACGTTTCCTGAGAAATGAACCAGGCGGCGTCAGCACGAGGCGTAGCGCAGGTGGCGTGGGCGTTCTGCGCCAAGAGGCTGCAACGCCGGATTGCCGTCGTGTCGCCAACGATGGGGCGCTGGTCCCTTCGGGTGGCGCCGTGCCTGAAACAACCATGGGCGCCCTGCGGCGTTGCGAGATCTTGCAGGACGCGATTTGCGGTCTCCAGTGCGGAGCCCGCACGACACCTCGAAAGGCCCCGGGCGATCCCGGTCTCGTTTGTCTGGCTTTACAGGAAAGGACGCCATCATGCCATCGCCCGCGGCAACGCTCTCGATCGTCGCCACCCCGATCGGTAATCTGGACGATCTGTCCCCCCGGGCCCGCGACGTGCTGGCCGTGGCCGACGTCATTGCAGCGGAGGACACGCGCCACAGCCGGCGTCTGACGTCGCATCTGGGCATCGCAACGCCGCTGATATCGCTGCACGAACACAACGAGGGCGCGCGCATCGAGCAGATCCTCGAGCGGCTGGCGGCGGGTGAGCGCGTCGCCTTGATCAGCGATGCCGGCACGCCGCTGATCAGCGATCCGGGCTATGCGCTGGTGGCCGCAGTGCGGGCGGCCGGCCATGCGGTGGTCGCGGTGCCGGGGCCCTGTGCCGCCATCGCGGCGCTGTCGGTGGCCGGGCTGCCCACCGATCGTTTCGTGTTCGAGGGTTTTCTGCCGAGCAAGCCCGGCGCGCGCCGGGCCCGGCTCGATGCGCTGCTTGATGAGCCTCGCACGCTGGTCTGTTATGAATCGAGCCATCGCATCGCAGCGACCGCGGCCGACCTGGCCGAGCGCTTTGGCGAGCGGCGGATGGTGCTGGCGCGCGAGCTGACCAAGCTGCACGAACAGAGCGTGGCGCTTGCGCGCGGCCGAGCTGCCGGCCTGGCTGGCCGCCGACGACAATCGTCGGCGCGGTGAGTTCGTGCTGGTGGTGGCCGGTGCGCCGGAACGCGAGCGCAGCGCGCAGGAGATCTCGCTGGATGCCTTGCTTGCTGAGCTCGTGCCGCTGGCCGGTACCAAGAAGGCGGCCACGATTGCGGCGCGCCTGACTGGTACCGCGCGTAACGCAGCCTATCAACGAGCGCTGGAGTTGGTGGGCTAGCTGGCGGCTCGGCGTTGCGGCGCCGGTTTTCCGGTGCGTTCGAATGCGATGCAACGCAGGGCTCGCGTCGCCGTCCTCGAGGCCCTAGAATCCGCTGTTCGGAGTCGGCCACGCAGTCGCGGCGTCGCTTTGCGGCGTCGAGGAAAGTCCGGGCTCCATAGGGCAGGACGCCAGGTAACCCCTGGGGGGCGTGAGTCTACGGAAAGTGCAACAGAAAGCAGACCGCCTAAGGTTCGCGCAAGCGGACCCGGTAAGGGTGAAACGGTGCGGTAAGAGCGCACCGCGCGACCGGCAACGGTTCGTGGCACGGTAAACCCCGTCCGGAGCAAGACCAAATAGGAGGACGACGTGCGGCCCGCACAGTCCTCGGGTAGGTCGCATGAGGCTGCCGGTGACGGCAGTCCCAGATGAATGGCTGCGCGCGACAGAACCCGGCTTACAGGCCGACTCCGATTCTCTTTTCATATCGAGCTGCCCCGATTCGATCGGTCGGGGCGCCATCGATGCCGCGTGGGCTGGCGACCCACCGCCCTCGGTCCCATCCACTTTCTCCCACCAATGTCGAGCAGGCGTGCTTGCGAGCCCGGATTTGTCTCTTTGCGGCCCATTGAAGCTGTATGTATATACATATTTATAGGCCAAGCGGTTGAACGTAAAGTCGAAAGAATTGCTTTTTAGCTTGACGTGCGCGTGCCATGAATGGCTTGGAACTCGCTGATTGGCGGGGTTTTTTGCACTGACGACAAACTTGACACTCTGTTTTGGCGCTGCCTATAGTGGCGTCGAAGGGCGAGAAGTGGGGTAAAGTGGTTTAAGTCGACGAGCAGGAACCTCCAGTGTTCAAGGGGTCACATTCGGTCACGATCGACGCCAAGGGTCGCATTGCGATTCCGGCGTCCTATCGGCAGTCGTTGATCGACGATTGTGGCGGCCGGCTTGTGATCACGCGTCATTGGGATGGCTGCCTGCTGATTTATCCCGGCCCCGAATTTCAGGCTTTCGAACAGCAGTTGCTGTCCCGCGGCAGCTTGAATCCGAAGGTGCGCGACATTCAGCGGTTTTTCATTGGCAATGCACGCGATATCGACATGGATCGCCAGGGCCGGCTATTGCTGCCGGCCACCCTGCGTGCGGCTGCCGGTCTGGATTCCAAGGCGGTGCTCTCGGGTATCGGCAATCTGTTCGAGCTCTGGGACGAAGACACCTTCAATCAGCGCAATGCCGATACGGCCGGCACGCTGGCCGATGACGCCGCCAACGGCGACCTGCCCGACGTGTTGATGGACATCAGTCTATGAACGCGCGCCCATCATCCACCGCCACCGCGCCGAGGTTCGCCACCGCCATGGCCGCCGAACATCAACCGGTGCTGCTCGAGGCCGCGCTGGCAGCACTTGCCGTGCGCCCGGGCGGTATCTACGTCGATGCCACGTTCGGGCGGGGCGGGCACAGCGCCGCGATTCTGGAGCAGCTCGACCCGAGCGGCCGTGTGATCGCCTTCGATCAGGATCCCGACGCCGAGCGCCATGCGCAGGCGCTGGCAGCCGCTGATGACCGTCTTGTATTCGTGCGCGCGTCCTTCGCCGACATGGCTGCCGCCCTGGCCGAACGGAAGATCCACGACGTCGACGGTGTGCTGTTCGATCTGGGGGTGTCGTCGCCCCAGTTCGACGTGGCCGAGCGCGGCTTCTCCTTTCGCCATGCCGGGCCGCTCGATATGCGGATGAATCCCGAGGCCGGCGTGCCGTTGTCGGAGTGGCTGGCGAGTGCCTCCCACGGCGAGATCGCCCGCGTGATCAAGACGCTGCGGCGAAGAGCCGATGGCCGGGCGTATCGCGGGCGCGATTCTCGATGCCCGCGCCGAAGGCCGGCTCGCCGATACCGCGGCGCTGGCGGCCGTCATCAAGCGTGCGATTCCGGCGCGCGTGGCAGCCGGCAAGCGCGTACATCCGGCGACGCGCACCTTCCAGGCGTTTCGCATGCACATCAACGACGAGCTCGGCGCGCTGGATGCCGGGCTCGCCGCCGGCCTGTCGGCGCTCGCGCCGGGCGGCCGGATGGCGGTGATCAGTTTTCATTCGCTGGAGGACCGGCGCGTCAAGCGTTTCTTTCGGCACCAGGCGCGTCCGCCGCAACCCGCGCTGCCGATGGCGCCGGCCATCGAGCCGGCCCTGCGCCTGATCGGCAAGCCGGCGAGCGCCAGCGAGGCCGAGCTGGCCGCCAATCCGCGCGCCCGCAGCGCGATCATGCGGGTGGCCGAACGCACCGCGGCCGACGAGGTGGCCTCGTGACCCGCCGCGTCCTGGTGCTGCTGAGCCTGCTGGCGCTCAACGTGGTGAGCGCGATCGCGGTGGTGCAGTCCACCCAGAAGACGCGCGAGCTGTTTCACCAGCTGCAGTCGGCCCGTTTGACTCAGGATCAGCTCACGACCGAATGGGCGCAGATCCAGCTCGAGGACAGTGCCTGGGCCAGCCCGGACCGGGTATCGCAGGTGGCCCGCAATAAGCTCGGCATGGTCCAGCCACGCGACTATGTCGTGCTGGGGGACAAGCCGTGAGCCGGGATGACGAGCCGCAACACTTCACGCCCTCGCGCTGGCGCGCGTGGTTCGTGCTGGGCGTGTTCGTCGTGTTCGGTTCCACGCTGGTCTGGCGCGCCGTCGATCTGCAGGTCTTCGACGAACAGTTTCTGACCCATCAGGGCGATATCCGCCATGTGCGCACGGTCAAGGTGCCGGCGCATCGCGGCGCGATCGTCGATCGCAACGGCTTGCCGCTGGCGTTGTCGGCGCCCACCGAATCGGTCTGGGCGGTGCCCTCGGCCGTGCTCAAGGCGCCGAGCAAGATCAGCGCGCTGGCATCGCGGCTCGGTATGTCGACGAGCGATCTGCAGAAAGCGATCTGGAGCGACACAAGAGCCGCCAGTTCCTGTATCTCAAGCGCCAGCTGTCGCCCTACGACGCGCATCAGGTGATGGCGGTCGATGCGCCGGGCATCTTCCTGCAGCGCGAATACAAGCGCTACTACCCGGCCGGCGAAGCCGCGGCCCAGCTGGTGGGGTTGACCAATATCGATGGCAAGGGGCAGTCGGGCCTCGAGTTGGCGCGCAACGGCTATCTGTCCGGCTCGCCGGGCGAGCGCAAGGTGGTGAAGGACGGTCGCGGCCGGGTGGTCGATGATCTCGACGAGTTCAAGGCGCCGCATCCGGGGCACGACCTGAAGCTGACCATCGACTCGCGGCTGCAGTACCTCGCTTATCGCAACATCAAGGAAGCCGTGATCAGCCACAAGGCCAAGGACGGCACGGTGGTCATGCTGGACCCGGACAACGGTCAGCTGCTGGCGGTTGCGTCTTACCCGAGTTTCAACCCGAACGATCGCTCCACGCTGGATCAGGCCGGCATGCGCCTGCGCGCCGCCACCGACGTGATGGAGCCGGGCTCTACGGCCAAGCCGATCGTGTTGTCGGGCGCGCTCAACAAGGGTCTGTACAACACCTCGAGCATCATCCATACCAAGGGCTGGTTCATGGTGGGCCGGCTCACGGTCAAGGACGAGCTCAACTACGGCGACGAGGATTTCGCCAAGATTCTGCAGAAGTCCTCCAACGTGGGCGCCGCCCACGTCGGCCTGAAGATGGGGCCGAAGAACGTCTGGCAGGATTTCCGCAACTTCGGTTTCGGCGAAACCACCGGCAGCGGCTTCCCGGGCGAGCGGTTCGGCGTGCTGCGCGATTACTACACCTGGGACAACGTCGAGACCGCCACCGCGTCCTACGGCTATGGCTTCGCGGTCACGCCGCTGCAACTGGCGCGGGCCTACGGCGCGATCGCCGACCAGGGCAAGCTGCGCAGCCTGCGCTTGATTCTGGGCAAGGGTGCGGATATGCATCCGCCGCCGCAGCAGGCGATCAAGCCCTCGACCGCGGCGCACCATGCGTCAGCTGCTGCGCGGCGTGATCAGCCCGGAAGGCACGGCCAATCGCGCCAAGGTGCCCGGCTATACCGTGGCCGGCAAGACCGGTACGGCCCGCAAGATCAGCAACGACGGTTATCATCACAACCAGCATCGGGCGTTATTCGTGGGCATGGCGCCGGCGAAGAACCCGCGGCTGGTGACGCTCGTGGTCGTGGATGACCCGACCCACGGCTCCTACTACGGCGGCACCGTGGCCGCGCCCGTGTTCTCCAAGATCATGCAGAGCGCGCTGCGCATATTGCATGTGCCACCCGACAATCCGAGCGTGCTCACCGCGGCCGCCGAGTCGTCGACGGCGGGTGGCTAGGGTGCTGGCCGAGGTGCAAGTCAGAGCGAACCTGCCGCAACTGCTGGCAGGTTTCGACGTTTCGGGCGTGCCCGACGTCGAGATTTCGGACCTGGTGCTCGACAGCCGCCAGGTGACCCCGGGCGCGCTGTTCGCCGCCTGTGCCGGCGCGCGCTCGCACGGCGTCGTGCATGCGCATCAGGCGGCACAGGCGGGCGCGGTGGCGATGCTCTGGGAACCCGAGGCCGGCATCGAGCCCGGCAATGATCTGCCCGCGGTCGCGGTGCCCGGCTTGTCGCAGCGCGTCGGGAACATTGCCGCGCGCCTCTACGACGAACCGTCCCGACAACTGTTCGTGGCGGGCGTGACGGGTACCGACGGTAAAACCTCGTGTGCCTGGCTGATCGCCCGCGCGCTGACGGCGCTCGGCTCGCGCTGCGGCTATCTCGGCACCCTGGGCTTCGGCGCTGTCGACGATCTGGCCGCGGCGACGCACACGACGCCGGATGCCGCGCGTCTGCAGCGGTGGCTGGCGCGTATGGTGGCCGCCGATCACGAAGCCGCGGCGATGGAAGTGTCCTCGCACGCGCTCGCCCAGCAGCGCACGGATGCCGTGGCGTTCGATGTGGCCGTGTTGACGCAGATCGGCCGCGATCATCTCGACTATCACGGCGACGAGGCGGCTTATGTCGCGGCCAAGCGTCGTCTGTTCGACAGCCCGGATCTGAGTGTCGCCGTGCTCAATGCCGACGATGCGACCGGCCGCGATTGGCTGGCACGCGAATCCGGCGGCGTCTCATACATCGCCTATGGCGAAAGCCCGGTAGTGGCCGAATACGCCCGGTTCGTCCGGATCGAACGCGTGGATGCCCGCGCCGACGGTCTGGTCATCGATTTCTCCACGCATCTCGGCTCGGCGACCCTAGCCAGTCGCCTGGTCGGGATATTCAATGCGTGGAACCTCGCCGCCACTCTGGCGGTGCTTCTCGTCCGCGATGTGTCGCTGGTCGAGGCCGTCGAGGCGCTGGCTGCGGTACCGACCGTGCCGGGCCGCATGGAGCGCATCGACGCGACAGACGATCAACCGTTGGTGATCGTCGATTATGCACACACTCCCGGCGCGCTGGAGGCTGCCCTGTCGGCGCTCTCGGCGCATGTCGAAGGCCGGTTGCTGTGTGTTTTTGGTTGCGGCGGCGACCGTGATCGCGGCAAGCGCAGTCTGATGGGCGCCGTCGCCGCGCGTCACGCGGATCGGTTCTGGATCACCGACGATAACCCGCGTAGCGAGGATCCGGCCGCAATCGTGGCCGATGTGATCGACGGCATTCCGGAAGCCGTCACCGCCGCAGCGCGCTACGAGATCGTGCTTTCGCGCGGCGACGCGATCGCGGCGGCGATCGGCGAGGCGGAGCCGGGCGACGTGGTGCTGATTGCCGGCAAGGGTCACGAGACCACGCAGCAATACGGCGATCGCATTCTTTCTTTCGACGATCGCGTGGCTGCTCGCCACGCACTGGAGGGGCCGTGAAGGGCCGGCTGTCCGAATTCGCACTTGCCCTGGGCGCCCGTCTGATCGGCGACGATGCCGTGTTCGACGGGGCCAGCATCGACACGCGCCGCATCGCGCGTGGTGCGCTGTTCTTCGCGCTGGCCGGCGAGCATGCCGACGGACATGAGTTCGTGGCGCGCGCCGGGGCGGCCGGGGCGGCCGCGGCCGTGGTCGATCATCCGGTCGACGCCGACGTGTCGCAGCTGGTGGTCGACGACGTGCTGGATGCGCTGGCGCGGGCCGCGCGTCTGGCTCGTGCGGGCTTCGCCGGGCCGGTGGTCGGGGTGACCGGGTCGAACGGCAAGACCACGGTCAAGCAGATGATCGCGGCCATCTTCTCCGCGGCCGGGCCGGTCATGGCGACCGAAGGCAATCTGAACAATCATCTGGGCGTGCCGCTCACGCTCATGCGTCTGGACGCCTCGGCCGAGCGGGCCGTGATCGAGATGGGGGCGAACCATCCGGGCGAGATCGGTCAGCTGGCGGCGGTCGCGCGTCCGGATGTCGGCGTGATCACGAACGCGGGCTGGGCTCATCTGGAAGGTTTCGGCTCGCGCGAGGGCATCGCGAGGGCCAAGGGTGAACTGTTCATTCGGCTGCCGGAAAGCGGCACCGCGGTGATCAACGCCGACGACGACTATGCGGGCCTGTGGCGCGAACTGGCCGAGGGCCGACGCCTCGTCACCTTTTCGATGGATGCCGGGCGCGGTGCCGACGTCTATGCCGACGATATCGAGCTCGGCGCCGAGGGCGTGCACTTCACCCTGCATACGCCGGACGAATCCAGGGCGATCACGCTCGATCTGGCCGGCCGCCATAATGTGGCCAACGCGCTGGCCGCAGCCGCTGTGGCGGTGGCGGTCGGGCTCGATGGCGCGACCATCGCCGCGGGACTGGCGCGCACGGCGGCGGTCGCGGGGCGGTTGTCGATCACGTCGGCGGCGCACGGCGCACGGCTGGTCGACGACAGCTACAACGCCAACCCCGGCTCGCTCGCGGCGGCGCTTTCCTGGCTCGGCCAGCAGAGCGGGGCGCGCTGGGCTGTGCTCGGCGACATGGGGGAGCTCGGCGACTTCGCCGAATCGGCGCATCACGACGCCGGCGTGGCCGCGCGCGAAGCCGGCATCGAACGACTGTTCGCCACCGGGGAGAACAGCCGGGCCGACCGTTGCGGCCTTCGGCGACGGTGCATCCTGGTACCCGGACCACGATAGCCTGACGGCCGCTCTGAGCGGCGCCCTGGCCGCGACCGAGGGCGACGTGATCGTGCTGGTCAAGGGGTCGCGCAGCGCCCGCATGGATCGGGTCGCCGATGCGCTGCGCGCCAACGGCGAAGAGAAGGTGGGCGCGTCATGCTGATGTATATCGCGCATCTGCTGGAGCCGATCTTCTCGGGATTTCGAGTCTTTCAGTTTCTGACCTTCCGCGCCATTCTCGGCGTGCTGACGGCCATGATCTTCAGCTTCGTGTTCGGACCGCTGCTGATCCGCAAGCTGACGTTCCACCAGATCGGCCAGTTCGTGCGCGACGATGGCCCGCAGAGTCATCTGGTCAAGGCCGGTACGCCGACCATGGGCGGCACGCTCATCCTGGCCGCGGTGCTGGTCTCCACGCTGCTGTGGGCTGACCTGTCGGATGCGTGGGTCTGGCTGGTGATGTTCGTCACCGCGGCCTTTGGCGTGGTCGGCTTCATCGACGATTACAAGAAACTCAAGTTCGGCAACAGCAAGGGGCTGTCGGCGCGACAGAAGTACGGCGCGCAGACGCTCATAGGGCTGGCCGCGGGCCTGTGGTTGTACCTGGTCGCCGGATCGAGTGCGGAAACCAGCGTGTTGATCCCCATGGTCAAGAACGTGGCGATTCCGCTCGGTGCCGGCTATATCGTCTGGACCTATCTGGTGATCGTGGGCTCGTCCAACGCGGTCAACCTCACCGACGGGCTCGACGGGCTGGCGATCATGCCCTGCGTGCTGGTGGCCTCGGCGCTTGGCGTGTTCGCCTACGTCACCGGACACGCAGAATTCTCGCGTTATCTCGGTTTCACCTATATCAAGGGCGCGGGCGAGCTGCTGGTGTTCTGTACCGCGATCGCCGGGGCCGGGCTCGGCTTCCTCTGGTTCAACGCCTATCCGGCCCAGGTGTTCATGGGCGACGTCGGCGCGCTGGCACTGGGCGCGGCGTTGGGCGTGGTCGCCGTGGTGGTGCGCCAGGAACTGATCCTCGTGGTTATGGGCGGCATCTTCGTCGCCGAGACGCTGTCGGTGATGATCCAGGTCGCCGGTTACAAGCTCACCGGGCGGCGCATCTTCCGCATGGCGCCGCTGCACCATCATTTCGAACTCAAGGGCTGGGCCGAGCCCAAGATCATCGTGCGGTTCTGGATCATCACCCTGGTACTGGTGCTGATCGGTCTGTCGACGTTGAAGATCCGATGAACGACTGGAAAGCACAACTCGAGAATGCCCAGGTGCTGGTCGTGGGCTGCGGCGCCACCGGCGCCTCGGCCGCACGCTTCGCCGCGGCGGCCGGTGCGCACGGTGCGCGTGGTCGACAGTCGCGAGAATCCGCCGGCTGCCGATGCGCTGGCCCGCGACTGGCCGGCGATCGGCATCGTGGTCGGCGCGCTCGACCCGGTCACGCTCGAGGGCGTCGATCATGTGGTGGTATCGCCGGGCATCGATCTGCGCGAGCCGCTGATCGCGGCCGCGCGCGAGGCCGGGCACGCGATCATCGGCGATATCGAATGGTTCGCCCGCGTGGCCAATGCCCCCGTGATCGCGATCACCGGTTCCAATGGCAAATCCACGGTCACGGCCTGGGTCGGCGAGATTGCCGCCGCCGCCGGGCGCAAGGTGGCCATCGGCGGTAATTTCGGCACGCCCGCACTCGATCTGCTGGCCGATGATGTCGATCTCTACGTGCTGGAACTGTCGAGCTTCCAGCTCGAGCTGACCGAGCGGCTGGCCTGTGCGCGCGGCCACGGTGCTCAACATCAGTCCCGATCATATCGATCGCCACGGCAGCCTCGAGCATTATGCCGAGCTCAAGGCGCGGATCTTCCGTGCTGCCGAGACCGCACTGCTCAACGCCGACGATGCACGCGTCGCGTCCATGGAGACCCACAACGCCCGCGTGGTGCGCTTCGGCGCGAGCGAGCAGGCCGACTATCGGGTGGTCGATACTGATGACGGGCTGTGGCTGGCGCGCGGCAACACGCGCTGGCTTGATGCGCGTCGTCTGCGGCTGGCCGGACGGCACAACGCAGCCAATGCCGCTGCAGTCTGGGCCCTCGCTGAAGCGCTCGGCATCAACGAAGCAACGATCCGCGAGGGCCTGCAGGATTTCGCCGGTCTTTCGCATCGCTGCCAGCTGGTCGCCGAGATCGACGGCGTGCGCTGGGTCAACGATTCCAAAGGCACCAACCTCGGCGCCATGCTGGCCTCGCTGACCGGCATGGACGGCCCGGTCGTACTGCTGGCCGGCGGCCAGGGCAAGGGGGCCGATTTCGCCGCGCTGGGCCCGGCCGCGGCGAAACGCGCGCGTGCCGTACTGGTATTCGGCGAGGACGCCGATGCGATTGCGGCCGCCGTGGCCGATCATGCGCCCGTCGAACGCGTGGACACGCTGGCGGGCGCCGTGCGCCGTGCCGCCGAGATTGCGCGCGCCGGCGATGTGGTCCTGCTGTCGCCCGGCTGCGCGAGCTTCGATCAGTTCGAAAACTACAAGGTGCGGGGCGAAGCCTTCACGGCTGCCGTGCGGGAGCTGGCTGCATGAAGAACCTCCTGGCCGCTGCTCATCTGCCGCGTGTCCGGCCCGACATCTGGCTGTTGTCGACGCTGGTCGTCATCGGTTGCCTCGGTCTGGTGATGGTGGGCTCGTCCTCGGTGGCGGTGGCCGACCGGCTGTCCGGCGATCCGATGTATTTCTTCTATCGGCAGACGGTCTATGCCCTGATCGGGCTGATCATTGCGTTCGCCGTCCTGCATGTCCCGACCCGGGTACTGGCTGCCAATACCTTCACGATGCTCGGCGCCGGTCTGGCGATGCTGGTGATCGTGCTCATTCCCGGCATCGGCCATTCGGTCAATGGCGCCCAGCGCTGGATCGATCTCGGGCCGGTGGCGCTGCAGGTATCCGAGCCTGCGCGCCTGTGTCTGGTGCTCTACATCGCCGGCTATGCCTCGCGCCGCCAGCTGGATCTGGCCCACACCTGGGCCGGCCTGTTCCGGCCGATGACGTTCCTGGTCATCGCCTGTTTTCTGATGCTGCTGGAGCCGGACTTCGGTGCCGGCGCCATTCTCGTGGCGGTGGCCGGCATCATCCTGTTCATTGCCGGTGCGCGATTATTCAATCTGATCGTGCTGGGCGCGGTCGCCGCGGTCGCGCTGGCCGCGTTGGTGTTCTCGTCGCCGTATCGGATGGAGCGTCTGGTGAGCTTCTCCGATCCCTGGGCGCATCCGTTCGCCAGCGGCTTCCAGCTCACGCAATCGCTGATCGCGATCGGGCGCGGGCATGTGTTCGGCGTGGGGCTCGGCAACTCGGTGCAGAAGTTGTCCTATCTGCCGGAGACGCATACCGACTTCCTGTTCGCCATCTATGCCGAGGAATTCGGCCTGTTGGGTTCGCTGGTGCTGGTCGGGCTGTTCTCGATCGTGGTCTGGCGTGGCTTCGTTGTCGCCCGTCGGGCGATCAACGTCGGCCAGTTCTTCGGCGGTTTCCTCGCCTATGGCCTGTCCGGATGGCTCTCGCTGCAGGCGTTCGTGAACATGGCGGTCAACATGGGGCTGCTGCCGACCAAGGGGCTGACGCTGCCGCTGATGAGTTACGGCGGCTCGTCGCTGGTGATGATGTGCACGCTCTGCGCACTGATTCTGCGCGTGGACCTGGAAAGCGCCGCCGCGGTGCGGGAGCAGACACGATGAATGTGTCGAGCCCACACGTACTGATCATGGCCGGCGGCACCGGAGGGCACGTGTTCCCGGCGCTGGCCGTGGCGCGCGAGCTGATCGCCCGGGGCGCGACGGTTTCCTGGCTGGGGACTTCCGCCGGCATCGAGGCCCGTCTGGTGCCCGCCGAAGGGCTGACACTGCACAGGATTGATGTCGGCGGTCTGCGTGGAAAACACCTGACCACGCTGCTGGCCGCGCCAACGAGCATGGCGCGGGCACTCTGGCAGGCGCGCCGCGTGCTCAAGGCCGTGCGGCCGGCGCTGGTGATCGGCATGGGCGGTTTCGCCTCGGGCCCGGGCGGCCTGATGGCCCGAATGACGGGGACGCCGCTACTCATCCACGAGCAGAACGCGGCCGCCGGGCTGACCAATCGCGTGCTCGCGCGGCTGGCGCAGACCGTGCTGCAGGCATTCCCGAATACGTTCGACGCCGACACGCAACCCGCGGACGGTCGGCAATCCGGTGCGGGCCGACATCCTGTCGCTGCCGGCGCCGGCGAGTCCGCTGGGCTGAACGCGACGGCCCGATCCGACTGCTTGTGCTCGGCGGCAGCGGCGGGGCGCTGGCGATCAACGAACGCGTGCCGGCGGCGCTGGCACAGCTGGGTGAGGCGGCGCGGCCGCAGGTGTGGCATCAGGCCGGGCGTACGCTCGAAGCGGCCGAGGCCGCATACGCCACACATGGCGTGGACGGTCGCGTGGAAGCCTTCATCGACGATATGGCCGAAGCGTATGGCTGGGCCGATCTGGTGGTCTGTCGTTCGGGGGCGCTGACGGTGGCGGAGCTGGCGGCTGCCGGCGTGGGCGGCGTTGCTGGTGCCGTATCCGCATGCGGTCGACGATCACCAGCGTGCCAACGGGCAGTATCTGGTGGAGGCCGGTGCGGCGCGGCTGATCGACCAGAGCGAACTGACGGCCGAGCGTCTGGCGCGGGAGCTGTCGGAACTCATGGCCGATCGCGGCGCGCTTCTGCGCCGCGCCGAGGCCGCGCGGGCGGTGGCCTGGCGCGATTCGACGAATGACATCGCCGATGCCTGTTACCAGACATTGGAGGCCGCGTGATGACGCTGGACGGACCCGGAATCAACCAGAGCTTCGAGCCGTTGATGCACCGGCCGATGCGCCGTGTGCGCACGGTGCACATGGTGGGCATCGGCGGCGTGGGCATGGCCGGTATCGCGCGCGTGCTGATCAATCTCGGTTACGGCGTCACCGGAAGTGACGTGAAGGACAGCGCCACGACACAGTCGCTGGCCGCGCTCGGCGCGACCGATCTATCTCGGGCACAGCGCCGACAACGTCGCCAAGGCCGATGTGGTGGTGGTGTCGACCGCCGTGGCCGAAGATAACCCGGAAGTGGTGGCGGCCCATGCCCGGTTGGTGCCGGTGGTGCGACGGGCCGAGATGCTCGCCGAGCTGATGCGTTTTCGCTACGGCATCGCGGTGGCCGGCACCCACGGCAAGACCACGACCACCAGCCTGGTGGCCTCGCTGCTGGCTGACGGCCATCTCGATCCGACCTTCATCGTGGGCGGCAAGGTGCTGGGCGCGGGTTCGAACGCACGTCTGGGCGAAGGGCCGTATCTGGTCGCCGAGGCCGACGAATCCGATGCGTCGTTCCTGTTCCTTACCCCGATGATGGCGATCGTCACCAATATCGATGCCGACCATCTGGAAACCTACGGCGGCGACTTCTCGAAGCTCACCGACACGTTCGTCGAATTCCTGCACCACCTGCCGTTCTACGGTCTGGCGGTGCTGTGCGTCGACGACCCGGTCGTGCGCCAGATCCTGCCCGACGTCGGTCGCCCGATCACCACCTACGGCATCGATCACGAGGCCGATTTCCGGGCCGAGAATCTGCGTTTCGACGGCACCGGTACGCGCTTCACCCTGCGCCATAACGGTGATGACGGCTTTGACGTGCATCTCAATCTGCCGGGGCGCCACAACGTGCTCAACGCGCTGGCCGCGGCAGCCGTTGCTCACGAGCTGGGCGTGGACATGGCCTCCATCGGCGCCAGCCTGTCCAGCTTCGCGGGCATCGGGCGACGCTGCGAGGTGCACGGCGAGATCGATTTCAACGGCAAGTCGGCGCTGTTGGTCGACGACTATGGCCATCATCCGCGCGAACTGTCGTCCACCATCGCGGCGGCCCAGACGGCGTGGCCACAGCGTCGTCTGGTTGTGGTGTTCCAGCCGCATCGCTATACGCGCACCCGCGATCTGTTCGAGGACTTCGCCAAGGTGCTGGCGGATCTCGACGTGCTGGTGCTGTGCGAGGTCTATCCGGCCGGCGAAGCGCCGATCACCGGCGCGGACGGGCGTGCGCTGGCGCGCGCCGTGCGCGCCCGCGGGCGGGTCGACCCGGTGTTCGTGGACGACGTGCATGCCTTGCCTGCGGTGCTGGACGGCGTGGTTGCCGAGGGCGACGTGGTGTTGACACTCGGCGCCGGCGATATCGGCGCCGTGGCCCAGAGGTTGGTCGCGCGCAGTCGGGAGGCCGGGCGATGAACGCGCTCGGATGCATGCGAAGCAATGAGCCGGCGGTGGGTATGCGCGCCGCGGCAGAGTTTGACGTGCTCGGTCAGAAAAAAGATCGGGGAGGATGGACATGAGCTGGATCAATGCACGGCGCCTGCGGGATGGCGCCATCGGCGCCCTTGTGCTGCTGGGCGTGGCTGCCTGTACCTGGCAGGGCATCAAACCGGACAACGCCGGGCCGCGACGGCTGTATATCAGCGGCAAGTCGAGCTCATGTCTCCGACAAGCAGATCGCTCGGATCGCCGCGCCCTATCTGAAGGCTTCGTTCTTCGACGTGGATACGGATGCGCTGAAAAGTCGTATCGCGAGCCAGCCCTGGCTGACCGATGTGCGCGTGTCGCGCCACTGGCCGGATGGCGTCGTGGTCCATGTCGCCGATCACAAACCAGTCGCGGCCTGGGGCGACAAGAGCGTGCTGGCCGCCGACGGCCAGGTGTTCACGCCGGACTCGCGCCCCAAGGGGCTGATCCAGCTGAGCGGTCCGAAGAAAGACAGCGCTAAAGTCTATGCACAATATCGCCATCTATCCGGTATCCTCGCCGGTCATGGTGTACATCTAGCGTCGCTTGAATTGAACGAACGCGGTGATTGGCAGGCCCGCCTGGACGACGGACTCGAGCTCCGACTCGGTCGCGATCAGCTCGCCGCACGCATGCAGCGTTTCGTTCGTTACGCGCTTGCGCGTCCGCAGGCTCGACGCGCGTTGGCCGAGGCCGGCTACGTCGACCTGCGCTACAGCGACGGTTTTGCCGTGGGCGGCAGTCGCCACGAGACCGCTTCGGCGAGTCATGAGGAGTCAGTCGGATGAGCAAACGGCCCGAACAGAATCTCATCGTCGGTCTGGATATCGGTACGTCGAAGGTGGCGTGCATCGTTGCCGAGTCCAACAACGGCGAGATCGAGATCATCGGTCTGGGCAGCGCGCCCTCCAAGGGCATGAAGAAGGGGATGGTGGTCAACATCGAATCGACCACCGACTCGATCCGGCGTGCCGTCGAGGAAGCCGAGCTGATGGCGGGCTGCCGCATCCAGTCGGTGCACTGCGGTATTTCGGGCGCGCATGTGCGTTCGCTGAATTCGCACGGCATCGTCGCGGTCCGCAACAAGGAAGTCACCGAGTCCGACATCGAGCGCGTGATCGATGCCGCCTGTGCGGTTGCGATCCCGGCGGACCAGAAGATCCTGCATGTGTTGCCCCAGGAATTCGCGGTCGACGACAACGAAGGCATCCAGGAGCCGGTCGGCATGTCCGGCGTGCGGCTCGAGGCCAAGGTGCATATCGTCACCGGCGCGGTGACTTCGGCGCATAACATTCAGAAATGCGTGGCGCGCTGCGGTCTGGAAGTCTCCAAGCTGTCGCTCGAACAGCTGGCGTCGTCATATGCGGTACTCACCGACGACGAGAAGGATCTGGGCGTGGCGCTGGTCGATATCGGCGGCGGCACCTCGGACATCGCGGTGTTCGTCAACGGTTCGATCCGCCATACGGCGGTGATTCCGATCGCCGGCGACCAGGTCACCAACGATATCGCGGTTGCGTTGCGTACGCCGACCCAGCATGCCGAGCAGATCAAGATCCGCTATGGCTGCGCACTGCCGGAATTGATCACCGACGACGACGCCATCGAGGTGCCGAGCGTCGGCGAGCGCCCGCCGCGGCGGCTGTCGCGCTACACCCTCGCCGAAGTGATCAAGCCGCGCTACGAAGAACTGTTCATGCTGATCCACAAGGAACTGGTACGGTCCGGTTTCGAGGATCTGCTGGCCGGTGGTGTCGTGATCACCGGCGGTTCCTCCAAGATGGAAGGGTTGACCGATCTGGCTGAAGAGGTCTTCCACATGTCGGTGCGCCTCGGCACTCCGCAGAAGGTGCAGGGCTTGTCGGACGTGGTACGCAACCCGATTCATGCCACGGGCGTCGGGCTGCTGGAATTCGGTCATCGCACGCAATCCAAGGGCGGCGGATGCATGTGCCGGCGCAGGACAACACTTTTGCTCAGGTCTGGGAACGCATGAAGGCTTGGTTCCAGGGCAATTTCTAGCTAGGATTCGACGAGTATCCGGGGCGATCGTTCGGGGCACGAGGGAAGCAAACGGTTTTCCGCAGAGGAAAAGCAGGGCAACGCAAGAGGTGCAACATGCCAGAAGTATTCGAGTTCGCGGATCAGACCAATACACAAGCTGTCATCAAGGTCATCGGCGTCGGCGGTGGTGGCGGCAACACGATCAATCAGATGGTCGCCGGCGGTATCAAGGGCGTGGATTTCATCTGTGCCAACACCGACGCGCAGCATCTCGAACGCTGTGACGCCGACGTGCTCGTCCAGCTCGGCATGAACGTCACCCGCGGGCTGGGCGCGGGCGCCGATCCGGCCGTCGGTCGCCAGGCCGCCGAAGAGGATCGCGATCGCATTCGCGAGTCCATCGAAGGCGCCGACATGCTGTTCATCACCGCTGGCATGGGCGGTGGTACCGGTACGGGCGCTGCACCGGTCGTTGCCGAGATTGCCCGCGAAATGGGTATTCTCACGCTGGCCGTGGTGACCAAACCGTTCCCGTTCGAGCGCGGCAAGCGCATGGAAGTCGCCCAGCACGGCATCGACGAACTCAGCGGTTTCGTCGACTCGCTGATCGTGATCCCGAACGAGAAGCTGCTGACCGCGCTCGGCAAGTCGATCACGCTCAAGAACGCCTTCCAGGCCGCCAACAACGTGCTGCACAACGCCGTCCAGGGCATTTCCGATCTCATCACCCGTCCGGGCATGCTCAACGTGGACTTCGCCGATGTGCGCAAGGTGATGAGCGTGCAGGGCATGGCGATGATGGGCCGGGCCTCGGCCAAGGGCGAGGATCGTGCGCGCGAAGCGGCCGAAGCCGCGCTGGCCAGCCCGCTGCTCGACGATCTGTCGCTGCACGGCGCGCAGGGGCTGCTGGTCAACGTCACCGGCGACGAGAACCTGGGTATTCACGAGTTCCAGATCGTCAACGAGGTCGTGGCCGAAATGGGCGGCGACAACGCCGAGGTCATCATCGGCATGGCCGAGGATCCGGAGGCCGGCGACGAGATCACGGTGACGGTGGTCGCGACCGGGCTGGGTCAGCAGCAGATCGAGCAGCGCGAAGCGCCGCAGGCGATCAAGCGCGATGCGGCCGGCCAGATGCGCTACGAGGATCTGGATCGTCCGACCGTCATCCGGCAGTCGCCGCGGCAGGGCAATCGGGAGAGCACGGCGGTCGACATGGATTATTTCGACGTGCCGGCGTTTCCTGCGCAATCAGGCGGACTAGCACCTCACGACCGACATTGCGTTGCTGGCGCGCTGCCGCCGACCTGCGATCGGTCGGCGGCGGTGCGTCGCCGAGTGCTATATTAGGGGGCTTTAGCCGAGCGTTCATGAGTCTGAAACAGGCGGATTAAGTCCGAGTTAATGCACTGTTTCTATACTTGTGAGGCAAAATAACTAATTATTGTGACGGGCTGATGACGGTCGCGCCGAAGGCTGACCGCCGAGAATGCCAGGGAAGACGCACATGCTTCAGACAGCGTACGCTCAGGAATCCGATCCGCGCCACCGGCGTTGGCCTGCACACGGGCAGAAGGTCTACATGACCTTGCGTCCGGCGCTGCGAATCAGGGTATCGTCTTCCGTCGAAGCGATCTCGATCCAGCCGTCGACATAAGCGCTGATGCTTTCGCGGTCGGTGATACCACGCTGGCCACGACGCTCATCAACGACGATGGCGTGCGGATCAAGACCGTCGAGCATCTATTATCAGCCATGGCAGGTCTCGGGATCGATAATGCGATCGTCGAATTGTCTGCTGACGAATTGCCGATCATGGACGGTAGCGCTGGGCCCTTCGTCTTCCTGATCCAGTCAGCCGGCATTCAGGAGCTTAACGCACCGAAGCGTTTCATACGCGTAAGGCGACCGGTCGAGGTGACCGATGGCGACAAGTGGGCCCGATTCGATCCGTTCGATGGCTTCAAGGTCAGTTTCGCCATCGACTTCGATCACCCGGCGTTCGCCGAGGAGACGCAGTCGGCGAGCGGTGGATTTCTCGACCACTTCGTTTGTCCGCGAAGTCAGTCGCGCCCGCACGTTCGGATTCATGCGCGATATCGAGTATCTGCGTTCGAACAACCTTGCCCGCGGCGGTTCCATGGATAACGCTGTGGTGCTGGACGATTACCGCGTGCTCAATGCCGATGGTCTGCGCTACGACAACGAGTTCGTGCGCCACAAGATCCTCGATGCGATCGGCGATCTCTACCTGTCTGGGTAGCGGTCTGATCGGCAGCTATTCCGGCTACAAATCGGGGCATGGTCTGAATAACAAACTGGTTCGTGCGCTGCTCGAGCAGGACCGTGCCTGGGAGGAGACCACGTTCGAGGACAGCGATGACGCTGCCGATTTCGTATATCAATGCGCGGCCGGCCGCCGCTGCTGCGGCCGCGTGACGGTTTCGGGATGACCGTGGATTTTCGGCGAAACCGGCCCTGTGCCGGTTTTTTGTGGCATCGGGCCATATACCGGGCGAGACAGGCCAATTGGTGTCATAGCCCGCTCGATTGCGAATTTCGCGCGGTCGCGCCTCAGCGCAATGTGCCGTCCCGATACAGGCGCCACAAGACCGGCCATGCGTAGATCAGCGGGTGGCGCCGTAGCCGCGGGCGTGACCTCGATGGCCACGCCGGTGTGCCGTTCGAGCTTCCAGGCCGCGTAGTCGATCGCGTTATCGAACGTGAAACAGGCCTTGGCCAGCCGCATGACCGAAACAGCACGGCCGGCCGGGCCCGCAACCGCCAGGCGCGCCGCGCGCTTCGGCACTGCGCGGCACTGGGTCGCCATGCGATGCGCCCGTCGGGACATTGATCGATGTCGAAAGTCAGATGCCCACGGGCGGCGTGCAAGCGTCGAGCATATTCCGGCCGATCCTGTTCAGCGATGCGCAGGCCGCGATCGCCGCCCTCGGTGCGTAACTCGCCGCCATAGCTCAGTGCGAGCGCGGCGCCGAATGCCTCCGCGGGCAGCATGGGGGGCTGCAGCGCGGGCAGGCTGGCGTCGAGCAGGGTGATCACCGCCTGGCCGCAGCAGGCGCGCAAGGCTTCGCGGATTTCGTCATTGGCGGCATGGGCGATCGCCACCGGTTGCGCGAACCGGCCCCAGAGGCTGGATAATCGACCGTGCTTCACGCCGCGTTGTAGATCGTCGAGGGTAATGACCGCGTACTTGCAGCGCAGCATCGCGACCCCGGTATCGCACTCCAGATAATAGACGTTCGGGGGTAGCAATTGGTTGGCCGCGGCGGAGACGCGACTCGCATGGGCCGCGCGGTAACGATCGACGATCACGTAGAAGTCAACCAGCCCGGAGGTCGGGTCGCCGCTGCGCAGACAGGATCCGTAGTAGACCACCGCGCGTACGGCATGCCGATGGCGGCGCCGCACCGCATCGATCAGCGGCTTGAGTGCGTTGACCTGGTCGGTCTCGCAGGGGCCGGCGATGGCGCGGAGGCTGGCGGGGTCGGCAAACGAATGATCCATGTCGCGGTCAGAGGCTCAAAAAGGGCACATGCCCCGCTACCGACAAGCGGACCGGCCCGTCGTCAGGACGGCTGCGATGAAATTCGCCGTCGACGATGAACCCGTCGTCGAATTCCAGTCGGAGCTCATGGCTGTTATGGCTGACGTAGCCGGCGCCTTCGGCTGTCTTGAATCCACGCGTCCAGCCGCGCGCCACGAGCGGCAGACGCAGCAGGAACCGCGACGCATTCTGGCTGATCGCGGTCCAGGCGATGGGGGCATGCTCAACGCCCCAGAATGGATGAAAACTCAGCACCAACCTATCGAGGGTGGATGCCACCATCAGCAGGGTGGGGTCGTCCACCGTGCGCCCGGCATCGTCGGTCAGGCGGACCTGCGTCGGCGCGAAGTGCCGGTGATCCTGCAGGGCAACGGACTTGAGAAAGCGCAAGAACGCCAACCCTGGGCCGGCTTCGCCTCGAAGCCCCTTGCTGTGAAGGTTTTCCTGGGTGTATTGCACGGCGTGATGTACGGCGCCGATGCCGAAAAACATCCCGCACATGGCGGGCTGGCTGTCCGAGGCTTGAATGCGCAGCACCGCGCGGTCGGCGATCTTGGCCCGGCTCCCCATGCCGCCGGAGGCCGCCCAGTCGAGCAGGGGTTGCCAGCCGCGGCGCCGGACATCGACGAACCCGACGTCACGCGCGGTCATGTTCGTGCTGCCCGTGGGGACGAGAGCAAGAACCGGCAATGTTTCGAACAGACCGCCGAGCAAGACGTGGCTCAGCACGCACTGCACCGTGCCATCGCCGCCGGCCACGGCCAGCGTGTCGACGCCGAGCGCCGCCAGTTCGCTGACGGCGCGCGCGATTTCGTCGGGCTGCTTTGCCTCGATGGCCGGCACATCGGTGGGTACCGGGTGTCTGCCCCAGCGTCGTCGATGGCGACCGCTCTGCGAGTTGTAGATGATGCCCAGTCGCCGCGGCGTGTGCTGCGGATACGACGCGGACAGACCTTCGGTTTCGGCCATCGGCGGATCGGCGGTCGGTAAAAACGCCTAGTCTATCGTAGTTGCCGGGACGCGCCGGGCATTCGTGCGATCGAAGGCTCAGCGCGCGGCGCGAAGAATGGCCTCCACCTGGCGCAGATCGGCTACCGAGTCGACGTCCACGGCCGCATTGGGATCATCCAGCAGTACGGGGCCGGCCTGCAGGCCGTGTCGTTTCGACAGACCGGCGAAAGCGGCCTCGAGTGACAGAGTGCGCAAGGCATAGCGCAGCAGTGCGCTCCAACCGAGCATACCGGCGACGATGCGCGCCGGATGCTTGCGCTCGTTCTCGACGCGGCGCCAGCGTTCGACCAGGCGACGGCCGGCCGGGCGGTACAGGGCGAACAGGTTGCAGCCGCAATAGGCGCGTGCGCCGAGGCGGGTGGCCGTGCGTCGGCTGGTCGGATAGGCCGCCTGTACACGCGCGTGCTCGACCAAGCCGACGCCGAGGTCGAGATCGTCGCCCGCTCGGCACATGGTGGCGACCATGCGGGGGGTGAGCAGTGCATGGTCGGCGGTAGTGATCAGCACCGGGCATCCGGCCGGGATCGTGTCCAGAGCGGCCAGGGCGCTGGCGACCGGCGAGGGGCCGGGTGCGATCCAGCGGGCGTCAGCCGCTGCGATCAATTCGCCCAATGCCGGGTTGGCATCGACGATCGCGGCGTCGGGTCCGACGACGCGGCATTCGGCGATGTCCTCGCAGTGGCCCAGCGTATCCAGCACCCGGCCCAGCAAGGGGCGTCCGGCGACATCGGACATGGCCTTGCAGCGCGCGCCGGTCTCGCGGGCCACGGGATCGTCCGGGCCGCGGTCGCCGGCGAGAACGACGGCGACCCAGCCGCGATCCTTCGCGCAGGGCGGGGTCACAGCGTTTTCCGATAGATCCGGTAGGTCTTGTAGGCCGTTGCGCCCAGCCGCTCGATGATGTCACGCATCCCCTTGTTGTCTTCCAGGATCCACGACAGTTCGCAGCCGCTTGCCCCGTGCTTGCGCAGGCTGGCCTGCATTGCGGCGATGACGCCGAACGCCAGCGCGGCACCGAGCGGACCGTCCTGGTAGGCCTGGCGCACCCCCATCAACGGCACGCGAGAGGTCTGCGGGAAGCGCGCCTTGAGCCGCCATAGCAGCTTCGCCACGCCGAGCGGCGACAGGCGCCCGTCGAGATCGCGCGCGGCCTCGTTGAGGTTGGGCAGGCCGACGATGAAGGCGGCCGGCGTGCCGTTCACCTCGGCGATCTGCACCAGATCGTCGGCGATCAGCAGTTTGAGCGTATTGCCCATGTCGCGGAATTCGGCCTCCGTGAACGGTACGAAGCCCCAGTTGTTGGCCCATGCGTCGTTGAAGATGTCGCGCAGCGTGTCCAGCTCCTCGGTGTAGCGTGAACGATCGATCGGCCGGATGCGCATGCGGGATTCATAGCGCGACAACAGGCGCTGCATCGCCTTGGGGTGTTCGAAGGCGAGATCGATCCAGTAGGCCAGCATGTCCACGGCCTTGGTGTAGCCCTCGGCTTCCACGTGGGGCGCGTAATAGTCGCGACCGTGGCCCATCATCATCATGGGCGGGGTATCGAAGCCGTCCACCAGCAGCCCGCACTCATCGTTGATGGTCAGGTTGAACGGGCCGTGCACGGCGTCCATGCCGCGCTCGGCCAGCCAGGCTTCGGCGGTCGCGAGCAGGCCGGCGAAAACCCGCGCGTCGTCGATTGCGTCCAGCATGCCGAAATAGCCCACGCGATCGCCGTGTTCGCGTTCGCGCAGTTGGTCGATCTGGGCGGTGATGCGGCCGACCGGCCGTCCGTCGATCCAGGCGAGCCATGCCCGCCAGTCCAGATGCTCGAACGCGGGATTGTGCTTTTCCGACAGATGCATGCGTCGTTCAACATGCAGCGGCGCGCGCCATTCGGCGCGATCGGCATAGATGTCGTGCGGCAGGCGGATGAAGCGCTTGAGATCACGGGTCGATGCGATTGGCGTGATCTTGACGGCGGAGGGTTGTTCGGTAGCTGCCATGGAGTTGGTCCCGGTCGGTCTCGCGCGGGCAATATACGCCAGGACCGTGTCCAGCGACCAATGCAGGCGAGAGTCACCGGCAGCGCTAACGGTATTCGCATATGTCGTTGGTCTGATCTTAACGAAACGTACACGCTCGTTCTGGCAGCATGCGCGCGCAGTCGGCGGGCGTAGACCCTGCCGTCGGTGCTTCACCGGCGGCGGCATGTCTGAATTCGCCCGTCAACAAGCCGGGCGCAGCTTCATCCCTAGTGCAAAAGCTGCCGGTTTGCAGTAAAATTTCAGGATTGATGGCACGTGCAACAATGATCGATCGGGGGCCGAGCCGTTCAGGCTGTGTGCCGGTGCGGTTCTCGACAATTTATGCGTCGGTTGGAGTGTCTGCCGGCCAAGCTGCGGGCCCGTCGAGTAATCTCGCCGGGCGATCGGCGTCGGCCATGATGCCGACGTGGGCCGTCCCGTCCCATGCTTGCGATATGACAACGCCACTAACGTTTGTGGTTGCCCCACGTTCGTTCAGAAAACAGGTAAATCGATGATCAAGCCAACGCCCACGGAACACTGGCTATCGATGCGTCGGGGCGATTTCGCCTCGCTGGGAGACGCGCTCGACTATGCGGGCGAAGGTGAGACGGGCTTCAATTTCTACACCGGCCGTGGTGAGTTGGCCCACGTGCTCAGCTATGCCGATCTGCGCCGCCGTGCGCGCGATACCGCGCAGCGATTGATGTCGCTCAATCTGGGTGAGGGTGCCCGCGTGGCGCTCGTCGCCGATACGGTGCCGGGTTTCATGGTGTGTTTCTTCGCCTGTCAGTACGCTGGCTATGTGCCCGTGCCGCTGCCGGTGATCGTGGGTCTGGGCAGCCGGGATGCCTATACCCGTCAGTTGCGTTCGCTGCTGCTGGGTTGTCACGCCGATGTGGCTCTGGCTCCCGAAGGGTTCATGAGTTTTCTCGAGTCGGCCGCCGAAGGGATGACATTGTCTTATCTCGGCAGCTACGAGTCGCTGGACGAGCTGCCGCCGGCCGAGGTCGAGTGGCCGGCGCAGGACGTCACGCGCACCGCGTATCTGCAGTACACCTCCGGAAGCACGCAGTTCCCGCGTGGCGTGGTGATCTCCCAGGCCCAGGTCATGCAGAATCTGTCCAGCATTCTGGAGCTCGGCGTGCAGATGCGCGCCGATGATCGTCTGGTGTCCTGGCTGCCGCTGTATCACGATATGGGGCTGGTCGGCTTCATGCTTGCAGCGCTGACCTCGCAGCGTTCGGTCGATTACCTGGCAACCCGTGAATTCGCGATGCGCCCGCGTCAGTGGCTGTCGCTGATCAGCCGTAATCGCGGCACGATTTCGTTCAGCCCCTCGTTCGGCTACGAGCTCTGTTCGCGTCGCATTCGTCACAATGCCGACGATTTCGACCTGTCGAGCTGGCGTATTGCCGGTGCCGGTGCGGAAACCATTCGTCCGGATTCGCTGGATCGGTTCGCCGATACGCTGGCGCCGGCCAAGTTCGATCGTCGGGCGTTCGTGGCGTGCTACGGCATGGCCGAATGCTCGCTGGCTATCAGTTTCGCACCGCTCGATCAGGGCCTGGCGGTCGATCACGTTGATGCCGAGGCGTTGGCTGAATCCGGTGCTGCCGAGCCGGTCGCCGCCGACAGCGCGCAGCGTGCGGCGCGCTTCGTCGAGTGCGGCGAGGTGCTGCCCGAATACAATTTCGAAATCCGCGACGAAGCGGGTCATGCGCTTGGCGAGCGTCAGGTCGGCACCGTGCATGTGCGCGGTCCGAGCGTGATGTCCGGCTACTTCGAGCGGCCGGAGGAGAGTGCGCGCGTGCTGTCTGAAGATGGCTGGCTCAATACCGGGGACCTGGGTTATCGCATCGGGCGTCGCGTCGTGATTACCGGTCGTGCCAAGGACCTGATCATCGTCAACGGCCGCAACATCTGGCCGCAGGATCTCGAGTGGCTGGCTGAATCCCAGCCCGAGCTGCGCCCGGGCGATGCGCTGGCCTTTGCAGCACCCTCGGAGTCCGGCAGCGACGGTGCGGTGCTGGTGATCCAGTGTCGCGTGCGCGATCGCTCGGCCCGCGAGTCGCTGATCAAGCGGCTTGAGGGGCTGATGCGTCGCGAGTGCGGCGTCGAATGTCTGGTCGAAGCCGTGGCGCCGCATACGCTGCCGCGCACGTCGTCGGGCAAACTGTCGCGCGCCGGAGCGCGTCGCGACTATATTCAGCGGCTGGCCGAGCGGCTGCAGAGCCGGCAGTCGAAGACGGCTTCGTCCGACGAGACGGCCGCTGTCGAAAGCGGTCGACAGGCCGGCTAGGCCCTTCGTGGCGGTCGTTGCAGTCACTGGCGCCACCGGTTTCATCGGTCGCGCCGCCGTCGGCGCTCTGCTCGCCACCGGGCATCGTGTCCACGCTTTGGTGCGCTCGCCTGAAGCGGCAGGGGCGGTTCGGGCGATGGGCGCCGTGCCGATTCGCGGCGATCTGTCGAATCCGGATCGGCTGGCCGAACTCGTGTGTCGCGTGGATGCATTGGTGCATTGTGCTGGACAGGTTCGCGGCATCACGTATCGCGATTTCGCGGAGGTCAACGTGGCCGGCAGTGCGCGCCTGTTCGCGGCCGCACGTCGGGCCGGATGCCCGGTGCTGGCTTTGTCCTCGCTCGCCGCGCGGGAACCCGCGTTGTCGCACTACGCGATGACCAAACGCACCATGGAATGTCTGCTGGCCGAGTCCGATGCCCCGGCGCCAGCCTTCGTTTTGCGTCCACCGGCGGTCTATGGTCCCGGCGATCGCGAGCTCGCTCCGTTGTTCGATGCCATGGGGCGCGGCTTCGCGCCCATTCCCGGCAACCCCCAGGCGCGGGTCTCCCTGATCCATGTGCATGATCTTGCGGCAGCGATCGTGGCCTGGGTCGATGGCGGTGCCCGTGCGAGCGGGATCCATGAGATTCATGATGGCCATGTCGGAGGCTACAGCTGGGACGAGGTCGTGGCTACGGCCGAGGCGCTGCGCGGCGCGCCCATCCGGCGGCTCGTGCTGCCTGCGAGCGCGATGCGGGCCACCGCCGCGCTGAACACGGGCTGGGCGCGCCTGGCGCGTCAGGCGCCGATGTTCACGTCGGGCAAGCTGCGTGAGCTGCGCCATGCCGACTGGGTGGCCGATAATGCATCGCTGGCTGGCATGATCGACTGGCAGCCGCGGCTGGATTTGCGAGCCGGTCTGGCCGCTACCTGCGACTGGGCCGGCGTCTTGGCCGAGAACGGATCAAACGATGAGCAACCGCTACGACGAAATCTACGCCCATCTGAACGAATTGCTCGTGTCCTACGTGCCCGCGGGCGCCAAGATCGAGCCACAGACCAGGCTGGTGGACGATCTGGGTCTGGATTCAGTGCAGGTGATGGAAGTGCTGATGGAGCTCGAGGATCGGCTGGACGCCTCCATTCCGATGAACTTCCTGCCGGACGTCGAGACGATGGACGATCTGGTCAAGGCGATGAACGACAGCCTGGACGCCTGAGTCTGTTCGATAAGTTCGAGCCCATCGCGCGCGTACGTCGCGATATCGAAGCCTCCGGCATCGACCCGCTGGGCGTGCCGATCGAGCGCATCATCTCAGCCACCGAAGGGGTGATCGGCGGCCGTCGCATGATTCTGGCCGGCACCAACAACTATCTCGGCCTGACCTTCGACGACGACTGTGTCGAAGCCGCGGTCGCGGCCGTGCGCTCTCAGGGTACCGGCACCACCGGCTCGCGCATGGCCAACGGGTCCTACGATGGCCATATGGCGCTCGAGGCCGAGCTGGCCGATTTCTACGGTGTCGGCCACGCGGTCGTCTTTTCGACCGGCTATCAGGCCAATCTCGGCATGCTGGCCGCGCTGGCCGGTCCGCGCGATACCGTGATGCTGGATGCGGACTGCCACGCCAGCATCTACGATGGACTCAAGCTCGGCGGTGCCAAGACGCTGCTTTTCAAGCACAACGACCCGGCCGACCTGGACAAGCGGCTGGGCCGCCTCGGCGACGCCGCGCGGCACACGCTGGTGGTGGTCGAGGGCATCTACAGCATGCTCGGCGATATGGCGCCGTTGGCCGAGATCGTAGCCGTGGTCAGGAAGCATGGCGCGGCGATCATGGTCGACGAGGCGCATTCGATGGGCATCGTGGGCGAGCGTGGCCGTGGCGTGGTCGAAGCGGCCGGCGTCATGCCGATCAGGTCGACTTCGTGGTCGGCACCTTCAGCAAGAGCCTGGGGGCGGCCGGTGGTTTCTGCGTGAGCCCGCATCCCGAGCTCGACATGATCCGTTATGCCAGTCGGCCGTACATCTTCACGGCGTCACCGGTGCCGTCGGTGATCGCCTCGGTGCGTGCAGCACTGGCGCGCCTGCGCGAGGATGATAGCCTGCGCGATCGTATCTGGGACAACGCCAATCGCCTGCACCGCGGGTTGTCACGCGCCGGCTTTACGCTGGCAGCGGCCCCGGGCCCGGTGGTGGCGGCGGTGTTCGACTCGCGCGAGACGGCGCTCGGCTTCTGGCAGGGGCTGCTGGATCGCGGCGTATACGTCAATCTGATGCTGCCGCCGGCCACTCCGGGCGGCAAGTGTCTGATTCGTGCGAGCCTCAGCGCCGCGCACAGCCGCGAGCAGATCGACCACATCGTGACCGCTTTCAAGGATATCGGCGCGCCGCCGCTGGCCAAGGCGGTGTAGCGGCTCGTGTTGCGCCTGCAGCCGCCGGCCTTGGGCATTGATTGCCGGTTTGAACGACCATGAACTCGTCCGACCCTCACGCGCCTGAAGTGACGCTCATAACGGGCGCATCGCAGGGCATCGGCTATAATCTCGCGCTGGAACTGGCGCGTCGTGGCGAGGCAGTGGCTGTCGTTGCGCGTCGCCAGCCCGAGTTGGACGAGCTGGTCGCCCGGATCGCGGCCGCCGGCGGGCGCGCCATGGCCGTGACGGCAGACGTAACCGATCGTGTCGCGTTGGCGGCGGCCGTGGATCGGATCCGGTCAGAGTTCGGCCCCATCACCCGCCTGGTTGCCAATGCCGGCGGCGGCACGCCCACCCGGGTCGCGAACTACGATGCGCAGACGGTGGAAGACACGATTCGGCTCAATCTGATCGGCACGGCCAATGCCGTGGGCGTGGTGATCGAGGACATGCTGGCGGCGGACCGTGGCCACCTGGTGGCCATGGGGAGTCTGGCCGCCATGCGGGGCCTGCCGACCGGAGCGGCGTACTCGGCAGCCAAGGCCGGGGTCGCGAACTTCATGGAAAGTCTGGCTATCGATCTGCGTCAAACTGGAATCGACGTCACATTGCTCGAACCGGGGTTCGTGGCCAAACCGGATTCGAACAAACGCCGAATGCGCATGCCGATGGATGTCGCCACGGCACGAATGGCCACGGCTATAATCGCCCGTCGGCGCCACTGGCGAGGCCCGGCGAGCCTGGTATTTGCCGCCAATATACTGCGATTGCTACCGTTTTCCGTCTATAGTCGAGTGCTGGCCGGGCGAGGTCGGACAACCGATGCTTGAACGCGCATTTCGGCTACAACAGCGAGGCTACTATGAGTGCTGATTCGTCCGGTATCGCCGGGTTTCGACGCAAGACCGTCAAGCGTTTCGGCAAGAAGCTGTTCCGCGGCACGCTGATGGATTTTCTCTCCGCGCAGTCGAAAATTCCTGACGAGCCTGTGCTCGACAATGCGCTTGTTTCCCTGGGCCGAAGGCGTGCGCCTGCAATGGACGGCCATGCGCGACGAACTCGATCAGCTGCTCGAGCGCCGCAACGCGCTGCCGAGTTTCCAGGAGATCAGTCCGGACCAGTCACGCATCTCCACGGACGATCAGTGGAAGACGTTCTGGCTGCACGGGTTCGGCGAACGCATGGAGTTCGGCCGCAAACTGTGTCCTGCTACCTCGGCCGCGCTCGATCAGATTCCGGGGCTATCCAACGCCTTCTTTTCTATTCTCGGGCCGGGCAAGCATATTCCGCGACATCGCGGTGTGACCAAGGGGCTGGTGCGCTGTCATATCGGGCTGCGAGTGCCCGATTCGCCCGAGCCATGTCTGATTCAGGTTGAGGACGTAGACTGCCATTGGAAGGAAGGCGGCATGTTCTTCTTCGATGACACCTATCGGCACGAGGTCTGGAACAAGACCGATGGCGAGCGCGCCGTGCTGCTGTTCGATATCGAGCGGCCCATGGGGTTGCCGGGTCGTGCCGTGTCGCGCGCGATGATTGCCGCACTCAAGCGCACCGCCTATTTCCGTGACGCGATGGCCAATCAGCGGGCGTGGGAGGAGCGTTACCGGGCGGCGGCCGATTAGATCGATAGGCGTCGGACGTCCGGCAAGACAATAAGAGCAATCGATCGATGAGGGGATGATCCATGGCGCGATTCTACTTTTCGGGGCGCCGCAGTCACGAAGTCACTGCATGGCGTCGACGATTGATGTGGTGGACCGAGGCCGCAGTGCTCAAGAGCCTCATCGGACTGCTGCGCGTACTCCCGTTGAAAGCCGCGTTCTCGCTCGGCGCCGTGCTTGGCGAGGTGTTCGGTCACTTGTCGCCACGCGTCGACAAGGTGCGGCGTAATCTGCGCATCGTGTTTCCCCATGCGGGAAGCGAAAAGCTCGACCGGATCACGCGGGCCTCGTTTGCCAATGTCGGGATCGCGATGGCCGAGTTGGCTAATCTCGATCGTCTATGGCGCCATCGTGACGAGCGTATCGAGTTCAAGGTGATGCCCGGCGCCAACAGGCCGCGCCGCGATCGACCGAGCGTGTTCGTGACCGCGCATTATGGTCCGTGGCAGCTCACCCCGTTGATCGGGCGCTATTACGATGTGCCGCTGCCTGTGATCTATGCGCCGGAACAGAATCCTTATGTCGATCGGGCGCTCAATCGTCTGCGCGGGGCATTCGCCAATCGCCTGGTCTCGCGTGATGGCGGCATGCGCATGTTCATGCGTTCATTGTCGCGCGGCGAGTCGATTGGCCTGACCGTGGATACACGCCTCGACAACGGCGAGGCGGTGTCTTTCTTCGGGCACCCGGCCATGACCAACACCGCCCCGGCGCGTCTGGCATTGCGTTTCGACTGCGATCTGGTGCCGGTGCTGGCCGAGCGTCTGCCCGGCGGGCGGTTTCGGGTGAACATCCACCCGCCGATCACGGCCAGCCAGGCCGGCATGAGCCGCGATGAGACGGTCCTTGATATGAGCCGCCAGATCAACGAGCTTTTCGAAAGCAAGATTGCGCGGCATCCCGATCAGTGGCTCTGTCTGAAACGGCGGTGGCCGAAGACCGTGGATCAGCAGCACGCTTAGACACGCCCTGACTGGGCTGCGCCATAATAGATACAGGAATCGGGTTTCAGAGGGAGCGAGCGTGGCGATTCGAACCAAGCGGGTGGTGGAAACGTTTCTGGCAGGCGATCTGCGTCACGCAGAATCGACGCAGACGCGTCCACTGTGCTTGAAGCTGCCGCCGAAACCCGGTGTGACGCCCAGCGACAAGCCGCCGGTGCGCATTTTTCTGGGCACCGAAGCCGTGCAGTTCCGCGCCGAACGCGCGTTTGTCTGGTCAGTCGAGCGGGTCCGCGATCCGTCGCGCACTTATGAAATCCACCTGATGAAGGATTTCACCGGCTTCGAGCGCCGGCTCTGGTTGACCGGTTTCACCAACTATCGCTTCATGATTCCCGAACTCGCCGGCGGTAGCGGCCGGGCGATCTACAACGATACGGACCAGATCTATCTCCGTGATCCGGCGGAATTGTTCGATCTGGACATGGGGGATGCGGGCGTGCTGTCGATCAACGACCGCGATACCTCGGTCATGTTGATCGACTGCGGCAAGATGATTGATCTGTGGAACGGGCGCACGGCCCGCAAGATCGGCAATCGCGAGTTGGAAAAGCGCATGCGTGATGCCGGTCTGTGGGGGGATCTGGACAATGGCTGGAACGCCCGAGACGCGGAGTACGTGCCGGGCGAGTCGCATCTGGTGCACTACACCACCATCCACAGCCAACCCTGGAGACCGACACCGCAGGACTTCGTCTACCGGGCGAATCCGGCCGGCGAGATCTGGTCGAGCATCGAGCGCGAAGCCGATGCCGCGGGTTTCCAGGTCTTCGGCGCCGCGCCATCCGACGCCGGATTTCGCCGCGCGTGCGTCGCAGCGGCGTTTCGAGAGCCCTTCCGCCTGCCGCCTGGCTGACTTCAAGCGTCTGATCGAAGACGCCGACGCCCGCTCGATGGCCTACTACGGATATGATCGGGCCGAAAGCCTGTCGCCGCTTGGCGATATTCCGCGCACCGTGGCACGCCCGGAGGATCTGGCGAACGGTGCGGAACGCGAGCCTGTGGATATCGTGGCCGCGGACGGGCTCGCGCAGTTGCCTGACCCGGATGTCGCCTGGGTGCTGGATTCGCTGTTCGCGCAGGCCCGGCGTGCGGTGATCGTGGCGGTGACGATGGACGACAGCACCCATCGTGCGACCCCGGCCGATCAAATCTGGTGGTATCAGCAGCTTGAGGCCGCCGGCCGGCGCGCGCCGACCCGGCATTGGCGTCTGGTCGTACGCAAACCGCGCATCGCGCGAGGCGCGAAGGTCTGGCGATGGTCGGGCGGTGCCTTGTTGTCGACCACTCCGCGGGTATGGGCTCTGCTGCACTACAAGACCGGTCATCGCAGCCAGACACTGGGTCTGGCCGAAGCGCTGGGCTGGCAGGTCGAGCAGAAAGAGATCGTACGGGCGCCGCTGCGCTACGGTCTGGCGATGGCACGCGACGCGATAGGCCTCGGCAGTCCGTCGGTATGGCCCGGCGATCTGACTGCCCCGTGGCCTGACGTGATCGTGGCATCCGGCTGGTTGCCGGCGGTCGCGGCCCGAGCCGTGCACAAGCGCAGTCAGGCAGTCTCCCGGCTGGTTCTGATGGGCCGTCGTGGCGGGCGCGTTGGCGAGACCCAGGATATCGCCGTGGTCTGCGCTCATTTCCGCGTGCCGCCCAATCCGCGCCAGATCGAGACCATCCTGCCGCCGAACAAGGTCGCCGCCAATCAGTTGGCGGCTGCACGCGAGCGTTGGCCCGATCTGTTCCCGAGCGATCGGAGGCCGCGCGTGGTCTGGCTGGTCGGCGGCGACAACGCGCAGCATGCGCTCGATGCGGCCACCGCGGGCGAGCTCGCCGGACGGATTCAGTCACAGACCGAGAGCGGCCAATGGCGCCCTGGCGGTGTTGACCAGTCGTCGCACGCGGCCCGAAGCGGCCGAGGCGATAAGCGACCGGCTTGGCGAGCCATCGCAGTTCGTACCCTGGCAGCCGGCAGGACAGGCCGATAACCCATATCTCGGCTATCTGGCCGCGGCCGATATTCTGGTCGTCACCGGCGAGTCCGAATCGATGATCGCGGAGGCCGTGGCCACCGGCAAGCCCGTCTACATCGCACCGCTGCCGGAGGCCGCGCCCAATCTGCGCCGCCGCGTCGCCGACTGGGTGGCTGCGCAGGCCGAGCGCGACCGCTTCAATGCGCGCGGCTCCCGTCGGCCGCAGGAGGGCCTGCAGTACGCCTGCGCCCGGCTGGTGGATCGCCGCGTCTTCCTGCCACGCCGTGACATGGCCGCGCTGCACGAAGCATTGGTCGCGCATGGCGTGGCGCGAATGCTCGACGACGCGCTGGAGTCATGGCGCCCGCCAGCCTGGCACGAAACCGAATGGCTGGCACGACGTATCCGCGCGATGCTGCGTCTGCCTGATCCTCACGGGCGGGTCGTGGACGTGGATGCCGAGCCGATCGCAGCCGTTCGTGCCGGCTAGCGTGCCGTCGGCCAGGCCGCCGCGCGTCTGGGTGCTGCTGGGCGAGGGCGCCGGCGGGAACGCCCAGATGATCGCGCTGGCCGAAGCGCTCGGCTGGCCCTACGAGACGCGGCAACTGTCGTGGAACGTACTCAATTATCTGCCCAACCCGATCATCGGCGCTCGTGCCTTCACTCTCGACCGTGCCGCCGACGCGCTGCGACCGCCGTGGCCGGATCTGGTGATCGCGGCCTCGCGCCGCTCGGCCCCGGTCGCGCGCTGGATCAAGAAGCAGTCGGGGGGGCGCACGAAGCTCGTGCATCTGCTGCATGCGCAGATGCCACTGCACCATTTCGATCTGGTGGTCACGCTGGCCCAGTTCCGAGTGCCGGATGCCCCGAACGTGCTGCGCAACACGCTGCCGCTCAACGTGGTCGATCCCGCGCGCCAGGCCGAGGCGGCCGACGCGCTGGCGAGAGCGACTGGCGGCATTGCCACGGCCGTGGATTGCGGTGCTCGTCGGCGGCAACAGCTCAAGTTACACCCTGGATGCGCAAACCGGCGCGCGCCTCGGCCGCGAAGCCGATGCCGCAGCGCGCGAGCTGGGGGGCAGCCTGCTCATCACGACCAGCCGGCGTACCCCGACTGCCGCTGCCGAGGCACTGATGGGCGCGATCGATTCGCCAGCCGAGATCTATCGTTGGCAGCCGGATGATGACGACAATCCCTATGCCGCGTTCCTCGCCCTGGCGGATCGATTCATCGTGACCGGTGACAGTGCGTCGCTGCCAGCCGAGGCGGCGGCGACCGGCCGGCCGGTACGATTATTCGAATGGCCGGCCCGAAAGCGAGTGAGGCGCCGCGTCGGGCTGGGTCGGGCGCGTGCATGACCGTCTGGTGTATTCGGGCTGGCTGAAGCCGCGTCGCGATTTTGCGGCGTTTCATGCCACTCTCCGACAGGCCGGCTTGGCCGATGCGGCGCACCCGGCCGCCGTGCCGCAAGACATGGCCGCGACCGTGGCCCGTATCCAGGCGATGTTCGCGAATTGAATGCGTTCTGGACGCGGCCTTATTCTTTCCTCCCCCTGACACGACTTGGCGTGTAAGCGATGCAATATCTTGACTTCGAACGGTTGGCTCAGATCGAGACCGACGAGTTCCAGAACGCGTATCCCTATCCGTGGATCAACCCGGCCGCGCTGTTGACCGACGCGGCCTACGAGAAGCTGTACGAGACCCTGCCCACGGTCGATCAGATGGTGCCCAGCTTCGGCGTGAAACGTTCGCATGGGCAGAAGCCCCATGATCGCTACGCGCTGGAATATGATGAAAGCCTGGATGTTGATCCGGCCTGGCATCAGTTCGTCTCGGAACTGAAGAGTGAACAATATCATGCGTTTATCAAGCGCATGTTCGGCCGCGGCCGCTTCCAGCTCAATTTCCATTGGCACTATGCGCCCACGGGCAGCTCCGTGTCGCCGCATTGTGATGCCACGCGCAAGCTGGGTTCCCATATCTTCTATTTCAGCCCGCCGGATGCCTGGAAGCCGGAGTGGGGCGGCGATACCGTCATTCTCGACGACCATGGACGCTTCAGCCGCAAGTCGGCGCCCGAGTTCGAAGACTTCGATCAGGCATTCGCCGGCGAGAGCATCGGCAACTACAGCCTGCTGTTCCAGCGCCAGGAACGCTCCTGGCACGGTGTGCGCGAGATCACCTGCCCCGAGGGCATGTATCGCAAGGTGTTCATCGTGGTGATCAACGATCGCCTGCGTGCCGGTATTCGTCGGCTCAAGGGGCGGCTGGCCGGGGAAGTGCGCCGGGATGTCTGAGACGATCCGACCGGGCGAAGCAACCGGGGCGGTAGTGCCGCCGCCGGATCCGGAGCGCTCGACCGTGGTCGTGGTGCTTGGCGCCGGGCCGTAGCGGTACCAGCGCGATCACGCGCGGCGTTGGCTGCGCTCGGCGTCGATCTCGGCGATAAGCTGCGCGCGGGCAGCGGCAAGAATCCGACCGGTTTTTTCGAAGATCTGGATTGTCTGGCCATTGCCAAGAAGCTCAAGAACCGGCTCGACATTCGCGGGCACAGCCTGCGGCTCATCGATGATTCGGAATGGCAGACACCGGCCGTGCAGTCGCTCGTTGCCGAAGCCGCCGGGGTGTGGGGGCCGCGCTTCGGCGGAGCGCCGCTCTGGGGCTACAAGTACGCACGCACTTTGCGCACACTGCCGTTCTGGGCGCGTGTGCACGAAGCGCTCGATCTGGACGTGCGCTATCTCGTGGCGCTTCGCAATCCGCTGTCGGTGGCGCGCTCGCGAGCCAAGATCAACCCGCAGCGTGGGCGCCAGGCGTGGTCCGATCTCGAGTGGCTGGTTAACGTCGTCCCGTATTTCCGCACCGTCATGGAGCGCCCCTGTGCGGTGGTGGACTTCGACCGAATGATGGCCGAACCGGAAGCCCAGCTGGCGCGGGTTGCCCGCGATCTGGGGTTGCCACTGGGCGAGGGCGAGCGCGCCGGCATCGAGGAATATGCCACCCAGTTCCTGCAGAAGGACAAGCCCAGCACGCGTTTCACGCGCGATGATCTGTGGGCCGATCCACAGGTCAACCGCTGGACCGCCGAAGGCTACACCCTGCTCAACAAGGTGGCTAACGACGAATTGCGGCTTGACGATGCGGAGTTTGTCGAAAGATGGGCGGACATCCAGGCGGCGGTGACCGATCTGGGCCCCCTGTTGTCCGAATTCGATTATCTGCGCGGCCAACTGGTGCGCGCGGGCTGGAACCCGGCGAGTCCGGTCGAGCAGGCACGACAGGTCTGGCGGGATTTGCGCAGTCGCTAGCGATTGCGGCCTCTCGCGTTTGGTCTGCCCATGGGGGGACGCAGGCACGGTAACCGCTGCAACGCCGGCTCATATCAAAGGCCGGGGCGCGAGCGCCGCGGGGGCGAATATGGGCTTTCCAGTTCACGGGGTCCACCTCATATTCGTATCGGTCTCCGAGTTCGAAGCCTTGTCGGTTGTACTGATCTAGGCTCTGGCCTGTGGCTACCCCGTCGTAGCCACGAATTGTCCGACCGGGCTTTTGGAAATCTTAGAGGGCGGACGTTACGGGCCGCTGGTGCCTGTCGGCGATGTGAAGGCACTGGCCAAGGCCATGGTGAATACTTTCGTCGAATGCCGGTGCGGCACGCGCTACGCCTCCTCTTGCCGCGAAGCAGCCCTTGGCGCCGACTCGTACGAAACGGCGCCAAGCTCTAAACTATCACGCTGTTGAAAGAGCAACCCGGGCGCTACCGCGGCGACCAAAGTACATGCATAATACATGCGTCGCATGAGTGAGTTGATTTTGTGCAGCTGATTAAAGACCTCTTCAAACGCTACCCGGGGCAGTGCCTGATGGTCTGGGCCTTTCTGGTAGTGGCCAGTCTTGCCGAGGGCCTGAGCCTGTCGACACTGCTGCCGGTGCTCACGATCGCCACTGGCAACCAGTCGCACATGGTCGATGCCAAGACTCAGGATTTCCTCACGCAGGGCCTGCACTGGCTATCGATCAATCCGACTATTGGCACGATGATTGGCATCGTGCTCGCTGGGCTGGTGTTTAAGGCCGTGCTGACGCTGGTCGCCTATCGGCAGGTCGGCTATACCGTTGCTGCAATCGCCACCGAAGGGCGGCTGAATTTCCTGCGGGCGTTGTCCTCCTCGCGCTGGGAATACTTTCTCGGTCAGCGTACCGGCAGATTGTCGAACACGATTTCGACCGAGGCCTCGAACAGCGCGGACGCGTTTCAGAGCGTAGCCAATCTGGCGTCGCTCACATCTCAGTCGACGGTGTTCCTGCTGATCGCCCTGTTGATCAACTGGAAGATCGCCGTGCTGGCGATGATCATTGGCGCGGGGATATTTGGCCTGCTGAAGATCATGGTGTCGATCTCGCGCGAGGCCGGCGGCCGCCAGAGCAATTCTTTCCAGCAGCTGATGGCCTTGTTGACCGACTCGCTGGCTTCGCTCAAGCCACTCAAGTCGATGGCGCGAGAGGGCCAGATCGATCGAATGCTGGAGCGTCAGACACACGAGCTCAACAGCGCATTGAGAACCCGCGTGATGGCTCAGGAGGCGCTCAAAGCGTTGCAGGAGCTTCTGATCGGTGTCGTTCTCGTCGGAGGGGTGGGTGCCTCGCTACTGATCTGGAAACTGCAGCTGTCCGAGATCATGGTGATGACTATCGTGCTGGCCCGAATGTTGACGCGTCTGAGCAAGCTTCAGCAGGAATATCAGAAGCTGGTCTCCCGGGAAGCGTTCTACTGGGCTATGAATGAGCAGATCGACGAGGCCCGCGCGGCCCGTGAAGCAGTATTCGGCGATCGCCAGCCGACGCTTGAGCAAGGTGTCACAGTAGAGCGCGTAAGCTTCGGCTACGAGGGCCGTTCCGTGTTGCGCGAAGTGGAGCTGGAAATCCCGGCAGGCGAGTTCACCACGCTGATCGGTTTTTCCGGCGCCGGCAAAACGACGCTGGTGGATCTGATCATCGGGCTGCTGCGCTGCACCGAGGGCCGCATTCTGATCGATGGCGTGCCGATCGACGAGATCGATATCCGAGCCTGGCGTTCCATGATCGGCTATGTGCCGCAGGACACGATCCTGTTGCACGACACGATCTACAACAACGTCGTGGTCGGCGACGAGAGTCTGTCCGAGGAGGCCGCGATCCAAGCGTTGAAGCAGGCAGGCGCCTGGAGTTTCATACGCGGTTTGTCGGAAGGCATTTATACGAATGTCGGAGAACATGGCGGCCGTCTATCCGGTGGGCAGCGCCAACGTATCGTGATTGCGCGCGCATTGGTTCATCAGCCCCGTCTTCTGATTCTGGACGAGGCGACCAGCGCGCTCGATCCGGATACCGAGGCCGCCGTCAGCGCTACGCTCGCCGATCTCGGCAAGGATTATACGGTGCTGGCCGTTTCGCATAGGGCGGCGCTCACCGAGCGTTCTACCCGGGTGTATCAGTTGGATCAGGGCACAGCGCGTCTCACGGATGCGCCGGAGCGCGCCAGTGCCTGATTGTGTCGGGCAAGGCGGTGAATCAGTCGTGTTTTTCGGTGCGCCCGGCGGCCGCCAGTCGCCGCATGGCCTCGGCCAGCGAGCGATCATCGATATAGGCTGCGGTTTGTTCCAGGTGTCTGCGTGTGTCGATCGATAGATAACGAGCACGTTTGACCGGCTGGAACGGCCCCAGATTGACCGGGCGAACCTTGATGCGGATGCCATTGACCTGAAGCCGCATGCGCTGGGCCAGCGCGCGCGTGAGCTGATTCTCCATGTAGCGAAGACGGGTTGCCCAGGCCGCGCTGGCCACGTGAAGCCGCAGGTGATACCCCTCGTAGGCTGCGACCTGTATGTGCGGCGCCGCCGCTTCCGGCAGGATATCCAGTAACGCGGCGCGAATACGGGCGAGAAAACGAGCCCGTCCCAGGATGTCGGCCATGTCCGGTGCGGCGATGTGCAGCAGGGACTGGATTGATTGCGGTGCCGACCCCATGTCCTGATGTTGTAGTGATCGTTTAGCGCTAATCGTAGCAGTTCGGATCGGCCAGGGCGGGTGGTTTTCGCCGTCCGGCGCGGCGCGCTTGCGCCTCGCGAGCCGCCCGTGTCTTAAAGCGATGCACCGGCTGCGTTATCATCCGGCTTTTGCCGGCCACCCGTCGGCCGCCGGCCGGGCCAGACCACGAGGGTTCATGAGCAATTTCCTGACCAAACTGATCGGCAGTCGCAACCAGCGCGTGGTCAAGCGCATGCGCAAGGTCGTCGACGCCATCAACGCCCGTGAGGCCGATTTCGAAGGGGTATCGGACGAGGAGCTGACGGCCAAGACCGAGGAGTTCCGCCAGCGGCTGGCCGCCGGAGCGAGCCTCGACGATCTGCTCGAGGACGCCTTTGCCGTCGTGCGCGAGGGGGCCAAGCGGGTGCTGGGCATGCGCCATTTCGATGTGCAACTGGTCGGCGGCCAGGTGCTGCACCAGGGCAAGATCGCCGAGATGAAGACCGGTGAGGGCAAGACCCTGGTCGCCACGCTCACCACCTACCTGAACGCGCTCGAGGGCAAGGGCGTGCACATCATCACGGTCAACGACTATCTCGCCTCGCGCGATGCCGAATGGATGGGCCGGCTGTACCGCTTCCTCGGCCTGAGCGTGGGCGTGATCTATTCCGGCCAGGATACCGAAGCCAAGCGTGCGGCCTATGCCTGCGACATCACCTACGGTACCAACAACGAATTCGGCTTCGATTATCTGCGCGATAACATGGCCTTCACTCCGGAGGACCGGGTTCAGCGCAAACTCAACTACTGCATCATCGACGAGGTCGACTCGATCCTGATCGACGAGGCGCGTACACCGCTGATCATCTCCGGTCCGACCGACGATGACCCCGAGACCTCCCAGCGCGTCGACAAGCTGGTCCAGCACCTGACCGAGCAGGAAGAAGAAGAAGGCCCCGGCGACTACTCCAAGGAAGAGAAGAACAAGCAGGTTCATCTCACCGAGGAGGGCCATCAGAAGGTCGAGACCCTGATGCGCGAGGCCGGTCTGCTGGCCGAGGACGAGTCGCTCTACGACGCCAACAACGTCGCGCTCATGCACCACATGAACGCGGCCCTGCGGGCCCACGCCCTCTATACCAAGAACATCGAATACATCATCGCCGACGGTGAGGTCGTCATCGTCGATGAGTTCACCGGGCGCACCATGCCGGGACGGCGCTGGTCGGACGGTCTGCACCAGGCCATCGAGGCCAAGGAAGGCGTGGCGATCCAGAAAGAGAACCAGACGCTCGCCTCGATCACCTTCCAGAACTTCTTCCGGCTCTACGACAAGCTCGCCGGCATGACCGGTACGGCCGATACCGAAGCCTTCGAGTTCCAGTCGATCTACGAGCTGGAAGTGGTGGTCATTCCCACCAATCGCCCGCTGCAGCGCAAGGATATGCCCGACCAGATCTACATGACCGGGCGCGAGAAGTTCGAAGCGATCGCCGACGAGGCCCAGCGCGCCAGCCAGAACGGCCAGCCGGTGCTGATGGGCACCGCCTCGATCGATGCCTCGGAAGTGCTGTCGCAGCTGCTCAAGCAGCGCGGCATCCGGCACGAAGTATTGAACGCCAAGCAGCACGAGCGCGAAGCCGAGATCATTGCCCAGGCCGGGCGCCCGGGCGCGGTGACCATCGCGACCAACATGGCCGGTCGCGGTACCGATATTGTCCTCGGCGGCAACATCGAGGAAGCCATCGAAGCGCTCGATGAAGACGACGAGGCCGGCCGCCAGCGTCTGCGCGACGAATGGGCCAAGACCCATGAAGCCGTTCTGGAAGCGGGCGGCCTGTACGTGATCGGCTCGGAGCGCCACGAATCGAGGCGCGTGGACAACCAGCTTCGCGGCCGCTCCGGCCGCCAGGGCGATCCCGGCGGTTCGCGCTTCTATCTGTCGCTCGAGGACAGCCTGATGCGCATCTTCACGCCGCCGCGGCTGCGCTCCATGTTGCAGAACCTCGGTCTCGAGGACGGCGAGGCGATCGAGCACAAATGGGTCACCCGGGCGATCGAGAATGCCCAGCAGAAGGTCGAGCGTCACCACTTCGATATCCGCAAGCAGCTGCTGGAATACGACAACGTGGCCAACGACCAGCGCCAGGTCGTCTACGAGCAGCGCAACGAGATCATGGATGCCGAGAACATCTCGGATCTTGTCGAGAACATCTGGGCGGATGTCGTCGACGAGGCGATCTCGGAATATATTCCGCCGGCCAGCCTCGAGGAGCAGTGGGATGTCGAGGGCCTCGAGCAGGCCATCGAGCGCGATTTCGGCGCCGAGCTGCCGATCCAGAAATGGCTGGATGACGAGGACCATCTCGACGAGGAGGGCCTGCGCGAGCGCATCGGGCAGCATCTCAAGTCGGCCTACGAGGAGAAGCGAGAGTCCGCGGGCGCGGAGAACATGGCGCAGATCGAGAAGGCCGTGGTTCTTCAGGTGCTCGATTCGCTGTGGCGCGAGCATCTCGCCGCGATGGATTATCTGCGCAAGGGCATCCATCTGCGCGGCTATGCCCAGAAGGACCCGAAGAACGAGTACAAGCGCGAAGCATTCGAAATGTTCAACAACATGCTCACGCGCTTGAAGCACGAGGCCGTGACGGTGCTCGCCCGCGGCCGTATTGACAGCCAGATCACCGAAGAGGCGCGCGAGGACCGGCGCCGTCAGATGGCGGACCTGCAGTTCCAGCACGAAGACGCGGCCTCGGCTGCCGAGCAGGCGGTCGCCCAAGCTCAGGCGCAAGCCGCGGCCGGCGCCGCGGGCGAGTCGGGCATCCAGCCTGAGATGGCTGCTCAAGCCAATCTGCCGGGTTCGGGTCAACCGGCCGGTTCCGGTCCGGCAGTGGGCGAGGACGAGGAGTTGCGGCCCGATACCTTTCGTGCGCGATGGTCGCAAGATCGGCCGTAACGAAACGTGCCCGTGCGGCTCCGGCAAGAAATACAAACATTGTCACGGTCGCGATGTATGAACCCGTCGGCCCCTCGTTCGGGCCATTCCTGAACAGCGAGCACTGAACATGGCTGTCAATCTTCGCGAGCCCGGGGCGCTGGCCCCGATTGCCGGCGCCCGCTGGGCGAGTGTGGATGCCGCGATCAAGAAGCCCGGCGGTGATGACATGGCTCTGCTCGTGCTCGACGAGGGTGCGACCGTGGCCGGCGTGTTCACCCGTAACGTGTTTGCTGCCGCCCCGGTGGTACTGGCCCGTCGGCACATGGCCGCGGCCTGCGCCGCGCGCCCTGTTGATCAACAGCGGCAACGCGAATGCCGGTACCGGCAGGCGAGGGCGAAGCCGATGCGCTCGTCTGCTGTCGGACGGGTGGCGGATTCGCTGGGCGTGGCAGCCGAGCAGGTGCTGCCGTTCTCGACCGGCGTGATCGGGCAGATGCTGCCGATGTCGCGCATCGAGCCGGCGATTCCACGCCTCGCAGAGGCACCGGCCGAAGACGGCTGGCTGGCGGCCGCGCGCGCGATCATGACCACCGATACGGTGCCCAAGGGCTTCAGCCGGCGTGTCGAGCTTGACGAAGGCACTGTCACCCTGACCGGGATCTCCAAGGGGTCCGGGATGATACGGCCGGATATGGCCACCATGCTGGCGTTCATCGCCACCGACGCGACCGTGCCCGCTGCCGATCTCGATGCCGCCCTGCGCGAAGCCGTGAATGCGTCGTTCAACAGCATCACGGTCGACGGCGATACCTCCACCAACGATGCCGCCATGTTATGTGCGACCGGCGCCGGTATGGCGGTCGATCGACGACAAGCCCGGGTGGGCCGCCTTCGTCGGCGCACTGCGTGAACTCATGGCGGATCTAGCTTGTGCCATCGTGCGCGACGCCGAGGGCGCCACGCGCTTCATCACGCTTTCGGTTGATGGGGCGACCAGCGTGGACGAAGCGCGCGCCGTGGCATTCACCGTGGCCCATTCGCCGTTGTTCAAGACGGCCGCGTTCGCCGGTGACCCCAACTGGGGCCGTATCCTGGCGGCCGTGGGGCGGGCGCCGGTGGCCGATCTGACCATCGACGGTGTCGATATCGCGCTGGACGACGTGGCCATTGTAGCCGGAGGCCAGCCGCGCGCCGATTACCGCGAGGCAGAAGCGGCCGAGGTGATGAGCCGGGCCGAGTTCACGGTGCATATCGGGCTTGGGCGCGGCGATGCCGGGGCTACGGTCTGGACCTCTGATCTGTCGTACGATTACGTCCGCATCAACGCCGAGTATCGAAGCTGAGATGACATCCGAGGCAAGCGATATGCTGGATATCGCGGTCGGCGTGCTGGTCGACGTACAAGGCCGGCTACTGATCGCACAACGCCGGCCCGACACCCCCGGCGCCGGCTACTGGGAATTCCCCGGCGGTAAGCGCGAAGAGGGCGAGGCACTGTTCGACTGTCTGAACCGGGAACTGGCGGAAGAGATCGGCGTGACCGATCTGCGTGGCGAGCCGCTCATCCGCTTTGCCCATGACCGTGGCCCGCGGCCGGTCCGATTGCACGTCTGGCGGATCGATGGCTGGACCGGCGAGCCGGGCGGGCGCGAGGGCCAGATCGTGCGTTGGGTGACGCGGGACGCGCTCGACGATGTCCAGCTGCTGCCGGCGACCGATGTCATCCTGGCCGCGCTGGCCCTGCCGCGGCGCTACCTGATCACGCCGCGTCTGACCGAGGCCGATCGCAACGACTGGTTCGACGCGCTTGAACAAGCGCTCCAGCGGGGAGCGCGGCTGCTGCGCCTGCGCGATCCGGATTTGTCGGATGCCCGCTATGCGCGGCTGGCCGAGTCCGTGATCGAACGGGCCCATCGCCATGGCGCGGCGGTACTGCTCGATCGCGATGCCGACATGGTGAAGGCACTGGGTGCGGACGGGCTGCACTGGCGGGCAACGCGTATTGCAGCTACCCGGCGCCGACCGCTGGCGCGAGGTCTCTGGTTCGCAGCCTCGGCGCACGATACGGCCGAGCTCGATGCCGCGATTGCCGCCGGTGCGGATTTTGCCACGATCTCGCCGGTGGCGGTGACCACGACACACCCCAAGTCCGGCCCGCTGGGCTGGCCGGGGTTCGAAAGCCGGCGCGAAGATCGTGCGCTGCCGGTTTATGCATTGGGTGGTCTCGAGATCGCCGACGAAGCCGATGCACTGGCACACAACGCCCAAGGCATCGCAGCCATCCGTGGCCTGTGGCCCGGGGCCGCCGACGCCTGAACCGCACCGCCCGACGCTGCCTTCGGGGCGCACAGCGCGAATCAAGGTTCTTGTGACTCGAACGGTTGCAGCTCGAATCGTCTCTGGTGGCGTTGCTCAAGCGGCGCTGCGCCCCCAATCAGCGCCGGCCTGGCGCAGACACGGGGATGCGTATGGAGCCTCAAACGTCTTACTGGAATATAGGCCTAATGCGTCGGCTCGTCATCGCCATAGCCGGCCGGCGGTATCGAGCTGGTGTCGGCCGAACCGTCCGGGTCGGGGATCCGATTGGACTCGTCCAGCCAGTCGCCCAGATCGATGAGCTTGCAGCGACGCGAACAGAACGGCCGGTAACTGTTGTTCGGCGTCATGTCGACCGGTTCGCCGCACTGCGGGCAGGGAACGTGTTGTTTCGAATTCATGGCGGCAAAGCATAACGAAGGAATTCAGGGTGCTGAAAGCCGGAAACCGGAAGGTTCAGGGGCGATAGCCTGGAGCCGACAAACTAGAACCGACAACAGGCCATGCGAAAGACAATGCTGTTTTCGGTCTGGCGCAGATGCATCTGGCTGTCCTGGTAGCGCATGAAACGTACGGTGGCGCGATGCCGTCCGCCGCTGATTTCGGGAAATACGCTGGGGTCGTCCAGCAATACCCGGATCATCTGCGTACCGGGGGTGGTGTTATGTACGAGCACGCCGCGCTCGGCTGATTTCGGAGCTCGGCTCCGCGCTGTCGCGCAGCAGTCGCAACAGGATTTGCACGCCACGCTCGACCGGCTCCACTCGACGGAACCAGCGCGCGATATCAGCCTCGACGGCGGGTTCATCCTGTGCCAGCCAGTGATGATAGCCCGGCAGATCGAAACTGCAGGTGCCGCCCGGGATCGCATGGCGATTGTTGAGACTGTTGAGCAGTTCGTTGTCGCGCAGCTCATAGGAAGCGAACTGCGGCGGAATCTGCGCCATTTCGCTGGCGACGGCGCCCAGTTCCGACAGAATATCGGTGAGCGCGCGCTGGTCGATGTCTTCGCGCTCGCTCAGCGGCGAAAGACTGGTACGCCGGAGTTCGAGTTCCTTGCTGACCTGACCGCGGATGTCATGACGTGACATCACGTTCAGGATATCCAGCAGGGCATCCATGGTCGCGCGCCGGCCCCACGGGCTGGCATCCGCGCGATGATGGTGCAGACGGGCGGTCAGATGCTCGACGCGCAGGAACGTGCGTATCCGTTCATTGAGCGGCTGTTCGTAACAGAGCACACCGTCATCGGCCACGCTGGCCTCCCGTGTCCAAACCCCGGGATAGTCTATGCCGCCGGATCCGTGGGTCCAAGCGGCGTCCGGCATCGAGATGGGCGGGATCGATCGCGTGTGCTATCCCGGCAGGTGAAGCGGGGGCAGATCGGTGATCTCGCCCCGAGCCAGGCGCTGGTAGCCGGCATGCAGGGCCGCTGCCAGATCCGCAATGTCCTTGCGCGGCCCGGTGTTGATGAGCACGTCGTCGGCTTGTTCCAGGCGCTCCGCACGTGATTCCTGGGCCGCGATCATCTTCCGCGCCAGGCTGTCGTCGATCTCGTCGCGCCCCATCAGACGTTCCAGCTGAACATGTTCCGGTGCATCGATGACCAGTACGCGGTCGACCAGGTCGATCATGCTGGACTTCACCAGCAACGGGACCACGAGAATGCAGTAGTCCGAGTCGACCGTATCGCGTTGCCGTGCCAGCTCGCTGCGAATGCGCGGGATGGGTGATGGCTTCGAGATCGCCGCGCGCACCGTCGTCATCGAACACGATACGGCGCAGGGCATGACGTTTCAGACGCCCTTCTTCATCCACGATATCCGCGCCGAAGCGAGGCGATGATCTCCTCGAGCGCGGGTTGGCCGGGTTCGACGATCTCGCGAGCCACCGTGTCGGCATCGATGATGGCCACCCCAAGGCGCTCGAAGGCCGAGGCGACCACCGATTTACCACTGGCAATGCCGCCAGTCAGTCCAATGGTCAGTTTTCTGACTCATGCTCGGCCTCCACGGTCATTTCGAAACGATTTGCGGCCGGCGGCCGCGCTGTCATCAATCTGTCGTGGGTGACCGTTAGCGTCGAGCACAGGCACTAGCGCAATCCCGAAAGCGTCAAGTAGGCGTGCAGGATTGTATCGCCTGCGACCATTGCCAGCCAGCCGCCGAACGCGAGCCACGGTCCGAAAGGCATGGCGGCGCCGCGTGAAAGCCGGCCCGAGGCGATCAGCGCGCCGCCGACGACCGCACCGCCGACCGAGGCGGCAAGCACGGCGATCGGAAGTTGCGCCCAGCCCAGCCATGCGCCGAGCGCGGCAGCGAGCTTGAAGTCGCCGTGACCCATGCCGATCTTGCCGGTGGCCAGGCGAAAACCCTGAAACACCGCCCACAGCACGCCGTATCCGGCCGCGGCGCCGGCGATGGCCTCGGCAGGCGAGGGCGTGTTCGGGCCGAGATGCCACAGACTGACGATCAGGCCAGCCCACAACAGCGGCAGGGTCAGGGCGTCGGGAAGCAGCTGGGTCCGGAAATCGATTGCCGCCATCGCCAGCAGGACCCACGACACGCCGACCATGCAGATTCCCCAGGCGGTGGCACCGAATCGGGCCACGGCGATGACCGCCAGTATCGCGGCGGCGATCTCGATCGCCGGATACTGAATCGATATGCGCGCGCCGCAGGAAGCGCAACGCCCACGCAGCAGAAGATAGCCGATCACCGGCAGGTTGTGCCAGGCCTTGATCGGTGTCTTGCAGTGCGGGCAGTGGGAGCCGGGGGCGGCCAGGTCGAAGCGGGTGGTGGTGGCGTCGTCGGTCGGCAATTCGAGAATATCCGCAGCCTCGCGCCGCCAGCGCGCTTCCATCATGGCGGGCAGGCGCAGGATCACGACGTTGAGGAAGCTGCCGACGATCAGGCCGACGACGACGGCTGCAACATAAACGAAAACAGGCGGCAGACCGGTCGACCCCATCAGACCACCGAACCGAGTTTGAAGATCGGCAGGTACATGGCGATCACGAGCCCGCCCACCAGCACGCCGATGACCGCCATGATCATCGGCTCGAGCAGCGAAGACAGGCCGTCGACCTGCGCATCGACCTCGGACTCGTAGAAATCGGCCACGCGGCCGCACATCGCATCCAGAGCGCCGGCCTCCTCGCCGATCTTGATCATCTGATGGGCCATGCTCGGGAATCGCCCGGTGTTGGCCATGGCCAGCTCCAGACGCTGTCCGGATTCGACCTGCCCGCGCATCTGGTGGATGGCCTCCTCGAAGGCCACGTTGCCGGCCGCTCGGGCAACCGAGTCCAGCGCCTCGACCAACGGCACGCCGGCCGCGAACATGGTGGCCAGCGTGCGTGAGAAACGCGCCACGGCTGCGTTGTCGACGATCGAGCCGACCACGGGGACGCGCAGCAGAATGCGATCGAGCGCACGGCGAAACCGTCTGGATCGTCTTCGCGCCACCACGAAACCGTAGCCGGCGCCGATCACGATGCCAAGAATCAGCCACCACCAGTGCTGCACGGTTTCCGACAGCCCGATCACCATGAGCGTGAACGCGGGCAGATCGGCACCGAAACCGCGGAACAGCGACTGGAACTGCGGCACCACGAAATACAGCAGGATGCCCATGACGATGATGGCCACGATGATCACCGCGGTCGGATAGAACAGCGCCTTGCGCACCTTGGTCTTGATCGCCTCGGTCTTTTCCTTGTATGTCGCGATCTTGTCGAGCAGGGCTTCGAGGGTGCCGGAGCGCTCGCCGGCGGCGACCAGATTCACGAACAGTTCGTCGAAATGACGCGGATGGCGGGCCAGGGCCTCGGCCAGCGGCAAGCCCGATTCGATATCGTCCCGGATCATGTGAACCAGCTCGGCGAGGCTCGGGTTCGAGGCGCCCTTGGCGACGATGTCCAGCGACTGCACCAGCGGCACGCCGGCCCCCAGCATGGTCGCGAGCTGACGCGAGAGAATCGCGATGTCGCCGGCTTTGATCTTCTTCTTGCGCTTGCCGCCGATGCCGAACAGCTTCGTCTGCTTGCGCACGCGCAGCGGATTGATGTTTTGGCGCCGTAACGTGGCCCGTACCATCGCCTCGTTCGGGCCTTCGGTCTGCCCCTTGACCCGAGTGCCACTGCGATCGGTGCCGATCCAGAAGAACGTATGGTTTTCGGTGCGTGTTTCTGCCATGAGATCTCGTTGCGGCGCGGTGCGGCCGGCCTATTCCATGCCCAGCTTGGCCAGACGATAGCGCAGGGCCCGGAACGTGATGCCGAGCCGCTGCGCAGCCTTGGTCTTGTTATATCGGCAGGCTTCCAGCGCGCTTTGAATACGCTCGCGTTCCAGCGCCTCGAGCTGGCTTTCGAGGTCGGTGGATTCACCGAGCAGGGCGTCGGACGGATTCGAAGCCACTGCATCGGCGAGCGGGGAATACAATCGCAGGTATTCGCGTTCGATCACCGGCGATTCGGCCAGTGTCACCGCGCGCTCCAGGATGTTCTCCAACTCCCGAATGTTGCCGGGGAAGTTGTAGCTCATCAGTGCGGCGAGCGCGTCCTCGGTCAACACGGGGGCGCGCTCGAGCCGCATCTTGCGGGTCAGCCCGGCCAGAATGCGGTCGGACAGCGCCGGAATGTCGTCCGTGCGTTCGCGCAGCGGCGGCACCTTCACCTCGATCACGTTGAGGCGGTAGTACAGATCCTCGCGGAAACGGCCGCGCGCGACCTCGATCGACAGATCACGATGACTGGCGCTGACGACGCGCACATCGACCGCGGTCTCCATGGTCGCGCCAACCGGCCGGATCGAGCGTTCCTGGATCGCGCGCAGCAGCTTGACCTGCATCGACATGGGCAGATCGGCGATCTCGTCGAGAAACAGCGTACCCCCGTCCGCCCGCGCGAACAGACCGGGGGTATCCCGCGTGGCGCCGGTGAACGCGCCGCGCAGATAGCCGAAGAATTCCGATTCCATCAGCTCGGCTGGAATCGCGCCACAGTTCACCGGCACGAACGCACCGTTCACGCGCGGGCCTTCGGCGTGGATCATGCGCGCCACCAGTTCCTTGCCGGTGCCCGATTCGCCGGTGATATAGACCGGCGCCTGACTGCGGGCCAGCTTGGCGATGGTTTCGCGTAACCGGGCCATGGCCGGGGTCTGGCCGACCAGTCGGGGCGAGACATCCAGCGACGGGTGGGGCGGGGCGTCGTGATCGAGCCCGGCGAGCTTGAGCGCCTGGGCGATCAACGCCCGGAGCCCGGCGACGTCGATCGGTTTGGAGACGAAATCGAAGGCGCCGGCCTTGAGACTCGCCACCGCGGCCTCGGCGCTGCCGTAGGCGGTGATCACCGCCACCGGGCACGCCGGGGCGCGATCGCTGATGTGTCGGACCAGTTCGATGCCTTCGCCGTCGGGCAGGCGCATGTCGGTCAGGCACAGATCGAAATGCTGGCCGTCGAATGTACGTCGAGCCGCGGCGATATTGGCGACAGCCACGGTCTCGATGCCCATGCGGCCGAGCGTGATCTCCAGCAACTCGCGGATGTCGGCCTCGTCATCGACGATCAGAGCGCGTGCGGTGTTCTGGACGGCGGCGTTCATGAGTTCGGGCCTTCATCGGTCGTGCGGGGCAACAATATACGAAAGCAGGCGCCGCGCGCGTGGTTCATTGGAATGAGACGGGCACCGTTGGCCTCGCAGAGTTCGCGTGCAATATGCAGCCCGAGGCCGGTGCCGTCGGCTGCCGTGGTGAAGAACGGTTCCAGGATTCGATCGAGCAGGTCGGCGGCGATCCCGGGCCCGTCGTCGACGATATCCAGCGCCAGATTGCGGTTGGCGTCGACACGAGCATGCAGCTCGATCCGGGGCGCGCGCTCGCCTCTCGCATGGCGGTTGCAGTTGTCCCAGAGATTGAACAGGACCTGGCGCAGCTGACCCGGGTCGAAGCGCACTCGGTTGGGCGGCCAGTCGCCCAGCTGTTGAAACCGCGGCGGGTCCGCCCGCGTCTCGCGATAGTCGGTGACCATCTCGGTGACCGAAGAGGCCAATTCCAGAATACGGGGCTGCTGTGCCGAGCGCCGGGCGAGGCCCAGTACATCCGAGATGATCCGGTCGATGCGCTGGCAATGACGATGGATCATCGCCAGCAGGCGGGTATCGTCCGCGGTCAGCTGCGGCGATTCGGCCAAGAGCTGCTCGGCGTGGCTTATCGCGCCGAGCGGGTTGCGGATCTCGTGGGCGATGCTCGCCGTGAGCCGACCGAGCGACATCAGCTTCATCTGCTGAGCCTGTTCGCTGGCGCGTCGTGCATCGTCGAGAAATATCAGGGTCGGGGTCCGGTCGCCGCCCAGCGCCGCGAACTGCGGCTGGAGCGGGCGCCCGGCGACCTCGATCAGCGGGGGTGTCGTCGGGTGGCTGCGCCAGTCGGCGAGCGTCCCCGTCAATGCCGGCGGCAGGTCGGTGAGCGTCTGCGGTGGTGAAGCGGGGTCGGTGTAGCCGAGCAGTTCCAGCGCGGCGTGATTGAGAATCTGGATCCGATCGCTGGTATCGACGACGATGGCGCCGGTCTGCATGCGATCGATGATGCGTCGGTTGAGCTCGGCCAGATCGCGCGCCTGGCTGGCATGGCTGGCGGCTGACGCATCGCTCACGCGGATACGACGGGCCAGGCCGTAGGCCACGAAGACGGTGGCGAAATACAACGCCCCGAGAATGCCGGACTGGACGAAATCGGTATGCGCATCGGTGAGCTGCCAGTGGCGCAGAATCTCCTGACCGATCAGGCCCAGGGCGGCGAGCGCGGTCAGCAGACCGGATAGTCGGGCCGGTAACAGAATGCCGGCGGCAGCCAGTGGGGCCAGCAGCAGCATGGCGAGCCCGCCGGAGGCGCCATTGCCGGCGAAGCTCGCCAGCACGATCATCACCACGTCCACCAGAATCTGGGCGAACACGTGTACGGACAGCCGGGGCCGCCGCACCAGCGCGGCCCCCGCCAGGCACGCCGCCAGTGCCAGATAGACCAGACAGACGGCACGGAACAGGGCCGGAAAGTCGGGCGCGAACAGTCCGTGGCCGTCGCCTGCACTCAGGGTGGCGACCAGGCCGAAGGCGATCGCCGCACGGTAGAGCGACAGGGTGAGCGCAGCCCGCCAGGTCGCGCCCGTATGCACGACATGGGCGCGTCGCGCGTCGCGATTCATGCGGTTTCGTCGTGGCTCTGGCAGCAATAGCCCTGGGCGTCGTGGCGGGCCAGACGGCGGTCGAGATAGGCGCCGCAGACATGGCAGCGGACCGTGGGCGTGAACCGGTTCTGTACGTCCTTCTTGTCGTCGACCGGGCGTCGCGGCAGGGTGCGCCGCAGCACGAGCCAGACGGCGCCGATGGCGCAGAGAATCAGAATCAGGCGGGCCATGACCGTATCGTTGTTGTACTCCCCGACTCCAAAGCATACCCAAGCCGCGCGCCGGCCACGAGTGCTTGATCCGGCTTTGCGCAGTGATGAGGCCACTTGCTGCGGCCGGCCCAAGTTGTGATCAGTGCCGCAAGACGCGACAATGCGCGCCGCTTTCTTTCGTTTTTCAGTTTGTTTACAACCGAGGCGATCCCATGAACGTTCACGAATATCAGGCCAAGGAAATCTTCGCGCGCTTCGGCGTGCCGGCCGGCGAGGGCAAGGTGGCCCGCTCGGCCGACGAAGCCGTGGCGGTGGCCAAGGAACTCGGCGGCGAGCGCTGGGTGGTCAAGGCTCAGGTGCATGCCGGCGGGCGCGGCAAGGCCGGCGGCGTGAAGCTGGTCGATAGCGTGGACGAAGTCAAGAAAGTCGCCTCCGAGATGATCGGCTCGACCCTGACCACCCACCAGTCGGGCGGCGTCGCATTGCCGATCAATGCGGTGTATGTGGAAAAGCCGGCCGACATCCAGAGTGAGCTGTATCTGTCGGTGCTGGTGGATCGCGCGACTCGCCGGGTCACCTTCATCGCATCGCCCGAAGGCGGCATGGACATCGAGGAAGTCGCCGAATCCACGCCGGAGAAGATCACCCAGATCGCCATCCATCCGGCAGCCGGTTTCCAGGCCTACCAGGGTCGCCAGCTCGGCTTCTTCCTCGGCCTCGACAAGAAGCAGGTCGGCGAATTCGTGAAGGTCATGAAGGGCCTCTACGACATGTTCATGGAGACCGACGCTTCGCTGGTCGAGATCAACCCGCTGGTCACCACCGGCGACGGCGGCCTGGTGGCACTCGACGGCAAGCTCAACTTCGATGACAACGCGCTGTTCCGGCACAAGGAATTCGCCGACATGCGCGACATCACCCAGGAGAACGAGCGCGAAGCGCAGGCGGCCGAGCACGATCTGAACTACATCCAGCTCGACGGCAACATCGGCTGCATGGTCAACGGCGCCGGTCTCGCCATGGGCACCATGGATCTGGTCAAGCTGCACGGCGGCGAGCCGGCCAACTTCCTGGACGTCGGCGGCGGCGCCACCACCGAGCGCGTCACCGAAGCGTTCAAGCTGATCACCGCCGGTGAAGGCGTCAAAGCCATTCTGGTCAACATCTTCGGCGGCATCGTCCGCTGCGACCTGATCGCCGAGGGCATCATCACCGCCGCCAAGGACGTCGGCATCAAGGTGCCGGTGGTCGTGCGTCTGGAAGGCACCAACGCCGAGGCCGGCCGCAAGCTGCTGGACGAATCCGAATACGACCTCATCGCCGCTCAGGACCTGACCGATGCGGCCAAGAAGGTGGTGGCCGAGGCCCGCGGCTAACCCGCGGCGCCCGCTTCGATCGTCCAAGGATTTCAGAAACAGGATTTGTCATGAGCATTCTCGTCAACAAAGACACCAAACTCATCGTCCAGGGCTTCACCGGCAGCCAGGGCACCTTCCATTCCAAACAGTGCATCGAGTACGGCACCAACATCGTCGGCGGCGTCACGCCCGGCCGCGGTGGCGAGACCCATCTCGATCTGCCGGTGTTCAACACCTGCGTCGAGGCGGTTCGTGAAACCGGCGCCAACGCCACGATGATCTACGTGCCGGCCCCGTTCGCGGCCGACGCGATCCTTGAAGCCGCCGATGCCGGCATCAAGACCATCATCTGCATCACCGAACATATCCCGGTGCTCGACATGCTGCGCGTGCGTGCGGCGCTGGATGATTCGGATTCCGTGCTGATCGGCCCGAACTGCCCCGGCGTGATCACGCCCGGCGAGTGCAAGATCGGCATCATGCCGGCGCATATCCACCAAAAGGGCAAGATCGGCATCGTGTCGCGCTCCGGCACGCTCACCTACGAAGCCGTCTTCCAGACCACGCACAACGGCCTCGGCCAGTCCACCTGCGTGGGCATCGGCGGCGACCCGATCCACGGTCTGGACTTCGACGACGTGCTCGAGATGTTCGAGAATGACCCGCAGACCGAAGGCGTGGTGATGGTCGGTGAAATCGGCGGCACCGCCGAAGAAGAGGCCGCCGAGTACATCAAGAACCACATGACCAAGCCGGTCGTGGCCTACATCGCGGGCGTGACCGCGCCCCCGGGCAAGCGCATGGGCCATGCCGGTGCCATCATCTCGGGCGGCAAGGGCACCGCGGACGACAAGTTCGCCGCCCTCGAGGCTGCCGGTGTGGCGACCGTGCGTTCCACCGCCGAAATTGGCACCAAGATGCAGGAAGTGCTGGGCTGATCGCCCCGGACGCTTCTGGCGTATCGAGCCGGCATCGCATTTCGCGGTGCCGGTTTTTTTGTGACTGAAACGCTTCGACCCGCAGCGCGAGGCCGTGCTTGAATGCGTCGCGAGCAAAAAGCGTGGTCGCCATGAGTAAGACCCGGCTGATCGATGGCGATGACGAGCTGAAGACATCGGATGACGGCGCAGCCGTCGGCCTGGAAAGGCGAGCTTCGCGACAGAGCCGGTCACCGGGCGTCGCGCCCAGAGCGCGTGGCGATCGGTAGAATAGTCAGCCTGTCATTTCGGTACGGACCGGTTCGGCCCGGCGTTGCCATGGTAGCGCTGGGCTTATTGTCTCAACCTATTGTGGTCCGATGCCCATACGGAGCTTCTTTTTGGCGACCGTTTACGAATTATCCTGCGACTGTGGCGCGACTCGCCTGATCGCGCGCGGCAAACCCAGTCGCAGCACGTTCTGTCATTGTGAGAGCTGCCGCAGACTCTACGGCGTCGAAGTGCTGTCGGCGAGCGCCTGGCCCAACGAATCGGTCAAGCGCACGGTTTCGGACGAGGCGACGCTGATCGGCCACCGCCTGGCCGGCCGGCGGATGTGGCGCTATCACTGTTCGCACTGCGGCCGGCTGATGCACGGACGCAATCGCAGCGGCGAGATCGTCATCCCGAATGAACGCTTTCGTGAAGCGGCCGGCGGGCTTCTGCCAGGCGCCGTGACGCCGGCCGAGCACCTGTTCTACAACCAGCGCGTGCTTGATATCGCGGACGATCTGCCCAAACATGCCGGCGATACTGGGGATGCCTGTCCCCAAACGCACGAGGGATAGAGGACCGACAATGAGCGATTCTTCGCTACGCGTGGCCATGGCTCAGCTCAACGTCTGGGTCGGCGACATCGAGGGCAATGCCGGACAGATCATCAAGGCGGCCGAGATCGCGCGCGATCGAGACGGCGCGGATATCGTGGTGACGCCCGAGCTTGCGCTGCTGGGCTATCCGCCCGACGACCTGTTGCTGCGCCGCGGGTTGCCGGCCGCGATCGATACGGCGCTTGACCGCCTGACTCGCGAGCTGACGGGCATCACGGTCGTGATCGGTTATCCCGAGTATGTGCGATGATTCGATCTACAACGCCGCGGTCGTCGTTGCGCGACGGGAGCGCATCGGCAACTATCGCAAGCAATGCCTGCCCAACTACGGCGTGTTCGATGATCGCCGTCACTACGATCCGGGCGATACGGCTTGCGTGTTCGATCTGGCCGGCCATCGGGTCGGGGTGACCATCTGCGAGGACCTTTGGGAAGAGGGGCCGACCGCGCAGGCCGCGGCTGCCGGCGCCGAGATTCTTGTCAATCTCAATGCATCGCCCTTCCACGTCGACAAACAGAGCGAGCGCGAGACGTTGCTGGCCCGGCGGGCGCAGGCCAACGGTCTGGCGATCTGTTACATCAACAGCGTCGGCGGTCAGGACGAACTGGTATTCGACGGTCGTTCCTGTGCGGTCGATGCCGAAGGGCGAATCATCGCGCGCGCGCCGGCCTTCGAAGCGGGCGTGTTCGGTATCGAGTGGTCGCCCTCACAGGCGCGCGGCGAGATTGCCGAGCTGCCGAGCCCGGAAGCGTTGATCTACGATGCCCTGGTGCGCGCGACCCGGGATTATGTCGATCGCAACGGGTTCCCGGGCGCGTTGATCGGCTCGTCCGGCGGCATCGATTCGGCGCTGGCGCTGGCCGTGGCCGCCGATGCGCTCGGTGGCGACCGGGTCTGGGCCGTATCCATGCCCTCGCGCTACACCGCCGACATCAGCAACGTGGATGCCGCCGACCAGGCCGAGCGCATGGGCGTGCGCTACGATGAGCTGCCGATCGAGAAAGGCTTCTCGGCGCTGCTGGATACGCTGGCGCCCGCTCTTCGGCGATCGCGCGCCCGATACCGCCGAGGAGAATCTGCAGTCGCGCATTCGCGGCGCGCTGCTGATGTCGCATGTCGAACAAGTTCGGCCATGTCGTGCTCGCCACCGGCAACAAGTCGGAGATGGCGGTCGGCTATGCCACGCTCTACGGCGATATGTGCGGCGGGTTCGCGCCGCTCAAGGATGTCTACAAGACCTGGGTTTATCGGCTGGCGAAATTCCGCAATACACGTGGCGAGGTGATTCCCGAGCGCGTGATCACGCGCCCGCCGTCCGCCGAGTTGCGGGACGATCAGGCCGATACCGACACGCTGCCCGAATACGACGTGCTCGATCCGATCATCGAGGCCTACGTCGAGGACGGCGCCTCGATCGACGATATCGTCGGCCGTGGATTCAGCGAAACCGACGTGCGTCAGGCGGCGGGTCTGATCCGGCGTAACGAATACAAGCGGCGCCAGGCGGCTCCCGGCCCGAAGGTCACCCATCGCGCCTTCGGCCGCGACCGGCGCTATCCGATCACCGCCGTCTACGGCGATCTCTAGCCGCCCGGCCGGCGATCGATCGGGCTAAAAAAGGCCGCACCGGAGAATCCGGCGCGGCCTTTTTCGTGCCCGCGAACGGTCGCGGCGTCAGCCGTTGTCGGTCGCTTGCCGCTATCCGACGCAGCCGCTGTCGCCGGCCGGCTTGCCGGCGGCCGGCGGGGCGCCGAGATCCGGCAGCTTGTAGTCCGGCTTGTCGCCGGCCTGCTGACGATAGAACTCCTTGCGGTGCAGGAGGTAGTTCGGATACGAGACCTGCAGGATCGCGCGCGTGTCCTCGGCCAGGTCCGGCAGGTTCAGCTTGGCGTAGGACTGCTCCATGATCTCCAGCGCGCGCGGCACCGAGTCCGAGCCCTGATAGCGCTTCACGATGCCCTCGGCGCGCCGGCTGGCGCGCGACGTAGGCGCGTCGCTTGTAGTAGTACTCCGCGATATGCAGGTCGTGCGCTGCCACACGATTGCGGATGTTGATCATGTGCAGCTGCGCATCCTTGGCGTAATCGCTGTTCGGATAGTTCTTCAGCAGCAGGCTGAAGTCGTTGAAGGCCTGCTTGAGGTATTGGACGTTGCGCTTGTCCGGATCCGAGCCGAGCAGGCTCGGATTGTTGCGGGCATAGTTCGACAGGCCGCGCATGTAATACACATAGTCGATATGCGGATTGCGCGGATGCTGCTTGATGAAGCGGTCGGCGGCGTCGACGGCCTGATCGTAGTCGTGCGCGTCGTAGTGCGCGGTGACCGTCTCCAGCTCCGATTGCGGCGCGTATTTCGAAAACGGGAACCGCGCGCTCACCTCCGCGTACAATGGCAGCGCCTGGGTGGGCTGCCCGTGCATGAGAAAATCACGCGCCGACTTGTAGATTCGCTTCGCGTCCGCCGATTTGAGCTTGTGCCCCTGTCGGTCGGTCAGTGGTTTCTTGCTGTAACCGGTTTCGTCGATCCCCTTGTCGGAGGCGCAGCCGGCCATCACCAAGGTGACGATCACGCCCAGCGCGAGAACGATTTTTCGCATGCGAGCCCCGAAGCGCGTGACGCCGCGCGTTTTTGATATGCAAAACAAGGCCGAAGTATACCTATGAACCCTCGAACGAGTCATACGAATGCGAACCGCGGCTTCGTGCCGACCTGCGCTTGAACCGGCATGACGGGGCTGACCATGAATGACGAGGGCGCGGAGCGCGCATCGAACTGACCATTCCCGCCGAGTACGCCGGTCACGCGCCTGGACAAGACACTGGCCGAGCTGTTGCCGGATTATTCGCGCTCGCGGCTCAAGCAATGGCTGACCGGCGGTGATCTGACGGTTGACGGGGGCTCGCCTGCGCCCAAGACCGCCGTGGCCGGCGGCGAAATCGTGCGTCTTGCCGTGCCCGAGCGAGCCGCACGATGCCGAGGTCGAACCGGAGCGTATCGCGCTGGACATCATTCACGAGGACGATTCGATTCTGGTGCTCAACAAGCCGGCCGGGCTGGTCATGCACCCGGGCGCCGGCAATCAGGACGGCACCCTGCAGAATGCGCTTGTCGCTCACGATGCATCGCTGGCGGCGTTGCCGCGCGCCGGCATCGTCCATCGGCTGGACAAGGACACCTCCGGCATTCTCGTGGTGGCCAAGACCTTCGCGGCGCACAAGCAGCTGGTCGAGGATCTGGCCGAGCGGACGGTCAAACGCGAATACGAAGCGGTCGCGGTCGGCGTGATGACGGCCGGCGGCCATGTCGATGCGCCGATCGATCGTCACCCGGTGGATCGCAAGAAGATGGCCGTGCGCGAATCGGGGCGCGAAGCGGTCACCCACTACCGCGTGATCACGCGCTATCGCGCGCACACCCATATCCGCTGTCAGCTCGAGACCGGGCGCACCCATCAGATCCGCGTGCATCTGGCGTATGTGCGCTACCCGTTGCTGGGCGATCCGGTCTACGGCCGGCGGCTCAGCGTGCCGCAGGGATTCCGGCGATGCCTTCGCGGCACGCGCTGCGCGGTTTCCGACGCCAGGCCCTGCATGCCGCGACCCTCGGCCTGACCCATCCGGCGACCGGCGAGGCGATGCAATGGAGCGCGCCGCGGCCGGCCGACTTCGAGCATCTGCTGGCCGCGCTGGCGGATCGACGCGCAAGGCCCACCGCCGATGAATCCGATGCGCGATTTTCTGGCCGCCGACTGGCCCGCACCGGGGCATATCCGCGCCGGGACCACGCTGCGCACGGGCGGAGTGAGCGCGGCCCCGTTCGACAGCCTCAATCTCGGTGCGCCATACCGACGATGCGGCGGCAGCCGTGAACGCCAACCGTGCGCGGTTGGCCACTGCGCTGGCGCTGCCGGCCGAGCCTTCCTGGCTGACCCAGATCCACGGCAGCGCGGTGGCCGACCTGGACGCCGGGCACGCCGGTACGGCCGATGCCGCCGTGGCCACTCGCGGCAATCGCGGTGGCGGCCGTGCTTACGGCGGATTGTCTGCCCGTGGTGCTGTGCGATACGGGGGGTACTTGCTGGGCGGCCGCGCATGCGGGTTGGCGTGGTCTGGCGGCGGGCGTGCTCGAAGCCACGGTCGCGGCGATGGCGGCCGAGCCGCGCGATCTGATGGCCTGGATGGGTCCGGCCATCGGTGCGGAAAGCTTCGAGGTCGGCGCCGACGTGCGCGAGGCGTTTGTCTCGCAGAGTCCCGATAGTGCGCGCATGTTTACGCCGAAGGCCAAGCCGGGTAAGTATCAGGCCGATATCTATGGACTGGCGCGTCTGCGCCTGCAGAGCGTTGGTGTCACGCGCATCCACGGCGGGGGTTTCTGTACGGTGGCGGAGCCGGAGCGTTTCTATTCCTATCGCCGCGACGGGCAGACCGGGCGCATGGCGACGCTGATCTGGTCTGCTCGCTGATCGCGAAGGGTCTGGCGCGCAGACGCGATCCACGACAATTGGCTTCGTGACCGTGAATCGGGCGGAGCGGGCTTTGAGCGCCGGTCATGCCGATGGTGCGCAATCCGAGTGAAGCTGCGGTTCACGGCCAATCCGAGTGGCAAGACCTATCGGTTCACCTACAACGTGACCATCAAGTAATGGGCCGCGCGTCGGTCTGAACCGAACCGCCGCCGGCCAGGCGCCGACGGCGGAATCGTCGCTCAACTGGCGGTGACGTTCCGGTTCTGCCGACCGGTGGGTTTCTTCGTTTTCTTTTCCTTCTTGGGCGGCAGCGCCAGATCGCGTTTGTCGCCGGCCGTGTTGTGGCCCGTACCGGGGCGCGTATCGCCCCAGCATGGGCTTGAGGAACCGCCCGGTGTGCGACGCCTCGACGGCCGCCACATCCTCCGGCGTGCCGGTGGCGATGATCTCGCCGCCGCCCGAGCCGCCCTCGGGGCCCAGATCGATCAGCCAGTCGGCGGTCTTGATCACGTCCAGATTGTGTTCGATCACGACCACCGCGTTGCCGGCCTCGCGCAGGCGCAGCAACACTTCCAGCAGATGCTTGATGTCGTGGAAGTGCAGGCCGGTGGTCGGCTCGTCCAGCAGATAGAGCGTACGCCCGGTATCGCGCTTGGACAGCTCGCGGGCGAGCTTGATGCGCTGGGCTTCGCCGCCGGACAGCGTGGTCGCGTTCTGGCCGAGCTTGACGTAGGACAGGCCCACGTCCATCAGCGTTTCCAGCTTGCGCTTGAGGCTCGGCACCGGCGAGAAGAACTCGAGCGCAGCCTCGACCCGCATGTCCAGCACCTCGGCGATCGTCTTGCCCTTGTAGTGCACTTCCAGTGTTTCGCGGTTGTAGCGCGCGCCGTGGCAGGTCTCGCAGGTGACGTAGATATCCGGCAGGAAATGCATTTCCACCTTGATCACGCCGTCGCCCTGACAGGTTTCGCAGCGCCCGCCCTTGACGTTGAACGAGAACCGGCCCGGTTTGTAGCCGCGGGCACGGGCTTCGGGGGTGTTAGCGAACAGCTCGCGAATGGTGCCGAACAGCCCGGTATAGGTCGCCGGGTTGGAACGCGGCGTGCGCCCGATCGGCGCCTGATTGATATCGATGACCTTGTCCAGATGCTCCAGGCCGTCGATCGCCTTGACCGGCGCGGCGCGCGCCACGGCCCGATTGACCTGGCGCGCGGCGGCCGGGAACAGGGTCTCGTTGATCAGCGTCGACTTGCCCGAGCCGGACACGCCGGTCACGCAGGTGAGCTGGCCCATGGAGAATGCGGCGTCCACGTTCTTGAGGTTGTTGCCGCGTGCGCCGCGGATCCGGATCTGGCGCTCGTGATCGTAGGCGACCCGGTTGTCCGGAATCGGGATGGTCAGGCGCGACGACAGATACTTGCCGGTCAGCGACTCCTCGTGCGCGGCGATTTCGGCGGCGGTGCCCTGGGCAATGAGCTGGCCGCCGTGGTCGCCGGCGCCGGGGCCCATGTCGACTACGTAGTCGGCCTCGCGGATCGCGTCTTCGTCGTGCTCGACCACGATCACCGTGTTGCCGAGATCGCGCAGGCGCTCCAGCGTATTCAGCAGGCGGCGGTTGTCGCGCTGGTGCAGGCCGATGGACGGCTCGTCCAGCACATACATCACGCCCACCAGACCGGCGCCGATCTGGCTGGCCAGACGGATACGCTGGGCCTCGCCACCGGACAGCGTCTCGGCCGACCGCGACAATGTCAGGTAATTCAGGCCGACATCGAGCAGGAACTTCAGCCGCTGGTTGATCTCCTTGAGGATCGGCGCGGCGATCTCGGCGCGATGGCCGGCAATCGAGAGGTTCTCGGCAATATCGTAGGCGCCGGAAATACTGGCGGCGTTGATCTCGGGCAGGGTCTTGTCGGCCACCCGAACATGTCGCGCCGCCTCGTTCAGACGCGCGCCGTCGCAGGTCGGGCAGGCCTTGTCCGACAGATACTTGGCCAGTTCCTCGCGGACCGCCAGCGAATCGGTCTCGGCATAGCGACGCTGCATGTTGTCGAGCACGCCCTCGAAGGCATGCTTGCGCACGCGCGTGCGGCCGCGGGCGTTCACGTAGCGGAATTCGATCTTCTTGCCGCCGGAGCCGTTGAGGATCACCTTGCGGGCTTTGTCAGGCAGGTCGTGCCAGGGCGTATCGACATCGAAATCGTAGGTTTCGGCGAGCGATTCGATCAGGCCGAAGAAATACGGGTTGCGCCGATCCCAGCCGCGGACCGCGCCGCCGGCCAGGGAGAGCGAGTCGTCGGTGATCACGCGGTCGACGTCGAACACGCTCTGCGAGCCGAGGCCGTCGCAGGTGGGGCAGGCGCCGTGCGGCGAGTTGAACGAGAACAGCCGCGGTTCCATGTCGTTGATGGAATAACCGCAGACCGGGCAGGCGAACTGGGAAGAGAACACTTCCGGCTCGCCGTCGCCGCGCCAGGGCATGATCCAGGCGATACCGTCCGACAGCCGCAGCGCGGTCTCGAAGGATTCGGCCAGCCGCTGCTGGATGCCGTCGCGGACCTTGAAGCGATCGACCACCACTTCCAGGTCGTGCTTCTTTTTCGGGTCGAGCTCGGGCACGCCTTCGTCGAGTTCGATGATCTCGCCGTCGACCCGCATGCGCACGAAGCCCTGGCCGCGCATCTGCTCGAAGATCTCGCGATGCTCGCCCTTGCGCGAGCGGATCACCGGCGCCAGCAGCATCCAGGCGGATTCGGCTTCCTTGGTGAGCGTCTGGTCGACCATCTCCGACACGCTCTGCGCGGCCAGCGGTTCGTCGTGATGCGGGCAGTAGGGCGTGCCGGCGCGCGCGAACAACAGGCGCAGATAATCGTGGATCTCGGTGACCGTGCCGACCGTCGAGCGCGGGTTGTGCGAGGTCGATTTCTGTTCGATGGAGATCGCCGGCGACAGCCCCTCGATGGAATCGAGATCCGGCTTTTCCATCATCGACAGGAACTGTCGGGCGTACGCCGACAACGATTCCACATAACGCCGCTGGCCTTCGGCATAGATCGTGTCGAAGGCCAGGCTCGACTTGCCCGAACCCGACAGGCCGGTGATCACGATCAGCTGATCGCGGGGCAGGTCGACGTTGATGTTGGCGAGATTGTGCGTCCGCGCGCCGCGGATGCGGATATGACTTTCCATTAATGGCTGCATCGGAAAAGGTCAACCGCTGAGTATACCGAGCGCGGCAAGCGCGACGTAATCGGTCTGGGTGAACCCCGACGCTGTGATAATCTTTCGCGCCTTGTCGCCGGACGCGTTGGGCACGACGCGCCACGGTCCGAATGCCAAACCGTGCGCGCGGTGCGCTCTCCCGAGGGGGATCGGGAACAGGCAGCGCGGCCCAATCACGGGCGACGTATGAACCAGTTCGAAAAACGCGCGGCCATGGCCCTGGCGAGCATCTTCTCCCTGCGGATGCTCGGCCTGTTCATGATCTATCCGGTGTTCACCTTCTACTCGAAGCAGCTCACCGGCTCGACGCCGATCCTGGTCGGCCTCGCACTCGGCGCCTACGGGCTGACCCAGGCGTTGCTGCAGATTCCGCTCGGCTTTGCTCTCCGACCGCTTCGGGCGCAAGCACATCATCGCCGGTGGGCTGGTGATTCTGGCCATCGGCAGCGTGGTGGCCGCGTTGTCGACCTCCATCTACGGCGTGATCTTCGGTCGGATCCTGCAGGGCTCCGGCGCGGTCGGCTCGACCATTCTGGCGCTGAACGCCGATCTGACGCGCGAAGAGACGCGCACCAAGGCGATGGCGATGATCGGCATCAGCATCGGCCTGGCGTTTGCCGTGGCGATGGTGCTCGGGCCGTTGATCAGCGGCTGGGTCGGCGTGCCGGGTATCTTCTGGTTCACCGCGCTGCTGTCGCTGCTGCGGCACTGTTCGTGCTTTATGGCGCCACGCCCGAGCCCAAGGCCGCGCGCTCGCATCGCGATGCCGAGGCCGTGCCGGCGCTGTTCAAGCGCGTGCTGAGCAACAGCGAACTGCTGCGGCTGGATTTCGCGATCTTCATCCTGCACACCATTCTCACCGCCAGCTTCATCGTGCTGCCGCGACTGCTGCATAACGTCGGCGGCGTGCACGAAGACTATCAGTGGGTGGTGTATCTGCCGGTGCTGGCGGTTTCGGTCGCGCTCATGCTGCCCGTGATCATCGTCGCCGAGGCCAAGCGCCAGATGAAGCCGGTGTTCGTGGGCTCGATCGCCGCGCTGCTGGTCAGCCAGATCATTCTGACGTTCTATCACGCCAGCCTCGTCGAGCTGATCGTGATGATGGTCGTGTTCTTCACCGCCTTCAACGTGATGGAGGCGACCCTGCCGTCGCTGATTTCCAAGGTGGCGCCGGCCGATGCCAAGGGCACGGCGCTCGGCGTGTATTCCAGTGCCCAGTTCTTCGGCATCTTCGTCGGCGGCGCCGTCGGCGGCTGGGCCTACAGTGTCGGCGGCTATTCCGGCGTGTTCGGCTTCTGTGCGCTGGCCGCGCTCGTCTGGCTGTTCGTCGCAGCGACCATGCCCAAGCCGCGTTTCGCGCGAACCTACATGGTGCACGTCGGCGATGTCGGCGACGACGCAGCGCGCCGGCTGGCCGGCGAAATCGAAGCCATCGAAGGCGTGTTCGAGGCGGTCGTCGTGCCGGAGGACGGCGTGGCCTATATCAAGTACGACGGCAAGGTGGTCGGTACGGAAGCCTTCGAACCGTTCGGCACACAGACAGCGGCCGCCGCTTCCTGAGCAACAGATATCGGCCGGCCCCTCGGTGGGGCCGGCGCTCGGGCGTAGCAGGCCCGTCGGGCACATCGGCGGGGCGTCCGTACAGTGGCCGTCTTGAGCGAGTTCGCGCATGCGCCTGGCGTGGCTGCAACGGGAACCGCATCGCGGCGTGGCTTTGGCACGTCCCGGCATCACGATCGGGCGCTGCCATGTAGAATCGGGGCCGACCGAAACTTTCACAGCGCAATACCGCACACGTACGGAGTCCTGTCATGGCAAGTCGAGGCATCAACAAGGCCATCATCGTCGGCAACCTCGGGGCCGATCCGGAAACGCGCTATACCGCGGGCGGGACGGCGGTCACGAACGTCAACATCGCGACGTCCGAAACCTGGCGGGACAAGTCCTCCGGCGAGATGCAGGAGCGCACCGAATGGCATCGCGTGGTGTTCTTCGCGCGCCTGGCCGAAGTGGCCGGCGAGTATCTGCGCAAGGGCTCCAAGGTCTATGTCGAGGGCCGTATCCAGACCCGCAAGTGGCAGGGTCAGGATGGGCAGGATCGCTACACCACTGAAATCGTCGCCAACGAGATGCAGATGCTCGATTCGCGCGGCGGCGGCCAGGGCGGCAGCGCCCCGTTCGGTGGCGGCGGTCAGCAGCGCAGCCAAGGCGGCGGCGGTCAAGGTGGCGGCCAGAATTACGGCGGCGGCGGACAGCGCAGCGGGAGTGGTCAGCCGCAATACCAGCAACCGCAGCCGGCTGGTGGCGACCCCGGGTTCGACGACGATCTGGACGACGATATTCCGTTTTAGCGGTGAGGCCTCGTATAGGCAATACGGCGAATCGCCGCACGCCGCAGGGCGTGCAACACGCCGAAATAGGGCGATGAGCTGGGGTTAAGGGACACGAGCGAGCATGCTCGGCGGCATGGCCGGTGGCTGCGCCGCGAGCATGCGTCGCTGCAGGTTGGAGCTGACAATGGCCGACACGGCAGATACGGCAGATACGGCGAACGATCCCGAGTGGGAATCGAACAAGGCGGCGCTCGTGCGTCGGCTCAAGCGCGTCGAAGGGCAGGTGCGTGGTCTGCAGGCGATGATCGAGCGCGACGCGGAATGCGAAGACATCGCCGTACAGATGTCCGCCGCCCGCAAGGCGCTCGATCGCACCTTCTACAACATGCTGTCCTGCGTGATCGAGCGCGAACTGAATTGCAATCGGCTCGACGTCGAAGATGCCCGCGAGCGGCTCAAGTACGCAACAGAGCTGCTGGCGCGTTATGGCTGAGCGCGCTCCGGTTTAGCGCGCCAGCCAGCCGGCCAGGCGACCGCCGATGATCAGGGCAGCCACGAAGATCAAGGCTTCGCGCGGGTTGAAGGTCAGTGCGGCCAGCCCCGGGCCGGGGCAGTAACCGGCCAGGCCCCAGCCCACGCCGAACAGCGCCGCACCCAGCACGAGGCGGCGATCGATGCGGCTTGCGGTCGGCCAGTGCATGGTCTGGTCCGCCCAGGGGTGGCGCCAGCCGCGCAATACGGCAAACGCCGGGATCGTGACCAGCAGCGCGCCGCCCATCACCAACGCCAGGCTCGGATCCCAGTTACCGACCAGGTCCAGGAACGCCAGCACCTTGTTCGGATCGGCCATATGCGACAGGCAGAGCCCGAAACCGAAGACCAGCCCGGCAGCGAGCGCGATCAGCTGTTGTTTCATGCCGAAACCCCCAGGCCGTGGCGCAGCACGATCGCCGTGATGATGCCAAAGGCCATGAATACCGCCGTGGCGGTGATCGAGCGCCAGGACCAGCGTGCGATGCCGCAGACCCCGTGGCCGCTGGTACAGCCCGAGCCGAGTTTCGTGCCGGCGCCGACCAGTAGGCCGGCGATCACCAGCAACAGCGCGGGGAAACCATGGCGAACGGGGATGTCGTCGGGCCAGATCGTGACATAGACGCCCGCCCCCGCGATCAGGCCGATCAGAAAGCTGGCCCGCCAGCCGCGGCCCGAGTCGGCCGAAAACAGGCCATGGACCATGCCCGAGATACCGGCAATGCGGCCGAGCCCGGCCATGAGCACAACGGCGCCGGCGCCGATCAGCAGCCCGCCGCCGAGCGCGATGCCCGGTGTGAAATTTGTGATGGTTAGCAACGCGGTATTCCTCCAGAGTCGTTGTTCCGCGGCGGCATGCTCATGCGCTCAGGTCGGCACGCGGCTTGGGTTTCGGTAGAGACCACGGCTTGCCCTTGAGCATCACGTGCCAGTAAAGCCACGGGAAGAAGTGCTTCTTCAGCGGCCAGTAGATCCGGCGCGGCCGGGTCGGATCGAGTGGAAAGCTCGAGACCACTTCGCCGTTGTAGCGAAACTCGGCCAATAATACGGTGCCGTGGGCGACCGTCAGCGGGCAGGCGCCGTAGCCGTCGTATTCGTCGGCGGTTGTCGAGCCGCCCATCGCTTTTCGCAGAGCGGAGACCACAACCGGGAACTGGCGACGCACTGCGGCCATGGTCTTGGCGTTGGGCGTATCGGTGCAGTCGCCCAGCCCGAAGACGTTGTCGTAGCGCGTATGGGTGAGTCGGTTCTTGTCGACGGTGACCCAACCGGCGTCGCCGGCCAGCGGGCTGTTCTTGATCACGTCGGGCGCCGACTGCGGTGGCACGACATGCAGCATGTCGAAATCAGCGGTGACCGTGCCGTCCTGAGTCTCGAATGTGGCTTGTTGTTTGGCTCCGTCCACCGCGACAAGGTTATGACCGAAATAAGGGATGGCGCCATAGCCGGCGATGATCTTGTCGAGTTCGCGCGCATAGGCCGGCACGCCGAACATCGCGCCGCCCTGATTGTAGAAGGCGATGTTCGCCTTCACGCCGCGTTGGCGCAGGGTATCGGCGGTCAGGTACAGCGCCTTCTGCGGCGCGCCGGCGCATTTGATCGGCATCGCGGGTTGGGTGAACAAAGCGTTGGCGCCATTGCCCAGGCTTTTCGCGAGCTCGTGCGTATAGGGGGCGAGATCGTAGCGATAATTCGAAGTCACCCCGTTCGCGCCGAGCGTGTCGGTCAGGCCGTCGATGGACTCCCAGTCGATCTGCAGCCCCATCGCGACCACGAGGTAGTCGTATTCGAGTACGGCGCCCGAGGCTAGTGTGAGGCGGTTGTGATCCGGCTCGAAGCCGGCCACCGCATCCTGGATCCAGGTGGCGCTGCTCGGCATCACATCGGCGGTGCGAGCGCGCGTGTCCTCGGCGCGCATGTCGCCGCCCCCGACCAGGGTCCAGCCGGGCTGGTAATAGTGGGTTTCGCTCGGTTCGACGATAGCCACATCGATCCCGGAATCCGCGCGCAGCAGGGCCGCGGCCACAGGAATACCGGCCGTGCCGCCGCCCGCAATGACCACGCGATGTCTTTTCGTCTGTTGGTTGTTGTCGTTCATGCCCCGCTCCAAGATGGTTGAAGACATACCCTGCAGGGTATAGTGTAACTCAAAAGCATATGCAAATGAGAAGAACGCATATGCGTTAACGGATGTGCCACACAACACCATCATATTCTCCATGCTCGAGGAGCGTTCAATGGCCGAGTCCCGCCCGGAAGTCGCAGGCTTCTACGACGAAAAAACCGGCAGCGTGCAATACGTGGTGGTCGACCCCGCGACCGATCGATGCGCGATCATCGATCCGGTCTGGAACTACGACGAGGCCGCTGCACGAACCTCCACCGAATCGATCGACGAGATCGCCGCGTTCATTGCCGAGCGTGGTCTGACGGTGGAATGGGTTCTCGACACTCACCCGCATGCCGATCACTTCTCGGCCGGCGTAGTGCTCGGCGAGCGCTACGGCGCGCCCCGTGCGATCGGTGAGAAGGTCATCGAGGTCCAGAAACTGTGGAAGAAGATCTACAACTTCGGTGACGACTACCCGACCGACGGTCGCCAATGGGATCGGCTGTTCGCCGACGGCGATACGTTCAAGCTCGGCGAGCTCGAAGGCCGCGTCATGTTGTCGCCCGGGCACACGCTGGCCTCGATCACCTACGTGATCGGCGATGCCGCGTTCGTGCACGACACTTTATTCATGCCCGACAGCGGCACCGCCCGGGCGGATTTCCCGGGCGGCGATGCGCGCACGCTGTTCCGCTCGATCCAGCGCATTCTCGAACTGCCGGATGCCACGCGGATCTTCGTCGGCCACGATTATCGGCCCGAGGGCCGCGAAGCGCGCTGGGAGTCGACCGTCGCCGAACAACGCCGCCGCAATACGCATCTGCAGGACGATCCGAGCGAGGACGAATATGTCGCCATGCGCGAGGCCCGCGACGATACCCTGCCTCTCCCGGATTCGATGCTGGCCGCGCTGCAGGTCAATACACGCGGTGGACGGCTACCGGAGCCGGAACAGAATGGGCGCTCCTATCTCAAGATTCCGCTGAATCAGTTCTGATCGCCAGCGGAACCGGCCGCCTCGGGTCCGTGCCGTCGCCGCTCCATGCCGACGGCACGGGCCTGTGGCGGCGTCACGGTTTCGGCGCTCCCATGACGGCGGTCATTTCCTTGCCCTGGGGCAGCCCCTGTTTGACCGCCACATGGCCGGCTGCATTGCGATAGAAAATCGTCGGCGTGGCGAACAGGCCGAGCGATTTCATCAAGTCGGTGTTGTTGCCGATCTTGCGCACCAGGCCGGCGGGGACGTTCGACATCGGCTCGATGCCGCCGTCGTCGTATGTGCGTTCCGATCTGGCCAACGCAGCAGACGGATTCTTCGCCGCCAGAATGCTGGCCGCCTTGGGTAGGCTCGAGGGTTTGAGCAGACCGACAAGCACATGCCGGATCTGAACCTTGCCGGCCTTCACCCACGGCCGGGCCGCCTGCCAGAACTTGTGGCAATACGGGCAGTTGGCGTCGGTGAACATATAGATCGTGCGCGGCGCGTTCGGGTCGCCGTCGCGGACCCAGGTCGCGTTCTCCAGTTTCTGCCAAGCCTTCTGATGGCTGGGATTGGCCACCAGGCGCGACAGCGGCTTCGCGCTCAGGTCCGTGCCCTGGCCGTCGATCATCGTGCCTACGATGGCATGCTTGCCATTCGGTGTGAGATAGATCGCCACCGGACTTCCCTGGTAGCTCGCGGCATAGCCGGTCAACCCGTCGGGAGCGGCGAACGTGCCGTGCATCGTCAGGCCCTGTTTTCTCGAGCGCGTGGATCGGGGGCGGGTGGTATCGTCGTCCGCGATGGCGACCTGGGTGCGTTGCCATGAGTGCGAATACGGCGGCGACCAGGTAGGTCAGACGTTTGATCATCGTACGGTTTCCTCTGTCGAAGCATGGGCGTGGCAGCCGATCAAGCCCTTGGGCAAGCGTGGCGCGCGACAACCGGCCGATATGACGCTCGATCAGCTGCCCGTTGGCGGCGAAGAACAGGGTGGTCGGGAAAGCCCGCGCCTCGGCCGCACGGGCCAGACGCTGGCCGGAATCGATCAGCACATGAGCAGGGGCGAGTGACTCGCGGCGCAGAAACGTCTTGACCGTTGCCGGCGACTCGCCCTGATCCACGAAGGCGAAGATCAGGTCGGGATGGGTGCGCTGAGCGTCAGTCAGCATGGGCATTTCCGCGCGGCACGGAGGGCACCAGCTCGCCCATAGATTCACCACCATCGGCTTGCCGGGCTGGGCCTGTGCGAGTGCATCGAGGGTGGTGGTTCGGCCGGCGAGTGTCTGCAGATCGACGTCTGGCCGTGTCATGGGCGGCGAACCGATCAGACGGAAGACACCGCTGGTCGCGCCCCAGACCAGCGCGCCGGAAAGCACCGCCAGCGCCAACGGCCGCCGCAAGGCCGGGCGGCGCCGCACGGCATGGCTGGCATAGGCGGCCATGCCGAGCAACCCGCCCACGGCATCGAAGCCGCCATCGCGGATGTCGATAATGGCGAGCGGTGCAGCGTGGTACTGGCCCCAGTAGCGCAGCACGAATACGACGCGCGCGGCGATGATGCCGGCGAGTGCCAGCGAGAACAGGGTATCGACGATCGGTACATCCCGACCGCGCACCGCCACCCGGCCGGCGATGATCGCGGCGGCCAGCGCGATGAGCATCAATGCCTGATCGATCGCGATCATGAACGGCCCAATATGGACGCTGTTCACGACGTGCCGCCCGGTTCGCCGTGTGCGTGGCGCCAGCGCTTGAGAAAGGCTTTGGCGCCCAGTTCTCCCACAACGCGCGCACTGCGTTGTTCGCGGCCGTCCGGCGCGATGAACAGAATCGTCGGCGGCCCGACCACACCCAGGTCGTGCATCAGCTGGCGCGTGTCCGGCGTGTCGTCGGTTACGTCAGGGCGAATCAGCGCGGCGCCGGACAATGCGTTGGCAACCTGGGCGTTGCCAAACACCGTCCGATCGATAACCTGACACGAAACGCACCAGTCGGCGTAGAAATCCACCACGGCCCACTGATCGTTTGTCTTCGCATCGGTCAGGGCCTTCTTCAGACCTTTCGGGCTGTCCACATGCTTGAAACGGGCGTTCAAACCCGTCGTTTCATGAATGGCCGCCGGGCTCGCGCCGGCAAAGGCGAGTGGTTGCCAGGGGCTCGTGGCGCCGGCTGCGGCACCGATCACCAGCAGCCCGCCCCAGAGCACGAGCAACACGCCACCGACGAGCCCGGCGACGCGCCCTGTGCTCACGCCGATTTTCGACCGCACCACCAGGCCCAGGGTCGATGCCTGCGGCGATCGCCAATACGCCCGAGAGAGCGAGTATGACGGGGGCGGGCGCCACCCGATCGATCATCCAGAGTGCCGTTGCCAGCAGCACAAAGCCGAACACAGTCTTGACCGCGTTCATCCACGGCCCGGGCCGGGGCACGAACTGCGCGCCGAGGCTGCCGACCACGAGCAGCGGCACGCCCATCCCGAGCCCGAGCGCGAGCAGCGCCGAACCGCCGAGTACGACGTTGCCGCTCTGGGCGATATACAACAGGGCGCCGGCCAGTGGTGCCGTCATGCACGGTCCGACGAGTACGGCCGAAATCACGCCCATGGTCGCGGCACCCGCGATATGCCCGCCGCGTTGGTTCGCACTCGCCTGGCTGAGCCGATCGCGAAGCGCGCCGGGCAGCTGCAATTCGAAGAGGCCGAACATCGCCAGCGCCAGCGCCACGAAGATCGCCGCGAACGCGCCGAGTACCGCCGGCGTCTGCAATGCCGCCTGCAGGTTGGCGCCCGCGATCGCGGCGGCCACGCCGAGGGCGGCGTAGGTCGCTGCCATCGGCAGCACGAAGGCCAGCGATAGCGTGGCGCCCCGCAGCCCGCGTGCGCCAGCGCCGACGATGACGCCCGACAGAATGGGCACCATCGGCAGCACGCAAGGGGTGAACGACAACAGCAACCCCATGCCAAAGAAGGCGAGCAGGGTCCAACCGAGCGAGCCGCCGGCCAGCCGCGCCGCAAACGCCTGGTCCGATCCGCTCGGCGCGGAGGACCCGGGAGCCTGCCGGTCGTTGCTGGCGGTCGACAGGTTTGCCGAAAGCGGCTGTGATGGCATGTGATTTGCCGCGCCCGGCCCGGTCTGCGCCGGCACATCGATTGTGGCGTGCTGCGGCGGATAGCACAGCCCGGCCCGGGCGCAGCCTTGCCAGCTCAGTTCCAGTCGTTTCGCCGCGCCCGGATCGACATCGACGCTGACATCGTGGTCGTAGACGTGTTCGTCGCCGAAATACGGATCGTGGATCAGCCGCCCGGCGGGTTTGTCGACGTGAGCGACCGGCTGACCGTTCGCACCGGCGATCTTAAGGCGCGATCGATACAGATAGTAGCCGGGCGCGATATGCCAGCGCAGTTCGATATCGCCGTTGCTAGCAGGCTGGATACGGTAGGAAAACGCCTTCGAGGGCGACAGAAAGTCCGAGTGGGAATCCGTATCGGCGCTCGCCAGCCCGGAACCGCACAACAACAGGATCACGAGAACTGAAATCAGCCACCGATACGGATATCGAACCATCGCCTGCGGGTGCTCGTCGAATGTTCGGCACAGACTGACGCGGGCCGATTAAGTCAGTATGAGCTTCGGGCTAATCCGTGGCTTAATCCGGACCGGGCATAATGGCCCGGAGTTCATCGAGGCGGTTGTATGCATGTCCTGCTGGTCGAGGACGACGATCTGGTGGCGTCCGGCATCCGCTCGGCGCTGGAAATCGAAGGGTTCGCGGTGGACGGCGTGGCCACGGCAGCCGCAGCCGATGCGGCGCTGGCCTCGTTGACTACCGATCTCGTGATTCTCGACATCGGCCTGCCGGATCGCGACGGCCTGCCGCTGTTGCGCGAATGGCGCGCCGCGGGCCGACGCGAGCCCGTACTGCTGCTGACCGCGCGTGATGCGGTGGCCGATCGGGTGGCCGGGCTGTCGGCCGGCGGCGACGATTATCTGCTCAAACCGTTCGATCTGGATGAACTGCTGGCTCGGGTGCGCGCTCTGCTGCGTCGGGCGGCCGGCTTTGCCGCGCCTGTGCTCGAGCATGGCGAGCTTCGTTTCGAGACCGCCAGCCGAGCGGTCACACGCGCCGGCCGATCGATCGCGCTGACCCGACGCGAGACCGCGCTCCTGGAATGTCTGCTCTATGCCGGTAATCGAGTGGTTTCGATCGAGCAGCTCAAGGACAGCCTGTACGGCTTCGAAGCCGATATCGAAGGCAACGCGCTGTCGGTGCATATCCATAATCTGCGGCGCAAGCTCGGTGCTGATGTGGTCGAGACCGTACGCGGCGTCGGGTATCGGCTCGGCGCTGCGAAAGCCCCGTGAGCCTGCGCCGCCGGCTGCTGATCACGCTGGGGGCCTCGCTGTGTCTGCTCTGGCTGCTCGCCTCGGCGTGGCTGCTGTTCGATCTCAACCGCAGCGTGCGCGATACGCTCGATCAACGCCTGGTCGCATCGGCGCACATGGTGGCGGGGCTGTTGTCGCAGGTGCCACGCCAGACTTGGCAACATACGATCGGGCCGCAGCTGTCGTCGCCCCCCGGGGCCGGCGTGGCCTGCCAGATTCGTTCGATGCGCGGCGATGTGCTGCTGCGCACGCGCGGCGATCTGGGCAGCGTGCTCAATCGCGCGCCGCCCGGGTTTTCCGAGCGCACGAGCGCGGGCAAGCGCTGGCGACTCTATACCGAGTTCGACAACGGTTTGATGATCACGGTCGCTGACCGGCTCGACGAGCGGCGGCATCTGCAATGGGGCATCGTGCTGGCCGCCGCGCTGCCATTCGTACTGGCGCTGCTCGGCAGCCTGGTCGCGGCGTGGTGGAGCATCTCGCGCGGGCTCGCGCCGCTCGACCGTCTGCGGGCCGAACTGGCACGGCGCGATCCCGATACATTGTCGCCGATCGTGCTGGATCGAACGCCGGCCGAGCTGCGCCCGGCGATTGCCACGCTGAATGGCCTGCTGGCGCGTATCGCACGAGCGCTGGCACGCGAACAACGCTTCACCAGCGATGCCGCGCATGAACTGCGCACCCCGCTGACCGCGATCAAGACCCACGTGCAACTCGCCGCGCGCACCGATGGCGAACGCTCGCGCCAGGCCCTGCGCGATGCCGAAGCCGGTATCGCGCGCCTGCAGCGCACGCTCGAACAGCTGCTCCTGCTCGCGCGGATCGAGGGCGACGGGGCGCTCGGTTCGCAGGAATGCACGATCGTCTCGGAGGTGGTGGCTGCGGCATTGGCCGATCTGAGCCATAGCGAACGCGTTCGCTCGTGCCGAATAGACCGGTCGGCGGTGATCGCGGCCCCCCTGGCGCTGGCTGCGGCGGCGTTGCGCAATCTGCTGGAAAACGCCTGTCGGCATAGCCCGGCGGACGAACCGATCACGCTCGCGGTGACGCCGCGGGCGGGGGATGTCGTGTTCACGGTCTGCGATCGGGGCGACTGGCCGGCCGGGGCCGATCCGCAGACGCTGATCCCGCGCTTCGCCCGCCACGCGGGCGCTCATGCCCGTGGAGGCAGCGGTCTGGGGCTGGCGATTGTGGCGGCTGTTGCCGAACGCTTCGGCGGCCGGCTGGTGTTGCAGGCCCGGGCAGGCGGCGGTTTGCAGAGCGCGCTTTATCTGCCGGCGGCCGCGTCGGGATAAAGACAACGACTCGCCGGAGTGACGACGCTGGCGCTGCGCGTGCCGGCTTCAGTCGAGCTTGCTCCGCGTGGCCTCGTACAACGGGGATTGCGGGTCCAGGCCCGTGTTCAGGCCGATCTCGAGCGCGCGCTCGGCGTTTTCGCCCTGAAGATGGCGGGCGCGATAGGCCATGAGGGCGCCCACGCGGTTGCTGCTGGCGCAGTGCACGAGCGCCGGCGTGCCGCCGGCTGCCGCGAGGGCGTCGTCGAGGTCGCGGGCGTGGCGATCGTCGATGTCATCCGGCCCTGCCACCGGGATATTGACGTAGCGCATACCGGCATCGGCGACCGCGCGCGCCTCGTCGAATTCGTCAAACTCCCGGGCCGGGCGCAGGTTCACCACGGTCCTGACGCCAGCTTCGCCGGCAGCGACGAGCTGCGCTCGGCTGGGTTGCCCGGCGGTCACGATATCGGCGCCGAAGCGACGGACGTTATTCAGTTCATTCGGATAGTCGGCCATGGCCAATCTTCTTGCTGTGTCGTCTGGAACGGTATGCTCGCTGCCGTCGGTATCGGCGCCAGCGAGCGAAGCTTGCCGTGCCGAGGTTACAGCGTATCGAGCGGGATTTTCAGGTAGTGCACGCCGTTGGATTCTTCCGGCGGCAGATGCCCGGCCCGCATGTTGATCTGAACCGAAGGCAGGATCAGGCGCGGCATGCCGAGCGTGGCGTCGCGGGCTTCGCGCATGGCGACGAATTCGTCCTCGGTGACGCCTTCGTGGACATGAATGTTGGTACGGCGCTGTTCGCCCACCGTCGTTTCCCAGTGGTATTGGCGACGTCCGTCGGGCAGATAATCGTGGCACATGAACAGGCGGGTCTCGTCCGGCAGGGCCATGAGTTTCTGAATCGAGCGATACAGCGTGCGCGCATCGCCGCCGGGGAAGTCGCAGCGTGCGGTGCCGTAGTCCGGCATGAACAGGGTGTCGCCCACGAACACGGCATCGCCGATGATGTGGCTCATGCAGGCCGGCGTATGGCCGGGCGTATGCATGGCGCGAGCCGGTATCGAGCCCACGCTGTAGTGTGCGCCGTCGGCGAACAGCTGATCGAACTGGCTGCCGTCGCGCGCGAACTCGGTGCCGGCGTTGAAGATCTTGCCGAAGACATCCTGCACGGTCTTGATGTGCTCGCCGATGGCCAGCTTGCCGCCCACCTGCTGCTGGATCCACGGCGCGGCCGACAGATGATCGGCATGGGCATGGGTTTCCAGTAGCCAGTCCACGGCAAGACCCTGGTCGCGTACGGTATCGACGATCCGCTGGGCGCTGTCATAGCTGATGCGGCCGGCGTTTGGCTCATAGTCGAGCACGGAATCGATGATGGCGCAGTGGTGGGTGGCCGGGTCATTGACGATATAGCTGACGGTGTTCGTGTCCGAATCAAAGAAGGCCTGCACCAGGACTTCCTTGGTGAGTTCTGACGTCGCCATGACATATCTCCTCGATCACATGAACGGATGAACCGTAATGTGCCCACGATAGGTCGCTGCCGCGCCGGGTGGTTGATTTGAATCAAGCCGGAGCCGGCGTCATGGCCGTTGCCTCGCTCCGCGCGTCGAGTTCTGACGGGAACGCCTGTGCGCCCGGCACCGCGTGGCGCTTGTCTGCCGTAAAGCACCGCGATGGCGCCTGTACGCGCTCGAGGCAAGCGCGTGACGGCGTTGCGGATACGACAGCAGGCCCGTGACACGGACACCGCCGCCTGGTGCTGCATTCGAATGTCACGCGGCGGGTCTGCATTTGCCGCCGCGTGATGGCGGTCCGGGCGATCTCGTGTGTCGCTCGCCAGTCAAAGGCCGCTGGCGGGCTGCTGCGGTGTCGGGGTGGTGCGTTCGACCGGTTGCCCGATGGCCGCTGGCGTGTGCTGCTGCGGGGTCTTCACGGTGGGCGAAACCAGGGGCGCACGGCCGCCGGAACCATGGCCCTGGGGCCGGGCGGCGATCTCGGCCAGTTCGTTGAGCGTGGCGGGTGGCGCGTCGCCGGTGAGGGCATAGTCGCGACCGCGCGCCTGCCAGCGCGCCACGGAAACGCCAGACGGCGAAATCATATCGGGGGTTGCCCGGGCGGCGCCGGCCGCGGGGCGCGCGTAGATTGTGACTTGTTTGCCGGCCGCATTGCGGTAGTCGTAGGCCGTGAGCGAGCCGCCGCCGGCGGTGGTGACAACGTGGCGATCGCTGAAGCGGTAGCCCGCGCGTGACAGGTCCGGATGTGCCGGCTGATTGGACGTGCGCGCGGCGGCATCGACCGCGGGCTGCCGATCGGCCAGACGCGCGACCTGCTGCCCGAAAGTGCCTGCAACGCGGCTCGGTGCGGATGCTCCGAATTCCAGCCCGCGCAGCCACCAGCCGCCGGCGGCGGAGAGGCCGATCACGGCAACCAGGCCGGCGCCCGCCAGCCAGCTCGCGGGCGAGGTGTCGTGGCCGTGCAACAGGCGCGGCGGGATCGGCTCGTCGAGTACCGGGTCGTAGCGCTGTGCGAGCGCCAGATCGTGCTCGGCGTCGCGCGCGGCGCGCTCGGCAATACGCGGGTTGGCGGTCAGATAGCGCTCGATCGCCGCCGCGCCGGCGATGCGTCGGCCGGCACGGTAATAGGTCACGCACTGTTCGTGGTCGATCTTCGCTGCGGTTTTCGATCTCATCCCCGGGCCTCCTCCAATGCGCTCTTGTCTTCGTCGGCTTGCATCAGCTCGTTGAGCCGCTGACGCGCACGCGACAAGCGCGAGCGGAAGGTGCCGACGCGGATGCCCAGCATGCGCGCGCCATCGCGATAGCTCGGCTGTTCGAGGGCAGCCAGCATCAGAATGGCGCGATGCTCGGGCGACAAACGGTCCATGGCGGCCAGCACGTCGCGGCAGTGCAGCTGCAGGTGGTTCGACGCGCTGCGGTCGCGCGGGTCGAGCGCGATCGCATCGAGGGCGATCAGCTTGTCGCGGTCGCGCGTGGGGGCCGGGTGGCCGTCCAGATAAAGTCGATACAGCACGCGGAACAGCCAGCTACGCAACCGCCCGTGCGGGCGCCATAGATGGCGCTTGCGCCAGGCGCGCTCCATCGTGTCCTGCACCAGATCGTCTGCAGCTTCGCGATCCCGCAGCAACGCGCGCGCGTAGCGCCGCAGGTGCGGAATTTCGGCTTCGATCATGCCGGGCTCGATCACATGGCCTCACTCATAGCGCGGGGTCGCAGATTGTCTGTCCTATGCACTAACGATCGAAAACATGATCGGTTCCATCGGCCCAGTGTGGAACCATTCGCGCACAGAGCCCGTTACATCGCACAGACATCGAACAGGCCGCGCGGCGGCAAAGCGAGAGTTGTCCATGTCCGGTTCTTCATCACGCATCCATGCGTTCGATTCACTGCGCGGACTGGCGGCCTGCAGCGTGATCATCGGCCATCTGTTCATGGTCATGCGGGGCCAGCAGGATGCGATCTACGATCGTTTCTTCCAGTGGACCCGCGTGGTCAAACAGACACCGGCCGACGTGTTGTTCCAGGGCCATGCCGCGGTGGTGCTGTTCTTCGTATTGAGCGGCTTCGTGCTGTATCTGCTGCTAGCGCGCGCGAAGCTGTCGATGCCGGCGTACGTCGCCAAGCGGGTGGTGCGGCTGTACGTGCCGTATCTGGCGGCGATCGTGCTCGGCATCATCGGCGCGCATGCGGTGGCCGGCGATACGCTCGACGGCTTCAACAGCTGGATCAACAAATTCTGGTCGTGGCCGGTGACCTGGTCCTCGATCGGCGAGCATCTGTTGTTCATCGGCCAGTTCAATTCCGATCGCTACGACTTCACCATCTGGACGCTGGTGCACGAGATGCGGATCTCGCTGGTGTTTCCGCTCATCTTTCTCATGGTGCGCCGCATGCGCTGGTGGGCCGCGCTCATGCCGTTCGTGGTGGCCAGCGCAACCATGATCGTGCTGCGCCAGCCGGCGGTGCGCGAGAGCATGAATATCGCCGGCTTCGCCGCCCACGGCGGGCTGACGGCGTATGTCCTGACCGTCCACTACATGCTGGCCTTCGCCATCGGTGCCAGCCTCGCGCATCATCGTGAGCGCCTGTTCGCGGCCTACGCCAGGCTGCCCGTGCGCACGCGAATCCTGCTCGGCGTGCTGACCTTCATGCTCTATGTCTATGGCGGCAAGGCGCTGCATATCACCGGCCTGGCCACGATGATGCCCTACGACTGGCCGATGATGGCCGCGGCCGCGCTGCTGCTGGTCACGGCCGCCGCCGAGCCCGGTTTTCGGCGCGTGCTCGAAACATCGCCCTGCCAGTATCTGGGGCGGATCTCCTACAGCCTGTATCTGTTCCATCCGATCGTGCTGCTGGCGATGCTGCACGGCTTCGCCGGGCGGATGCCGCTCGGCTGGCTGCTGATCGCAACGTTCGGCCTGTGCTTTGTGGTCAGTGATCTGGCCTATCGCACGATCGAGCAACCGGCGGTCGAGCTGTCGCGAGCGGCCGCCGACCGGGTCGGGCGTGTTTATGATCGGTTGCGAGCGCGCGGGCGCGGCGTTGACGGCGACCGCGCTGGAACGCGTCGCTACGGCGCGGCGGGCCGAATGCGTTAAACTGCGCGGTCAATCTACGATCCCAATCAACGGTTCGATCGCGATGTCGGCAACGGTGAAAGACAACGTCAACGCCCCGAAGGTCTTCGTGGCCACCTGGGGCTGTCAGATGAACGAGTACGATTCGGCCAAGATGGTCGACGTGCTGGCCAAGGATCGCGGCGCGACCCGCGTGGGCACGCCGGAAGAGGCCGACATCATCCTGCTCAACACCTGCTCGATTCGCGAGAAGGCGCAGGAGAAAGTGTTCTCGCAGCTCGGCCGCTGGAAGCCGTTGAAGGACGCCAATCCGAACCTGGTGATCGGCGTGGGCGGTTGTGTCGCCTCTCAGGAAGGTCATGCCATTCGCGAGCGCGCGCCGTTCGTGGACATGGTGTTCGGCCCGCAGACGCTGCATCGGCTGCCGCAGCTGCTGGACGACATCCACGACAACGGCGCCGGCATCGTCGACATCGCGTTTCCGGAGATCGACAAGTTCGACCATATGCCGCCGGCGCGCGCCGAGGGCGCGACGGCGTTCGTGTCGATCATGGAGGGCTGCTCCAAGTACTGCAGCTTCTGTGTGGTGCCGTACACGCGCGGCGAGGAGATCTCGCGGCCGTTCGACGACGTGATCCTGGAAGTCGCCGAACTGGCCGAGCAGGGCGTCAAGGAAATCACGCTGCTGGGCCAGAACGTGAACGGCTATCGCGGGCCGATGGAAGATGGCTCGATCTGCGATCTGGCGATGCTGGTGGAGTTCGTGGCCGAAATCGAAGGCATCGAGCGCATCCGCTATACCACCAGCCATCCGCTGGAATTCTCGGATGCGCTGATCGAGGCCTATGCCCGCGTGCCGAAACTCGCCAACTACCTGCATCTGCCGGTGCAGTCCGGCTCCAACGCGGTGCTGGAGGCGATGAATCGCGGTTATACGGTCGAGCATTTCAAGCGAGCGCATCGCGAAGTCTGCGCGAGGTGCGGCCGGACATCAGCCTGTCGACCGATATCATCGTTGGCCATCCGGGCGAGGGCGAGGCCGAATTCGAGGCGACGATGGATCTGGTCGAGGCCATGGGCTTCGATGCGGCGTTCTCCTTCGTCTACAGCCAGCGCCCCGGCACGCCCGCGGCCGATATGACCGACGACGAGCCGCGCGAGGTCAAGAAAGCCCGGCTCAAGCGTCTGCAGGATCGCATCGCCGATTTCAATCGCCAGTACATGGCCAACATGGTCGGCACCACCCAGCGCGTGCTGGTCGAGCGCGAATCCAAGCGCGGCGGCGGTCAGATGGCCGGGCGCACCGACTCCAATCGCTGGGTGAATTTCGAAGGCCATCCGCGGATGGCCGGCCATTTCGTTGAAATCGAGATCACCGAGGCCTTGGATAATTCGTTGCGTGGCCGCATAAAGACGACAGAGCCGGTGGCCGACGACGCGCCGGATCTGGCTGCGATCGGCTGAGATAACCGGTCGCGAGACGTGCGAACCAACCACGCCGAGGCAATTTGGCCGACAACACCGTAAGAAAGACTCTGGAGCTCGAGCCGCTCGACATGGAACGGCTCGCGCATTTGTGTGGACCGCAGGACGAGCATCTCCGCCTGATCGAGAAGACCCTGAACGTGGCCGTGCACAACCGCGGGCATCTGTTTCAGGTCGATGGGCCGAACGGCGCCGCCGAGGCCGCGATCGACACGCTCAACGAGCTCTATGCCGCGACCGCGGGCGGGCCGATCGCGACCGATCAAGTGCATGTGGTGGCGCGTACGGCCGAGCAGGAGCGCGAGGACGCGGCGGCCGTTGCGTCTGGCGACGACGATAAATCGCCGCGCGAGGTGGTGATCAAGACGCGCACGGGGCTCGTGCGTGGACGCGGCCCGAACCAGCGCCGCTACATGGCGCGTATGGCGGATAACGATCTCAACTTCGGCATCGGCCCGGCCGGTACCGGCAAGACGTATCTGGCGGTCGCGGCAGCGGTCGACGCATTGGAGTCCGAACGCGTGCGCCGGCTGATGCTGGTGCGCCCCGCGGTCGAGGCCGGCGAGAATCTGGGTTTCCTGCCGGGCGATCTGGCGCAGAAGATCGACCCGTACCTGCGCCCGCTTTACGACGCGCTGTACGAGATGCTCGGCTTCGATCGGGTCAGCCGCCTGATCGAGCGCCAGGTGATCGAGGTCGCGCCGCTGGCCTACATGCGCGGGCGCACGCTCAACGAGGCCTTCATCATTCTCGACGAGGCCCAGAACACCACGGTCGCGCAGATGAAGATGTTCCTCACGCGCATCGGCTTCGGCTCGACCGCGGTGGTTACCGGCGACATGACCCAGATCGACCTGCCGCCTTCGAAGCAGTCGGGGTTGTCGCATGCGGTCAAGCTGCTCTCGGGTATCGACAACATCAGCGTGACCCGGTTCGCCGGGCGCGATGTGGTACGTCATCCGCTGGTTCAGCGCATCGTGGCCGCCTACGAGCGGGATTCCGAGAACGAAGGCGGGGCCCGCTGACCGGTGATCGATTTCAATCTCGTGGCCGCGCCGGGTGTAGCGGCGGACTGCGACGAGCAACCGTTGATCGACGCCCTGGCGGCGGTGCTGGACGAGGCCGGCATCGATCGCGAGAGCGACGAGGTGAGCATCGATGTTCGCCTGGTCGACGAGGCCGAGTCCGCGGATCTGAACGGTCGCTTCCGCGACAAGCCGTACGCGACCAACGTGCTATCGTTTCCGGCCGGTGCGCGGCTGCCCGGTTTCCGTGCGCTCGGCGATCTGGTGATCTGCATGCCGGTGGTGGCGAAAGAGGCTGCCGCGCAGGGCAAGACGATGGATGCGCATCTGCTGCACATGGTCGTTCACGGGGGCTTTCACTTGCTGGGCTTCGATCATATCGGCGACGATGAAGCCGACATCATGGAAGCGGCTGAACGCCGCGTCATGGCGCAGCTGGGCCACGAGGACCCATACGCGGCATCGGTGTGAGCTTCGAGTCGCCGCGATGCGTGGCCGCGGGCCGACGACGATACAACACGGATTGAGGAGGCGGCTCGGGCCGCGTTTAACATGAGCGACGACGACGACAGCGATCAGTCTAGTCGGGGCTGGCTGCGCCAGATCGGCATGAGTCTGGCGGGCCCGCCACGCGATCGCGATGAGCTGGTCGAGGTGCTGCACGAGGCCCAGCAGAACGCGCTGCTCGACGTCGATGCTCTGTGGATGATGCAGGGCGTGCTCAAGGTTTCCGAGCTTCAGGTACGCGACATCATGGTGCCTCGGTCCCAGATGGTGGTGATCGACTCCGATGCGGATGCCGCCGAGATTCTGTCGGTCGCCACCGAATCCGGTCATTCGCGCTTCCCCGTGATCGGTGAATCCCGCGACGAGGTCGTCGGCATTCTGCTGGCCAAGGACATGCTCAGCCTGACCGAATCGGACGGTGAGGAGAATGTCTTCGATCTCACCACCGTGCTGCGCCCGGCCGTTTACGTGCCGGAAGCCAAGCGCGTGAACGTGCTGCTCAAGGAGTTCAAGGCCTCGCGGAACCACATGGCGGTGGTCGTGGATGAGTACGGCGGCGTGGCCGGCCTGGTCACCATCGAGGACGCACTGGAGCAGATCGTCGGCGAAATCGACGATGAATACGACCAGACCGAGGGGGCGAACATCCTCCGCCAGGAGAAGAATCGGTATCAGCTCAAGGCGCTGACCCCGATCGACGAATTCAATCGCTACTTCGGCACGGATTTCTCGGACGATGAGTTCGATACGCTCGGCGGGTTGGTCATGCACGAGTTCGGCCATATGCCCAAGCGCGGTGAAACCACGATCATCGATCGTTTTCAGTTCAACGTGCAGCGCGCCGACTCGCGCCGGATCCATCTGTTCCAGATGACGGTGTTACCCGAGGCTCCGGAGTAGGCGCCGGGGCCGGCCGGTCATGGCCCTGGGTCGTCGAATCGTCGTCGATCTGCTGATCCCGGCCGCGCTCGGGGGGCTGGCGACGCTTGGCTTCGCGCCGTGGAACCTCTATCCCGTCACCATCGCGGCGCTGATCGGCCTGGTCGCGCTGTGGCGCTCGGTCGGGCCGCGGCGCGCGGCCTGGCGCGGCTTTGTCTTCGGCGCTGCGCATTTCGGAAGCGGCATCTACTGGGTGTATGTCGCGATACACGATCATGCCGGCGCCAATGCCGTGGTCGCCGGGCTGGCGGTCGCGGCCCTGGTGGCTTATCTGGCCTGTTTTCCGGCACTGACCGGGGCGGTCGCGGGTGCGACGAATCGGCTGGCGCTCACGCTCTGGGCGCTGGTGGTGGTGCCGGGCGCCTGGTGTCTGGCCGAGCTCCTGCGTGGCTGGCTGTTTTCCGGCTTTCCGTGGCTGTCGCTCGGTTACGTGACCATCGCGGCCCCGCTCAACGGGCTCGGGCCGGTGGTGGGTGTGCATGGACTGAGCCTCGCGCTGATGATCGCCGCCGGCGGCCTCTGGCTGTTGTATGCCGGCACGCTGTTCGCCCGGCTGGTCGCTTTTGTGCTGGTCGCGATCCTGCCGATTCTGGTGTGGTCCGTGCCGTCGCCGGCCCACTGGACCCGGCCGCTGCACCACACCCTGCGCGTGGCGGTGATCCAGGGCAACATTGCTCAGGCCGACAAATGGCGCCCGGCCATGCTCGGCCGGACGCTGCATCGCTATCGCGATATGACGTGGCGTACGACTGCGGACCTGGTGGTCTGGCCGGAAGTGGCGATTCCCGTGCTCGGCGGCGCGCGTCGACGGCTATCTGTCGCACTTGAACACGGGCGCGAAGAAACGTGGGCAGACGATTCTGGCGGGGCTGTTCTGGCCTGCTGATCATGGCCGGCGGCTGTACAACAGCGTGCTGGCGCTCGGCGTTGGTCAGGGGCGTTACGACAAGCGTCATCTGGTGCCGTTCGGAGAAACCATGCCGGGGCCGTCGTGGCTGGCGCGACGGATGGCGGGGCTGGTCGGCGCGAGCGGACACACGATCGCCGGCGCGCCCGACCAGCCGCTGATCCGCGCGCACGACACCGCGATCGGGGTGTCGATATGCTTCGAGGACGTATTCGGGCGCGACATCCGCCGTGAACTGCCGGGCGCCGGGCTGCTGGTCAATGTGACCAACGACGGCTGGTTTGCCGGGACCACGGCACTGGCCCAGCATCTGGAAATCGCCCGCATGCGGGCGCTGGAAACGGGCCGCCCGCTGGTGCGCGCCGCCAATACCGGCATCAGCGCGATGATCGGTTTCGACGGGCGGGTGCTGCATGCGGCGCCGATCGACCAGAGCGCACGCCTGATCGGCGAACTCTCGCCGCGGGCCGGCGCCACGCCGTATGTCGTCTATGGCAACGGTCCGTTGTGGTGGGCGAGTGCGGCGGTCGTGTTGCTCGCGCTGCTGGGCAGCGCCGGCCTGCGCTGGCAGTCGTCACGCGGTCGCCGACCGGAGGAGAGGCGCCGGGCGCTGCGCGAAAGAGTCTGACGGACAGACTGGCGAAGGGGCAGGGCGGACAGCTGCCGGCCAAGACATTACACTTGCGCTGCTCTGCAACTGACTTATGTAGGACCGATGGACCGCAGCTACCGTTTCGCCGACATCGAGGCCGACGTCCAGCACCGCTGGGCCGAGGCCGACGCTTTTCGCGTGGCCCGCGACGACCGCGAGAAATTCTATTGCCTGTCGATGTTCCCGTATCCCAGCGGCAAGCTGCATATGGGGCACGTGCGCAACTACACCATCGGCGACGTGATCGCGCGCTATCACCGCATGTGCGGCAAGAACGTGCTGCAGCCGATGGGCTGGGACGCCTTCGGCCTGCCGGCCGAGAACGCCGCGATCAAGAACGGCGTGCCGCCGGCGAAATGGACGCGCGACAACATCGCGGCCATGCGCGAGCAGCTCAAGCAGCTCGGCTTCGCCTACGACTGGTCGCGCGAGATCGCCACCTGCGATCCGTCCTATTACCGCTGGGAACAATGGCTGTTCACCAAGCTGTTCGAGCAGGGCCTGGTCTATCGCGAAGGAATCGGTCGTCAACTGGGACCCGGTCGACCAGACCGTGCTCGCCAACGAGCAGGTGGTGGACGGGCGCGGCTGGCGCTCGGGCGCGATCGTCGAGCAACGCGCGATTCCGCAGTGGTTCGCGCGCATCACCGATTACGCCGACGAACTGCTGGACGATCTGGACAAACTCGACGGCTGGCCGGACGCGGTCAAGACCATGCAGGCCAACTGGATCGGCCGCTCGACCGGTCTGGAAATCGATTTCGAAGTCGCCGGACACGATGCGCCGCTGACGGTCTACACCACGCGGCCCGATACGCTGCACGGCGCGACCTACATGGCGCTGGCCGCCGACCATCCGCTGGTGCGCGGCCGCCGCCGATACGGATGCCGAACTGGCGGCCTTTGTCGAGGAATGCCGCGCCGGCGGCACCGCCGAAGCGGGCCTGGAAACGCGCGACAAGAAAGGCTATCGCCTGCCGGTCGACGCGGTTCATCCGCTGTCCGGCGAAAAACTGCCGGTCTTTGCGGCCAACTTCGTGCTGATGGGCTATGGCACCGGCGCGGTGATGAGCGTGCCGGCGCACGATCAGCGCGACTGGGAATTCGCCAAGGCCTACGATCTGCCGATCGTGTCGGTGATCGCCGATGAGACCGGCGTGCGCCGGGCGACGTCAGCGCGGCCGCCTTCGTCGAGAAGGGCGCGCTGGTCAACTCCGGCGAAGACAACGGCAAGGATTTCGAGGCCGCCTTCAACGACATCGCCGACCGGCTGGAAGCGCGAAGGCCGCGCCCGCCGCAAGACGCAGTATCGCCTGCGCGACTGGGGCCTGTCGCGCCAGCGCTACTGGGGCGCGCCGATCCCGATCATCCACTGCGACGACTGCGGTGCCGGTGCCGGTGCCGGAACAGGACCTGCCGGTCGTGCTGCCCGAGGACGTCACGCCCGAAGGCGCCGGCTCGCCGCTGCCGAACATGCCGGAATTCGTGAACACCACGTGCCCGAAATGCGGCAAGCCGATGCCAAGCGCGAGACCGATACCTTCGATACCTTCATGGAATCGTCCTGGTATTTCGCGCGCTTCACCTGCCCGGACGCCGATGCCATGATCGACGACCGCGCCCATTACTGGATGCCGGTCGATCAGTACATCGGCGGCATCGAGCACGCGATCCTGCATCTGCTGTATGCGCGCTTCTTCCAGAAGCTGATGCGCGACGTCGGCCTCGGCAAAAGCCGACGAGCCGTTCAAGGCGCTGCTCACCCAGGGCATGGTGCTGAAAGACGGCGCCAAGATGTCCAAGTCCAAGGGCAATACGGTCGATCCGCAAGCGCTGATCGAAACCTACGGCGCCGACACCGTGCGCCTGTTCTCCATGTTCGCCGCACCGCCGGATCAGTCGCTGGAATGGTCGGATGCCGGCGTGGAAGGCGCGCATCGCTTTCTGCATCGGCTGTGGCGGCTGGTCGGCGACCCATGTCGAGGCCGGCGTGGTGGCGCCCGCCACCTCAGCCGACGGGCGAGGCGGGCGAACTGCGCCGCAAACTGCACGAGACCATCGCCAAGGTCGGCGACGACGTCGGCCGGCGCTATACCTTCAATACCGCGATTGCGGCGATCATGGAACTGGCCAACGCGCTGGGCCGGGTCGACGATGCGCCGGCGGCCGATCTGCAAGCGGTGCGCCAGGAAGCGCTGGAAGCCATCGTGCGCATGCTGGCGCCGATCACGCCGCATGTGGGCGATGTGCTCTGGCGTACGCTCGGCCGCGACGGCCTGCTGCTGGATGCCGCATGGCCGGCTGCCGACGAGGCCGCACTGGTGCGCGATACGCTGACGCTGGTGGTTCAGGTCAATGGCAAGGTGCGCGCCCGTATCGATGTGCCCGCCGATGCCGATCGCGATACAGTGGCCGAGACCGCGCTGGCCGAGCCCAACGTGGTTCGTCATATCGAGGGCAAGGATCTGAAGAAGACCATTGTCGTGCCCGGCAAGCTGGTCAACCTGGTCGTCTGAGCGCTCGATGGATCGCCCAAAGCAGAGATCACGCATGATCGGTCATGTTCCGCTATCCGCCACGCTCCGTAGCCGCGCCGCCCGGGTCAGCGCCATGCTGGCGTTGCTCGCGCTTGCCGGCTGCGGGTTCCACCTGCAGGGCGCCTCGCCGCTGCCCGCCGGCATTTCCTCCGTGCATGTGTCGTACCATGACAATTACCGTGTGGGCGACCCGCCGCTGGTGACCGCGCTCAAACAGCGCCTGCGACGGCAGCATCTGCTGGGCGACATCGATGCACCGGCCGAACTCCGCATTGTGAGGGTCGAAAACAGCCAGCGCATCGTCTCGGTAAGCCCCGTTGATGGCAACGTCGCCGAATATGCACTGACGACCCGCGTAGTGTTCAACTATAGCGTCAACGGTGCCGAGCAACTGTCGGGGGCGACGCTTTCGACCACGCGTGACTACAGCGTGTCCGCCACGCAGCGCCTGTCCTCCGAGGGCGAACATGACCAACTGCTGTCCCAGATGCAGCACGATCTCGCTAATCTGATTTTGGAGCGCATGGCCGAGGCCAACGACAAGCTCGGCCTCGCCCCGCGTCAAGGACAACTGAGGCCATGGCCGACCGCGCAGCACTGACCGACAGCCCGGTTTCGCCGGAGGATGCCGCCGCGCTTATCCGCGGCCGGCGCACGATCGACCGCTTCAAGCCGGGCGAGGTGCCCGAGACCGCGTTGATTCACGAGGCGATCGAACTGGCGCGCTGGGCGCCGAATCATCACCGCACCGAACCGTGGCGCTTCTGTCTCATCGGCGAGCGCACCAAGACCCGCATCATCGATCTCAACAGTCGTCTGCTGACGGCCAGCCGCGGCGCCGAAGTGGCCGAGGCCAAGCGCGAACGCTGGCAGAGCATGCCGGGCTGGTTGGCCATCAACTGTATTTCCAACGACGACCCGATCACCGCGCGCGAGGACTACGCCGCCTGCGCCTGTGCGGTACAGAATCTCATGCTCTATCTGCACAGTGCGGGCGTGGGCACCAAATGGGCGAGCGGGGCGGTGACTCGAGAACCCGAGTTCCTCGAACTGCTCGGCGCTCGATCAGGGGAATACTGCGTCGGGCTGATCTGGTATGGTTATGCCCAGCGGCGCCCGAGGTCCCAGCGCCAGTCGGTCGATCACATCGTCCGCACGCTGGACTGAAGCCCGAATCCGGCAATTCCAATTCCGTGTCAAAAGGGCATTGCAAAAAACCCGATACGGATATAGAATTGCGCGCTTTCGCAGCCCGGGTCGCTGCCTCCCGCTACGGCTTGTGACCTCCTACGGTATAAGAGTTGCAATGAAGACGTTTTCCGCGAAGAAAGACGAGGTGCCCGGCGACTGGTACGTCGTGGACGCGACCGACAAGACGCTCGGTCGACTGGCCTCCGAGATCGCTTTTCGCCTGCGCGGCAAGCACAAGCCCGAATATACGCCGCACATGGATGTCGGCGACCACATCGTGGTGATCAACGCCTCGAACGTGAAGACGACGGGCAAGAAGGCCGAGCAGAAGAAGTACTACCGGTTCACCGGGTACGTCGGTAACCTGAAGGAAATCACGCTCGGCAAGCAGATGGAGACCCACCCGGAGCGAGTCATCGAGCACGCCGTCAAGGGCATGCTGCCGAAGGGTCCGCTTGGCCGCCAGATGTTCCGCAAGCTGCGTGTCTATCCGAGCGCCGACCACCCGCATACTGCACAGCAGCCGCAGACGCTGGAGATTTAAAGCATGGCAACCGAACAGTCGTACGGCACTGGCCGCCGCAAGACCGCTTCCGCCCGCGTGTTCATCAAGCCGGGCTCCGGTCAGATCACGGTCAACAAGAAGACGCTGGACGAGTATTTCGGTCGTCCGACCTCGCGCATGATCGTGCGCCAGGCGCTGGAAGCCACCGAGTCGACCGATCGCTTCGACATCACCGTCACCGTCAACGGCGGCGGCCCGAACGGTCAGGCCGGCGCCATTCGCCACGGTCTGGCCCGCGCCCTGGTCGACTACGACGAAGGCATGCGCCCCGCGTTGCGTGCTGCCGGTTACCTGACCCGCGACGCCCGCAAGGTCGAGCGTAAGAAGATCGGCCTGCACAAGGCCCGCAAGTCGCCGCAGTACTCCAAGCGCTAAAGCGACTTGTTCGATGGACGGGCCTGGTCCTGTCCGTCCATCAACTCAGGTTACTGGGGATTCGTCTAATGGTAGGACTACGGACTCTGACTCCGTCAGTGGGGGTTCGAATCCCTCATCCCCAGCCAGACCAAAGCCCGCCTTACGGCGGGCTTTTTTTTGTTATGGCTGGCGTTGCGGATCTGATGAGAACCACCCCTCGGTTCGACGAGCGGCCGCGGGCCGCGAGAACGCCGGAGCGTAGCGACGGCGGCCCCGAAGGGGTGAGCAGCGCAGCTGCGAATAATCCCTCATCCGCAGCCAGACAAAAGCCCGCCTTACGGCGTAATGCTGTTCACTTAGCGGCGCGGCTGTCGGTTGACGGGATAGCGGGTCTTGGACATCTTGACTGATCTCGGCCTTGAAGGTCGGGGTCGCGTGTCAGGAACAAGTTACCGATACCTGCCCTGAGTTCGGATAATCGTGCGCCGGTGCGAGACAGCGGTTGGGCCGCGGCCATGACGATCAGCTGTGCCGCGATGTATTGATAGGCGAACTGAAGCGCACGCGCGCCGGATCCTGGCCGTGAGCGACGCCGCCTGACTGGCCTCGCGCCGGATCAGCTATAGCCCAACTGCGAGGCCCAGACTTCTTGATAAATCAGGCTACGCGGTCTTACTGCGCAGCGTCACCGCGTTGTGTTGCAATGAACGTTTGATATCTCGAAAGCCCACTTCGATCGCCCAGCGCTCCTTGTAAAGGCGAGCTGACCGCGTCGGTATCGTAGTGGGTGGCGGGCAATGACGTGTACACCGTCTTGCGTTTGCCCTTGTGGCTATAACTGACGGCGCGCACGTCCCAAGTCGCGGGTAGAGACGAGGTTACGCTGCGCGCCTGCGGCGACACGCGCATCCGCAGCAGTCGATCATCGGCGTTATAGGTCCGAGTGTTTCCGACAGAGTCCTTTGCGCACCGGGATCGGCCAGTGGCGTTGAGAGGCGCCACCGGCGGACACGCCCAACAACAGGTCGGCACTCCAGACCCCCTTGTCGAACAAGAGTCACGGAATGATCGGGAATACGGTCGATGAAGTCATCGGCCAAGCGCATCTCACTACGCCGATACGGGCTGAGCTGGGCGTCGAGTAGCATATGCGAGCGTACGTTCATCAACGCAACGACACGCGTCATCGGATACGGCGTCTGGCGATCGGTGCCCGTGCTACCGGAACCGAAATGGGCTCGAAGTGCGCCATTATCCGGCGTGCGCAGTACAGCGCCGTCGGCCGCTAATACCTGCAAGCCCTGCCAATCATCGCCGGGATAACGCTCTTGACCCCAGACGAGCGCCGGTCTGGCGGAACAGCCACTCAACCGGTTCAGCGCCGAGCCGCTGGCGGGCCTGAGAACCCGCTACGGGCATCAGACCGGTCGCTGGCCAGGCCTTGAGCACAGATATTCAGGCGACGTGCGACTTCGGATACAGGTTCGTTGCGGAACAGGGCCATGCCCAGCACCAGCCAGAGCACTTGATCCGCCGGCAGGCGCCGACGGCGAATCGTGGCCGTCTGACGATAGATGCAGTGCCGACTCAACCCATTCGACCGGAATATGTTGGGCAAACGTGCTCAGATCAGAGAACGAATGCAGATCGTCTATATCGAACAGGGTGCTGCTGCAAGGACACAAAAAAATCCGGCCTTCCATCAAGTGAAAGCCGGATTCTCGGTAAGCCCCGGCGGCTATGCAATGCTTAAGTGAACAGCATTACGCCTTACGGCGGGCTTTTTTTGTTATGGCTGGCGTTGCGGATCTGATGAGAACCCTTCGGTCCGACGATCGCGAAGCGCGTGAGGACAGTCGAGCTCGCTCGACTGGGCCCGAAGGGCCGAGCGGCGGAGCCGCGAGCAATCCCTCTTTTCGGCCCGCGGAAGCCCGCAGCCAGCGACTAACGGTACTTCGTGCCAGTGCGCACCCATAATCCTGAAGGCCACAAAAGCGCACGAGCGGCGCGATCAGCTACACCCGCGAATGCCCCCCCCCGAGCGCTAACCTCTCGGCCTAGGGCGCGTCGTCACGAGACCTTCAGCCAGAGGCAGAGACAGGCGATTTGCGCTTGGGCTAGAAACGACGACAGCGTTTCGCGTAGCGTGTGGCAACCCACGCCAACGTTTGAGTTGCTCGAATGCGTTTTCGACAAGTGCCGGTGTTGATACAGCGCGACATCTAACGTGCGCGGTGTTTTACGGTGAACGCGCGATGGAATCTGGACATGCATCCCCTGACTCTCGGCTTGCTCGACAATTGCGTTGCTGTCGTACCCTTTATCTGCAATCAAATGCTCGGCGTGGAACCCGTGGATCAGCTCATCAGCTTCTGCGCAATCCGCTCGGGTACCTGACGTTGCAAGAACTCGGAGCGGCATACCATGCGCATCCACGGCCAGGTGCAGCTTGGTGTTGAGCCCCCTTTTGTACGGCCGATCCCGTCATTACCGCCGACCGCGCCCGCGGCGGCCGCATGCGCTTTGCAATGGCTGGCATCGATCATCAGCCATTCGAAATCGGGCTCGTCGATCAACACCTCAAGCAGGGCTTCCCAGATTCCGCGATCCCGCCAGCGGCAAAAGCGTCGATGCGTGTTCTTCCAGTCCCCATAGGTCGGCGGCAAATCACGCCACGGTGACCCCGTGCGTAAAATCGACAGGACCGCATTGACGAATCGACGATTATCTCGGGCCACGCCGCCCCATTGGCCGGCGCGGCCGGGCAAGTGGGGCTCAATCAAGGCCCACTGATGATCGGTCAGATCGTGGCGATGTTGGGCGTCTGACATGCTGTGATCGTCGCTCAAATGGATCCGCATCCCCCATGAAAACATACTCGTGACGACACGCCCTAGGGCGCAGCAGCCAAAATCGCGGCTGACGCGGTAATTCACTCCGGCCCTCGTGCCGCGGTACGAGCCCGTTCGTAACCCGCTGGTAAGCTCGCGCCGGCATAAGCGGCGGGCCGGGGCGCAGAGCTGTATCAGGCATCGAGCGGGCTCACTACGCCGCGTCCTCCGAGTTTGAGTACATGTGTGTAGATCATTGTGGTCTGCACGGAATGGCGCTAATTTGAGGCGTTTTTGCACGGTATCGACTACGGTGTGGGGTCTCCTCCTGCATTTCATGTCTTGGCGCGGTCAGTAAGGCCTGCGGCTTCGGTCGCCGTTTCACGCATCGAGGCGCCCGTCGGCCGGGGCGTTGGGCCAGTTTTGCTTGACCGATCGCTTGCAGTAGCGCGGACGTGGTTTGGCCCGGTTGTCGAGAATCCGGGCGGCATTGGCGCAGCGCCTGCAGGCTGGCCTTGAAGCTGATCTGTCGAGGCGACGACCCCTGTGATCTCTAGCGGCTTCCCACATCAACAAACGAGTGGCGTTATAGACGATCCAGTGCATACGGATTTCATTTCGTACGCCGGCCGGCGTCTGGCATCGCAGGATGTCCATGCCCATCGTCGTCTTGAGATCACGGAAGAACAGCTCGACGTCCCATCGCCGGTAGTAGAGTGCGGCCAGATCGGCAGCATTGTAGGTCGCCGTATCGGTCAAGGTCGTGATCAGCACGAAGCCTCGCGTACGAAAGCCCGAAGCCGCGACGTCGACTCGGATCTGATGCAACGTCAACGTCGCAGGCATGGCCTCCCATTCGTCGCGGGTATAACTCGACCTTGGATTCCAAGGCGGCTCTTGATTATGTACGAAGCTCAGTAGCCTTGAGCCGCTGCTCGGTCCAGGGCTGGGTAGTGGCGGCCGCGCGTAACAGTCGCGGCAGGATCGAACGCAGGTTATAGCGCCGATTGAAGCGGTACTGGAAGTCCGCCAGATAGCGCGGCGCATACTTGGCGAACTTGAATGCGTGATAGGTGCCGGTCGAGCGCGTTCTTGAGATTGCCCAGCAGGATGTTCACCCATCGGAATTCGGGATGCTCTGCCGATGCACGGCCCGAGCCGGTCACGATCGCGAGATGGCTGTCGATTTCGGCGCGAAGCGCCCGGAAGGCGGACAAGCCGTCCGAAACGGCTTGCGTGTTCGGCCGACAACGATTCATTGGCCCAATCGCGAACGGCCTCCGAGGTAAACGGCATGCAACGGATCACCACCTGATGGGGCTTGCGCTCATCGGTCGTCGATACGGCCATCACAAACGGGATCTTGTTGGGCGATCCACGGCCATGCTTGCCGCGGTTCACCCGCCCGTTCACCGCCAAGATAGGCATCGTCGATCTCGACACGACCGGATAGCTGGCGTTTCGACTCGCGCTCGGCCATGACCTGCATGAGCTTGTGCTTGATACGCCAGGCTGTACGCCAACTCACGCCGAGCTGGCGTCTCAGTTCCAGCGCCGAGACGTTGTTCTTGGCCTGGGTGAGCAGGTGCATGGCCAGAAACCAGATCGTCAAGGGCAGCTTGGTCGAATCGAAGATCGTGCCCGCGGTCACCGTCGTCTGATGGTGGCAGCGTTGGCACTGCCAATGACCGCGGCCCGCGCGCTGAAAGGTCGTATGCAGACGACAGCGACAGGCCGGACAGGCAAATCCGCGAGGCCAGCGAGAGGCGGCCAATGCCTGCTCGCATTGCGCCTCAGTGCCGTAGTGCTGAATGAACTCGGCCAGCGACAGGCCCGGCTGCATCTGTACCTCGATTGATCGCCATGACAAAATTCCTTGTGTGTCATGGCTCTATTATCCGCAGTCACTGGGTCAGATCGTGACCCTGCTGAGCTTCGTACATAATCAAGAGGCGGCTTGGGCCATTCGATGAGTAGATCGTTAGCAAAAACGTGAGCGCCGGCTGATCGCAAGGTGGTCCGGCCCGGCTTACCCGACACGGTCGGGCCGTCGCGGAGCGGGTATGAGCACAGCCGTAAATCGATCGTATAAGGGATCGCCGACCCCGGTTCGTGCCACGTTGGTTCGGCGGTCGGCCGACGGTTTTCGGCTGGCCGCCCAAGCGCACGCAGTGCGGCAGACGGGGTCAGCGAGGGGGAACGCACCCGTGCTTCACGCCATACGAGCGATGCCAGACGTCGCTCGGGGGAGATAACAATGATGCAGCAATCCTTGAACCCGGCCGGGCGATGCGCACGCACGGCGGTCGCGGTCACCGCTTTCGCCGCGGCACTCGGCCTGGCTTCGCAGGGCACTGCCTGGGCTCACTCGCCCTCGTCGGACCCGCATTCTTTCGATCACGCCCGGCATGATTTCCATCACAACCGGCACCATCAGCGCAGCGAACGCCGCGATGGGCGACATCAACGCGGAGAGCGCCATGAGCGTGGTCATGGCCACGAGTGGGCGTCGAATCTCTGGATCCGTCAGCTGGTCGCCTATCAGGTCAAGCATATGACGCTGGCCGAAAAAGTCGGTCAGATGACCCAGGCCGAACTGCAGTCGGTTACGCCGGCACAGGTTCGGCAGTACAACCTCGGCTCTGTTCTCAGCGGTGGCGGGAGTTGGCCCAATCAGGACAAGCACGCGCCGCTATCCGCCTGGGTCAGTCAGGCCGATGCCTTCTATCAGGCTTCGCTGAATGGCAGCGCCGGCATCCCGGTAATCTGGGGCATCGATGCCGTGCACGGCAATAATAATGTCTACGGCGCCACGATCTTCCCGCACCATATCGCGCTCGGCGCCACCCGGGATCCGGAGCTGATCCGGCAAATCGGGCGTGCAACCGCGACCGAGGTCGCCGCGACCGGGCTCGACGTGGCTTTCGCACCCACGGTGGCCGTGGCCCGCAACATCCGCTGGGGGCGCACCTACGAATCGTACTCGCAGAACCCCAAGCTGGTGGCCGACTATGCGCATGCCGCCGTCGAAGGGCTGCAAGGCAACCTGCGCCGTGACAACACCGTGATCGCGACCGCCAAGCACTACATCGGCGACGGCGGCACCACCAACGGCAACGATCAGGGCAACACCCAGCTGGATGAACCTACCCTGCTGCGCGTCCACGGCGCCGGCTATCGCGCGGCCATCGATGCCGGCGTGCAGAGCGTGATGGTCAGCTACAGCAGCGTGAACGGCCAGAAGATGTCGGCCAACAAGCACCTTATCACCGATGTCCTCAAGGGCAGGATGGGCTTCGACGGCTTCGTGATCTCCGACTACAACGCGATCGGGCAGATTTCCGGTTGCACCAACAGCGATTGCCCGGCTGCGGTCAATGCAGGCATCGACATGTTCATGGTGCCCCAGGACTGGAAGGCCTTCATCAACAACACGGTCGCCGAGGTCAAGGATGGCAAGATCCCGATGTCGCGGATCAACGATGCGGTCAGCCGTATCCTGACGGTCAAGTACCGAGCCGGTTTGTTCGATGCCCCGGCTCCGTCGCAACGGCGCTATGGCGGCGATACCAACGTGCTGGGTTCCAGACAGCATCTGCAGCTGGCCCGTCGAGCGGTCGAGGAGTCCCAGGTTCTGCTCAAGAACGATGACGATCGTCTGCCGATCGACCCGGGGGCGCATGTGCTGGTCGCCGGCCCCGGGGCTGACAGCATGCCGATGCAGGCCGGCGGCTGGACCTCCAGCTGGCAGGGTACCGACAACAGCAACGACGACTTCCCCGTGGGGCAGACCATATGGCAAGGCATCCACGCGATCGATCCGAACGCGCGGCTCGATGCCTCGGGCCAGAGCGCCGACCCGAGTCAGGACAAGGTGGCGATCGTCGTGGTCGGCGAGCCGCCCTACGCGGAATTCCAGGGCGATGTCGCCGCGGATTCACGAATCGGCGCCGCCGGCGAGGACACCCTCGATTTCGCGCAGAGCTACCCGGACCAGTTCAAGATCATCCAGCGCATTCATGACGCCGGTGTCCCGGTGGTTGTCGTCCTGCTGTCGGGCCGGCCGCTTTACGTGAACCCGCTGCTGAATCTGTCGGATGCATTCGTGGCATCCTGGTTGCCGGGCAGCGAAGGTGAAGGCGTTGCGGACGTGTTGTTCCATCATCACGGTGCCCGCTTCACCGGGCGGCTGTCCTTCAGCTGGCCCAACGGGCCCTGTCAGGCCAACTTCTTCGCCGACACGGCCGACAACGAACCGCTGTTTCACTATGGCTACGGACTGACCTACCGGCATACCGAGCACATCGGCGATGACCTGCCGGTCACCCACCACGCGGGCGCCTGCGGTGATACCAATACCCTGACGGCGACGGCTAGCAACAACTAGACCGTGGCCGACACCTGATCAGCGGGTTCGTCGGGTAAAGCCCGGGCGATTGTTCGCCCGGGCTTTGCCAGCGGGGATTCTTTCGCGGCGATCCTTGCCGATCGCCGCATCTGCCGCCGCGCCGGCGGCATTCAAGCCGGTGTTGGGTTCAACTTCCAACGGCAACAGGCTGCCTTGTTCAAGGACTTCATGAGGCGTCAGATAATCGAGACGCGTTTGTGGCCGACGGTTGCGCAAGGGCAAGCTTGAAGATGAAGTCTTGTTCTGTGCATGGCGCGCCGGTCTATTGATCGGATACCACCCTTGTCGATCACACTGGACAGCACAGAAAACACGGGTAACACATCGGCATATCGGACGAATGGATAGCTTGGGGACGCCCGCGCGCGGTGATAGGGCGCCGTGCTAATGCTCCGTGTCCCAGCAGACTGATCGTGCATCCATCACCGGGTGCACCGTATTGCTGACGGTCGCCGGCCGTTCAATAGGACTGCTGAATGTTCGGTACGGTGTGCGTTAAGCCCGATCACGAACGTTTGTCGCGCCTCACCGCGGATAATGAATCAGATCATGCGCCCGTGCCGGTCCGGTCCCAGGGTTGTGGTAACGATGCGGTCGGTCGGCCGCAAATTGCAGCACGTCGCCGGCCACGAGCACGTGCGCCCGGCCGTCGACTTCCACTTCCAGTTCGCCCTCGAGCAAGACGACATCTTCGATGGTGCCGGCCGCGTGCGGGGTGGAAATGCTGGACGCACCGGCGGCGAATTCAACTACGAACATTTCAAAGCCGAGTGCGGCGTCGTAGGGCAGCAGCGGCCGGGTGCGCATGCCCGAGCTGTCTTCATGCCAGCCGTCGGGGTCCGGCCGATGGAGCCGGTTGGTGCCGGCATCGGGAATGGTCGACAGAAAATACGACAACGAGACGTCGAGCCCGGTCGCGATCTTCCAGAGCGTGGCGATGGTCGGGCTCGATTCCGCGCGTTCGATCTGCCCGAGCATCGCCTTGCTGATGCCGGTGCGCGCCGCGGCGCCGTCCAGACTGAGGCCGGAACGGCGGCGCAGATCGCGGAGGCGGCTGCCGATCGATGGCGTGACGGATGAGGGGGCGGTCATGGCGCAGGCGTCTTGAAGTCTCGCTGCATGATACTAAGCGGGGTCCATGCTGGATTCGATGAGCGGTTGTGCGTTATAACGCACAAAATCCCGGCCGCGATGATCGAACATGAGCAAGGGCTTCTCCATATCCGGCGTTCTGCCACCGGCGACCGCGGGTATTGTCGCCGTACTGGTGGGCTATACCGGCGCGGCGATCATCGTGGTGCAGTCATTCGAAGCCGCGGGCGCGTCATCGGCGGTCGTCGGCAGCTGGATGACGATGCTGGGCTGGAGCATGGCGGCGAGCACGCTCGGCTTGTCGCTCTGGTATCGCCAGCCGCTTCTCACCGCCTGGTCGACGCCCGGCGCGGCGTTGCTGGTGGTGGGGCTGCACGGCCATTCGCTGGGCGAGGCGGTCGCCGCGTTCATGTTCTGCGGGGCGCTGACGCTCGATATGCGGCGTAACCGGCGTGTTCGCGCGGCTGATGGCGCGCATACCACGTTCATTGGCGTCGGCGATGCTGGCCGGTGTCTTGCTGGAATTCGGGCTTGGCGCGTTCACGACCGGCAGTAACGACGGCTGGATCATGACGGCCGCGCTTTCGGCCTGGCTACTGGGCCGGCGTGTGGCGCCGCGCTATGCGGTGCTGGCGATGCTCGTGGCGGGTGCCACGGCGGCTTTTCTCGATGGCCATCTTGCGATGACGGGGTTTCACGGCGCGATTGCGACACCGATCGTCGTGACACCCGTGTTTTCGCCCTCGGCGTTGCTTGGCATCGGCGTGCCGCTGTTCGTGGTCACCATGGCGTCGCAGAACGCGCCGGGCGTCACGATGCTGGAAAATGCCGGTTATCGGCCGCCCGTGTCGACGATTCTGGTCGTCACCGGCGCGATGACCTTGCTGCTGGCACCGGTTGGCGGGTTCGTGCTCTGTCTGGCCGCGATCACCGCCGGGATCTGTTTGACAGGCGAAGCACATGAAGACCCGGCGCGGCGCTATCTGGCGACGGTAGCCGCGGGGCTGGCCTATGCCCTGGCGGGCGTGTTCGGCGGCTCGATTGCGACCGGGCTACAGGCGTTACCTTCACCGCTGGTCGCCATCCTCGCGGGCCTCGCGCTGTTGCCAGCAATTGCCGGCTCTCTGGCGGCGGCGATGAGCGAAGCGCGTAACCGCGACGCTGCGACACTCACCTTCCTGGTGACCGGCTCCGGTGTCCATCTCGCGGGGATTGGCGCGCCGTTCTGGGGCTTGGTGACCGGTGTGGTGGCAATGTGCGTGTGGCGCTTCAAGCCGCCCCTGGCCCTGACGAGCGATGGCCGCCAGTCGCGCCGCTCGCCCGGTTAACTGGTGCAGGCGCGTGCGTCCGGCCCTTTGATTGGCGTTGCGGTAATCGCGCCGGGGGGCTACCGCGCACAGCGGGGCGGGTGTGCGCGGCAGCCCATAGCAAATCACGCTCCGCCGAACAACAACGGCACGATCAGGCTGGCCAGTAACAGGATCAACGCGCCGCCCAGGCGCGACGAGATCTGCGCGAACGGCATCAGCTGCATGCGATTGGCGGCCGAGAGCACGGCGACGTCGCCGGTGCCGCCCATATTGGCCATGCAGAGCCCGGCGGTGATGGCGGATTCGATCGGGTAGAAGCCCATGAACTTGCCGACCAGGCCGGCGCCGACCGCCGCCCCGACCACTACCGCGAACACGATCAGTACATAGGTGATCGAGATGGCATCGATGACCTGGCCCAGGTCGGTGTAGGCGATGCCGATGCCGAACAAAAGGGCGAACGTCCAGTTGCGGGCCACGAACTGGAACCACTGCGCCGCGGCGTCGTTGATGCGACTCGGGCATGAGACCGCTGATCTTGACCGTCGCGACCAGAATGATCATCAGCGCGTACGGATGCAGGGGAATCACGGCGCCGAGGATCTGGCCGGCCACATAAAATGCCAGGGCGGCGACCAGGCCGATACCCAGCAATTCCAGCGTCGGCTTGGATTGATTCTCGGTGATTTCGACGCCCGGCATCATCTGGCCGCCGCCGGTCAGCGACGGGAAGCGCTTGCCGACGCCATCCAGCAGGCCGGCGATGATGATCGCGAAGACGTTGCCGAGCGCCAGCGCCGGCACGAGGATGGAGATGTAGTAGCTCGCCGGCTGGCCGAGCAGTTGTTCATAGATCTGGCTCATCGGCACCGCGCCGGCACCCATGCCGCCGCCCATGATGGGCAGGGTGATCACCACGATCGCATCCTGCGCCGAAAACCCGAGAGACCAACCCACGATCACGGCGAACAGGCCGGCGAAGATCACAGCGCTGATCAGCGGCAGGGCAAAGCGCGCGCCCACCTTCACCAGAATATGCGAATCCATGCCGAGGATGCTGCCGGTGATCAGCGCTGCGATATAGAAATTGAGAAAGCCGCCGCTTTTCATGAATGTCGTGACGTTGGTCGCCACATCGGCAGGCAGCCAGTGCAGATACACGAGTGTGGCGGCCGAGAAGATCGCCAGAATCGCGCCGCCACCGAGATAAGTGCGTACGATCGGCAGGCGGTCACCGATATGGCCGAACAGTTCGCCGAACAGCATGATCACAATGAAGGCGCCGATCATGCTGTCGGGCAGGGTGTCGGTCGCGATGGCCAGGATCATGATCGCGAAGAACAGCCCGAAGACGGGCAGGCCGAGCCCGAAGATCCGGGTCTCGAACAGGCTGTCCAGAAAGCGCGGCGCCGCCTGCGCCGTCGCGGTTGGTGTTATATCGCTCATCCGGGTCTCCTCGTTTATGGTTGGGTCAGGCCGGCGCTGCGATGGCGCCGTTGAGCGGCTGCGAAGTCAGCCTGGATAGACCCTAGAAGAAGACGGGGGCGGGGGAAGGGTTTCGCAAGTTGAACAATTGTTTTGAAACTTTAAAAAGCGATCCGGACACGCCGGACGCACGAATGGGCCGCCGGAAATGACACCTTCGTCGCAGGCCGTGCCGTGGCCGGCGGCGACACACCGGCGGGGAATCAGCCTGGCCGCGCTGACGGCGTGCCTGGCATTTGCGATGATTCTGTCGTCGCTCGTGCTCGCCTGGTTTCTGTTCAGCAGCCAGCTGTCGCGCACGGTCGATCGGGTCCAGGGCGAGCGGGTGGAGAACATCGCCATGACCGTGGCCAGCCTGCCGATCGTGGTGAACGCGTTGTCGGCCCCGCATGATTACGATCCGGGCGCTCCGATCCAGCGCCGTCTCGACGGCCTGCGCCAGCGGCTTGGCGTGGATTTCATCGTGGTCATGGATCGCCGGGCGCGTCGGCTCACGCATCCGAATCCGGCACGGATCGGGCATCATTTCCGCGGCGGTGACGAAGGCCCGGCCCTGGCCGGCCGGCATTACGTGTCGGTGGCGAAAGGGACGCTGGGCCAGAGCGTGCGCGGATTCGCGCCGGTGAAAAACACGGCGGGCCGGGTCATCGGTGCGGTGTCGGTAGGCGTGACGCAATCGCGCCTGGCGCCGTTGCGCGGCGATTCCCGGTTGCGTCTGCTCTCGTGGCTCGGGTTGGTGTTGTTGCTCGGCGGCGGCGGCGCGGCCTGGCTGGCGGCCACCATCAAGCGCCGGTTGATGGGGATGGAGCCGGACGACATCGCGTATCTGGTCGCCGAGCACCGGGCGGTGCTGGATGCCATGCACGAAGGTGTCATCGTGCGCGACGCCTCGCATCGCGTGCGGCTGATCAATCCGGCGGCGCGACAGCTGCTCGAGGCCGCCGGCGCGAGCGGCCCGGCCGTGGGCGCCCAGATGGCCGATCCGCGCCGCGATGTCGGGCGACATCGCCAGGACGTGGATCTGGATCTGGAGATCGGCGGGCGGCGCTTTCTGGGCAGCGTGCGGCCGATGGGCACGACGTCGCCAGCCGCCGGCACGGTGATCACCTTCCGCGACAGCCGCGAACTCCAGCGCCTCGGCGAGGAACTGACGGGCGTACGCCGCTATGCACAGGCGCTGCGCGCCACCACGCATGACTTCAAGAACAAGCTGCATGTCATTCTCGGTCTGACCCAGAGCGGCGATATGCCGACGTTGTCGAACTACGTGCGTGAGCTCGTGGATTTGCGCGAGGCGGCGACGGAATCGCTGGTCGAACGCGTGGCCGAGCCGATCCTCGCCGGCTTTCTGATCGGCAAGCAGAACGAGGCCCGCGAGCAGGACATCGAGCTGCGCATCGAGGCCGAGACGGTCATCCCGCCGGCCGCCCCGGACTACGACGTGCATGGTCTGGTGAGTGTTCTCGGCAACGTGCTCGATAACGCGTTCGAGGCCACGGCGGATTGTGATTCGCCGGTGGTCGTGCTCACCCTCGCGCTCGAGGCCGATACGCTCGCGATCGCGGTGCAGGACAACGGGCATGGCATGACCGCCGAGTGGCTCGAGCAGGTACGCAAGGCCGGCATCTCCTCCAAGGGCGAGCAGCGCGGGCTGGGGCTGCATCTGGTCGAAACACGGCTGGCCGAGGCCGGCGGCACGCTGGCTATCTATTCCGAGCCGGAGCGCGGCACGCTGGTCGAAATCACCTGCAGCTATCAGGGCGGCGCCATGAACGTGCTGATCGTCGAGGACGACCCGATGGTCGGCCAGCTCAACGCGGCCTATCTGGCGCGTGTTGCCGGCATGCACTTGATCAGCCGTTGCAGCGACGTGGTCAGCGCGCTCGCCGTACTCGAGCGCGAAGCGATCGATCTGGTGCTGCTGGACGTCTATCTCGGTCGGCGCAGCGGGCTGGAAATCGCCGAATGGCTGTATGCGCATCGGCCCGAGGTGGATATCGTGCTGATCACGGCCGCCGGCGAGCCCGAGACCGTGCGCGCGGCCCGCCGGCTGGGCGTGACCGATTACCTGATCAAGCCGTTCACCTTCGAGCGTTTCGCCGATGCCATCGATGCGGCGCGCCGGCGCCGTCATGCGCTGTCCGATCTGGCCGGCCCGATCGATCAGCGCGCGCTCGATGCCTTGTTTCGTACGCGCTCGCGTCCGAGCCTGCGCTCAGACGAGCTGCCCAAGGGACTCACCGCGCGCACGCTGGCGCAGGTGGCCTCCGCGCTGCTGGCGGTGCCCGATGAAACCTTTGCCACGGAGACGGTGACCGAAGCGTACCGGGATGTCCCGGGTTTCGGTGCGCAAGTATCTGCGGTATCTCGTGTCTTGCGACATTCTTGACGAGACCTTTGCTTATGGCCAGATCGGCCGCCCGGCATTCGCCTACCGCTGTCTGGATCGGCGTGCACTGGAACGACTGGCCGGAATCGGCGACGATTGATTGCATCCCGCGACTATGAAGCTCCGTATGTCGATAGGCGCCGCCTTGCGTGCGTACTCCGTTTCCACCACTCTGTCTGTTGTCGGCCGGATCACGTCTTGATTGAGTTTTCGTCGGTTACCAAACGTTTCCCTGATGGCACGGTCGCGGTCGATGCGCTCGATCTGACGCTGGCGACGGGCGAGCTCACCGTGCTCGTCGGCCCGTCGGGCTGCGGCAAGACCACGTCGCTGCGCATGATCAACCGGCTCGATGAAGCCAGCGCCGGCACCATCGCCATCGACGGGCGTGGACATCCGTCAGCAGCCGGTGACCGAGCTGCGGCGCGGCATCGGCTATGTCATGCAGCATTCCGGCCTGTTTCCGCATCGCACCATCGGCGACAACATCGCGACCGTGCCGCGGCTGCTCGGCTGGAACAAAAAACGCGTGGCCGCCCGGGTGGACGAACTGATCGAGACGGTCGGGCTGGAACGCGACATGGCCGCGCGCTATCCGCATCAGCTGTCCGGCGGCCAGCAGCAGCGAGTGGGCGTGGCCCGGGCGCTCGCGGCCGATCCGCCGATCATGCTCATGGACGAGCCGTTCGCGGCGGTCGACCCGATCGTGCGCAAGCGCTTGCAGGACGAATTCCTGGCGCTGCAGGACGTCTGGGCAAGACCATCGTGTTCGTTACTCACGACATCGACGAAGCGATCCGTCTCGGCGATCGGATCGCGGTGTTCGGCGAGGGCGGGCGGCTTGCCCAGTTCGCGACGCCGAATGAATTGCTGGCCGCGCCGAAAAGCGATTTCGTGGTCGATTTTCTCGGCGCCGAACCGCAGTTGAAACGGCTGTCGCTGTTGCCGGTGAGCGCTGCCTCGTCGATCGAGGCGCCGGTGATCGCCGCGGGCGCGACCGCGGACATCGCAAAGCCGCCGCCGACGCGGCCGGCACCGACTGGGTGCTCGTCGTCGACGACGAGCGTCGGGTACAAGGCTGGCATCGCGTATCGGACTATGTGGCCGATACGGCCCGCGCGCCCGAGCGCTTCAACGCCGTGGTCGGCGCGGGCGATACGCTGCGCGCGGCGCTCGGCGCGCTCGTGATTTCGCCGCTGGGCGTGGTGGCGCGCGTCGATGCGGAGGGCCGTTTCGATGGCTTGCTCGCGCAATCCAGCCTGCACCGGGCGCTGTCTTGATTCGCTGGGACTGGATCGGCCGACATGCCGACGACATTCTCGCCCAGCTCGTCCAGCACGTGGAACTGACCGGGTTTGCTCTGCTGTTCGGTTTTGCGATCGCCTTCCCCCTGGCGCTCGCGGCGATTCGCTGGCCGCGGCTCTACGGGCCGTCGCTGGCGCTTACCGGCGTACTGTTCACCGTGCCTTCGCTGGCCTTGTTCATTCTGCTGATTCCGTTCACCGGGCTGTCGATGGCCACCTCGCTGATCGGTCTGACGATCTACACGCTGCTGATTCTGTTCCGCAATATCGTCGAAGGGCTGCGCGGCGTGCCGTTCGAGGTACGCGAGGCTTCGCGCGCGCTGGGTTATTCCAAATCGCGCCAGCTGCTGACAGTCGAGCTGCCGATCGCGCTGCCGGTGATCATGGCGGGACTGCGTATCGCGGCGATCACCACCATCGGGATGGTCACGGTCACCGCTCTGATCGGCCAGGGCGGGCTCGGGCGTCTGTTCATCACCGGCTTCACCCTGCATTTCACCACGCCGTTGTTGGTGGGTTTCGTGCTGTCGATCGTGCTCGCGGTGGCGGTCGATCTGTCGCTGGCCGGGCTGCTCTGGCTGGCGACGCCCTGGAACCGGGAGCGGCGGGCATGAGCGGCGCGACGCGCCTCGCGCTGCTGGTCGCGTCTGTGGCTGGCGGCGGGCTCGGCCTATGCGCTCGGTCTGGAATCCGACGGCGCGAATACCGTGGTCCAGGTCTGGCACTGGTTCCTCGATCCGATGCACTGGCAGGGCACGGACGGTCTGCCGCATCGCATCGTCCAGCATATCTATTACGTGGCGGTCTCGACCGCGATTGCCGGCGCCATCTCGCTGCCGGTCGGCATCGGGCTCGGCCACTACGGGCGGGGTGGCCTGCTCGCGATCAACATCGCCAACATCGGCCGTGCGATCCCGTCGTTCGGGCTGATCATCCTCATGTTTCTGCTGGTGGGGTTCGGCGTGGTGCCGGTGCTGGTCGCGCTGGTTGCACTCGCCATCCCGCCGATGGTCACCAACAGCTATGTCGGCATGCAGTCGGTGGATCCGGCGGTGCGTCAGGCCGCAGCGGCGCTCGGGCTCACCCGCTGGCAACGGCTCTGGCAGGTCGAGTTGCCCATCGCGCTGCCGTTGATCATGGCCGGTGTGCGGACCTCGGCCGTGCAGGTGATGTCGACCGCGACGCTCGCGGCTTACGTCGGCCTGGGCGGGCTCGGGCGCTATCTGATCGATGGTCTGGCCCAGCAGCAACTTGCCCAGGTGGTCGGCGGCGCGATCGTGGTCGCTATCCTGGCGGTGCTGACCGAGATCGGGCTGGCCGGCGTACAGAAGCTGGTGCAATCGCCGGGGCTGGCGCGCTAGGGCGTATCGAGGTTGCCTACGATCGGAGGCCATCACTTTGGGCAAGGGGTCGCACGACACATCAACCGGCCCTTGCCGGCGGACCGCTGCGTGCTTTCTGTCATGATCGAAACAAGGAGATTTCAATGAAACTGGATAACGCATGCGCAAATTCACGTCTCTTCTCGTTGCCACGCCTGTGCTGGGCGCGCTATTGCCGGGCAACGGCCATGGCCGCCGACGGCAAGCCGGTGGTGGTCGGCTCGACCAACTTCACCGAGCAGTTGATCCTCGCCAATATCTACGCCGACGTGCTCGAGGCCCGGGGCGTCGATGTGAAGAAACGCCTCAATCTCGGATCGCGCGAAGTCGTGTTTCCCGCATTGAAATCCGGCGAGCTGGATGTGTTGCCGGAATATTCCGGCGCCTTGGTGGGCTTCCTGACCAACGGCAAATCCAAGGCTCACAAGCAGCAGGCCGTGCTCGAGGAGCTGCGTCAGAAACTGCCGAAAGGGCTGGTGGCGCTGAAGGCCTCTTCGGCCCAGGACAAGGACGGCATCGTGGTGACCGCGGCCACGGCGAAGAAATATCATCTCAAGACCATCGCCGATCTCAAGCCGGTTGCCGGCAAACTCACCCTCGGCGGTCCGCCGGAAACTAAGACGCGCTATGTGGGCGTTCCCGGGCTGAAGCAGGTCTACGGCGTACAGTTCAAGAACTTCCGCTCGCTGGATGCCGGTGGCCCGCTGACCCAGAGCGCCCTGTCGAGCGGGGCGATCGATGCAGCCCGCATGTTCACGACCCAGGGCGTGATTCCCGGACCGGGGCTGGGTGCTGCTCAAGGACAACAAGAACCTCGTGCCCGCGCAGAACATCCTGCCGGTCGCGCGCAAGGCCGTGTTGACGCCGAAGATCCGCAAGGCGCTACGATGCCGTCTCCGCGCAGCTGACGACCGAGGATCTGCAGCGCATGAACCAGCGCGTGAGCGTGAAACACGACGATCCGGAAACCGTGGCCGCAGACTGGGTCAAGCAGCACCATCTCGGCAAGTAGTGCCCCCGGCGGCGGCCGGGCATATTGCTCCGGCCGCTCCTGATGCAGGCTACCGGGCTGGCCGGGCTGGCCATGCTGGCCTATATCACCGGCCGGTCCGCCTGCGGCGGCGTTCGCGCATGGCGCGAGCCTTTGTAGGGGGGCACGTCGAGGTCTTACGGCAGCGGCGTTGCAAGCCCGATCACCGATATTCTTGCCCCGGCCGGATGCCACGCGCTTATGGTCCGGCCAACTAGCGGTCCCTTCGAAGAAGCGCGATCGGTGGGACGTTTGCCGGGGCCGTCTCGAAACTCGAGGATCGCGCCCGGGCGCGCTCGACGCGGTGTTGAGCGTTTGTTCGGCCAGGCCTGTGAAGGCGTCGAAAGCCGGATGCTGGACGCTCGGCGAGCGATGAATTTCCAGCATGGCATCCGGTAACTGCGGTAGCCCGTCTTCTTCACCGAGTATGCGCCAGCCAGTTGGCAGGGTACGTCGTCCGGTGATCGTCACCGCGCGTCCCTGGTCCACTGCCACGCGCAGGCCGGTCGGACTCTGACTGGTGTAGTCGATCTGCCAGGCCCGCCCGATACGCGTGAGCGCCTCCAGTGCACGGCGACGATAGATGCATTGCTCGGGAAACAAGGCCAGTGGCAGCGACTCGTCGGCCGCAATTTTGAAATCGCGGTGGGCGGCCCAGACCAGCGCCTCGGTGCCAACGTGTCGAGCCACGCTGGCGGTCGAGTGCCGGACGGTGAGCACGAGATCGAGGGCCCCGGCCTCGAGTTGCTCGACGAGTTCGGTCGACATGCGGCAATGGATATGTGGGCGGACCGCAGGATGCGACGCCTCGAACGCGCGCAGAACCTGTGGCAACCAAGTTTCTGCATAGTCTTCGGGTAGACGGAAGCGCAGCGTGGTGGGGTGGCCGAGAGCCCGACCGCACTTATCGCCTCGCGCTCGAGCTGGAGTAGGCGCCGCGCATAGACCAGGAAGGTCTGGCCATCGGCGGTCAAGGAAATATGCCGGCTGGTTCGGTGCAGAAGCTGGGTATGCAGTCGGGTATCGGAAGCACATATCCAGGCCGAGCGAGAGCGCGTCGAGCGCGCCGATGGCCTGTTGGACTGAGCGGCGGCCCGCCGCACCCGATACACTGGCCCGCCGGGGCCCCGAACCGACCAGACGATATGACCATGACGGCCCTCCAGTACGACGAGATCCGCCGCCGACCGACGACCCGGGGTTGTGCAGCCACGCCGCCGAGACCGAGCAGAGACCGCGCGACCGCTTGGGCGACGCGGCCCCAGCTCAAGGCAAGAAACATCGTGGCCGCGGCGCTGTTCGACCCGACCCACGGACGCTATGCGACCGGCTCGCGCAACATGCAGGTCTATTCGGCCCGGACCCGGCGTGCTATGCCTTCGTGCCGCGGAAGGGCCGGTGGCGCCGTTCGAGTTCTCGGGCTGCGAGCATCTTGCCGCCATCTGCCCACATTGACGAGATCTGTCCGGCCATGCGGTCTCCGTTATTATTTCTGCGATGACCATCTCAAGCAGACCATGAATGCCGGGCCGACGAGATCGACCTATGGTTCGCGATCGTGGAGGAGTGACGGCGATTTCGCGGCGATCGAAAGCGTGACCTCGAAGGCGGCCTTCGCCCTGTCGAGCGCGGCCGGGCGGAACTGCGATGCCCAACCCTCTGGAACGGGCGCGTACCATCAAGGTGCCGAACGAAATCAAGATGATCCGTAGCTCCCTGCGCGCGGTCGAGACCGGCGTGCGCAAGCTCGAGGCGGCGATCCGGCCTGGGGCGACCGAGAACGAGGATGGTCGAATCGGCACCCGCACATCATTGCGATGAACGCGGACTATGTCGAAACCCGGCTGATGAATTCGGGGCCCAGAACCAACCCCTGGTTCCAGGAGTGCTGGACCCGGTCACGAGGCCGGGGAACTGGTGGCCTGGGATACGGACTGTCGGTCGCGACGGCTATGATGCGGATTTGTCGCGACCTTTGTCTGTGGCGACCGCCGGGCACGCCCACGAGCGCAATCTTTATCGCATGGCCGATGATGAGATCCAGACCAAGATGGCCGGCATCGGCCGGCGTATCGTTCAAGGAATACGCCGAACAGGCCTGGCGGATCCCGACCTCCTACAAGGCACGGCGTCATTTCGCGTGGCTGACGGTGTCGGCATGACCGGCGAGTACCCCTATATCGTTCATCGTGAGGACATTGACGACAAGGGCTACGATGCTGATGGAACCGGGCATTATGCTTTGTGTGGAAAGTCTATCGGCGATGAGGACGGCGGCGAGGGGGACAGCTTGAAGAACAGGTCTATATTGGTGCTGACTGCCGGGTCGAGCCGCGATCCGATTATTCTTTCGACGCGCGCCGCTGGGCCGCTGAGACACGCCATACCCACGGCAGCGACCCGCGGCGGTCCGGCCGCGCCGTCCACGATGAAGCCAGACGAGAAAACCATGAGCCAGACCCTGATACCGCATATCGATCTGACGCCGCTGCTCGCCGATACAGCCGGGCGCGCCAGAACCGTGCCGCGATCGTCGATGCCGCCTGCGATTCCGGTTTCATGACCGTCGGCATCGCGCCGGGCCAGCTGAATCTCGCCGACGATATTCACGGCCGGCTGCTGCGCTTCTTCGAACTCGACGAAGACCACAAGCAGCAGTTGGACGGCACAAGTTCGTGGCCGCCAACCGCAATGTCTATCGCGGCTATTTCCCGCCGCAGGACGAGGATCCGACCTGGAGGAGGGCATCGACCTCGGCCCGGATATCGCGCATCCCGAGCGCGCGGACAACGCCAGCGGCGATCCGCTGCGCGAACCAACGCCGCGGCCGCCGGAGGCCGCGTTGCCCGGCTGGGCTGACGAATCGCGGCTTAGTACCGCGCGATGGAAGCGCTGGGCCGCGTCATCGCGGGCGCACTGGCCGAAGGGCTCGGCGTCGATCGTGAGACGTTGCTGCGGCCCTTCGGTTACGGTAATTCCACGCTGCGCCTGATTCATTATCCCGAGCGGCCGGTCGAGACACTCGACGCAATGCCCGCGGTGGACGGTGAAGGCGACGCCCGGCGCTGGTTGGTCGGCGTGCCCCATTGTGACAACGGCTTCATCACGCTGCTGTGGCAGGACCAGGTGGGCGGGCTGCAGGTGCGCACACCGACGGTGGCTGGGAAGATGTGCCGCCGCGTGACCATGCGCTGGTGGTCAATTTCGGGCGTTGCTGGCCGATTGTCGGGCGATCGTGTTCAGGCCACGGAACATCGCATTGTTGGACCGCCAATGGGCATTCGATCCCGTTCTTCTTCGAAACCGGCAGTCGATGCGCATATCGCGGCCCCCGATGCGGCGGGCGACGGCGTTATATCTACGGCGATCGGTTATGGGAGCGCATGCAGGCGTTCGTCGAATTCCAGGGGCTGGAGCGGACGCCGGTCGCGGACGCGTGAGCCCGTTCCTAGACACGCTCGATTGGGCCAGGAGCTGGCGGGCTCGGCTCGGCGATTGAGACAGACCCGTTCGATCGCTGACGCAAGGCAAGGGGCACCACCGCGAAGGCCGCGGACACGGTTGGCTAGACTCGGTCCGGTCAGAGTGGCGCCATCCGCGTCACATCATTGGGCTATGGTTAGCGTGCCCCGCAGATAGGTTTGCGCCGCGACTCCGCTGGTCGATCGGTCGGAGGGCGCGCGTATTGATGACATAACAAAAGGGGAATCGAGTATGAAAAAACGAGTGATCTGTCGTGGGTTCGCAGCGCTGTTGCTGGCCGCGACCACGGCTCTGGGGTGTTCGTCGCTGGCGCTGGCCGCCGATCCGTCGTCAGCCAACACGGTCAATATCGGCATGCCGCCGTGGCCGGGTGCCACGATCAAGAGCCAGGTCGTGGCGGCGATCCTGAAGCCGCTCGGCTATCCGGTCGAGTACACCAAGGCGAGCGCTCGACCATCTACTCAGCCTGTCGCAGGACAAGGTCGACGTGAACCTGTCCGCCTGGTCGCCGGGGCAGGCGTCGAGCTTCATGCCGTACGTGAAGCAACACAAGATCGTGAAGCTCGGCGAAAATCTGACCGGCGCGACTTCCGGCTTTGCCGTGCCGAACTACATGGTCAAGCAGGGTTTGACCAGCGACACCCAGCTCGCGGCACACGACAAGGATGTGGATGCCACCGTGCATTGCATCGAGCCGGGCAGCGGCGCGAACAACATCGTCGAAAAGGCGATCAAGAACAACACGTACGGTCCCGGCGACTGGCACATGAAGCACAGCAGCACGGCCGCCATGCTGGCCGAGGCCAAGCGCGCGATCGATCATCACCAACCGATCGTGTTCTGTGGCTGGCAGCCGCACTGGATGAACGTCGCGCTCGACATGACGATCCTCAAGGATCCGAAGAGCCTGTGGGGGCCGAACGGCGGTCACAGTCAGGTGCTGACGCTGGCGAGCGCCGGCTTCGTCAAGCGTGATCCGAATCTGGCGCGCTTTTTCCGCCAGTTTCAGGTTGATTCAGCCACGCAGAGTCAGTGGGTGTATCAATCGAGCTACAAGAAGCAGGATCATCAACAGGTGGCCGATAAATGGATTGCGGCCGATCTCGACGAAGTGGCGGGCTGGCTGAAGGGCGTCAAGGCCGCGGACGGCCAGTCGGCGGCCGAGGTTCTGCGCCGGCATCGGAAGCTGATCGCCGGCTGTCTCGACAGGGGTGATCGCTCGATTGCAAAAAAAGCCGCCCCAAGGGCCGGCTCGCCTGGGTGGCCCATGGCGGCCTAGAATGGACGTAGATCGTCATTGTCTCTTACGTACGCTTCGAGGCCGGCTTCCCCGTCCTCGCCCGCCAATACCGCTGTTGCGATAGCCCTATGGAAGCCCTGCACGGGATTCGCCCCGCCGCGGTTGGCATAGATCTCACCGAAGATGACGACCATGCACGGTCGTCATCAGACGCTTACGTTGTTCGTGAACAGATAAGCCGACAGGCGGAACTCTGAGAACTTGGCGAATCCACGCCTGTCGAAGGAATCGACCTTCATGATGGGTCAGGGGCCGGAAGATCTCTTCCTGCATGATTCGATGTCGTTGGAGACGCCGTGGAGCACGATCGGAGCCGTCGTAGAAGGCTCGGTTGAAACTCGCCGCGGAGAGCTTTTCGCGGCCGGTCTCAAGATGGGCGCCCTGATCGACGGCGCGCTGGAACATGTGGACGGCCTTCTCTCCAAACTCGCCGCTGTCATCCTCGGCCCCATGTCGACGTCTTCGTGGGCCAGCGGATCGCGATCTTGAGCTCCTGGACGCGTTCCTGGAAGTTCGGGAAGGCGTCGTGATGCCGGCCGTGGGCATACATGCGTTCGTTGCAGGTACAGACCTGGCCCTGTCGGAAAGGCGCGGACGCGACGCGGCCTCCACGAGCCAGCTCCATCGGCATCGTCCCATGACAATGAAGGCCCTTGCCACCCAGCTCTGGGCGAACCAGCTTCCGGTGCGACCCACAGCCGCCTTGTCAGAGTTGGCGCCCGCCGGGGGCGCTACCGGTCATCGAAACGAGCTGGGTCTTGTCGTCGGGTGACGAGGTGGTTGCCGACATCCTTGCCCTGGGCGCTGACGATATTGACCACGCCATCCAGATGCCGGCCTGGCGGGCCAGCTCGACGATTTCCATCGCGGTCAGCGGGGTTTCTTCCGACGGTTTCAACACGATCGTGTTGCCGGCGGCGAGCGCCGGGCGAGACTTACGAGCCGATCGACGCCGCCGGGAAGTTCCGGCCGTGATGCCCACGACCACGCCGTGGGGCACTTTCTCGATGCCGATCTGCTGGTCCGGATAGTCGGCCAGCACGATGCCGCCCTCCAGGCATGCTGGTTGACGAGACGGATGAGTTCGGCGCACGTCCCAAGACATCAAGCACGTGATTCCGACAGCGGTTTGCCCTGTTCGAGCAGTGATCAGGCGCGCAGACCGCTCGGTATGGTTGCTGGATCCGTGCGACCAGATCGAGCAACAGATCGGCGCGATACTTGGCTGTGGTGCGCCGCCACGTAGCGAAAGCGCTCGTCCGCTGCCTGGAGTGCTTTTTCAGAAACATCCTCGGTGGCCATATAAGCGCGAGCCAGCAGTGCGCACGGTCGCCGGGTTGAGCGCATCCAGCGGCTTGCCGGCGGCGTATTCCCAGCGGCCAGCGATGAACTGGCGGTAGATTGTAGTGAGTTTGTCGATCAAAGTCATGGACGTTCATCGGACATGGAGATCGTAATAAAAATGTAATGCGATAAAGACTTTCGCTTTAGCGCCGCTTTATCAGACATGGTTTTATACGGAGTGGTACGGCGCGGCGCTAACGCCAGTACTGCCGCTGGCACAATAAGCGCCGCTTTGCGCCCGTAGCTCAGTTGGATAGAGCGCCCGCCTTCTAAGCGGATGGTCGCTGGTTCGAATCCAGCCGGGCGCGCCATTATACGGCTCGCCGAAAGGCGGGCTCTGGCGATACGCCTATAGTCATCATTCGAACCAGCGACAGAAAAATAGCCTGGCTTGCGGCACAGGATGCGCAGCGCGCATCCGAACGACGTCCGGCGGGGGACGCGCCAGCCCATGGAGTTGACGAGGTGGTAGGGATAGCGTCAGGTGGCACGAATAAGCGACACAAACAGTTTGTGCCAAACACGACAACACCGCTCAGAATACGCAGCTCGCGTCGGGGCGTGGCCTCGAACGCGGTGGTCAGACGATGGTGGGCGTAGCTCAGTTGGTAGAGCCCCGGATTGTGATTCCGGTCGTCGTGGGTTCGAGTCCCATCGTCCACCCCATCTCCGGATCGCTTCGGCGACTGGCGAATCGAAGCCGCAGCGTACTGCCCCCACTCTGGGCCGTTAGCTCAATGGTAGAGCAGTCGACTCTTAATCAATTGGTTCGGGGTTCGAGTCCCTGACGGCCCACCATTCTATTTCTCCTGCAGCTGGCGCCGCTGTTGAATGCGCTCGTTATGATCCCATCTCCTGTGCGTAAATCGCATTGGAGCTTGTCAATGGAATCGATCGATCTGAACGGCGACTCGCTTGTCGCTTCGCGTATCGGCCTGGGCACCTGGGCTATCGGTGGCCGCATGTGGGGCGGTACCGATGAGGCAGAGTCGATCCGTACCATCCAGAGCGCCCCCGATCGGGGTATCACGCTGATCGATACCGCGCCGGTTTACGGGTTTGGCCACTCCGAAGAGATCGTGGGCAAGGCAATCAAGCAGGCGGGGGCCCGCGACGGGGTCGTACTTGCGACCAAATGTGCGCTCGAATGGGACGCGAAGGTGGTCGCAACGCGAGCAAGGCGCGGATTCTGCAGGAAGCGGATGATTCGTTGCGCCGGCTGCAAACGGATGTGATTGATCTGCTTCAGGTGCACTGGCCGGATCCGCAGGTCGATGTGCGCGAGAGCGCCGAAGCGATGGCCGAGCTCAAGGATGCGGGCAAGATCCGTGCGATCGGGGTGTCCAACTTCACGCCGGAGCAGATGAGTGCTTTCTCGCAGGTCGCTGCCATCGACGTGGCCCAGAATCCATACAATCTGTTCGAGCGCCAGATCGACGCGGATGTGATGCCATGGGTTCGCGAACATGGCACGCTCTGCTGGCCTATGGCGCGCTGTGCCGGGGCCTGCTGTCCGGAAGGATGCATGCCGATCGCGAATTCCCGGGCGATGATCTGCGCAACAACGATCCGAAATTCCAGCAGCCACGGTTCGGCCAGTATCTGAAAGCGGTCGATGCGCTGGAAAAGTTCGCGCAGGACAACTACGGCAAGCATGTGCTCGATTTGGCCATTCGCTGGATTCTGGATCAATATCCGGCCAGCGTTGCGCTGTGGGGCGCGCGAACGCCGGATCAGCTGGAGGCCGTGGCAACGTGTCGGGCTGGCGGCTCGACGAGGAGGCGCGCGCAGAAATGGCCCGTATTGTCGAGACCCATGTCGTTGATCCCGTGGGCCCGGAATTCATGGCGCCGCCGGCCCGCAACTCAAAAAACGATCGTGCCCCGGTTTTCGGCCGCCTTGATATACTGGCTGGTCAACCGGGCGTGCGTATGGCGCGCCGATCTTCACATTCTCAAAAGTATTTCGAGGTAGTTAATGGACGTTTCCGTAGAAAATCCCGGCGGCCTGACCCGGCGACTGAAGGTGCAGATTCCGGCCGAGCGCGTGAATGAGGCGGTGGATGCCAAGGTCAAGCGCGTCGGTCAGCATGCCCGGATCCCGGGGTTTCGGCCGGGCAAGGCGCCGATGAAGGTGCTCTATCAGCGCTACGGTGCCCAGGCGCGCCAGGAAGCGGTCGGTGAACTCATTCAGAGCGCCTATCCCGAAGCATTGGAAAAGGCCGAGCTCAATCCGCCGGCCAGCCGCAGATCGAACTGGGCGGGATCAAGGAGAACGAGCCTTGGAATTCACCGCAAGTTTCGATGTCTATCCTGATATAGAGTTAACGGGGCTTGACGCCATCGAGGTGGAAAGACCGGTAGTGGAAGTGACCGATGCCGACGTCGACAAGACCATCGAGCGTATCCAGGAGCAGAACAAGACCTGGGAAGAGGTCGAGCGCGAGTCGCAGGACGGCGATCAGGTCGTGGTTGATTACGTCGGCCGCATAGACGGCGAAGCGTTCGAGGGCGGCACCGGCAACGATATCGAGGTCAATCTCGGCGAACAGCAGTTCCTGCCGGATCTGGAGCGTGCGCTCGTGGGCCGCAAGCCCGATGAGCAGTTCGATGTCGACGTCAGCTTTCCCCGAGGACTACGGCGCGGAGGATCTGGCCGGCAAGACCGCGAGCTTCGAGGTGACCGTCAAGGCCGTCAAGGAAGCCAAGCCCGCCGAGATCGACGACGAATTCCTCAAGCAGATGGGCGTCGAAGAAGGCGGCATCGATGCGCTGCAGCGAAAAGGTGCGCGAGTCGCTGGAGCAGGAAGCCAAGCACGCGATCGATACCAGCGTGAAGACCCAGGCGATGGATGCGCTGCACAATGCCAATCCGATCGAGGTGCCGGAGTCGATGGTCGCCCAGGAAATCGATCGCATGCGCAAGGAGGCGATGCAGCGCATGCCTCAGCAGATGCAGCGGAACGAAGAGCAGGCCAAGCAACTGCTGCCCGACGAGCGCTGCGCGAGAAGGCGGAGCGCCGCGTCGCCCTGGGTCTGTTGATTGCTGAAGTGATTTCCGAAAAAGAAATACAGCTCGATGCGGGCGCGTGACCGAGAAGATGGAAGAAATCGCCTCCGGCTATGGCGAACAGGCCGAGCGGTCAAGAACTACTACCAGCCGAATCCGCAGCTCATGCAGGGTCTGCAGGCGATGGTCATGGAAGAGCAGGTGGTCGACAAACTGCTGGAAAAGGGGCGACGGTGACCGAAAAGGAAACCGAGCTCGACGAACTACTCAACGCCAATCGCCAGAACGGCTAGCGGCCTGGTCTGCCGCGCAAGGAAACGCAAAGCTTATGGCAGAACGCAACGACGACAACATGCCGGCCCAGAACCTGGGCCTGATTCCGATGGTCATCGAGCAGACCGCGCGCGGCGAACGGTCGTTCGACATCTACTCGCGCCTGCTCAAGGAGCGGGTGATATTCGTGGTCGGCCCGATCGACGACCATATGGCGAATCTGATCGTCGCCCAGCTGCTGTTCCTGGAGTCCGACAATCCGGACAAGGACATCCAGCTCTATATCAATTCGCCGGGCGGTGTGATCACCGCGGGCATGTCGATCTACGACACGATGCAGTTCGTCAAGCCCGACGTGGCCACGATGTGCCTCGGACAGGCGGCGAGCATGGGGGCAGTGCTGCTGGCGGCGGGTGCCGCGGGTAAGCGTTACTGCCTGCCCAATTCGCGCATCATGATCCATCAGCCGCTGGGCGGCTTCCAGGGGCAGGCGACGGATATCGAGATCCATGCCCGTGAAATCCTGCATGCGCGGGAGCGCCTTAACGAGGTGCTGGCACATCACACCGGTCAGCCGCTGGACAAGATCGAGCGCGATACCGAGCGGGATTTTTTCATGAGTGCGACGAGGCGGTCGAATACGGCGTCATCGACGACGTGCTGACCTCCCGTGCCGCGCTGGCCGAGAAGGCCGACAAGGGCAATCAAAGTAAGATCGCGCTGGTTCAACGCGAACAACCGTGACAAGCGTTTACCCGATATGTCATACAGGACATATCGGCAGGCCCAGTAGCAAGAGGTCCTAACCCATGGCAGAAGACAGCAACGCAAGCGGCTCCAACGGCAATTCGGGCCGTACGCTGTATTGCTCGTTCTGCGGAAAAAGCGAGCACGAGGTGCGCAAGCTCATCGCGGGTCCGTCGGTATTCATCTGCGATGAATGCGTGGATCTGTGCAACGACATCATGCGCGAGGAACTCGCGAGCAAGCCGGCCAAGAAGGGTCTGCCGAGCCCGCAGGAAATCAAGCGCGTGCTGGATGACTACGTCATCGGCCAGGAATCGGCAAAGAAGATTCTGGCGGTGGCGGTCTACAACCATTACAAGCGGCTGAACGCCGAAGCCGCTGAAGACGACGTTGAACTGCAGAAGTCGAACATCCTGATGATCGGGCCGACCGGCTGCGGCAAGACACTGCTGGCCGAAACACTGGCGCGGTTGCTGGACGTGCCGTTCGCGATCGCCGACGCCACCACGCTCACCGAGGCGGGCTATGTGGGCGAGGATGTCGAGAACATCATCCAGAAGCTGCTGCAGAAATGCGACTACGATGTCGAAAAGGCACAGCGAGGCATCGTCTATATCGACGAAATCGACAAGATTTCGCGCAAGTCCGAAAATCCGTCGATCACGCGCGATGTCTCGGGCGAGGGCGTGCAGCAGGCGCTGCTCAAGCTGATCGAGGGCACCACCGCTTCGTGCCGCCGCAAGGCGGGCGCAAGCATCCGCAGCAGGAATTCCTCCAGGTCGATACCGGCGGTATTCTGTTCATCGTGGGCGGCGCGTTCGCCGGACTGGACAAGACCATCGCCAGCCTCCGGGCGTTCCGGCATCGGCTTCTCGGCCGAGGTCAAGGGCCAGGCCGATCAGCGCGCGCTGGGCGAATGCTGCGCGTCGAACCCGAGGACCTGGTCAAGTACGGCCTGATTCCCGAATTCGTCGGCCGCCTGCCGGTGGTCGCCACGCTCGAGGAGCTCGACGAGACGGCGCTGATATCGATCCTGCGCGAGCCGAAGAACGCGCTCACCAAGCAGTACGCCAAGCTTTTCGAGATGGAAGACTGCGAACTTGAGATCCGCGAGGATGCGCTCAGTGCGATCGCGCACGGGCCATGGAGCGCAAGACCGGCGCCCGCGGCCTGCGCACGATCCTGGAGTCGATCCTGCTGGACGTGATGTACGAGCTGCCGGCGATGGAAAACGTCTCCAAGGTGGTGGTCGACGAAGCCGTGGTCAAGGGTGATGCCCAGCCGTATATCGTCTATGAGAACGCCGACGCCACCCGTGCCGGCGCCTAGCAAGTGGGCGGCGCCGCGCGGGCGATTGAAAAACGCCGGGCGGCCGCAGTTTCAATTAAATTCACAGTGGCCGGCGTAATGCCGGCCGCTTTTTATCGCGAGGGTTCAAATGGCTGACAACGCCCTGGTACCAGTGCTGCCACTACGGGATGTCGTCGTCTTCCCCACATGGCGATCCCGTTGTTCGTGGGGCGCGAGAAATCCATCACCGCGCTGGAAGCGGCGATGGCGGAGGACAAGAAGATTCTGTTGGTCGCACAAAAGGCCGCCGACATCGACGACCCGGGTGCCGACGACATTTACGAAGTCGGTACGCTGGCCTCGATACTCCAGCTGCTCAAGCTGCCCGACGGCACGGTCAAGGTGTTGGTCGAAGGGGGGATCGGGCGCGCTTGTCGGACCTTCACGAGGCCGACGGTTGCCTGGTGGCGCGCTGGGAGACCGTCGACGACCCCGAGGAGGAGCGGCGCCGAAGTCGATGCGCTCATGCGATCGGCGGTGTCCACGTTCGAATCCTATGTGAAGCTCAACAAGAAGGTGCCGGCCGAGCTGCTGCCGTCACTTTCGAGCATGGATTCGGCCGGCCGGCTGGCGGATACCATCGCCGCGCATCTGAATCTCAAGCTCGACGAGCGCCAGGACGTGCTGGAGATCGCCGACACAGGAACGCCTCGAGCATGTGGTCGCCAAGACCGATGCCGAGATCGAGGTGCTCAGATCGAGAAGCGGATCCGCGGCCGCGTCAAGCAGCAGATGGAGAAATCGCAGCGCGAGTACTATCTCAATGAGCAGATGAAGGCCATCCAGAAGGAACTGGGCGACATCGAGGATGCGCCCAACGATCTGGAGGATCTCGAGAAGAAGATCGAGAAGGCCGGCATGCCCAAGGAGGTCAAGAAGAAGGCCACCACCGAGTTCAACAAGCTCAAGAGATGTCGCCGATGTCGGCGGAAGCCACGGTGGTGCGCAACTACCTGGACTGGCTGGTCGACGTGCCGTGGAAGAAGCGCAGCAAGACCAAGATCGATCTCAAGAAGGCGCAGAAGACGCTGGACACGGATCACTACGGTCTGGAGCGGGTCAAGGAGCGCATCATCGAGAACCTGGCCGTGCAGAGCCGGGTCAAAAAGATCAAGGGCCCGATTCTGTGCCTGGTCGGCCCGCCCGGTGTGGGCAAGACCTCGCTGGGCGCTCGATCGCGCGTGCGACCAACCGCGAATTCGTGCGCATGAGCCTGGGCGGTGTGCGTGACGAGGCCGAGATTCGCGGTCACCGGCGTACCTATATCGGTTCGCTGCCGGGCAAGATCATTCAGAACATGGCCAAGGTCGGCGTGCGCAATCCGCTGTTCCTGCTCGACGAAGTCGACAAGATGGCGATGGATTTCCGTGGCGACCCCGCGTCGGCGCTGCTGGAGGTGCTCGATCCGGAGCAGAACAACACCTTCGGCGATCACTATCTTGAAGTCGACTACGACCTGTCGCAGGTGATGTTCGTGTGTACCGCAAATACCCTCAACATTCCGGCGCCGCTGCTGGATCGGATGGAGGTCATTCGTCTGTCCGGCTATACCGAGGACGAGAAGGTGAACATCGCCGAGCGCTATCTGGTGCCCAAGGCGATGAAGGAGAACGGTCTGGAAGAGACCGAGCTGGCGATTTCCGACAACGCGCTGACGACATCATCCGGCGCTACACCCGCGAAGCGGGCGTGCGTAATCTGGAGCGCGAAATCAGCAAGATCTGTCGCAAGGTGGTCAAGGAGCTGATCAGTGAGAAAACGAGCAACTGTACAGGTCTCCAAGCGCAATCTGGACAAGTATCTCGGCGTGCCGAAGTTCCGTTACGGGCGCGCCGAAGAAAACGACAGCGTCGGCCAGGTAACCGGGCTGGCCTGGACCGAGGTCGGCGGCGAACTGCTTTCGATCGAGGCGGCCGTGGTGCCCGGCAAGGGCAAGGCTCAGATACCGGTTCGCTCGGCGACGTCATGCAGGAGTCGATCCAGGCGGCACTGACAGTGATCCGTTCGCGCGCATCAACGCTGGGTATCGAGCGCGACTTCATGCAGAAGACGGATCTTCACGTGCACGTGCCCGAGGGCGCAACGCCCAAGGACGGCCCCAGTGCGGGCATCGGCATGTGTACCGCGATGGTGTCGGCGCTGACCCAGATTCCGGTACGTGCGGATGTCGCCATGACGGGCGAGATTACCCTCCGGGGCGATGTGTTGCCCATTGGCGGGCTCAAGGAGAAGCTGCTGGCCGCCCATCGCGGTGGCATCAAGATCGTGGTCATTCCCCACGAGAATACGAAGGATCTCGCCGAGATACCCGCCAACATCAAGAACCGTCTCGATATCCGCCCGGTAAGAAAGATCGATGAAGTACTGGAGATAGCGCTGACGCGAAGCCTCAGCCGGTGGCCGACGAAGAAGCACCGGCCCGGACAGTCCGGGCAAGACGGATCCGGGGAATGCGTGCGCACTAACCAAGGTCTAATCATAGTCGCCGATTCGGCCCTAACCCTTTGTTGACGCTGGAACGGGGCCTTGGTATAACAGCCGCTTCAGTCGGCAACGCGGCGCGCCTGTCATGCCCGAAGCCTTGCGGTGAACGCGCGGCTGCCAGCGTGACACGGCGGGTTCATACGCCGGCCCAAACGAAACTCTCTCACTCCTTAAGGGGATACTTATTATGAACAAAACTGAACTCGTCGATGCGGTCGCCGCGGACGCCGACCTTTCCAAGGCCGACGCTTCGCGCGCCGTCGACGCCATGATCGATCGGTCACGACGCTCTGAAAAAGGGCGACAAGGTCTCGCTGGTAGGCTTTGGCGTGTTCTCCGTGCGCGAACGTGCCGCCCGTCAGGGCCGCAATCCGAAGACCGGTCAGTCGATTCAGATCCCGGCGGGAAAAACTCCTGGATTCAAGGCTGGTAAAGCGCTGAAAGACGCTGTAAACTAGCGCGCCTTCGCTGGGCTGAACGCATGTCTGCACCCCTGCGGGTGCTTAGCTCAGTTGGTAGAGCGTCGCCCTTACAAGGCGAATGTCGGCGGTTCGAATCCGTCAGCACCCACCAACAAAGTTCACGGAGCGGTAGTTCAGCTGGTTAGAATGCCGGCCTGTCACGCCGGAGGTCGCGGGTTCGAGTCCCGTCCGCTCCGCCACGGTCTAACTGTCGGCCAAGTGCCGATGGACCGACAGAGGAAGTGCTCGGATACGAGCACTTCTTTAGAAATCGATGATGTTGTCGAGGGGTCAATGCCCAACGGCGGCCGATGTTACGGAGCGGTGGTTTTCAGTTGGTTAGAATGCCGGCCTGTCACGCCGGAGGTCGCGGGTTCGAGTCCCGTCCGCTCCGCCAGTTTGCCTCTCGGCTGTGCCGAGCAGGTCTGCGAAAGGCGCTCTTCCACGAGCGCCTTTTTTTTTGCCTGGACGCCCACCGCGCAATAGGCACAATGCCGGAACCGCCGGCGCGAGCCGGCCATCGCATCTGTACGACGAGCCGAATTACATATGCTGCAGAAGATCCGAGATGGAGCCAGCGGTCCGCTGGCGTATATTGTCGTTGCCGTGATCGCGGTGGTGTTCGGGGTCTGGGGCATCGGCTCCTATTTCACCCCGTCGGCCGACCCGGTAGTGGCCAGTGCGGGTGATACCGACATCACGCACTCGGAACTGCAGCAGGCCTTCAATCAGCGCTATCAGCGATTGCGTCAGATGATGGGCGATCACTCGACTCAAGCATGTTCCCGCCGAAAAGATCCGTCAGAACGTGCTCGACAGCATGATCGATCAGGCCGTGATGACGCAGTACGCCAAGGACAACGGTTATCGGGTCACGGATGCCGATCTGCTGGCCGAGATCCGCAGCAACCCGCAGTTTCAGGACAACGGCCAGTTCTCGGCGCAGCGCTAAAGGCCTTGCTTGCACAAGCAGGGGTGCGCCGGCGCAATATGAAGCGGGGCTGCGCAGAACATGATCGGCGATCAGGTTCGTCAGGTCGTCGCGGTGGCTTTCGCGGCACAGCCGGAGGTCGATGTCGCCTATCGACAGGCCAACGAGCAGCGCAAGGTGGCGGTGCTCACCTCCAGTGGTCCGCCTACGCCGGCCAGGTGAGCGTCGACGACAAGACGATTCAGGCCTACTACAAGCAGCATCCGAAGCAATTCATCGCGCGCGCCGCGGGTCAAGCTCGCCTACGTCTCCCTCGATGCCGATCAATTGTCGCCGTCGACGCCGGACCAGGCCGCCCTGGAGCGGCTCTACCCGGCGCCAGAACGAGTTCGGAACGCCGGCCAAACGCAGTGCCGACGAGATCCGCATTCCGATTGGCAAGGATGATGCAAAGGCGCGCCAGACCGTCCAGGCGGTGATCGCGGCGGCCAAGAAGGGGCAGTCGCTCCAACAGATCGCTGCGTCCACCCAGGGCGCCCAGTTCAACCAGATCAAGGCGCAGGCGAAGTCCGCACTGCCGGATGCCGTCGCCTCGGCGCTGTTCGGCTTGAAACAGGGCGCGGTCTGAGACCCGGTTCGTGGCGATAACGCCTGGTACGTGTTGCGCGCGACTTCGATCACGCCGGCCCGGACGCCGGATTTCAATGATCCGGTCGTACGGCGCGGCTGAAGGCCATGGCCACTCAACAAGCGCGCGCCAAGGCGTTCCGCAGGAGTCGGATACGCTCGACGATCTTGCCTATCAGGCACCCAACGGGCTCAAGACCATTTCCGACAAGCTGGGTCTCAAAATCCAGCATACCGGCTGGATCACGCAGCAGGGGGGCGGCTCCGGGCTCGGGCAGTATGCCGCAGTTCGCAAGGCTGCCTTCTCTGATGCCGTGCTCAAGGATCAGCTCAACAGCAAGGTGCTCGATCTCGGCGACCAGCGCCATGTGGTGCTTCGAGTCGTCGATCATCAGAAGGCGCAGCGCAAGCCGCTGGCCGAGGTCCGCGACACGATTCACAACGCATCGTCGCCGAGAAGGCCGAGCAGCGTGCCAAGAAGGCGGCCGAGCAGGCCATGGCGCAGGCGCGTCAGGGAAGCTCGCTGGCGCAGATCGAACAGCAGGTGAAGGGTGCGAAACTGAGCCAGCCGGGTTTTGTGGGCCGCAATGACAGCCAACTGGATCCGAACGTGCTCGGCGCCGCATTCGACGTGGCCCTGAACAAGCAGGGCGGAGAGCCCAAATACCGAGTGGTGACCACCGGCAACGGCCAGGTGGCGCTTGTCGGCGTGCTAGCCCGTCGGATCGATAGCGGCGACTCGAAGCAGGGGGCCCGCAGCGCAAGCAGATCGCGCAGCAGCAAAGCGGATACAACGCCAGCCTTGAATACAGCGCGCTCGATCGTTATCTGCGCAAGCGCGCGGACGTCGAGATCCAGAGCGCGATGAACTGACTCGGAGTTTACGAACCGGGGGCGCGGTGTGCGGCGGTTGCCCGGTCGTCGATGGCGCGCGCAGCGGAGCCTGCGGCTCGTGTTCCGCAATAAAAAAGCCGGCCGCGTTGTGTCACGCGACCGGCTCTCGCGCTTGCTTCGTTGCCGCTTCGGCCCCCCAGGCTACTCCTCGTCGAGACGGCTCATGCCCATCACGCAGTAACCACCATCCACGTAGATGACTTCGCCGGTGATGCCGGAAGCGAGATCGGAGCCTAGAAAGGCGGCGGCGTTACCGATTTCTTCCTGAGTCACGTTGCGCTTGAGAGCCGCAGTGTCGCGCGCATAGTTCAGCATCTTGCGAAAGCCGCTGATGCCCGAGGCCGCGAGGGTCTTGATCGGCCCGGCGGAGATCGCGTTGACGCGGATGCCGCGCGCCCCCAGATCGGCCGCGATGAAGCGCATGTTCGATTCCAGGCTCGCCTTCGCCGGCCCCATGACGTTGTACCCGGGCATCACGCGATCGCTGCCGAGGTACGTGAGGGTGATCAGCGACGCCGTGTCGGAAAGCATCGGGCGGGCCGCCTTGGCCAGCGCGGCGAAGCTGTAAGCGCTGATGTCATGGGCGATCCGCGAGGCGTCGCGGGAAATGCTGTCCAGATAGCCGCCGGACAAGGCTTCACGCGGGGCGAAGCCGATGGCATGCACGAGGATGTCGAGAGAGTCCCAGTGCTCGACCGAGCTGGCTGAACAACGCATCGATCTGTTCGTCCTCGGCCACATCGAGCGGCAACACGGCAACCGCGCCGAGTTCCTCGCCCATCTTCTCGACGCGCGGCTTGAGTTTGTCGCCCTGGTAGGTCAGTACCAGTTCCGCGCCTTGTTCGCGCATCGCGTTGGCGATGCCGTAGGCGATCGATCGTTCACTGGCCAAGCCCGTGATCAAGGCTTTTTTTCCGTCAAGAAACCCCATGCCTTCTCCTGGATTCGTGTTGTATGGCTATCGTACCGGGCGGGGATGTCAGCCCGATACCTCGGGCTGCAGGCGCAGTCGTTCGCCGGGCTGGATCGTAGCGCCGGAATTCATGTCGTTGAGGCTGCGCAGCGTATTGACCTGCATGGAGAAACGGCTGGCGATCGACCACAGCGAGTCGCCCGGTTCCACTTCGTAGAAGCTGGGCAGCGGCGCCGGGCCGTCGACGGCGATCGTGGAGCCGGGCGTGAGCGGGGTGCCCTTGGCCATGCGATTCCAGCGCCGGAGTTGCTTGACCGTCACATCGTTGTTCTTGGCGATCGACCAGAGCGAGTCGCCCGAATGGACCACCACGGTGCTCGGCGCGGGCGGCTTGGCCGAGCCGGGAATATCGATCTTCTGCCCGGGGTGTAGCGTGGCCACTGAGGAACCGTTGGCACGCTTGAGGCTCGCCACGCTCACGCTGTAGCGGTTGGCGATATGCCAGAGCGTATCGCCCGACTGCACCACGTAGGTCTGGGTCGGTTCGGCCGGTGGCGCGGATTCGTGCGAGCCGGGCCGTGGCACGGTCAGCGACTGGCCGACCCGGATCCGGTCGCTACGCAGATTGTTCGCCTGGCGCAGGGCCGCCACGCTCACGCCGTAGCTATGGGCGAGCCGGCTCAGCGAGTCGCCGCGGCGAACCACGTGGGTGCGGCGGTCGATCAGATGGCTGGGGTCGATGCTCGCCAGTTTGCTGCGAAACGCGGAAGCCTTGGCGGCCGGTACCAGCAGTTCGTCGTGCCCGCCCGGCTCGCTTGCCCAGCGCCGCATGCCGGGATTGAGCCGGCGCAGTTTTTCTTCGGACATGCCGAGCATGTTCGCGGCCACTTTCATGGACGTCTGGCCCGGCAGTTTGACCACCCGGGTACGCGGCGCATTGGCCAGTTTCGGCCAGTTCACCCCGAAGCGGGCCGGTGTCATCATGATGCGTCGCAACGCGAGCAGCTGCGGAACGTACTGGGTGGTCTCGTCAGGTAGGTCGAGATCCCAGTAGTCGGTTGGCTGGCCCTTGGAGCGTGCTTCGGCGATGGCGTTGTCGACTCGCCCGGGCCGGCGTTGTAGGCGGCCAGCGCCAGCAGCCAGTCGCCGTCGTATCGCTGATTGAGCGACTGCAGGTAGTTGAGTGCGGCGTCGGTGGACGCGATCGGGTCATCGCGACCGTCGTACCACCAGTCTCGCGGCAGGCTCATGTGGTCGGCGGTTCCAGGCATGAACTGCCACAAACCGCTGGCGCCCACGTACGACTTGGCCGACGGGTTGTAGCCGCTCTCCACGATCGGAAGCAGGGCGATCTCGGTCGGCATGTTGCGCTTCTCGACCTGCTGAACCACGTGCCAGAGGAAGGGTTTCGCGCGTTGCAGCGAGAGGCTCAGGTGGTTGGTATGGGTCGCGTAGAACTGGGTCCAGACGCGTACCGAGCGGCGCTCATCGTTCGCGTCGAGCTTGAAGCCGGACCGGATCTGCGACCATAGATCCCGGCTGGGCGCCGGCCACTTGTGCGGCACGTAATTTTTACGCGCCGCCGGTGCTTCGTAGGTCGTGGCATCGGCATCGCCGTTGTCTTTGGCCGCTGCCTGGCGCAGCGCCTTGGAAGCGGACGCAGGGATGGTCGATGGCTGATCACTGGCCGGCGGCGGAGGTGCTGTCGCCGTGTGGCGCGGTCGCGCACCCGCTGACCATTCCGGCCAGCACGATGCAGCCCAGCAGTGGTCGAACGATGTTCGGTCGAAAACGCGGCCCGAGCCGCGTGCAAGATTTGTCAGCTCGCATCTTTCCAGTCGCGCAAAACCCCGAAAATTTCGCCTGGATCGGTCAACTCGCGGCCCGCACGTCGGCTGGCCGCCCCCCTGATGTCCTCGTTGTCCCAGCGCAGGAACGGATTGATCCGTTTTTCCTCGGCCAGCGTGCCCGGCAGGCTCGGCTGGCCGACAGCGCGCAACGTCTGAACGTTCTCGATCGCAGCGTCGATGTCCGGATTCCCCGGCTCAACAGTCTTCGCGAAGGCGAGATTCTTCTGCGTGTACTCGTGGCCGCCGTAGACCCGCGTATCGTCCGGCAGTGCCTTCAGACGCGCCAACGAGCGCTGCATCTGGTCGTGTGTGCCCTCGAACACGCGACCACAGCCGGCACGGAACAACGCGTCCCCGGCCAGCAACACACCCTCACTCACGTAAGCGATATGCCCCAGTGTATGCCCGGGCACATCAATCACTTCGAACGCTTCACCCACGAAATCCAGTGTGAAGCGATCGCCACCGCTCAGCCGATGATCGATATGTCCGATTCCATCGGCCTCGATGGCCGGGCCATACACCGGCGCCGGATGATCCGCCAGCAGGGTTTCGAGTCCGCCGACATGATCCCCGTGGTGGTGCGTGATCAGATAGGCGCCCACCTCGAGTCCGTGTTCGGCCAGATAATCAGCCACCGGGGCAGCCTCGCCGGGGTCCACCACGGCGACACGCTTGCTATCGCCGGTGGCGACGATCCAGATATAATTATCCGACAGCGCGGGTATAGCGTTGACTTCGAGCATCGCCGAATGTTGCCAACGGCCTGAGGCAAAATCAATTGTTTCGATTCGTCGCCGATGATGCCCAGGCCGCGCGGGCCTGGTTCGAATCGCCCGCCGCCGCCCATTGGCGGGAACAGGAAACGGCGCTGCTGGCCGATGTGCTGCCCGGCCTCACCGGCTATCGCGGTATCCAGATCGGCGCGCCCGCGATCGCGCCCGAGGCCTGTGATCGTGTGGGCACCCTGCGGTTGTGGCGCGCCGACATCGTGGCCGGCGAGGATGTGGATGTCTGCATCGACGGCCAGAATCTGCCCTGGGCCAGCGGCAGCATCGATGCCCTCATACTGACTCACGGACTGGAGCTCAGTGCCGAGCCACATGCACTCATCCGCGAGTGCGTGCGCGTGCTGAGCCCGCGCGGTCAGCTGGTGTGCCTGGTGTTCAATCCCCTGTCGCCCTGGACGCAGATGCAGGGGCTGCGCCGCGCTCACAACCGTTTTCTGCCGCGGTCGATCCCGCCGCGCGCGGCGCGCCTGGCCGACTGGCTGCGTCTGCTTGATTTCGAGACCACCGATTGCTGGCGTTACGGGCCTTCGTTTCCGTTGTTCGGCGGCCGCTGGCAGGCATGCGCGGATCCGCGCTGGATGGCGCCGGTGGCCTGGTCGGCGCCGGGTTATGCCATTATCGCGCGCCGCCGCGCCATGCGGCGCATTCCGCCTTCCGGGCGGCGTCTGCTCGTACGCCAGCGCGAACACGGCTTGGCGCCGAGTCCGGCCGCTGGGCTACCATCGCGTTCATGACGAAGACCGTGACCATCTATACCGACGGTGCCTGCCGCGGCAATCCGGGGCCCGGCGGCTGGGGCGCGCTGCTGTCGCTATGGCGAGCACAATCGTGAACTGTGCGGCGGCGAGGACAAGACCACCAACAACCGGATGGAACTCATGGCGGCGATCGAAGCGCTCAATGCGTTGTCTCGCGCCTGCCATGTCGATCTGTATACCGATTCCAACTATGTGCGCCAGGGCATCACCCAGTGGATGCACAACTGGAAGAAGAACGGCTGGAAGACTGCGGCGAAGAAACCGGTCAAGAATGCCGAGCTCTGGCGAGCGCTGGATGAAGCCTGCCAGCGCCACGAAATCGAATGGCACTGGGTGAAAGGCCATGCCGGCAATCCCGGCAACGAGGCCGCGGACGCGTTGGCCAATCGCGGCATCGATGAGATGACGCCGTCGAGGCGTTGGTCATCCGCTTTTCATGAGTCAGGCCGCGTCCGAGACGAGCGGCAACGAAACAGGATCCGGAACATGCGACAGATCGTGCTCGATACCGAAACCACCGGCATGGACGCCAAGGGGCACCGCATCATCGAGATCGGTTGCGTGGAACTGGTCAGCCGGCGGCTGACGGGCAACGATCTGCATCTGTACATCCACCCGGATCGAGAAATCGATGCCAGGGGGCGATCGAGGTGCACGGCATCACGCTGGAATTCCTGGCGGACAAGCCGCGATTTGCCGAAGTCGCGCGAGCGCGTTGCCGCTTACCTCGCCGACGCGGAACTGATCATCCATAACGCGCCGTTCGACCTGGCATTCCTGAACAATGAGCTGTCGGATTTCAATCCGGCGCACCAGAAGCTGGAGGAGACCGGCTCGATCATCGATACACTGGTCGAAGCGCGCCAGATGTTCCCGGGCCAGCGCAACAGCCTGGACGCGCTATGCAAGCGTTTCGAGATCGACAACTCCAACCGCGAACTGCACGGCGCGCTGCTCGACGCCCAGTTGCTGGCCGATGTGTATCTGCGATGACCGGCGGCCAGATCGATATTGCGCTGGCCGCCGAGGACGACAGCGAAGGCCAGCAGATCGCCAGCGCCGGTCTGGCGACGTATCCGATGCCGGGCGCCGGCCGCGCGTGCAGCGCGCCAGCGAGGCCGAGCACGCCGCGCACGAGCAGTATCTCGACATGCTGGCCAAGGCCAGTGGCGATCAATGCCTTTGGCGCTCGCTCGACAGCTGAATTGATTCGGGCCCGTTCCCGCGCCCGCGCCGCTTAATAATAGAGCACCAGATAGGCCGCCAGGAGGGCGGTCACCCAGAGCAGCATGACGCCGGTGGTCCAGGTCCGCGCCATGACACCGCGGGTGCCGAAGGCCTGTTCCAGGCGGTGGCGCGCCCCGGCGATGCCGCGTGCACCGATCCGGTCGATGCGCTCGCGAAGCCGCATCAGCGTGAAACGGGCTGCCGACACCAGGCCCGGCAGCGCGCGCCGGTAGAGCCAGTCGGCATCGATGTTGAGCCCGCGCACCTCCGGCGGATACAACCCGCTGCGGAACAGCACCACGAAGGCCAGCGCCGCGAACAGCAGCAGCTGCAGCTGATTGACCACATGCGCCGTGGTGTAGGGCGAATAATCCACGTCGAACGGCAGGATCGCGTACAGCGGCGCGGGGTAGACGCCGATGCCGATGCAAAGCGCCGCGGTGATCGCCATGGCTGCCAGCATGTTGAAGGGCGCTTCCTTCACGCGATAGCCCGCGTCGTGGGCGAAGAACGAGAAGAACGGCACCTTGATGCCCGAGTGGTCCAGCACGCCGGCCGAAGCGACCAGCAGAGCGGCCCAGGCAATCCAGTGGTGCTGCTCGGCCGCCGCGCTGAGAATCATCGACTTGGTCACGAAGCCCGAGAACAGCGGAAAGGCCGAGATCGACATCGAACCGACGATGCAGAAGACAGCGGTGAACGGCATGGACTTGTACAGACCGCCCAGTTCGCTCGCCTTGACCGTGCCGACCCGATACAGCACCGCGCCCATACTCATGAACAACAGGCCCTTGTAGAGGATATGCGCGAAGGCATGCGCGGCCGCCCCGTCGAGCGCCAGCGGCGTGCCGATGCCGATACCCACCACCATGAAGCCGAGCTGGTTATTCAGGCTGTAGGCCAGCACGCGGCGCAGATCGTTCTCGATCACGGCGAAGAAGATGGGGAAGATCGTCATCACCGCGCCGATCGTGATCAGCATCTCGGTGCCGGCATAACCACGCGCGAGGGCATAGATCGCAAGCTTGGTGGTATAGATCGACAGCACCACCGTGCCGGTCGGTGTGGATTCGGGATAGGCGTCCTGCACCCAGTTGTGCAGCAGCGGAAACGCGGCCTTGATACCGAAGGCGAGGAAGATCAGCCAGCCGCCGGCGACATCAAGACCGAGATGATCGAAAGCGGTGGAGCCGGTCTCGCGATAATGGATGATGGTGCCGACCATCAGCAGCAGGCCGGAGATGACCTGAATCACCAGGTAGCGCAGACCGATGATGTGCGCGCGCACGCTGCGCCGTGCCCAGATCAGAAACACCGAGGAAATCGCCGTCGCTTCCCAGAAGATGAACAGCGTGACCAGATCGCCGGCGAGTACTGCGCCGACCGCGGCACCCGCATAGATCAGCGACGCGACGTGCTGGACCCGGTCGTTGACATGCAGGGCATAGAGCCCGGTCAGAAACGAGCCGATGATGAATATCGTGGCCCATAGCCGCGACAGCCCGTCGACGCGCAGCATGGTGAGGTCGAAGCCGAACAACGACACCTGCCCGTGCAATCCGGTCGGCAGCGCCCACAGCAGGACGAGCGCGAGCACCGGAACCGCCAGCAGCCATACGGCATGGAGCAGCCGCGGCGTCGCCGCAAGCACCAACCCGGTCAGCATCAGCAGGAGTGCGGGGCTGGCAATGGCATGGCCCAGCCATTCACTCATGCTCGTGCTCCCGGCCGATGCTTTCTTCCAGATCGGCTTCGTCCGGATCGGCTTCGCCGTAGTAGTTTTCGCCGCGGCGAAGCAAGGGGCGCAGCGCCTTGGCCGAAAGCACGATAAAGCAATAAGCCAGGAAGCCGGTTGCCGGGTAGAAACCGAACCAGCCGTCGAAGCCGAAATGCGGATGCTTGGCGTAGAAGAACTCGGCAAGCAACAGCGCCGTGCAGATCAATGCGAGTACGCCGATGATCGTATTGATCACCGCGGGCCGCTCGAAAAAGCCGGGTCGTTTCTGTCGTGCGCTCATGCGCCGTCTCCGAGTGCCGAGCCCACGAAACCGATGATCGGGTGAGCGGCAAAGAACAGAACGATGCAGCCGGCGGCGGTCAGACACAGGGGGATCACACAGGCGGCCGGCGCTTCGGCGATGGTTTCCGGCACATCCTCGCCGCGCAGGAAGAATGCCCGCGCGGGGATGTCCAGCAGATACACGATGTTCAACAGCGATGACAGCGCCAGTACGCCGAGCAATGCATATTCCTCGATACCGGCCGAGCCGCTCATCAGAAACCACTTGCTCCATGCGCCGCCCATCGGCGGCAGGCCGATCAGCGAGAGCGCGGCAATGGTGAAGGCCGTGAACGTCAGCGGCATGGCACGCCCCATACCGTTGAGCTGGCTCACATACTTGCGGTGCGCCGCGGTGTAGATCGCGCCGGCACAGAAGAACAGCGTGATCTTGCCGAAGGCATGCGTGATGATATGCAGCGAGCCGCTGACCGCGCCGAGCTTGGTGGCCAGCGCACTGCCCAGCACGATGTACGACAGCTGGCCGATGGTGGAATAGGCCAGTCGTTTCTTGAGGTTGTCGCAGTAGATCGCGATGACCGAGGCAAGGATGATCGTGATCGAGGCCAGCCACAGGAATGGCTCGGTCGCACTGGTCTTGAACGCATAGTCCAGGCCGAAGATATAGACCGTGATCTTGAGCACCGTGAACACGCCGGCCTTGACCACGGCCACCGCATGCAGCAGTGCCGAAACCGGTGTCGGCGCCACCATCGCCGAGGGCAGCCAGCGATGTACCGGCATGACTGCGGCCTTGCCGATGCCGAACACGAACAGGGCATACAGCGCCATCGCGCCGGTCGGACTGAGACCGGTGCCGGCAAGAATGCCGCCGTGGCGGAAATCCAGCGTGCCGGCCAGCAGATAAGTGATCACGATGGCGGGCAGGAACAGGCCGATCGACGTGGTCAACAGGATGCCCAGATAGATCCGCCCGCCAACGCGCGATTCGGCGTCGCCGTGGTGGGTGACCAGCGGGTAGGTCACCAGCGTCATCATCTCGTAGAAGAAAAATAACGTCAGCAGGTTGCCGGCGAAGGCGATGCCGATCGCTGCCGAGATCGCGAGCGCGAAACAGACGAAGAACCGTGTCTGATGCGGTTCCCGGTTGCCGCGCATGTAGCCGGCGGCATAGAACGTGGTCAGCGGCCATAGCGTGGCGGCAACCAGCGCGAAGATCAGACCGAGCGGTTCCAGCGTGAACGTGAAATCCAGGCCCGGCAGGATCGAGAACAGCGTGACGCTCGGCCGCTCGCCGGCCCCGATCGGGCCGATCAGACTGATCGCACCGATGAGCAGCACCACGCCGGTGGCGACACTCACACCTTCGCGCAGATTCGGCCAGCGTCCGGCGGCGGCCACCGCCAGCGCCATGAACGCCGGCCAGAGTACGAGCGCGATCAGCCAGATTCCGCTCATGCGCCACCTCCGAGCAATGCGCTGGCTGCGCGACGTGTTGCATCGAGTTCCGGCGTGGCATGCAGCCCGATCGCGATGTTGAGCGCGATCAGCCCCCAGGTCGCGATCTGCATGCCGAGCGGTGCCTCACCGCGCTCGAGCGGCGGCGCTCGATCATCGCGCGGCCGGAAGTACAGGGCTTCGACCACCTTGCCGACATAGATCACGGCCAGCAGCGAAGCCACCAGTACCAGTACGACGATCAGGTAATCGCCCGCGGCGACGAGGGCCGACAGCAGCGCCCACTTGCTGATGAAACCGGCGGTGGCCGGCACGCCGATCAGGCTCAGACCGCCGAGCAACAAAGGCGGCCGAGGTCAATGGCATCGCCCGGCCCAGTCCGGCCAGATCGTTGATCGAGGTCGCCCGCGTGCGCCAGGCCATCGCACCCACGGCCATGAACAGCGCGCCCTTGATCAAACCGTGGTTGACGATATGCACCAGTGACGCCGACAGCCCGGCCGCGCTGGCCAGTGCGAACCCGGTCACGATGTAACCCATCTGCGCGATGCTCGACCAGGCCAGCAGGCGTTTGACGTCGGTCTGGAAGATGGCGGCGATCGAGGCCGCGATCATGGCGATCGCGGACAGGCCGAGCAGCACTTGATTCAGCGGCAGCTGTCCGAACGCATAACCGGCGCCGAACACGGTGAACACGAACCGGATCAGCGCATAGACCGCCACCTTGGTGCTGGTGGACGCGATGAAGGCCGTCACCGAGGACGGCGCATAGGCATAGGCGTTCGGCAGCCAGATATGCGCCGGAAACAGCGCGGCTTTCAGACTGAGGCCGACCACGATGAAGGCGAGTGCGGCCTGCGCGGTGCGGGTGTCGTAAACGGCCGGCAGCCGCTGGGCGAGATCAGCCATGTTCAGGGTGCCGGTCATCATGTAGGCGAGCCCCACGCCGATCAGCAGGAAGGTGCCGCCCACGGTGCCCATGATGAGATATTGAAATGCCGACAGCAGCGCACGCCGCCGGGCCCCCATCGCGATCAGGGCGTAGGACGACAACGACGAAATCTCGAGAAAGACGAACAGGTTGAAGGCGTCGCCGGTGACCGTGATGCCGATCAGCCCGGCCAGACAGGCCAGCATCAACGCATAGACGAGATACAGTCGTTCGCGCTCGATCTCGCGGGCCAGGCTCGTACGCGCATAGACCGCGCCGGCGGCGGCCATGCCCGATACGAGCAGCAGCACCACGACGTTGAAGGAATCGATCACCAACTCGATTCCGAACGGCGGCGCCCAGCCGCCGATGGCGTAGTCGAGCGGGCCGCTGTTGTTCACCCGCGCGAACAAGGCGCACGACATCAGGAACACCGCCCAGGTCACGACCAGATAGAGCGTCCATGCGGCGGCGGGGCGATGGGCGAGCACGACCACAGGCACGGCGAGCAAAGGCACGATCACCACGAGGATCGGTAACTGCGAAAGCATGTGTTCGATCATCGCGGGCGGCGTTCCTCGGGCTCGTCACCGTCGTCGCCGCCGGCCGGGGCATGTCGCTCGGCGGCCTTCGCGGCACGCGAACGCGCGGCCTCTTCAGCCTGTTCGGCGTCCTGGGTCGCGAAATCGGCCGCCAGCACATCGTCCTCCTCGATCGAGCCGTAGGCCTCGTGAATACGCACGATCAGGGCCAGCCCAAGCGCGGTGGTCGATACGCCGACCACGATCGCCGTGAGGATGAGCACCTGCGGCAGCGGGTGGGCATAGACCGCGTGTTCGCCCTGCGGCCCCTCCATGAGGATGGGCGCCGTGGCCCCGTGGATCTTGCCCATGCTGATGTACAGGATGAACACCGAGGTCTGGAAGACATTGAGCCCGATCAGTTTCTTGACCAGGTTTTCGTGCGCGATGACGGTATAGAAGCCGATCATCATCAAGGCGATGACGACCCAGTAATTGAACAGCCCCGGGACGGTCTCGGTGAGAAACACACTCATTCGCCGGGTTCCTGTACGCGCCCGCGGCCGGCGAACACGTAGAAGATCGCGATCATGATCGAGGCAACGGTCAGCCCGACACCGAACTCCACGATGAGCAAGCCGTAGTGCTGGCCGTGCACGGGGTCGTGAGCGAGTCTGTCATAGTCGAGGAAGTTGCCGCCGGCAAGCATGGTGGCCACGCCGGTGCCGCCGTAGATCAGCACGCCCAGCGAGGCGCAGATGCGCAGCGCGGTCGGCGGAATGGCGGCGCGTGCCGCTTCCACGCCGAAGATCAGACCATAGAGAATGATGGCGCTGGCGAGGATCACGCCGGCCTGGAACCCGCCGCCGGGACTGTAGTCGCCGTGAAACTGGACGTAGAGGGCGAAAATCAGGATCGGCGGAATGATGATCTGCGCGACCACGCGCAACACGGTGTGCTCGCGCATGACTACTCCTTGTCCGACCGTCGGGAGCGCCGGCTGCGTCCGAGCAGCAGCAACACGCCGAGGCCGGCCGTGAACACCACTGCCGTCTCGCCCAGCGTGTCGTAACCGCGGTAGCTGCCGAGTACGGCGGTGACCGTATTCGGCACGTCGATCTCGTGTTGCTCGGCCACCAGATACTTATGCCGCAGCGGATGAGTCTGCACCGGCGTGTCCGGCGCGCCGAAATGGGGCATGTCGAGGCTGGCATAGACCAGCATCGCGCCGGTGGCGACGGTCACCACCAGACCGATGATCTGGCGCGACGCCTTGACCGGTTTCTCGCGCGCCCGGGTCAGGCCGAAGGTGGCCAGAAACAGCACCGTGGTGACGCCGGCGCCCACGGCGGCCTCGGTGAGTGCCACATCCGGCGCGTCGAGCAGCGTGAACAGGCTGGCCGACAGCAGGCTGTAGAGCCCGGTCAGCATGGCGACCGGGAACAGATGGCGCATGCCGGCCAGCGCCAGGGCCACCGCGACCAGAAAGACCAGCAGTCCGAAGTTGAGCAGGATCTCGGCGGTCATCGGCGGTCCTTCTTCTCGGATTCGGGCCGGACGCCGTCCTGGCGCGCCGCTCGGGCCAGCGCATGAGTTGCGGTCGGGCTCGTGATCAGCAGAAAGATCACGATCAGCACCAGCTTGGCCATGGTCAGTCCGATTCCGGCCTGGACCATCAGACCGATCAGGATCAACAACATGCCGCCGGTGTCGGCCACCGACGCGGCATGGATACGGGTGAACAGATCCGGCATGCGCAACATGCCGTAGCCGCTGATCACACAGGCCAGGGCGCCGGCCATAATCAGCGGCCAGCTGGCGATATCGGCGATCAGGCCCCCATGAAGGGTCTCCGTCAGGCGGTCGAGCGGTTCACACATCGGAATCGTCCGTGGCATCGCTGGCCCAGCCCAGATCGCCGTACTGCATGAACTTAAGCACGGCCACGGTGCCGATGAAGTTGATCAATGCGTAGGTGAGCGCCAGGTCGAGGAATTCGGGCGCCCGGTGAAAAAGCCAAGAATCGCGATCAGCAGTACGGTCTTGGTGCCGAACAGATTGATCGCCAGGATGCGGTCGTAGACCGTCGGCCCGGCGAGTACGCGTACGAATACCAGCAACATGGTCATCGCCACGCCGACGAGTCCGGCAATGAACATGTCAGCCTGCCTTGCCTTCCAGCCACGCGACGCGGGTGGCGATGGTGCCGGCCTCAATATCCGCCGCGCCTTCGCGGGTCAGGGCATGCACGATGGCTTCGTCGTCTTCCAGCCCCACGGTGACGGTGCCCGGCGTCAGGGTGATGGAATTGGCCAGGATCGCCTGGCCGAGCGGGTCGTGGGTGCGCGTGTCGATGACCACGGTCCGCGGTGAGATCGCGCTGCGACCGCGCAGCAGCCGCAGTCGCGACATCGAGATTGGAGCGCGCGATCTGGACACCGAGCCAGGCGACATAGCCGGGCAGCCGCGGAAACAGCTGGATCGGCACCGATTCGGCGTTCACGAGCCCGAGCCGGCGACAGAGCGCGACGGTGAACAGGCAGGAAGCAGCCCCGAGGGCCAGAGTAAGCGGCGCATAGTGTCCGGAAAGCAGCAGCCAGAGCACGACGAGACCGGCAACCAGCCCGAGCAGATGACGCACGGTTAACCCTCGATAGCGATAACGATACACGACGTTACAAAAGCCCGTGCAGGCGGTCAATCCGTGTTCTGTGCAGCCCTCGCGGCGAGCGCCTTGCGCCGGCGATAAGCGACGAAGGCAATGATCGCGCTGACCACCACGAGCCCGGCCGAGATTATCAGCTGGGTGCTGTCGATGAGCTGTTCGGGCGAGAAGCTGTTGCGCTTAAGCAACTTGGGCAGGTTCACGGTGGCTCCGAACGAGACGAAGGTAACCATCGGTGGCAGCATGCCGAGGACGCTGCCGGCGGTGTAGGACGGCCAGGGCACGCGTAGCAGTCCGCAGGCGTAATTGACCAGGTCGAACGGCAGGAACGATGCACGCAGCACGAGCACCGTCGGGAACGCCTGTTCGACCAGCAGTCGCCGGAACGCTGCGATACGCGGGTTACGATCCGAATGACCGTCGCCGTCCACATCCGTACGGAAGAAGCGTGCCAAGAGGTAGGCCGTCTGCGCCGAAGCGTTTTCGCCGAGCAGGCCGAAGATCAGCCCGGGAATGAAGCCGAACAGACTTCCGCCGGCAATAGTCAGCCACATGGCGGGAAAGAATGTCAGCGGGCGCAGCGCATAGATGATGATGTACACTACCGGCGCGATCGGATTGTTCACGACGTAGTCATACACCAGGCGCATGATCTCGCGCACGGTCAGGCCCTGTTGCCAGACCCAGACCACGAGGCCGATCAGCACGACCACCCAGATCAGGCCGATGATCAGGCGGAGATGGCGGCGGCGGGTACGGGATGCACTCATGGCTTGTCGGCACTGGCGGTGATCAGTCGAAAATACGGCGGCTGACGTTCTCGGCTTCTCGCGGCGCAGTCGCGTACCGTCAGTCCTGCCTGTTCGAGCCAGCCACTGATCTGTGCCGGCGTGAAGCCGAGGTTGACGTGATCGTATGCGGCCACCGTTGCCTCGTGTTCATGTTGCGCGATGGTGGCGACTACCAGACGGCCGCCACGGCGCAGCACGCGCGCGCCTTCGCCGAGCGCTGTCGCGGGACGCGCACTATAGCTCAAGGCGTGGAGCATAAACACCTGATCGAATACGTCGTCCGGCCAGGGCAGCGCGTGCATGTCGCCGACTTCGAATCCCACGTTGGGGCGGTCGGCCAGACGATGGCGCGCTGCATCGATCACTGCGGCGCTCAAGTCGAGGCAGGTGAAACGCCGTGCCCTGGGGCTGAGTAGTTCGGCCAGCACGCCGTCACCGGAACCGACATCCAGGACGTTGCCGAGGTCGAGCAGCTCGATCATCGAGCGGCTGACCGCTTCCCAGGTTCGGCCCGGTGAATACTGGCGTTCCATACGGCCGGCCACCGATTCGGCCCAGCCTCCGCGCACGGTTGCGTCGGCGCACGATTTCCGTGGCGCGTTCTCGGTCCTGGGCCAGCTGGGCGTCGTCGATGCGCTCGGACAGCAAGCCCCAGAGCGGGCGCAGGTCGCGCGGCCAGCGGGTTGCGTCGACGGTGTAGCGATTGCCTCCGCCCAAGCCGCCGTCGACCACGAGGCCGGCCTCGCGCAGCCGGGCGAGATGGCTGGATATGCGGCTCTGCGTGAGCTGGGTGACCGAGGTGAGCTCGGCCACGCTCAACGGTTCGTGTCCCAGCAGTAACAGCAGGCGCAGACGGGTCGGCTCGGCCAGAAGCCGCAGTAGCTGGGAACTATCGTTGAGATCGAGCATGGAATGAATTCAGCGGACCGGTGGGGCGCAGTGAACATCCAATAAAAAGGCCGCTCGTGGTGAGCGGCCCCATGAGCACTCGCGCCGCCGGATCAGGAGCTGGACGATTTCGATCCGTTAGTCGCTGCTGGAGCCGGAAGCGCTGTTCGATGACCCGTTGGCGTTGGTCGACGAAGCACTGGAACGGGACGACGAGCTCTTCGTGCCGGACGATTTGCTCGCGGCCGGCTTCGAGCGTGTCGAGCCGGATTTCGTGCTCGCGGCTCGTTTTTTAGTGCCCGTTGTCTTGGCGCTGGAGACGCTGCTCTTGGTCGTCTTGGTGCTGCCCGATGTACTGGAGCCGGCGCGCTTCGAACTGGTTTTCTTGGGCGGGCTTTTCCGGGCCGAGGTCTTGGTGGTGGATGCCTTGCCCGACGCGGCCTGAGACGAGGAAGACTTGGCCGTGGACGACTTCGAGGTGCTCGACTTCGTCTTGCTGCCGGTACGCGACTTGGAAGCCGCCGTGCTCTTCGACCCGGTGCGACTTCTGGTGGAGCCGCTGCCGGGTGAAGACGACGACTTGGTGGCAGAGGACGAGCCAGAGCCCTTGCTGGTCTTGCTCTTGGTCTGCGTCGAGCTCGTGCGCTTCCGAGCAGTGGAACGACCGGCCGTTCCACTGCGGGTCGATGAACTGCTGGGACTCGGAGCCGCGCCCGGTGCGGCATCGGCCGCGTCCTGAGCGGCCGAGCGGACGCTGGATTCGGCCTGGTCCACGGCCTGGCCCGCCGTATCCTGCGCGGACTGCGCATAATGGCTTGCCTCCGAGCGCGCTTTTTCGGCGGCGCGCGCCGCGGCCTGCTGCGCCGCCTCGCTCATCTGCTCGATTCGGGTATCGGTGCCACTCAGATTGTCGCGAATCTGGGTCGAGACCTCACGGCGCGTGTTCTCGAGGATCGACAGACTCTGACGCGCGTTGGACAGGATGCGATCCATCGTGTCCTGGAGCAGCTGTACCTGGGCCAGCGCCAGATCCCGCGGCGCGCCACCCTGCTTGAGGGTCTGCAGGCTGCTCAGCGCCTGTTCGTAGTGCGTCTTGATCGCGGCCAGCTCATGTTCGGCGAGCTGCTCGATGCCGTCGTATATCGCCTTGTTGGCCGACGTCAGTGCTCCAGTGTAATTGCGTCGCAGCGAATCGATGTCGCTGCGGATCTGCGTGATTGGATTCTTCTTCGAACGCGCCATGATGAAAAACGTCCATGATCCAGCGGATGAAGCGCTAGATAATCATGCTCGCCCATAAGTGTCAAAAACCCGTGGTACGGCGGCTGGCGCCTGCACCGCGGATGCCGGTAACGCGCGTTACTAAAAGTGTCGATGCCGTTGTGGGGCGATTGACAATACGCTAGCGTATTGAGCTAGGTTTTCACGACAAGCAGGCGTTCGGTCGCTCCCCCGCCGACGTCTTCATTCGTTTATTGGAGCGTGTAATCCATGTTGTACGAAGGATCGAAACTCACAGTCACGGTCGATGGCGGTATCGCCGTACTGTGTTTTGACGCAAAGGACGAGTCGGTCAACAAGTTCGACGAAGCCACCATGGCCGAACTCGGCGAAGCCGGCCAGGCCCTGGCCAACGCTTCGGATATCAACGGGCTGCTGGTCACCTCCGCGAAGCCGGCCTTCATCGTCGGTGCCGACATCATGGAGTTCGGCGAGCGCTTCAAGAAGCCCGAGGACGAACTCAAGGCCGGCATGGCGGACTCCGTCTCGGTATTCAACACGATCGAGGATCTGGATTTCCCGAGTGTGACCGCCATCAACGGCATGGCGCTCGGCGGCGGCCTGGAAATGTGTCTGTCCACGGATTATCGCGTGATGGGCGCAGTCCGCGCAGATCGGGTTTCCGGAGACACAGCTGGGCATTTACCCCGGGTTCGGCGGCACCGTGCGCGCGCCGCGTCTGATCGGCGCGGACAACGCGATCGAATGGATCGCCGACGGTAAGAATCGCAATGCGAAGAAGGCGCTTGGCGGCCGGCATGGTCGACGCCGTGGTGGCTGACGACGATCTGGAAGCCGCGGCCCGCGATCTGTTGACGAAGGCGATCAACGGCGAGTTCGACTGGAAGGCCCGCAAGGCCGAGAAGACGGGCCCGCTGAAACTCAACAAAACCGAAGCCGCGATGGTCTTCGAGACCTCGAAAGGCTATGTGATGGGCCAGACCAAGGGTAACTACCCGGCGCCGATCGAGGCCATACAGCGCATGGCTCAGGCCGCGCACATGAGCCGCGACGAGGCGCTCAAGGTCGAAAGCGAAGGTTTCATCAAGGTCGCCAAGAGCCCGCAAGCGGCCGCGCTCATCCAGCTGTTCCTCAACGATCAGCTGATCAAGAAGAAGGGCAAGAAATACGGCAAGATCGCGCACGAAGTGAAGCAGGCGGCCGTGCTCGGCGCCGGCATCATGGGCGGCGGCATTGCCTACCAGTCGGCCTACAAGGGCGTGCCGACCCTGATGAAGGACATCAAGGAAGAAGCGATCGACCAGGGGCTGGAAGAGGCCGCCAAGCACTTCGCCAAGGGCGTGGAGCGCGGCAAGATCGACAATCGCGCGATGGCCGAGGGCATGTCGCGCATCCGGCCCACGCTGTCCTATGCCGAGTTCGACCACGTGGATGCCGTGATCGAGGCCGTGGTCGAGAATCCGAAGATCAAGAAGAGTGTGCTCGCCGAGACCGAGGAAAAGGTCTCCGACCAGACCATTCTGGCGTCCAACACATCGAGCATCTCGATCGACGATCTGGCCACGGCGCTGAAGCGCCCCGAGAACTTCCTCGGCATGCACTTCTTCAATCCGGTGCATCGCATGCCGCTGGTCGAGGTGATCCGAGGCAAGGCGTCTTCCGACGAAGCCGTGGCCACGGTGGTCGATTTCGCCCACAAGCTCGGCAAGACGCCGATCGTGGTCAACGACTGCCCGGGATTTCTGGTCAACCGCGATCCTGTTCCCGTATTTCTTCGGCTTCCAGCAGCTGATCGCCGACGGCGCGGATTTCGCCAAGATCGACAAGGTGATGGAGAAGTTCGGCTGGCCGATGGGCCCGGCCTATCTGTCCGACGTGGTCGGCATGGATACCTCGCAGCACGTCGAGGAAGTGCTGGCCGCCGGTTATCCGGACCGCATGAAGCAGGACGAGAAGTCGTCGCTGGACGTGATGGTCGAGAACAACCGCCTCGGCCAGAAGACCGGCTCCGGTTACTACAAGTACGAGAAGGACAAGAAGGGCAAGCCGAAGCGCTCCGAGGATTCCGGAAGCCTACGAGCTGATCAAGACGATCCAGCGCGACGACCAGGACTTCGAGGCCGACGAGATCGTCGATCGCATGATGATCCCGATGATCATCGAGGCGGCGCGCGCGCTGGAAGAGGGCATTGCCGAAACGCCGAACGAAGTCGACATGGGCCTGATCATGGGGCTCGGCTTCCCGCCGTTCCGCGGCGGCGCCTTCAAGTATGCGGACGCCCAGGGGCTGGCCGCTGTCTGCGACAAGGCCGACAAGTATGCCCGGCTGGGCAAGCTCTACGAGCCGACCGAGCGCATGCGTGAAATGGCCAGGAACAACGAGACCTATTTCCGGATGTCGTAGCGCGCCGATCGCAGCCACGCATCCCATCCTTTTCCGGAGAACCTCATGCAAGCCAATGGCAGTAATGAAGTCGTGATCGTCGACGCGGTGCGCACCGCGATGGGCCGCTCGAAGGGCGGCATGTTTCGCGACACGCGCGCCGAAGAACTCTCGGCCGAACTGATGAAAGCGCTGGTCACGCGCAACGACCTCGACCCGAACGAGATCGAGGACGTCATCTGGGGCTGTGTCCAGCAGACCAAGGAGCAGGGCCTGAACATCGGCCGCAATGCCGCGCTGCTGGCCGGTTTGCCGCACGCGGTGGCCGGGCAGACCGTGAACCGCCTGTGCGGCTCCTCGATGCAGTCGATTCACAGCGCGGTCGGCGCGATCGCCGCCGGTATCGACGGGGTCTATCTCTGCGGTGGCGTCGAGCACATGGGCCATGTGCCGATGGACTACAACGTGGATATCGCGCCGCAGCTGTCCAAGTATGTCGCCAAGCCGGCGGCGATGATGGGCCTGACCGCTGAAATGCTGGCCAATATTCACCAGATCGATCGCAAGTCGCAGGACGCATTCGCGCTGCAAAGTCATCAGCGTGCGCACCGGGCCAACGTCGACGGTGAGTTCGCCGACGAGATCGTGCCGGTGCACGGCGTCGACGAGAACGGTCACCTGAAGATGTGCGATGCCGACGAAGTCGTGCGCGCCGGACGCAAGCCTGGACGCGCTCGGTTCGCTGCGCCCGGCGTTCAACCCCCGGGGCGGTACGGTCACGGCCGGCAACTCCTCGGCAATCTCCGACGGGGCAGCGGCCGTGCTCGTCATGTCGGCCGACAAGGCGAAGGCGTTGGGTATGACGCCGATGGCGCGAATCCGCGGCATGGCCGTGGCGGGTTGCGATCCGTCGGTCATGGGCCGCGGCCCGGTGCCGGCAACGCAGAAAGCGTTGCAACGGGCGGGCGTGAGCCTGGCCGATATCGACTACATCGAGCTCAACGAAGCCTTCGCTGCCCAGAGCCTGGCTGTGCTCAAGGAACTGGGCATCGAGGATCGTCAGGATGTGATCAACGTTCGTGGCGGCGCCATTGCCCTGGGCCATCCGCTGGGCACTTCAGGCGCGCGCATCACCGGCGCGCTGGCTCATATTCTGGAAGACAAGGGCGGCTCGCTGGGCCTGGCCACCATGTGTATCGGCATGGGCCAGGGGATTGCGACCGTGATCGAACGGGTCGGATAGACCGGTAACAACAAGACTGGTTGGGGGGAACGGGAGCCGGCCTTCGGGCCGGCTTTTTTATTGTGCCGAGCCTCGATCGAGGTTCCGGCGCACGGCGACAGGCCGGCGCGTTGGCATATGCTTTGTTTCCGCGGTGCCAAGTCTTACAGTAACGACCCATGGAGCGTTCGCGAACATATGGTGGCGGGTGTCCGCGCGGCATCGTCGGGCTGGCTGTTGTGCTGTTTGTGCTCGCTGTTGCTGCCGCCACGCCCTGTGAGGCCGCGGGCAATCAATCGACGCTGAGCCTGCCGATATCGATGCCCGCCAATGCCAAGACATTGGCCTCGAACCGCTCGAAAAAGACTTATCCGCTCATCGCGGGTCGAATCGTTCAACTCGGCGGGATTCCCGGCAATATTTCCGCCGTTCGGGTCGTTGACGGCTCAGCCATGCAGCAGACATTTCTCCTGGCCGACGCGGGTACAGCCAAGGCGCTGGCGGCAACGCTTGTACAACGACTGAGTCAGGCCGGGTTCGAGCCGCTGTTTTCCTGCGACGGCGCGAGCTGTGGGCCCCGTTTCCAGAAGGTCTCGCCCGGTTATCGCGCTGCGCCCGCGCATTTCGACGGGGCACTGGCCGGTCAGGTTTATCGTGCGATGCGGCGGCCCAGTGCCGACGGCGATGAGTACGTTGCTCTGCAGATCGCGCCGGACAACGCCGGGCTGGCGGTTCAGTTCGATGTCGCGCGCTCGCAGCCGCGAGAAGTCGGGGCGATCTCGGTGGACGCGGCCGAAATGGCGCGCCAGCTCACGCAAACCGGTCATGTCGCGCTGCACGGTATCTTTTTCGGTACCGACAGCGACCGTATCAAGCCGGAATCGCGCTCGATGGTCGATCAAATCGCCAAGCTCCTCGACAACAAGCCCAAGCTGCGGCTGTTGGTGGTCGGCCATACCGACAATCGGGGCAGTTTCGCCTATAACCAGGCGTTGTCGGAACGCCGGGCGAAGGCGGTAGTCCAGGCCCTGGTCACGCAACACGGCATCGCCCCGAGCCGGCTCAAACCCGTGGGTGTGAGTTATGCGGCGCCCAGCGCGAGCAACGCCACTGCCGCCGGTCGAGCCAGGAATCGTCGTGTCGAGCTCGTGCCCTGGTGACACCGCACCGTGTTCGACATGTCGCTGGCGCTTACCGGGGCGTGTCGGCGCGGCTTGTCGCTAGCGCCGCGGAGTTCTGAACGGATCACGCTCGGCGTTGCGCGCTTGGCCTGACTCGATTCGGGGCGCCACGTCGCGGGGCCTGAAAAGGTTATTCGTGCAGCTTGAATACGATCGGGATGATCAGCTCCAGCCGATTGCGCTGTGCGGCGGCCGGCATCGGCGGCAACGGGCGCGAGGCCGCCAGCATTCGGCGGGCGGCGGCATCCAGCGTTGGCGATCCGGAGGAGTCGGCAATCCGGCTTTCCAGCACCTTGCCATCGGCATCGACGGCGAGGAACAGTTTGACGGTGCCTTCGATATGGTTCTGCCTGGCCTTTTCCGGATAATGCTTATGTCGCCCCAGCCAGGCGCGTAGCTCGGCGATGTAGTCGTCCGTGGTCTGCTCGCGATTGCCGTAGGCCCCCTGGCGACTCGTTCCGGCCGGCTGGGTGGCATCGCGCGCCGTGACTTGCTGTGCCGGTGCCATGTCCGAAAGCGTCTGTTGTGGTGTCACCGATAACGCGGGCGCGATGGAGGGCGGGCCAGTGGCGTCGCTCGGGCCGGCATCCGAACCCGCTGGAACAGCTGCCGCGGCGATCTCGGGCGCGTCGGCCGCGGCCGCGGGCGGGCTCGGTGCCGCTGCGGCGATGGTCTCGGCCTGGTCGCTGGGCGCATCGCCGATCGACGGTGTGACCGGCTCGGCGGCTTCGATCGGCGCATTCGGCGCGGCGGCGCTGTCGGGCGTCGGCGTGGCTGAAGCCGGTGCGCTGCTCGTGTGGTCTGCTTCGCGGCTGTTGTCTTGCAGCTGTTCGAGCGGCATGTCCTTGATGCTGGTGGGCTTGTTGTCCGGCTGGTCGAGCGACACCATCACGCCGCGCGACGTGTCCGGCGAGGGCGGCGGCGCGGCGGGCGACCAGATCAGCAATGCGATCAGCAGCACATGAAGCAGCGTCGCGCAGCCGATCGCGATCAGCCATTGCCGCCGCGAAATCGGCATTAGCCGCGGGTTGACTGGGTCACGAGCCGCAGGCGGTGGGCGCCGGCTGCCCGCAATACGTCCATCAGCTTCACGACGCGGCTCGTGGCCAGGCTGGCATCGGCACGCAGGCGGACCGGCGTGTTCGGTCGTTGTTGCAGTCGTTGCCGCACCGCTTTTTCGAGCGCGTCGTTCTGCATCGGCTGGTCGTCCAAAGCAACGCGGCCGTCGGCACCCAGCGACACTTCGATGCCTTGCTGGTCGGCAGCGGTCGGGCTGGTCGAGTGGGGCGGGTCGACTTCCAGCGGCGACGGAGCGGCCAGCCGGCCCGCGAGCATGAAGAAAATCAGAAGCAGGAACACCACATTGGTCAGCGGCAATACCGCGTCGTCCAGGCGCGCGGCCATGGAGCTCGAACGAGGGGCGCGTCGAAAACGCATCAGGAGGAGGGCCCGTCGGCCGCGGTGTTCATCAGGGAGATATCCTGGACGCCGGCCTGCGACAGCGCATCCAGCACGCGCACCGTATCCTGGAGTGTGACGCCGTTGCCCGACCGCACGAGTACGCGGCGATCCGGATTTCCGCGCCGGGCCGCGGTTACCCGGGCGATCAACGTCTTCATCGGCACATAGTGGCCCGCGTAGCGCACCCCATCCGTGCGCACTTCGACCAGCAGAGCGCCGGCGATGCCGTGTGCAGGTGCGCCCCCCGAGGCGGTATCGAGCGTGATCCGATGCTCGTTGCTGAGGTTGTAGGCGAGCATGAAGAACAGCAGCAGGATGAACACCACGTCGATCAGCGGTGTCAGGCCGATCAGCCGGGCGCGACGGCGTCGGCCGCTGCGGCTAAATGACAGGGCGGCGGTAGACGAAGGCGTCATCGGAATCCATATCCGCGTCGGTATCGACCTGCGACGGATCGAGTATGAAGATACGCGTCACGATGCTGTCCATCTCCTGGGCCTGGCGATCGACAAGGCCTTCGAACCAGCTGAGCGCGACCATGACCGGCATGGCCACCCCCAGGCCGACGGCGGTCGTCAGAAGCGCCTGCCAGATGCCGCCGGAGAGCAGCGCCGGATTGACCTGGTTGCCGGCGGCCTGGAGCGCCTGGAATGCCTCGATCATGCCGAGCACGGTGCCGAACAGACCGAGCAGCGGCGCGAGCGATGCGATGACTTCGAGCGTGCGCAGATGCGAGCGGAGCTGTTCGAGGATATCCGCCCCGTATTGCATGATCTCCTCGCGCATCTGCGGCTCGGGCAGACTCTGACGTTGTTTGAGCTCCAGCGTGCGCCGGGCCACCCGGGCCACCGGGCTGCGCGAACGTCGCGTCGCGGCCAGCGCCGAGGGGGCATTGCCGGCTCGGTAGAGCGAGAGTGCTTCGCGTGCCGCTCGAAAGTCGCTGATCCCGACGGCGCGGAACTGCATCAGCTTGGCGACGATGATCGTGATCGCCAGGATCGACATCAGCCCCAGGAGAATCACGACCGGGCCGCCGACCAGCAGTTTGTCGTTGAGGTGCTTCAGCAGTTCGAGGAGATTTTGCAGCACTTGTCTACTCCATGGCGCCAGACGTCGCTCCCGGGGCTAGATTCGATGAATGGCACGCGGCCGCGCTGCGATACGGAAATCAGGGATAGACAGTCGTGACGTTCCTTCGGCGGGCCGTTGCCGTTATTCACCGTGCACTGCAGCACGTCATTGAGTAGCAACTGGCCGATCTGCTTGCAGGCGAGCCCCGGGATATCGAACACCTTGAGGCTGGTTTTGCCGGCGGGCATCGGCCCCAGCTGAACCGCGAGACGCTTGGCCACGATGCCGTTGTTATCGAACATCACCACGTCCAGCTTGAACGAATCGAACGCGCTGTCGGTCAGATTCTGAGTGACCAGATAGGCCCGGCATGCATTATCGACCGAGGTCAGCTTGTTGAGCTCGACATCCACCGCCTGCGAACTCGCGGTGGCCGACTTGGGTATCTGGGCGGCCGAGGTATTGCCGGTCGCGGTGTTCGAAGCTCCGCTCGTGCTGGCGTCCCCGGTCGAGCTGGGCACGGCGCCGCTGGCAGCGGCAGTCGAGGTGCTATCGGCGGCCGTCGATTGGCCGTTGTCGGTCTGCGCCCATGCGATGCCGGCGAAACTCAGCGCGCCGATGCAAAGCAGAATGCGTAATCGTTGCATGACCAGCCCCCCTCATCGACCGCAGCCCTCGAGCCGGGGCGCGCGCGTCGGATCAATAACATGGCGAGTATCGCGATCGTCGTCAGTTGCTGCAAGCTGGCAATCGACAGCCAAGGGCGCTGGCGTCAGACTCGACGGTTTACAAAACGTGGAGGACCACGGGTGACGGTTTTTTCATCGATGGTCGCGGGCGGCCATGAACAGGTCTGTTTCTTTCACGACCCGGCAACCGGATTGCGCGCGATCATCGCGGTTCATTCCACGCAGCGCGGGCCGGGACTCGGCGGTGTGCGTATCCGCAATTACAGCGACGAGGCCCAGGCCTTGACCGACGTGCTGCGCCTGTCGGAGGCGATGAGCTACAAGGCCGCCTGCGCGGGGTTGTCCTGTGGCGGCGCCAAGGCCGTGGTGATGGGGCCGTTCCCGGCCGATCGTGTGGCCGGCATGCATGCGCTGGCGGGGTTCGTGGAGCGTGTCGGCGGGCGTTATATCGCCACCGAAGACATGGGCATGAGCGAATCGGATATCGCCCGGCTCAACGACGTGACCCGTTTCGCCGTGGGCCGCAGTCTCGCCGACGGCGGCTCGGGCGATCCGTCGCCGCATACCGCGCAAGGTGTGATCAACGGCATGCGATCGGCATTACGGGCTGCCGGGATGAGCGACAATTTCAACGGGCTCAAGGTTGCCGTACAGGGCTGCGGCAGCGTCGGCCTGGGCGTGGTCGAACGTCTGCGAGCCGGTGGCGCCGAGGTGCTGGCCTCGGACATCAGCGCGCCCGCCATCGAGCGGGCGCGGGCGGCCGGCGCCGAGATCGTCGCCAATGACGATATTCTCGCCGCCGACGTCGATGTGCTGGCGCCCTGCGGCATCGGCGCCGTACTCAATGAGCGACAGCATTCCGGGCGATCCGATGCGCGCGTCATCGCCGGCGCGGCGAACAATCAGCTCGCGACCGACGCGGACGCAGCGCGTCTGGCCGAACGCAACATCGTCTATGCGCCGGATTTCGTGATCAACGCCGGCGGGCTGATCAACGTGGCCGACGAAGTGGACCCGGCCGGCTACGATGCAGATCGTGTGGCTGCCCGCGTTGCCGGGATCGAAACGACGCTCGACGAGATATTCGCCGAAGCGGCCCGTACCGGTCGTACCTCGGCGGCGACGGCACTGGCGTTGGCCCACGCACGGATCGCATCGGCCTGATCGCGGCGAGCGCGCGTCGCTTGCCATGAATCTGCGAACCAAAAAAAGCCGCGCTCGATGAGCGCGGCTTTTTCGTTCGACGAATCAACTGGATTCGACGCGATCAGGCGGCGTTGTCCCATGCCGGGGCGAATGAAGGATTGATCATCCGTCCGTCTTCGGAATGCAGCTTGCTGATCTCGTTCATCTCCTCTTCGGTCAGCTCGAAATCGAAGACCTCGAAGTTCGACGCCACGTGGTCCGGGTTGGACGAACGGGGCACCGCGATCACGTTGTCCTGCTGAATGAGCCAGCGCAACGCGACCTGACCGGCGTTCTTGCCATGCTTCTTGCCGATCCGCTCCAGCGTCGGGTCCTTGAACACCTCGCCGCGAGCCAGCGGGCAATAGGCCGTCAGCGAAATGCCGTGTTCCGAGAGGGCGTCCTGCACCGGTTTCTGGTCGAGATAGGGGTGATACTCGACCTGGTTGGTCGCCAGCGGCTTGCCGGACAGTTCCGCGGCTTCGGCAATCAGAGGGGCCGTGAAATTGCTGATGCCGATATTGCGGGCCAGACCGCGCTCCTGAACTTCGTTGAGCGCGTTCAGCGTCTCCTTGAGCGAGACGTCCGGGTTCGGCCAGTGCAGCAGAAGCAGATCGACATAGTCGGTGCCCAGCCGATCCAGACTCTCCTCGACGGATTTCTGCAGCTCGCCGTCGGTGAAGCGGTCGGTCCACACCTTGGTGGTCAGGAAGATGTCCTCACGGGCGACGCCGGAATTCTTGATGCCACGGCCCACCGCTTCTTCGTTCTTGTAGGCCTGGGCGGTATCGATGTGTCGATAACCGACCTTGAGCGCATGTTCGACCATCGCCTCGGCGTCCTTCGGTTCGAGTTCGAAGGTGCCGAAGCCGATCGCGGGAATCGTCGCGCCATTGGCCGTCACGTTATGCATGGTCAATCCTGTGGTTCCGATTGAAACAAGTGCCGGACCCTGTGGGGCGGTGTTGCGATAATCAAGTGACCGCCCGGTGTCGATTCCTTGCGGGCAATGAAAAGCCCGCGACGAGTGCCGCGGGCTTGCAGGGCAGGGCGGGCCGCCGAATCAGGCCGCCTTGGCGAAGGCGAGGTCGGCGCTTGTCGCCGCTGTCCAGATCGACTCGAACAGTGTCGCCGGCCACGAACTCGCCGGCCAGAATCCGCTTGGCCAGCGGATTCTCGACCAGCGTCTGGATCGAGCGCTTGAGCGGCCGCGCGCCGTAGACCGGATCGAAACCCGCTTCGGCGAGGCGGTCGAGCGCCGCGTCCGTGACCTCCAGCGTGAGCTCCCGCTCGGCCATGCGATGTTCCAGCTCGTGCATCTGGATACGGGCGATCCGACGGATCTGGGCCGCCTCCAGCGGATGGAACACCACCGACTCGTCGATACGATTGATGAACTCCGGACGGAAGTGCTGGGCCACGACTTCCATCACCGATTCCTTCATCGTGTCGTAACCCGAATCGGCCAGCTCCTGGATCAGCTGGCTGCCGAGGTTGGACGTCATCACGATCACGGTGTTGCGGAAATCCACGGTCCGGCCCTGGCCATCGGTCAGCCGCCCGTCATCCAGCACCTGCAGCAGGATGTTGAAGACGTCGTGATGGGCCTTCTCGACCTCGTCGAGCAGGATCACCGAGTAGGGCTTGCGCCGCACGGCCTCGGTCAGATAACCGCCCTGTTCATAGCCGACGTAGCCCGGCGGGGCGCCGATCAGCCGGGCCACGGAGTGCTTCTCCATGAACTCCGACATGTCGATCCGCACCATGGCGTTGTCGGTGTCGAACAGGAAGTTGGCGATCGCCTTGCAGAGTTCGGTCTTGCCCACGCCGGTCGGGCCAAGAAACATGAACGAGCCGATCGGCCGGTTCGGATCGGACAGGCCGGAGCGGGAGCGACGGATCGCATCCGAGACCGCGGTGACGGCTTCGTCCTGACCGATCACGCGCTCGTGCAGCGAATCCTCCATGCGCAGCAGCTTGTCGCGCTCGGCTTCGAGCATGCGCGACACCGGAATACCGGTCCAGCGGGAGACGATCTCGGCGACTTCCTCGTCGGTCACGTTGTTACGCAACAGCTTGTGGTCGGCCGGTTTCTCCTCGGCGGCCTGCGCTTCCTCGAGTTCGCGCTGCAGCTGCGGAATCTTGCCGTACTGGAGCTCGGCCATGCGCTCGTAATCGCCGGCGCGTTGTGCGGCTTCCAGTTCCCGCTTGGCCTGGTCGAGTTCCTCGCGCTTGTTCGCGGCACCCGCGACCGAGGCTTTTTCCGATTTCCAGATCTCCTCGAGATCGGAGTATTCGCGTTCCAGCTCGGCGACTTCGTCGTCCAGCTTTTCCAGGCGCGCCTTCGAGCCTTCATCGGATTCCTTCGACAGCGCCTGCTTCTCGATCTTGAGCTGGATCAGACGGCGATCGAGCCGGTCGAGCTCTTCCGGCTTGGAATCGATCTCGATACGGATCTTCGAGGCGGCCTCGTCGATCAGGTCGATGGCCTTGTCCGGCAGCTTGCGATCGGTGATGTAGCGCTGGGAGAGCTTGGCCGCCGCGATGATCGCGCCGTCGGTGATATCGACGCCGTGATGCACCTCGTAGCGCTCCTTCAGGCCGCGCAGGATGGCGATGGTGTCTTCCAGGTCCGGCTCGTCGACCAGCACTTTCTGGAAACGACGTTCCAGCGCCGCATCCTTTTCGATGTTCTGACGATATTCGTTGAGCGTGGTGGCGCCGATGCAGTGCAGTTCGCCGCGCGCCAGCGCCGGCTTGAGCATGTTGCCGGCATCCATCGCGCCTTCGGCCTTGCCGGCGCCGACCAGGGTATGGATCTCGTCGATGAACAGGATGATGCGGCCTTCCTGCTTGGCCAGATCGGAGAGCACGCCCTTGAGACGATCCTCGAATTCACCGCGATACTTCGCGCCGGCGATCATGGCCGCCAGATCGAGCACCAGCACGCGCTTGTCGCGCAGCGACTCTGGTACTTCGCCGTTGACGATGCGTTGGGCCAGGCCCTCCACGATGGCGGTCTTGCCCACACCGGGCTCGCCCACGAGCGTCGGGTTGTTCTTGGTGCGACGCGACAGCACCTGGATCACACGACGGATTTCTTCGTCGCGGCCGATCACCGGATCGAGCTTGCCCTGTTCGGCCCGCTCGGTGAGATCGGTCGTGTATTTGTCGAGCGCGCCGCGTTGTTCTTCGGCGTTGGCGTCATCCACGTTCTCGCCGCCGCGGATCTTGTCGATCTGGGCGATCAGGTTGTCGCGGGTCGCGCCTGCGCTCTTCAGGATCTTGCCGGTCTCGGACTTGTCCTCGAGCATGGCCAGCACGATCAGCTCGCTGGAAATGAACGAATCGCCGCGCTTCTGGGCCATCTTGTCCGACAGATTCAGCACACGCACGAGCGCTTGGCTCGGGTTCACCTCGCCGGTGGCCTCGCCGATGGTCGGCAGGTTGTCCAGGCTCTTGAGAACCTGATTGCGGATGTCGCGCACGTTGAGCCCGGCGCCGTCGAGCAGCGGCCGAACCGTGCCGCCCTCGGCGTCCAGCAGGGCCAGCAGCAGATGCTGCGGCTGAATTTCGTTATGGTCGCGCCCCACGGCCAGACTCTGGGCATCGGCCAGAGCCTGTTGGAGCTTGCTCGTGAGTTTGTCCATTCGCATGGTCGGCTTTCCTTGATTTGAAGACAGTCGAGTCAGGCCGCGCCGCGTACGGCCATGGCTTTGAGTTGGTAATGAGGTCTGCCTTGAACAATTCAACCATCGTTTGATGGATTTGAATCGCTGTCGACCGGAAGACCGGTCTCGCGCTGATATACTCGCGCGTTTGCCGCGAACCGGCGTGATCTAAATCACCTGAGGTCTGAATGTCGAACGCCTACACCGATCCGGATTTCATGCTGGGCGAGGAAGCCCGTCCGCTGCGGATCCTGTCCGAGTACATCGAGCCCCGAACCCGGCTGATGCAACTCGACGTGCATAACGGTCTGATCTTCTGGGGCTCGGCGCGCCTGCGTCCGCACGAGCACGACCCGGTCGCCGATACCGTCGACTACTATGCCGAGGCCCGCCAGCTTGCCCGCCGCATGATGCGCTGGACCATGGACGAGCACGCCAGCGGCGAGCATTACTATGTCTGTACCGGCGGCGGCCCGGGCATCATGGAAGCCGCCAATCGGGGCGCGGCCGACGTCAACCCTGAACTTTCCATGGGGCTCAACATCGAACTGCCGCACGAGCAGGGCACCAACGCCTGGGTGCATGAACGGTTGAACTTCAAGTTCCACTACTTCTTCATGCGGAAGTTCTGGTTCATGAACATCGCCAAGGCGCTGATCATCTTCCCGGGCGGCTTCGGCACCATGGACGAACTGTTCGAGATGCTCACACTCATCCAGACCGGCAAGCAGCCGCGTATTCCGGTGGTGCTGTACGGGCACGACTTCTGGCGTCGCCTGATCGATTTCGATGTGTTCCGCGAGCTCGGATTGATTGCCGACGAGGATCTCCGCCTGTTCTATCAGGCCGACAGCGTCGATCACGCGTACAATTTTCTGACCGATGCGCTCGAAGGTCGGGTGCCGGAAGGCGCCAAGCGCCAGGCCTGACTCAGCTCGAATCGAAGCGAGCACGCAGTGCGCGGCAGGTCGCCCCGCGTGCCTGCCGCGAGGACCCGATCGCCCGATCGCCGCCATCGACCGTGGGCGCCAGCCAGGCCGGGTGCGCGCTGCCCAGATGCGCGTCCGCGTGTCTCAGCGCGGCGGTAGCGAACACCGGCTGGTCGCTACCCAGAAGCAGCCCCCGTGCATGCCCGATTAGCGCATCATCCATTGCACGTCGCATGCGGCGGCCGAGATCGCCTCGCGACTGCGGTGTGAGCTGCACGCCACAGCGGCGTGCCGTGCGTTTGAAGAAAGGGGGCAAGGACGTACATACGAGGCTGACGGAGCCGGTGGCGGCCGCAGTGGTTCGGGCGATGGCATGATCGGCCATCGCAGCATAGACGCCGACGGCGCGTCGCGGGCCCAGACCCGAGGCCAGACGTGTCTTGCAGGCCCCG
>CAWIGB010000013.1:0-383346 GCA_963835375.1 uncultured Gammaproteobacteria bacterium
TCAGGCCCGCGATGCCGCGCTCGTCGTCGATCTCGACGGCACGCTGGTCCATACCGATCTGTTGATCGAGTCGGCCTTCGTGCTGGCCCGCGAGCGCCCGCACAACCTGCTGTGTCTGCCGGCATGGCTGAAGCGCGGCAAGGCCAGGCTCAAGGACGAGATCGCCGCCCGCGCCAGACTCGACGTGGCCCATCTGCCCTACAATCGCGAGCTGGTGGATTTCCTCACCGAGGAGAAACAACGCGGCCGGCGCCTGGTGCTGGCCACCGCGGCCAATCATCGTTATGCCCATCAGGTGGCCGAGCATCTCGAACTGTTCGACGACGTGCTCGCCAGCGATGCCCACACCAACCTGTCGGGCGAGGACAAACTGGCCGCGATCCGCAAACTGCTGGGCGACGCGCCGTTCGACTATGCCGCCGATCACGACGACGATCGCGCGATCTGGGCCGCCGCACGCGAAACGATTCTGGTCGGCGCCAAACCGGCCACGGACCGCTGGGCCAGCAGCGAAACCCATGTCAGCCGTCGCATCGAACGCCCGCCGAGTGGCGTCCGGACCTGGGTCAAGGCGATGCGGCTGTATCAGTGGTCGAAGAATCTGCTGATCTTCGTGCCGCTGCTGGCCAGCCATGAGTTGCTCAACGGGCGTACGCTGTTGGCCGCCGTGCTGGCCTTCATCGCCTACGGCGCGCTGGCATCCAGCGTCTATCTGCTGAACGATCTGGTCGATCTCGGCGACGATCGCCGTCATCCCAACAAGCGGCATCGCCCGTTCGCCAGCGGCGCGCTGCCGGTGGCCCACGGCGTGGCGGCGATTCCGGTCCTGTTGTTGATCGCGGCCATCATCGCGGCATTCCTGCCGCCGATCTTCGGTGCCGTGCTCGCGATCTATTACATCGTGACCCTGGCGTACTCGATCGGCCTGAAACGGGTCGCGCTGATCGACGTACTCACGCTGGCGATCCTCTACACGCTAAGGCTGATTGCCGGCGGCGCGGCCACCGGCATTCCGCTGTCGTTCTGGCTGCTGGCGCTGTCGATGTCGTTGTTCCTGAGCCTCGCCATGGCCAAGCGCTGCGCCGAGCTGATCCTGGTCCAGGCCGGCCAGACCAGCGGCGGCGGCCGCGGCTATGAGGCTTCGGATATCGAGGCGTTGCGCAGCCTGGGCACCGCCGCGGGCTATGCCAGCGTCGTGGTGCTGGCGTTGTATATCAACAGTCCGGATATCACCAGTCACTATCAGCATCCGGTATTCATCTGGTTGCTGTGCCCGGTAGTGCTCTACTGGATCAGCCGTATCTGGCTGAAGACCATGCGCCGGGAAATGACCGACGACCCGATCGTGTTCGCCGCGCGTGATACCGGCAGCCGTATCTGTATCGTGCTGGGTGCTGCCATCGTGATCGCTGCTGCACTATGAGCCGGGCGGGTTCGCATCCGAGCTGGGGGCGCATCCCGGTCAGCGCGCCGGCACGCGTCGTGCGCCCGGTTACCGGCCGGTCACCGCTGCCGTCGCAAGATGATCGCCCGATGCTGGCCTATGGCAACGGCCGCAGCTATGGCGACGTGGTGGTGAATAACGACGGCACCTTGATCGATACCCGCAGCCTCGATCATTTCCTTGCCTTCGATACCGATACCGGGGTGCTGGAATGCGAGCCGGGCGTGCTGCTGGCCGATATTCTGCGGCTGGTGGTCCCGCAGGGCTGGTTCGTGCCGGTGACCCCCGGTACCCAGTACGTGACGGTCGCCGGCTCGATCGCCAACGACGTGCACGGCAAGAATCATCACGTCGCCGGCACCTTCGGCCGCCACGTGCTGGATTTCGACCTCGCGAGCAGTGACGGAACCACGCGCACCTGCAGCCCGCGCGACAACGTCGATCTGTTCGCCGCCACCGTGGGCGGACTGGGCCTGACCGGGCTGATCACGCGCGTGCGTCTGCAGCTCAAGCGCGTCGGCGGTGCCTTCATGGACGTCGATACCCACCGGTTCGACAATCTGCGGGCTTTCTTCGAGCTGTCCGCCGAGTCCGAGGCCCGACTACGAATACACCGTCGCCTGGGTGGACTGCAGCGCGACCGGCTCGAAGCTCGGGCGAGGCTGGTTCATGCGTGCCAATCATCGGCCGGCCATGGGCCAGCCCAATGCCGTCCGGCCCGAAACCGGGGCCGAACTTCGCGCTCACGCCGCCGTTCTCGCTGATGAATCCGGCCACCCTCACCCCGTTGAACACACTGTATTTTCATCGCAAGCGACAACGGCACTTCCGGGCCGCGCAGCACTACCAGCCCTATTTCTATCCGCTGGACGGCATCCGCAACTGGAACCGGGCCTACGGGCCGGCCGGTTTCTATCAATACCAGTGCGTGGTGCCGCCCGGCGACGCCGCGGCTTCGATCACCGAATTGCTGGGGCGGATCGGGGCTTCGGGCCAGGGCTCGTTCCTGTCGGTGCTCAAGGTGTTCGGCGATGTGCCGTCACCCGGCATGCTGTCGTTCCCGCGGCCCGGTACCACGCTGGCGCTGGATTTCCCGAATCGCGGCGAATCGACCCGCCGCCTGCTGGATTCGCTGGACGAGGTGGTGATGGCGGCGGGCGGCGCGGTCTATCCGGCCAAGGACGCGCGCATGTCGGCCGCGGCATTCCAGCAATATTTCCCCCGCTGGCGCGAGTTCGCCGGCTACGTCGATCCGCGGTTTTCCTCGGATTTCTGGCTTCGTGTGACGGGAGACACCGCATGAACCGTATTCTCATCGTGGGCGCGACATCGGCGATCGCCGAAGCCGCGGCCCGCCGTTTCGCCGAACGCGGCGATGCCCTGTTTCTGGTCGCCCGCAACCGCGACAAGCTGGAGCCGGTCGCACGCGACCTGTCGGTGCGCGGTGCGTCGCGCGCCACGGTCTACGCGATGGATGCCGACGATCTCGGCGCGCATGGCGCCATGCTGGATGCCGCGACGGCCGATCTCGGCGGGCTCGATACCGTCTTCATCGCCTACGGCACCCTGCCCGATCAGGCGGCCTGCGCCGCCGATCCGGCAGCCGCGGTCGCCGCGTGGCATACCAATGCCGTCAGCGTGGTGGCACTGGTCACGGATGTCGCCAATCGCCTGGAGAAACAAGGCGCCGGTCTGATCGCCGTCATCTCGTCGGTCGCCGGCGACCGCGGACGCGCCAGCAACTATGTCTACGGCAGCGCCAAGGCCGGGGTGAACGCGTTTCTCGACGGCCTGCGCCATCGGCTGTACGGCAGCGGCGTGGACGTACTCACGATCCGCCCCGGCCTGGTCGATACGCCGATGACGGCCGACATCGAGAAAGGCCCGTTGTTCGCGAGCGCGGACAAGGTCGGCGGCGATATCGTCAAGGCGATCGATGCCCGGCGCGCGGTCGTCTATACGCCCGGTTTCTGGCGTTTCATCATGACGATCATCAAGGCCGTGCCGCGCACGATCTTTCACCGCACGCAGCTATGAACCCGCCATACGGTCCACGCGGGGCTGCGGCCGACCGCTGGGCCGTGGGCGGACTGGTCGCGCTCTATCTGGTGTCGCGCATCGCGGCGTACGTCGCCGGCGTGCGCTTCGATCTGTCGCCGATGGCGACGTCGTGGCAGATTCTCGATCCCGTGCTGCTGCGTCACGATCTGTGGCAGAGCCTGCTCTACATGCCGGGCCAGCCGCCGCTGTACAACCTGCTGCTCGGCATCGTGGTCAAGCTGTCGGCCGTGCTCGGCGGCGGCGATGCGCTGACCGCCGGCCTGTTCCGGGTGATCTTTGCCCTCATGGCACTGGGCGCCGTACTGTTGTTGTATGCGCTGCTGCGACGCATGGGCACGCGCCCGCTGGCGGCGGCGCTGGTCGCCGGACTGTTCATGTGCTCGCCGGCGCTGATGCTCTACGAGAGCCTGCCGTACTACACGGTGATCGTGTTGCTGCTGCTGGTGGCCATCGTCTGGTTGTTCGATGCCTGCGTGCGCGAGTTCCGGCCGGGCCGGGCCTTCGCGCTGTTCGGCGCCATGGCGGTGCTGATCTACACCCGTTCGCTGTTTCAGATCGAATGGTTCGCGGTACTCGTCCTGTACGCCGTGCTGGTGCTGCCGGGCCATCGCCGCACAGTGCTCATCGCGGCCGCTTTGCCGTGTGTACTCATCCTGGCGCTGTATGCCAAGAACGTTGCCGTGATCGGCGAATTCTCGACCTCCGACTGGATGGGCATGAGCCTGGCGAAGCTGACCACGCTGAAGCTGGACTACGGCGAACGCGCACGGCTCGTGGCCGACGGCCGGATGACCCAGCTCGCGCTCGACGACAAGGCCTTCGATATTCCCGAAGCCTACGAGGGCACGGTGGTGAAAAAACCGCATACCGGCATCGCCGTGCTGGACCACAAGCGCAAGACCACCGGGCACGTCAATTTCAACTATCTGCCGTACGCGCAGATCTCGGAGATGGCACGCCATGATGCGCTGGTGGCGATCCGCACCCATCCCGGCGTCTATCTGCACTCGGTCGGCGTGGCGTGGCTGATGTTCTGGCGTCCGTCCAGCGACTATCCGTTCCTCAAGGCCAATCGCGAGGCGATCCAGCCCTGGGCCTGGGTCTACGGCAAGGTGATCGGCGGCCAGCCGGTCTACCCGGACGATCCGAGATTCGACCTCAAGCCGGCCACCATCGGCGTGTTCATCGCCGATCGTCTATGTCATTGCCGCACTGTTCGGCTTCGGCGTGCTGTTGCGTTGTGCCTGGCGACGGCGGCTCTCGAGTCTGGATGCGACGCTGATCTTCATCTGGCTCAACGTCATGTATGTCAGCGTGATCGGCAACATGCTCGAAATCGACGAGAACCAGCGCTTCCGGTTCGCCATCAATCCGTTGATCGCGATCCTCGGCATGGTCGCGCTGCAACGCGGGCTGTCAGTCTTTCGTGGCCGGCGCGAACACCGCACGCAGTCGCCGTAGCGTGGGACGCAGGTCGCCGTAGAGCCGGCGATAGACCTGGCGATAGATGGCATCGTAGCGAGCCACTGCATCCGGTCGCGGCTCGAATCGTTGCCCGGCGTGCACCATCGCCGCTACCGCGGCGTCGTGATCGATATGCCAGCCCAGCCCGACGGCTGCGTTGATCGCCGCGCCCAGCCCGCTGGCTTCCGCGGTATGCACGCGTTCGGCGGCCAAACCGAATACGTCGGCCAGAATCTGCATGGCCTGATCCGACTGCGACCCGCCACCGGCCACACGCAGCCGGGTGATCGGGGTATGCGTACGCCGCTCGATGGTTTCGCGGCCGCCGCGCAATCCGTAGGCCAGGCCCTCGAGGATGGCGCGATAGACATGCGCGCGGGTATGCACCTCGGTGAAACCCACAATCGCGCCGCGCGCCTCCGGGCCGGGGCTGCGCGCGCCAGCCGACCAGGTCGGCATGACGACCAGGCCGTCGCTGCCGGGCTCGATCGGTGCGATCGCTTCGTCCAGCAACGCTTCCACCGGACGGCCCGCACGCCGCGGCCTGCCGGCGCGTATCGGCCGCGAATTCCTGCTTGAACCACGACACCAGCCAGAAACCGCGATCGATCTGGATCTCGTTGTTGTAGGCCCCCGGGATTGCCGCCGGATAGGCCGGCAGGAACCGCTCGACCTCGCGATAACGCTTGCGGCAGGTATCCACCGTGGCCGTGGTGCCGAGCGAGACACAAGCCGTTTCGGGCGAAACGGCGCCGGAGCCGAGCACCTCGCAGGCCTTGTCCGCCCCGGCGGCATACAGCATCAGCCCCGGAGCGATGCCCATCGCTTGCGCGGCCGCCGGATGCAACGCCGCCAGCGGCTCGCCCGGTTCGACCAGCTCCGGCATCTGCCCCGGTTCGAGCGACAGGGCTCGCCAACGCCAGTTGCCGGTCGGCGGCCAGCACCGCTTCCGGTAATCGAACGGCAGATAACCCACCTGGGCGCCGACGGCATCGCGCCAGGCGCCGGTCATGCGGTGCACGAGAAAGCCCGACAACAAGGCCGCATGCGCGACCCGGGCGTGTGCCTCGGGCGCGGTATCGGCGAGCCAGTTCGACGGCGCGCGCCGTCGCAGACGATCGAGCACCGGGCGCGCGCCTGCCGCCGTCGTGGCCAGCGCCATCGGCCACGGCAGCGGTGGCACGTGCGCCGCGCAACGACGATCAAGCCAGGAAATGGCGGGCCCGATGGGCTGGTCGTCGGCGTCGACGAACACGCTGGTGGCGCGCTGCGTGGTCAATGCCACGCCGGCGATGCGCACGGCCAGCCCGGGCTGGTCGTTCCAGAGCGCGCGGCAGGCTGCCGTCAGCGTATTCCAGAACACCTCGGGATCCTGCTCGGCGAATGCCGGCTGCGGTATGTGGTACGGCGGGTCGATCGCGCACTGGGCGCGTCCGCAGACCCGCCCCGCACGATCGAATGCCAGCGCCCGTACGCTCTGGGTGCCGACATCGATGGCCAGAATGCGATCGCGCCGGGTCATGCCGCACCGCCCGGACGGCATCGGCGCATGCAGCGCCTGCCAGATTTGTTCGTAGCGCTCGCGTTCGTCGCGCCAGCGTCCGGCGCTCCAGCCCAGCAAATCGCGACACCAGGGCTCGATGCATGCGAGTTCGGCGCGCCCGCCCTCGGCCAGCAACAGGCCGAGCCGCGTCCGCCGCAGCATCAGGTCATCCAGATGCTCGACCGCTTCGCCGACGAGCGGGCCGCGCAGATCGGCGACCCGGTATTCGGTCGCCCCGAGTCGATCCCCGAACCTGTCGCGGCGCGTCGTGTCCGTCGGCTGCCGCGAGTGTAAAGGCGCGCCGGCATTCGCGGCCGTGCTCGAGGTTCGCTGCAGTTGTTCGTCGATGTGTTCGCGAACCCGCTGCGCCACGGTGCGAAAGGTGGTGAGCTTGCCGCCGACCACGTCGATCAGGCCGTTTGCCGCGACGATGGCCGACTCGCGCGATTCGTCGGACGCGCGGCGTGCGCCCGAGGCAATGACCGGGCGCACCCCGGCGAAACTCGACAAGGCGTGGCGCGCCTCGATGCCGAGGCCCGGGAAATAACGTTGCAGGGCCGCGATCAGGTAGTCGGCCTCGGCCGCATTCATGCGCGGCGATTCCAGCGCGCCGTCGTGGTCGAGGTCAGTGGTACCGAACAGGGTGGCCCCGCGCCACGGCATCGCGAACACGGGGCGCCGGTCCGCCGGGTGCGGGAACGAGATGGCGCGGGCCACCGGCAGTACATGAAATGGAAAGACGAAATGCGAGCCGCGCAACGGGCGCAGCTTCGTACCGTGTTCCGCCCCGGGCCGCAGCTGCGCGCTCCATGCGCCGGTCGCGTTCACCACACAACGGGCCGCCACGCGAAAGCGCTCGCCGGTCACGGCATCATCGACCAGGGCGCCGGCCACGCGGCCGTCGCGCCAGACGAGTTCCCGGGCGCGTACATAATTCGCCGCCCGTGCACCGTGGCCGGCAGCCGAGGCGAGCACGCGCATGACCAGACGGGCGTCGTCGGTCACGGCATCGTGGTATACGAAGCCGCCGCGCAGCCCGTCCGCGGCGAGGTAAGGCATATGGCCGAGGAACGCCGCGCGCCGCAGGTAGTGCGAATCGCGCCGCCGCGCCAGAAGATCGTAGGCGGTCAGCCCCGCTCGCAGCTTGGCACGCCCGGGCGACGCCCCGCGATAGACCGGAAGCATGAACGCCAGCGGCGAAACCAGATCGGGGAGATCGTGCACGAGCCGGTCGCGCGCGCGCACCGACTCGCGGGTCAGGCGCCAGTCGCTTGCCAGATAACGCAACCCGCCGTGCACGAGTTTCGACGACCAGCTCGATGCGCCGGAAGCGAAATCGCGCTGCTCGACCAGTGCGACCGACAGACCGGCATACGCGGCCTCGAGCGCCACGCCGGCGCCGGTGATGCCACCGCCGATCACCAGTACATCCACGCCGCTCGTGCACGACTGGCGGAACGCGGCGCGCCAGCCTTCAGGCCACACGGCCGCGCTCCGGCAGCAACTTGTGCGGGTTCATCATCCGGCCCGGGTCCACGGCGTCGAGCACGCTCTTGATCATGGCGAGCCCCGCTTCGCCCTTCTCGGCCGCGAGGTACGGCGCATGATCCCGACCGACCCCATGCTGATGGCTGATCGTGCCGCCGGCGGCCGTAATCGCCTCGCTTACCGATTTCTTCAGGGCATGCCAGCGGGCTCGATCTTCTTCCGGGTCGGCGGCACGGCGCCAGATCACCGTCATGTAGACGCTGCTGCCGGCGGCGTAGACATGCGACAGATGCGAGAACACGATCGCCCGTTCGTCGAAAGCGGCCAGAGCCTGGCGCGCCGCCGCTTCCATCGCCGTCATGGTCTGCGATGTCGCCGACCACACGACGGCGGTTTCCATGGTATCCACCGCGTAGCCCGCATCCCACAGCGCGTTGCGGGCATAGGCGCCGGCAAACCGGTTCGCCGCCCATACCGAACCCAGCCGGGTACCGGTCGCCACGCCGCCTGCGCCACGGGCGATCGCCAGCGCCGCGGCCGTGATCCGGCGGGCATCGCGCCGTGTGTCGGCGGTCACTCCGAACATCAGCATGCACGGCCGGTCGCCGAGACGCCGCCAGCCGAGATAGCGATACAGCCAGCCGACCGCCGACTCGTGTCCGGCCATGCGCAGCTGTACATCGGTTTCCTCGGCGTTGGATACCCGCACCATCGATACCGCGACGCCGGCCTGGGCGATTTCACGCGCGGCGCGTTCGGCCGCGCTCCAATCGCCGAAGAACAGCACATGAAACGCTTCGTGCGCCGGCAGCGGTCGAACGTGCATCTCGGCCTCGGTCACCAGACCGAGCCGGCCCTCCGAGCCACACAACAGCTGGCGCAGATCGGGCCCTGCCGCGGACGCCACGTGGCCACCGATGACCAGATCCGAAGCGGGCCCGACCAGGCGCGCGCCGTGCAGCATGTGATCGATCCGGCCGTAGCGCCGCGACTGCTGCCCGGCCGAGCGCGTCACGATCCAGCCGCCGAGCGTGGAGTAGTCGAACGACTGCGGATAGTGACCAAGCGTGTAGCCGTGGGCGCGCAGCTGGGCCTCGAGCACCGGGCCGGCCGCGCCGGCGCCGAGGGTGGCGATGCGATCGCGTGCATCCAGCCCGAGCAATCGACTGTGGTTGGACATGTCGACGCTGATCACCGGGCGACCGTCGTCCACCACGGCGAGATGGCCGACCACGCTGGTACCACCGCCGTAAGGCACGATCACCGCGCCGAGACGCCGTGCCTCGTCGACCACGGCACGGGCCTGCGCGTGCGATTCCGGCCGTGCCACCGCGTCGGGAAATGGGCCGAGCGGGCCGCGGCGCAGCGCGATCCAGTCGGGCAGACTCTGGCCGTGGGCATGCCGAAGCCGAGCCGGCGCGCTCGTGTCGAGCATGGCCTGGCTTGTCAGCCGCGAGGCGCCGACCCGAGCGCAGGCGTGCTCGAAGTCGAGGTCGGGCGAGGTATCTCCCGGGCCGAGCCGATCTTGCAGAAACGCCAGCGCCGACGCCGAGAGCGGGCGCTCGATGCGATCGTCACCCCAGCCGTTCCATCGTTTCATCCACTGCCCTCGCCCGGCCCGTGTCTTCATCCGATCATAGATGGCGGCTCGGCCAAAAAGATTGACCGGACGCGCCCGGGCTTGGCCAGCGCAGGGGCGCCTCCAGCATAATCTGCCGATGAGCCGGATCGAACAGCGCCATGTGGCCGTGTCCATGCTCCGTTCGTTGCTGTATTTCCTCGAACGGCAAGGGCTGGATGCACCCGCGCTGGCCCGCGACGCGGGCCTGCCGCACGCCACTCTGGCCGATCGCGAGCGTCGGGTGAGCAGCACGTACTACGCCGCGCTCATGCAGGCCGGCATCGAGCGAACCGGCAATCCCCTGCTTGGGCTGGAGTTCGGGATGGCGGTCGAGCCGGATCGCTGGGGCCTTCTCGGCGTGCTGGTCACGCACTGTGCCGATGTCGGTGAAGCGATCCGTTTCCAGCTGCGCTTCCAGTCGCTGGTCAGCACCGTCGGCGAAGCCGCACTGGTCATCGCAGGACGGCGCGCTCGCCCTGCGCTGGGCCACGCCGGCAACGACGGCGCCCGCGTTGACCGAAGAAGCGCTGGCGGCCTATGTCACGTTCGGCCGCTGGGCCACCGGGCAGACGCACGACCGCGCCGTCGTGCGTACACTTTCGCCACCCACCGCAGGCAAAGCCCGCGCGATACGAAGCGTTCTTCGGCTGCCCGGTACGCTTCGGCCAGCCGCACGACGAACTGCTGATGTCGCCCGGCGTACTGGAAATGCCGCTACGCAATCCGGACGGCGATCTCAAGCGATGGCTGGCGTCGCGGGCCGAACGCCTGCGCGATACCGGTAACGACGAGGATGTGCGCACGCAGCTCGCACAGTGGCTCGCCCAGCAGTTGCCGTTCGGCGTACCGACGTTGAATGAGGCCGCGGCCGCGCTGACGCGTTCCCCGCGCTCGCTGCAGCGCGAACTCGAGCAGGCCGATACCACTTTCAAGGCCTGCCTCGCCGACGTCCGCCGGTCGCTCGCCGACCACTACCTGCGCGATCCATCGCTGAGCATCGGCGACATCGGCGTGCTGCTCGGTTTCTCCGAACAGAGTGCCTTCCAGCGTGCGTTCAAGCGCTGGCACGGCATCACGCCGCGGGCCTATCGCCGCCGGCTGGCCGACTGAGCGTGCCGTGGGCGGGGGCCGCCCGGGGGCGTGACCGCTAGGCAGCTCCGCCCAGGCTGGACGGCCCGGGCTGGCCGAGCCGCGCCAGATCGCGCACAGCAACGGTGAGATGCTCCTGTGCCGGCTGCTCGATGGCCTGGAGTTCCGCCAAGCGGGCGCCGACGAAGGCCAGGGTGTGCTCGCGCGCCGCGCACCACTCGGCCAGCGGATCGTCGCCCTCGGTTTCCAGCACCTGGTCGACCAGTCGCTGATGGATCAGATAGCTGTCGCTGCGCAGGCTGGTCCGCGCCAGGTCCTGCCAACGGCCGTTGGCCGGCAGTTGATGGATTGCTTCCTGCAGCCACGGCACGGCGAGGGTGTCGCCGAGGCGATAGTAGATATCGGCCACGTCCGCCACGGGCCGATCGCGGCTCTCGGCGAGCGAGACGATATCCATGATGCCGCCGCCGACATCGGCCGAGGCGATTCGACGCGCCAGCTCGTCGCCCATACCGATGGCCTGCCAATCCGCCAGCGTGTTCTCCCAACGTTCGGCATAGCTGCCCACCAGCCGATCCGCCAGACCCGACAACAGATGCCGTGCACCGGCTTGGTAGCGGCGCCATCAGATCCGAGATATCCTGGCCGGTGCCGGTACTCGTGAGCCACCAGTTCATCGCATGCTTGAGCAGGCCGATGACGATGCGGTACGCCCGATACTGCTCGGCCGCGGGGATGACGTTATCCAGCGCCTCGATCGCATTGAACAGCGTCTCGCCCTCGAGCCAGCCTTCGGCCAGCACATAGCCGCGTACCGCGGCCTCCATGCGGGCGCTGAAGCCCGCCGGCAGGCGATGCGCGGTGGCGATGCCGAGCCGGTCCACCATCTGGTTGGTGACCAGGGTCGCGATCAGCTCGCGCTTGAGGCGATGCTCGGTGACCGCCTCGGGGAAGCGTTCTACCAGCCGCGGCGGGAAGCCGTCGGTCAGCCAGCTCTCCATCCAGGGATCATCGGCCAGACCGCCCTCGAGCGCCGCTGCCGACAGCGTCAACTTGTTGTAGGAGATGAGCACCGAAAGCTCGGGCCGGGTCAGCCCGGCGCGTTCGCGCCGACGCGTCTCGATGGTCTCGTCGTCGGGCAGGCCTTCGAGACGTCGGTCCAGCCGGCCGTCGCGCTCCAGTGCCCGCATGAAGCTGATCTGCTCGTCGAAGCGAGCCACGCTCTCGGTTTCCATCAGACTGATCTGCTGGGTCTGCAGATAGTTGGTGCGCAGCACCAGATCGATGACCGAGGGCGTCATCTCCGCCAGCAGCGTGTTGCGCGCCTCGCGATCGATGCGCCCGGCCGCCTCGACCGTGCCCAGCGCGATCTTGATGTTGACCTCCATGTCGGAGGAATCGACGCCGCCGGAATTGTCGATCGCGTCGGTATTGAGCTTGCCGCCATTCAGGGCGTACTCGATGCGCCCGGCCTGCGTCAGTCCGAGGTTGCCGCCCTCGCCCACCACGCGGGCCCGCAGTTCGCGGCCGTCCACGCGCAGGGTATCGTTGGCGCGGTCGCCGACGTCGGTATGCGACTGGGTACTGGCCTTGACATAGGTCCCGATGCCGCCGTTCCAGAGCAGATCGACCGGCGCCTTGAGAATCGCGTTGATGAGCGCGTCCGGCGCCATCCGCCGTGCCTCGATGGCCAGCGCGGCGCGGGCCTGGTCTGACAGCTCGATGGTCTTGGCCGAGCGATCGAACACGCCGCCACCGCGCGAGATCAGGCGCTCGTCGTAGTCGCGCCAGCTCGAGGCCGGGCCGGCGAACAGGCGCTTGCGCTCGACGTAGGCCGCCGCGATGTCCGGGTCCGGATCGATGAAGATATGCAGGTGGTTGAAGGCCGCGATCAGGCGGATCTGCTCCGAGGCCAGCATGCCGTTGCCGAACACGTCGCCGCCCATGTCGCCGATGGCGACCGCCGAGAACGGCTCGCGTCTGGATATCGCGCCCCATCTCGCGGAAGTGACGCTTCACGCCTTCCCAGGCGCCGCGAGCCGTGATGCCCATGACCTTGTGGTCGTAGCCGGCCGAGCCGCCGGAGGCGAAGGCGTCGTCCAGCCAGAATCCATACTCCGCCGACAGCGAATTGGCGATGTCGGAGAACGTGGCCGTGCCCTTGTCGGCCGCCACCACCAGATAGGGATCGTCGCCGTCGCGCGCCACCACGCCTTCCGGCGTCACCACGTCATCGCCGACGCGATTGTCGGTGATATCGAGCAAGCCGCGGATGAACGTCTTGTAGGCCGAGATGCCGCGTGCCTGGCGCGCCTCGCGCGATTCGTCCGGACGCGCCGTACTTGGCCACGAAACCGCCCTTGGCCCCGACCGGTACGATCACCGCGTTCTTCACCATCTGCGCCTTCATCAGACCCAGCACTTCGGTACGGAAATCCTCACGCCGGTCGGACCAGCGCAGCCCGCCGCGGGCAACCGGCCCGCCGCGCAGGTGCACGCCTTCGACGCTCGGCGCATACACGAACGTCTCGACCCAGGGGCGCGGCTGCGGCAGCTCCACCAGTTCGCTGGGATCGAGCTTGATCGAGACGTGTGCTTTCGGCGCGCCCATGGCATCGCGCTGAAAATAGTTGGTGCGCAGCGTGGCGACGACCACGCCATAGAACGCACGCAACACGCGATCCGCGTCGAGGCTGGCGATCTCGTCCAGTTCGGCCTCGATCGTCGCCCGGGCCTCGTCCTCACCGGTGGTCACGCGGCTTCGATCCGGATCGAAGCGCGCCTCGAACAGATCGATCAATGCGCGTACCAGCGCCGCATGCTCGGCCAGACGATCGCCGATATAGACCGGCGAGAACGGCAGCTCAGTCTGCAACAGGTAGCGTGTGATCGTACGGACCAGCACCACCTGGCGCGGCGTGAACCCGGCATCGATGATGAGCCCGTTGAGCCCGTCGTCCTCGGCGGTACCTGCCATGATCTGGTGGAACGCTTCGGCCAGATTGTCGCGGCAGGTCGAATCGGACAGCGCTTCGCCGTGACTATGCCGGGCCTCGAATTCGTGGATCCATTGCACGCTCTGGCCGGCACGCGCCACGCGATACGGATGCTGGGTGAGCACCGACAGGCCGAAATGCTCGAACACCGGCAGCACCCGCGACAAGGGGAGGTCGTCGCCGTGCCCGTAGAGCTTGACGGTGAGCACGTCGCCCTCGGGCGCCATCGCCCGCAGCACCGGGTGGCTGCTGTCGTCCATCGCCGCCAGTACCTGGGAATCCGCCACTGCAGAGGCCGCACCGAAGCGCTCGCGATAGGCCGCATCGAAGGCATGCGCATAGGCCGGCAGCGAGACGCCAGCTTCGCGCGCGGCCGCAGCGACCCGGTCGGGCCAACCACGGGTGACCGCGATCAGCGCCTGTTCCAGCGCGCGCACATCGACCGGTTCCGTCACCTCGCCGGTGGCGATCTGGTAGTGCAGGCGCACCACGGCACCGCGCAGGAATTCCGCGTCGACGTCCTGGCACTCGCCGTTGAGGTGACGCTCCAGCTCCGCCCGAATCTGACTGCGCAGCGCCACGGTGTAGCGTTCACGCGGCACGTACACGATCGCCGCGTAGAAACGCCGGTACCGGTCGCGACGCACGAACAGGCGCAGCGGCTCGGTCTCGCGCATGTTGAGCACGCCGATGACCGTATCGTAGAGCTCGTTCTCGCCGGTCTGGAACAGCTCGTCGCGCGGGAAGGTCTCGAGGATGTAGCGCAGGTTCTTGGCGGCGTGCGAGCGCGGTCGCAGCGCGGCGCGTGCCATGACGTGCGAGATCTTGTGGCGCAGCACGGGAATATCGCGCGGGCTGGCGCGATAGGCGTCGCCCGAGAACATGCCCAGAAAACGATGCGCGCCGATCACGTTGCCGGTCGCATCCAGACGCTTGATGGCAACCACGTCCATCGTCTCGGAATGATGGATCCATGCGTGCTGGTTGGCCTTGGTGATCACCAGCAGCCGCGAGGACTGGGTGTATTCGTCGAGCACGTCGGCCGGGGCCACATAACCATCCGGGTCGACGCCCGGGCGATCCTGGCGCAGCAGGCCGAGGCCGGTATCGGCCACATCGACCATGACATCGGCCCCGTTCTGGTCGGTCTCGATCGCCCGACAGCGATAGCCCAGCAGCGTGAAATGATCGTCCGCAAGCCACGATATGAACGCCTGGGTCTCGGTGCGTTCGTCGCGATCCACCCCGCCGGCAGCACGATCGAGCTCGCTGACCACGGCCTGCAGGCGGCGACGCATGGGCTGCCAGTCCGCCACCACACAGGCCAGATCGGCCAGACTGGACTCGACGTGCTGGGTGAGCGCGTCACCGTCGAGACCGGCTGGCGCTGCGAACTCGATGCGAATCAAGCGATTCCTCTGCGCCCGCGGGACGGTCGGTGCCGGCAGCGCCGACCTCGATCAGTTCGCCCGCCTCGTCGCGCTCGACGCGTACGACCGGATGCATCATCCAGTCGATCTCCGCGCCCGTGCCGCGTACGGCCAGGCTGATCGTGTCGACCAGGAACGCCATGTCGTCGGCGACCGTCAGCAGCGCCAGATCGCAATCGCTGCTGGTATCGTCGATAGACTCGAGCGCCACACGATACTGGCCACGCTTGCGCGGCTGACAGAGCAAGGCGAAGTGATGCCGAAGCGCCTCGTAGAGATGGGCCACCGAACGCACCCGCAGCGCATCCGCCGGAACCCCGGCAAGACAAGTCTCGACGAAGGCGATCATCAGTTCGGGCCGCTCGAGCGTCGGGTCCTCGCCCACACAGGCACGAACTTCTGCGATCACGGCGGCAGTCTGGCTATTCATTGGGGGTCGGCATCACGGATCGTAGGGCGACGTTACGCCCGCCACACCCGGCTCGACAAGCCTTGTGCGAGCAGGCGTAGAACGCGCTGTGGACGGACGGCGCCGAAACACGATTTTCCGGTCGTCCCGGCCCGGGCCGGAGCCGGCCGGACCACGGTCAGCGCGCGGGCGTGGCGCTGTCGCCCTGGGTATCGGGGGCGGCCGCCTGAAAGGCACCCAACGCCATGCAGGCCCGATAGATGCGGCGGATGATCGGATAGGGACCGAGGTTCACACCATAGCGCTCGGCCATCGAGACCTGGGGTACCAGACAGACGTCCGCGAGGCTCGGGCGCGCCGTGAAACAGAAGCTGTGATCGCCGGCGGGCTGTTCGGCCAGCAACGACTCCATCGGGCCGAACGCGGCATGAATCCAGTGCTCGAACCACGCCCGACGCCGATCGTACGGCACATCCATTTCGTCGCGCAGGTAGCGCAGAACGCGCAGGTTGTTGAGCGGATGGGTATCCGCGATCGCGATCTGGGCGAAGGAGCGTATCCGCGCGCGCAGCGCGATGTCGCCATGCAGCAGCGGCCGATCCGGATAGCGCTCTTCCAGATACTCCAGAATCGCCGACGACTGCGAGATAATGAGATCGTCCTCGACCCACAGCGCCGGAATCAGGCCCTGCGGATTGATTTCCAGATACTGCTGGCGTTCATCACTGGTGCCGTCCAGACCCGTGAAAATAGACCTGAAGGCCACACCTTTATAATTGAGCGCGATACGCACGCGATGAGCGGAAACGCTGCGATGGTGCGTGAACAACTTGAGCATGAACTCGCCGGGCACGGGATTGACCGCACAAGTCTAGCAAAGGCCCGGCGCATGCCGGAGGTTTGATATGGACCGACACATGGTCGCTGATTCCGAATCGAGCGCGCTGGAACAGAGCGAGCGCAACGTGCTGTTGATCACCTACGTGCTGTACGGACTCGGCTGCTTCTTCTTCGTGACCGCCATCGCCGGCGTGATCGTCAATCACATCAAGATGGGCGAGCTGGAACGCACAGGCATGGCCTGGACGCACCACCGCTGGCTGATGCGCACGTTCTGGTTCACGATGCTCTGGAGCCTCGTCTGCCTGGTGCTCGCCCCCTTCGTGATCGGCATCATCGGTTATGGCGTGCTCTGGTTGTGGTGCTTCTATCGCTTCATTCGCGGCGTCGTCACCTTCGCCGATCGCCGCCCGATGCCGGTCTGAACCAGGCATGAACCGCGCCTCGGGGCCGCGGTCGGCTATCTGATCGTGGCCGCGGCGTTCTGGATCGGCAGCGGCATGATCCTGCTGCCGGCGATACGGTTTCTGGCCGTCGCGCACGCGCTCGCCGCAACCCGCAGCGTCGCCCCCTCGGCTCGCATCATCGCTGGCTCGCCGCGCATCATCTGTGGTCCGCGTTCGCGCTCAGCGCCGTGCTGATTGCCCGCCCTGCTCGCCGATGCCGCGACCGTGCTCAACACGGGGGCCATACACCACACCCGATGGCAGCGCTGGCCGCCGCATGGCTCTCGCTCGGTCACTGGCCGACGCTCGTCGGTGCCGGGCCACTCTTGTCCTTCGGCTGGTTCGCCGTCACGCTCTGCATCAGTGTCCGCCGGCTGCGACGCGGGCTATGCTGGGCCGAAGGCGCAGCCCAGCTGAGGCGCTGCATTTCCGCCGCGGCGCGTCACGAACCCATCGTCTGCAGCGCGATCGCAGCGGCTGCCGCTCGGGTTTCCACCCCGAGTTTCGGAAAGATATGTTCGAGATGCTTGTTCACCGTCCGGGGTTTCATGTCGAGGAGCTCGGCGATATCGCGGTTGGTCTTGCCGCGCGAGATCCAGAGCAGCACTTCTGCCTGGCGCCTGGTCAGCCCGAACCGCGTAACGAAGTCGTCGATCGCGGCCTGCTCGTCGAACTCGACCAGGGTGAGAATCGCGCCGCCCTCTTCGGCCGGCCCGGCGAGACGAATCGATAGCCTGCCCTGCTCGCGAGTGACCTCGTATGGCCTGGCTGCGGATTCCGCCCGATCCAGCCATCGCCGCAGACCGAACGGCAGTCGGCCGTTCACATCGACATCGAAATAGCGCCGGAGGAGCTGCGCCGCACGTGTGCTGTGCCAGCGTATTCCCCCGTCGGCGGCGCTGATCAGCGCGGCACGCCCGCCCGCGTTGACCACCATGTCGGCCTGGCGCTGCACACGGATGCGCTTGAGATGGGCCTCGATGCGAACGCGTATCTCATCGGGTTTGAGCGGCTTGGTGACATAATCCACGCCCCCGGCTCGGAAACCGCGCACGATGCTGTCGCTATCGGTCAGCCCGGTCATGAAGATCACGCCCATGCCGGTCAACGCGGGATCGGTCGTGATGCGACTGCAGACCTCGAAGCCGTCCATCCCCGGCATGCGCGCATCCAGGAGCACGATGTCGGGCGTGATCAGGCGGGCCCGCTCCAGAGCCGACCGGCCGTCGGGCGCAGCGATCACCGTATAGCCATCGCGCCCCAGAACTTCGGATATGAGCGCCAGCGTATCCGGGTGATCGTCGACCACCAACACCACGCCCCGTATCGGCGGTCTGTCAACCGCGCGCTCGTCGTGCGACATGACGTCATCGATATTGGCTAGGACCATCGTGTGCTTGCCCCTTTCAGTCCTGCGCGGTTCGCGCCCGGCTTTCTTCAGCCAGGCGACGCAGGCGTATCAACTCGTGCCGACGCGCGGCATCCCGAAGATCGGCCAGGCGCGGGCCATGTTCCGGATGCTCTCTTTCAATGGCCGCAATTTCGGCGAGAACACCCGCCATATGCCCGATATCAATAGCGGACGTGAGGCGATGGGCAAGCGGCCCCGGCAGTGGGCACCGATCCGACGCTTTCGACAGCGCGCCGTCAGCGTACTTCGTTCGGGCCCCAGCCCGCGTCCGCGCATCGGACAAAACGTCCTGTTCATCCCGCTGCCATTGCAGAAGCAATAACTCTGCCAGCCGATCGAAAAGTTCGGCGAGGTTGATCGGCTTGGACAGGAACGCGTCGCAGCCGAGCGTACGGCTGCGCGCGATGTTATCGGCATAGGCGTTGGCCGAAACCACCAGAACGGGGGCGTCGCTGAGGCGCCGCTCACGGATCATCCGCGCGGTTTCGAAACCGTCCATTCCCGGCAGTGCCACGTCCATCAGAATCAGATCGGTGCGCTCGGTGGCCAGCCAGTGGAGTGCTTCGGGCCCGTCCTCGCACTCATTCAGTGCAAACCCCAGGGGCTCGAGCGCCGCCCGGAGAATGCCACGCTGATCCGCTCGATCATCCACCACAAGCAGGTGCCGCTTCCGGCCCTCGTAGCCGATGATCCGTTGCACGGGCGGGCGCGCTCCGGAGCGCCGCGTGCAATGGGGCAGGAAAACCCGCAGCACAAAGCACGAGCCGGCGGGCACGTTCGACCGTACCTTCAGATCACCGCCCATGAGCTGAGTCAGCAGCTGACAGATGGTCAGACCGAGCCCGGCCCCCGCACCGCCATCGCTGCCCCCCGCGATGCGCTCGAACGGCAGGAATATCTGCTCGCGTTTGTCGTCGTCGATCCCCGGGCCGGTATCGATGATCTCGAACGTCGCCACTTCCGAGGCATAATTCACCCGAACGCGCACCTCACCGGCCTGCGTGAAACGAATCGCATTGCCGATCAGGTTGATGAGGATCTGACGCAGCCGCTGCAGATCACCGCGCACCACGGGCGGCATCCGTTGTGATGGCTCGATGCAGAAGTCGAGCCCCTTGGCCATGGCCTGCGGCGCGAACATGGCCTCGATCTGGTCGAGCAGCGCCGCGGCATCGATCTCGCCGACATGCAACGACACACGCCCGGCTTCTATGCGGGCGATATCCAGCAGACCGTCGACCAAGGCGAGCAGATGCTCGCCGCTGCGCTGGATGGTGGCCAGCTTGTCGGCGTGCGCCGGTGCCATGTCGGGCTCGCGCATCAGCAGCTGGGTATAGCCCAGCACGTTGTTCAACGGGGTACGCAGTTCGTGGCTCAAGCCGGACACGTAACGGCTCTTGGCTCGATTGGCCGACTCGGCTTCAGCCTTGGCCCGGGCCAGCTTGGCATCAGTTCGCTTGTGCGCCGCAACCTCCCGCATCAGCAACTGGGTCTGGCGCGAGGTCTCGTGCTGCGCCACATTGCGCGCCTCGCGCGCCAGCACCAGCCACCAGGACAGAATGCCGACCGGCACCAGCATCAGAAAGAAGGTCCGCAGGAAGATGTCGAGCAGATGAGGGTGCCCGGTGCTGTCCACCAGCGGCGCGATCTGCGCATAGACCGCGATCAGCGCCCCCACCAGCACCACCGCCAGCAATCCGAGCACCACGCCGTAGCGCACCAGCCGCGTGCACAGATGCGGCATCAACGCGCGCGGCAGCACACGCTGCAACAGCTCGTCGATCTGGGCCGACGCGTGCGAGTGCGGCCGGCAGCGGTCTGCGCACCGCATGTCCAGACTGCAACATAGCGAGCAGATCGCACCGGCATAGGCCGGGCAACCCGCCATGTCGTCGACCTCGAAGCGGTTGTTGCACAGCACGCAGCGCGCGTGGTTCCCGCCCTCCCCGGCGAGTTCGGCCGCGGACGCCGGTGTCCGCGCGAGGTAGAACCGTCCCGCGGTCAGCCATGCGATCAACGGCGCGGTCACGAAGGCGCCGCCGAGAGCGATCGCCGGCGCAGCGGCCCGTCCTGCCGGGCCGAAGCAATCGCTATAGGCGGTCAGCGACGCCCCGCTGGCCAGCACGAACGCGCCAATCCCCACCGGATTCAAGTCGTACAGATGCGCGCGCTTGAATTCGATGCCCGGAGGCGACAGGCCGAGCGGTTTGTTGACCAGCAGATCGGCCGCAAGGGCACCGAACCAGGCCGCGGCCACGTTCGCGTACAGGCCAAGCACCCGTTCGATGGCATGAAACACGCCCATCTCCAGCAGGATCAGGGCGATCAGCACATTGAATACCAGCCAGACCACGCGCCCGGGGTGGCTGCGGGTCACCCGCGCGAAGAAATTGGACCACGCCAGTGAACCGGCATAGGCGTTGGTGACGTTGATCTTGACCTGCGAGACGATGACGAACAGCACCGTCGCCGTCATCGCGAGGCCCGGCGACGAGAACACATAGCCGAACGCCACTTCGTACAGGTGCGTCGGCTCGGTGGCGCGGGCATGCGGCAGCTGGTGCTGCACGGCGAGAAACGCCAGCAGCGCCCCGCCGAACATCTTCAACCCGCCGAGAATGACCCAGCCCGGCCCGGCGCCGACCACCGCCGCCCACCAACGGAGCCGATTGCCCGGGCCGCGCTCGGGCAGAAACCGGAGATAGTCGACCTGCTCGCCGATCTGCCCGATCAGCGCGAGCGCGATCCCGCAGGCCGAGCCGAAGGCGATCCAGTCGAACGAGCCCGTGCCCTGTTCGCCGATATAGTGCTGGAATTGCGAAAACACCGCCGGCTGGCGAACGGCGATGAACAGGTACGGCAATACCAGCAGGGCCAGCCATAACGGCTGCGTATACCACTGCAGCCGGTTGATTGCGGTGATGCCGAAGGTCACCAGCGGAATGATCGCCAGCGCACTGATCAGATAGGCCAGCGGCAGGGTGATATCGAAATACAGCGATATCGCCTGGCCCATGATCGTGGCTTCGAGGGCGAAAAAAAGAAACGTGAAGCTCGCATAGATCAGCGAGGTGATGGTCGAGCCGAGATAGCCGAAGCCCGCGCCGCGGGTGAGCAGATCGATATCCACGCCGTAGCGCGCGGCCGTATAGCTGATCGGTAGCCCCACGACGAAGATCACGCTGCAGACCGCGACAATCGCGCAGGCGGTGTTGGCGAAGCCATAGCGCAGCATGAGCACCGCGCCGATCGCCTCCAGCACGAGAAACGAGATGCCGCCGAGCGCCGTGTTGGCGATGCGCAGCTCCGACCACTTGCGAAACGAGCGCGCGGTGAAGCGCAGCGCGTAGTCCTCCAGCGTCTCGTCACCGACCCAGCGGTTGTACGCACGGCGAATCTTGACGACGCGTTGGGGCCCCGTGGACATGTGGTGCCAGCACCTGCTGCGGCTGCTCGAAGGAGTTCGATAGTACCGACCCGATCCTGCAGGAAACGCGCCAACAACTACGTCGAATGACGTAGGCCGCTGCGTTGATCGGCGTATATGCCTGCCCGAGCGCTTGCGCCAGTCTCGATATCGGACCGGGCGCTCGAACACCGCGCCCTGCGTTTTCAGAGCAAGCGAAGTGAACCGCCATACACCGGACCGGAAGTCCGGCCGCGCCCGCCAGCATCGAGCGCGACGGTTCACTCAAAGCACCGGCGGGCCTCACAGCAATGCCCGCCGGCGACTCGGGTCGATATCAACGGAGACGACAATGAGTAGCGTGGTAACCGAAGGGGGGCGTAACCGCACCTTCAACAAATGGGTCAGCAACCCGGTGCTGGAGGATTATTCACTGCGTTATGCGCCGAAATCCTTCCGCACCTGGTCGGAATACGCGGTGGCGACCGCTGCACTCGGCGGCATCGCCTATATGGCCGATCAGGCGATCGGCGGCTCGCTGGCCGTCCAGTTCGGCTTCATGAACGCGTTCTGGGGCATTTTCGCCGCGGCGGTCATCATCTTCCTGACCGGTATCCCGATCGCCTACTACTCGGCCCGATACAACGTCGATGTCGACCTGCTCACCCGCGGCGCGGGCTTCGGCTATCTCGGCTCGACCATCACCTCGGTCATCTACGCCAGCTTCACCTTCATTTTCTTTGCGCTCGAAGGCTCGATCATGGGCCAGGCGCTGAACCTGTATTTCGGCATACCCCTGGCCATCGGCTATCTGCTGGGCGCGATCGTGATCATCCCGCTGGTCGTGTTCGGCATGAGTCTGCTCTCGAAACTGCAGATGTGGACCCAGCCGATCTGGCTGATTCTGTTGTTCACCCCGCCGATCGCAGTGCTGTTCGGCAAGCCGCATGCGATCACCGACTGGGTGAACTTCGGCGGCAATTCGCCGAGCCATGCGGGCTTCGACCCGCTGCTGTTCGGCACCGCGGCCGGGATCGCACTGTCGCTGATCGCCCAGATCGGCGAGCAGGCCGATTATCTGCGCTTCATGCCCGACAAGACGCGCGCCAATCGCGGCAAATGGTGGTTCGCGGTGCTGGCCGCCGGGCCGGGCTGGGTCATTCTCGGCGCGCTCAAGCAGTGGATGGGCTCGTTCTTCGCCTCGGTGTCGGTGGCCAACGGCACGTCGCTGGACCAGGCCGACCAGCCGATCCATATGTACGTATCGGGCTTCAGCTACATGTTCTCGAGCCCGTTCGTGGCCCTGTCGATCGCGACCTTCTTCGTGCTGCTGTCGCAGGTCAAGATCAACGTCACCAACGCCTACTCGGGCTCGCTGTCCTGGTCGAACTTCTTCTCGCGCATCCTGCACAGCCATCCGGGCCGGGTGGTCTATGTGTTCTTCAACGTCGGCATCGCACTGGCGCTGATGGAAGCGAACATGTTCGCCGTGCTCGGCCATATTCTCGGCTTCTACTCGAATGTGGCGGTGGCCTGGATCGGCGCGGTGACCGCGGATCTGGTGATCAACAAGCCGATCCTGAAGCTCAGCCCGTCCTACATCGAGTTCAAGCGCGCCCATCTGCACAACTTCAATCCGGTCGGCTTCGGCTCGATGATGTTCGCCTCGGTGGTGTCCGTGATCGCCTTCTTCGGCTATTTCGGCGCCTATGCCCAGTCCTACTCCTGCTTCATCGCGCTGGGCCTGGCGTTCGTGGCCTCGCCGATCGTCTGCCTGATCACCCGGGGCAAGTACTACCTGGCGCGGACCTCGGAGAACGAACTGCGCAAGCACGAACACGAATCGATGATCGCCTGCATCTCCTGCGAGTACGAGTACGAGAAGAAGGACATGGTCTATTGCCCCTTCCATACCGGGCCGATCTGCTCGTTGTGCTGCTCGCTGGAAGGCGCCTGCCACGACGTGTGCAAGGAAGAACCGGCCGCGGCCGCTGCGCGCACGCAGGCCGCCTAGATCGGTCGGGCCGCTGGCCGCATGCGCCAGCGGTTTCTCGCGACCCACATCGTTCTCATCACAGGAAACTGAGCCATGACCGATACCTTGATCAAGGTCGATCTCGATACCCATGCGAGTGAAAATTCCCAGACCCACAACCGCTGGCATCCCGATATTCCGATGGCTTGCTGGGTGAAGCCCGGCGACGACTTCATCCTCGAAACCTACGACTGGACCTCGGGTGCGATCGCCAATAACGACGATGCCTCGGACGTGCGCGATGTGGATCTGTCCACGGTCCATTACCTGTCCGGCCCGGTCGGCGTGAAAGGGGCCGAAGCCGGCGATCTGCTGGTAGTCGACCTGCTCGACATCGGCGCACTCAAGGGCGCCGAATGGGGCTTCAACGGCTTCTTCTCGAAACAGAACGGCGGCGGCTTTCTCACCGATCACTTCCCGCATGCACAGAAATCCATCTGGGATTTCCACGGCCTGTTCACCACGTCACGCCACGTACCCGGGGTGCGTTTCGCGGGTCTCGTGCATCCCGGCCTGATCGGCTGTCTGCCCAGCCAGGAACTGCTCGACCTCTGGAACAAGCGCGAAGCCGAATTGATCGCGACCGATCCGGACCGCGTGCCCCCACTCGCCAATCCGCCGGCCCCGCATACCGCACACATGGGTTCGCTGAGCGGGGACGCATTGACGAAAGCCGCGAACGAAGGCGCGCGTACCGTGCCGCCGCGCGAGCACGGCGGCAACGTCGACATCAAGGATCTGTCGCGCGGCTCGAAGATCTATTTCCCGGTCTATGTCGACGGTGCCGGCCTGTCGGTCGGCGATCTGCACTTCAGCCAGGGCGACGGCGAGATCACCTTCTGCGGCGCGATCGAGATGGCCGGCGGCTGGGTGCATATGAAAGTCGACTTGATCAAGGACGGCATGAACAAATACGGCATCAAGACACCGATCTTCAAGCCCAGCCCGATCACGCCGAACTACCAGGACTATCTGATCTTCGAAGGGATCTCGGTGGACGAGAGCGGGCAGCAGCACTATCTGGACGTCAACGTCGCCTACCGCCAGGCCTGTCTGAACGCGATCGAGTACCTGACCAAATTCGGCTACTCGCGCGCCCAGGCACATTCGATTCTGGGTGTGGCACCGGTCCAGGGCCATATCAGCGGCGTGGTCGATATTCCCAACGCCTGCGCCACGCTCTGGCTGCCGCAGGAGATCTTCGAGTTCGATATCAGCCCCGGCGCCAGTGGGCCGACCAAATTCCTCGACGGATCGGTGGACATGCCGATCGCATACGACGAGTAGGTCCGCCATGCCGATCTACGAATTCGACTGTCCCGACTGCGGCGGCTTTTCGACGATGCGGCCCATGGCCGAATCGAAGGCGCCCGGGCGCTGTCCGAACTGCGGCACCGCGTCGCGCCGGGTGATCCTGTCCGCGCCACGCCTCTCACGCGTGTCCAAAGCCACCCGCGTGGCGCACGAGACCAACGAGCGCAGCGCGCATTCGCCGCATACATCAACCACCTACGGCGGCGGCCATCCGACCGGCTGCGGTTGTTGCTCGACAGCCAGCCGGCCGGCCGGGGCGGCTTCGCCCACCCAGACACGAACCGGTGCCCGCCCCTGGATGATCAGTCATTGATCAGCGGCCAGCTCAAGCGATATGTCAATCCACATCCGCTCTGACGGAGAACAATCATGAGACACGGAGATATTTCCAGCAGCGCCGACACCGTCGGTGTCGCCGTGGTGAACTACAAGATGCCGCGCCTGCACAACCTGGAACAGGTCGCCGACAACGCACGCAAGATCGCCGAGATGATCAAGGGGATGAAGACCGGGCTGCCCGGCATGGACCTGGTCATCTTTCCCGAGTACTCGACTCAGGGGATCATGTACGACCGCGACGAAATGATGGCCACCGCGGCGCCGGTCCCCGGCGATGAAACCGAGATCTTCTCGGCCGCCTGCCGCGAGGCCGACACCTGGGGTGTGTTCTCGATCACCGGCGAGCGTCACGAGGGCCATCCCGACAAATCGCCCTACAACACGCTGATCCTGATCGATAACAAGGGCGAGATCGTCCAGAAGTATCGGAAATGCATCCCCTGGTGCCCGATCGAGGGCTGGTATCCCGGCGACGAAACCGATGTCTGCGAAGGCCCGAAGGGGCTCAGAATCAGCCTGATCATCTGCGACGACGGCAATTATCCGGAGATCTGGCGAGACTGTGCCATGAAGGGCGCGGAACTGATCATCCGTTGCCAGGGCTATATGTACCCGGCCAAGGAACAGCAGATCATGATGTCCAAATGCATGGCGTGGGCCAACAACTCGTATGTGGCGGTGGCCAATGCCGCGGGCTTCGACGGTGTCTATTCATACTTCGGGCATTCCGCGATCATCGGCTTCGATGGTCGCACCCTGGGCGAATGCGGTACCGAGGAGAACGGCATCCAGTACGCCCAGCTGTCGGTCTCCGCCATCCGCGATGCCCGTGCTCACGATCAATCGCAGAATCATCTGTTCAAGCTGCTGCATCGCGGCTACACCGGCATTCACGACTCGGGCGATGGTGACCAGGGCCTGGCGGAATGCCCGTTCACGTTCTACCGCGACTGGATCAACGATCCGGAAGGCACGCGAAGACGTGTCGAGGCGCTGACTCGCAGTACGATCGGCACCGAGCAATGCCCGGTCAAGGATCTGCCGACGCCCGGGCGTACCGGAACCAACGGCTGATCCGAGTTGTACGACATGGGCGGGCGCGGCCGATTGCCCGCCGGCCTGGTGGGTATCGGCCGAGCCTTGCGAATCGATCGGAAAAATCCTCGGGCGGGTAAAGGCCCGCCCGAGGCAACGCGCTCAACGTTCGCCCAACCTCTTTCAGCCTGTCTGCCGCCCATCGCCCCTCAAGGCGCACCCCGCGGCTGTGATACCGTGGTGGCACCACTGAAAACGGCCGATCGAAGGCCAGCCGACACGGCTCGGCGACGACCCGATCGTGCCCCGCCGGGAGGTTGGCTTGACGCAATCGATGGCCGGTCAACGAAATCTTCAGACACGCTTCGTCGAGGATTTCGATCAGACGCTCGAGCGGCTCGCTACGGCCCCTTCGTTTTCCAAATTCACGCATCAGATCCAATTACTGGGCCGCGCTCAGAAGCTCCTGCGTACAACCAATGGCGTCGAGGCGCTGTACGGGTTCGCCCCTCAGTTCGACGCAGCCGGGGTTTTTCTGGGCGGCGACTGGCTCGATCCCGGTCAGCTGGAGCCTGCGCTGGCCGGACCGACGCTACGCGCCGGCGGCGCCGATGCGACCATGGAGTGCCTGAGCGAGCTGCGGCTTCTGGCCATTGCCGAAGGGCAAGCGGTGAGCGACCGGGTGGACGCCGACAGCGCGCGCTCATTCCTGCGCGAGGTGCTCGCCGCCAATCTCGATCTGCTGTTCCCAGCGGCGACCGAAGCCACTCGCGAAGCTGGCAGCGCAGCACTGACCCGTGTGCATACGCTGTTCGGGTTCCTGTTCGCACGCGTCGGCGCCGGCTTCATTCTGGAGGCGCTGGTGGCCGAAGTGGAACGCATCATGGCCCAGCGCCCGATCGTGCTGGGCCGCGTCGAATCGCTTCTGGGCGCCGCCGAGCGTGCCCTGACCATCGGCGAAGTCGATCCTGTCGCCGCCCGGCGTGCGGCCCCCTGGATCGCGGCTCTGCGCGCCCCGACCGATCTCTCGGCTGCCACCGACACCGATGACTACACCGCCGCCCTGGCCCGTCTGGATGACAACGCGCTGCAGGCCGAGGCCACGGCTCTCGGTCGCTCGATGACGCAGTACGGCCTGGTCTGTCCGGCGCACGTTGATCTACTGCTGCATCTGAACCGGGCCGCGCCGACACTCCTGCCGTTTGCGCTGGATCTGGGCGATGCCGGCCGTGCCGTGTTTGCCACATATTCCGGCGAGCTCAGAGCCCTGATCGAGGTCGGCATCCGGCGGTCGACCGCGCAGGCGGTTCACGGGCTGTCGCGGCTCCTGACGCACGGCGCCGCTCGGCTCGAACACGTACTGCCGGGCCTTGATCGCCTGGCCCGGGTCACGCTTCATCCCGGCGTGGCGGAGGCCTTGAACAACACCGCGCAAGCCGAACAGCCGGCGCCGGCCACGACACGCCTCGTGGCCGGCGCACTTGCCGTACTCGGGCAGCCGCATGGCCTGGACCAGGGCTTCAATCCGACCTGCCAGGCCGCCCGGGCCATCTGCCTGTGGAGTTGTAACGAGCCCAGCCGCCTGCTGGAACTTCTCATCGAAGCCGCCGAACTCGACGATCTGGTGCTGAGCTTCGAGGGCGAGCCCATTCGTGCCAGCGAGGCCGGGGCCGGTATGGCCAAGACACTGCACACCGAGCTCGATCCGGTCTCGTTGGTGCTCACGCCCCATCTGGATCGCATATATGTGGAAATGGGCCGGCGTACGGTCGGGCGGCGCGGCGACGGCCATCGCTGGGTCAATCGAGAGATGCACGGCGCGTGGGTCGCACCGGACTTCGCCGAACTGATCGATCTGGCGCGCGGCGGAATCGCCGATCTCGACGGCTTCATACGCCTGTTTCACGCCAGTTATCACCCCGATTTCAACGGCGGGCGCGGCGTTCAGTATGCCCAGCCCTGCGGCATCGCGGCCACTGATGCCACCGGCACTTATATCGGTTGGCATGCGGTCTCGATACAGCGTGTCGCACGCGACCCGAACGGCGACTGGCGGGTCTATTTCTTCAATCCGAACCGCGACAAGGGGCAGAACTGGGGCCTCGGCATCGAGACCTCGACGGCCGGCGCCGGTGAACGCGCAGGCGAATCCTCGCTGCCTTTCGGCCAGTTCGCCTCACGGCTGTATGTCTTTCATTACCGCGGCGAAGCGATTGGCGACCCCGAAGCGGTGCCGGACGAGCAGATCGCCGCCATCCGTGCTTTGGTCGAGGCCAGCTGGGGGCGGCGCTTTTCCTGGCTCGAATGAAAAACGCCGCGAATCGATCCCATCGATCCGCGGCGTCGTCGATCAGCGGCCCAAGCGTTAGTGAGATCGGCTAGACGTAGAAATCCAGCTCTTCATTGTGTTTCAGCCAGTCCCGCATGCGATGCGGATCGTCGCCGAAATAGAAGATCAGACCCCAGTGCGTGCCGAAGGCGTTGCGCTTGGTCACCGTTTCCTGCATCGGCGCGGTCAGTTCGTGGTAGTCGAAGTATTCGTGTTCGGACACCTCTTCCGGAATCTCCAGCTTGGAGACCACGCGCTTGCGCGGGTAGACCCCGAAACAGCCCGCATAGCCCTTGGCGCCGGTCACCGGTTCGGGGAAGAAGTTCTTCACTTCTTCCTCGGTGGTCTTGGGGTCGAACACCAGCATCGAGGCCTGATAGGCGTTGAAGCCGTAGGCCCGCTCGATCAGTTCGAACGCCTTGAAACCCGGCGGCCGATAGGCCACTTCGCCAAAGTACATCGTGCCGTCGGAGGTCACGAAGTATTCCGGATGAATCTGGCCGAACTGGATATCGAAGGTCTTGATCAGCAGCTCGATCTGCTGGGTGATCAGATTGCGCCAGGATTCCAGCTCAGGCGTGGCCGGCACGAACACGGAATAGCCGAGCGTGACGTATTCCGAGATGTTCAGGAACTGGATCTTACCGTTCCAGACCCAGGCTTCGACCGCGAATTCCCAGCCGTCCAGATGGCTTTCCATCAGGAGCGGGTACTCGGCCTCCGGAATCTGCTCGATCTCTTCGGCCGTCCGGATCATGCGATGGCCGAGGCACCCTGCCTTGTCGAAGGCCTTGAGATGGATCGGATCGTCGACGTCGCCATCGAGCTTGAGCAGCGTCTGGTTCACACGCTTGAAGAAACGATAGACGTCGTCCTTTTCGTGCGCTTCCTCGAAAATACCCACGCGAATGCCGCCGAGCTGTGCGCGGCGCTTCATCAGCGCCTTGTCGCGGAACAGAACAGCCTGGCCGTGCAGACGCGGATTGCCCATCAGCACGGCGTTGATCGCACCGGCCCATTCGACCACTTCCTCGAACAGCGGCACCGCCGCGTCGACGCCCATCTCTTTCAGTCTTTCGGCAATCTCCATCGAGCGATCATTTAACCGCTCGAAGTTCCAGGGCACATAGGGAATGTCATGCTGCTGGCAGTAATCCTCGGCCCATTCGGGCGCAACGACTACATATCGTCGGTCGAATTTCTCGGCCGCTTCGATAGCCCCCATCGCCCAGCCCAGCAGGGCTATATAACCTTTATCGGGATTCTTCTCTGCCATGTCGGCTCCGTGGAACGAATCGTTGTCCGACGATAGCACAGGCCCCTTCCTGCCGGCCCCCGGCGTCGCCCCAGCGGCCGGGCTCTACTCGGCGCGCGCCGGCCAGAGCAGTGCGGCCCCACGCGCGATCGAGGCATCGCCATGCGCGGCCGCCACCAGCGTGGTCTGCGGATCATCGGCGACGCAGTGCCGACCCCATATCTTGGGCACCTCACTGTACAGCCAGCGAATCCGTGACAGCCCGCCGCCGACCACGATCACTTCGGGCTCGGTCAGATTGATCACCGTCGCCAGCGCCCTGGCGCTGCGGGCAAGCCAGTCACGCAGGGTGATGCCGGCCAACCGCTCCCCGGCTTCGGCCCGCGCGACGATATCGGGCACCGTGAGCGTATGGCCGCCACGACGCACGTGGTCGTTGCTCATCCCGGGCCCGGATAACCAAGTTTCGATGCAGCCGGCCAGACCGCAGCCGCAGCTGGGTGCGGCACGTACCTCGGCAGCACTCGGCCACGGCAGGCTGTTGTGGCCCCAGGCGCCGGCGAAGCCGTTGGCGCCGCCGACAAGATGCCCGTCAATCATCAAGGCGCCGGATACGCCGGTGCCGAGCACCGCGGCGAACACACGGCGGGCACCTTCGGCCGCGCCCTCGAGCTGCTCCGCCCGGGCCAGACAACCCGCCTTGTGTGCGGTGCGTACGCCCCGCTCCAGGGTGGCCCCGAGGTCGCGTGGCAACGGACGATTGTTCAGCCAGTCGGCGTGCGAGCCACACATCAGATGCCGGGTCGCGTTCAGTCGTCCGGGCGTCGCCACGCCCACCGGAAGACCTTCGATGCCGACGTCCGCTTCCAGGGTCCGGACCATCTCGGCGATCGCGGCAACCGTCGCGGCATAATCGCCGATGGGCACGTCGTGACGGCGCTCGGCATGCACTCGATGATGGGAATCCACGATCGCGCCGATCATCCGCGAGCAACCGAGGTCGATACCCAGCCGCAGATCGCTGGCGGTCACGGTCGAGACCCCGACGCGCCACTACGGGCGCACACGAGTTGATGACGAGACATGGACTTCGGTTCCCGGGATTACCCAGTCAGTGTAGGCGCTCGCCACACGACTTGCGATGCGTTATACAGCGGCTTCCCTAGGGCATCGAGCGAGCGGCCGGCAGCCGCGGCTCGCACGGGTGCCGATCCGCGCGGCCTCGCATCGCGCCTAGTACCAGCGGGGCAGACCGGTCAGTCGATCGCCGCGTCCAGCAGCGCACCGCAGTCGTCGTCGATCTTGTGCGTGATCAGGTCGTCGGCCCGCGTTCGGCCCCGGTTGATCGCCATGATAGGCAGGCCGCGCGCCGCTGCCTCCCGCACGAAGCGAAAGCCGGACCACACCATCAGCGAAGAACCGGCCACGAGCAACGCATCCGCGCCGGCGAGACCCGCCCAGGCACGCTCCACACGCGGTTTGGGTACCGAGCCGCCGAAAAACACCACGTCCGGCTTGAGGATGCCGCCGCACAAGGGGCAATCCGGGACATTGAACAACGCGTAGTCGACGTCGCCGAGCTCGATGTCGCCGTCGGGGCGCATGGCGTCGGCATCGTGCAGCCAGCCGCTGTTGGCCTCGATCAGCATGTCCTGCACCCGGTGACGCGACAGGCGTGTACCGCAATTCAGGCAGATCACCCGGTCGAGCCGACCGTGCAGATCGACCACGCCTCGGCTGCCGGCCGCCTGATGCAGCCCGTCCACATTCTGCGTCACCAACAACGACAAGCGCCCCGCGGCGCCCAGCCGAGCCAGAGCATGGTGGCCGGGGTTGGGCCGGGCTCGCGCCACGGGTGGCCAGCCGGCCATGCTGCGCGCCCAGTAGCGGCGCCGTTTCGACAGCTGCCCGATGAAGGCCTGATGCTGGATCGGGCTCGCGCCCTTCCAGCCACCTTCGCGGTCGCGATAGTCGGGAATGCCGGAATCGGTGCTCATGCCGGCGCCGGTCAGCACGAACAGCCGCCGATGCTCCGCCACGAATCCGCGCAGCTGCTCGACATGCGCCGACCGGACCGTTTCCGGCGGATCCATCAAGTGCATCGATTTCAGTCACGACGACTCCGCGTGGAGCACGAGCGTGCTGGCCCGACCCGGTAACAAATCGCCGCCGGCCACTCATGTCGAGCGGGCGGCACCACGCGACATCCCTACGGCGCGGATGCCGACCGCGATGCAGACGAGGCGCGGCTCAGCCCCGATCGGCGTCCAGTAACGCGCCGACCTTGGTCACATAGCCATGCTTCGCCTTGCTCGGCATCCATGCCCTTGAGCTCTGGCCCAGGCGTCGTACTTGGCGCGGCCCTTGAAATCGGTCATGCCCGGCCGCTTGCCCGAGACGTCGCCCTCGGTGGCCTGTTTGTAATGGGCATACAGCGCCGAGCAGGTCGTCGTTGCTCGGACGCTGGGACAGCGTCTCGACATCCTTCTGGGCCTGTTCGAATTCGGCTTGCAGATCCGCCATGGATTCTCCTCGGGCCGCGTGCGGCCTGTGACATGAATCGGCCCGCCGAGTCTAACCAGCAATACGCTCGTACGTCATGAACCGATACGCCGGCGTATCGTCGGTGGCGGCGCGCGGATCGTCCGCGACGAGCCGCCAGCGGGCCCAGTCGACCTCGGGGAACCATGTATCGCCGTCGTATTCGCTTCGATGCGCGTGATCAGCAGCCGGTCAGCCTGCGGCAGGCGAGCGCATAGATCTGCGCCCCGCCGATCACCATGAGTTCCGCCGCGCCCACGGCCCGCGCCACGGCCGTCTCGAAATCGTCGACCACTTCCACGCCCGTCGGCATGGAAATCGGACTGCCGCGTCGAGCACCAGATTGCGTCGATGCGGCAAGGCCCGGCCGATTGATTCGAAGGTGCGCCGGCCCATGACGATGGGCTTGTCGCGTGTATTCTGCTTGAACCAACGCAGATCGTCCGGCAGATGCCAGGGCATGCCGCCCTCGGCGCCGATCACGCCATTGGCATCCATGGCCGCGATCAGGCTGATGCGCGGTTGAGTCATCGGGTCTCCTGGCTTTGCCGTCGCGCCCGGCTCCGACTGGCAGCTGAGCGTGATGATGAAGGTCGTGCCCTGTGCTGTGGGTTTCGGCAATGTCGAGTGTCGCCCCGATGGCGCCGGGCAATGCGCCGGCACAGATCCAGCCCGATGCCCGGTGCCCGCGACCACATCGCGGTGTTGGCCGGCCAGCATCGCCGCCGGGATCCTCGAAGCCGCGCGCATTATCCACGTAACGCAGTCGCAGCATGCCATGTCCCGGATCGGCATCCAGGCGCGTGATCACAATGCGCGGCGGCACATCCGGCCGACGATATCGGATGCTGTTGTCGATGAGATTCTGGAACAACAGCCGCAATTGCACCGGGTCGCCCGATACCGACGCCCGAGATTGCCGATTTCTACATCGGCGCCATGATCGTGCACGAGCGTCTCGAGATCGTCGAGCACCGTCTGCGATCAGTACTCCCAGATCGATGCGCTCCGGGACGAACGGCGCAGTGTCGATACGCGCCAATCGGAGGATACCGCCGACATTGTCCTGCAGCCGCTCCACCGCGGCATCGATGCGGCCGAGATAATCCGCGGCGCGTGCGCCGAGCGCGACCGTGTCATCATAACGCAGCGTCTCGACATATTCGCGCACCCGGCGCAACGGCTCGCGCAGATCGTGCACCACGGCATGGAACCAGGCCCGTTCAGCCGATTGCTCGCCGCCGACCGATGGCGCGGTACGACGATCCGTGGATTTCTCCGGCGCACCGAGCGTCAGCGTGAAGCCCAGCAGCGTATGTTCGGCTTCGTCGTGGAGCGCCAGAACCGTCACCGGCCAGCAGACATCGCCGGCGCATCGCCCGCCTCCGCCGACCACGGCCTGCTGCGGCCGCCCGGTCTCGACCGTACGGTGCAGCAGCAAGTACCAGTCATCGGCATCCGCCGGCGTGAACAGGTCGGTCAACGGCCGCCCGACCCACTCGCGGTCGACAAGCGCCAGACAGTCGGCAGCCTGCGGGCTGACATGCCTGATCTCGGCTTCCAGCCCCAGGCCGATCCAGCCGGGTTCGCCACCGATCAGCGCGAGATTGGCACGATGCGCCGCGCGCGTGTCGCCGCGCGCCCGACGCCCACGGATCGGCGAATCGAATTCCGGGCCGATCTCGCGCATGAGTACCGCGAAACCCGGCTCGGCATCGGGCTGCGGACGAATCTCGAGCCGGCAGGTCTTGCGTTCTCCCGCGCGGGTGAGCAGCGGGAGATCGAGCTGCCGATCGGCCCGCCGCAGACGCACCGAACAGCGTCCGTGTCACGAGGCCCTGATGGCGGTTCTCCGCCGGTGCCAGATGATCCAGCCGTCGGCCCGTGACGTCATTCTGGTAAATGCCCGAGCAGACGCTCGGCACTCTCGTGCCAGATCACGCACACGCCCATCCAGCGTCAGATCCGCAGACCGCAAATGTCGGCGTCGCGCGCGAGCAGCAGCTCGAGCGCACGCTCGGCGAAGCCGCCGTCCTCCTCGTCGACAGGCAGGCGTGAAACATTGGCCGAAGATTCGATCATGGCCGTCTGAGTGCTCGTTGTCGAAAGCGACGCACGGCCCCAAACCTGATCAGCGCATAGGCGCCGTCGGAACCAGCCAGCAGTTCGGTCACGTCGGGCGTTGCCAGGCCAGGCGCGTAGTAGAAACCCTGGGCGAAGCCACAATGGTTTTCGACCAGAAAACGTCGTTGTCCATCATTCTCGACCCCTTCGGCAACCACCCGCATCCCAAGGCTCGTGCCCAGGGCGATGATCGCTCTTGCCATGGCCTGATCGGCTGGGATTGTCCACCACGCCGCGCAGGCAGTTGAGATCGATCTTGAGCACATCCACCGGCCGTCGCGTCAGAGACTGAATCGTCGAGCGACCCTGCCCGACATCATCTATAACGACCCGGACCCCCAGGTTCTTGAGCGCCACGAGCAGATCGTCGAACACGCGGTCGTCGAGCATGAGCGCGGTTTCGCTGAATTCCAGCTCGAGACAAGTCGGCGGCATGCCGCGCTCTTCGATCAGCTGTCGCACACTCGCCAGCAGGCCGGCGCTGCTGACCAGTTCGGCCGACACATTGACGGCCAGCACCACGTCGGCGTCGATCAGCCCGTAGTCGCGCCAGGCCAGATACTGGCGGCAGGCCGTGGACAGCACCCAGTCGCTGAGTTGATTGATGAAACCGCGTCGCCTCGGCAAGCGCGACGAACCGGCTCGGCGAGATCGGGCCGAGGCGGCTGTGATGCCAGCGCGACAACGCTTCCAGCGCCACGATGCGCCCGGTCTCCAGCTCGAACTGCGGCTGGTAGACCAGATAAAGCTCTTCGCGCTCGAGGGCCTGGCGCAGTTCGTTGCCCAGTTCGACCGGTTCGGCCTCGATCGCTTCGTCCACGTCGGCGAACCAGCTGAATCGATCGCGCCCGGCCCGCTTGGCGGCGTACATGGCCGCATCGGCATGGGCAAGCAATGCCATGCCGTCCGCGCCGTCCTCCGGATAGCGCGCCGCGCCGATCGAGATCGTCACCCGCAGTCGGTGTTCGCGCACCACCACCGGCTGGCGGAATCGACCGAGCACCTCGCGCGAGCATCGTCTCGATCTCGCCGGTATCCGCCGTGTCGGCAACCGCCACGAATTCGTCACCGCCCATGCGGCCCAGCAAGCACCTGCGCGCCGCAGCAGGACTGCAGCCGTTCCGCGGCCACCGCCAAGCGCCTGATCGCCGACATTGTGGCCCAGAGAATCGTTGATGCTCTTGAAACCATCGAGATCGAAATAGATCACGACGAACGGATCGCGGTCGTTCACACGGCTCGGCCAGCTTCTGGGCGATTCGTTCCTGGACGACGCGTCGATTGAACAGGCCGGTGATCTGGTCGTGCTCGGCCAGATAGGTGAACTGCTGCTGATTGGCGTACTGCTGGACGGCATAACGAATGACGCGCTCGAGCAGCACGGCCGTCAGCGCGTCCTTCGACAGAAAATCGACCGCCCCGGCCTTCATGACCGCCAGATCGATTTCGTAGTTGTCGTTGCCGGTCAGCACCACGATGGGGCCGTCGAAACGGCGAGCCGCCGCACTGCGCAGTACTTCGAGACCGGTACGCGGCCCCAGCTGATAATCGAGCAGGCAGATATCGTGCGCAGCACGCGACATCTCCCGTTCAGCCTGAACATGATCGGTCGCGAAAGTGAGGGCATAGCGCGCCCCGTGCGCCGCTGCCAATAGCCTGGCCAGGCGTTCGCGATCCTCTTCGCTATCTTCGACGACGAGAACACGAACCGGCCCCGTTCCCTGGTTCAATGCGATTATTTCTTATTGGAATGTTCTACGATTGACAGTTTACTTCAACCAGCCGACTCCGCGCTTGAAACCGGTCACCCGCGGATCGCGTCGATCACTCAGACCGCGATCGGGGCCTTGATGGTCGGATGGCTCTTGTAATCGAGCAATCAATGTCGTCGAATCTGAAAATCGAAGATGTCGTCGATTGTCCGGATTCAGATGCAGCCGCGGTGGCGCGAGCGGCTCGCGCGCCAGCTGCGTCTCCACTTGTTCAAGATGGTTCAGATAGAGATGGGCATCGCCGAGCGTGTGCACGAAATCGCCGACCGCCAGATCGCAGACCTGGGCGATCATGTGGGTGAGGATGGCGTAGGAGGCGATATTGAACGGCACGCCGAGAAAGATATCGGCGCTGCGCTGATACAGCTGGCAAGAGAGCCGGCCCTCGGCCACATAGAACTGGAACAACGCATGGCACGGCGGCAGCGCCATGGCGTCGACCTGGGCCGGATTCCACGCCGTCACGATATGCCGGCGCGAATCCGGGTTCTGCCGAATCGCTTCGATCACGCGCGCCAGCTGATCGATCGATTCGCCGCTGGGCGCCGGCCAGCTGCGCCACTGATAGCCGTAGACCGGGCCGAGTTCGCCGTTCTCGTCGGCCCATTCGTCCCAGATCCGCACCTTGTTCTCGCGCAGATAGCGCGATGTTGGTATCGCCCGCGATGAACCACAGCAGTTCGTGGATGATCGAGCGCAGGTGCAGCTTCTTGGTGGTCAGGGCCGGAAAACCGCGCGCCAGATCGAAGCGCATCTGGCGCCCGAATACCGATTTCGTCCCCACGCCGGTGCGATCGGCCTTGGTCACGCCGTGATCGCGCACCTCGCGCATGAGATCGAGATAAGGCTGTTCGATCGCGGCGGTCATTTCACCCCCGCCTGATTCGGATCGCGCCGGGTGTAGGCCCAGATCAGCACGCCGATGCCGCCGACGATCATCGGCGCGGAGTAGACCTGGCCGAGCGTCATCCAGCCGAAGGCGACAAAGCCGGCAAACGGGTCCGGCTGGCGGAAGAACTCGCAGAAGAAGCGGAAGCAGCCATAGCCGACCAGAAACAGCCCGGATACCGCCGCCCGCGGCCGCGGCTTGGCGGCATAGATCCATAGAATCGCGAACAGCGCGAGCCCTTCCAGCGAAGCCTCGTACAGTTCCGAGGGATGCCGCGGCTGCGGGCCGACGTGTGGATAGACCATCGCCCAGGGCACGTCCGTGACCCGGCCGACCAGTTCGCCGTTGATGAAATTCGCGATGCGCCCGAAGAACAGTCCGATCGGCACGATCGGCGCCACGAAATCGGTGATCTGAAAGAAGGTGCGACTGGGTCCGACGCGCGAACCAGGCCGAGGCGATCAACACGCCGATCAGGCCGCCATGGAACGACATGCCGCCGTCCCAGACCGCGAAGATCTGCAACGGATGGTGGTAGAACAGATCCGGCTGATACAGCAGCACATAGCCCAGCCGCCCGCCGAACACCACGCCGAGCACGACATAGAACAGGAAGTCGCCGACTTCCTCCTTGTGCCAGTGCACGTGCGGCTGTCGCGTGCGCACGATGCCCATCCCCCAGCCGATGAGGAAGCGACAACAGATACATCAGGCCGTACCAATGCACGGCCAACGGGCCGATCGAGAACGCGATCGGGTCGAAATCGGGGCGTACGAACATGGGCGCGGAGTTTAGCAGCACGCAGGCCCGAGGTGGCGATCAAACCGATGACGATGCGATGAAATCCGCAGCGCACTGCGGATGGCCGCATCGCCTGTGCTGTCCGGCTGCTCCTCCGCGCGTCAGCGCGTCAGCGCATAGCACAGCGCATCGCGCGGCGCCGGCGCGTCGGCGAGGTTCGGGCACGGCGCCCAGCGCGCGAGCCGGCCTTCGCACTGCATGCCGAGTTTCTCGAGCACGCGGGCGGAAGCGATATTATCGACGTCGCAGGTCGCCCAGATGCGGTAAAGATCGTCGTTGGCCCATGCGGCCTCGACTACCGCTGCAGCGGCTTCCGTGGCCAGCCCTCGTCCCCACACGGACGGGCCGAGGATATACCCGACTTCGGCGCCGTGCTGGTCGAACTGGCAGGAGGCGGCACCGTACAACGCGCCGGTTGCACGATCGGTTACCGCGTAGCAGAAATCGTCGCCGCCAGCCCAGCCAGCCGCCACATCGTCGAGAAAATCGTGGGTGTCGTCGATGTCTTCGGCCGTCGGCCAGATCATGTAGCGCGTGGCCACGGGATCGCTGGCATAGGCAAAGATGGCGGCTGCATCCGTCGGTTCGGGCTGGCCGCAGATGCAGCCGCTCGGTATCGAGCGTGCGCGGCATGACGATCATCATCGAAAGTGATCTCTCGTCACGCCGCGCACTCAGCCTCAGCCCAGTTCGTGGCCGAATTCCTTGGCATAGCGCGCCTTGAACTCGTCCATCGTGAAAGCATGATTCTGGGTGCCGGGCCGCTCGATCTTGATCGTGCCCATCAGCGAGGCGATGCGGCCGGTGGTCTCCCAGTCGTAGCCCTGCTGCAGGCCATGGATCAGCCCGGCACGGAAAGCATCGCCACAGCCGGTTGGGTCCGACAACGCCGATGGGCTGCCGGTCGGGATCTCGTGGGTCTTACCGTCGGCATAGATCACCGAGCCCTTGGCGCCCTTGGTCACGATCAGCGCCTTGAGCTTGGCCGCGATCTCGGACTCGCTCATGCCGGTACGATCCCGCACCAGTTTGGACTCGTAGTCGTTGACCGCGAGATACGCCGCCTGATCGATGATCGTCTTCAGCTCGGCACCGTTGAACATGGGCAGGCCCTGCCCCGGATCGAAGATGAAATCGATGCCGGCATCGGCGAACTGCTGGGCATGGGCAACCATGCCATCCTTGCCGTCCGGCGAGACCATGCCGAGCGTGATGCCGGCGTTCTCCGGTACGCTCTGCTCGTGGGCATGATTCATGGCACCGGGATGGAAGGCCGTGATCTGGTTGTCGTCCATGTCGGTGGTGATGTACGCCTGCGCGGTATAGGCATCATCGATGCGCCGAATGTAATCGCGGCTGATGCCGTGCTGGTCCATCCAGTCGGCATAGTCGTCGAAATCCTTGCCGACGGTGCCCATGGCCTTGCCGTCACCGCCGAGCAGCGCCAGCGAATAGGCGATGTTGCCGGCACAGCCGCCGAATTCACGGCGCATGTCGGGGACCAGGAAGGACACGTTCAGCATGTGAACCTGGTCGGGCAGGATCTCGTTCTTGAACTGCCCCGAATAGACCATGATGGTATCGAAGGCAAAGGAACCGCAGATCAGCGCAGACATAGATTGTCCTTTCGTCAAATGAACGGGTGGCGGGCACACATTGCCCGCCGAGGCGCCGCCGGCATCAACCCGCCGGCGCAGCCTGTATGAATCGAATCAGGCGGCCGAGCGCTCGTCGCCGGATTCCGGCTCGTATTTCAGATCGAGCGACTTGGCGGCACCGACTTCGTCGAGCCGGCGCACCGGCAGACTCATCGGCGCATCCTTGAGCGTGGCCGCATCGTGCCTGGCTTCGTTCCAGATCGCGACCATCGCCTCCACGAAACCGTCGAGCGTCTCGCGCGACTCGGTTTCGGTCGGCTCGATCAGAAAGCACTCCGGCACCAGCAGCGGGAAATAGATGGTCGGCGCGTGGTAGCCGTAATCCAGCAGGCGCTTGGCGAAATCGGTGGCCGTGACGTCGAGCTGCTGCTTCTGCTTCTTGAGCGTGACGATGAACTCGTGGCTGGCGCGACGGTCCGGGAAGGCCACCTCGAAACCGGCCTGCTTGAGCCGTGCCATCAGATAGTTCGAGTTCAGCGTGGCGAACTCGGAGACCCGCGTCATGCCCTCGCGCCCCAGCAAACGGGCATAGACATAGGCCCGCAGCAGTACGCCCGCATTGCCCATGAAGGTCGACAGGCGGCCGATGGTGTTCGGTACATCCTTTTCGGTGAGCCAACGATAACGGGCGCTCTTGCCCTCGTCTTCACGGCCCACCACCGGGATCGGCATGAAATCACGCAGGCGCTTCGACACGCCGACCGCACCGGAGCCCGGACCGCCGCCGCCATGCGGCGTGGAGAAGGTCTTGTGCAGGTTCATGTGGATGACGTCGAAGCCCATGTCGCCCGGGCGCACCTTGCCGAGAATCGCGTTGAGGTTGGCGCCATCGTAGTACAGCAGGCCGCCGGCCTCGTGGATCATCTTCGAGATCTCGAGAATGTCCTGCTCGAACACGCCGAGCGTGGACGGATTGGTCAGCATGATGCCGGCGGTCTTCGGGCCGACCTTGGCGCGCAGCGCCTCGAGATCGACATCACCGTCGGCATCGGTCGGAATTTCGACCACGGTACAACCGCACATGACCGCCGTGGCCGGGTTGGTGCCATGAGCCGCGTTCGGCACGATGATTTCGTCGCGCTCGGTATCGCCGCGGGCCTCGTGGTAAGCCTTGATCATGGCCACGCCGGTGAACTCGCCCTGCGCGCCGGCCATCGGCGTCAGCGAGACCGCGGCCATGCCGGTCACGGTCTTGAGCATTTCCTGCAGATCGTGGAAGCAGGCCAGCATGCCCTGGCTGTGGGATGCCGGCGCCAGCGGATGCCGATTCAGAAAACCCGGCAGCGAGGCCAGCGTGTTACAGGCCCGCGGGTTGTACTTCATCGTGCACGAACCCAGCGGATAGAAGTGCGTATCGATGGAAAAATTCAGCTGCGACAGCCGCGTGTAGTGCCGCACCACGTCCAGCTCGGAGACTTCCGGCAGGCCCAGCGCACTCTGGCGCCTGAGGCTCTGCGGCAGATCATCCACCGCGGGCGCGGTCTCCGGCGCCTGGGCGGTGGCCCGGCGGCCGGGGCGGCTGTGTTCGAAGATCAGTCGTTCGGTCATGGCAATCAGAAATGTTGGCTAGCGCGGAGCGCGAATACGACTAGGCCGACTCGAGCGCGGCCATCGCCGCGTCGTAGTCGGGCTCTTCGGAAATCTCGGACACGAGCTGGCTGTGGACGACGACATCGTTGCCATCGGCCACGATCACGGCCCGGGCACACAGCCCGGCCATGCCGCCGTCCTCGATCAGCACGCCGTAATCGGCGGCGAAGGTCTTGTCACGCATCATCGACAGCGTGACCCCGTTCTCGAGCCCTTCGGCGGCACAGAATCGCTTGTGTGCGAACGGCAGATCGGCCGAAACCTGCAACAGCACCACGCCCGGCATGGCTTCGACGCGGGCGTTGAACTGCTTCATCGACAGCGCGCAGGTCGGCGTATCCAGGCTCGGAAAGATATTGAAGATCTTGGCCTTGCCAGCGAATGCATCGAGCCCGACATCGGCGAGATCGGTGCCGGTGAGTTTCATCGGCGGCAACCGATCGCCCGGCTGCGGCAGTTCGCCGGCGACGTGCATTTCGGCACCCCGGCGCATGATGGTACGACTCATATCAGGCTACCTCTGCCATTTCCGCCAGTACATCCGACAACGCATCGGCGTAGGCCGCCAGATCGTCGTCGGTTTTGGTCTCGGTGGCACAGACGAGCACGACGTCGTCCATGCCGTCGAAGAATTCGCCCAGCGTCAGACCGCCGAGGATGCCGCGCTCGGCCAGGGCGTCGAGCACCGGCTGGGCCGGCACCGGCAAGCGCAGCGCGGCTTCATGGAAGAACGGCGTATTGAAGACGCGCTCCACGCCATCGAGCTGCGGTCAGCCGGGCCACCAGATCGCGCGTGGTCGCGGCACAGGTCGCGGCCACGGTTTCCAGGCCATGCGAGCCGAGCAGGCTCATGTGGATGGTTGCCGCCGTGACCAGCAGACCCTGGTTGGTACAGATGTTCGAGGTCGCCTTGGAACGACGGATGTGCTGCTCGCGCGGCTGCAGCGTGAGCACATAGCCCTGCTTGCCATCGATATCCTGGGTTCGCCCGACCACGCGGCCGGGCATCTGGCGCACATGGGTCTTGCGGCAGCACAGAATGCCGAAATACGGCCCGCCGCCGGCCAGCGGCGCCCCCAGCGGCTGGCCTTCGCCGACCACGATATCCGCCCCCGCGCCGTCGCCCCACTCGCCCGGCGGCGTCAGCAGCGCGAGCGACACCGGGTTGACCACGCCGATCGCCAGCGCGCCGTTGTCGCGCGCCCAGTCGGTGAGCGCATCGACGTCTTCCAGCACGCCGAAGAAATTCGGCTGCGGGATCACCAGCGCGGTGATGTCCTCGCCGGCCCAGGCATCGAGCGCGGCGCGGTCGATCCTGCCGCCGTGGCGTCGAAACGCGATCGATTCGAAAACGATGCCCTGGTTCGTGCAGATGTTATGCGCGACTTCACGATAATACGGATGCACGCTCGCCGGCATCAGCACGCGCCTGGACTTGGATTTGCGGTTGGCGCGCACCGCCATGAGCACCGCTTCGGCCAGCGCCGAGGCGCCGTCATAGAGCGAGGCGTTGGCCACGTCCATGCCCGTCAGGCGCGCCATCATCGTCTGGTATTCGTAGACGACCTGCAGCGTGCCCTGACTGGCCTCCGGCTGATACGGCGTGTAGGCGCTGTAGAACTCGCCGCGGGTGGTGAGCTCCCATACCGCGGCCGGGATGTGATGCTCGTAGGCACCGGCGCCGATGAAGCACAGACCGCCGGCATCGCGCGCGGCCCGTTCGTGCATCAAACGCGTCACCGCCTGTTCGCTGGCACGCTCGGGGATCGCCGAGATATCGGCGCCGCGCAGCTTGGGATCGATCTCGGAGAACAGGGCATCGACGCTGTCGGCGCCGATGGCGCCCAGCATGTCCGTGATGTCCTTGTCGGTATGGGGGATGAAAGGCATAGCGTTCGCGGGTTGAAGCCGGGCTTGAAACCGGCACGGCGTCGGCAGCGGAGCGCGCCGACGCCGATAATGGGTCGATCAGTCCTCTTCGGCCTCGACGATCTCGCCGTAGGCCTCGGCATCGAGCAGATCTTCCAGATGCTCGGTCTTGTCGACCGTCATCTTGAACAGCCAGCCCTCGCCGAACGGATCTTCGTTGACGCGCTCGGGCGAATCGGCCAGTTCCTCGTTGATCTCGACGATCTCGCCGTCGACCGGCGCATAGATGTCGGAGGCCGCCTTGACCGATTCGACCACCGCCACCGGATCGCCGACGGCGAACTTGGTGCCCGTTTCCGGCAGCTCGACGAACACCAGGTCACCCAGCGAGCCCTGGGCGTATTCGGTGATGCCGACGGTCACCGTGCCGTCGCCGTCGTTGGCCACCCATTCGTGGCTCTTGGTATAGGAGAGTTCGTTCGGGATATCGCTCATGGTCTGTTCCTGAATTGGCCCCTTGACGAGTCGAAATGATAAGCGATGCGGCGCCGCCTTCGGGCCGCCCGCCGGCAGAAGATCACGGCTGCACGACTAGAGATCGATGCGCACCTTGCCGTGACGCACGAAGGGGTAGGACACGATGCGGGCCGGCACCCACTTGCCGCGCAGCTCGACTTCGACCTCGTCCGCCCAGTCCGCCGGCACGCGCGCCAGCGCGATCGAACGCGACAGGGTCGGCGCGAAGCTGCCGCTGGTGACTTCGCCGGCCGCATCCTCGGCCTCGGTCGTCTCGTCGCCGGCCGCGCGCACGGCCGCGCCGTGGCGCATCACGCCGCGGCCTTCCAGCAGCAGACCGACCATCTTCTTCGTGTCGTCCTGTGCGCGGACATGCTCCAGCGATTCCCGACCGATGAATTCACGATCGGCCGGCTCGAAGGCCACGGTCCAGGCCAGCCCGGACTCCAGCGGCGTGGTGTCCTCGTCCATGTCCTGACCATAGAGATTCAGGCCGGCTTCCAGGCGCAGCGTGTCCCGCGCGCCCAGGCCGATCGGGGCCACCCCGGCTTCGTGCAGGCCGCGCCAGGTCTCGAGCGCCGCATCGGCCGGCAGGATGATCTCGAAACCGTCCTCGCCGGTATAACCGGTACGGCCGACCGACCAGTCGCCGGCCACGGTGGCACGAAACGGCTTGAGCTCCATCGCAGCAGCCGCGAGGTCATCGTCGAGAATATCCCGGGCCAGCTCGCGCGCCTTCGGCCCCTGGACTGCAATGATCGCCAGATCATCGCGCGAGGTGACCGACACGTCGAATTCCTCGGCCTGGCTGGTGATCCAGGCCATGTCCTTGGTCGCTGTCGCCGCGTTGACCACGATGCGATACCAGTCCTCGCCGAGGTGATAGACGATCAGATCGTCGATCACCCCGCCGCGGGTATTGAGCATGCAGGTATAGAAGGCGCGGCCCACCTCGTCGATCTTGGCCGCGTCGTTGGCCAGCGTGCGCCGCAACAAATCGCGTGCCTGCGCGCCTTCGATGTCCACCGGGCGCATATGCGAGACATCGAACATGCCGGCCGATTCGCGCACGGCGTTGTGCTCGGCAATCTGGGATCCATAGTTGATCGGCATATCCCAGCCGGCGAAATCCACCAGCTTGGCACCCAGGGCGACGTGCTCGTCATAGAGCGGGGTTTGATTGGCGGCCATGCGATCGACTCTCTTCCGGGCGAATGCAGCAGTTCCAAAGACCATGTAAGTCTTGTTCCGCCGCCCCTCTGTCCTGGCACCTGAGAGATTCGCCCCGTCGGTGAACCGCCTTGGCGGTTGCTCTCCAGAGTCGATCGTGGCCGATATGCCGGCCCGCGCGTGGTCCTGTGGCCTGAGCGTTTCCGGGCGGAATTGCGCCTTCGGCGGCGGGCGTGCCCGCTCTCTCCCACGCGTTTTGCGATCGTGTGACGAACTATACCGGGCGCGCCGGGTCAAGCCAAATTCGACGGCTAGCGCAGCAGGCGCGGTCCGGCGTTCGACAGGCCGACAGCCTGGCTGATCATGATCTGTCGGATCGGTGCCAAGCGCGACGCGCCGCTGATGGCCAAGCCCCCGCAGCGACCGCAATAACGGGTTGTGGCTGCCGTAGAGCCGCTTCAGACCATCGGTGGCCGCGAGCATCATCATGTTGTCGGCCATGCGCGCGCGCTGATAACGCTTGAGATAGCGCAGTTCGCCGGCGTCCGCGCCCGCTGCACGACCTGCCTCGAGCGCGGCCACCAGTTCGGCCACGTCCAGCAGGCCGAGATTGACCCCCTGCCCGGCCATGGGATGCAGCACGTGCGCGGCATCGCCGGCGATCGCCACGCGCGGCTGCACGTATTCGCGCGCATGCATGAGCTTGAGCGGAAACGCTGCGCGCGTGCCCATATGCTCGATGCGGCCGAGCACGCCGCCGCTGGCCTCGGTCAACCGGCGGCAGAATTCGTCGTGCTCGAGATCGGCCAATTCATCGGCCAGAGCCTCGTCGGCATGCCAGGCCAGAGAACAGCGGCCATCGGACAACGGCAGAAACGCCACCGGGCCGGTCTCGGTGAAACGCTGCCAGGCGATATGCCGATGATGACGCTCGGGCGTGACCGTACCGACCGTACAGCGCTGGCCATAGCCCCAGCCGGTGGTGGCGATGCCGGCGGCTTCCCGCACCGGCGAGTTCGCGCCCTCGGCACCGACCACCAGCGCGGCGGTGATCTCCTGTTCATCGTCGAGCGTCAGGCGCGCGGCGGACTCGTCGACCTGCGAGCGCGGCCAGCGTCGCCGGGCAGTAGACATCGACCCGCTCGAACGCCTGCCAGGCCGCATCGACGACCAGCGCGTTCTCGACGATATGCCCGAGTTCGGGCAGGCCGACCGCGGTGTGCTCCAGAAACAGTTCGTCGTCACTGATCCGCCTGCCAGACCTTCATGCCGGTGAAGGCACAGATCCGATCCTTGCGCCAGACGATCCCAGAGCCCGAGATGCTCGAGCACCCGGCGCGGGCCCGGGGCGATCGCGGACTGGCGCAGATCGTAGCCGGCCGCTGGATCGAGCGGCTTCGGCTCCCTGGCCTCGACCAGGGCGACGTGGAAATCCGCTTCCGACAGCGCGACCGCGAGCACCGCGCCCACCATGCCGCCGCCAACGATGGCAACGTCGTAACGAGGACGTGTGGTCATGGATTCACTCCCATTTCAGGCCGGCGCAGTCGCGGCATCGTCGAGCAATGCCAGGCCCATGCTGCGGCGCGCCATGCCACCGCGCACACCCGGCGCCAGCGACAGACCGAACAACCCGGCGCCGCGCGCATGGCCGAGCCCCGGCACGCGGTTGGAGAACACGCGCACGATGCGGTCGGTGAAATTGGCCACGCGGTGTTGATCCGGCCGACGGCTCTCGGCCCAGGCCGCCAGGTGATCGGCGTTGCCCGGGTCGAAGGCCTCGCCGTCGAGCCGCTGGTGCTCGCGCAGGCTCGCCGCCAGGCCCAGCGCGTCGCGAATGGCAAGGTTGAAGCCCTGGGCCGCGGCCGGATGCAATGCATGGCCGGCATTACCGATCAGCGCCGCGCGGTGCGACCAGGCCCGGTCGCAGAGCACGCGCGCCAGTGGATAGGCGCCGCGCGGCCCGGCCAGCTCCAGCTGGCCGAGGCGATGACCGAAACGCGCCTGCAGCTCGACGGTGAAATCGTCGTCGCCGAGCTCCAGAAGCCGCCGCGCCTCGTCGCTCGGCACGGTCCATACGACGGCCGCCGTGTCGTGCACGAACGGCAACAGCGCCAGCGGGCCGTCCGGCGTGAACCGTTCGTAGGCGCAACCGGCCAGCGGGCGCTCGCTGCGCGCCTTGGTGATGATCGCGGACTGGGCGTAATCGTCGACCGTCGCATCGATACCGAGCGCGGATCGCACTTTCGAGCGTGTGCCGTCGGCGCCGATCACCAGCCGTGTGCTGAGCGGTGCGTTTGTCACCGCCCTCGGCCAGCGTGAGCTCGACCGCATCCTCGCCCTGCCAGACCAGTGATTCGAAGGCCGCCGGCGCAATCATATCGACGTGATCCATCCCGGCGAGCTGCTCGCGCAGCGCGCCGATCATGGTGAGATTGGGCACGACATAGCCGAGGGCCGGCAGATCGTATTCGGCTGCCTCGACCGTCACGCGGCCGAAATGCCCGGCCTGGGAGACATGCAGCCGCTCGATCGCAGCTGCATCCTCGGCCATGGCCGACCACAGCCCGAGCTCATCGAACATGGCGCGCGTGCCCCAGGCGAGTGCCGTGGTGCGCGCCTTCATGTTCTCGTCGGCCGGCGCATCGAAGGCAACCGCCTCGATCAGCGCGATGCGAAGACCAGTATCCGACAACGCACAGGCCAGGCTGGCGCCCGCCAGCCCGCCACCGACCACGGCAATGTCGTATTCGGCGCTCACGCGTTTTCGCTCATCAGGGCTTCGATGGCGTCGGGCGCCTTGGGCACGGCAGACGTCAACACCTCCGGATCACCATCGGTGATCACGACATCGTCCTCGACCCGGATGCCGATGCCCCAATAGCGCGTGTCCACGCCGTCGGTGCCCGGCGGGATATACAGACCGGGCTCGACCGTCAGCACCATGCCGGGCTCGAGATCACGCCATTCGCCCTCTTTCTTGTAGGCGCCGACATCGTGCACGTCCATGCCGAGCCAGTGGCTCGTGCCGTGCATGAAGAACGTCTTGTAGCTCTCGTCGGCGATCACCGACTCGCGATCGCCGGTCACGAAGCCGAGTTCGAGCAGGCCATCGACCAGGATGTCGAGCGCGGTCTGGTGCGGGGCATTGGCTTTCTCACCGGCGCGGCAGGCCGCGACGGCCGCCTCGTTGGCGCCCAGCACGATGTCGTACACCTTGCGCTGCTCCTCGGTGAAACCGGCCGTTGGCGGGGAACGTGCGGGTGATATCGCCGGCATAACCGCGGTATTCCGCCCCCGAATCGATCAATACCAGGTCGCCGTCGGCAAGCGCTGCCGCGTTTTCCACGTAGTGCAGCACACAGGCGTTGGCGCCCGCGCCGACAATGGTCGGATAGGCCCACTGCATGCCGTCAAGGCCGTAGACATAATGCAGCGTGGCTTCGAGCTGATATTCATACACACCGGGTCTGGCCGCGCGCATGGCCGCACGGTGCCCGGCTGCCGACGTCGCCGCCGCCTGGCGCATCAGCGCCAGTTCGGCTTGCGACTTGTGCAGCCGCATTTCGTGCACGATGCTGTTGATCGAGGTGATGTGCTCCGGCGGCGCGGCGTGACGGCCGCGCGAGCGCAGCTCGTTCAATCGCGCGAACAGGCGTTGCTCGAACTCGGGATGAATCCCCTGGGTCATGTATAGGCGCTCGCGCTGCGACAGCATGTCGCCGATACGCGCATCGAATTCCTCGATCGGAAACGCCTGGTCGGCGCCGAACTGCGCCATTGCGCCCTCGGTGCCGGCCCGGTGCCCGATCCAGGTTTCGGCCGCCGGATCGCGCTCACGGCAGAACAGCACGTATTCTCCGTCGTCACGCCCCGGCGCAAGCACTGCGATCGCCGCGGGTTCGCCGAAGCCGGTCAGATACCGGAAATCGCTGTTCGGGCGGTAGGGATAATCGACATCGTTGTTGCGATTGCGCTCGGGCGTGGCTGCGATGACGGCGATGCCATCCTCGCCGATTTCATGCGCCAGCGCAGAGCGGCGCGCGGCATGATCGGACGGGTTGTCGGCGTGCTCCAGATGCGACGGCTCGGGAATCAATGCAGCGTCTCCGTGGTTTCCGGGCCTTCACGCCCGGGTTGGAGTTCGAGAAAGATCATCTGGACGCCGACGCGCACGTACTCGACCAGCTCGGCATAATCGCCCTCCCCGCTGTCGGCATCCTCCTCGGCCGTGAGTTCGGCCTTGGACAGTTCGGTGAGATCGGTCACGATCTCGCGCACCTCCTCGGACAGCTGGTCCGGCTCGAAACGGCCGCGATAGCTCAACCCGAACAGGAAACCCGAGCACCAGCGGGCCAGCGCATCCACCCGGCGGTCCAGCGAATGTTCGTCGTCGGGCAGAAGGGGCGTGAAACTGAGGTCGGGGTCGAACAGCCCTTCGAGGGTGATCTCGCGCAGCGCCTCGAGCGCGGTGGTCAGGTTCTCGGCCTCGACATCGTCGACCGCCGCAGCCGGCGGTTGCTCGTTGTCGATGCACAGCATGCCGGTGAGCGTTCCGTGCGTCTCGCCGGGCGTCTGCACCGAACCGGCCTGTTTGAGCCCCTGTTCAAGGGCCATGAAGATATCGGGCTGACTCATGTCGGACCTTTGCGTTAAAGCGGCCTCATGGTAGCAAAGGCGGCCCGCCGGTTGCGCCGAGCAATGTCAGGAAACAGGCATTGTAGAAGGCATGCAGAGCGATCGGCGCGCCGAGGCGACGCGAGCGTTCATAGCACACCCCGAAGATCAGCGACGGCAGATACAGGGCACCCGCCCAGACCGGGGCATGAGTGGGCAGGTGGGCGGCAGCAAACGCAAGGCTCGCGAGGGCATTGGCCCGAGTGAGCGGTCCGAACGCTCGGGCATCGCGCCGCAACAGCCATTCCTGCAAGCCGCCGCGAAACAGGATTTCCTCGACCACTGGTGCGGCGACCGCAAACCAGAACAGGGCAATCACGCTCGGCCAATGCGGCCGCCAGACCAGCGGTGTGAGCCAGATCAGGCCGGCAAGGCCGGGCGCCACGGCCGCAAGCGCGAGCGTCCAGAGCCCAGGATCGAAGCGCATCGGGCGCATCGCCATCGGCGCTTTCGCGCGGCCGGGCTCACGCCGCGGCGCGACGCCGCCGCCAGCCCAGCACGCCGACTGCGGCCGCCATCATGAGCGCCCAGAGCGGGTCGAAGGCGGCGTTCGGGTCGATGGTGCAGCCACCGCCGCCCCCACCACTGCTGTTGCTGCGGCCACTACCGCCACCGCTGCCGGCTGCCGCGGGCGTATCGGCACTGCCGCTGCTCATCGTCACATCGGCCTGGCCCGCGATCGGGGCGCTGCCCACATCCGGACAGCGTGTGTCGTTGGCGAGTTGCCAGCCCATGTTCTCGAACACGCACGCCGCCATACCGATGCCGCTCAGCACGCTGACTTCCGGGTTTTCGCGCGGCTCCATGATCTGGTTCGGCGACAGGGCGATGGCCCAATGAGAAATCGAGCCGCCGGGCTGAATCGTCGACGGCGCGTACAGTTCGACCCGCCCCTGATTGATTCCACTGCTCAGATAGCCGGCCGCAGCATTGTCGGTGTTGGCATCATCCCAGACCACATTCGGGCCGTTCGTGATCGAGTCCGCTCGTTGCTGGGCGGTGAGATCGGACCACAACGGCTGGCCCGGTAGCGATAGATCCTGAATGAAACGGCTATAGATATCCGGATAACGCGAGTTGCTCGCCGTGGTGTAACGCGGGAACTGGCCGATGGTGGCATCGCCGCTGTCTTTGAGCGCGACCAGCGACTGGAAGCCGAGGCCATGAATGAGTTCATGCACGGCGGTGGCAACGAAATCCAGTTCCTGAGCGCCCGGGTGCCCGTCCAGACCGTAGTACCAGCGATACCCCTGGAGACAATTCGTGCTGCCGGTGTCCAGCGCGGCATTGAAGCTCAGCGCGATATCCGCGGTGTCGGCCAGCCGCCGACCAGCCAGAGCATTGGCCAGGGCCAGCGGATAACCCGTGTCCTTTTTTGGCGCGCCGACGAAGTTGAACGTGTACTGGGTCGCCCCGCCCTGCCCCAGCGTCGCCGAGTTGGCGCTGCATTCAAGCGCGGCTCCGCCGTTATTGTCGGCGAAGCTCACCGCGACACGAATCGGCACGCTGCTCGCGATGCGGCTGGCCACGATGGAGGCCGCATAGCGCATCGCACGCAGCCGCTGTGCGCCGAGCGTCGTGGCATTGTTGTCGGGCTCGGGCGCAACAACCGTCGTATCGTCGAAGCCACGCCCGGTGCCGGCATCCTGATTGTAGATCGTGACCGGCGCAGCTTGCGCGCCAAGGCTGAGCAGCGCCCCGATCAGCGCACCCCATGCTCGCTTCATCCCCCAAATCCCCTGCGCCGGGCGGCGCCGTCATCCCGGATACGACGTCACTTGGCCGACTGGCCGCAGAGCGTTTCCGGATCGTTGTTGTCCACTGGCACCGCCGCGACCGGTCGAGCCCATGCGCAGACTGCCGTCGGCGCAGCGCACGACACGTTCCTTCGGTGTCTGGCTCGGGTCGACCGACAACATGCGGAGTTCCATCCTGCGTCTGCCAAGCGCTTGTAGCCGCCGCCTTGTTGCTCGACGCGTTCCTGCCGCTGCCGGTCGCCATCTTCTGGCTCGACCGCGCGGTCGGCGCCTCGGGCGCCGGGTGCTGGATCACCTTACCCGTCTGCGGATCGAGATAGATGGTCTGATCGGAGTCGGCAGCCGTCGCACAGCCACTGACCACGGCCATACCCAGGGTCAAGACCATTACGCCCAGGCTGTATAAGTACTTGATCGACATGAGGAGTCTCGTATCGCTGATGAGACGCTCCGGCTTACCGCCGGCCGGTGCGCAGTTATATCACGCAGCGTATGTTCACGCGTGCGATTTCGTCACGGCATGGTCGCACTGTTCGATCCTGCCTCGCGACGTGATCGGCCGCCACATCTCATTGCAGACGATGTGGCGGCCCACCGCCCATTGCTCTGCAGCGTACCCGCCCGATAGCAGAGCATCCGATGCAAAGCGGATCGAAACGCCCCGCACGCGAGGGTTCGGCGGCACCTTCGCCCATCCGAATTCAGTGCATGCCCGATCGCCGGCTGGAACTGACACGCGGGGCCGCGACCGAGCATCGCTCAACCAGCGGACATTCCATCTTCACCCGACGCAGGGGCGGCTTCTGGCCGCTCGCCACCTCGGTGACGAGCGTCTCCACCGCCCATCGGCCCATCTCGTCATGGGGCAGCACCACGGTGGTCAGCGGCGGGTACATATGCCGCGCCACCTCCTGATCATCGTATCCGACCACGGAGACATCTTCGGGGACGCGCAGCCCCTGCTCCTTCAACGCCTCATAGCAGCCGATCGCCATAGAATCGTTGCAACAGAAAATGCCGGTGGGCGGCTCGTCCAACGCCATCAGCGCGCGGGTCTGTTCGTAACCGCTGCTCGGAAGCCAGTTCCCCTCGCGGATCAGTTCGGGCGCCGCGGCGATATCGGCGGTGGCCAGCGCCTGGCGGTAGCCCTTCAACCGGTCGCGCGCAGCCTCCATCCAGGGCTCCCCGCCAATGATGGCGATCCGGCGATGGCCGGCGTCGATCAGCCGCCGAGTGGCCGTATGACCGCCCGCGACCTCGCCGGGCACGACACTGGGAAAGCCATTGTCGGACTCGTAGCAGTTGAGCAGCACGGTGGGCACGTCCCGCAGCGCGGCCGGCGGTTCGATCCGCCGGGTCAGAATCGAGGCGATGACCATGCCCTCGGGGCGACAGGAGAGCAACGTTTCGATGGCGCTGCGCTCCAGCTCCGGATCGCTGCCGCTGCTGCTGACTAGGAGCACGCGGTCGTTCTCCCAGGCCACTTCCCGGGCGCCGTCCATCGACGCCACGGCGAACGGACTCGTCGAAATCTCGTCCACCAGGAATCCGATCACCCGGGACCCCTTGTGGTCCAGCGCGGAGTGGCTGAACCGGCGATAACCCAGCGCCTCGGCGACCTCGAGCACCCGCTGCCGAGTCGCATCGGAAATACGCACGCTCGTCGATCCGTTCACGACGAACGACACCGTCGACTGGGAGACACCGGCCTCCCGCGCGACATCCATCATCGTGACTTTGCTTCTCGACCTCGCCATCGCCCGATCTCCACCTTTAGCCGCATATGCCCTGGCCGGCTGTTGCCACTCTATCGAGGCGATGCTAGCTTGCTAATAAAAATTAGCCAATATTTATTAGCCGCCGGCCACACCCGGAAACAGAGTGCCCCGAGGAGGAGAGAAAGCGATGACGGACCTCACTTTGCGCAGCGTGATCAAGCGCTACGGCGAGGAACAGGTCGTGCACGGTGTCGACCTGGATATCCGCGAACGGGAGTTCGTGGTGTTCGTCGGTCCGTCGGGCTGCGGCAAGTCCACCCTGCTGCGGATGATCGCCGGCCTCGAGCCGATCAGCGGTGGCGACATCCATATCGGCGACACCCGCGTGAACGACGTGCCGGCCGGCCAGCGCGGCGTCGCCATGGTGTTCCAGAACTATGCGCTGTACCCGCATATGACGGTGCGCGAGAACATGTCGTTCGGCCTGCGGAACGTGAACACGCCGAAGAACGAAATCCGCCAGCGGGTCGACGAAGCCGCCGCGATACTGCGCATCGAGCCGCTGCTGGAACGCCGTCCGAAAGACATGTCCGGCGGGCAACGGCAGCGCGTCGCTATCGGCCGCGCCATTGTCCGCAAGCCCAAGGTCTTCCTGTTCGACGAGCCGCTGTCGAACCTCGACGCCAAGCTCCGGGTGCAGATGCGTATCGAACTGGCCCGGCTGCATCGCCAGCTGAAGGCGACAATGATCTACGTGACCCACGATCAGGTGGAAGCCATGACCCTGGCCGACCGGATGGTGGTGCTGCGCGACGGACGCATCGAGCAGGCCGGCGCGCCGGCGGACCTGTACGAAGCGCCCTGCAATCTGTTCGTAGCCGGTTTTCTCGGCTCACCGAGCATGAACCTGCTTGCCGCCACGGTCACCGGTCACGACGCCGACGGGGTCGGGGTCGAGCTGGCGGACGGCGGACGCCTGCATATCGCGCGGGACGGCTCGGCGGTCTCCGCGGGCGAAACCGTCACCGTGGGCCTGCGCCCCGAGCACGTGCGGCCCGCCGCTGGCGGCACGCTCGCCGGCACGCTGGAAGTCGTCGAGCATCTGGGCGATCAGACCCTGCTGCATGTTCGCCTCGGCGAAGACTCGGTGGTCATCGCCCGCGATGAAGGACGTTCCACGCACACTGCCGGGGAGCATATCCAGCTCGCCTTCAGCGACTCGGCCTGTCATCTGTTCGACGGGCAGGGCAACGCCTGCCCCGCCCTGTCGCACGCCGCCGCGATCGCCTGAGGGCGAGGGGCTCATCATGGCAATCGACACATCATCCGACCGGCCGGCCGACGTAAATTCCGGGGCAGCGCCGCGCCGGCCGCTTATTTCGCCGGACACGGTTTCCGGGTATGCCTTCCTGGCGCCGTTTTTGATCGTGTATGCGGTCTTTCTGATCTACCCGCTGTTTCGCGGGTTTTTCCTGAGCCTGCATCAATGGGACCTTCTGGCAGGCCCCCTCGGCTGGGTCGGCCTGCAGAACTACAGCGACATGCTGTCCGACCCGGCGTTCTGGAACGCCCTGACCAACACGTTCTACTTCGTCGTGCTCACCGTGCCGATAACGACGGCCCTCGCGCTGGCGCTCGCCCTGGCGCTGAGCCGGCCGACGCGGACCAATGCGGTGTTTCGCGCCATCTTCTTTTCCTCCAGCATCGTCTCGGTCACGGTGGTCACCCTGATCTGGCAGATGGTGCTGAGCCCGAGCCAGGGCATCCTCGCGCAGGCGCTTGGCACCATCGGAATTCCGCCGCTGGACTGGCTGAACGACCAGCACCTCGCCATGCTCGCTCTTGTGATCGCCACGGTGTGGTGGAGTCTCGGACTGCCGCTGATGCTGTTCACCGCCGGACTCCAGCAGATTCCGGGTGACCTCTACGAGGCGGCGAAACTCGACAACGCCAGCCGCTGGAAGACTTTCCGCTATATCACGTGGCCCGCGCTCCACCGGACCACGGTTCTTGTCGTCCTCATCGAGATCATTCTGCACTTCCAGGTCTTCGGTCAGCCCTTCCTGATGACCAAGGGTGGCCCCGCGGGGTCGACCCGGTCGCTGGTGCAGTACATCTACGAAAACGGATTCCGCGACTGGCATCTCGGCTATGCCTCGACCGGCGCCATGGTGCTGTTCGTGGTGATGCTCGTGGCGTCGCTGACTCAGCTGTACTTCTCGCGGAAGGAGGACTGAACCGATGCGCAACGAATCGACCCACCGCCGTCCGGACACCGGACGCATAGTGACCCTCGTCGTCCTCACCGTCGCCGCGTTCCTCTGGCTCGTTCCGATGCTTTGGGTATTGGCGATGTCGCTGAAGCCCAACGAGGTGCTGATGCATACCACGGCGGGGCTGCTGCCCGTGCCGTTCACGCTGGACAACTTCATCCAGATCTTCGACACGGCCAAGGTCACGCGCTGGTTTCTCAACAGCGTCGGCGTCGCCGTGCTCATGACCAGCATCACGCTGGTCCTCTCGTCGCTGGGCGGCTACGCCCTGGCCCGTATTCCCTTCCGCGGCGCGCGCTTCATGCTGATCTTCATCATCGCGGGCCTGACCGTGCCGGAACAGGCCGTATTCATCCCGCTGGACACGATGTTCGCGAGCTGGCACATGAACAACACCATCATCGCCCTGGTCACACCGCGCCTGGCGGTGCCCTTCGGCGTGTTCCTGATGATGCAGTTCTTCAAGGCCGTGCCAAAGGAACTCGAGGAAGCGGCGATCCTGGACAACGCGAGCCGACTGAAGATCTTCTTCAAGGTCATGCTGCCGCTGGCCCGGCCGGCTCTGACCACACTCGGCATTTTCACGTTCCTCTACTCCTGGAACGACTACCTCTGGCCGCTGGTATCGGCCACGCAGGAGAACCACTACACCATCACAACGGGACTGGCGAGCCTGCAGGGCAACTTTGCTCAGTCCGAGGGGCTGGGCTTCCTCATGGCCACGGCCGTCTTCGCCAGCGCCCCCGTGCTGATCGTCTACCTCATTTTTCAGCGCTATATCGTCCGGGGCATCGCCATGTCCTCGGGCAAATGATGCTTTTGCATAAAAACCGCAAGGGCGGGCCACCCGTCCCCGTGCACCTGAGGAGAGACCCCATGAAGATGAAAAAACTGCTGGCCGTGGCACTCACGGCAACCCTGGGACTGGCCGCTACGGCGCCGGCCCTTGCCGCCACCGACATCACGCTGTTCCGTTTTTTCGGTAGCTGCAACGACCAGTACGCCAACGTCACCAACCTCGACAAGGCGGTGGGTGAGTGCGGGATCATTCAGGTCCTGACCAACAAGTTCAACGCCGAGCACAAGGGCGACATCGCCGTCAAGACGCAGGCGGTCGACTGGGGCACTTACTACAACCGGCTGAACGCCACATTCATGAACCGCAACCCACCGACGGTCGCGGTGATGCACCGAAGCCACCTGGCCGACTATGTGGCGCGCCACCTGCTAACGCCCCTGAACAGCCTGTTCACCAAGGTCGGCATCAACACGAACGACTTCGTGCCGGCGGCGCTCAAGAGCGTGACCTTCAATGGCAAGATCTACGCCCTGCCCTTCGACCTGCACGCCATCCTCTGGCATATGAATACCGGCCTGCTCAAGAAAGCTGGCCTGGTCGGCGATGACGGCCAGCCCGAGATCCCGAGCAGCGTCGACCAACTCATGGCGCAGGCGAAGCAATTCAAGCAGGCCACGGGCAAGCCCTACATTCTGCTCGCCGGCTCGGTCGATCCCATGGTGACCCGGCTGTTCGAGACGCTGGTCTGGCAACAGGGCGGCCACCTGGTCGACCCGGATCTGAAACACGCCAACCTGGACTCCCCCGACGCACACAAGGCGCTCGCTCTGATCAACAAGCTCATCGACAAGGGCTACATGGCGGCTCAGTACAACTACACCGATGCGCAGCAGGCATTCCTCGACGGCAAGGGTGGCGTGATCATCAACGGCACGTGGGTAATCAACGACTACGACCAGCAGGCTTCCAACAAGGCGAGTGCGCTGAGCAGCTACGCCGTCTCGACCTTCCCGACGCTGTACTCCAAGCCCGCCGTGTGGGCAGACGGCCACTGCTGGGTGATGCCCCGGGGCGGTGCCACCGGCGATCAGCGCGACGCCGCAGCGAAGCTACTGAAGTACTTCTACGACAACGACCTGGCCTGGTCCCATACGGGTCATCTGCCGGTGCGCAAGTCGGTTCTCAAGAGTGACGCCTTCCGCAACCTGCCCCATCGCGAAGCCATCCTGAGCACGACCAAGGAAGCCCGCGGCATACCCGGAGCAACGCGCTCCCAGGCGGGCATCGAGGACGCCCTCAACCAACAGTTGCAGGCGACCTACCTTACCGGCAAGAGCCAGGACGCGGCGCTGAAGGCGGCCCAGAAACGCGTCGACACCATCCTGTCCGGTCGTCGCTGAGCCCGTCGAGGAGACCTGCCCCGTGTTTTTCGCTACCAAAAGCGGGGGCGGCGATGTCGCCCCTCGGAGGTCCACCCACCGCCCCCGGATCAGCCTCGACGGCACCTGGGCGTTCGAATTCCAAGCAGAAGGCGACATGCTCCAGCCGATGCCGGACATCGTGATCCCCGGGGTCTGGCAGGCACAGTATGCTGAGCTCAGAACGGCCTTCGGGACCGGCGTGTACCGTCGTCGCATCACGGTGCCGGCCGCCTGGGCCGGCGCGTCGATTCACCTGTGCATCGGCGCATCGAATTACCGCACGGAGGTGTTCGCCAGCGGAATCCGGGTCGCATGCCACGAGGGCGGCTATCTGCCCTTTGCCTGCGATATCAGCGCGCACGCGACGCCGGGCGAGGCGTTCCTGCTGGAAATTCGGGTCACGCTACCGTCGCCGCGCCCGCAAGCCGACGGCACGCCCGGTTTCGCCGCGATACCCCACGGCAAGCAGAGCTGGTATGGACCGCTCGGCGGCATCTGGCAGTCGCTCTGGATCGAGGCCCGCCCCGTTCGGCACATCGCATCCCTGCGACTCGGCTCCCAACTCGGCTCCGAGGGCGCCGGCGTGTGCCGGGCCCGGGGCAGGCTGCACGGCGATGGCCGGGCCGCGGCAGACGAACGGCTTCGTCTCTGCGTCCGGGCCCCGGATGGCACGACGGTCGCCGAGTGCGCGCATGCCGGCGCCGCAGACGAATACGACCTGCAGGCGAACGTCGCCTCGCCCATGCTCTGGTCGCCGGACAACCCGGTGCGCTACGACGTCAGCGTCGAACTGGTGCGCGATGGCACTGTGGTCGACGCGCTTCACCGCAAGACCGGTTTTCGCAGCATCGTCGCCGAGGGCGGCGAACTGCTGCTGAACAGCGAGCCGTTCGTGCTGCGCGGCGCCCTCGACCAGGATTACTACCTCGGTACGCTATGCACGCCGCCGTCGGCGTCCTTCCTTGAGGATCAGCTGCGCAAGGCGAAAGCCATGGGCTTCAACTGTCTGCGCTGTCATATCAAGGTTCCGGATCCGCGTTATCTCGACGTCGCGGATCGGCTCGGGATGCTGCTCTGGTGCGAGATGCCGAACTGGGGGCAATGGTCGGCAGCCGCCGCGGCACGCGGCCTGGCCACTCTCGAAGGCATGATCGCCCGGGACGATCATCACCCCTCGATCATCGCCTGGACCCTCGTCAACGAGGACTGGGGCACCGACCTGACCCGGGACGGCGATCAGCGCGCCTGGCTCAAGCGGGCATTCCGCCGGATCAAGACCCTCGACCCGTCCCGGCTGGTGGTCGACAACTCGCCCTGCGAACCCAATTTTCACTTGCGCACCGATATTGCCGACTACCACTTCTATCGCGGCATTCCGGATCGGCGCGATCAGTGGGATGCGTTCGTCTCGGCCTTCGCCGAACGCCGTTATCCTCTGTTCAGCCCGCATGGTGATGCCGAGACGGCCTGCGACGAGCCCCTGATCCTCTCGGAATTCGGCAACTGGGGGCTGCCTCGAATCGACGCCCTGCGCGACGCTGCAGGGCGCGAGCCCTGGTGGTTCGATACCGGCAGCGACTGGGGCGAGGGCGTGATGCTGGCCCATGGCATCGAGATGCGTTTCCGGCAGTATCATCTGGATCGTGTCTTCGGATCGCTGGATGGCTTCATCGCCGCCACCCAGGAACAGCAGTTCCAGGCGCTGAAATACGAAATCGAATCCATGCGCGCCCAGGCGGGGATCGCCGGCTACGTGATGACCGAGCTGACCGACGTCCACTGGGAAGCCAACGGCCTGATGGACATGGCGCGAAATCCGCGCGACTTCGCCGAACGTTTCGCGGCGGTCAATGCCCCGACCGCGCTGCTGCCACGACTGCCCCGCCATGCCGTGTACCCCGGGGAGCGGATCCCGGTTGCGCTTGGCGTCGCGCACGATGACGCGGCGCCACTTGAGGGCGCACGCCTGCAATGGCGCTGGGACAATCAAGCCGACTATCGCGAACAGCTCTTGCCACGCCTGGATCGAGGCGTTCAGGCATTGCCGGCGCTGCCGCTCGATATTCCCGCGGACCACACGCCGGGCGAAGCACGACTGCACCTCACGCTGGTCGATCGCGTCGGGCATCCGCGCGCGCTGGGCGAGATTGCCCTGACAGTGATGCCCGAGGCCGGCTCCGGCGCCCCGCCGCCCGTGGTCTGGCCATCCAGCCCCGACCTGTCACAGTGGCTGGAGGACGCGGGTATACCGGTCGTCCAACACCCGGATCAGGCGCAGGTCCTGGTGGCGACCCGTCTCGACGACGAACTCGTCGAGCGCGTGCGGCGCGGTGCGAAGCTGCTGCTGCTCGTGGATGATACCGATGCCATCCCCTCGCCCCCCGGCGTGGTACCGGTCTACCCGGAATTCCCGCGCGCTGCCGTCGTCTCGCGGGAAAGCTCGGTCTGGCGCGGGGACTGGGCTTCCGGCTTTTCCTGGCTGCGCCGGACCGGCGCCTATGCCGACATCCCCGGGCCGCCGATGCTCGGTAATGCCTTCGCCGCGATCACACCCGGCCACGTGCTGCTGGGCTTCCGCACCGACGATTTCGCCGACGACGTGCGCGCCGGCATGGTGATGGGGTGGATTCATCGCGGGGCCGCGCTCGTCGCCCGGCGAGCGCTGGGCGAAGGCGCGGCCGTGTTGTGCACGTTGCCCGTTCATCGCGCCGCAGCACGCGGCGACCCGCTGGCACAGCAACTGAGCCGGGCTCTTGTGCGCGACGCCAGCTGAACGGCGTGCTGGAAGCCACAACCGGAAGCCATGACAAGAGCGACGGTCCGGCCCGTCGCTCGCTCGGTTGAGATCATGTCCGCGCAACCGTCCCGCGGGCGTCGCCGCCGCGCGGCCCGTAATGGCAGGCCGCCCGGCACCCGCTTCGGGTCCGAGGGTCGGACGACGCCCCCCTGAACCGGCTCGCGCCAGCCGCGAGCGAGCCATCTCGGGGCATGTGCCGATTCGACGATTAGGCATGGCACCGTTGCGACACGGTATGATCGCTGTTCCGATTCCGCCCGCGACTGTTGGCCCATGCCCGCATTGAACTGGCGCGACACGCTCGACGAGCTCGTCGCCGAACCCACCATCAGCAGCGACGATCCCGCGCTCGATCGCGGCAACCGCCGTGCGATCGAAATGCTCGCCGCGCGTCTCGACGCGGCGGGCTTCGACTGCGACATCAGCGCCATCGGCGAACGCGACGACAAGGTCAACCTGATCGCCCGTCTCGGCCCGGCCGAGCGCCGTTCCGAATCCGGTCTGGTGTTCGCCGGGCATATCGATACCGTGCCCTACGACGAGACCGGCTGGGACTCCGATCCGTTCACGCTCACCGAGCGCGACGGCCGGCTGTACGGTCTGGGCACCACCGACATGAAGGGCTTCGTGGCCCTGGCTGCGGGCGTGGCCGCCGAGTACGCCGGGCATGAGCTCGACGCGCCACTGTCGCTGATGCTCACCGCCGACGAGGAATGCGGCATGGACGGCGCCCGGGCGCTGGCCGATGCGGGCATCCCCGCCGGGCGCTACTGCGTGATCGGTGAACCGACGTCCCTGGTGCCGATCCGGCAGCACAAGGGCATCTTCATGGAAACGATCGAGACCATCGGCGCCTCGGGGCATTCGAGCAATCCGGCCCACGGCGCCAATGCCATCGAGGCCATGCACACCGCGATCGGCGCGATTCGTGCGCTGCGCGACGAACTGTCCGAACGCGATCCGGCCGACGGTTTCCCGGTGCCGCACGCGACGCTGAATCTGGGCACGGTGCGCGGCGGCGACGCGGCCAACCGCATTCCGGCCCGTTGTCGACTCGATATCGACCTGCGTTTTCTGCCGGGCGACGCGATCGATGAACTGCGCGAATCCCTGCGCAGCCGGGTTCGCGACGCCTTGGCGCAAAGCGACTGCGAGGTACGTTTTTCGGCACTGTTCGCCGGCACCCCGGCCCTGGAAACACCCGCCCGATTCGCCGATCGTCACCGCCTGCGAGGAACTCACCGGCCACGAGGCCGCGGCGGTGGATTTCGGCACCGAAGGCGCGTTCTACAATGCCATCGGCATGGATACGGTCATCCTCGGTCCGGGCGACATTGCGTTGGCCCATCAGCCGAACGAATATCTGTCGCTGTCGCGCGATCGCACCAATGCAGTCGATCCTGCGCGAACTGGTGCAGCGATTCTGTCGGCCGAGCTGAGGCCGACGGCCGCGCGGCTCGCCCGCGCCCCGTGTTTTTTGCTCTAATGCCGCGATGCAATCCAGCCGCGACCACAACCCGCTAGCGATCGACCAGGGCGCGATGGTGGCCGCCCTGCGTGCCTGTGCGCCCTATGTGCATGCCCATCGCGGACGCACGTTCGTCATCCATCTGCCAGGTGAGGCCGCGGCATCGCCGCGTTTCGTTGACCTGATCTACGACATCGCCCTGCTTGCCAGCCTCGGCGTACGGCTGGTGATCGTGTTCGGCGCTCGCCCGCAGATCGACGCCGCGCTGGCCGCGACCGGCCTGACGCCGCGCTTCTCGCACGGCGTGCGGGTGACCGATGCCGCCGCGCTGGCCTGCGTGCGCCAGGCCGTCGGCAGCCTGCAGATGGCCTACGAGGCGCATCTGTCGACCAGTCTGGCGAGCACGCCGATGGGCGGCGCCCGCATCTCCACCGCCAGCGGCAATCTGGTCACGGCCCGGCCGATGGGCGTGGTCGACGGCGTCGATCACGGTCATACCGGCGAGGTGCGGCGTATCGACGCCGCCAGCATCAATGCGCATCTCGCGCGCGGCCATATCGTGCTGTTGTCCTGTATCGGCTATTCGCCGTCGGGCGAGATCTTCAACCTCGTCACCGAGGACGTGGCCGGTGCGACCGCGACCGCCCTGGCGGCCGACAAGTTCGTGCTCATGCATCCAGGCGCCGCGATGCATGCGCGCTTTGCGGAATCCTCGCCCGGGCCTGACCGTCGATGCGGCGCGTGCCATGCTGGACGCAGACAATGGCGAGCTTGCTGTCGGCCGACCGGGCCCGGCTGGAGGCCGCCATCCGGGCGCTGCTGTGCCGGCGTCGAGCGCAGCCATCTGGTGAGCTTCGAGACCGACGGCGCCCTGCTGCGCGAGCTGTATTCGCGCGACGGGCTCGGCACCATGGTCGCCGCCGATACCTACGATGCGGTGCGCACGGCCGACACCCGAGGATCTGGGCGGCGTGCTGGCGCTGATCGAGCCGCTGGCCGAAGCCGGGCTGCTGGTGCCGCGCTCGCGTGAAGCGATCGAGCTCGACATCGAGCGCTATGTGGTCATGGCCCGCGACGGGCTGATCACCGCCTGCTGCGCGCTCATGCCCTATCCGCGAGGAAGCCGTGGGCGAACTGGCCTGTGTCGCGGTGCATCCCGCCTATCGCGGCGGCAACCGCGCCGCCGATCCTGCTCGCCGAGATCGAGAAACGCGCCCGCGCAGCCGGTCTGGCCCAGCTGTTCGTGCTGACGACGCGGGCACCGCACTGGTTCGTCGAACATGGCTTTGTGCCGTCGAGCATCGAGGCGCTGCCGCTGGCCAAGCGCGCGCTGTACAACTACCAGCGCAATTCAGCGGTGCTGATCAAGCCGCTGATCGCTGCCTGAGCGACGCGCCGTGGCTCGCGCAAAGCACGTCCCCCGGGTTTTCGTGGCCCAGGATCTGGCCGAAGGCCAACGCTTACCCTGCCCGACGACAAACGCCATCATCTGGCGACCGTTCTTCGGCTGGCGGCCGGCGATGCAGTCGTGCTGTTCAACGGCGATGGCGCGGAATACATCAGCACGCTGGTGGCGGCCGATCGCAAGCGCGCCGAGGCCCGCATCGACCAGCGCACCACACCCCGCCGTGAATCGCCGCTCGAGATCACCCTGCTCCAGGCCGTCGCCCGCGGCGATCGGATGGATTTCGCCTTGGCCAAGGCGGTGGAGCTGGGCGTGACCGCGATCCAGCCCGTGTTCACCGCCCGCGGCCAGGTCAAGCTCGATGGCGCGCGCCTGGCCAAGAAGCACAGCCACTGGCAGCGGGTGGTCGAATCGGCGGCCGAGCAGAGCGGCCGGTTGGTCTGCCCGACGCTGGCCGAGGCAAGCGAGCTCATCGCCCGCTCATCGAAAGCCCGCCCGAGGCCGATCGTCTGCTGATGCTGGCGCCGGAGGCCACAGCGGGCCTCAGCGCCCAAACGCCGGCCGACGCGCATCGCCCTGCTGGTCGGGCCCGAAGCCGGGCTTTCGAACGACGAGATCGAACACGCTGCCACCGCCGGCTGGCAGCCCCTGGCGCTCGGCCCGCGCGTACTGCGCACCGAAACCGCCGGCATGGCGGCACTCGCCGCGCTACAGACGGCCTGGGGCGACCTGGCCGGCTGAGCGGCTTCGTTCTTCGAAGAATATATCCGCAGATCGACACAGATCACGCAGATGACTCGGCTCGCTTCGCTTTGCCGCACCGTGGAAGAACCCGGCCACCTGGCTACGCGGCGCTCGCAGAGCACGCTGCTTATTCTTCAATCAGCGTGAATCTGTGTGCATATGTGGAAAAACACACGTCGGCAAAGCAACGCAAGCCGGGCGCGCGCTACGGCCGTATCGAAGCCCGATGGCAGATAAGCTCGCCGGCTGCGCTACCATGCGCGGCATAGAACACTGCACGGCGGCCCGATCCGCCAAAGGAATCTGCAATGGCGTATTCGCTCGGCGTGGTGATGGATCCGATCGAGGACATCACGCCCTACAAGGACACGACGCTCGCCCTGCTGCTCGAAGCCCAGCGCCGCGGCTACACCATCCACTACTTCACTATGAGCGATCTGTTCGTGGCCGATGGCGTGGGCTACGGCACGGGCCGCACGCTGCGGGTGGCGGATGACAACGACGACTGGTTCGCCTTCACCGGCGAATCGAATACGATCCCCCTGGCCGATCTGGACGTGGTCCTGATGCGCAAGGACCCGCCGTTCGATACCGAATACATCTACGCGACCTATATTCTCGAACTGGCCGAGAGCGAAGGCACGCTGGTGGTCAATCGTTGCGACGCGCTGCGCGACGTGAACGAAAAGATGGCGATCAACCGCTTCGCCCATCTGTGCGGGCCAACGCTGGTCGCCCGGCGCGCCGACGCCTTTCGCCGCTTCATCAAACAGTATCGCGATGTCGTGCTCAAGCCGCTGGACGGCATGGGCGGCTCGCGCATCTTCCGCGTCACCGAGGGCAACGACAACACCAGCGTGATCCTCGAAGTGCTCACCGAGCACGGCACCCGCTATGCCATGGCGCAGGCTTATCTGCCCGAGATCACCGACGGCGACAAGCGCGTGCTGCTGGTCGACGGCGAACCGGTCGGCTACGCCCTGGCCCGCGTTCCGGCCCAGGGCGAACTGCGCGGCAACCTCGCCGCCGGCGGTCGCGGCGTCGGCCGTGAACTGACCGAGGCCGATCTGAAGATCGCGCGCGAAGTCGGGCCTTACGTGCGGGACAAGGGACTGCTGTTCGTCGGCCTCGACGTGATCGGCGACAAGCTGACCGAAATCAACGTCACCAGCCCCACCTGCGTGCGCGAACTGGAGGCCCAGTTCGGCATCAACATCTGTGCGCAGCTGTTCGACGCCATCGAGAAACGCCTGACCCGCTAGGGTTCAAACCTCGGCCTGAGGCCCCGGCCGCGCGTATCGACCAGTCGTACGACAACGCGCGGGCCGGGGCCATGATCGGGCGGCTCTGGATCAAAGAGCATCCGTCAGCCGACCATCCGGCGTGATGTCGGAGCGGTTGCGTTCGCCACGGGGCGCATTCAATCCATGCCCATACCGCGTCGACCGTTATCGTTCAGTTCGGCCGGTCTGAAGCGGGTCGCCCAGTCGGCTTCGTAATGCTCCGCCGGGAAATCGTCCGGCGAGCAGCCTTTTTCGAAGGCTGCCCGGACCTTCTGCGCGTATTTCGCGTTGCGATCGCACCAGGGGGCCGCCGGGATATACATCACGTTGCCCCAGCCTTGCTGATCTGCCACCCGGGCCACCGAATGGATGACGTCGCAATGCCACCACACCGAATCCCCCGCCTTCAACGCTGGAATGCCGGTAAGCGCGCGCATGAGCAGTGGATGCCATTCGTCGCTGATCGGCAATACCCGATGCGGCACGGCACCGCATAGAGAATCTTCCGGCACATCGCGGAGCAACGGACGCAGGAGCACATGGATGATGGCGGCTGGAATGGGCACCGTATGCAGCACGCCCTGATCGGCACCCATATCCGATAGTGCCGTCCAGCCCTGAAACGTCCGGAACGCCGAGCACATGGTCGAGCTGTCGTATTCGCTGACCTCGCTACGCCATGCCGCATCCCACGGATCGTACTGGTCGAACTCGTGGTTCAGGACATGCCGAAAGACTTTCTGATAGGCCGGGTGAAGCCAGCGCTCGATCGCGCCGGAATCCACGTGCGCCCCCAGACCATCCGAAGTGGTTCCGGGCGGACGACGACGCACGCGATCGGGATAGAGCAGATTACGGTCGGGATCGAACCACGTCTGGCCCTCGGATTCGTATTGCCACAGTCGATTCATGAACGACTGGACTTGCGCCATGCGGGCGTGCTGGCGTGCTTCCATTTGCGGGTGCGACCAATAGATCGGAAGAATCGGCGGCCGCGAGGCCGACAGGCTGCCGAAGAAGTCGTCACCGGGCCCGCGATAGACGGTGTCAAAATCGTTGTCATCCAGATAGGACACCAGCCCACGGTCCCACGCGCGCGCCTGCTCATGCGGGAAATGACGACGGATCACCGCACAACCGCGCCGCTTGATATAGCGGATCTGTTCATCGGTCACGTGACCGTTCGCGAGGTCGTCGTAGTCGACCTGCGGCCATACATCGCCGCCCTTGGCGCGAACAGCCTCGATATCCTCCACTTCCCGCTTGATGAAGGCCTCGACAGTCTTGAACAGACTCTCGACGTCCCCGATCTGTTCCCGGGCCTCTTGCTTCAGCGAGCGGATTGCCGCCGACAGATCCTCGGGCAACGTGGTTGCCGAGACAGCTAATGCGGTATCCGACACGGGAACCTCCATCATATTTTGTAAGTAGCACTAACTATTGAATTGCGACGATAGCTTTTACACCGGCCAGGTGTCACGCTTCATTCAGCCCGTTGCGACGAAAGTGCTATGACCGCAGAGCAGCCCAAGCCATTCGATGAACAGTCGCTCGCCGCGATCACGGAAGTCGATCGGCAGTTCTTCCAGCACTTGATTGCCCAGGGTGCGACGTCTCGCGCCGCTATCGCTGCCGATATCGGCATCTCTCGCCCGACAGCCTCGGAGTCCGCCAAACGGCTTCTCAAAGCGGCGCTCATCAAGGAATCCGGAGTACAGAGCGGGCAGCGAGGGCGCGCGCCCGTGCTGTATGACATCAATCCGGCACGCGGCCATACGCTGAGTCTGGCGATGGACCACGACTGGATCGGTCTGCGCGTCTGCAATCTGGCGCGGCGCATACTCTGGGAACGCGTTGAAGCGCTCGGCCCGGAAACGACCCCCGAGCTGCTTGTCCAGCGAAGTCGCGCGCTGCTTTCTGAAGGCCGACCCCAGGCGGCCGGCCCCTGCCTGAGTGCCACATGTTCTGTGGCCGACCCGGTCGATCCCGGGACCGGACAGGTGATCGACCTGCCCGACTCTCCTTTCCCGGCCGGCCACGTCGAGGTCGGTGCCAAGATCTTCGGGCTCGAATCCGCCCCACTGGTGATCGATAACGACGTGAACTGGGCTGCTTTTGCGGAAAGTCGCATCGGCATCATGCAGTCGCAACCGAATTTTCTTTATGTCTTCATCGGCGCGGGTATCGGTGCTGCCTTGTATGTCAACGGGGCGATTTATCGCGGGGCCTCGGGCCTGGCCGGAGAAATCGGGTATCTTCAGGTCGCCCCAGGCCAGACCCTGGCGCAGCGTTTGATCGAACTGGAAATCGCTTCGCCGGTCGATTCCTCGATCGATACCGACAAACTGATCCGAGTATTCGAAAGCGATCCGCTCGGGCCCACAGCAGACGCGGTGATTGAGGCGCTCGCCTGGGCCATCGCGAATACGACGATAGCCCTGAACCCCGGGGCCGTAATCCTGGCCGGGCGAGTGGTCGGAAACCGTCATTTCCATACCCGACTGAGTCGAGCCGTATCCGACACGTTGCCGACTGAAATCAAGATCGAGGCAACGTCATTCGGCTCCTATGCCCCGTTGACGGGCGCAACGCTCGGCGCTCAGGAGCAGGCCGAAAGATGCCTGAATCTTGGATTCTGATACGCCATCCGCCAAGGCAATCGGGCCAAAACGCCAGAATCCGAGTTCAAGGCAGAATTCCTTACGCTGGCTCCAGCACATGATCAGCTTGTCGGGCCATGCTGCCAACCAGCGAGCTGCATGGCAGCCGGAGAGTCGAGGACGTCGACAAGACGCTTCGGCCAGGTTCGCGCCCCGCAAGTCGTCCCGAACAGGGGAAAGAGCATTTGCCGCCGCCCCCGGCGTGGGCCGATAATCGGCGTATGGATGCAATGCAATTCAAGAACCAGTTCCTGCTCGCCATGCCCGGCCGCGTCGAAGGCGAATTCGCCGACAGCGTCACCTTTCTCGCCGAGCACAACGACGACGGCGCGATGGGGCTCGTGATCAACAAGCCCAGCGATCTCGGCGTGGCCGACATGCTGTCGCAGCTCGACATCGAGGCGCACGTCGCGCGTGACCTGCCGGTGTACTGGGGCGGCCCGGTACAGACCGAGCGGGGCTTCGTACTGCATCGCGACGAAGGCGACTGGGAATCGAGCCTGCATATCGACGGCGGCCTCGCGATCACCACCTCGCGCGATATTCTGGAAGCGATCGGCAACGGATTCGGCCCCAGTGCGTTTCTCATCGCCCTGGGTTACGCCGGTTGGGGCGAAGGCCAGCTGGAACAGGAAATGCTGGCCAACAGCTGGCTCACCACGCCCGCCGAACAACGCATCATCTTCGAGTCGCCGATCGAGCGGCGCTGGGCCGATGCCGCCGGGCTGCTGGGCGTGTCCGCGCACCAGCTTTCCGGCCTCGCCGGCCATGCCTGAGGCCGGAGTCGCGCTCGGTTTCGACTATGGCAAACGACGGGTCGGCATCGCAGTAGGCAGCACCGTCACGGGAAGCGCACAGCCACTGACGACGCTGACGCACCGCGACGGGATGCCGGACTGGAGCGCGCTCGACGCGCTGATCGAGGAATGGCGCCCGAGCGCGCTCGTGGTGGGGCTGCCATTGAATGTGGATGGGCAAACCCAGAAGATGACGAATCGTGCACGCAATTTCGCCGAGGAGGTATGGGGGCGCTACCGGGTCGCTGTGCATACCGTGGACGAGCGCTATACCAGCATCGAGGCCGGTGAGCGACTGCGCGCGGCCCGCGCTTCGGGTAGTCGGGGTAAACGACTCGCCAAAGGCGATATCGACGCCATGGCCGCCCAGACGATTCTGGAAAGCTGGTTGACCGGCCGAATCGGATCGGCCTGAGCCGATTCATACGCAGGCGCCGCAACCCCCGCCTTCTCTTTAACAACGCAACTCGCGCATACTCTAATCCTATAAAGCCCAGGGAGCAGCCGATGACCGACCCCGCCGAAAGCTTCGATGTCGATGCCGCACTGGCTGCACTGACCGCTCAGGTGGAGCCGTTGGTCGCCGAGCACCCGCAGGTCGTGATCGTCGGCGTCGAAACCGGCGGCGCATGGATCGGCGAACGCCTGCACAAGCATTTCGAGCTGGCAAGCCCCATGTGCACCCTCAACATCAGCTTCTATCGCGATGATTTCTCGATGGTCGGGCTGCATCCCAGCGTCGGCCCATCGCATATCCCGGCCGATATCGAAGGCAAGACCGTCATCCTCGTCGACGATGTGCTTTATACCGGGCGAACCGTGCGTGCGGCGCTCAACGAGCTGTTCGACTATGGCCGTCCCGCGGCGGTGAAACTGGCCGTGCTGGTCGACCGCGGCGCGCGCGAGTTGCCGTTTGCGCCCGACGCCGCAGGCCTGAAGCTCGACCTCGACAAGAGTCGCCAGATCAAACTGACAGGCCCGGAACCACTGCGGCTGACCATGCGCTGAGGTTCTTTCCGGATCGCGACGGTGTCTGCGCCGGCGGAGCGACACGGATCGACGCGAACCCCCGAGCCGATGCGTCGGGTGAGCGAACACCGCTCCGCCCTGTTCACCGCCCGACAGCTGGATCGTGCCCCAACCACGCCGCAATCGGTACACTACCGCCCTGGTGCGCTCGCCCCACCGAGTCGGCGCAACGAAAACAGGTCGAAACGACTGCCAGAGACCGCCCATGAATACGGACATCCAGCTCGACGCCCACGGCCATCTTCGTCATCTGTTGACGACCGAGGGACTACCAAGGCCTCTGCTCGAACAGATTCTGGATACGGCGGAATCGCTCGTCCCGGAGGTCGGCGCCCCACCGAAGAAGGTGCCACTGCTGCGCGGCAAGACGGTGTTCAATCTGTTCTTCGAGAATTCGACGCGCACGCGCACCACCTTCGAGCTGGCCGCCAAACGCTTGTCCGCCGACGTGATCAACATGGATGTCGCCACCTCCTCGCGCACCAAGGGTGAGGACGACCTCGACACCCTGTTCACGCTTCAAGCCATGGGCGCCGACATCTTCGTGATCCGCCATCCCGAGAACGGGGCCGCCGCACGCTTCGCTGCCCACGCCGCGCCGCATGTCGCCATCATCAATGCCGGCGACGGCAGCCACGCCCATCCGACGCAGGGCCTGCTGGATGTCTTCACCATCCGGCGTCATCGCCCGGACTTCGAGAATCTCAAGATCGCCATCGTCGGTGACGTCGCGCATTCACGCGTCGCACACTCCACGATTCACGCCCTGCGCACGCTGGGCACCACCGACATCCGCGTCATCGGCCCCGAGCGGTTCCTGCCGCCCGACCCAAGCGCGCTCGGCGTCACCGCCACCACTGACGTTCGCACCGGCCTGACCGATGCCGACATCGTCATGGGACTGCGCATCCAGCGCGAACGGATTGAAGGCGATGCCTTGGCCGGCGTCGCCGACTACCACCACGAATTCGGCTTGACACCAGCCAACCTGGCCCACGCCGCCGAACACGCAGCTTGATCATGCACCCCGGCCCGATCAATCGCGGCGTCGAGATCACCGCCGAAGTGGCTTATTCGGATCAGTCGCTGATCCTGGAACAGGTCCGCAACGGCATCGGAATTCGCATGGCCGTGATGGCGATGATCGGTGGAGGCGCACCGGGCGCTGACATTTCCGGAAAACGACGATCCTGACTTTTCTTCGGAAAAACCACCGCCTGACTCGATTATTTTTATAAATATTAGTCTGCATAATTAATTTTTTATAATGGGCAGAAACATTTTATTTTATGGACACATGCTCGACCCGGACTATGCTGGAATTGGTGCAACCCTGACGACCGACAACTCGCGAGAGACGCTTCTCGTCACAAGCTTTCAACGATACTCTAGTTCGAAATTTCGAAGAGGATAATAATGTCGTACAGCGAACCGGGGTCCCGCGACCCGATCGATTGCGCCTTCAAGATTTCGGCGATCGTACCGACGCACAACCGAGCACGATATATCGCAGAAGCCTTGGACAGCCTGCTCGGTCAGCAGACGCCGCTCCACGAGCTTATCGTGATTGACGATGCCTCAACCGATGAAACGAGTGATGTCCTGGCGGGTTATCGAGATCAAGCACGAATCATCGAGCTGACGGCAAATAGCGGTAAGGCCGCGGCGCTGAACATGGCGATCCCTCTGGCTACAGGCGACTATATCTGGCTTTTTGACGACGATGATGTTGCTCTACCAGATGCGTTGTCGCGGCATATCGAATTGCTCACCGAACGCGATGACGTCGATTTCACTTATAGCGACACCTACCACACTCAGGATTCGGATAACATCTGGAATCGCGACGCTTGGCGCCTTAACGAGCCGCCGGATATGAAACCGGAGCGTTTTCTACTCGAAACGATGCTGAGCATGAACACGCCCATACCCGGGATGCTCATCCGACGCGACGCGCTACTGCATATCGGACTATTCGATAAAGGACTGCATCGCTGTCAGGATCTCGATCTGCTGGTTCGCCTCGGCGCAGCCGGTTATCGCGGCGCCAAGGTCAACGCACCCACATTCGTCTATCGTGAACACGCCGGCCCCCGCGGTGGCGGTCGACATACGTATACTACTGACCAACTTTTCCGAGTTCAGCACGAATACCGCAAGCAAGTCTTTCACAAAGCCAAAAAAAATCTACGTCTGGACCACTATTTGATTCATGTAGACGACGGTTCCGTGCTGAGCAGCGACGCCGCGCGCGAACCTGCCGCACGGCTTCAACGCGGCTGCGTCATGCTGCGCCAAGGCCTTGTAAGCGACGGCTTGGCCGATCTGGAGGCAGCTCTCGGCCATCCCACGATCGCCCACGTCGATACTGCATGGATCGCAGACAACTTAACGCTAGCACTCGATGTCGAGCCGTGGATGTTCGAAGAGCCGCGCAGCGTGGCTCTGCGTCTTCCACGATTGCTTTCGAGGCACACTCATCACAACGACTACGCGAAGGCTTCGGCGCGCGGCTTGTACTGGAGTCTACGTCGCGAATTCGAGTTGCGTCGTTCGCGCCAAGCGCTTTCAGCCGGACTCCTGTTGAGTGGGTTCCTTGTAGGTTGCGTAGGGCAGCAGGTGAAAAACGTTGTATTTAACAACTAGATAACTTGCTTTCAAACACGCCAACTATTCTGCATCGTCAACTTCGTGGCCCCGACTGGACACCGCCATGCCTAGACTACAAACGATGAGAATTGATCGAAAGGGAAAGCCAAGTCAGATAGTGGCCACGCCTAGGTCGCTCAATGGACATTAACACGCGGGCGTTCCTCTTTTGTCTCCGCCATGGCTTTCTTTCTTATTTTTCTATTCAACAACGATTAATTCGAAGGCCGTCGAATTGAGAAATTTTCACTCCCTTCTGACCATCCTGGATTACGTGTGTTTGATGACATAAATTTCGATCCGGAGGAAGATCAAGTGCGATTTTGCATAATCAGGCCTTCTTCTTACTATAGAATCCCACCATCGTTTTGAAAATGAAACTTTCCAGAAAAAGTCTCTATTCATGCGTTAAAGCCTTATCGCCTCGTCTCACCGCCCGCCTATCTCGTTTACATTTCTATATATCGGCGAGAGGGAAGTTCAGGCCTAACCCCGACTCCAATGTGATCGTAAGCCTGACGACGTTTCCCGCACGCGCACACGCCGCTTGGATACCCATCGAATGCATATTCCAGCAGGATTTCAAGCCTGCTCGGGTCGTTCTGGTTTTATCCGAAGACCAGTTCCCGGGGCGACGTATTCCTGGCTCTCTGAAGCGTCAACAGCGCCGCGGGCTCGAGATACTTTGGACAAAAAAGGATATGGGCAGCTACAAAAAACTTCTGCCCACCCGAGAGGCATACCCTGATGCCCATATCGTGACTTTCGACGATGACCTATGGATCCAGCGATGGCGCGTTGGCGAACTTGTGAAAGCCGCGGCCGAAACACCTGGAACCGTCGTGGGCCATCGCGGCTGGGACATCCAGATCCGCAATGGCCACCTGGCTCCATACGCCGAATGGCCTGAAGCCGAAAGCAGCACACCTTCTCAGCGAACATTTCTAACAAGTGGAGCCGGCACTATTTACCCGCCCGGCCTCTTACCTACCGACATCCTCTGCGACTACGAGCTAGCGGCAAAGCTTGCCCCGAATGCGGATGACATATGGTTCTGGGCGGTGACTCGGCATGCAGGCGCTTCGTTGCGGTGTCTGGGTATCAATAAAGTTGACCCCATGAACGAACAAGACGACACACCCAAGCTGGAAACCACGAATCGCGCCGGCGGAATGAATGACCAGTACCTCTCCGCTGTAATCGATTATTTCGGATTATGGGAGCAGTTATCCGATTCATTTCTCACTCTGGAAGAGCTGCCTTAAGAAGACGGGCTTGGTCCGTTGACCCAACGATAGGTAGACAGCGTGGATTCGACGCTCAGTGAAGGTATGCGCAAGCTTCGGGGCTTCCGCAGTCCAGAAAAGCACATGGCTCTGTTGTTTCACTACCCGCCTGAATCCAAGCGGCTAAAATGGAACTACCAAATCACCAGTGACCACTACGAAGACGCATGACATCTCCGCGTTCGAACCCGACGTAGAGTTTTAGAAAGACGCTAGAGATTACAATAGCCCGATAGATAGGTGCGTAAAAATCTGTCAGACTTCTCGCCGAATGAGTCGATCCAAGAGACGCAAATATAAATATTGTGCCGGCCCCGTATCATAAACTTATGAGCGAGCCGCAGTCGTTCGCAGCTAACATAAGTCTGTCTTTCGTTTTTAGTGACCTCGCACCAACGTTGACTGAGGTCTTCTCAGATACGCTCATGATGCCAAAATTCCATCCGGTTCGCTTTCTAAGGCGAAATCGTTCTAGTTCTAATCCTAGAAGCGTGCGAGGCGCGCTGGCGTTCTCGACCGCCCAACAGTATACGGATTTCATCATCGGTTTCGCCTCGATCATGGTGCTGAGCCGATTGCTGACGCCGACCCAAATCGGCGTTTACTCCCTCGCCTTGACCTTTGTCAACGTAGTGCACATGTTGCGCGACCTGGGGACCACGGACTATCTGATACAGGTCGAAAAACTCGATAATACAACTGCCCGTTCGGCATTCACGGTCAACCTGCTCATTGCCTGGTTTCTCGCCACTGTGTTGTTCTTCAGCAGCCCGCTCATAGCTGACTTCTTCAACGAATCCGGCTTGAGCACCGTCCTGAGAATCCTGACGATAACCTTTCTTCTCCTGCCTATTGGCGCCACGACCAACGCCATACTCGTACGCGAGATGGAGTTCGGCCTCCGCTATAAAATCTCGTTGTTTCAGGTCGCCGTGCAGAACGGCCTGACCGTGCTTCTCGCTTGGTATGGTTTCGGTTACTACAGCCTGGCTTGGGGCGCTGTCGCGGGGATGGCGACCGCGGTGATCGGCTGCCTCACCTGGGCGGGTCACTATCGAATCCGCGGCCTCGGCTTGTCGCAGTGGCGGCCCGTAACCCATTTCGGTATACGGAAAACGGCCGAAACGGTTATGAACCAGCTCGGCGCAGCGGCACCGGATTTTGTCATCGGCCGCATGCTGGGCTTGGCGCAAGTCGGCCTGTTCAGCCGAGGCAGCGGCTTGGTCCGCATGTTCCGCCAGAATGTCATGGGCTCTGTGGCGACTGTTTCTTATTCCACTTTTGCGCGGCTCTATCGCGAAGGCCGGGATGTCAGCACGCCCTACCTGCAAAGCATCACGCTGATCACCGGCCTGGGCTGGCCATTTCTCGGATTCGCCTCGCTGATGGCGTACCCCGTCATTCATATCTTCTTTGGCTCGCAATGGACGCCTGCTGTTCCGATCCTGAGACTCATGTCCATAGCCGGCGCGGTAGTCCTACCGGTAATCCAGTTCCAGAGCCTGCTTACAGCAATCGGACGGGTCGGGCTGGCCTCGCTCGCGACCGCCGCTGTCCAGGCAACCACAATCGGAATGCTCGTGGTGACGGCCTTCTTCGGCCTGAATGCCATTGCGGCGGGTTTCATCGTGGTCGGTATCGCGCATACGCTCGCGATCTGCGCTGTCATCATTAGCATGACGGATGCCACGGCGGGAGCCTACATTCGCGCGCTGTGGCCAAGTGCAGTGGTGACGCTTGCCGGGCTGGTGCCGGCGGTGCTGGTGAAACACGTGCTGCCGCCGGGTCCGGATGTCCTGTGGCTTCTGACACTCGCCGCGGGGTCTGCCACCTTGATCGGATGCCTGCTGGCGGGCGCCTGGATCGGCCACCCTCTCTGGATCGAGATTCGCGATTTTTTCATCAAGCAATTGGCCTCTAAGCGGCGCGTAACTTACAGTGCGGCCAATCAGAGCAACGATTGATCAGTGATATCGCGCGACGCGGTCATTGATCCGTGATCTTGAGGCACTGAGCCAACGCCGGAAATCCCAGTAGGAACGCCTCACCTCGCCGCGGAGCAGCTTTCAGGTACACCGGCATGTTTTCGAACTCGAGTTCTCGACTAGCGATTATGCGCTGCTCGAGTGCCTCGCAGGCCGCTCGGTCGGAACGGATTTCCGGCCATAGTCGCAACTCTGCGTCAAACTCCTGCATCCGCCCATAATCGATCCGGGTGCGCGATCGCCCCACCGTGCGATTCGCATAGCGATAGCCATGAAATGGGAGAACATGATATCGGGCGCCAGCTACGAGGGCCGTGACGATAAGAATGTAGTCTTCGCCATGGCGAATGGCTTCAGGGTACCGAATCGCATGGTCATCGAGGAAAGCCTTGCGGAATACAGGCTTCAACAGTCCGAAGTCGGGCGTGGGAAGATAGGGCCGACTTCGGGCGATGAAATCCGCGAGTGCAAGCGGCATTTTCAGATCTGAAATATGAAAATCCGGGTATGCGACATCGTCTTTGCCCACCCAGACCAGGAAATCAGCGACAATATCGACATCGCCTTTTCGCTCCTGGAGAAACCGGGTGATTTTCTAGATGCGATCAAGCTCGAAGGTATCGTCCGCGTCCAGAACGGCAACCCAGTCACCCCGAGAGTGGCTAATACCGTGGTTGCGCGCTGCGGCCGGACCGCCGTTTTGCTCAAGGCGCAACGCCCGTACCCGCGGGTCGCGTCGCGCTAGGCCCTCGGCGATCGAGAACGTCGCATCGGGCGAGGCATCGTCGACAACGATGACCTCCAGCGGTGACCGCGTCTGATCCAGCGCCGACTGGACAGCTGTCATCAGAAACGCCTCGGCCCGGAAGGCGGCGATAACTACCGAGATACGGATGTCTTCAGACATATCGTTTTCACCCACATGCGCCCATTACTTGATACAGAAAGCCCCCAACAGGGCGCGTAGAGTGCTGTCAGGGCATTTCGTCGTGTCAGGCTCGACCGAACTCGATTCGAGCGTTGCGTATTTTCGTCGCCGGCCGATAGCCTTTCGCCTGTTAAAACCAGCGTTCGACTCGAGCCGGAGTCGAACACTACATGTAACTCTTGGCCCATTTCGGGACGTATCGAACCATGCCCCGAACCACATGAGGGCTTCGCCCCGATCCTAGGCAGTACACGGTATAAAGATGACGGTCATTATCCTTATAGATCGCACCGATGTCTTGTTTGAGCCCGGCGATATCAATGGCCAAACGTTCTATTTACTGTGCACGGGCTATCGACTGTCACGTGGCAAGAAATCGGCAACCCTATCCATCCGGCCGCCCGAGATGCTGGAGCCATGAGCTCGAGTCCGTGGCCGATCCCTCACTTGGACCGAAAGATGCCGAGCAGTGCCTGGGCGAACCCGCATCGCGTTCAGGGCCTTATTTACGCGACCGAGACTCGTCGCCGAACCAGCCGCATAAGAGATAGCGACGCCTAAACAGATCTACACCAGAGGCGGCTCGCCCGACGCACCGTAGTCATCATGATCGTCAGGCTCATGGGCCTCCTGATAAGCCTCGACTTGATCGGCCACTTCCTGTGCACGCTTGACGCGCGCCACGTGATAGATCGCGTCCCCGGCATGAGCCAACGGTAGATACGAACGGCCAATGACGATGCCCGCGTCCTCGGCGGTGACGGCCACCTCCGTGGCACCGAACGGATCGGCGACATAGGCCAGAACCTGATCCTTCTTCACGTACTCGCCAAGTTCAACCAGCGAACGGAGAATGCCGGACTCCGGGGCCCGCTGCCACGAGGAATCTTCGGCCACGACCGGCTTCGGCGGATGCCTCGACACCTTGCGCCGCGGCAGCATGCCAAGATGACGCATGACGCTGCGGATTCCTCGCACGCCGGCCCGGATGGAGAACTCGTCGAAGCGCAGCGCCTCGCCGGCTTCGTAGAGCAGGAGCGGCACGCCCTTGCGATCGGCGTATTCGCGCAGCGATCCCTCGCGCAGGGAAGCATCGATCAGCAAGGGGCAACCAAAGGCATCCGCCATGGCCCGTACGGTCGGCTGCGACAGATCAGCGCGGATCTGCGGCAGGTTGGCGCGGTGAATGGCGCCGGTATGCAGGTCGATACCGTAGTCGGAGTGCATGACGATCTCGTCGATGAACACCTTCGCCAGACGCCCCGCCACCGAACCATTGGCGCTGCCGGGAAACGAACGGTTGAGATCGCGCCGATCCGGCAGATAACGCGAATTGCGCAGGAAACCGTGCACGTTGACGATCGGCACCGCGATCAGCGTGCCGCGCAGCTGCTTGAGTTCGCGCAGGCGCAGCACACGTCGGATGATTTCGACGCCATTGAGCTCGTCGCCGTGCACCGCGGCGGAAATGAACAATGTCGGCCCGGGCTTGCGGCTGCGGATCACGTTAACCGGCATGGTCAGCTTGGCGTGCGTATAGAGATCCGCAACCGGGACATCGATACTCACATTCTCGCCCGGTTGCACTGTCCGCCCTGCGATCTCCAGCGGCGGCGTCCGGGATTTCTTCTTGTTGTTCTCGGTCATCGTACCCCGACGTTCAGCTTGCTCCACTCACCGCCTGCGCGCGAAGCACAACGGCGCCAGACCGGACACAGGTCGGTCGCGGTCAAGGGCACGCGGCCTCCTATGGACCGCCTCACGGCGCGCTACGCAGCGTGTCGACTAGCCCACTCCGCGGGTGCGCGTCTTGCCGCGCTTGGAATGACCCTCGATGAAGGTGATGATCTGGCCGGCGATGTCCTTGCCGGTGGCGCCTTCGATGCCTTCCAGTCCGGGTGAGGAATTGACTTCCATGACCACCGGGCCGTGATTCGAGCGCAGCAGATCGACACCGGCCACGTTCAGGCCCATGATCTTGGCGGCGCGTACGGCGGTCGAGCGTTCCTCCGGCGTGATCTTGACCACGCTGGCCGAACCGCCGCGATGCAGGTTGGAACGGAATTCGCCTTCCTTGCCCTGGCGTTTCATCGAGGCCACCACTTTCTCGCCGATCACGAAGCAGCGGATATCCGCGCCCTTCGCTTCCTTGACGTATTCCTGCACCAGAAAATGCGCATCCAGGCCGCGGAAGGCGTCGATCACCGATTCGGCCGCGCCGCGAGTCTCGGTCAGCACCACGCCCTTGCCCTGGGTGCCCTCGGTAAGCTTGATCACGTAAGAGTTGCCGCCGACCAGGTCGAGCAGATCGTCGGTATCGTCCGGTGAATGCGCGAAACCGGTGACCGGTAGGCCAATGCCCTTGCGCGAAAGCAGTTGCATCGAACGCAGCTTGTCTCTGGAGCGGGAGATGGCGACCGATTCGTTGAGCGGGTAGACGCCGATCATCTCGAACTGGCGCAGCACGGCCGTCGCATAGAAGGTGATCGAGGCGCCGATACGCGGAATGATCGCATCGATGCCTTCCAGCTTCTTGCCCTTGTAATGAATCTCGGGCGCGTGCGGCACGATGTTCATGTAGCAACGCAGCGGGTCGACCACCATGACCTCGTGGCCGCGGCCCTTGGCCGCCTCGATCAACCTCGAGGTGGAATACAGGTTCCTGTTGCGGGACATGATGACGATCTGCATGACTCAACCTCGGCGTCGAAGACTCGTGCGCGGGCCCGGCGCACCGGGGGCTGGATCGGGCGAACCGTCGCCGGGAAGCAACGATCGCCGGCAGGGCCGAACGCTACGCCCAGGGCGGCCGGCCGGTCAGAAACGAAACGGTCGGATCGACGCACAGCGCCGACATCGCGGTGCGCCCGACGAGCATCCGGAACAACATCGTATCGCGCGCGGTCAGCGTGATCTCGACCGGCCAGCGCCGGCCCGACATCATCAGATCGGTCGCAATCACATGACGCCATTCGCGATGACCGCCCGAATCGCGCACATTGCGTTCGTCGACGATCGGCGCCTGGCACCAGACGATGTCCTCGGTATTGCCCTGATATGGATGAACGCCGAATCGCGCAACCCGCTCCCCGTGTTCCCGTCCGGTTTCGAGCGAGAACGTATGCAACGCCGACGTCCGGGCCCCAGTGTCGATCTTGGCCTTGATCCAGTCAATGCCCAGATCGGGCAGGCACACCCACTCGCGCCAGCCGACGTAGGTTCTGGCCGGAGCCGCGTTGTTGATCTCGTGCATGTCGAATTACTCGAAGCAGTCGGGCCGGCTTGTCGAATCAGTAGTTTGCAAACGCCAGACGACTCTGCAGGTTGTCACGCGAGTCGGCCTGGTCGAGTGCTTCGTCCACGGCGACCCGACCGGCTCTGACCTGAGCCAGCAATGAATCATCGAAGGTGACTGCGCCACTCGCCGGGTCGGCATCCGCGAGCGCTTCGGCCACCTTGTCGATGCGCCCCTTGAGAATCAGATCGGCGATATAGGCCGTGTTGAGCAGAACCTCGTAGACGGCCACGCGCCCGCCCTCGCGGCCAGCGACCAGCCGCTGCGACACGATGGCCCGCAGATTCATCGACAGGTCCATGTACAGCGACTGACGCTGGGACTCGGGAAACAGCGAGACCAGGCGCTGAAGACATTGATAGGCGTTGGCGGCATGCATGGTCGCCATCGCCAGATGCCCGGTCGCCGGCCAGCTGGACACAGGCATCGGCCGTGTCGACATCGCGGATCTCGCCCACCTGGACCACGTCGGGCGCTTCGCGCATCGCCGAGCGCAAGGCCCGGGCAAAACTGCGCGTATCCGCGCCCAACTCACGCTGGTTGACGATCGAACGCTTGTGCCGATGCATGAACTCGATCGGGTCTTCGATGGTGAGAATATGCCCGGCCGCATTCTCGTTGCGGTGGTTGACCATCGCCCCCAGCGTGGTCGACTTGCCCGAACCGGTCGCGCCGACCACCAGCACGAGACCACGCTTGGACATGGCGAGCCGCTTGAGCACGTCCGGCATGTCGAAATCGGCCATCGAGGGCACGTTGCCGATATTGCGCAACACCATGGCAACCGAACCGCGCTGGCGGAACACGTTGACGCGGAATCGCCCGGTATTACCGAAGCGAAACGCGAAATCCAGTTCGCGCTCGGCCGCGAACTCGGCCCGCTGCTCTTCGCTCATCAGGGCGTTGGCCAGTTTCTCGATATAGGCCGGGGTGAGCGTCTGCTCGGCGGCCGCACGAATCGGGTAGATCTGCCCGCCGATACGCAGCGTGACGGGCGCATGCGTGGTGAAATAGATATCCGAGGCGCGCTTGTCCATGGCCAGCTGCAGGAACGCCTCGATGCGCGGATTATCGTCCACGGCGGTCATCCTCGTCGTCGCGCCGGCCTTCGTCTTCGTGATCGGCCATCGTCAGCGAGCGCACCTCCGGATCCATCGACAGGTTCTGTCGCGCCCGGGTGCTGTTGAGCTTGATGTTCAAGCGCAGTTCGTTCTGCGAGTCGGCATTGCGCAGCGCCTCGGCGAAGTCGATCACGCCGTCCTCGAACAGCTGGAACAGATGCTGATCGAAGGTCTGCATGCCCTGCTCCGTTCCGCGCGCCATGGCATCGCGCAGCTCGGCCACCTTGCCCTTGAACACCAGATCGGTCACCAGCGGCGTATTCATCAGAATCTCGACCGCCGCCGCACGGCCGCCGCCGACCTTGCGTACGAGTCGCTGGGAGATGATCGCGCGCATGTTCAGCGACAGATCCATGAGCACCTGTTCGCGCTTGCCTTCGTCGAAGAAGTTGATCACCCGGTCCAGCGCCTGGTTGGCGTTGTTGGCGTGCAGCGTACACAGCACCAGATGCCCGGTTTCGGCGAAGTTCAGCGCGTATTCCATGGTCTCGCGCGAGCGCACCTCGCCCACCAGAATCACGTTCGGCGCCTGACGCAGCGTGTTCTTCAGCGCGTTGTCCCACGACTGCGTGTCCACGCCCACCTCGCGCTGGGTGACGATCGACTTGCGATGCGGATGCACGAACTCGATCGGGTCCTCGATGGTGATGATGTGCCCGGCCTGATTGGCGTTGCGATGGCCGAGCATGGCCGCGAGCGAGGTCGATTTGCCCGACCCGGTCGCGCCGACGAAGATCACCAGCCCGCGCTCGGCCATCACCACGTCCTTCAGGATCGGCGGCAGGCCGAGATCGTCGAATTCCGGGATCTCGGTGTTGATCACGCGCAGCACCGCGCCGACGCGCCCCTGCTGCACGAACGCCGACACGCGGAAACGCCCGGACGACGGCGAGATCGCGAACTGGGCTTCCTTGAACTCGTCGAACTCGCGCGCCTGCCGGTCGTTCATGAGCGAGCGCACCATCAGCGCCGACTGTTCGTCGGTGAGCGGACGCTCCATCAGCGGCGTCAGCTGGCCGTCCTTCTTGATGGCCGGCGCGAAGCCGGCCGTGATGAACAGATCCGAGCCGCCGTCGGCAATCAGCCGCTCCAGCAGCACGGTCACGAGTTTGGTGGCCTGGGCGCGATCCATAAGCGATTACTGCGAATTCAGGACGGGAGTCAGATCGAATCCTTGTTGGCCGCCTTTCGGGCGGCCTCGTCGCGATCGACCATACCGCGCTGGACCAGCCGTTGCAGGCATTGGTCGAGCGTCTGCATGCCCGCCTGCTGGCCGGTCTGGATCGCCGAATACATCTGCGCGATCTTGCCTTCGCGGATCAGATTCCGAATGGCCGGCGTGCCCATCATGATCTCGTGCGCCGCCAGCCGGCCGCCGGGCTTCTTCTTGAGCAGCGTCTGCGAGATCACCGCGCGCAGCGATTCCGACAGCATCGCGCGCACCATCTCCTTCTCCTCGCCCGGGAACACGTCGATGATGCGATCGATGGTCTTGGCGGCGGACGAAGTATGCAGCGTGCCGAACACCAGATGGCCGGTTTCGGCCGCGGTCAGTGCCAGCCGGATGGTTTCCAGATCGCGCAGCTCGCCCACCAGGATCGTATCCGGATCCTCGCGCAGCGCGCTGCGCAGCGCCGCACTGAACGAATGCGTATCACGCGAGACCTCGCGCTGGTTGACCAGACACTTGCGCGAGCTGTGCACGAACTCGATCGGGTCCTCGATGGTGAGGATATGCCCGAGCTCGGTCTCGTTCTTGTGGTTGACCATCGCCGCGAGCGTGGTCGACTTGCCGGAGCCGGTCGGCCCGGTCACCAGCACCAGCCCGCGCGGCAGCGAGGCGATCTCGCGAAAGATCGGCGGCGCCTCCAGATCCTCCAGCGAGAGCACTTCCGAGGGAATGGTGCGAAACACCGCCGCCGCGCCGCGGTTCTGGTTGTAGGCGTTGACGCGGAAGCGCGCCAACCCGCCGATCTCGAACGAGAAATCCGTTTCCAGATGCTCGTCGAAGTCGCGCCGCTGGCGATCGCTCATGATGTCGTAGATGAGATCGAAGACTTCCTTGTCTTCCATCGCCGGCAGGTTGATGCGGCGCATGTCGCCGTCGACTCGAATCATCGGCGGCAGCCCCGCCGACAGATGCAGATCGGAGGCGCCCTGTTTGACCGAGAACGCCAGCAGCTGCGAGATATCCATTCATTGCTCCCCGAAGCGTACACGCAGCCAACCCCCGGCTCGCGCGCTTCCAACACGTTATCCTAACCTTAACGGCCGGCCCTCGCTGTACTGGAGAATCGCATGCCCCCCACCGCTGACTCGAACCCCGCGACTTCCGTGGACGTGGCCTCTCGGCTGGCCGATGTCCGTCGTCGCATCGACGAGGCGGCGACGCGATACGAGCGCGACCCGGGCGATGTGCATCTGGTGGCGATCAGCAAGACCAAGCCGGCGGCCATGGTGGCGGCCGCGCTCGATGCCGGTCAGCGCGACTTCGGCGAAAACTACCTGCAGGATGCGCTCCCCAAGATCGAGGCGCTCGCGGAGCACGACATCGCCTGGCATTTCGTCGGCGACATCCAGTCGAACAAGACGCGCGACATCGCCGCCCACTTCGCCTGGGCGCATGCGGTCGATCGCTTCAAGATCGCGCGCCGCCTGTCGGAGCAGCGCCCCGAAGGCGCCGCGCCGCTCAACGTCTGCATCCAGGTGAACATCGATGCCGAAGACAGCAAATCCGGCCTCGCGCCCGATGCGGTCGCGGAACTCGCCCATCAAATGGCCGAGCTGCCCGGCATCCGGCTGCGCGGGCTGATGGCACTACCGGCGGCCACCGAGGATTTCGAGGCCCAGCGCCGGCCGTTCGCTGCCTTGCGCGCACTGCGCGACGATCTGAACACGCGACGGCCACGCGCTGGACGTGCTGTCGATGGGCATGAGCGCCGACATGGAAGCGGCCATCGCCGAAGGGGCGACGCATGTCCGCATCGGCACCGCCATCTTCGGCCCGCGCGACCGCTGAGCGCCTCGCTCTTCGAACGATTTATACCCACGCCGTTGCGGGCTACACTGAGCGGCGACACGCAATCCGGGCATCGCCATGAGTTCCAAGGATCAAGCCAAACGCGCCGCGGCCGAAGCCGCCTACGAGTACCTGGTCGAGGACGACTACATCGGCATCGGCACGGGCTCCACGGTCAATCACTTCATCGACGTGATGGCCGAGCGCAAGCCCTCGATCCGGGCGTGCGTATCGAGCTCGGAAGCGACCAGCGCGAAACTCAAGAAAGCCGGCTTCGAGATCGAGGAACTCAATTACACGGGCAACCTGCCGGTGTATTTCGACGGCGCCGACGAGATCAACAAGCATTTCGAGATGATCAAGGGCGGCGGCGGCGCACTCACCCGCGAGAAGATCATCGCCAGCGTGTCGCGACGCTTCGTGTGCATGGTGGATGAATCCAAGCGCGTCGATCCGCTCGGCAACTTCCCGCTGCCGATCGAGGTGATCGAGATGGGCCGCAGCGCGGTCGCGCGTCAACTCGTCAAACTCGGCGGCTCGCCCGAACTGCGCCCGAACATGCGCAGCGACAACGGCAACCCGATCCTGGATGTCTACAATCTGGATCTGTCCAACGCCATCGCGATGGAAGACAAGATCAACGCCATTCCCGGCGTGGTCACGGTCGGCCTGTTCGCGCGCCGGCCGGCCGACGTGCTCGTCGTGGCCGGCGAACATGGTGTGGAAACGCTGACGCGCCACCACTGATATCACTCCGATGCGCGGCCCGGGCCCATCGGGTCCGACAGCACGCTGCGTCCATAATATGAATCGTTTGACGTGAGCCAGACCCGGCAAACCGCGCTGACGCCGTCCGCGCCGCTCGTGCAACTCATGGCCGTGGCCTGCGGCCTGGCTGTCGCCAACATCTATTACGCCCAGCCGCTGCTCGATCTGCTCGCCCGCAGTTTCGACATCACCAGCAGTACGGCATCCTTGATCGTCACAGTCACCCAGATCGGCTACGCCGCCGGCCTGGTGTTCATCGTGCCGCTGGGCGATCAACTCGACCGGCGCCGGCTGATCGCCTGGGTCGCCGCGGGCACCGGTGCCGCCTCGGTTTCGGCCATGCTCAGCCCGGGCATCGCGTGGTTCGTGGCCTCCAGCTTTTTCATCGGGCTCACCGCCACCTGTGCCCAGATCATGGTGCCGATGGCCGCGCACCTGGCCGCCGAAACCAAGCGCGGCGCGGTCGTCGGCCGGGTGATGAGCGGCTTGCTGATCGGCATCCTGCTGGCCCGCGCGTTTTCCGGCATCGTGGCCGACCTGGCCGGCTGGCGGGCCGTTTTCGGCATCGCCGCGGTGCTCATGTTCGGCGCTGGCGGCGGTGCTCTATCGCGCGCTGCCGGCCGAAGCGGCGCCCGCGGCGCGACGGTCCTATCGCGCCACGCTGGTCTCGGTGGCCCATCTTCTGGCCGAGGAACCGGTGCTGCGTCGGCGCATCGTCTATGGCGGCTGTGGCTTTGCCGGTTTCACCATCGTGTGGACGGCGTTGCCCTTCCTGCTCGCCAATGCGCCCTACCATTACAGCGAAACCGTGATCGGGCTGTTCAGCCTGCTCGGCGCCGCCGGCGCGCTCGGCGCCAACGCCGCCGGCCGGCTGCACGACAGCGGGCTGGGCCGGCGCGCGGTCGCGGGCTTCATGCTGGCGGCCATCGCCTCGTTCGTCGGCATGGGGCTGTTCAGCACGCATCTCATCGCGATCATGCTGGGCCTGTTCTTCATGGACCTCGGTGTACAAGGCGTGCAGATTCTCAACCAGAGCACCATCTATTCGCTGCGCCCGGACGCCCGCAGCCGCATCACCACCGCTTACATGAGTTGCTTCTTCATCGCCGGCGCCATCGGTTCGGCATTGGCCGGCGTGAGCTACCAGTTCGGGGGCTGGCCGGGCACCATGGCCGTGGCCGGGCTGCTGGAAGCGATCGCGCTCGTCTTCTGGATGACCGAGCGTTCGAGTTGAGTCGTGCCGCGGCATGAATCGGCGCCGCGAGCACCTCAGCATGATCCCCCACAGCGTGGCCGGTTGCGCCCGAAGCACAGGCTCTACCCTGTCTATTCGACAGGCGGCATCACGCCCGCAACGACAGGACAGCCCCTATGGCCGAAACCATTGATGTCACCCTTGAATGCCACGGCGCGCTGAGCGAACACATGGGCGACGACACGGTCACGCTGGCGCTCGCGGCGCCGTATACGATCGACCACCTGCTGGCCGAGTGCCCGTGCCCGATGGCCGGATGCGGCCGGACTGCTGTCGCGAACCGCCTGTGCCCGCGGCGACGCCCTGCTGCCGCCCGATGCGGAAGTCGCGCCCGGCGACCGCATCGCCCTCATTCCGCCGGTATCCGGCGGGGCGCCCGCCAGCGCGCACTCGCCGTATCTGACCGAAGCGCCGCTCGATCTCGACGCCCTGATGGCCGAAACCGAGGACGAACGCTGCGGCGCGCTGGTGGTGTTCGGCGGCACCGTCCGGCTGACCAACGAAGGGCGCACGGTCGAAGTCGATGGATTATTCCGCCTACGGGCCACTTGCCGCCCGCACGATGGCCGACATCGAACGCGAAACCATCGATGCCTTCGATATTCGGGCCTGCCGGATGCAGCACCGCACCGGCCGTCTTGGCCTGGGTGAAATGAGCGTCTATATCGTGGTACGCGCCGTGCACCGCGCGCCGGCCTTCGAGGCCGCCCGGCATGCGTTGGAACAACTCAAGGCGCGGGTCGCGGTATGGAAGAACGAATACTATAGCGATGGCACCAGCGCCTATCTCGAAGGTAGCGAAGTGCCCCGCCCCGAACGGCCGCGCTGAGCCGGTGTACCGGTCAACAGGCCCTGGACCCATCGACCCCGAGGATCGTAGCCCGTGAAAAACGTAGGCATGAAGCCCGATACCCTGCGCTCGGCCGTGGCCGCGACGCGTTTCCATGCGCCGCATCATTGTCTGCAGCGCATTGCCTCGCGCGATACGGAGAAAGGCGACCCCCAGGCCTCGGCTCGCATCGCCGGCATCCTCGCCGCCAAGCGCACCGACGAACTGCTGCCGCTGTGCCACCCGCTGCCGATCCACGCCGCCGAGGTGCACTTCGCGATCGAGGCCGATCACGTGGCGATCGAGGCCGAGGTGCATACCATCGGCCCCACCGGCGTCGAGATGGAGGCACTCACCGCCGCCAGCATGGCGGCGCTGACGCTCTACGACATGCTCAAGCCCTACGCCGAGCCGGACGAGCTGCGCATCGGCGATACCCATCTGCGTCGAGAAGCAAGGCGGCAAGAGCCATTACGAGCGCCGGCTCAAGACCGCCCTGCCCGCGACCGTGCTCATGGTCTCCACCCCGGTCGCCGACGGCCACAAGAGCGATGCAGCCGGGCGCAGCGTGGTCGACGGACTCACCCAGGCCGGATTCGACCCCATCGACTACCGCGTGCTGCCGGATGATCCCGGCGCAGTCGATGCGGTGATCAACGAAGCCGTATCCCGGCAGACCGCGCTGATCGTGACCGTGGGCGGCACCGGCATCGGGCCGAAAGACAGGGTGGTCGAAACGATCGAACCGAAACTGACCACCCCCATGCCGGGCCTGATGGAAACCGCCCGCGCCTTCGGCCAGAAACGCACGCCTTATGCCGTGCTCTCGCGCGGGGTTGGTCAGCGGCTTCTACGTCCGGCTCGCACGCCTGGCGCTGACGTTTCTCCGGGCAGCCGGGCCGGCGCGGGCAGGAGAACGCTGCGCCGCGTCTGCTGCCCGAGCCTCGTGTCGCATTAGTGCGTTGAGATCCACCGGCGCTTCGCCGGCCGATGGCAGGCTGAAGAAGACCAACCGAACTCGCGGCACGCCGGTTAATTATTTGGTTTGACCTGCCCAGCCGCTGCCAGGCCTGCTCGGCCAGCGCCAGCTACTTGATCACGGCGATACAGCGTCTGGCCCGGCTGCGGATCGAGCGCCGCCGCCGATCGACGCGTGATGCGGGCGTCCAGGCGCTGGCCGTCGATATCCAGCACCACATCGACCGCGTAATCGTTGTCGTCGGGATGCACGCCGATCACGACGCCGGCGAGCTGATTGAGCGCGCTGGTCTGCTCGGGCGCGCTTGCGCGCCAGAATCACGTCACGCGCCCGTACGTGCACGGTCACCGATTCGCCCGACGCGATGTTCCGTCAGCCGCGGCACATAGAGTTTCTGGTGCGCGGCAGGCGAGCACGCTCAGGCCGTGCTCGGTCTCATGCGATACCAGCCGCGCGTTGAGCAGCACGCCGGCCGCGGGCCCGGCTTCTTCGCCGAGCAGATCCGGCCGCGCCAGAAACTCCGCCGTGGCGCCCGAGAACACGACCCGGCCGTCGCGGATCGCGGCCACATGCCGATTGGCCAGACGCAGCAACTCGTCGAGTTGATGGCTGACGAAGACGATCGGCAGATCGCTTTCTGCACTGATGCGTTCGATATACGGCAACACCTCGCGTTTGCGCGGCGCATCCAGCGAGGCCAGCGGCTCGTCCAGCAGCAACAGATCCGGGTCGGACAACAGCGCGCGGCCGATCGCCACGCGCTGGCTCTCGCCGCCGGACAGATCGCGCGTGCGCCGGCCCAGCAGATCGCCGATATCGAGCATGTCGACCACCTGATCGAAGCGCGCTCGCCCCGGCCGGCGCCGGCTGAACCAGCCGCCGTAATCCAGGTTGTGCCGCACGTTGAAATGCGGAAACAGCCGCGACTGCTGAAATACCACGCCGATACGCCGCCGGTGGCGCCGGCACGTGCAGGCCGCGCGCGCTGTCGAACACACAGTGCCCAGCGATCTCGATACGCCCCGAGTCGGGTCGGGCCAGCCCCGCGATCACGCGCAGCAGCGAACTCTTGCCCGCTCCCGAAGGCCCGAACAGACCGACCACGCGCTCGCTGGATTCGAGTTGCGCAGGCGAGTTCGAAATCGCCCTGGCGCAGGCGCACGTCGAGCGACAGCGTCATGCTGCAGGCGCTTGACGCGCCGGGCGATCCATTCCGAGATCACGAGCGCGCCGAGCGAAACCACCACCGAAATCACGATCAGCTGCGCGGCCTGCCCTTCGCCGCCCGGCACCTGGATGAAGGTATAGATGGCCAGCGGCAGCGTGCGGGTCTCGCCCGGGATATTGGAGGCGAAGGTGATGGTCGCGCCGAATTCGCCAAGCGCACGGGCGAACGCGAGCACCAGGCCGGCAATCACGCCCGGCAGCGCCAGCGGCAGCGTTACCGTCAGCCAGACCCAGATCGGCCGGGCGCCGAGCGTTGCCGCGGCAGCTTCGATCGCGGGTCGATAGCTTCCAGCGACAGCCGGATCGGGCGAACCATCAGCGGAAAACCCATGATGCCGCCGGCCAGCGCGGCACCCGGTCCAGTGAAAGCGAAGACCAGCCCGAGTGGCTCGGCCAGCCAGCCGCCGACACCCGCGCCGCCCGAGCACGATCAGCAACAGATAGCCGGTCACCACCGGCGGCAGCACCAGCGGCAGATGCACCAGCGCATCCACCGCATCTTGAGCCGCGAACGCGAGCGCGCCAGAAACCAGCCACGCCCAGCGCCAGCGGCAGGCTGAAGGCCACCGCCGTGCCCGCGACGGTGAGGCTGAGTTTCAGAACCTGAAGTTGATCGGCGTCGAGCACGTGCATCCTCGAGCAATCGACGGTCGGCGCTATGGCTCGGCACGGCAGCGGCATCTTACCCGGCGCCCTGCGGGCGACCTATTGCCGGCAACGACCTTGAAGCCCCAGCGCTTGAATATCTTCGCGGCCGTATCCGACTTCAAAAACGCCAGAAAATCGGCGTTCTGCGGGTTATCGCTGTCGGCCGTGGCGGCGGCCGGATAAATGATCGCCTTGTGGCTGGCCGACGGGAAGGTATCCACCACGCGCACCCCCTGGTCGGCGACGGCATCGGATGAATACACCACACCCAGCGGCGACTCCCCGCGCGATACCAGTGCCAGCGCGGCGCGCACATCGTCGCCCTGGGCGATATGGCCCTGCATCTGCGACCACACGCCCAGCCACTGCAGCGCATGCTTGCCGTAGATGCCCGCCGGCACGGATCGGTATTGGCCATGGCCAGATAGTTTCCGTGCCCGAGCTTCACAAGCAGATCGACGTGTTTTTTCAGCGTCACCTGACATCGCTGTTCTTCGGCGCCACCAGAACCAGCGAATTGCCCAGCAGATCGTAACGGCTCGACTTGTCGATCAGCCCATCGGCGGCGAGCTTGTTCATCCATTGCTGATTGGCCGAGACATAGATATCGGCCGGCGCTCCCGCTTCGATCTGGCGGGCCAGCGTCGAGCTGCCGGCATAGCTCACCTTCACATCGGCGCCGTCGTGGCGCTTGTCGTAGACGCGGGCCACGCCGTCCATCGCATTCTTGAGACTGGCCGCGGCGAATACGATCAGCGGTTTGTCCCGCTGCTTCGGAGCCGCGGCCTGGCGGACTGCATCAGGCCGGCGCCGCGAGCGCGCCATCGCGAGCCCAAGCAGACCGCGGCGCGCCACGTTCACGAATAGGCATGGAACTGATTCCCGATAGTTGGAATCGAACCCGTTACGAGTGCGCGCACGACGGCCATAAAGCGCTATTTACGCTACTACATAGCGCGACCGCCGCAAAGCCCGGTGAAACTTCGCGCCGGTAAAACCGGTCTGACCGGGCATGGAAGATCGGGCACGGCCGTGCCTGAACCTCCGATGCCCGTACCACCGGAAGGAGCCCGTCATGCCGAACCGCTCGAACCGCGTTCGCCCCTATGCGTTGCTGACCACCGCCGCGGCCCTGTCCGCGCTCGCCATGGCCGCCCCGGTTTTCGCCCAGACCGACACCGGAGGCGATATGTCGCGTCCGGCGCCAGCCAGTCCTCGCAACCGATGCAGAGCGCCGCCTCGGCAAACGGCAACAAGAACAACACCGCCGCCGCGGGCAACAGCCCGCCGCAGCCACTCCCCGAGCCCAAGTCGAGCGATTACGGCGCCGCCAACTACAATGCGCCCAGCGATGCCCAACTGGCGCAATTCATCGCCACGCACCAGCCGCCGGCCGACAGATTCCGACAATACCGATACGCAGGGCATGACCAACGATGCGTCCGATACGGCATCGTCGAGCGGCAACGGCAGCACGCCGGCCGCCCCCGGCGCCGGCGCGTCAGCAACCCGGCCGGCATGGCGGGGCTTGAGCGCATCGGGGCCGACGTCGAGCCGCACGAACTGACGGTCACTCGCAACCGATTCCGCACGGCCGGCTGCATCGCGATCCACACGGACGCCGTATACTGATTCGATAGTCCGCAACCGGTTTCGCCATGGCGAAGGACTTCGAATCCACACCCCGCGCTTCCCGTGTGATCCGACGCCACAGCTGGGCCAGCCCGGCTCTGGCACTGGATCAACGCGGTGTGTCTGCTCGTTCTGTTGATGAGCGGGCTGCAGATTTTCAACGCGCACCCCGCACTCTACTGGGGGCACGATTCCACCTTCGGCCATCCCTTCCTGTCGATCGGCGCGCGCCAGCGACGCCAGCGGCGACCCCATGGGTTACGTGAACATCGAAGGCCTGCAGATCCCCACCACCGGCGTGCTCGGCTGGTCGAGCGTCGACGGCCGCATGCAGGCGCGCGCCTTCCCCGCCTGGGCCACGCTGCCGGGCCCGCAATGGTTATCGCTCGGCCGGCAATGGCATTTCACGGCGGCCTGGGTTTTCGGCGTCCTGCTCGTGTTCTATCTGATCTATTCCGTCATCAGCCGTCGACGCCGGCGATTGATCGGCGTGCATCGCGGCGAGATGAGCCAGTTCGGCCACGCAGTCGTCGAACACGCGAAATTCCGTTTCCCTCGCGTCCGCGACTACAACATCATCCAGAAGCTCACTTATCTGCTCGTTCTGTTCGGGCTGCTGCCGCTGATGGTGCTGACCGGGCTGACGATGTCGCCGACGATGGACGCTGCCTGGCCCTGGCTGACCTACCTCTTCGGCGGCCACCAGAGCGCGCGCACGATTCACTTCCTCTGCGCGTTCGCGCTGGTCGGCTTCTTCATCGTCCACCTGGCGTTAGTACTGGTTTCCGGCGTGGTGAACAACATGCGCGCGATGATCACCGGCGGCTACAAGATGGACGAGCCGCCGGCGACCGATGCCGCGCCCGGCCGCGAGGAGCCCGATCATGTCGAATGATGCCCGCTCACCGAACCATCAGCGTCGTCGCATACTCACCGGGCTGAGCGCGCTCGGCGCCTCCACGCTGCTCTCCGGCTGCGACTGGACCCACAGCCAGCCGGTGCGGAATTTTCTGGGCCGGACCGAAAAACTCACCCAAGCCGCCCAGCGCCTGGTCGCCTCGCGCGAATCGCTGGCGCGCGAATACAGCCCGAGCCGAGATCGCGCCCACCTTCAAACCCAACGGCACGATCAATCCACAGAACGCCGGCCTATCGACAACTGGTCGATTCGAACTTCGCCAACTATCAGCTCGGCTTTCACGGCCTGGTCGACAACCCGGCCTCGTTCTCGCTGGCCGAACTCAAGGCCATGCCCTCGCGCACGCAGATCACCCGCCACGACTGCGTCGAGGGCTGGTCCTGCATCGGCCAGTGGACCGGCGTGGTGCTCGGCCATCTGCTGGATCGCGTGCAGCCGAAGGACAACGCACGATTCGTGGTTTTCCACTGCGCCGATCATCTGTACGGCTCGCCGCAGCCCTACTACGAAAGCCTCGACATGATCGAAGCCCGGCATCCGCAGACGATTCTGGCCTACGGCCTGAACGGCGCCGACCTGCCGATTGCCAACGGTGCCCCGCTCCGCCTGCGGGCCGAACGCCAGCTCGGCTACAAGATGGCGAAGTACGTCATGCACATCGAGCTGGTCGACAGCTTCGCCCACATCCAGGGCGGCCGCGGCGGCTACTGGGAGGATCGCGGCTACGACTGGTGGGCCGGCATATGACGCAGGCGCCGGCCCGAGCGCACTCTGCTGACCAACCGACCTCCGCTCCGGCTGTCAGCTGATGACGGCTGACGGCCTGTCGGCCTAAGCCGACCTGCAGATCATCGCAAGCGCCTTGCTTTTGCAGGTCGGATTAGCCGAAGGCGTAATCCGACAGGCAAACCCCGTGAGAATCCAGATTGCCACCGCTCGCCGCCCCGAGCGGCGGGTCGGCACCGGCTCGCACGTCCAGCACCGCGCTCTGCCCGGCATCGAAGCCGATGCGCACGCGGTTAAACTGCTTCGCTTCGCCCATGCCGCGGCGCCCTCGCGGCCAGCCTGCCCATGTTCCACCTGTTCGAGCGGCTCGTCGATCCGTTCCCCGACGACGACCGCACACCGCCCGATACCAGCATTCCGCGCTTCGTCGCCTTCTATGCCCGGCCGGTCTGGAAGCTGCTGATCGCAACCGCCGTGCTCACCGCGGCCTCCTCCATCATCGAGGTCTCGCTGTACGGCTTTCTCGGCCATATCGTCGACTGGTTCTCGACCAGCGATCGCGAACATTTCATCGCCAACAACGCCTGGCCGCTTATCGGCATGGCGCTCGTCGTGCTGGCGCTGCTGCCTGCGCTGGTCTTCGGTCAGGGGCTGACGACCTTCCAGGCCATGGCGCCGAACGTGCCCATGCGTTTTCGCTGGCAGGTCCACCGCTGGCTGCTGGATCAATCGCTGCACGTATTTCCAGGACGACTTCGCCGGGCGCATCGCCTCCAAGATGATGCAGACCGCGCTGGCCATCCGCGAAGTGATGATGAAGTTCGTCGATGTGCTGCTCTACGTCGCGGTCTACTTCGGCGGCGTGGTCATCATGGTGGCGGGCGCGGACTGGCGGCTGGCCCTGCCGTTCGGCGGCTGGCTGATCGGCTACATCGCGCTGCTGAAATATTTCCTGCCGCGCCTGCAGGCGATCGCCGAAGCCCAGGCCAACGCGCGCGCCGAGATGACGGGGCGCGTGGTGGATGCCTATACCAACATCGGCACGGTGAAACTGTTCGCGCACACCACGCGCGAGTCCGACTACGCGCGGGCGAGCATGCAGTCGTTTCTCACGACCGTGTATACCCAGATGCGGCGTATCAACGGTTTCTACGCCAGCCTGTATCTGTTGAACGCGCTGCTGCTGTTCTCGGTCACCGGGCTCGGCATCGTGTTCTGGAGCGAACGCGCGATCACCGCCGGCGCGGTCGCCACGGCCGTCGGCCTGGTGCTGCAGATCAACGGCATGAGCCAGTGGATCATGTGGGAGGTCTCGAACCTGTTCGAGCACATCGGCACCATCCGCGACGGCATGGGCAGCTTCACCAGCAACCGCGCGATCGTCGATACGCCGGACGCCGCGCCCCTGCAGGTCAGCCACGGCGCCATCGCCTTCGAGGACATCTCCTTCCACTACGGCCGCGACGACGCCGGCGTCATCTCCAATTTCTCGTTGTCGATCGCGCCGGGCGAAAAGATCGGGCTGGTCGGCCGCTCCGGTGCCGGCAAGTCCACCCTGCTGGCGTTGCTGCTGCGCTTCCACGAGCTGGAATCCGGGCGCATCACCATCGACGGCCAGGACATCACCGGCGTCACCCAGGCCTCGCTGCGCGAAGCGATCGGCATGGTCACCCAGGACACCGCCCTGCTGCACCGCTCGATCGCGCGACAACATCCGCTACGGTCGCCCGGATGCGACCGACGCCGAGCTCCGGGCCGCGATCGAGGCCGCCCATGCCGGGTTCGTGCACGACCTCATCGACAACAAGGGCCGCCGCGGGCTCGACGCCCACGTTGGCGAACGCGGCGTGAAACTCTCCGGCGGCCAGCGCCAGCGCGTCGCACTCGCCCGCGTCATGCTCAAGAATGCGCCCATTCTGCTGCTCGACGAAGCCACCGCCGCGCTGGATTCCGAAATCGAAGCCGCCATCACCGAAAACCTGCACGCCATCATGGAAGGCAAGACCGTGATCGCCGTCGCCCATCGGCTGTCCACCATCGCCGAACTCGATCGTCTGGTGGTGATCGACAGCGGCGCCATCGTGGAAACCGGCACGCATGGCGAATTGCTCGAGCACAAACGGGCTTTATGCGCGGCTGTGGGCGATGCAGTCCGGTGGGTTTCTCGGCCCGTAGCGCCGCGCCAGACCGTTATAAATAACTCTCCCGATGGAGTTTAGTCATCCCGGAGATGATCGAATTCAAATCCAATGGGTCCGGACGCGCCCCGGAGGAGCCTGCGCAGCGCGCGTGGGTTCACTACCACATAGGCGTCTACTCATCATCTTACCCGCCAACTTTTGAACAGCCTCTGGTGCTGTATGTCAACGACGCCTATAGACATCTTTTCGGTGGGCTATGCGAATTACAAGCACGCGAAGAACCTCATCTTCGATATCGCAGACGAGGCGATAGTCCCGACTCGAAAACGCCAGTATTCGCGTAAGTCGCCTTGTAGGCTTTTTGCGTAATGCCGTGGATCATTCGCCGCAGCGATACGCTTGTTCAGGTAGGGCGCAATACGACGGGTCATCGGCGGGTCGAGCTTTTCCAGCGTTTTGCGTGCGCTGGCGGTCAGCTCAATCCGCCAAGCCAAGATCGCGCTCTATTTCTTCCAGGCTGTAGGTTTTCTCAGCCCCCGAATCCACGCGTGCCATAACGCGATCGGCGAGATAGATATCTTCCAGATCCTCGATCTGGCTTTCCACTGCCTGCCGAACATAGAAAGTCTTGGTCCGACCGGTCAACTGGGCCAGCCGGGTTAGGCGTGCATCCAATTCGTCGTCGGCTCTGAAATTGATCATTCGGCCCATAACAAGGCTCTAAATGATTTACACGTAAATCATAGTGCATGGTGCTCCTTTTGGACACTCTCGCTCGCGCTGTCTCCCGCGGCCGACAGCCAAGGCATGAGTTTGGCAAAGATGTACTTGCCATCAAATTCGCACCTCGGGTACCGTCGACGCTCGGGGGGAAACAATAATGGAAAATCTCGCGCCCAGCGATCTCAAGACGATCCTGCATTCCAAGCGCGCGAACCTTTATTACTTGCAGCACTGCCGCGTGCTCGTTAAGGGCGGGCGCGTCGAATACGTGACGGATGAAGGGCGCGAATCGAAGTACTGGAATATTCCGATCGCGAATACGACATCGATTCTGCTCGGTACCGGGACATCGATCACCCAGGCCGCGATGCGCGAACTGGCCAAGGCTGGCGTGCTGGTCGGCTTCTGTGGCGGCGGCGGCACACCATTGTTTTCGGCAACCGAAGTGGATGTCGACGTCGCTTGGCTTACACCGCAAAGCGAATATCGGCCCACCGAATACCTGCAGCAATGGGTCCGCTTCTGGTTCGACGACGATCTGCGTCTGGCACGCCGCGAAGGCCTTCCAACAATCTCGCCTGCAGACGATCGGAGACCTTTGGAGCGACGAACGCGGCCTTCGCGATGCTGGTTTTCGATGCGATACGCAGCGGCTCGGCGATGCCATAAATCGCCACGCCGACAGCGATCGAGACTGCGCCAGAGCACCACCGACTTACTGACCCTCGAAGCCCGGCTGACACGCATGCTGTTCAAACTGGCCAGCCACCGCGACTGACTACGGCGCCTTCACCCGCGCCAAACGTGGCGGCGGCGCCGACCCGGCAAACCGTTTTCTCGATCACGGCAACTATCTCGCCTACGGTCTGGCCGCCACGGCGTGCTGGGTGCTTGGCCTGCCACACGGGTTGGCCGTTCTCCACGGCAAGACGCGCCGCGGCGGACTGGTCTTCGACGTAGCCGATCTGATCAAGGATGGCGTCATTCTGCCGCAGGCGTTCATATCCGCCGCGCGCGGCGACGAAGAACAGGAATTTCGCCAAGCGTGCATCGAACGGCTCACGCAAGTCGAAGCGCTTGACGGCATGATCGATACGGTCAAGCGCGTGGCCGACGATCTCGCTCGAAAAGCCGTCCGCATGAATATATTGCTGGTTTCCCAGTGCCGGAAGAACGCACTCAAGGAAACCCGGCGCGTTCTTGATCAATTTGCCGAACGCCGTGGCGAGCGCACCTGGCAAACCCCGATCACGAAAGCCGGCCTCGACACGCTGAGACGCATGCTGCGCAAGACCGCGCGCAAGAATACGGCCGTGGCCTGCCACTGGATACGCGGGCGCGACCACAGCGAGCTGCTCTGGGTCGTAGGCGACGGGTCGCGTTTCAATTTTCGCGGTGCTGTACCCACCAACACGACGCGACGCGATATTCTGCGCCGTGCCGACGAAAATGATTGGCACACTCTTACGGATATTCATCTGCTTGCCTCGCTTGCCGCACTATTCCATGACTTCGGCAAGGCCTGCCAGGCATTTCAGGACAAGCTCACCGGCCGAAACACCGAACGCAATCGCTATCGCCACGAATGGATATCGCTGCGGCTACTCGAGGCATTCATCGGCGACGACGATGACCCTGGTTGGCTGGCGCGGCTTCAGGCGGCAGACGAAGATCGACGAAGCGATCTGGCTCGATCGTTTGATTCGTGACGGAGGGCCGAATACAAAATCGCTGCCCTTTCGGTCGATGCCGCCGATCGCCCGCATCGTAGGCTGGCTGGTCATCAGCCATCATCGGCTGCCCGTATTACCCAGCCACAACGACGACGACGAACAGCGTCGCATCGGCGCGAAGGCCAGAAACATCAATGCCGATTCCATCCCACCCTGCCGGACGGATCACGCCGGCCTGGAACGAAATCGATGCGCCCAACGACCCGGCCATGATTGCCGCCTTACTTGGCAGTTTCCACAGGGCTTACCGACCCGCAGCCACGCATGGCGTAAACGTGCCCAGCGCGTGGCGCGGCAAAGTCTGGCGCGGCTCGCCTCATTGGCCGCGATCGATCTCGCCAACATCTACGCGCTGCATATCGCGCGTCTTTGTCTGATGCTGGCGGATCATCATTACTCCAGCTTGAGCGATCAGGCCCGTGGCACGGCCAACCTCCGGGCGATACCGAATTTCCCGTTATTCGCGAATACCGATCGCAGCGGCGCTCTGGCGCAGCGGCTGGACGATCATTTGCTCGGCGTTACGCGCGAAGTCGGCGAAATCAGCCATCGCTCTGCCCGATACGATCGCCGCGCTGCCCCGTATTGCGCGGCATAAGGGTTTTCGTAAACGCAGTACGAACGCACGTTTCCGCTGGCAGGATCGGGCCTTCGATCTCGCCGCCTCGCTGCGCGAGCGCAGCGCGAAGCAAGGCTTTTTCGGCGTCAATATGGCCTCGACTGGCTGCGGCAAGACGCTGGCGAATGGTCGCATCTGCTATGCGCTGGCCGACCCGGATCGGGGCACGCGTTTCACCATCGCGCTCGGTCTGCGCACGCTCACCCTGCAAACCGGCAGCGCCTATCGGCGCGATCTGAATCTGTCGAGCGACGATCTGGCGATTCGCGTGGGCGGCCAAGCCAGCCGTCGGCACTATTTCGAACACCGCGAAGCCGAACTGGATGCCCAGGGCCGCAGTTCGGCCGAGCCGCTGTTCGATGCCGACAGTTATGTGCATTTCGACGGCCAGATCGATCAGCATCCGTTACTATCGCGCGTCGCGGAATCGCCGCACGCGCGCTCGCTGATCACGGCGCCGATTCTGGTCTGCACCATCGACCACCTGTGCCGGCCACGGAAAGCTTGCGCGGCGGTAGCCAGATTCCCGCCGATGCTGCGCTTGATGGGCGCCGACCTGGTACTGGACGAACCCGATGATTTCGGCATGGACGATATGCCGGCGCTGTGCCGTCTCGTCTACTGGGCTGGCTTGTTGGGCTCCCGAGTGCTGCTGTCCTCAGCCACGCTGCCGCCCGCGATGGTCGAAGGTTTGTTCGCGCCTATCGCGCCGGCCGGGCGGAGTTCCAGAAAAATCGCGGCGACCCGGGCGAGCCGCTCGATATCTGCTGCGCCTGGTTCGACGAACATGATCGGCAACACCACGACTGTGCGGATCGCACGATGTTTCGCGCGCAACACGATGCTTTTGCCAATCGCCGCGCTTAACGCCTTGGCGCAGGACACACCGCGCCGGCGTGCTCGATATCGCCCCTATCGGTTTCACCCCCCGCAAGCGCGAGGACACTGCCCGGACAGTTCGCCGCCGAGTTGATCGAACACGCGCTGACGCTGCACGAGCGCCACCATGAAATCGATCCGCATAGCGGCCATCGCGTCAGTTTCGGCCTGGTCCGCATGGCCAATATCGGGCCTCTGTTCGATGTCGCTCAGGCGCTGTACGCGCTCGATGCGCCGCACGATGTTCGCATCCATCTCTGCGTATATCACTCGCAATTTCCGCTGCTTTCCCGATCGGCGATCGAAACCCGACTGGATGCCGCGCTGGATAGGCGAACGCCTTCCGCCGTCTACGAACTGGCCGATATACGCGCCCATCTGGATGCCGCAAGCGAGCCCGATCAGTTGTTCATCGTGCTGGGTTCGCCGGTTACGGAAGTGGGCCGCGATCACGACTACGACTGGGCGGTGGTGGAACCGTCTTCGATGCGCTCCATCATTCAATTGGCCGGGCCGTGTACGCCGTCACCGAATCGGCGATGTCGAACAATCCAACCTCATCCTGCTGAATCGAACTGGCAGGGCATCGCCGGTCGTCCAGATGAGCCGGTGTTCAACCGCCCGGGCTTCGAGAACGGCGATCATCGTCTGGCCACGCACGCGCTCAATGAATTGCTCGCCGAGGACGAATACAGCGTCATCGACTCCCGACCGCGATTGGTGGCACGCGAACCGTCGAATGCCGCTACCAGCCTCGTCGATCTGGAGCATGCACGCATGGCGAATGCTTTGCTGGCGCCCGATATGCCGCCGCGCCATCTCCGCCCGCCGTGGGCGACGACGTCGCAGCACGCCGCCCCAGCCGCCACTGGCCGCCCATAGCGCGTATTCGCGGGCCGGATTTCTGGCTGACCGGCCTACTGGCGCAGCAGCAGCGCTTCCGGGAACAGCGCGGTGAGCAAATCGAACTGGTGCTACTACCCACGGACGATGAAACCGACTACCGGCTCACCCGTAGCGAACCGCAGAAATACGGTCCGCCGTTGGAAACCGAAGTCGAGGCCCGCTTCAATCGCCGCGTTGAAGATAGGCCGTGTTCACCGCCCGAACGCATTACGCCCTGGGCGAATGTCGATTACATGACCGAACTCGCGCAGCTTGCCGAGGCTCAGGACATGGACCTCGAGCGCTGCGCCCGAACCTTCGGGACATTACAGCTCGACGCCTCGGAAACCGGCTGGCTTTCACATCCGATGCTGGGGTTTAGAAGAAATACGGGTTAGCTGGCCAAGGGTCATGTTCTGACCCAGCCAGCCGTTAACTTGGATCGTACAGCATAAACAACAAAACTCAAAAACATACGAGGCAAGATGGTGGGGACCATTGATGAGGCGCCAGAATTACGCCGCACGATCCAGGAATTTCTGAGCGAGCGATTCACGGGCAAAACCGAGAAACTCGCGCCCGACGATCCGAAGTACGAACAACTCGTCGGGCAATTCGACTACGACCGCTGGCTGGCTGATGCGGCGCGGCGTGTCGGCCAACTCCAGGTCGTGACCCATTCTCTCAAGCCGATCCATCCGGATGCGAAAGGATCAAGCGTTTATTCACCGCCTGAGGGCGCCCTGCCCGGCGCGGTAATCGGGACCAACATCCTGGGCGACCAATTCACGGTCGACGTGGTCGGTAACGCGGCCGCGTTGGATGTCTTCAAGTTTCTGAAGCTGGAATACGACGGCCGCACGCTATCTGGAGCGCGTCGAACAAGGCGATGCCGACTTGGAGCGCGCGCTCAGCGACGACGTGGAGACGGGCCGCCAGCTTATGGCCCAGTTCGCAACGATTACCGAACCCGCCGGCCGATACGCATCGCATACGCGGGGCAAACAATTGTTCTGGTTGGTCGGTGACGATCCATCCGTCAACGAGGATTTCCATCTCCTCGCGCCGCTATATGCGACCTCGCTCGCGCATCGCGTATTTCAGACCCTCAACGAAGACCGCTTTTCCGACGATGCAAAAGCGAGCCCGCGAGGCCCGCCGGAAAGACCAGCCGTTCGAGCACGGCTACTGCGAATATCCCGGCCTTGCTATTCAGACGATTCGGCGGTAGCAAGCCCCAGAATATCTCGCAGCTCAACAGCGAGCGTGGCGGCAACAGCTATCTGCTGGGTTCGGCGCCGCCCCTGTGGCGATCTCGTGGCGTTTCGCCGATTCGGTCGACGTCCGCGTTCCCGGCCTACGCCTCGCGCTCCGGTGTGCGCCCCGCTATCCGCGAACTCGGCCGCTTTTTAGCCGAAGATCCGGCGCAGAACATGCACACGCGCGACTACCGCGACCAGCTCACTGCCGAACTGGTAGACGAACTGATCGTATTCACCAGCGAAATGCATCAACTGCCGGCCGGCTGGACCGATGACTGGCATTGCCAGCTCCCATTCGAGCAACAGTGCTGGCTGGACCCACATCGGGCCAAGGCGATTCCGAATTTGCCGAACGGATGAGCGCACTCGATTGGTGGCCCACGATCTGTGGCGACTTCAGCCGCTGGCTGAATGCGCGTTTAGAGCGGTACTTGAAACAGTCGACGGGCGATCCCGAGCATCGGCATTTCGCACGGGCTGCCGCGGACGACCCGAACGCCAAACGCGCGTTCGAATGGGCCCTGCAAGGACTGGCAGGCCGAGCTCGACAAGGAACTGGCCGTTCTGCCGGAGGTATTCAACGATGACGAATAAACCCCGTCACCTGCTGATTCTGCCTCGCCTGCGGATCCAGAACGCCAACGCCATATCGAGCCCGCTGACCTGGGGCTTTCCTGCGATGAGTGCGTTCGTCGGCTTCATGCAGGCGCTGGAACGCCGACTGCCCAACGAACTGCTGTTGGAATTCCACCGGGTCGGCGTGGTGTGTCATAGCCACGAGATTCTGTCCTCCTCGGCCGGGTACAACCTGCAGCAGTTCCACCTGACGCGTAACCCGGTCGGCAAGGATGGCAACTACGGCCGCGATCGCCGAAGAGGGCCGTATGCATCTCGAACTGTCGCTGATCTTCTCAGTTGGCGGCGAGTTATGCAGCGGCGATGTCGCGCATCGTAAGCAGATCGCCCAACGCATCGACGAAATCGTGCACGGCATGCGAATCGCCGGCGGCAGCGTGATCGACAACCATGATACGGCCCGCAAGCCCCGCCTGGTCTCCATGCCGGACGACAGCGAGGAATACGAAGCCGAATTTCGACGGGTGCGGCGACAGTTATTGCCCGGCTTTGCGCTCGTTCTCAACGAACGTGCATTGAACGATCGCCTGGCCGAAGTTCAGACGGACAACCCAGACGCTACGCGCCTGGACGCCTGGCTGGATTTCGCCCGTCTACACCGCGATTGCGTTGTCGAACCGGAGACTGGCGCCCACCGCTGGGAAATCCGTAGCCGGCCGGGTTGGCACGTACCGATTCCAGTCGGCTATGGCGCGCTCGGCGAACGCCACGAACCGGGCGAAGTCGCCAACGCGCGCGATAACAGCACGCCGTTTCGCTTCGTCGAAAGCCTGTATTCGATCGGCCAGTGGGTCAGCCCACATCGGCTGCGCCGGCCCGAATCGCTGCTCTGGTATATCGAAAACGATCTCGAACACGGCATCTACCGCCTGAACAACGACTACACCCAACACGTCACTTCCTGAGGGGGAATTATCATGGCCAAGAAAGACGACGCTCCGAAGACCGCTTCCGTTCTCGCCTTCGAACGCAAGCTCGATCCATCCGACGCCCTGTTTTATGCCGGCGACTGGGCAACTCGCGATAACAGCCAGAACTGGCCGGCCGTCGAAGTCCGCGAGAAATCCGTCCGCGGCACCATCTCGAATCGGCTGAAGGCGAAAGATCAAGATCCGGCCAAACTCGATGCCGCGATCGAGAACCCAAACCTTCAGACGGTCGATGTCGCCGCCCTGCCTCACCACGCTGATACGCTTATGGCGCGCTTCACGCTGCGCGTACTCGGCGGCGCCGGTAAACCATCAGCCTGCAACAACGCCGACTATGAGGAGCGCTTGAAAAACGCTGTCTCGACGTACGCATCCGAGCATGGCTTCGACGCCCTCGCGGCACGCTACGCCCACAATATCGCGAATGGCCGGTTCCTCTGGCGTAACCGCCTGGTTTCCGAAGAAGTCGAGATCCGCGTGCGCCAACGAGTCAAAGGCGCAGTCGAAAACGAGTGGACGTTCAACGCGATGGCGTTCGATCTTCGCGGCTTCGAGGCCGAGCCTAATGCCAAAGCATCGCTCGACGAACTCTCTGCAGAAATCGCTGCCGGCTTGGCGGGCGATCATTACGTGCTACTCGAGATCGTTGCCTTTGCCCGCGTTGGCGCCGGCCAGGAAGTGTTCCCCTCACAGGAGCTCATTTTGGATCGAGGTCGCGGCGACAAATCCAAAACGCTCTACGCCGTCGACAGCGTGGCCGGTATGCATTCGCAGAAAATCGGCAATGCACTGCGCACCGTCGATACTTGGTACCCGAACGCCGATACGAACGAGCTCGGCCCGATCGCCGTCGAACCGTACGGCTCGGTTACGACACAAGGCACAGCGTACCGCCAGCCCAAGGAAAAAGCGGACTTTTATACCCTGCTCGACAACTGGATGCTCAAGGATCAAAAGCCCGAGCCGGAGCAGCAGCACTTCGTCATGGCTACGCTGATTCGCGGCGGGGTATTCGGGGAGGCGGGCTGATGACATCCCACTACGTCGACATTCATCTGCGGCCCGACCCGGATTTCCCGGCGGGCCAGCTGATGGGCGCCCTGTTCAGCAAGCTGCATCGTCGCTTGGTCGAACTCGACATGAACACGATCGGCGTCAGCTTTCCCGGCGCATCAGATGAAGCCGCGCGATATCGGCGATCATCTGCGTCTGCATGGATCCCGAGCCGATTTATCGACACTCCTGGCGGCGCCGTGGCTCGGAGGCATGCGCGAACACGCCGACATCCGGGGCACCACGGCTGCGCCGAACGATGCGACACACCGATCCGTTTCACGCCGGCAATTTAAAACCAATGCGGAACGCCTGCGCCGCCGCCGCATGCGACGCCATCAAGAATCGGAAGAAACTGTGCAGGCAAAAATTCCGAACAGCGTCGAGCGGCGGGTTGCGTTGCCGTTCGTTCAAGTTCGCAGCTCAAGTACAGGTCAACGATTCAGCATGTTTATCGAGCATGGGGCCGAACAGACTCCAGCCGACATCCGGCATGTTCAACAGCTACGGCCTCAGTCGGACCACAACGATTCCCTGGTTTTGACCCTTTTTTGGAGACGCTTATGTGCGCTGTTTAAAATCAGAGGTTTACCGACCGAGACCTCAAAAAGGGCTTGCTAAGCGGGAACTGCTAGTATATCTTTAAAAATCAAATATTTACTGATTTTCAGCTCTAGTTCGCTGCCGCGTAGGCAGCTCAGAAATCGGCGCTGGTCTGATGCGTTCATGCTATGCGTTCGCTGCCGCGTAGGCAGCTCAGAAAAGCAGGTCAATCGAACACTGCGATCGATATCCGATGTTCGCTGCCGCGTAGGCAGCTCAGAAAGTCGCGCGATCACCGCAATCTCGTCAATGCGCAGTTCGCTGCCGCGTAGGCAGCTCAGAAAATGCGCGGCTAGTCGCGCGATCGACGCCGACGTTCGCTGCCGCGTAGGCAGCTCAGAAACGACACAGCTGACGAACGTCGACATCGCACCGTTCGCTGCCGCGTAGGCAGCTCAGAAATGGCACGTGCCAGCGTCAGTGCAGACGTCGTCGGTTCGCTGCCGCGTAGGCAGCTCAGAAAAACGAGCATGCGGCCTGTAGCGATCGTACGACAGTTCGCTGCCGCGTAGGCAGCTCAGAAAATGTCGACGCGCCGCATCGTCGAGTCTGCGCGCGTTCGCTGCCGCGTAGGCAGCTCAGAAAGATCATGGCCGCATGGCCGCGCGACTCGATGCGTTCGCTGCCGCGTAGGCAGCTCAGAAAAGCCGATGCGGCGCACGGTCGCGCACCATGGCGTTCGCTGCCGCGTAGGCAGCTCAGAAAATCGCAGCTGGCGCGATCGATCGGCAGCTGCATGTTCGCTGCCGCGTAGGCAGCTCAGAAATGCGTCGCACACTGCAGACGCCGTCGCCAGCGTGTTCGCTGCCGCGTAGGCAGCTCAGAAATCGATCGAGCACGCACGCTGCCGACAGTCGTCAGTTCGCTGCCGCGTAGGCAGCTCAGAAATGCTCATGACGCAGGCTCGATGCGCGATCGCGAGTTCGCTGCCGCGTAGGCAGCTCAGAAAAGCTGGCAGTCGAGCGCGCTGCGCGTCATCGCGTTCGCTGCCGCGTAGGCAGCTCAGAAACGAGACTCACCGGCTACGCCGCGCGCATGCAGTTCGCTGCCGCGTAGGCAGCTCAGAAAGTCATGCGATGTCAGCGACTGATGCGCTCACGTCGTTCGCTGCCGCGTAGGCAGCTCAGAAATCGCGCGATGACGACAGCCAGGACAGCCATATGTTCGCTGCCGCGTAGGCAGCTCAGAAAGACTCGACGTGCGCATGTGCCGCGCGCTGATCAGCATGCGATCCGTTCGCTGCCGCGTAGGCAGCTCAGAAAATGATCGCGCCGATAACCCTGCGACGCGACGTTCGCTGCCGCGTAGGCAGCTCAGAAAGCTGCACGGCATCGGCGTCATGCACGTCGAGCCGTTCGCTGCCGCGTAGGCAGCTCAGAAACGATACGCGCAGCGCAACGTACCGACGCTGCGCGTTCGCTGCCGCGTAGGCAGCTCAGAAAACGCGGATGCGCGAGTCCACCGAGCCTAGCGTTCGCTGCCGCGTAGGCAGCTCAGAAAATCAACGTCGAACGTTGCCATGCGACGATGGCTCGTTCGCTGCCGCGTAGGCAGCTCAGAAAAGCTACAGATCCGGTCGTCACGCAGTCACGCGTTCGCTGCCGCGTAGGCAGCTCAGAAATATGCAGTGCACGGCCGATCACGCTCAGCTGACGTTCGCTGCCGCGTAGGCAGCTCAGAAAATCGACGGCAGCCTGCAGTCACGCCGCATGCCATGTTCGCTGCCGCGTAGGCAGCTCAGAAAGCTGATCGGCCGTGCGATCGGCATCGACGCGCGCGTTCGCTGCCGCGTAGGCAGCTCAGAAAATGCACGGTGCGGCTGATCAAGCCGTCGCACGTGTTCGCTGCCGCGTAGGCAGCTCAGAAACTGACGTCGCGGCGTACTGATCACGACGCTCGTTCGCTGCCGCGTAGGCAGCTCAGAAAATGCCGATGCGCGCTGCGATTCAGCGCTGCATCGTTCGCTGCCGCGTAGGCAGCTCAGAAAATCGCAGTCGCGCATATCCGCGAGCGTACCGCCGTTCGCTGCCGCGTAGGCAGCTCAGAAAAGCGATCGGCGACGCGGCAACGAGCCGATCGTCGTTCGCTGCCGCGTAGGCAGCTCAGAAAATGCGCGGCAATCGCCGCTGCGGCGTCATGTTCGCTGCCGCGTAGGCAGCTCAGAAAAGCGCTGCGCGACGTTGCTCGACAGCCCGTCGTGTTCGCTGCCGCGTAGGCAGCTCAGAAAAGCGTCAGCGCATTGACAATGCATGCTGCCACGTTCGCTGCCGCGTAGGCAGCTCAGAAATGATCGACATGCTCGACTCAGCCGAGCGTCGCGTTCGCTGCCGCGTAGGCAGCTCAGAAAAGACACGGCACGCCGCATGCGATGCACCGATCGCGTTCGCTGCCGCGTAGGCAGCTCAGAAAAGTCACGGCGACAGTCGCCGATCAGCGAGTCGACATGTTCGCTGCCGCGTAGGCAGCTCAGAAAATGCGCACGCGTCAGCGCGCAGACAGCATCGACGTTCGCTGCCGCGTAGGCAGCTCAGAAAACGATGGCGCTGACGCATCGCGAGCCGTATACGTTCGCTGCCGCGTAGGCAGCTCAGAAATATGCGCGATCGCGTCTGCGCGTCATCGATCGCGTTCGCTGCCGCGTAGGCAGCTCAGAAATGCTGCCATCGCGCGATACGCCAGCGAATCAGTTCGCTGCCGCGTAGGCAGCTCAGAAAATCTGCGGAGCGGCCGAGCATCATGCCGATCCGTTCGCTGCCGCGTAGGCAGCTCAGAAAAATGATGCCGAGCGCGCAATCAGCGCAGTACGTTCGCTGCCGCGTAGGCAGCTCAGAAAATGCGGCGCACCGTCGCGATGCCGCATCGGGTTCGCTGCCGCGTAGGCAGCTCAGAAAAGCAGATGCCGCGCGCATGCCGATCGATCGACACGTTCGCTGCCGCGTAGGCAGCTCAGAAAATAGGTGCAGCGCCGCGCATGGCTCGCAGTTCGCTGCCGCGTAGGCAGCTCAGAAAATGCATGACGCTCGAGCTGCGCCTGAACACGTACGTTCGCTGCCGCGTAGGCAGCTCAGAAATAGCGACTGGCTGCGCAACGTCGAGCGTCAGCACGTTCGCTGCCGCGTAGGCAGCTCAGAAAATACGCGCATGCAGCTGATAGCCATGCGCATCGACGTTCGCTGCCGCGTAGGCAGCTCAGAAAAGTGATCGCGCTCGCGCATGCAGGTTTGCATGCAGTTCGCTGCCGCGTAGGCAGCTCAGAAATGGTCGAGCCGAGAGCGCGTGCGAGCTATCCGTTCGCTGCCGCGTAGGCAGCTCAGAAAGATCACGAGCCATGGCACGCGCTGACCAGTCGTTCGCTGCCGCGTAGGCAGCTCAGAAAACGGACGGCCGCGGATCGCCGCTGCAGCGTTCGCTGCCGCGTAGGCAGCTCAGAAAACGATCACAGCGCCGCCTCGCGACCGATGCCGTTCGCTGCCGCGTAGGCAGCTCAGAAAATGCATCCGGCTCAGCGTCGCGGTTCGCTGCCGCGTAGGCAGCTCAGAAAACCCGACCGGCAGAACCCGCGCATAGCGTGTTCGCTGCCGCGTAGGCAGCTCAGAAAAGTCAGCGCGTCCGGAGCGACTCGCCAGACGTTCGCTGCCGCGTAGGCAGCTCAGAAAACTCGGTCGCGACGCCGCTGCGTACGTTCGCTGCCGCGTAGGCAGCTCAGAAATGACGCGCATGCGCGGCTACGCGTCGGGTTCGCTGCCGCGTAGGCAGCTCAGAAATGCGGGACGCAGTGGCGTCGCATGTCGTTCGCTGCCGCGTAGGCAGCTCAGAAATGCAGCATGCGCCTGGTCCGCCGCGGACGGTTCGCTGCCGCGTAGGCAGCTCAGAAAAGCAGCATCGCGCCTCGCGGCTGCTGATCGCGTTCGCTGCCGCGTAGGCAGCTCAGAAACTCGCGCGTTCACTGGCGTCCATCAGTCGTGGTTCGCTGCCGCGTAGGCAGCTCAGAAATACGAACCCTGCGTAGTCGGCCGTTGTCGACGTTCGCTGCCGCGTAGGCAGCTCAGAAAACGCGATCGCCTGTCAACGCGGTCGAATCACGTTCGCTGCCGCGTAGGCAGCTCAGAAAATCCGATCGTCGACGGCTCGACCGCTGCCAGTTCGCTGCCGCGTAGGCAGCTCAGAAAATTATCGAATGTCTGCTCGACCGTGCCATCGTGTTCGCTGCCGCGTAGGCAGCTCAGAAAGTCGCTGGCCGACACTATCGGCCATAGCGACGCGTTCGCTGCCGCGTAGGCAGCCCAGAAAAAAGGCACTCGTGACATGGTTTGAGCCCATCCTCCGGTCAGCGTCTACCGGCGCAGCGATGGTTCAGGCGACGCGCTCTGCCGGCTCTCGAGATTGCAGACACCTTCGCACCGAGACGCAATACCAGCCTGGGGCACCCGAGTGGTCGGGCACGATCGCCACTGCGTTCACGGCAGTATGGCCGCACGCAACCGATCGGTGCGCTGCCGGCCCCATGGGGCTATAAGAAGAGAGAGGGATGCCGCTGTCGTATCCCCTACAACACAAATGAGTGTTCGATCCGTGAACTAACCTTCCGGTCTGCTGAAACGAAGGTGAGCACTATGGCAAATCACGACTGGGAACTTGCCGGCACCTATTTCGAAGCCTGTAACTGCACCACCGCCTGCCCCTGTGTCTTTCTCAGCGCGCCGACCGAAGGCGAATGCACCGCCCTGGTCGCCTGGCATATCGACCAAGGGCATTTTGCCGACGTGACGCTTGACGGTTTTAATGTTGCCTTGGCGGTGTACTCGCCCGGACACATGGCCGAGGTGAAATGGAATGTCGCGCTTTATCTGGATGAGCGCGCGAACGATGCCCGGAAGGATGCCCTGCTGAATATCTTCTCCGGTCAGGCCGGCGGCCATCCCTCGGTGCTGGCATCCCATATCGGCAATATCCTGGGCGTGGCGCATGTGCCGATCGATTATCAGGCCGACGGGCGCAAACGCCGTCTGCGCGTGGGCGGCCTCGCCGAGACCGAAATCGAAGGCATCGCGGGCCAGGGCGGCGCCGAGGTGACCATACAGAACCACCCGCTGTGCATTGCTCCGGGTTATCCGGCCACGGCGGCCCGCTCCGCGCATCTACGTTTCGACGACCACGATCTGCACTGGGATATTTCGGATCGCAACGGCTTCTACTCGCCGTTTTCCTACGCCGCCACCTGAGACGGCGCCGTGACTCTGTCCTCGTCGTCGGCAAGGGCGGCCCGGCGCGATCGGCGGACGGTGGCAGCCGGGGTGATCGCACTCACCAGCCTGGCCTGGCTCTATACGGTCCATCTGGCCTGGCAGATGAATAGCATGGCCGGATCAGTGGGCATGGGGGCACCGCGCAGCTGGGACGCCCTCGAGCTGATGCTGCTTGTGGTGATGTGGATCATCATGATGGTCGCGATGATGATGCCCTCGGCCTCGCCCATGCTGCTTCTGTACGCGAAAACGCTGCGTGCACGCAGCGCCACGTCGCCCGTGCCGCAGCGCAGCGCGCTGTTCGTGTTGGGTTATCTCGTGGTTTGGGCTGGTTTCAGTATCGTCGCTGCCGTCATGCAATGGGGCCTGCATGCGGCAGCCCTGCTGTCGCCCATGATGACAAGCACTCAGACGCTTCTGGGCAGCGGGCTGTTGATTGGGGCTGGCGTCTATCAATGGGCGCCGCTCAAGCAGTCCTGTCTGCGACGTTGCCGTTCGCCGCTGGGATTTCTGCTCACCGAGTGGCGCGAAGGCGCATTCGGCGCTTTTGTCATGGGGCTGCGCCATGGCCTGTTCTGTGTCGGCTGCTGCTGGGCGCTGATGGCCCTGCTGTTCGTCACCGGCGTGATGAATCTGGTTTGGGTCGCCGCGATCGCCGTGTTCGTGTTGATCGAGAAAATCGCCCCCGGCGGCCAATGGATCGCTCGCGCCAGCGGTGTGCTGCTAGTCGGTTATGGCTTGCTACTACTCGCACCCGCCACCTTCTGACCCAGGCCGATGCTCGTAGCAAGGACGTCTCGGCGTACGATTTCAGGTCTTGTGGTGTAGACGCCACAAGACCTGAAACCTGGTCTGGTGCTTGTACCCAACACCCGTTGGGCGACAACGGCGAGACCTTGCTGAAAACAAGCGCCGTCATTCAACCCAGCGTGATCAATACGATCGAGATGGCGGCGGCTGCCCGCCCGAAAGCCTGCACCGCATTCCATCGCTCGCCCGGAAACAAAGAACGGCCGGGGTCTATCTTCGGATTATGCAGCTGCCGAGGTTGGTATTGATCGGCTAGACTGGCATCGGTGGCGAGGGAGAGCGACTTTCTGATTCGGTTCGACCTGCGATTGATCCGGGATGCCGGCCGCCGTGTGTTCGTCATCCTCGACGACCTGCACGTGCATCAAGGCAAACCGGTCAGGAGCCGGCACCAGACGCACGTCAATGGGAGTCGCCTACGACCTGCGCTGGTTTATTTCAAAGGAGCTGAAATAATTCCGGCCTATCGTCGGCAGCTTCCAGACACCGCGGCATCGCATGGTCTAGATGCGCCTGCCGATGGAGAAGCCCGCTCGTTGACATTCGGGGCCGCCGACGCGCTGGAGTTGTCGGACACAGGGGGCTCCAGCGCATTGCCACGGCGCGGGAATGGTCGGCAAGGCGGGACAGCACGTCGCCGAGGAGGCGATGCAACTGTTTGAAGGCATGTACACGGGCAAGGCGGCCTCGGTCTCTCATTATGGCAAGCGAATCGTCATGATCGCCCCCTACTAAGCTAGCCGGGTGCCCAGGGTTGGCACCTGAATCCGTTGCGCGACACATTGGTATCCGAAGTCGCGAACGCTGGATTCGCCAAGACTTACGTGGCGTAATCACTCCCCATGCGCTCAAGCTTGCGAAGCAGGGCCGGCCAGGCGAGCGCGCCCGCGCGGCCCAGTTGCTGGCTCTGTTTGGCCGTGGTGTCTATCGCGGCAGTGCTTGGTGCCCAGGTTTCGCCCATGGCCATGGCACGCACCTGTATTTCACATGCGCGCATAAGAAAGTGCATATAGATGAATGCCTCGCCGACGTTCTGGCCAACGGTCAGGGTGCCGTGGTTGCGTAGCATCATGATGTGCTTGTCGCCAAGATCATTAACGAGTCGTTCTCGTTCGCTCAAGTCGAGCGCTACGCCTTCATAGTCGTGATACGCAATATGCGGCAGACACAGCATGGCGGTCTGACTCAGCGGCAGGAGGCCGTCGGCGTGAGCACTGACGGCGACACCGTCGGCGGCATGCAGGTGCAGCACCGCCCCCGCTTCTTTGCGGGCCATGTGAACGGCACTGTGAATGGTGAAGCCCGCTGGATTGACGTTGTTGGTGGCACCGGGGTCCACGATCTCGCCGTGTTCATCGACCTTGACCAGCGACGAGGCGGTGATTTCGTCGAACAGCCAGCCATAGGGGTTGATCAAAAAATGATGTTCGGGACCCGGCACTCGCGCGGACAAATGCGTAAAGACGAGATCGTCCCATCCGTAGTGCGCCACCAATCGGTAGGCGGCAGCTAATTCGGTGCGCACCTGCCATTCGGCGTCCGGAAAAGCACTGTTCTCGATAGATGAAGTGGTTGTCATGATAGCTCCCGTTTCAGACTTGCTGAACCGGATTCGAGCTGCCTGAAATATTTTGGTGCGCTGATGTCTGAACCACGGATTGAGACATGAAATGCTGTTTCATACAAGAGCGCACTGCGGGTCAGACACAAGGGCCTGTGGATGCTGCACACCCGACCGAGCACCGCTGACTGGTAGCTAATCAGTCAGCTTTGGCAAGACACAAGGGCCCGCCGTCCACGGGCGCGCGCCGCCTCGCCCCACACCCTATATTCGGAAGGGAACGCCTGAGTACGGCAACAGGCCCTAGTTCGCAACCGGGGCATAACGGCTGTCATCTGCAATGATAGCCGCCGGTATTCCACACCGCCTATGGCACGGAACAGCCGACGCCCGAGCCGAGCTCGGTGCGCTGTTCAACCCAGCGTGATCAGGGTGATCGCGACCGCGGCGGCTGCCAGCCCGAAAGCCTGCGCCGCATTCCATCGCTCGCCCAGAAACAAACGGGCCAGAAGGATAGTGACGGCGGGATAGAGTGCGGTGAGGACGGCGACAATCGACAACGGACCGCGCCCGGTCGCGGCCAGAAACAATAGATCGGCCCCGCCGCCGAACACGCCGGCCATGAGCAGCAGTGCAACGGCCGACGTATCGACACGAGTCGGACGCGGCTCTTTCAGCGCGAACGGCAGTACCAAGAGACTGGCCAAGGCGAGCCCCGGCACGAGCGGCCAGAACCCGGCGGCCGGGCCGGCGCGGTCCAGTGCGATGAACAGCACGGCGAACCCGGCGCCGCTGACCAGCCCTTCGAGCGCACCCGGGCGTGTACTGGTTTTCGCCGATGCATCGCGATGCCACGACACCAGACCGATCGCGGGCAAGGCGAAGACGAGGCCAAAGCCGGCGAGCGACGTGAGATGCTCGCCCAGGGCAATGCCGGTAAGCGCTGGCACCACGGCGGCCACGATCGCCGACAACGGCGCCACGACGCCGATGCGCCCGACCACGAAACCGCGATACATCGCCAGCGTGCCGGCCGCACAACCGGCACCGGCGACCAGCCCCCATCCTAACGCCGATGCCGTGAGACCGGGGCGTGCTTCGACCGTAACGGCGATCACCGCCATGACAAGGGCAAGCAATTGGACGAACAGCGCGACGATGCCGGCGCCCAGTCGCCGCCCGCCGACGCCGGCGGCAAAATCGCTCGCGCCGTAGGCCAGTGCGGCCAGCAAACCGAAGACAACAGCCATTCGCGCGGCCTCGTCGATGAGATCTGAGCGCGAACGGTACCAGAACGCCAGACGCGGCTATCCGCGCATCGACCCGCGCCGCCCCGCCCCCCATGCGAAATTCATCGGGGCGGCATTTCCTCGTCGTTGAGGCTCAGCCCGACGGCCACCGTCAGCGCCTGGGCCAGACACATCGAGGCGGTCAGCGATCGGAAATTGTGCATCTCCGCATCGTGGACTTCGAGGCAGACCGTGGCGTGGGCCGCCACCGGGCTGAGCGGGCTGTCGGTGAGGACCACCACCGGCGTGCCCTGCTCGGTGGCATGGCGGATGGTTTCGGCGGTTTCCTCGGCGTAGGGATGAAACGATACGGCGAACAACACGTCGTCCGGGCGCACGCGCGCGGTCTGTTGCGCCAGCATGCCGCCGAGGCCGTCCAGCAGACAGGCGTTGGCCTGGATCTGGCTCAGCGCATAAGCCATGTAGGTGACGATCGGAAACGAACGACGATGCCCGCACAGGTAGATGCATTCCGCGCCGGCCATGACCTGCGCGGCCGCCGCCAGGCCTTCGGCATCGATCTCATCGGCGAGGTGATCGAGCGCCATGCGATTGGCCTGGCAGAACTGGCGCAACACGCCATGCGGAGTGAGCGCCTGGGTATCGCTCTCCTCTTCGCGCCGCAACCGACGCAGGCGCTCGCTGTAGCTCGACGCGGTTTCGGCCAGCCGCGTCTGGTATACCCGTTGCAGTTCGGAGAAGCCGGAATAGCCGAACGCCTTGGCGAACCGGATGATCGCCGAGGGTTGCACCCCGGCCCGATCGGCGATCACGGCGGTGGTCTCTAGCGCCATGTCGTTGGGGTGGTCGACCGCGAACTGGGCGATCTGCTGCAGCCGCTTACTCAGGTTCTTGTACTCGGCCAGTATCCGGCGCTGCAGCTCGGACGGCGTTTCCGGTGCCTCTTCTGTCATGACTGGGTCTGTATCCTCGTGTCGGTCGGTAGCGCGCGGTCGGCGCGGGGCCCCTGTGGGCCTTTATTTTCTGAAATAAACGCATCACGAATCAAATAATCGTTCCATTCAAGTCGCAGCGGGCGTCTGGATCCGGTTTCGTGACAAACCGAATACTTCGGTTTTATATGCGTATTCCTCCAAGCGCCGGGCCACGCGAACTGGCATTTTCATATCAATGCCCCGCCGCTGCGTATTTTTCATTTCGTGGCGCGATAACGTTATATATTCCACGGCGTGACGATCACCGCGCGGCTGGCATCGCTTTCAGCGGCGCGGCCGTGCCGACGGAAATACAGCAGATGGCGGATCGCGCGGGCTGCATCGGCCTGCAGATCGTGGTCGACCACCGCGTCGATGCGTCCGGCCCGAAGCAGGCCGCGGTTTTCGTCGTCGAGATCGTGGCCGACAAAGGCCACATCCCGGTCGCCGGCTTCATCCAGCGCACGCAGCACGCCGCGATTGCCACCGCCCATACTGTAGATGCCGGCGATCGGGCCGCGCTTCGCACGCTCGGCCCGGACGAGTTCGTAGGTCGCCTGGTCGAGGCCATAGCCCCCATCGACGACGGTCACTTCAACGCGCGGACAACGCGAGGCCATGAAATCGGCAAAGCCCTGCCAGCGATCGTTTTCGCCGTGAAAACCCCGGCTGCCGAGATTGGCCAGCACCACCCCGCCGCCCTGGCCGAGGAAACGCGACAACAGAAAGGCCGCGGTCCGCCCGGCCGCTGCGTTGTCGATGCCGACATAGGCGATACGGCCCTCGGCGCGAATATCGGTGACGAAGGTGACGACTGGAATGCCGCGTGCCGCCAGCGACTCCACCGCCGCGACGACGGCGGGATGCGCGGGGGCCTTGAGCACGACGCCGTGCGTGGTCCTGGGTTCGAAGGCACGCAGACGCGCGGCGATGCGCTCCGGGCTCATCCGTTCGTCGGCGTGGAAACGCGGGGCGATACGCAGCGGCGCCATGGCCGCCGCTGCGGCGACGAAAGCACGCCGGACGGCCTGGCTGAAGCGCTCGGGACTGTTGAGCAGTACCTCGAAGGTCAGGCCAAGACCGGCCGGGATGCCGGCCTCGGCCTGTTCCTCGAGTTCGCGAACGGCCGCATCGACGCGGCGCTGCGTCTGCTCGTGGACATGCGCCCGACCATGGCGCACCCGATCCACCGTCGCCGCGCTCACACCCGCCTGGGCGGCGATCTGCTTGATGGTGAACCGATGCGCCATGAGCTGATCGGCCAACGCGGTTAGCGTTAACAGGCCCTAATCTGCCTGCCGACGTTCGAGCTGGGCGACGAGCTCGGCCTCGAACGCGGCTGCATCGAGTTGTTCGCCGACCGCGCGTATCAGTAGTTCGCACTGGGTTTCGGGCGCCAGTCCGGCGGTGGGCTGGTCGCGATCGAGATTGGTGGGAAAACCGTAGCCTTCGGCCGTGGCCTTGGCGGCACGCACGACGGTGTCGTGGTTGCTGTTGCGCTCGCGCTGGCACAGTTCGGCGTAGATTGCCCGGCACATCCGCGCGCGATCGAGCATGCCCATGGCGCGGCCGAAAGCCGAGGAGATCTGCAGCAGATTGGCCATCCGGCGGATATCGGCCGAGCGATTGCTACCGGCGGCATGGAACAGCGCGGGGTTGAAGAACACGGCATCCCCGGCCGCGAGCGGCAGCTGGACGTGGTGCTCGGTGAAGTAGCGCTGGAATTCGGGCCGGCCGGTGGCGAGAAAACCCAGCTCGTAGCGCTGAGAGTACGGCAGATACAGTGTTGGCCCGCTTTCCACCGGCATATCGCAATGGGCAACGGCGCCCTGCAGCGTCAACTGCGAGGCAAAGCGATGGATATGCGCCGGGAAACGCTCGGCCTGTTCGGTCGACATGAATCCCAGATGATAGTCGCGGTGCGCGCTCTGGGCATCGCCGCCCGGGTTCACCACATTCAGATCGGAGGTGACCTGGTACATGGGTCCGAGCCAGGCCTCGCTGATCAGTTCGATCACCGGGTTGGCATAGTAGTCGACATAGGCCGCGGGATCGCGCTCGGCCAGTTTCTGCTGCACGCGCCATACCCGATCGTTGGCGCCCGGCTTGGCGAAATGATCGCCGCCGGCCGTGCCGGCCGCATGCTGCTCGGCAATCATCTGCTGGAAACACGCGGTGGTTTCGTCGAGGCTCCGGGCGTCGAAGGCGCCGCTGAACACGACGATGCCGGGGCCGTCGAGCATCGCTTCGGCCAGTTCGGCCTGCAGATCGGCACGGGCTTCGGCGTTGAGTGTGGCGATATTGCGGCCGTCGTAGACCGGCACATTCTGTTCGATGCGCTCGGCCAGGGGATAGTCTTCGGGCCGCGTGGTGCGTCCGAGGCTGGCCACGAAATCCTCGAGCTTGCAGTCCTCGGCGTGCAGCCAGACACGGTCGGCTGGGGTGGTCTTGGTTTTAGCGTTGTGATTGTTGTCGTGGGCCAGCATGGCGCTCCTCCTGTTTTCGCGGGGTTCGAGTCGATGTCGTGGTTTGATTATTCGAGCCCGGCCCGGTCCGCGACAACGCGAAAAACCATCAAAAACACCTCAGGGCCAATTTGTTTATTTGAAGACGGTTTTATCCACAGATTAGGCGGATTACACAGATGCGAGGAAAACGACAGTCACACTTTTACGATAATTTATCTATTCTTGAAATCCGTGTTATCCGCGTAATCTGTGGATGAGCCGAAGAACGACGCCACATACGACGATTTTGCGTAGGTCGGATTAGGTGCTTGCACCGTAATCCGACGGGAATCGCCACGGGGCCCGATAGGTCCGGCGATCGGTCTGAGCATTGGATTACGCGCGTTGCGCTAATCCAACCTAAGGCTGGCGGCTCGTACCATGCTTTCGGAAGAATTGGCCATTTTCTGCAAAGGCTTCTACCAGGCCGAGAGAAACCAACCTGTAGGACGCCATAAAAGCGCCCTACTACCGGATCAGCGTTGCATTTCATGCTCGAGGGCATCGAGCCCGGCGCCGCCTGCCATCTGGAAGATCAGGTCTTCCAGCGACAGATCCTTGCGCGGTGCATCCAGATCCATCTGGCCTCGGCTCAACACGATGAAGTGGTCGCCGACGAGGTAGGCATGGTGCGGGTTATGCGTGATGAAGATCACGCCCACGCCGTGTTCGCGTGCGGCCGAGGCGATGTACTTGAGTACGAGGCCGGACTGATGCACGCCGAGCGCCGCGGTGGGCTCGTCGAGAATCAGCACGCGGGCGCCGAAATGAATCGCGCGGGCGATGGCCACGACCTGTTTCTGGCCGCCGGACAGCGTGCCGACATGCTGTTCCAGATCTTCGAGCTCGATACCCATCCGGCGCAGGGCCTCGTCGGTCTCGGACCACATGGTGCTCCGGTCCATGCGCGTGAACGGCCAGACGCCGTTGGTGAGTTCCGAGCCGAGGAAGAAGTTGCGCCAGACCGGCATCAGCGGCACCAGAGCCAGGTTCTGGTACACGGCGGCGATGCCCAGATCCAGCGCCTCGCGCGGCGAGCCGAACTTCATCGGCTTGCCGTCGACCCGGTACTCGCCGGAGGAATGCTCGGTGAGCCCGGCGATCACGCTGATCAAGGTGGACTTGCCCGCGCCGTTGTCGCCGAGGATGCAGGTGACTTCACCCTGGTTGACCTTGAAGCTGACGTCGGCCAGTGCGTGCACGTTGCCGTAGTTCTTGCCGACGCCTTCGAGTTCGATGATGGCGGTTTCGTCGGTCATCTCATTACCCCTGCGATGCGCGAACGCGGATCCACGTATTGACCACGGTGGCCATCAGCAGCATCGCGCCCACGAAAAACATGAACCAGTCGGAATCCCAGCCGGCATAGATCACGCCTTCCGTGGTCATGCCGAAGATGAAGGCGCCGAGCGCGGAGCCCACCGCCGAGCCGTAGCCGCCAGTGAGCAGACAGCCGCCAACCACCGAGGCCGCGATATAGAGCAGCTCGTTGCCGACGCCGGCACCGGACTGCACGGTGTTGTAGGCGAACAGCATGTGCATCGCGAGGAACCACACGCAGAAACCCACGCCCATGAACAGGGCGATCTTCATGGCGCGTACCGGCACGCCCACCGCGCGAGCGGCATCCGGGTCGCCGCCGACGGCGAAGATCCAGTTGCCGACCTTGGTGCGCAGCAGCAGCCAGGTCGCGATCAGCACCAGCAGAATCCAGTAGACGATGGCGATACTGAGATCAAAATCGCCGATCGGGATGTCCGAGGCGAACACGGCATGCGCCGAGGCAAAGCCGGGCATCGAGCTGATATCGCCGGTTGCCACGCCGCCGGTGATCAGCTTGGTGAGCGCGATGTTCAGACCCTGCAGCATGAGGAACGTCGACAACGTCACCAGAAAACTGTGCAGCTTGGTCTTGATCAGCAACCAGCCGTTCAATGCGCCGAGCGCAAGGGAAAACACCAGGGCGAAGGCCACGCCGGCCCAGATATTGCCGCCGATCTGAGTGGCGAACATCGAGGCCGCCAGCGAGGAACTGATCACGGCCACGCCGGCGGTCAGGTCGAACTCGCCGCCGATCATCAACAGCGATACGCCGACCGCGGGAATGCCGAGAATGGCGGCCTGGTAGAGCACCGTCGAGAACGCCGGCATGGTGCGGAATGGCGGCGCGACGATGCAGAACAGCACGAACACGAGGATGGCCCCGCCGAGCGCCCCGGCCTCCGGCCGCTTGAGAACTTTCTTCCAGGCCGGGTCCTTGGAAATGCGTTGCTTGTTTTGCTTGGGGGGAGCGCTGGCGTCGTCGAGCGTCGAGCCGCTGCGCAGTGCGTCGTCGTCCATGGTAGCTGCCATAGGTTGGTCCTCCGAGAGTGGCCCGGCGACGGACGCCGCCGGGCGCACGAGTCTTGCTCGCGGGTTACCGCGTACCGCGCTCGACGTACTTCATGACCTTGTCGATGTTGTCCTGGGTCACGAAAGCCGGCCCGGTGAGCACGGCATTGCCGCCGCCGAGCGTGTCGCCGTTGGTGAGATTGAGATACAACAGATCAACGGCTTCATAACCCTGCAGCCAGGGCTGTTGGTCCACCGCCCACTTGACCTTGCCTTCCTTGACCAGCTTCGCGGTGCGCGGGTTGAGGTCGAAGGTCACGACATCGGCCTTGCTGTGGGCCTTCTTGGCTGCATCGACCGCGACCGGGGCAAACGGCGCGCCCAAGGTGACGACGGTGTCGATCTGCGGGTCCTGCATGAGCTTGGCCATGATGCGCGAGCGCGCCTTGCTCATGTCGTAGCCTTCCAGGTAGAGCGTTTCCGACTTGCCCTTGAACGTATCGGCCACGCCCTTGCAGCGGGCGGCCAACTGTACGGCGCCCTGCTGTTGGTCGACGCAGAGTTCGCTCTTGGCGCCCTCTTCGTTCAGGCGCTTGCCGATGGCCTGGCCGGCCAGCGTTTCATCCTGTCCCACATACATGGGAATGCCCATCGACTTCCAGCTGGAAAAGCCGGAGTTGACGCCGACGACCGGAATACCGTCTTTCAGCGCCTGCTGGACCAGCGGCTTCATCGCGTCGGGGAAAGCGAGGGTGAGCGCAATACCGTCGACGTGCTGGGTGATGACGTTCTGAAGCTTCGCGGCCTGCTTGTCCGGCGAGTCGCCGTGCAGATAAATCAGGTCGACGTTGTCTTTCTTCGCTGCCGCAGTCGCGCCCTTGCGCACCAGATCCCAGAACGTGTCGCCCGCCTGAGCGTGGGTGATGAGCGCTATCTTGTAATGCTGGCCATTCTGGTCGGCCGCGGATGCAATACCGGCCGTGCCGAGCGCGGCCAGACCGAGTACCAGAGCGGACGCGATCAGGCGCTTGCGCCCTCGGCCATTGGTGAACAATCGCATATCGGATCTCCTCCTTCGTGCTGCTTTTTAGTCTGGGTGCCACGTCCTCGGCAGAATCGATGACGTGCTGTTGATCGAGACCAGGCACATCGAAAACACGAATGCCAGCCCTTGCCCATGACAATGATGGAATGCCTATATCGCCGCAACTATTTTTGAAATTTTTAGACTAATCCATTGGTCGAATGGAACACGCCCTGCAAAACTCGGCATCAGAACTCTCATGCTTTCAATGCGGTACACGACATCGAAAGCCGGACACATGATCGGGGCCGAACAGGGCCATGGCTGGACCACGGCTCGCCCGCCGCCACAGGAAGACAGATGGCGCGCTTGCGCGTATGCGACCGGCTCGACGCGCGTTGAACGCTGGCGCGGCGGCGGTGAAACGCGGGTGGAGATGGGTTGAGGCAGGCGTCCGGCCCCAGCTCGAGCGGGTGGAATCGAGACCGGGCTCGACGGGCCGCCGATCGTGATTCGAGGCTCAGCGCCGGCGAGCTACTGCAGAGGCTGTTGCCGTTTCATACGGCCATGCCCCGGCCAAGCGACATCACTCGCCTTGCTCGGGACACGCTGCGACCGGCGGCCGGCGTCTTGCCGGGCTAGGCCGGCTCCAACGCGGGCCCCCTACGAAAACGGCAACCGCCCTGATACGCCTAGCGCTGTGCGGTCCCCGCAAACCGAGTGCGTACCTGGCTTTCGAACTCTTCAAGGGACTTGCCGCGCGTTTCAGGCACCACCGAGATGGTGAAAATGAGCCCCAAAACGGAAATCGCAGAGAACATGAAGAACGTCGGGCCGACCCCCAAAGCCGCCACCACGGGCGGAAAACCGAAGGCCACGAGCGCATTGGCCAGCCAGAGCACGAACACGCAGATGCCCATGGCGAGGCTCCGAATCTTCAGCGGGAAGATCTCCGACAGCATCAGCCACACCAGCGGCCCGAGCGTGCCCTGCATGCAAAACACGAATGCCACCACGAAGATCAGTACCAGATAAGGCTTGATCGCCACGTCCGGCATGAACATCGCCGATAGCCCAACGAGCACGTGGAATAATGCGATCAGGGCGAAGCCGCCGATCAGCATGGCGCGCCGGTCGATCTTGTTGATCAGCAAAATGCCCACGGTGATGCCTAACACGCTGAACAGGCCGTTGAGCGTGTTGGCAATGACCGCGCCATTGTTCGAGAAGCCGGAATGCTCGAGCAGCTGCGTGCCGTAGTACATGATCGCGTTGATGCCGGTGAACTGCTGGAATATGCCGAGCACCGCGCCGATGATGATCAGCCGACGGACCCACGGCACCGTCAGATCCGACCATTGGCCGCACTGGCTTTTCTGCTCTTCTTCGACCAGCGAATCCACTTCGGCGATCTCGGCGTTGGCGCGTTCCGGCGTGCGGATCTGCTTGAGTACCTCGAGCGCCTCGTCGCGGCGGTTCTGCTCGCTCAGCCAGCGCGGACTCTCGGGCACGCGCAGCATGCCGACGAGTAGCGCAAACGCCGGCAGTACGCCGATCACCAGCATGTAACGCCAGATGCCCGGGTAATCGCCCCACACGGTCATGATCACTGCGTTGATGATGAAGGCCGCGAACTGGCCCGAGACGATCATGATTTCGTTGCGCGTGACCAGGCTGCCGCGTCTTTCGGTGGGTGCCACTTCGGCGAGATAGACCGGCACCGTGGTGGAGGCGCCGCCCACCGCCAGTCCGAGGATGAAGCGAAACCCCGAGAGCACTTGCCAGGAGGGCGAAATCGCCTCGCCCAGGGTGCCGACGATGAAGATGCCGGACAGCATGAGGATGGTGTATCGACGCCCGGACACATCCGAGATCTTGCCCCCGATCGCAGCGCCCAGCGCAGCGCCGAAGATCAGGATGCTGACCGCGAACCCCTGGGTCAGGGGCGTGAGGCCCAGATCGATCTTCATCGGATTGACCGCACCATTGATCACGCCGGTGTCGTAGCCGAACAACAGCCCGCCGAATGTCGCAATGAATGCGATGGTCCCGAGTTTTCGGGTATGCGAGCCCGGCTTGTTCAAAGCAGCGGCCAGAGGGGCCGAAGACGCTCGAGTACTCACTCCAATATCCTCCAGGACGGTCAATACGCCTATTCGCAAACGACGGTGCCCCATCAGGGCAGCGCCTGATATGACGTCGCGTTGTTGTGTGCAGCGATCCAAGGCTCACGGCATGACAACAGGACCATGCTGAATCGCACCCAAGCCGGGCCGTGGGGTTTCGAAACCCGCCCGGGCCATGGACGGTGCAATCGTCGCAACGGTTTCCAACGCGTGTTTGATGGCGACAGTCGTTGTCGGTACGCCATGTGAGCGGAAGCTACGTGCTCCACTTGCGAGCGGTCAAATCTTTTTATTTCACCATTTAGTATTATGGAATTTATTTTCCAATATTGTTTCGATACTGTCAGATCGAATCACGGACGCATGCACGCGCCCTCCCCTGCACCGCGAAAACGAAGGATCTGGATATGAGTCGAACACGCATCGGTATTTTTGGCGCCGGATATATTGCCTCGGTTCATGCCGACATCCTCGGACAGGACGACCGGGTGGCGCTGGTCGGCGTTGCCGACATGGTTGAAGCCAACGCGACACGGCTCGCCGCCGAGATCGGTGACGCGCAGACCGGCACGACGCTCGAGGATTGTTCCGCATGGACGGTGGATACGGTCTATATCACCACGCCAAATACCACGCATGTCGATCCGGTCGTCACCGCACTCGGCGAGGGACTGAACGTGTTCTGCGAAAAGCCGATGGCCACCGATCTGGCCGGCGGCGATCGCATCCGCGAGGCCGCGCTGGCATCGCGCGGCGTGTACAACCTCGGCATGAATCGTCGTTACGCCTATACGCACGACAAGCTCAAGGCGCTGATCGAATCCGGCGACCTCACGCCCTACAGCGCACAGCTCAAACTCAACCGCGGCGAGCTGCTGCGCCCGGCCTGGACCGCCGACCCGAGCAAGACCGGCGGCTTCCTCTACGAGACCACCATTCACCAGATCGATCTGCTGCAGTATCTGTTCGGGCCCATCTCGACCCTGCGATGCGCCGCCCGGAGCGCGATCTCCGACGCCGAGTTCGACGACTTCTCGATGCTGTTCACGTTCGAGTCCGGCGTGGTGGCCACGCTGTCCTCGTCCGCGCATTCCGGCTGGAGCTTTCCCTTCGAACGCGTGGAGATCTACGGCCGCTATGCCACCGCAATGACCGAAGAGCTGGAACGGGTGCGCTATGCGCTGGACCTGGATCAAGTCGTCCATACCGAGGACTACACCCATATCCCGTTCGCCGAGAAAGGCGGCTACGTGAAAGAGGACCGGCTGTTCATCGATGCCCTGCAGAACGGCGGCAAACCACCGGTGGATGTCGACGACGCCTGCGCACTGAACCTGTTGCTCGCCTGCATCTACGAAAGCGCCCGCGAAAATCGGGAGATCGATTTCGCCGGCCCGGGTGCGTGAGACGATCGGCTAGTGGCTTGTAGTGCCAAATCGGTTCACATCGTTGATCTGTACTGCTTTTCCGTATCAGACAAGACGCGGAGACCAGAATAGGCAGCATCGGCATTGGTGCAATATCCGATACAAAAACTATACTTTCTCCACAGATGAACACCGATTCACACAGATTTAAAGCGCGCGAAATCGACCCCGGGCATCGGCTCTACGCCGGGCTTCTTCATCTGCGTGAATATGCGTCGATCTGCGGACAAATTGCCTTCAATAACCTGGCTACAAAGTCAACTCGATACGGTAGGCCGGATCCGACGCCAGGCGGTGGAATCCGGGCCGTTCGTCGGATTACGGTGCAAGCCCCTAATCCGACCCACGCAATTTTTGTTCATCCACATGGTTACGCAATTTAAAAGCACATATAAATAATTTTTAAAGATTAAAATACACAAATAGGTCTATGACCAATCGTATTTTTATTTATCTGTGAAATCTATGCGATCGTGGATAGATTATATTCAAACCTTGACCCAGCTCTCGGTTCGGCAAGACGCATCGATGGCTTCGAGAATAGCGAGCCACGCGCGCCAAGGCGAAGTTCGGTTCGCAGTCATCGGCAACCGAGCCGTAAGCCGAGAGCCCGGTCCATTGGCCGCTCGTACCATCGCCGCTTGCGTGATCAACCCACCGCGGTCCAACGACCGTCTCGAACCGAAGCAAGTGCCGCGTCGATGACGCGATGCACATCCACCGCATCGGCAAAGCTGGGCCACAGCTTTGGCTGTTCGCCGGTGATGGCGGCGATCAGGTCGCGCATCTCGACCGTCACCGTATCGTTGTAGCCTGTGCCATGGCCGGGCGCCGGGCAGAAGTCGCCATAGTCCGGGTGCGCCGGCCCGATCGGGATACGACGAAAGCCCTGGGTGCGGGCATCGTCGCGGCGCGAGTAGAACTGGAGCTCGCTGAGGCGTTCCTGATCGAACACGATCGTGCCTTCGGTGCCGACCACTTCATACGACAGGCCCATCTTGTGCCCGGTCGCGACGCGCGAGACATACAGCGAGCCGGTGACGCCGTTTTCGAAACGCACCAGCAGTTCGGCCTGGTCGTCGTTTTCGACCGGTACGCGCTGGCCGGTTTCGCCGTCCGGACGTTCGCGGTGGACGATGCGTGTTTCGGCCATGACTTCGCGGATCGGGCCCAGCAGCCAGTGCGCCATGCCGATGCAGTGCGAGCCGAGATCGCCCAGCGCCCCGGCCTCGCCGGCTTCGTCGCGCTTCATGCGCCAGTCGATCGGCAGATCGGGATCGGCCAGAAAATCCTCGACGTGCACGCCGCGGAACGACACGATCTCGCCGAGCGAGCCGTCGGCGATCAACTCGCGCGCGAACTGCGAGGCCGGGGTCTTCGGATAGTTGAGGCCCACCATGGCGACCACGCCGGCCTGCTCGGCCGCCGCCTGCATCTCGATGGCTTCGCCCGTATTCGCACCCAGCGGTTTTTCGCACAGTACATGCTTGCCGTTCGCGATCGCCTCGAGAACCATGTCGCGGTGCGGCAACGGCGCACAGACCGAGACCACATCGATGTCCGGATCGCTCACCAGTTGGCGCCAGTCGCCGGTATGGCGGGCGAAGCCCAGGCGCTGGGCAGCGCGTGCGGCCGAGGCATCCGAGCTGGTGGCCATCATCTCGGCAACCGGCCGGGTGTCGAGCCCGAACACGGCGCCGACCGAATGGATGGCCAGCGCATGCGCCTTGCCCATGAAACCGGCGCCGATCACGCCGAAACGTAGTGTGTCGCTCATTGGGAAGTCTCGCGGTGCGTGTTCGCGCGGTTCAGTCAATCGCGTCGATCGGTGCCAGCGGCACCCAACGGCCGTCGGCCGCGGCCGATTCGCGCACGGCATCGACGAACTGCAGGCCGAGCACGCCGTCGGCGGTGCTCGGATACGCCAGTTCGCCGCGCGTCGGGCGTTTGCCCTCGCGCGTGGCCGCGATCGCCGCGGCGGCTTCGGAATAGATATTGGCAAAGGATTCGAGAAAGCCTTCCGGATGGCCGAGCCCGATGCGTGTCAGCTCGGCGGCGTCTTCGGATAGCGTCGCCCCGCCCTGCGCCAGGGTCTCGCGGCGGCCATCCGGGTAGGCGATCTGCAGATGGTGCGGGTCTTCGTGTCGCCATTCGAGCGCGGCTTTCGACCCGACCACGCGGATGCGAAGCCCGTGCTCGGCGCCGGTCGCGGCCATCGTGATCCACAGCGCGCCGCGTGCGCCGCCGGCGAAACGCAGCATGACGTTGGCGTTGTCGTAGACCCGGCGGTTCGGCACCACCGTCGACAGATCGGCCGCCAGCGAATCGATCGCCAGCCCCGAGACATAGCGCGCCAGATGATGGATATGCGTACCGAGGTCATAGATCACGCTGGCTTCACCGGCCTGGTCCGGATCGGTGCGCCAGGCGGCCTGCTTGTTATCGGTCTCGCGCTCGACTTCGCCTGCGGCCCAACCAGAGGCAAACTCGCCCTGCACCATGCGCAGTTGGCCCAGATCGCCCCGCCGCACACGGCGCGCGGCCTCGCGCACCATCGCATGCGATGCATAATTATGGGTGAGCGTGAACACCAGCCCGTTCGATTCCGCGAGCCGATGCAGTTCCAACGCTTTCTCGAAGTCGTCGGTCAGGGGCTTATCGCAGATAACGTGAATGCCGTGCTCGAGGAAGACCCTGGACACCGGATGATGGCTGGCATTGGGCGTGACCACCGCCACCGCCTCGATACCATCGTCGCGCGCGGCCTCGGCTTCGGCCATTGCTTCGTAACTGGCATAGACACGCGACGCGTCCACGCCCAGCTCACGGGCCGCCTGGCGCGACTTGTCGATATCACGCGAGAACACGCCGGCCACCAGATCGTAGCGCCCGTCCAGGCGCATGCCGGCCCGATGGGCGGTAGCAATACCGGCGCCCGGCCCACCGCCGACCATGCCGATACGAATCGGTTGTTCGAATGCTTTCATGGTTGCTCTCTTCTCGGCTTCGTTCCTTTTGTTCATCCGCAGATTCCGCAGATGACACGGATTAAAAACGGCAATATTTTCTATATGGGGCACGGCGATCCATTATGCACGTTGCTGGACGAATCATTTCTTTGATCTGTTAAATCCGTGCAATCTGCGGATAAATTCTCTTCAGACCGTGACCCAGCTCTCGGATTGGCAAGACGCATCGATGGCTTCGAGAATTCGCTGGTTATGCGCACCGAAGGCGAAGTTCGGGTAGCAGTCATCAGCGCCGGCGATGCCAGTGACAAGGTCGTACACGTCGATCACCTTGGCGTCGTAGAAGCCAAGCGAGCCGCCCCCGAAGTCGAACGGGAAGAAGCCGGCGTACTGGGGCACCTGGGAGCCGGCGAGCAGCGTCTTGAAGCCGCGGTCGCGTTTCTCGTCGCCCATGCGAAAGACCTGCAGCTCGTTGAAGCGCTCGCCGTCCATGATGATGGTGCCTTCGGTGCCCGAGATCTCCCATTCCACGCCCATGATCTTGCCGGCCGCGATACGCGAGGACTCGACCACGCCAGCCGCGCCCGAGGCGAACTGGACCAGGCACTGGGTCTGGTCGTCGTTCTCGACTTCCCGCCATTCGGCATCGGCGCCCGCCCTGGTCGAATAGCCGGCGCCGGCATCGGCCACCGGGCGTTTGTCGAAATAGATCTGAGACTGGCCACAGACCCGGTTGAAATCGCCCATCAGATATTGCGCCACGCCGATCACATGGGCGCCGAGATCGCCGAGCGAACCGGTGCCGGCCGCCGCACGCGAACAGCGCCAGGACCACGGCAGCTCCGGATCGTTGAAAAAGCCCTGATCGAAGGTGCCGCGAAAGCGCGTGAGCCGGCCGATTTCGCCGCGATCGATGATCTGCTTGGCGAGCATGGCCGCGGGTGTCTTGATGTTGTTGAACGACACCATCGTCTTCACGCCGGCCTTTTCGGCCGCGTCGCGCATTTCGTCGGCCTCGGCCTTGGACATGGCCATCGGCTTTTCGCAGTAGACATGCTTACCGGCGGCAATCGCTTCCAACGCCATCTCGTGGTGGAACTGGTTGGGCGACGTGATATCGACTACCTGCACGTTCGGGTCGGCGATCATGGCGCGCCAGTCGTCATAGGCCTTGTCGAAGTTGAAACGGCTCTTCGCGGCTTCGGCCAGTTCGCGACTGACATCGGCCACCGCATACAGATGTGGGCGTAGTGTCAGATCGGTATAGAGCGCGGCACAGCGCCAGAATGCTTCGGCATGGGCCCGGCCCATGAAGCCGGTGCCGATGATGCCGATGTTGAGTTGTTCCGCCATCGGACTGTCTCCTCGCGATATTCGTTGTTATCCACGGATCACGCAGATGAACGCAGATCTGAAAGACAGGTGCATTACTCAGCAGCGCCAAGCTCGGTGCACGCATTTCACGCGACGATGTCGACCGGCTCTTGCATCGTTCAATCTGCGTTGATCTGCGGAACAAGCTCTTAATGAACTACCCGCCGAAGAACGACCGCACCGTGCGCATCGCTTTTTCGGCATATTCGACCGACGGCGCTTCGGCTGGGTTCTGTTCGGCTTCGACCACCAGCCAGCCGGTGTAGGCCTCGCTCCTGGCGAAGTCGATCACCGGGGCATAGTCGATGAAGCCATCGCCGGGCACGGTGAACATGCCGGCGCGCACGCCGGCGTTGAACGATTCGTCGCGTTCGCGAATGCCGGCGAAGACATCGCGGCGAATGTCCTTCAGGTGGATGTGATTGATGCGATGACCGTGGTGGGCGAGCACGCGGGCCAGGTCGCCGCCGCCGGCGACGATATGGCCGGTATCGAACAGCAACCCCACCGCGTCGCCGGTCTCGGCCATGAGCCGATCGATTTCGGCTTCGCTTTCGGCGACCATCATCAAGTGCGCGTGGTAGGCGAGCTGGAGGCCGTAATCGCGTTCCAGTGCCTCACCGAACTCGGTCAGCCGCTCGCCGTAGGCCGTCCAATCGGCATCCGGCACGACCGGCGTGGCGGATAACGGCTCGTTGAGCGGGTCGTCGCCCGGCATGAGCCCGGTTTCGCCGTAGACCATGACACGTGCGCCGTTCTCGGCGAGCACGCGCGCATGCTGGGCCACGTTGTCGAGTTCTTCGGCCACGCTGATCTCGCCGAGCCGGCCGGAGTACCAGCCGGAAACGAGATCCACGTTACCCTCGGCGAACAGGCGGCCGACCGCGGCCGGTTCGGTCGGGGAACTTGCGCCCCATCTCGACGCCTTCGTAGCCGCAGGCCGCCGCCTCGGCGATGAAGGTCTCCACCGGCGTATCGTCACCGAACTCGGTGATCACATCGTTGGTCCAGCCCAGCGGATTGATGCCGAGCCGCAGGCCGTGCGGCGCGAGCAGATCGCGGGTGGCGACCTGGCTTTCCTGCCATCGACGCGCAGGCGTATCCTGCACGGTCTCGTGGGACATGCTCATCTGTGCTTCTCCTCGAGCAGAAAGCCGGGCGCGCGCCACGGTGCGCCCGGCCGATCAGTTCAGTGCGTCGGCATCGACGAAGGCGTTGCCCTGCGATACGTTGTCTTCGGGCCAGCGCGCCGTGATGGTCTTCAGCCGCGTATAGAAACGCACGCCGTCGGCGCCGTGGACATGCAGCGGGCCGAACAGGGAACGCTTCCAGCCGCCGAAGGAATGGAAGGCCATCGGCACCGGGATCGGCACGTTGATACCGACCATGCCGACCTCGATCCGCTCGGCGAACTGCCGCCCCGCGTGGCCGCTCTCGGTGAAGATCGAGGTGCCGTTGGCGAACTGGTTCGAGTTGATCAGATCGATCGCCTCATCCAGCGACTCGGTACGGCTGATGCACAGCACCGGGCCAAAGATCTCTTCGTCGTAGACCCGCATGCCGGGCTTGGTATGGTCGAACAGGCTGCCGCCGATGAAGTAGCCATCCGGATGATGCGAGAAATCGTCCTTGCGGCCGTCGACCACCAACTCGGCGCCTTCGGACGCACCAATGCCGATATATTCCGCGACCTTCTCGCGATGCTCTTTCGAGACCAGCGGCCCCATGTCGTTGTCCTTGCCGTCGACCAGCGAGGGGCCGACCTGCAGCTTCTCGATCCGCTTCACGAGCGCGTCGCGCAGCTTGTTGGCGGTTTCCTCGCCGACCGGTACGGCCACCGAGATCGCCATGCAGCGCTCGCCGGCACTGCCATAGGCCGCCCCCATCAGCGCATCGGCCGCGCCGTCGATATCGGCATCGGGCATGACCACCAGATGGTTCTTGGCGCCGCCCAGCGCCTGGACGCGCTTCTCGGCGTTCGAGGCGGTTTCGTAGATGTGCTTGGCGATCGGCGTGGAACCCACGAAGCTCACGGCCGAGACATCGTCATGCGTGATCAGATGGTTCACGGTCTCGGCGCGACCGTGCACGACGTTGAACACGCCGTCCGGCAGGCCGGCTTCCTTGAGCAACTCGCCCATGCGCACCGCGGCCGACGGATCCTTGTCGGCAGGCTTCAACACGAACGTATTGCCGGCCGCAATCGCGATCGGGTACATCCACATGGGGACCATCGCCGGGAAGTTGAACGGGGTGATGCCCGCACACACGCCCAGCGGCTGGTACATGGAATAACTGTCGACGCCGGTGCCGACATTCATCGAATGTTCGCCTTTCTGCAGGTGCGGCATGCCGCAGGCGAACTCGACCACCTCGATACCGCGGGTGACCTCGCCCTGGGCATCCGAGAACACCTTGCCGTGCTCGGAGGCGATCATGCGGGCCATTTCGTCGCGATGTTCGTCGAGCAGCGCCTTGTACTTGAACAGAATGCGCGCGCGGCGCAGCGGTGTGGTCGCGGCCCAGGCCGGGTACGCCGCCTTGGCCGCAGCCACCGCGGCATCGACATCGGCCGTCGAACCGATGGCGACCTCGGCCTGCTGCTGCCCGGTGGTGGGGTTGAACACGGCGCCCCGCTCGGTCGCCTGACCGGCGGTGGTCTCGCCGTTGATGAAATGCAGAATCTCGCGCATGTCTTGAATCCCTTGAATCGTGTCTGTTGCGGTGGTGATCACGCCGCGGCGGCGAGTGAAAAGCCGGCGCGCCGCGCCGTATCACGCAGATAGCGATAGCTTCGCTCGGCCAACGGCCACGAAGGCGAAACCGATGGATCGGTCTCGGCTTCGGTGACCAGCCACCCGTCATAACCAATCTTGGCCAAGTCGCGCCAGAATGGCGTCGAAATCCAGGCTGCCGTCGCCGGGGATCGCGAACACGCCGTCGACGACGGCATCCAGAAAACTGGCGTTGCGATTATGCGAGCGCCGCACCACGGCGTCGCGCACGTCCTTGCAATGCACGTGGACGATGCGCTCGCCCCAGCGGTCGAGCCAGTCCAGCGGATCGCCGCCGGCAAACGCACAATGGCCGGCATCGAACAACAGCCCGACATGGTCGCCGGTGGCGTCCATGAGCCGGGCGACATCGTCGGTCGACTGGATCGGCGTGCCCATGTGGTGATGGTAGGCCAGCTGGATGCCTTCGCCCGCCAGATAATCGCCGATCGCATCGAGTCGCGGCGCCAGCCGCTGCCAGTCGGCCGCGGTCAGCCGGGGCCGGCGCGAGACCGGCATCGAGCGATCGAGATGCACGCAGCGCGCGGTCTCGCAGAACACCATCGCGGTGACGCCCGTGGCCTTCATCAAGGCCAGATGCGCCTGCATGGCCTCGATCTCTTCGTTGACGTCGCGCTCGAGCAGGTTCGATGAATACCAGCCCGAGGCCAGCGCCAGATCCTCGTGCTGGAGCAGCGGGCCCAGTTCGTCGAAGGTGGTCGGGAAACTTGCGCCCCATCTCCACGCCTTCATAGCCGGCGCGTTTGGCTTCGGCCAGACACTGCGTCGAGCGGGGTCTCGTCACCCAGCAGCGGCAGGTCGTCATTGGTCCAGAGCAGCGGGTTCACGCCGAGTCGGATGGTCATCGGTTGTCTCCTCAGCGCTGACGCTGCTTGCTGCTGTTCGTAACCGGCGCGGCGTTCGGCGACGGCGTCGCGATCCGATACTTCGGCCACCGGCACATCCCACCAGGTGCCGCCCTCTTCGGTGGCCTTGTCGGCATCGGTCTTGAGCGCGATGAGATAAGTCTTGTCGGCCGCCTTGGCGCGCTCGAGCGCCGCTTCCAGGCCGGCGATGCCGTCCACCCATTCCGCCTCGCAGCCCAGCGCTTTTGCATGCGCGGCGAAATCGATCTCGGGCGCGCCGGCCGGCGCGCGTATTGCAGCCCTCGAACAGATTGTTGAATTCCACGCCGACCGTCGCGCCCTGCAGACCGATGGATACAGCCATAGCCGCGGTTATCGAGCAGCACGACGATGAGTTTGTGGCCCAGCATGACCGAGGTGGCCAGCTCGGAATTGAGCATCAGATAACTGCCGTCGCCGACCGTGACGTAGACATCGCGCTCCGGCGCGGCCATCTTCACGCCCATCCCGCCGGCGATCTCGTAGCCCATGCAGGAAAAACCGTACTCGACGTGATAACTGCCCGGCCCGGTGGTCTGATAGAGCTTGTGCAGTTCGCCCGGCAGGCCGCCGGCGGCACAGACCACGGTTCCGTTTTCGCCCGCTGCGCGGTTGACCGCGCCCAGCACCTGGCTGTCGGCCGGGCGGGCCGCCCCGTCGTCGGCGGTGACGCGTTTCACGATCTCCAGCCAGCCCGTACGCTCGTTGGCGAGTTTGTCCTGCCAGACCGGCGCCGACCGCCAGCCGGCCAGCCCGGCCTCCAGCGCGTCGAGGGCCGCGACCGCGTCGCCGATCAACGCCTGGCCGCCGTGTTTGGCGGCATCGAAGCGGGCCACGTTGATGCCGAGCAGCGTCGGGCCGTGATCCATGTACAGCGCCCGCGAGCCGGTGATGAAATCCTGCAGCCGGGTGCCGAGCGCGATGATCACATCGGCTTCTTCGGCCAGTGCGTTGGCAGCCGTGCTGCCGGTCACGCCGATCGCGCCGACGTTGTTCGGATGATCGGCGCGCAGACTGCCCTTGCCGGCCTGGGTCTCGGCCACCGGCACGCCGTGTTCCGCGGCGAAGCGCGCCAGCCGCTCGGAGGCCCCCGAGTAGAGCACGCCGCCGCCCGCGATGATCAGCGGCTTTTCGGCCTGCTTGATCGTCTCGACCGCGGCCGCCAGCTCGAATTCATCCAGCCCCGGCCGGCGGATACGATGCAGCCGAGGCTCGAAGAACGAGGCCGGAAAATCATAGGCCTCGGCCTGTACGTCCTGCGGCAGCGCCAGCGTCGCCGGGCCGCAGTCGACCGGGTCGAGCAGCGTATCGATCGCGGCCGGCAGGCTGGTCAGCAGCTGTTCGGGCCGCGTGATGCGATCGAAATAGCGCGACACGGGTACGAACGCATCGTTGACCGTGGTCGACGGCGCGCCGTAGTGCTCGACCTGCTGCAGTACCGGGTCCGGCCTGCGCGTGGCGAATGTATCGCCCGGCAGCAGCAGCACCGGCAGGCGATTGGCATGGGCCAGTCCGGCGGCCGTCACCATATTGAGCGCGCCGGGCCCGATGGAGGTGGTGCAGGCCATCAGACGCCGGCGCTGGTTCTGCTTGGCGAAGGCAATGGCGGCGTGGGTCATGCCCTGCTCGTTGTGCGCGCGATAGGTCGGAAACGCATCGCGGTGGGCATACAGCGCTTCGCCCATGCCGGCGACGTTGCCATGGCCGAAGATCGCGAAACAGCCGGCGAACAGCGGCACTCGCTCGCCGTCGATCTCGGTCGCCTGGGCCGCGAGATAGCGGACCAGCGCCTGGGCCATGGTGAGTCGAATCGTGCTCTGCGTGTTCATGCCGAGGCTCCTGCGATGTGCTGCGCCGGCTCGTCGACCGCGGCTTCGCGCCAGGTCGCGATCAGTTCGGCGTAGTTGTCGGCGACGGCGCTCGACGAAGGCGTCGTCATCCAGATCGCCGGCCAGCCAGCCACGGGCCGGCCTCGGCGAACAGGGTGCGGCCGATGGTGAAGCCGCGGCAGATCTGCGATGCGCTGGCATCACGGAAGCCGGCTTTCACCTCGGCCATGGGTGCATCGAGCCCCAGCAGCACCACGCCGCGGCAATGCTCATCGGCCCGTTCGATCACGCCGCGTACGGCCTGCCAGGCGGCCGCGCTCATCGGCGGCAGCTTCCACCAGTCGGGCCGGATGCCCAGGTGATAGAAACGCTGCAGGCTGCGGGCGATGGTGGCGTCGTCGGTCGCCATATCCTTCGGCGGAATCACTTCGATCAGCAGCTCGTGGCCCGAGATACGGCGCGCCTCGGCCAGCTGGCGCAGTTTGTCTTCCTGATCCAGCCGCAGCGCGATCTCGTCGTCCGGATGATAGAACACCAGACACTTGATGATGTGCTCGGCCGGCCATTTCAGCAGCTGGCTGCCGATATCGTCGCCATGCTGGAAGCGCAGCGGTCGCGAACCGGGTTGCTCCACCGGGCGCCCGATCCACCAGCCGCGCCCGGTCATGGCGTTGAGCGCGTCCTGGCCGATCACGTCGTCGCAGAGTACCGCCGGCGTCTGGCCGGCAAGCCCGGCTTTGGCCATGCCCTGCTCGGCCGCCGTTGACCAGCAGTTCCTTCAACGGCGACAGGCGCGCGGCATCCACGCCCAGTTCGCCGGCCATGTCGAACAGCTGCATGCGATGATCGAACGCCAGACCGTAGATCGGCCCCCATGTCGCCGGATGGCGCGTGGTCTTGCGATGCAGATCGTTGAGGCGCGCGTCCTGGTCCGGGCGCGGCGACCTCGTCCCGGCGCTCGAGATAATCGAACAGCTCGGCTTCGGTCGGCATGGCCGGCGCGCAGCCGTGGCGCGAGACCACCAGCGCCCCGCAGGCGTTGGCATAGGTCGCGCAGGTTTCCCAGGATTCGCCGCGTAGATAGCCGCGCAGGAAACCGGAGATGAAGGCATCACCGGCACCCAGCACGTTGAGCACTTCCACCTTCACGCCTTCGACCAGCACGCCGTCGTGCACGGAATCGCCGACCGGGCCTTCGAAGATCGTGCAGCCCAGCGCGCCCAGTTTGCAGACCAGCACGGCATCCGACAGTTCGCGCACTTTCTTCAGCGCGGCGATGGTGTCGGTGGTGCCGCCGGCGATATGGAACTCTTCCTCGGTACCGACGATGAGATCGAAATCGCCGATCCAGCGCTGCAGATGGGCCGTGGTTTCGGCGTCGTCCACATAACGGGTTTCGCCGTCGCCGAGCTCGGCCAGCCCCCAGAGCACCGGGCGATAATCGATATCCAGAATGCGCTTGAGGCCGTGCTGCCTCGCCGCATCGAGCGCGGCGCGGCAGGCGCCCTGCGTGGTCTCGGTCGATAGATGCGTGCCGGTGATCGCGAGCGCCTGGCTGGTGGCGATCCAGTCGGCATCGACATCCTCGGCGGCAATCGCCATGTCGGCGCAATCCTTGCGATAGAACAGCAGCGGGAAGGTGTCGCGGTCCTTGATCGCCAGAATGGCGAGCGCGGTGAACCGATTCCTGTCGACCGGCATATGCGAGGTATCGACCCCGGCGCGCTGCGAATTCCTCCACCACGAAATTACCGAACTGCTCGTTGCCCACCCGGGTCAGCATCGCCGACTTCAGCCCCAGCCGCGCGCTGCCATAGGCACAGTTGCCGGAACTGCCGCCGAGGTACTTGGCAAAGCTGGACACATCCTCCAGGCGGGCCCCGATCTGCTGCGCATAGAGATCGACCGCGGCGCGGCCGAGGCAGATGACGTCGAGTGGTTTGTGGTTCATCGGCTTCTCCGAAATCCGGGAACGAGTATTTCAGAGCGTTCCAGCGTGGACTATTTATTCTAAATTCTGCCGAGATGGAATCGCGTTTTCAATGGTTTTGCGACTAAAGTCGGCGCGGGGTCCGTCAGCGGTACAGCGGCGGCTTCTCGCCCAGCTCGACATCGACGCTTGTACCGTGCTTCCTGCGCCTGTACGCCGGCCTCGCAGCACGCCGCGGCCGCATAGCCGTCCCATGCGCTGGGGCCGTCCGGTGCCTCTCCCGCGCGCAGGCGATTCACCCAGCCCTGGAACTCGGTGTCGAAGGCTGCCGCGAAGCGTTGCTCGAACCCCGGGCGTGACTTCGCCGCCCCAGCGACCGGCCGAGCGGACGTAGGCGCCCTCGTCGCGGCCGATATCTACGACGCCACGCTCGAACACGGCTTCGGTATGCACCTGGTAGCCGAACTGCGCGTTGACGAAGATCTCCACGTCGACCAGCACGCCGGATTCGGTACGCATCAGCACCTGCTGCGGGTCGGAAAGTCTGCCGTCCCCACCCGTGGTCGCCCGGCCCTTGCGCACCGAGATCTCGGTGATCTCTTCGCCGCCGAAATAGCGCACCCCGTCGATTTCATGCACGACCGAGTCATAGATCATCAACGCATCGGTGAAATTCGGCGGCGGGTCGGGATTGCGATGCCGGCAGTGCAGCATGAGCGGCGCGCCGAGCGAGCCGTCCTCGAAGAAGGCGCGCAGACGCTGGTAGCCCGCATCGTAGCGACGCATGAAACCGACCTGGATCAGACGGTGGCCCAGACCGGCCTCGGCATCCACGATTTCGCGCGCGGTGGCGGCATCCGCCGTCAGCGGCTTCTCGCAGAACACCGGCAATCGCTTGCCGAGCGCGTCCATGAGCACGTCATAGTGCAGCATGCCCGGCGTGGTGAGCACGAAGGCATCGTATTCGCCGCTGGCGAGTGCTGCGTGTGGATCGTCCCAGATTTTCGCGTGGCTGCCTGCCAGGGCTGCGGCGGCCTTAGCGCGCTCGGCGTCGATATCGACCACGCCGGTGACGTCGACGCCGGCGATGCGATGGGTGAGCCGTTTGATGTGGTCCGTGCCCATGCGTCCGGTACCGATGACGGCGATGCGCAGATTGTTTGCCATAGAGATTCTCCTGCCGCTCGGCGGTGCGTTAGCCGATTTCGCTCATGGCGACAACGCGCCCCTGGGCGAGCGACTGCGTGGCGGCCGCGGCCAGACGCAGCGACTGATAGCCGTCTTCATGGGTCGCCTTGGGCGCACGGCCGCTGCTCCAGGCGTCGTAAAGATCGCCCAGTTCGCGGCCATAGGCGATGCCATAGCGTTCAAGGAAGAAATGCTTGGGCGGCTCGTCCAGCTGGCCGGCCTCGCCGGTATAGCGCAGCCGGGTTTCGGTTTCGTTGACCGCCTGCAGCATGCCTTCGCTGCCGAAGGCCTCGATGCGCTGGTCGTAGCCATAGGCGGTGCGGCGCGAGTTCTGGATATGACACAACCGGCCCGACTCGGTGGTGAGCACCACCATGGCGGTGTCGATATCGCCCGCCTCGCCGATCGCCGGGTCGACCATCACCCCGCCGCTCGCGAACACCGACACGATCGGCTCGTCGAGCAGCCAGCGGGCGACGTCGAAATCATGGATCATCATGTCGAAGAACAGCCCGCCCGAGCCCTTGATGTAATCGATGGGCGGCGGTGCCGGATCGCGGCTGATGATGGTCAGCGTCTCCAGCCGGCCGATGCGCCCGGCGTCCACGGCTTCCTTGAGCGCGACGAACTGGGGATCGTGGCGTCGGTTGAAGCCGAGCGCGCAGGCCACCGGGTTCGCATTGACCACATCGACCGCGGCTTTGGTCCGCTCGATATCCAGCGCGATCGGTTTTTCGCAGAGCACGGCCTTGCCCGCCTTGGCGGCCCGCTCGAGGAATTCGGCATGGGTCGCGGTCGACGAGGCGATCAACACAGCATCGATACCCTCGTCGTCGAAGATCGTATCGACATCCACGCTGGTCGCACCATAGCTCGCGGCGAGCGCTTCGGAGGCCTCGGCTCGGATATCCGAGACATAGACCAGCGCGATGCGCGGATCGCGGTCGGCCGCGGCGGCATGGACCTGGGCAATACGCCCGGCGCCGATGATGGCAAGTTTCATGATCGGGTCGGACATCAGTGGTTCTCCAGTTCAACAAGACGGGACGTGGTCAGCGATTCGATGCAGGCATCCAGCACCCGCATGTTGGCGAGTACGCTTTCCGGCGTGTAATCGGGAACGCGTGTGTTCAGCACGCAATCGGCGAAGTGGGCAACGCCGTTCGGGTATTGGAACGACGTCACGTGTTCGGTGGTGGTATGGCCCTCGGCGTCGACGATCTCGATCGGGCCATCGCCGTCGGCCTGCGGCACGAAGGCCTTGTTCACCCGGATCGTGCCGGCCGTACCATAGACTTCGTAGGCATGTCGGGCCGTGGCGTCCATGCCGCAGTCGAAGCCGGCCTTGGCGCCGTTGTCGTAGCCGAGCACGACGGCCGCCGACATTTCCGCGTGCTGCGGGCCGGCAAAACGCGCGACCGTCGCGACCCGATCCGGCTCGCCCAGCAGGCTGCGGATGACATGAATGCAGTAGCAGCCGAGATCGTAGAGACTGCCGCCGCCGGTCTCGAGCGTGCCGTGGCGAAAATCCGACAGGCTCTTTTCCAGGTTGAAGGTGAAGTTGACGTGGACGCCGCGGACCTCGCCGATGGCGCCGTCGGCTATCAATTCCCGTACGCGCGCATGCTGGGCATGGAACTGATACATCATCGCTTCCATGTACAACACGCCCGTCGCAGCGCAGGCCGCGATTGCCTCGGCGGTCTGGCCCGCATTCAGCGCGGCGGGTTTCTCGCACAGCACATGTTTGCCGGCGCGTGCGGCCTTGATCGCCCATTCGGCATGCAGATCGTTGGGCAGCGGCAGGTACACCGCATCCACCAGCGGATCGGCCAGCAGCGCGTCGTAATCGCCGTATCCGGTCTCGAAGCCGAAATGCTCGACCCGTTCACCGGGCACGCCGCGGCGGCTGGCGAGCGCATAGGCGCGGCTGTTCTCTGCCGCCAGGATCGCCGGGATCGTGTGCTCGCGGGCAATTTCAGCGGCCCCGAGCACGCCCCAGTTGATCGACGTTCGGCCCATGGCTGATTCCTCGGTAACGATGACGCCCGATCCGAGCGGATCGGGCCAGGTTTGTTAGAATTTATTTTCTATTTTTATTTTTTACAAACCTATCGTTTTATACTTTAGTCGAGCCGCGACGCGGGTGCGGCGCGTCACGCGGGCTCGGTCCTCCCCGTCCGAACGCCTGGAAACAATTATTTTCGGAAAGCCGCAACACCGACTTCGCAGCCATGCGTAGCTATTTTCCGAGCCCGCCGCGCGCCGTTCCGAATGAGCCGCGCCTGCCGACGCGCAGCGCCGGGCGCAGTCTGCGGACATTCAACTTGCTTGCAGTCTGGAATTTTCATTCTAATTTGCGCCGAAAGACATCTGCCATACAGATCGCCGAGGAGATACGGCATGAAAATAGGAATGGTCACCGACAGCGTCGCGAACATGGGCACCGACGCCATGCTCGACTACTGCGCCGAGCTCGGGCTTGAGGCGATCGAGTTCTGCGTCGGCAACTGGGGCGCGGCCGCCCATATCGGCGACGTGAATGCGCTTCTCGAGGATTCCGCGCGCCAGCGCGAGCTCGCCGCCAAGATCCGTGATCGCGGGCTGGAAATCTCGGCATTCACCGCCAACGGCAATCAGCTGCATCCCACCGACGGCGAACGCCAGTCGACGGTGGTGCATAACGCGATCCGTCTGGCCGAGATCTTTGAGGTGCCCCGCATCGTGCTCATGTCCGGTCTGCCCGCCGGTGCGCCGGGCGATTCCATGCCGAATTGGATCACGACGTCCTGGCCGCCGGAGACCCAGGATGCCCTGCGTTACCAGTGGGAGGACGTTGCCATCCCCTACTGGCGCAAGCTGGTCGATTATGCGGAAGGGCGCGGCGTCAACCAGCTCTGCATCGAAGCGCACGGCGCGCAGCTCGTGCACAACATGCCGACCTTCATGCAGCTGCGCGAAGCAGTGGGCCGACCGTGGGGCTGAACTTCGACCCGAGCCACTTCATCTGGATGGGCGGCGACCCGATCGAAATGATCCGGCGCTACTCGGACTGCATCTACCACGTGCATGCCAAGGACACCTACATCGATACCCACAACCTGGCCGAAGCCACGCGGCTGGACAACCGATCGATGGACCGGGTGCTCGATCGAAGCTGGTCCTATGTCACGCTCGGCTACGGCCAGCCCGAGGATTGGTGGCGCGAGTTCTGCTGGCAGCTTCAGGCCCGCGGCTATGCCGACGGCGTGCTCTCGATCGAACACGAGGACCAGAACCTCTCCTGCAACGAGGGCGTGCGCCGCTCGGTCGATCTGCTGCGCCGCGTCATGCCGCAGGAACCAGCCGGATTTACGAGCTACCCGGCTGATTCGGCGCTGCCGGTAAGTCTCGAAGCCCGGGGGCGACCCGGGGCTTTTTCAGTCCTCGGGCCCTGTGATTTCCAGGTTGAACGAGCGCGACAAGCCGGCGCCCGCTATCCGGCCATCGCGGGGTCACTGAGCGTTTCCGGCCCGACGAGAACCCTTTGCCAGACCGAATACGGCCAGTAACGCGGTGTTTTACCCCAATAAAGCGCGGCCCTGCACGAGGCGTCCGTTCGACAAGACCGGATTCGGGTACATGCATCGTAATATCGCAATGATGGCCGGCGATCCGACGGCCCCGCCATCAGGTACGCGCACTGCACTCGTCGGCATAGGACCCGTTCCGGTAAAGCAAGTCCGACCGTCAAAACAACGCAGGCGGCACCCATATATCCACCTTCGATCCGTCGCTTGCTTTCACGGCAGCACACATGGCTGCTTCGTCTGTCGTATGCGCTGTGAAGCCCTTGCATAAAAAAACCGGCTGGGCCCAGCCGGTTTGAACGCCGTCGAAGCAACTCGCCGGGATCCGTTTCGGGTCCGGCACGGCGGTGGTTCACGGCGACAATACGGCCTATCGGCCGTAAGGTGCGATTCAATGCATGCGTCGATCCTCGGCGGCCGGCACGATATAACCGGCCGCATGGGTGCCACAGAATTTCCGACCCGCTCCATGAAAGCGCCAATACGCGCCCAGACCGGGTGTTCGCTCATCCATTGACGATCAAGTTCGGCATCGCGGTCTTTCTGGAAGACGTTATCGATACTCATGTCGCTCATGTCCGCTCCTGTTCAGACGGGCATCGCTCGCCCCGCAATACGACTGGTTACTCAACCAACCACGCAAAGTCCGGATCGGTCGTGAATTTCCATTCGCGCTTCGGGCCGGCCATGACATTCAGGTAATACAGATCAAAGCCGTAAGGCGCGCCGACCGGGTGGTACCCGCGTGGTACCAATACACAACTACCGTCGCCGAACGCCATCGCTCTCGTCTATTAAACGATCGTCGGTATAGATCCGCTGCAGGCCGAAACCGCGCGACGGATTCAAGCGGTGGTAATAACTCTCCTCGAGAAAGGATTCGTGCGGCAGGTTGTCTTCGTCGTGCTTGTGCGGCGGATAGCTCGACCAGTTGCCGGCCGGTGTATAGACCTCGACCACCAGCAGGCTGTCGGCGTGTTCGGTTTCCGGCAGGATGTCGTGCACATGGCGCACGTTGGCGCCCTCGCCGCGCGTGCACTGTTTGATATCGCCGGGCTCAATCAGCCGTGGCTACATGCTTGCCGTGCCCCGGCGCGCCGCAGATGCCAAGCTCGACGTCGGTGATCGCCTCGACGCTGTAATCGGTACCGTTGGGGAGATAGACCGCATAAGGCGGCGTCTGCTCGAACACGCTCATGCGCTCGCCGATGGCTTCGAACGTTTCATCGCCGCAGCGAACGGTCGCCTTGCCGACTGAGCAGGACCAGACAGAGTTCAGATCGCCGCTGTTATCGGCGAAAGATTCGCCTTGCGCCAGGTTGCGATGGCGGAAGCGAACATACTCCAGCGGTTCTGCCGCTCTGGCCGTATCCAGCGTTTCCCGGCGTCGCGGTTGGGGTTGAGCAACAGATCCATGACGACCTCGGGTTTGAATGAATGATTCACGTCGTAACTGGATATAGAACATATTTTTTATTTCCTCCTTAAGTCAAACAATTTGTTTCATACTTTAGTCGATCGTGCGAAACGCGATCGCCCGGCCGACGGTCTCGTACGCTGATCGCTCCAGCGCGAGGCTCGCCAGACACGGCGATGCGCCATACTGGCCACCAGTGCGACAAGAGCCTGCGGCAGGGTGAACAGGTCGGCGAGGCATGCCCACCAGCGCCGGGCCGACAAGCAGCCCGGAATAGCCCGCCGACGCGGCCAGCGCAATACCGCGCGATGCACTGCGCGCGGTTCGCCCGGCCGTGCTGAAAGTGATGGGCACGACATTGCTCATGCCCAGGCCGATGACCACGAAGCACACCCCGCGGAGAAGCAGCGACGGCCACCACAGGACACAGCGAAGGCCAGCGCCGAGACGGCCGCCCCGCTCAGACCCCACCGCACGACGCCCGATCAGGCAACCGTCCGATCGCCCGCCAGACGACCGATCGACATGCCGACCGAGAAGGCGACGTAGCCGAGGGAGAAGCCGCCGCTCAGACCGGTCAGCACGCCTTGCAGATAGATGCTGGTCCAATTGGCGAGCGCGCCCTCGGCCAACAGCGCGAAGAAAGCAATCACGCACAGACCGATCAGGCGCGGGCTCCAGTTCACCGCGGCCAGACGACGTAGCGGGTTCGCCGGCACCGGACCCCGCGGCGGCGGCGCATCCGCGATCGGCCCCTGCCCACCGGCGGCCGAAGCCAGCAGTACGCCAAGCACGACCGCGGCACTGGCCGTGAGGATCGTGGCGGCCGACAGCCCTTGTCCGGTCAGCAGGCCTGCCGATACCCGCGCCCAGCCGCGCCGCCGATGCTCCAGGCCGCATGGAAGGACGACATGATCGGACGCCCATAGTCGGTTTCGATCACGCTGGCGCGCGAATTCATCACCACGTCGAGGCTGCCGTGCGCCACACCGAGACAAAGCAGTGCAAGACATAATCCGGCGAGGCCACTGACCCATCCCGGAAACGAGAGCGCGACGGCGAACGCCACACCGAATGCGCCGACGACCCGATTGATGCGAAAGCGTGTGGCCAGTCGGGCAGCCACCGGCATGGCGCAGAGCGCCGCGACGGCGAACACCAGCAAGGCGAACCCGATCTCGGCTTCCGAGGCGCCGATGACCGACTGCACCCGCGCAATCTCGATGGACCACACCCCCATGCCAAAGCCGTTGGCGAGAAACGTGAGCGTTCCGCAGACCCGCCGGCGGGTCAGCGGCGCGGTAGCCTCGACTTCAGTCATGGCTGTCCCTGAGCGAGAAATCGGATTGGTTGCCGATCACAGGCGAAGCGCCGGTCGCGCACTTACGTTACCGGACACCAGCGCCCGTCACCGTTTCACACGCGGGCGCGGTGCTGCGTGAAACGACAACGGGCCCTGACGCCGGTCACGACTTGAGCCGATAGCCGGTCTTGAAGATCCAGGCCACGATGCCGATGCATGCGGCCAGAAACACGCCGATCATGAGCACACTCATGCCCACGCTCACGTCCGCCGTGTTGTAGAAACTCCAGCGAAAACCCGACACCAGATAGACCACCGGGTTGACCAGCGTCACCTTCTGCCAGAACGGCGGCAGCATATCCAGCGAATAGAACGTGCCGCCCAGGAACGTCAGCGGGGTGACGATCAACAGCGGGATCACGGTCAGCTTTTCGAAATTATCCGCCCAGATGCCGATGATGAAGCCGAACAGGGCAAACGTGATGGACGTGAGCACGAGGAACACGACCATCCAGAACGGATGCGCGATGTGGATGTTCACGAACATCGTGGATGTCGCCAGAATGATCAGCCCGAGCACCGCCGACTTGGTGGCGGCCGCGCCGACGTAGCTGGTCACGATCTCCACGAACGACACCGGCGCCGACAGCAATTCATAGACCGTGCCGATGAACTTCGGGAAATAGATCGCGAACGAGGCATTGGAGATGCCCTGGGTCATCAACGACAGCATGATCAGGCCGGGCACGATGAACGCGCCATAGGACACGCCCTGCACTTCGCTGATGCGCGAGCCGATCGCCGAACCGAACACGACGAAATACAGGCAGGTCGAGATGACCGGCGAAATGACGCTCTGAAACAGCGTGCGCCCCGTACGCGCCATCTCTGAAATATACAGCGTCTGAATGGCACGCCAGTTCATCGATCGGCCTCCATGAGGTTGACGAAGATTTCTTCGAGCGAGCTCTGCTTGGTATCGATATCGGTGAACGACACGCCGGCCGCGTCGAGATCGCGAAACAGCCGTTGACGCCGGTCGTGCCGGTGGCCGCGTTATAGATATAGACCAGCTGGCGGCCCTCATCGGCAAGCGCGGTTCATAGGCCGACAACGCCGGGGGAACGGCCGTCGATCGGTTCGGCCAGGGTGATCGCCAGATGTCTTTCGCCGAGCTGGCTCATCAGCGCGGCCGTTTCATCCACGAGCCGGATCCGGCCGTCCTGGATCACGCCGATCCGATCGGCCATCTGTTCCGCCTCTTCCAGATAATGCGTGGTCAGCACGATGGTCACGCCGTGCTCGCGCAGCCCGCGTACGACATTCCACATGCTGCGCCGAAGCTCGACATCCACGCCGGCCGTCGGTTCGTCCAGGAACAGAATTTCCGGCTCGTGCGACAACGCCTTGGCGATCATCACCCGCCGTTTCATGCCGCCGGACAGCTCGCGCGTGGCGTTCTTGCGCTTGTCCCAGAGCGACAGATCCTTGAGTACCCGCTCGACATGGGCATTGTTCTTCGACTTGCCGAACAGCCCGCGCGAGAAGGCCACCGTTGCCCAGACCTTGGAGAACGGCTCCACGGTCAGCTCCTGCGGTACCAGACCGATCTTCTCGCGCGCGGCCCGGAACTGGCGGATCACATCGAAGCCGCCGACCCGGGCGCTGCCGCCCGTCGGGTTGACGATGCCGCACAGGACATTGATCAGCGTGGTCTTGCCGGCGCCGTTCGGGCCCAGCAATGCGAAGATCTCGCCGCGGTTGATGGTCAGGTCGACGTTGTCCAACGCCTTGAAGCCGGAGTCGTAGGTCTTGCTCAGACCGCGGATATCGATCACGGGCTCGGCCAATGGCGCATCCTTCGCCGCAGCCGCGGCGGTTCTTCGAATCGGCCCAGTATGCCACCGCCACGGATCGGCGGAATCGCGCTATCTTCGAGTCGAACGATCGATCGAGAGGCGCGAGATGAGCGACAGAATCATTCCCTTTGATGCCGATCGCAGATGCGAGGCCACGCCCGCCGCGGCCACGCCGGCGCCGCGGCGCCGGCCATCGGTACCGCGCGTGCCGGATTTCGCGCACGCCGACGCCACCTGGCTGCAGGCACGAGACATCGCGTTCCTGCTTGAGGTCGAAGGTCATGCGCCGGACGACAACGGCCTGATCACTGCCGGGATCTCGCCGGCGCTGGAAACCCTGCTCGAACGCGAAGGCGTGTATGCCCGGGTGGCCGGCGAGACCGGTGGCTGGCTCAATATTTCGCCGCAGCTTTATTTTCACGTCATGCTGCGGCGCCTGCTGCCCGCCCCGCAGAGCTATCTCCAGCGGCGCGTGCTGCGGTATCTCGCGAATCTGCTGAGCCTGTTCGTGCGCACGGACCGCCTGTATCGCATCCAGCCCGGCGAGGACGAATCGTTCGAATATCTGGTCGATCTGCTGGCCGAGGCCGCCGAGAGCGAGCACGAGCGCCAGTTCCTGGTGCACGCGCACCTGGGTAACTATGCACTGTATCTGGCCGGCCTCGGCCGGCGCTGGGTCGAGTATCGGCTGAAGTACGGTCGCAGCGCGCTGGGCGTGGACTATTATCAGGCCATGGGCCGGCGCGCGTATCGCCAGGCGGCCGATCATCGGCTGGCACGTGAACTGGAACTACAGCCGGTGTTCGCCTACCTCGTCGCAGCGGTTCGATCACTACGCCGACGCCCTGCTCCGTCTCGGCATGGCACGCGCTTCGGCTGACGGCTGACGCTCGTTCGGAAAACGCTTAGCCGCGGCCGAGCACCAGTGAAGGATCAATGCGGACGTTGTACCAGGTCATGCCCCAGTGCAGATGCGGGCCCGGTCGCTCGCCCGGTCGACCCGACCCGGCCGATGATCTCGCCCTGCTCGACATGATCGCCGACGCGAACATCCAGTCTCGACAGATGCAGAAAATTGGAGCCGATGCCGTAGCCGTGATCGATCAGGATCGTGCCACCGGTCAGATACAGATCCGGGTCGGCGAAGATCACACGCCCGGCCGCCGGCGCCTGGACCGGCGTGCCCGGTGCGGCGGCGATATCCATCCCTGAATGAGCCGAGCCCGGCGTACCGTTGTAGATGCGTCGGCTTGCGAAGCGACCGCTGATACGGCCCTTTACCGGCCAGATGAAATGCTGCGCAAAACCGAGCCCGTCGTCGCTGGTTGCGCGCACGCGTGACACGCGAGCCTGTTCGCGATGAATACGCGCTGCGATCGCGGGCGGCGGCGATACGGTCTTGGGCGGTACGCCGTCGACCCGCTGTATCGGCCAGTCGCGCGGATCGATCGCGATCCGCACGGTCCGCGTGCCCGCGCCGGGCGCTGTAACCCGAACCGTGGCGGCGCCACTGGCATCCGGTCCGACGCCGAACACGACGGTACCGTGATCGGTCACCCGCAGGGTCCGCTGCGCATAGCGTACGTCGCTGTTCGGCGGCACGCGCCCGATCACCATCGCGCCCTGCGGGACATGAGCCGGGAACACGACGGCATCGCCGGCCCATGCAGCCGGTGCGAGCGTAAAGCACACGATATACAGCGCCGCAAGACCGACAGACCATCGATATTTCGACAAGAACAGCGACACGGGCGGACTCCGAAGTATCCCGCGCATGATAGCGCGTGCCGACGCACACCGGCCTGGTTCGATACAAGCGCAACACCAGCATCGCTGGCGGCGGGCAACTCGCCCAATCTGTTCAGTCCGGCTCGGCGACACCGGAAGTCACGCTGCATGGCGCAGTGCGGTATGCCGTCCTCCAGATACACATCCGACGTGACTACGAAACCGAGCCGCTGATAGAAATCGCGTAGATGTGCTTGCGCACTTACCCGGACAGCCACCGCGCCATACAACCGGCGCGTTTCGCCAAGCCCCGCGTTCATCAGCTCATAGCCGAGGCCCCGACCGCGAAATCCGGCTGCGATCAGCACCCGCCCGATTGCCGGCGTATCGCCCGGCACGATGCGCAGATAACCCGCCAATTCGCCGTCGATGCGAAGACTCAGATGCCGGGCCACAAGATCGTGGGCATCGGTTTCCTGATAGGCACAGGCCTGTTCGACCACGAACACCGCTTCACGCAGCGCCACGATCTCATGCAACGCCGTGGCCGACATATCGCGCAGCCATTGGCCGCTGAAACGGATTTCGCTCATGGCCTGAATTCTGTATGAGTTTTCAGCGCGCATTATGCCTGCCCGAACAGAGAACTCCGCCCAATCACGGATGGTTGTCGCCCCCGATATTGCTCTAGCGTCGAGGTCCATTCATCGAGCTGAGAGATCTCATGCTTCGAATCGCCCCGTTCAAATCCAATGCCGAACACGTCGTCCCGCTGGAAGTCGACGGCGAGATCGGCGCCCAGGATTTCTCCAACGTGGTAGCCACCATCGATAAACGCCTCGAACAGCACGACAAGCTGCGGCTGTACATCGAGATCAAGTCGCTGGGCGGCATGGCGGCCTCGACCGTGTTCAGCGAATTGAAGGACTCGATCAAGCACTGGGACCGCTTCGACAAGCTGGCTGTGGTGACCGACGTGGAAGGTGTGCGTACCGCCACCACCGTCATCGACAAGCTGGCACCCAAGCTGGAGTGCAAGACCTATCGATTCGACGAGCGCGAATCCGCGCAGCAATGGGTGATCGGCTGATCGCCGGACACCGGCCGTGCGTGCTGTCCGGCACGCACGGTGGCCCTGGCCTTTTCGCGGGGTCATGAGAACGGCCACTCGGCACACCAGAGCGGCCCGGGAACTGCAGTTTGCCGGCTGGATCGACCGGATTGAGCGTAAGACGATTGCTGCCCTACTGCGGATCGCCGCCGATAGCCTCGGCTCGACCGCCGTCGAATACGCCCTGCGCACGATCCAGTGCGCCCATCTTGGGTCCGATCGCCTGCGCGCCCCTGGCGCAAAGCGGTATGGGCCGGGCGTACGCCGGCCCGCTGGATCTAGAACCGATAGTCCACGGTCGCCGTGACGTTGCGCTGTTCGCCGAAGTAGCAGTAGTTCTCGGCGAAACAGGAGGCGACGTATTGCTTGTCGAACAGGTTGTTCGCGTTCACGCGCAGGCTCATGCCCTCCAGCTTGTGTGCCCAGGCCCCGAGATCGACACTGACCATGGCATCGGCCACTGCATAATCCGGCACCTCCAGATCATTGGCGGCGTCGGCATAGCTCTTGCCGACATAACGGGCGCCGAGTCCGGCCGAGACCGATTTCGGGACGTCGTACGTCACCCACAATGACGCGAGCTGGTTCGGAGTGCGCACCGGCGTATTGCCGGCACGGGCGGTCAGCGTGGCGGTGTTGATGTTGCCCTGGTACTCGATGTCGTTATAGCTGTAGCCGGCGATGACGTGCAGCGTGTCCGATAGATCCGCCTTGGCCGTGAACTCGACGCCCTTCGCCTGGATGTTGCCGACGTCTTCGTAGGTGATTGGAGAGACCGTGGTGCGTTGCTGCACATTATTCTGGGTCAGGTCGTACAGCGCCAGCGTGAACAACACGTTGGTCCCGGGTGGCTCATACTTCACGCCGATTTCATACTGATCGCTCTGCTCCGGCTGCGGCACCGCGCCGTCGACACGGGTATCGATGGTCGGATTGAAAGCTTCGCTGTACGACACATAGGGCGAAACGCCCCACTTCGATTCCTACAGCAGCGCCGCGCGGCCCGAGAACGAATCGTCACTGCGCGCATCCCGGCCCTGATTGCTCGCCAGATACGACAGGTACTCGCGCTGCAGATAATCCTCGCGACCGCTGAGCAGCAGATGCCAGCAGTTCCAGGCCATCGGGTCCTGCAGATAGACGCCGAACTGCTTGAGCTTGCGATCCATATCCGAGGTCAACGCCGCGCTGTCGGCCAGTCGCGGATTGCTCGAATAATCGGCGTCGAACGGGTCGAGCGAACTGGCGACCGTACCGTAGTTGCGTACTCGGTTGGCACGTTGCTGATAGCCGAAGCCGACAAGCACGTCGTGCTGCAGAGCAGCGGTATCAAACATGATCTCGGCGTTGTTGTCGGTAGAAAACGCCTTGAGGTGCTCTTCGGCACCGGCATAGTAGCGCGCGAGCTCTGCATCGTTGCCGGTGAAGCCGTACTGGTAAACTTGGGCGAGCTCGGTTTCCAGATCGGTATAGCGCGACTTCGAACACAGCGTGACGTGATCGTTCACGCGCTGCGTGAGCTGAGATGAGAACAGGCGCTGATCGCGGTTGAATTTCTCGTTGCCCCGGTCGGCATCGACCCAGGACGGAGCGACCGTGCGGCCGAAGCGATTGGCGTTCACGCTCAGGTCGTAGGGCACCGACCCGTGGAAGCCGGCGGCGGGATCATGCTGGATATAGGCCTGGAGCAGCAGGTCCGTGTCGCCGGACAGATTCAGATCGACCTCCGGCATGATCGCGTAGCGCTCGCTCTTGAGCACGTCGTACTGCGTGTCCGAGGTTGCGGCATGGCCCACCACGCGGTAGCGGCCCCAAGACTTGTCGGGCAACGCACCGGTGAGATCGAGCCCGCCGCCGAAGGTATCGAAGCTGCCACCATCGAACTGGATATGGCGCTCGGTTTCTGCCTGCGAGCGCTTGGTGACGTAATTCACCAGCCCGTCCGGCTGGGCGCGGCCATAGAGCACCGAACTCGGCCCCTTGACCACGTCCACCCGCTCGAGCATGTACGGGTCGATCTGCAGGGTGGAGTAGCTGCCGCCATCGCTCATCAGGCGCAGCCCGTCCAGAAACGCGTTGTCGACATCGCCACCGGAAAACCCGCGCAGCGCCGAGACATCCTGCCGGCTCGAGGCGCTGGCCAGCCCGGTGAACACCCGGGCGTATAGCGCAGCGCCTGGTTGATATTGCGCGAGCCCTGATCGGTGATCTGCTGACGGGTGACGACATCCACGGTCTGGGGTGTTTCCAGCTGCGGTGCATCGGCCTTGGTCGCGCCACGGATGGAATGCGCGGTGTAGCCTGCGGTCGGGCTTTCGGCGCCGGGATAACGCCCGTCGACACTAACGGTGCCGAGCTGTGTCGCACCGCCGGCGACAGCTACGCCACCGCCGTCGTCGCGGCGCGACTGATCGTCCGATGCCGCGGCCGCCGGCCGCATGCTCAGTGCACCGGTAAGCAGGATCAGACTGATCACCCGTCCCCGCGACGCCAGGCGCCCGCTGTGTCCGTTGTCCATGTCGTTCCCCGGCCTCCTTGACCCTTCATGTTGCATTCGCTCCCGAGCCAGCCAAGCGGCGCTCTGCCGGCTCGATAATTGTCTTTGAGGCTAATTCGCATGTGTAACACCATGCGTATCCGACTGCTGGCGGCATGGGTCGGGATTGGAGCAAGGGGGAGCCCGTCAGATGACGGGCTCAGGTACGGGCACGAACACGCAATGGCCGACCGGGCGCGTTGAGGTTTCGCACGAGACCGCGCGAGCGGCTGTCTTGTGGCGAGGCGAGGCGAGGCGCCGCCATGCGGCGCAGCCGTTCCACGCAAGAAGGGAGCGGCAATGCCGACGTGCAGCCTCTCGCGTTTTTTCAGCGGCCTTGTCGTGAAGGGTCGCCCCCGAACATTGACCAGGCCCCACAGTCGGCATGGCCGGCCTTGATCGGGGCGCCCCCCTAATCGGCCGCTCGGGCTGTGGCCGGCACGACTCGGTGCCGCAAGACGACGCTCGCCCGCGACCTCGAATGCCCCGGGCCGGTCAGGCGAAGACCGCCACCGATTGTCGGCCGACCAGCACGGGCTCGCGTCGGCTGTTCCAGATCGTCATGTGCTGGGCCGAGTAGCCGTCGGCGATCCGCTCGGCGTACGAACGACACAGCCACCAGCCTTCCTCGGTGACCGGGCGGTCGGTCAACAGATCGAACTGCCAGGTAATGCTGCTGACCGGTGCCGGCGCCTGCATACAGGCCATGGCTGCAGGTGGCAACGCGTCGGCGAGTGCGACGAGCCCGATCGGCGAATCACGCATGGCTTCATCCCGGTGCCGCATCCAGACACAGAATTCCGGCTTCCTGGCACCGCTCATCGGGGCCGCGCCCGCGGCCCGCGCGCTGTCGAAATGACGCGCGAAGTTGGGGCCGGTATTACGCCCTTCGCTGTCCTCGAAGAACAATTGGCCCTCATGCGCAGCGGCCACCTCCGGGGCGGCGATGTCCGCGTGCGCCAGCGCCGATTCACGGGCGGACCCGAAGCCGAATGTGGCACGCACGGCGGGGTTGTCGCCGCTGGTCATATCGGCGGCGACAAAGGCCATGGATTTACCCTGACGCAGGATACGCGGCTCGATGCGGACGCCCGGCCCCGCCGGTCCGACAAAAGCGACCTGTGCGGATCGAAGGGGTGCGAGGTTTTCAGCCGCAGAAGTCACGGCGGAGAGACAGAGGGCAGCCGACAAGCCGCCGTAAATCGCGCGGCCCTGCAGCCAGTCCTCGGGAATCTCGGTTTCCCACGCGTTGCCGTTCGGCTGAAGATTCGACAGGAGGCGGGATAAGCGGCGTGCGATCGGGAGAGGCAGTCATGATGCGGCTCATTAATTCGGAAAGACCGCACCAGACTAGCGCGTGCTGGCGCTAACGCAATACGCCGCCGTATTGTCGATGTGGGCGAATCGCCGCTGCACCGGCCAGCAGACAGCGCGCAATGTCCTGCGGCGACTCGAAGACATGGTCGGGGTTGGCGTCGAGCAGTTCCTGTATCGAGCCATAGCCATAGCTCACGGCCGCCGCCGGCACGCCGTTGTGGCGCGCGCCCAGCACGTCGAAACGGCGATCGCCGATCATGAGCGTCTCTTCCGGGCGCAGCCCTTCCTCGCGCAGCACATGTGCGATCAGCACCGATTTCTCGGTACGTTTGCCGTCCAGCTCGCTACCGTAGACCTTGCCGAAATACTTCTCGAGCCCGAAATGCTCGACGATCTGGCGGGCATAGAACCAGGGCTTGGAGGTGGCCACGAACAATTGCCGCCCGCTCGCGCGAAGCTGCTCGAGCAAGTCCACGATGCCGTTGTAGACCGTGTTCTCGTACATGCCGACGTCGCCGAAGCGCACGCGATAGTCGTCGACCGCGCGGTCGGCCTCGGCATCCGACATCGCGTAGCGTTCGCAGAAGGAGGCCTTGAGCGGCGGCCCGATGAATCCGGCCAGATGACGTCGATCGGCGACCTCGATGCCCTGGCACGACAGCGCGTATGCCACGCATCGCGTGATGCCTTCATAGGGGTCGGTCAAAGTGCCGTCCAGATCGAACAGCAGTGTCGTGTATCGCATAGCTGACCTGTCTAACCGCTTCTCGGAGATCATCTCTCCGACGCCTGTCGCTATCGTTGTCTCATGTCGCATGCAAGCAAGAATCCGGCCGTTTGTACCGCGCCGTGACGACCCGGCACCCCGGGCTGCCGGCGGTTCGCCATCGGGCGCATGTCGAGCCTATCGAAACCGGGCATGTCCACACCGAACGAATGACGCGCGATCCCGAGGCCCGTCGCCGTTTCCTCCCGGACGGCGCCGACGCCCCTCGGGCTGCAAACCGAGGCGCCACGCGTGTGATAGGGAGGACTGCCACGACCGGTGGTTCGCGCCTTGCGTGGCCGGATGCCGGCCGCCGGTGCAGGCCTCGCATGAAATGGCCACAGCACCTAGAGCTGGCCGGCCGCGTGTCGCCCGGCACGGCGCCCGGAAAACAGGCAGCCGCCGAGAAATGTGCCCTCGAGCGCGTTGTACCCATGATAACCGCCGCCGCCGAAGCCGGCGGCCTCCCCCACCCCGTACAGGCCCGGGATCGCCTCACCGCGGCCATCGAGCAGGCGACCGTCGATATCAGTATGCAGCCCCCCGAGTGTCTTGCGTGTGAGGATGTGCAGGCGTACGGCGATCAGCGGCCCATGGGCCGGGTCGAGCAGGCGATGCGGCCTGGCCACGCGGAACAATCGGTCGCCGCGATATCGGCGTGCGCCGTGGATGGCGGTGATCTGGGCATCCTTGGCGAAGGCGTTGGTCATCTGGCGATCGCGCGCGGTGATGGTGACTTCGAGCGCCGCGGCATCGATGAGTGGATTGCCGGCCACACGGTTCATGCCGGCCGCCAGTTCCGCGACGTTCTCCGCCACGACGAAATCCGCGCCATGCGTTTTGAACGCCTCAACCGGTGGCGGCGCGCCCGCGCGACAGCCGCGAACGCAGCACCTGGCGCCAGGATTGCGACGTCATGTCCGGATTCTGTTCCGAACCCGACAACGCGAATTCCTTTTCGATGATCGATTGATCGAGCACGAACCAGGAATAATCGTGGCCGGTTGCCAGAATCTCGCGCAGCGTCGTCAATGTATCGAAACCGGGCAGGCACGGCGCAGGCAACCGCCGCCCGGTCGCATCCAGCCAGAGCGACGACGGGCCGGGGATGATGCGAATGCCGTGGGCGGGCCAGATCGGGCTCCAGTTGGCCACCCCCTCCGTGTAATGCCACATGCGATCGGCGTTGATGATCGCCGCCCCGGCGTCGCCGGCTGCAATATCGAGCATGCGCCCGTCGACATGATGCGGCACGCCCGAGAGCATATGCGCCGGTGGCGGGCCCAGCCGTTCCACCGGCCAGTTCGCGCGCACCTTGTCGTGATCGCCGCCGATGCCGCCCGAAGCAATCACGACGGCCTCGGCCGCATATTCGAAGACATCCACTTCATCGCGCGAAGACCGTTCACCGCGCTCGACCCGGCTCGGCGCCAGCACTGCGCCCGCCACGCCGGCGACCCGGCCACCGGCCGTGACCAGCCGATCCACCCGATGCCGGCAGTGCACCTGAATCAGTCCGGCATCCACATGCGCCTGCAGACGTCGAGGAACGGCGCGAGCGCACCCGGGCCGGTACCCCAGGTGATATGAAAACGCGGTACCGAATTGCCGTGCCCGTCGGCCGCGCCGCCGCCCCGCTCGGCCCAGCCGACCACGGGAAACCAGCGCATGCCCAGGCCGTGCAACCATTCGCGCATGCCGCCGGCCGCGAATTCCACGAATGCCTCGGCGGTTCGCCGTGGCCAGTGATCCTCCGGCCGGTCGAAACCGGCCGAACCCAGCCAGTCCTGCCAGGCGAGTTCGGCCGAATCGGCAATGCCCATGCGGCGCTGTTCGGGCGTATCCACAAGAAAAAGGCCACCCAGCGACCAGTGCGCCTGGCCGCCGATCGAATTCTCGCCTTCCTGCTCGAGAATACGGACCGAACGGCCGGCATCGGCCAGCTCGATGGCCGCCACGAGCCCGGCCAGGCCTGCACCGATCACGAGCGCATCCGTTTGCTGTGCCATATTCCGCTCCGACGCGTCCCGGCCCACCGCCCGGCGCGCTATGGGTTATCCATGTCCGCCCCGAACATAACGCCGCGAACAGGGCGCGTCATCGATCCGTGTCCAGCGCGAGCAGCCAGTCGGCGATGCGCGACCAGCTGCGTCGGGCCATCAAGGCACCGCAGGCAGCGTGCTGCGGATCCCCGTGCGTCCATTCACGTTCGACACGATCACTGCCCACCACGGCCGCAAGTCGCTCGCCGCAGACCGGCGAGCAGACCGGATGCTCGGCGTCGGCGACGAACAGGATCGGCGCGCGCACGCTGGCGAGGCCCGCGCCCGGCCGCGTCATCGGCAGATGGCCTGCAACCAGCGTGTTGTCGGTCCACAGATGATCGATGACGTCCGCGACCACCCCGCCCGGATACGCCCGCGAGCGCAGCGCATCGTCGTCCGGCAGCTGGGCCGGGCCCAGTACGGCCTGACGGGCTATCGACTGCAGCCAACTCGGCACATGCAGCGCGGAAACCGGCAGATGGCTAGCCCGCAGCCCTGCGAGCCGCCGCCAGCGCCCGGCCCGCTGGCGCAGCCTGCCGCGCAGCGACGCCGGCGCCGGGCCTCGGCCGCATAATCGATGCAGGTGTCGAGCAGTACCAGCCCGGCCAGATCATCGGCCGGGCTGACCGCGGCATAGCACAAGGCCAGCAGACCGCCCAGGCGCCAGCCATGCAGGCTCAAGCGTTGTCGGCCGCTGTGGAAAGCGCACCCGGTTGAGCATCTCCGGCAGCAGGGCCGCGAAATAATCGGTGAGATGCCGTCGATCGTCGGCCCGCGTCGGCCAGCCCCAGTCGATCAGATAGAGATCGAAGCCGTGCGCCGAAAGATAGGCCACCAGGCTGTGCTCGTTGCGCCGGTCGTAGATTCGGATATCGGCGGCCAGCGGCGGGACCAGAACCAACGGCGTTCGCGGCGCGGGCCCGGTTTCCGGCGCCGCGGCGGGCGCGTAATAGCGCAGCGATACACCGGCCCGACGGTGGATGATCTCGAACTCGGCCGAGCCCGGCATATAGCGGGACCGTCCGCCTGGAGCCTGTGGTCGTGTCATACGAGGCTGCGCCCCTTGGGCAGCAGGCGCCGCGAGCCCGGCGTAGCCACTCTACGCGAGCGAGCGCCGACGCTGGCCTCGTATGAAACAGCACAGGGACACGGTCGTGCTTCATGACATCGCGGCCCGGGATCGCCAGCCGGGCACGGCGTCGCGCGATGGCAGGCACACAGGCATGGCGGCCGCCTCGTGGAATGAACTCAGGGAATTTCATGATAGCCGACACATGGCGGCTCTCGCCCGCGGTCGATGAATGTTGAACTTCGACCGCGGAGTATGTCCATCCTTTGGGCCTGCAATCACAACGGAGCGATAAATGGAATATCGCCAACTCGGCAATTCCGGTCTCAAGGTGTCCGAACTGACGCTGGGCACCATGACGTTCGGCGGCGAGGGCCACATGGCCAAGGTCGGCGACGTCGGACGTCTCCGGCGCCCGCACGATGATCGACAAGGCGCTGGATGCCGGCGTCAATTTCTTCGATACCGCCAACATGTATTCGGGCGGTGCCTCGGAGGAGATTCTCGGCCAGGCGCTGGGCGACAAGCGCAACGACGTGCTCATCGCCACCAAGGTGCGCTTCCCCATGGGCGACGGGGTCAACGATCGCGGCCTGTCGCGTTTTCATATCCGCCAGCAGCTCGAAGCCAGCCTGAAGCGCCTGAACACCGAGCACATCGACCTGTATCAGATGCATCAGTGGGATGGCATCACCCCGCTCGAGGAAACACTGGAAACCTTCGACACGCTCGTGCGTCACGGCAAGATCCGTTATTACGGCATCTCGAACTTCTCGGCCTGGCATGCCATGAAGGTTCAGGCAATCTGCGAGCGCGAGGGCTTCATCAAGCCGATCAGCCAGCAGATCCATTACACCGCCCAGGCGCGCGAAGCCGAGTACGAACTGATGCCGGCCGCCGTGGATTCGGGGCTCGGCACCATGATCTGGAGCCCGCTGGCCGGTGGCCTGCTGTCCGGCAAGTATCGGCGTGACGCCGAAAAACCCGAAGGCACGCGTTTCTCGGAAGGCTGGCAAGAGCCGCCGATCTCGGACGAGAACACGCCTGTTCGACATCATCGAAACGATGGTCAAGGTTGGCGATGCCCACGGCGTGTCCGCGGCCCAGGTCGCGCTGTCCTGGATCCTGACCCGGCCCGGGGTGACCACGGCCGTGATCGGCGCGCGCAAGGAGCATCAGCTGGACGACAACCTGGCTGCCGCGAATCTCGAACTGAGCGACGACGAGATCGCGGCGATCGAGAAGGTGAGCCGCCCGGTACTGCTGTATCCGTACTGGCACCAGCGCCAGACCGCCAGCGATCGGCTCGGCCCGGCCGACCAGGTTCTGCACGCGAACTTCGCCGACGACTGACCGTCGCCACGGCATCGTGAATGAAAAAGGCCGTCGCTCTTCCGTGACGGCCTTTTTTCGTGCCGGCCGTCAGCCAGGTACCGCCGATCAGAGCACGGGCCCGAGCATGGCGAGCGCGTTGCGCCACGCCCGTCGCGGCGCCGAGGTGGCGCTCAGTTCGGCGAGCGTGACCGCATGCGATGCCTCGATGAAACGCGCCTGGCGCGCCCGGATGGCCGCCGTCACGCCGCGCGACTGCAGCAGGACATTGTTCTCGTAATTGAGATCGAAGCTGCGCCGATCGAGATTGGTGGAGCCGATCAACGTGAGATCGTCGTCCACGGTCAACGTCTTGGCGTGCAACAGGCCCGGCTCGTATTCGAATATCCGCACGCCGGCGGCCAGCAACTCCTGGTAATAGCTGCGGCTCGCCGCCGCCACGATCCGCGAGTCGTTACGGGCCGGAAAGACCATGCGCACCTGGATCCCGCGATAGGCCGCCGAGCACAGCGCCAACAGCAGTGCATCGTCCGGCACGAAATACGGCGTCGTGACGGTCAGCTGGGTGCGCGCGGCGTACAGCAAGGCGCAGATCAATTCCGGCGCCGCCGAATAACGCCCGGTCGGCCCGGTACCGATCGCCTGCGCGACGATATCGCCCCGGCCGCGTCGGCACCGGCTCGTTCAGACAATCGCGGCAATCCTCGCCGGCATACGTCATCCAGTCGGCCACGAACAGATACTGGTTCTGGCGTGCGATCGGCCCGGCGAGCCGGATGACCGCATCCACCCACGGCGCATACTTCGCCTTGATCGCGAACGCGGCGTCGGCACAGTTCTGGCTGCCGGCGTAGGTGATCTCGTTGTCGATCACCACGATCTTGCGATGGTTGCGCAGATCCACCCGGCCGACGAACACATGCAGCGCCGGATTGCCGACGGCAAGTGCCACCGCGGTATGCGCGCCGGCCTTCCGCATGGCAGCCCAGTATTGCGACTTGATCAACGCGCGCGAGCCGACTGCATCGACCATCACCCGACAAGTGACGCCTCGGGCGGCCGCGCGCTCGATCGCGGACACCACGCGCAGCCCGTTGCGATCGGTGAGCCAGATGTAGAACAGCAGATGGACGTGGCGCTGCGCCGCGTCGATATCGGCCACCAGCGCATCGATGGTGGCATCCGCCCCGTCCGGGAATTCGAACGTGTTGCCACCACACGGCCCGAAACCATTGATCGACGACGCCATTTCGAACAAGTGCGTGGCTCGGGCATCGGCGACGTGCGTCGGCGTGATCGACCCGGCTGCCGGCAGTTGCGCCAGCACGGCATGCATCCGTTGTGTGTAACGCCGTCCGATGCTGGTTTCGCCGAGCAGCAGATACACCAGAATTCCGGCCACCGGCAGCGCAATCAACACCACCAGCCAGGCCAGGCGCGCCGCCGGGTCCCGATACGGTTTCAGCAACACCCGCGCGATCAGGGCGAGCTCGATCGCCAGGTGAATGAGCAATGCCCACAGGGGCAGGATACCGAGATCGGTCATGCAGCGTGCTCCCCGGGAGACCTTTATGCTGTAGCGATGAGCGCGCCACGATAGCGCGCAACAACCACCTCGCGTGACCCCATGATCGACCTGCACACCCATTCCACGGCCTCGGATGGCCAGCTTTCACCAGCGCGCTGGTGGAGCGGGCGGCATCACGCGGCGTGCAACGCCTGGCCCTGACCGATCATGACACCACGGCCGGCATTACCGAGGCACGGCGGGCAGCGGCCGCCTATGGCATCGAACTACTCGCGGGCGCGGAGATTTCGGTAAGCTGGGAGCGGCGCACGTTGCATGTCGTCGGCCTGGGTCTCGATATCGAGCAGCCGACACTCGCTGGCAGGACTGGGCCGCCAGCAAGCCGAACGTGAAACGCGCGCCGCGAGCATCAGCGAGCGGTTGGCACGCATCGGCCTCGAAGACGGGCTGGCCCGAGCCCGCTCACGCGCGGACGGCGGCCAGATCACGCGCTCGCATTTCGCCGACCTGCTCGTTGCCGACCGCCTCGCCCGCAACCGTCAGGATGCATTCAAGCGCTACCTGCGCCCCGGCCGGCCCGGGTATCGACGCACGGTATGGGCCGGACTCGCCGAGGTGATCGACTGGATTCACGCAGCCGGCGGCTCGGCGGTACTCGCCCATCCCTTCGGTTACGGGTTTTCCGGCGCATGGCGCCGCCGCATGGTGGCGGCCTTTGCGGACGCTGGCGGCGACGCGATCGAGATCTGCACTGGCGTCAGCTCAGTCGAACAGGAGAGCCAGTCGGCCCGGGATGCGCGTCGGCACACCCTCGCCGGCTCAATCGGCTCGGATTTCCATTCGCCCGAGCAGTTCTGGCTGGATGTGGGCCGTGTGCGTGCGTTGCCGCCGAACGTGCCGCCGGCAAAGCATCTGATCTGACGGGCGCAGACCATCGCCCCGCGCTGTATCGCGGCGCGTCCGCTACGGCTTCGACAGAACCGCGATTTTCTGGATGCCGGACGCCTGCAATGCGGCCATTACCTTGCCGACCTTGCCGTAGGCCACGCCTTTATCTGCCTGCAGCTGGGCCGCCTTGTTCGGCGTTTTCTGATGGATCTGGACCAGGCGTTGCTTGAGCTCGTCAAGCGACACCTTGTCCTTGTCGATGAAATAATTGCCGTCACGATCCACGCTCAGCACGATCGGCTGCTTGGCATCGGGCGGCGCCACGCTGCCCGTCTTGGGCAGGTTGACGTGCACGGCCGTGGTCACCGCCGATGCCGTGACAATGAACATCACCAGCAGCACCAGCATCACGTCGACCAGCGGCGTGACGTTCATTTCGCTGAGGACTTCGTCGTCGTCCTCACCACCTGACATTGTCATGATTGCTACTCCGTGACCATGAACAGAATGAACCGGGCCGACGCCTACGCGCTGGGGCGCGTCTGTTTGCCAACCGTCGCGGCATCGTTGAGATCACTCTGACGTGCGACCCGCACACCGCCCGACTGAAATCCGCTCTGCTGGCATAGCGCGTAGAAATCGTGCGCGAAGTCGTTCATCGCATGCACACCGGCTTTCATTCGGCGCACCAGGAAGTTATAGATCAGAACCGCCGGCACCGCCACGGCGATACCCATACCGGTGGCGATCAGCGCATGGCCGACCGGACCGGCCACCGTCTGCAAGCCAGTGGAGCCAGTTTCACCAATACTCACCAGCGCGCCCATGATGCCCCAGACCGTGCCGAACAGGCCGATGAACGGTGCGGTACTGCCAAAGCTGGCCAGCACGGCGAGCCCGCCTTCAAGCGAACGCCGCTCGCGTTCGATCTGCTGACGCAGAACGCGTTCGAGGCGCTCGCCACGATCGATCTGGTGCGCCAGATCCTTGTTGCCCGGCGCGATGTCGCGGCCGGTGATCACGGCAAAACCAGCCCTGGCGATGTCGGCCATCGGACCCGACGAGCTGTCGGTGACCGACTCGCCCTGCTCGATGCTGTCGGCTGCCCAGAAATTCTTCTGGAAGCGCTTGTCCGATGCCCGGGCACGGCCGAACTGAACGAGTTTGATGACCAGCAGTGCCCAGGTGATGACCGACAGGACAACCAAGCACCACAGAACGGCCGGCACCACGAATGGCGTCAGGTTGCTGCTCAGCATAGTACGTCTCTCTCCTAGAAAACTTGTGCAATCGCCCGATCAGTCCGGGATATTGAAAGAAATGGTTTGCAGGGCATAGCCGCGAATCGGCGTATTACCGCGTTTGGCCGGCTTGAACCGCCACTTCTTGACGGTCTCCACCGCGGCGTTATCCAGGTCGCTATAGCCACTCGATTTGATCACTGTGACCCGAACCAGCCGTGCCGTTCGGCTCCACCAGAATCTTGAGCTTCACATTACCTTCTTCATGCCGGCGCAGGGCGCGCGACGGATAATGCGGCGGCGGGTTTCCGAGACTCTGCAGCCCGGAAACAGCCGGCGTGATCTTGTTCGAACTCGGACTCGGTTTGGGCGCCGGTTTCGGCTCGGGTTTCGGGTCAGGCTTCGGTTGCGACTTGGGCTCGGGTTTCGGCTCAGGTTTCGGTTGTGGCTTGGGTTTCGGCTCAGGTTTCGGCTTGGCTTCGGCTTGGGCTTGGGCTTGGGCTTGGGCTTGGGCTTGGGCTTTTTCTTCTTGGGCGGCATCACCGCGTGGGTGTCGATGACCGGCACCTTCTCCACCGGCTGCGGCTTCGTGAGCGTCACCTGGATCGGCGGCGGACCCTGCTGCAGCTTCATCGGCTTCGGATGCTGAATCGGCGAATGCTGATAAAGCCACCACAGGCCAAAATGCACCAAAGCGGAAAGCACGACGATGCCGCCGATCTCGAACTTTGTCAGGGACCTCCGCCCGGGATTGATCGGCTTTCCGCTGTGCTTATCGGAACCATCCGTCATCACGTCGTCGTCTCTTGATCAGTTACACCGGCATCGAACAGCTGCACGATGCACGAATATGGCTTGCGCCAGCCGGCAATATATGTGCCGACTAACCCAAGGCAGGCGATTCCGGCCGCGGCCAGGGCCCGTTGACACGACCCGCGTGGGTCGCGTTGCCGCCCAAAATCGTGATCCAGCAAGGCGCGCGGCGCCGGCCTTGGTCATTCCAAGGCCAAGCGGCGCAACGCCGCGGGGCGCGCCGACTTGGTTAACTAAGGGGCACCACCCGAAGGGCCGGGGCTGCCCGAATATATTCGAGCTCCCGCAATACAGCGTTGCCGCTCGCTTGTGGAGCTGGGCTACACGGCGCTCCCGGCGCCTTGTCTTGCATGAAAATAGCCTCCGGCGCGCCCCGCGCAGGTCGTGTTAACAGGCCCTAAGCGCAGTCTGCAGCGCAACAAAATAGTGCATCGCATGCCCGTAGACTACCGCCCGGACCCACAGTGCCGCGCGATCAATGCAGTATCGTTACCAGTGCGCAACAAAGCACGGCGCCACGATGAGCGATGCAGATGGAATGGGTAGACGCGCAAACGGGCTGATCGTCCAAAACCGGGCTCGGGGGACGAGGCGGAACGATCCAAGCCGGAAGACGAAGTGATGGTCGGGACAGCAGGATTCGAACCTGCGACCTTCTGCTCCCAAAGCAGACGCGCTACCAGGCTGCGCTATGCCCCGAATCCGGCCCAGTCTAAACCCTTGAAGCATCTTGCACCACGATTGCCGATAGGCAATCGCGTCGGATCGTTAGTTCGGCGCGCATGTCGGCAACCTCGCAAGGGCGGCCGGGGCCGTATTATCGAATTGTTCGGGGGTGCCGGCCGTGCGAAAATCCGCCGATCATTTGCTCCCTGCGGCAACACGCGTATATGTCGGCTCGATTGATCGATGGCAAGAAGATCGCTTCGGCGTACCGCGCCGAAGTCCGCAAGGCCGTCGAGGCCCGTTTCGACGCCGGGCGGCGTGCGCCCGGCCTGGCGGTGATTCTGGTGGGCGATGATGCGGCGTCACAGGTGTATGTCGGCAAGAAGATCAAGGCCTGCGAGAAGGCAGGCCTGGTGTCGCGCGCGGTCTACCCGAGCGCCGACATCAGCGAGGCCGCGCTGCTCGATCTGATCGATGACTTCAACAGCGACGACACGATCGACGGCATTCTGGTGCAGCTGCCGCTGCCCGCGCATATCGACGCCAGCGCAGTGATCGAGAGAATCCGACCGGACAAGGACGTCGACGGTTTTCACCCCTACAATGTCGGTCGCCTCGCCCAGCGCGTGCCGCTCCTGCGGGCGTGCACGCCACTGGGGATCATTCGTCTCCTGGAATCGATCGATGAACCCTTTCGCGGCCGCCAGGCGGTCGTGGTCGGCGCCTCGAACATCGTCGGCCGGCCGATGGCGCTGGAGTTTCTGCTCAAGGGCGCGACGACCACGGTCTGTCACCGCTTCACGCGCGATCTGGCACAGGAAGTGAGTCAGGCCGAGATCCTGGTGGTCGGCGTCGGCAAGCCCGGGCTGGTTCGGGGCGAATGGGTACGCGAAGGCGCGACCGTGATCGACGTGGGCATGAACCGGCTGGATTCCGGCAAGCTGGTGGGCGACGTAGCATTCGAGACCGCCGCCCAGCGCGCCGCGTGGATCACGCCGGTGCCCGGCGGCGTCGGCCCCATGACCGTCGCCATGCTGATCAGCAATACGCTGCGCGCCGCGGAGATGCGTGAAGCAGCCGAGGCCGGCCAGGCCTAGGGTCAGCCGCGTCGCCACTTGGTGCCGTCCGCCGAATCCTCAAGCACGATCCCGGCGGCCGTCAGTTCGTCACGTATCCGATCGGCCGTGGCGAAGTCCTTCGCCGCGCGCGCCTCGCGGCGCTGCGCCAGCATCGATTCGACCGCTGTCGCGTCGAGGCCAGCGGCGCCGGAGCCCCCGGCCTGCAGATAGGTATCCGCATCCTGTTGCAGCAGGCCGATCATGGCGCCGAACTCCCGCAGCCCGGCCGCCAGCGCGGCCCGTCGATCGGGTTCGCCCGCCTCGGCCCGATTGGCCTCGCGCGCCATGTCGAACAACACGGCAATGGCCGCTGGCGTGTTCAGATCATCATTCATGGCTGCAAGGAAGCGCACGCGATAATCCGAGTTGAACTCGGCGGCCGGGTCGCCGTTGGTCGGCGCATCGCGCAGCGTGGTGTAGAGCCGCGCGAGCGCGGCGGCCGCACTGTCCATGGCCTCGGCGTTGTAGGCCAGCGGGCTGCGGTAGTGGGTCGACAACACGAAATAACGGATCGACTCGGCGTCGTATTGGGTGAGCACGTCGCGCAGCGTGAGGAAATTGCCGAGCGACTTCGACATCTTCTCGTCGTCGACGGTCACGAAGCCATTGTGCATCCACAGGCCGACATAGCGCTGGCCCGTCGCCGCCTCGCTCTGGGCAATCTCGTTCTCGTGGTGCGGAAACTGCAGGTCCAGGCCGCCACCGTGGATATCGAAGGAATCGCCCAGGCAATGCGTCGACATGGCGGAGCATTCGATATGCCAGCCGGGCCGCCCGGCGCCCCACGGCGAATCCCAGGAGGGCTCGCCGGGCTTCGCGGCCTTCCAGAGCACGAAGTCGAGCGGATCGTCCTTGGCCTCGTTGACGGCAATACGCGCGCCCGAGCGCATCTCGTCCAGCCGCCGGCCGGATAACGCGCCATAGCGCTCAAAGGTGGAGACGTCGTAATAGACGTCGCCATTGTCGCCCACGTAGGCCGCGCCCCGTTCGATCAGCCGTTCGATCATGTGGATGATCGGCTCGAGATGGCCGGTGGCGCGCGGCTCGACGTCGGGCGCGATCAGGCCAAGCGCGGCCTCGTCCTCGGCGAGCGCCGCGGCGAATCGCTCGGCGACCGCCTCCGGCGTCGTTCCGCTCTCGGCGGCACGCCGGATGATCTTGTCGTCGATGTCGGTAATATTGCGGACGTAGCGTACCTGCCAGCCCTGTGCCCGCAGATAGCGCACGAACATGTCGAACACGACCAGAAAGCGTGCATGGCCCAAATGGCAATAATCGTAGACCGTGATACCGCAGACATAGAGCCGCACCTTTCCGGGCTCGAGGGTCTTCAGCGGCTCGCGCTGACGGGTCAGGCTGTTGAACAGTTGCAGCATGGCTCGTGCGGTTGGCATACGGTGGGGGCACAGTCTACCGCGTCGCCGGCCGCACGTGATCGCGCGCGGCCATGAAATGGGTCGTCGGCGTTGCCCTGCTGCTCGTGATCGCCGGCATGGCCGTTCTGGCCGCGCGCCCGGGCGTCGATGCGATCTGTGTTGTACAAGCCGCCCACGATCGTCTACGACACAAGCACCCGGGCTGGCAGTGTCTGCATTACGCCGCCAGCCGGGGCGATGCCGCGGCCATCGATGCGATTATAGATGCCGGCACCCCGGTTGCTGCGCATACCGACGACGGCGCGACCGCGCTGGCCATTGCGGCCGCACACGGCCGGCTGATGGCGGTCAAGGATCTGCTGGCGCGCGGCGCAACGCCCGGCGGCGTGATCGACGACGCCGACGCACCGCTCTACCGAGCCGCGGCCAACGGCCATCCCGCCGTGGTCCGTGCATTGATCGCGGCCGGCGCCGACGTGAACCGGCCGAATGCCCAAGGGCGAACACCGCTATGGATCAACGCCGCACGCTCGCCGCGCGACAACACCGAAATCGCGCATAGTCTGGTCAATGCCGGTGCATCCATCGACCGCGCCGGACACATCGGGCGATACGCCGTTGATCGCCGCCGCGCGTTCGGGCCATGCCGATCTCGTGGGCTTTCTGATGAGCGGCGGCGCCGATGCGGAGCATCGCAATCGACGCGGCGAAACCGCCCTGTTCCTCGCCGTCATCAACAATCACGCCGGCAGCGTCAAACAGCTGCTGGTGCGCGGCGCCGATCCGCAGGCTCAGGTTCGAGGCATCACGCCGCTGGCAGCCGCGCGCAGGCACAACGAGAACGACATGGTCCGGCTGCTCCGCGCCAACGGCGCGGGCGACTGACGCTCAGCGCCCGTCGAAGTGATCCCAGCCCGGCTGCGAGAACAGCTCGTGATCCAGCGCGCGCCCGGCGGCGTCGGTCAGCCGTAGCCCGGCGCCGCCGTCGATGTGCCCGATCACGGTGAGCGGGCAATCCAGAACGGCACATGCGCGTCCGAGATCGGCCGGGGCCAGCGTGACGCACAGTTCGTAATCGTCCCCGCCGGTCGCCTGCAGCCGGCGACGCGTGGTGGCATCTGCAGCGAACCGTCCGAGCGCCGGCGATGCGGGCAAGGCATCGACATCGATCACGGCCCCGACTTCGCTCGACGCGAGAATATGGCCGAGATCGGCAAGCAAACCGTCAGAGACATCGACCGCGGCATGCACCACGCCACGCAATCGCGCCCCCGGGCGCGCGCTGGGGCGGGTCAGGCGGGCGATCAATGCCTGCTCGTCGGCACCGGCCTGGTCGCGATGAGTCCAGCAGGCCAGACCGGCCGCTGCGTCACCCAGCGTTCCGGTAACCGCCACGAGATCGCCGGCGCGCGCGGCGCCGCGCCGCAGCGCGCTGCCTTGCGGCACGGTGCCGAGCGCGGTGATCGACACGGTAAGCGCATCGCTTTTCGTGGTGTCGCCCCCCACGATGTCGACATCCCAGCCCGCGATCGCATCCAGCACGCCATCGATGAACGCGTGGCACCAGTCTTCGCACAGCGTCGGTGCCGCCAGCGCAATGGTCAGCCAGGCCGGATCCGCGCCCATGGCGCCGAGATCGCTCAGATTGACGGCCACGCTCTTGAAGCCGATATCCGCCGCCGGCGTATCGCGCGGGAAATGACGCCCCGCGATCAGCGCGTCGGTGGTCACCACGATCTCATGGCCCGGCGGCGGCGCCAGAATCGCCGCGTCGTCGCCGATGCCGAGACGCGTGTCGGGACGGGTGGGCCGCAGCCGCTCGCGCAGCGAGCCGATCAGCTCGAACTCGCGCATTCCGTCGACAGTTAGCGGCGCCGGCCTTTGGCGGCTTCCACCGGGCGCAGATCGCGCGCGGTGGCATCCAGCACACCGTTGACGAATCGATGGCCGTCCGTGGCGCCGAAGATCTTGGCCAGATTGGTGGCCTCGTTGATGACCGCGGCGAACGGAATTTCCGGGCACTCGCGCAGCTCGTAGGTCGCCAGCAGCAGGATCGCGTATTCCACCGGATCGAGCTGGACCGCGGGCCGACTGAGGTGCGTGTCGAACGCTTTTTCCAGCCCGGATACGTCGTAGACCACACCGCGCAGGACCATCTCGAAATACTCGCGATCCAGACTCGCCAGGCGCCCGGCCCGGGCGAACTGTTCGATCAGCGCTGCGATCTCGGTGCCGGACATGCGCCACTGATAGATCGCCTGAACCGCGGCCATGCGGGCACGAATCCGCCGGCCGCCCGGCATCTTAGGCGGCAGCTCGGGCAACTGATCGTCGTCGTGCTCGGGCTCGTTGTCGGCGGCGCCGGCGGCTTCGCCCAGCGACTGATCACGAATCGGCATGGTGGTATTACTCGTCCTCGACTTCGATCTGGCGCAGTACGTTGACCATTTCGATCACGGCACTGGCGGCTTCCGCGCCCTTGTTGTGATCCTCGTCGGGCTGGGCCCGGGCATCGGCCTGCTCGGCGTTATCGGCCGTGATCACGCCGAAGCCGACCGGGATGCCGTATTCGAGCGCGGCGGCCGACAGGCCCTTCGCGCACTCGCCCGCCACATAATCGAAATGCGGCGTGTCGCCTCGGATCACCGCGCCGAGCGCGACAATGCCGTCGTAGTTTCCGGATTCGGCGAGCCGGTCGACGGCCAACGGCAATTCGAACGCGCCGGGCACCTTGACCACGGTGACGTCGTCGTCATCCACGCCGCAGTCGGTGAGTACGTCGATTGCGCCCTCGAGGAGACGGTCGACGATCTCGTCGTTCCAGCGGGTAGAGACGATGGCGATCTTCACGTTCTCGCCGTCGAATTCTCCTTGAATGGTCTGCATGCTCGCTACTCTTACGTTGGTCTGCGCGGCATTATCGCACGAGCGCGAGGGGCTGTTGATGTTTCGTTCCAGGCTCAGGTCGTGGCCACGAACCCGAACCGTACCGCCGCGTGCGAGCCGCGTCGTGATGCAGCCGTGAAGGCTGTCCCGGCGCGGGTCACGCCTTCAGCGACGCGTGTGGCTTCGCACGACGCACCCAAAGGCCGGCCGGCCCGGTTGCGGCACGCCGGCGTTATTCGTGACCGGCGATGCGGGCGAGATAACGCGCGATGATATCGATCTCGATGTTCACGCGGTCGCCGATACGGGTCGCGCCCAGCGATGTATGGTGCATCGTGTGCGGGATGATGTTCACGCCGAAACGCCGGCCCGCCACTTCGTTGACGGTCAGGCTGATGCCGTCCACCGCCACCGACCCCTTGGGGGCCACATAGTGCGCCAGAGGCCTGGGCACCGAGAACGTGAGCCGCCAAGACCGCGCGTCGGCGACCATTTCCTCGAGCACGCCGATACCATCGACATGGCCGGCCACCATATGACCGCCGAGCGGATCGCCCGCGCGCAGCGGTGCTTCCAGATTGACGGTCGAGCCCACCGTACGCTCGCTGAGCGTGGTCAGCGACAGGGTCTCCTTGGAGACGTCTGCGGCGAAACACGAGCCGTCGATGTCCGTCGCCGTGAGACATACGCCGGATACGGCGATGCTGTCGCCGACGGCGATCGGGCCGAGATCGGTGTCACCGATATCGATGGTCAACCGCGTATCGCCCTGCTGGGGCTGCTGATCGACGATCGTTCCCAGCCCTTTGACTATGCCTGTGAACATGCAGTCATTCCGATTGAGACAGCGCCGGCCGCGCCGTGATTTTCAGGTCCGCACCGACCGGCTCGATGTTGTCGAAGACGAGCGCCTGGGCATCGTCGAGGCCGATCGCGCCGGACAGCGCCATCAGCGCCCGGCCGTTGGCGCCGATGAGCATCGGCGCGACATAGATCACGAACTCGTCGACCAGCCCGGCGCGCGTGAGGGCACCGGCCAGCGTCGGCCCAGCCTCGACCAGCACATCGTTGATCTCGCGCTCGCCCAGGGTGGCCAGAATACGCGCCAGATCCAGGCCATCGTCGTCGCGCGGCACGGTGAGAATCTCGGCGCCCGCGGCTTCCAGAGCGTGTCTGCGCTCGGCGTCCTCGCTGGCCGTGGCGACCAGTGTCGTCCCATCCAGCCCCAGCATGCGCGCATCGGTGCGCATCGCCAGATCACTGTCCAGAACCACACGCAGCGGTGGCGCCCACTCGCCCGGCAGCCGGACGTTGAGCGAGGGGTCGTCGGCGGCGAGCGTGCCGTGCCCGATCAGGACCGCGCCCGATTCCGCGCGCAACCGATGCACGTCGTCACGGGCGACATCGCCCGTGATCCACTGACTGCTGCCGTCGGCTGCGGCCGTGCGCCCGTCGAGGCTCATGGCCAGCTTGATGCGCACACGCGGGCGTCCGTGTGCCATGCGGTGGTTGAAGCCGGCGTTGAGTGCCGCACAGGCGTCGGCCATCACACCGGTGACGACCTCGATACCGGCTTCGCGCAGGGCCGCGATGCCCTGCCCGTCCACCGCGGGGTTCGGATCCTGAGCGCCGATGACCACCCGGGCCACGCCGGCCTCGATCAAGGCTTTCGTGCATGGCGGCGTGCGTCCGCTATGACTGCAGGGCTCCAGAGTGACGTAGACCGTGGCGCCTTTCGGATCGTTGCCGCGGGCACGCACGTCGTCCAGCGCCCGGACTTCCGCGTGGCCCTCGCCGGCGCGCTCGTGCCAACCTTCGCCGCGCACGACATTGCCCTGTGTCACCACACAGCCCACGCGAGGATTGGGCCGCGTCGTGTACCAACCACGGCGTGCCAGCTCGACGGCGCGCTGCATGAAGAACGCATGCAAGGCCCGGCGCGGCTCGATCGCACTCATGACTGGCTCTTCCCGATATCGATCAACGGTAGCTGGCCGCTGTCCCGGCCGGGCATGGACTCCAGCCGTTCGATCTCTTCGCGGAAGGCCTGCACGTCCTCGAAGCGCCGATACACCGAGGCAAAACGTACATAGGCGACCTGATCGAGTTCGCGCAGCTCGTCCATCACCCATTCGCCGAGCTTGCGCGACGCCACATCGCGCTCCGGGTCGGCACGCAGGCGTTGCTGGATATGGCTGACGGCGGTGTCCACCGCCTCCGGGCCGACCGGGCGTTTGTATAACGCCCGGGTGATGCCCCGCCGCAGCTTGTCGACATCGAACGGCTCGGGCGTACCGTCGTTCTTGACGATACGCGGCATCAGCAACTCGGCCGTTTCGAACGTCGTGAACCGTGTATGGCAGTTCGGGCACTCGCGCCGACGCCGCACCTGGCTGCCTTCGGCCGCCAGGCGCGAATCGACCACTCGGGTCGCGCGTTCATCGCAGAACGGACATTGCACGATGGGTCCCCGGCCGGCAGCGGCGCCGTATCAGGCAGCGCCGCGCGTGGCTGCGCGATACACCGGATACCGCGAACAGAGCTCGGCAACCGCCGAACGCACCCGCGAAACCTGCCCGTCGACATCGCCACCGTTGGCATGCGCGTCGAGTATGTCGCAGATCCAGGTCGCGACCTGGCGCATGTCGTCCACACCGAAGCCGCGCGTGGTGGCGGCCGGCGTGCCGATGCGCAGGCCGGAAGTCACGAACGGCGAACGCGGATCGCCCGGCACGGCGTTCTTGTTGGCCGTGATGTGCGCCTTGCCAAGCAGCGCCTCGGCGTCCTTGCCGGTGATGTCCTGCTTGACCAGGCTTACCAGCATCAGGTGGTTGTCGGTGCCGCCGGAGACCACGTCGTAGCCGCGTTCGACGAATACATCCGCCATGGCAGTGGCGTTGTCGACGATGCGCTGGCTATAGCTCTGAAAATCGACGTCGAGCGCTTCCTTGAAGGCCACGGCCTTGGCGGCGATCACGTGCATCAGCGGGCCACCCTGGGTGCCCGGAAAGACCGCCGAGTTGAGCTTCTTGTACAGTTTCTGGTCGCCCGCCGCGGACAGAATCAGCCCGCCTCGCGGGCCGCGCAGGGTCTTGTGCGTGGTCGTGGTCACGACATGCGCATGCGGCAGCGGGCTCGGGTAGATCCCGGTCGCAACCAGGCCGGCGACATGAGCCATGTCGACCAGCAGATACGCATCCACCGCATCGGCGATCTCGCGCATGCGGGCCCAGTCGATCGTGCGCGAATAAGCGGAGAAGCCACCGATGATCATCTTCGGCTTATGTTCCTGCGCCAGGCGCTCGATCTCGTCGTAGTCGAGGCGGCCGGTTTCCTCGTCCAGCCCGTACTGCACGGCGTGGTAGTTCTTGCCCGAAAAGTTCGGCGCCGCGCCGTGGGTCAGATGCCCGCCGGCGTCCAGGCTCATGCCAAGTATTGTGTCGCCAGGCTTGACCAGTGCCAGGAACACGGCCGCGTTGGCCTGGGCGCCGGAATGCGGCTGCACGTTCGCGAAATCACAGTGAAACAGCTGGCAGGCGCGGTCGATGGCCAGCTGTTCAGCCACGTCCACGTATTCACAGCCACCATAGAACCGCTTGCCCGGATAGCCTTCGGCGTACTTGTTGGTCAGCTGCGAGCCCTGGGCTTCCATGACGCGCGGACTGGTGTAGTTTTCGGACGCGATCAGCTCGATATGATCTTCCTGGCGCTGGTCCTCGTCGGCGATGGCGGCCGCCAGTTCGGGATCGAAATCGGCGATACGCTGATCGGCATCAAACATGGTTGAAGACTCCGTTACGGCAATACGAAAGAGATCTCACACGAGCGCTCGCGGCGACCGCGCGCCCAGCCATCCCGGCTGGAGAACGGGCTCGATAGTCTAGGGCCTGTTGCCGTTTCGTGCGAGTCCGCGCCAAGCGCTTCCTGAAAAATTACTATGGGCGGCAAGACGAGGCGTAGTGCGCGCCGCGCAGTCATTCTGCGCAAGCGTGCTGCAACGCTGGATTGCCGCAAAACAGCGCTTGTCCCTCCGGGTTGGGCCGCCCATGAAAATCAACCATGGGCGCCCGGCAGCGTTGCAAGTCTTGATCGTGGCACGCCACGATCGGCGACTCGCGCCTTGCCGGACACGATTTGCGCTCTCCAACGCGGCGCTCGCACGAAACGGCAACAGGCCCTAGCGCAGACTGCGCGCCCGCTTCAGCATCGGTTCAGCTCGTGGCGTCGCCAGCCGACTCGCCAGTCGGTTTGGCCCGCAGACGAATGCCGAGTTCGCGCAGCTGCGCGGCATCGGCTTCGCCCGGCGCGCCGGTGAGCAGGTCGGTCGCGGTCTGGGTCTTCGGGAAGGCGATGACTTCGCGAATCGAGTCCGCGCCGGCCATCAGCATCACCAGACGATCCAGCCCGAAAGCGATGCCGGCATGCGGCGGCGCGCCGAACTTGAGCGCTTCCAGCAGGAAGCCGAATTTCTCCTCGGCTTCCTCGCGGGAAATACCCAGCACGTCGAACGCGGCCTGCTGCATCTCGGGCGAGTGGATGCGCACCGAACCGCCGCCGATTTCGGAGCCGTTCAGCACCATGTCGTAGGCCTTGGCCATGGCTTCGTGCGGCGCGGCCTTGAGCGCTTCCGGATCGTCGACCGCAGGTGCGGTGAACGGATGGTGCGCGGCATACCAGCGCTTGGTGGCTTCGTCGTACTCGAACATCGGCCAGTCGACGACCCACAGCGGCGCCCAGTCGCCGGACGACACGGTCCAGATCATGGCCAAGCCTGACGCGCAGCGCGCCCAGCGCGTCGTTGACGACACTCGTCGGAATCGGCGCCGAAGAACAGCAGATCGCCGTCGGCCGCGCCGGTGCGCTCGACGATGCCGGCAATGGCGTCGTCGGACAGGAACTTGAGAATCGGCGAGGCCATGCCTTCGCGGCCCTTGGCCACGTCGCTGATCTTGACGTAAGCCAGACCCTTGGCGCCGTAGCGGCCGACGAAATCGGTGTAGTCGTCGATCTGCTTGCGCGTCAGGCTGGCGCCGCCCGGCACGCGCAGCACCGCGACACGACCGGTGTCGCTGTTGGCCGGGCCGGAGAAGACCTTGAACTCGGCATCCGCCACCAGATCGGCGATATCGACCAGTTCGAGATCGATGCGCAGGTCCGGCTTGTCGGAACCGAAGCGGCGCATGGCCTCTTCGTACGGCATGCGCGGGAACGGATCGGGCAGCTTGACACCGAGCACGTCGTCGAACAGCTGACGAATCATGCTGTTCGTTGATGCCCATGATGTCGTCGGCATCGACGAACGAGGCCTCGATATCGATCTGGGTGAACTCGGGCTGGCGATCGGCGCGCAGATCCTCGTCGCGGAAGCAGCGCGCGATCTGGTAGTAGCGGTCCATGCCGGCAACCATCAGCAGTTGCTTGAACAGCTGCGGCGATTGCGGCAGCGCGAAGAAGTGCCCCGGCTGGGTCCGGCTCGGCACCAGATAGTCGCGCGCGCCTTCCGGTGTGGCGCGGGTCAGGATCGGGGTTTCGATGTCGAGGAAGCCGAGATCGTCGAGCGCCGCACGCACCGCGCGGGTGACCTGCGCGCGCAGCTGCATGTGGCGCTGCATGCGCGGCTTGCGCAGTTCGACGTAGCGATAGCGCAGGCGCGCGGCATCGCCCACCGTCTCGGTTTCGTCGAGCTGCAGCGGCGGCGTCTCGGAGGCGTTGAGAACTTCCAGCGACGTGGTGTAGACCTCGATCTCGCCCGAGGCGAGGTTCTTGTTCACCGTGCCCTCGGGGCGCGCGCGCACCCGGCCGGTCACCTTGATCACGTATTCGCTGCGCAGGCGCTCGGCCGCGGCAAAGGTTTCGGCCTCGTCGGGATCGAACACGACCTGGATCAGCCCGCTGCGATCGCGCAGATCCACGAAGATCACCCCGCCGTGGTCGCGGCGCCGGTGCACCCAGCCGCAGACGGTGATTTCGCTGTCGATTGCAGCGGCGGTGACTTCGCCGCTGTAGTGGGATCGCATCATGGCGCGCGCCTCAAGCCTCGCAAAAGAGCGCGAGTCTACCAAGAGGCCGGGCCCCGCCGGTAGCCCGGCTCGATGAATGGCCCCGCCGCCGCGCGTCTCGTGCACCCGCGGCCCGCGGAAACCGGGTGATTTGCTGCGACGCTCGCGTCAGTCGCTGCCGGCGCTCGAGGACTTCGGCGGCGTCTTCGCGCTCTTTGAATCGCCGCTCGTCTTGCTGCCGGACTCCGACGATTTCGACTCGCCACCCGACGAGGAACCCGTGCTCGGCGAATCCCCGTTCGAGGAGGACGCCTTCGAGGCGTTGCCGTCGCCGGTCACGTTGCGGCGATTGTCGGACTTGAAATCGGTCTCGTACCAGCCGCCACCGGCCAGACGAAAGCCGGCGGCCGAGACCTTGCGCTTGAGGGCGGCCTCGCCGCAGGCGGGGCATTCGGTGAGCGGCGCATCGGAAAGCTTCTGCAGCTTCTCGAGCGGCTCACCACAGTTCGTGCAGACGTATTCGTAAATCGGCATTTCGGGGCTCCCAACGCCAACCGTCGGATTGAAACGGGGCGTATTCTATCCCACCGCGCGCTGCGCGCCAGAGGTCGCGGACCGCCCGATGCCGTAATAGGCAAAACCGGCGCCGGCCACGTACGACGGCTTGTAGATGTTGCGCCCATCCACCAGCACCGGCTGCCTCATCCGGCGCGCGATCTGCTTGAAATCGGGCGTACGGAAAATATGCCATTCCGTGACCAGAACCAGCGCATCCGCGTCTTTCACGGCGTCTTCGGCGTCCTGACAGAATACGAGATCGTCGCGTTCTCCGTAGATGCGGCGCGTCTCGGGCATGGCCTCCGGGTCAAAGGCGCGCACCGTGGCCCCGGCTTCCCAGAGCGCTTCCATCAGCGTGCAGGCCGGCGCTTCGCGCATGTCGTCGGTGTTCGGCTTGAACGCGAGGCCCCACAGCGCGACGGTCTTCCCGGCCAGATCGCCATCGAAATGCGCAGCGAGCTTGTCGAACAGCACCGTCTTCTGGCGGTTGTTGACCCGCTCCACGGCGTTGATGATCTCGGTGTCGTAGCCGATCCTGGCCGCGGTGTGCGCCAGTGCGCGCACGTCCTTGGGAAAGCAGGAGCCACCGAAGCCGCAGCCCGGGTAGATGAAGTGGTAACCGATGCGGTGGTCGGCACCGATCGCCTTGCGCACGTGCTCGATATCGGCATCCAGCCGGTCGGCAACCTGCGACAGCTCGTTCATCAGGCTGATCTTGGTCGCCAGCATAATGTTGGCCGCGTACTTGGTCAGCTCCGCAGAGCGGATGTCCATGACCATCGTGCGATCGTGCTGACGATTGAACGGCGCATACAGCGCGCGCAGATGATCGGCGGCACGCTCGTTGTCCACGCCCACGACCACGCGATCCGGCTTCATGAAGTCGTCGATCGCCGCGCCCTCTTTCAGGAATTCCGGATTGGAGGCGACATCGAACTCGAGCGTTGCCTCGCGCGCCGAAATCGCCTGAGCGAGCTGCTCGCGCACCCGATCCGACGTTCCCACGGGGACGGTCGACTTGGTGATCACCAGGCGATAGTCGTTCATGTGCTGGCCGATGGTTTCGGCCACTTTCAGCACATACTTCAGATCGGCGCTGCCATCCTGGTCCGGCGGCGTGCCGACTGCGATGAACTGAAGCATGCCGTGATCAATGGCCTCCCGGGCATCGGTCGTGAAACGCAGGCGGCCTGCCTTGACGTTTTCATGTACCAGAGTTTCCAGCCCCGGCTCGTAAATCGGGATCTCGCCGCGATTGAGCCGCGCGATCTTGTCCTCGTCAATATCCACGCACACGACGTGGTTGCCGCTGTGCGCCAGGCATGCCCCCGTGACCAGGCCGACGTAACCGGTGCCGAAGATCGTGATGCGCATGATGACCCCTGTTGCTTGATAGGCGGGAAGCGATTGGACGGTTGGCGAGTATGCGTTTTTATCGACAACGAGGCGAACACGCGATGAACACAAAAAAAAGGCCGCAAACCCTGCGGCTTGCGGCCTTTGGCCATTACGTAAAATGGCGTCCCCAAGGGGATTCGAACCCCTGTCGCTGCCGTGAAAGGGCAGTGTCCTAGGCCTCTAGACGATGGGGACTAACTTTGGTGGAGCCAGGCGGGATCGAACCGCCGACCTCAACACTGCCAGTGTTGCGCTCTCCCAGCTGAGCTATGGCCCCGATGACCTTGCGAGCGGCGCATTATAGACACGAGACTCGCCGTTGCCAACCCTCCACGTCAACATTTTTCCACGGCCGCAATCAGCGTCTCGATGACACGGTCCTGGTCCGCCGCATCGAGATACGGATGCATCGGGATACTGAGAACGCGCCCGGCGGCTGCGTCCGATTCCGGCATCGGCACATCAGAATACAGCGGCGGCTGGCGATTGAGCGGCACTGGATAATAGACCGCGCTCGGAATACCGGCGGCGTCGAGCCTGCTTCGGACGACATCGCGATCGTCGACCTGAATCGTGTACTGCGCGTACACGCTGGTGGCGCGCTCATCGAGCGCCGGCGTGACGATATGGCCAGCCAGGCCTTCGTGGTAGCGCGCGGCCACGCGCTCGCGACGTCCGACTTCGTCATCGAACACATCGAGCTTGGCCAGCAGAATAGCCGCCTGGATGGTGTCCAGGCGGCCGTTGATACCGAGCATCGGGTGATGGTACGGCGCGGTCTGCCCGTGGTTGCGCAGCTGCCGCATGCGTTCGGCGAGGTCGGCGTCGCCGGTGAATGCCGCCCCGCCATCGCCGTAGCAGCCCAGCGGCTTTGCCGGGAAGAACGACGTGGCCGCCAACTGCGAGGCGCCACAGGAACGCTGACCGGCGAATGTCGCGCCGAAACTCTGCGCGCCATCCTCGATCACGGGCACGCCGTGTCGTTCGGCGATCGCGTTGATCGCCGGCATATCGGCCATCTGGCCGAAAAGGCTCACCGGCACAATCGCCTTGGTACGCTCGGTGATGGCGGCTTCGATGCGAGTAGCATCGATGTTGTAGGTCGACGGATCGATATCGACGAACACCGGCGTCGCCCCGAGCAGGCCGATCATCTCGCCGGTGGCGATGAACGTGAACGGCGTCGTGATGACCTCGTCCCCCGGGCCGATGTCCAGCGCCATCATGGTCACCAGCAAGGCATCGGTGCCGCTGGCAAGTGCCACGCAGTGCGGGGCACCCGCGTATTCAGCCAGTCGTGTCTCCAGCGTCTCGATTTCGGGGCCGTTCACGTAGCGACCATGGTCGAGCACGGCGTGGATGCCCGCATCCACCTCTGCCTTGATGCGCCGGTACTGCGCCTGAAGATCGATCAACTGCATGACGGCCACTCCGAATCCCGGAAACTGTCGTGAATCGCCACGAAGTCTAGCATCGGCCGCCCTGAACGCAGGCGATACACATTGACCGTCGCGAAGTGCGCGGATAGACTTCGCACTCTTCGGGCGGTTAGCTCAGTGGTAGAGCACTGTCTTCACACGGCAGGGGTCACTAGTTCGAATCTAGTACCGCCCACCAGATCAACGACTTACAGCGCCCTTTCTGGGCGCTGTTTTCGTTTGAGCCATCTTTATTGGGCACCCGTCACGCCCCCCGTGCCCCAGGCGTGCGCGCATCCAGCCGGATCTGCACCGCCACGCTCCGGTCAGCTAGCGATCACGCCCATCAGCCGGCGCAGTGACCGGCCCGCATTGATCGTGACAAGGTAGCGGCTGCTCCCGGCGGCTAGCGAATTTCGATACCGAGCGCTTCGAAAAGCGTGCGCAGGGGCGGATCGGCGACGTTGAGCGTATCCATCAGTGAGACGATGGGGACCGATTTCAGCACCCATTTCGCGGTGATGAGCGCCGTGCCGATATCTCCATAAACCGCGCTCAGGCGGCGCCGGCTGAACAGGGGGATGAACTCTGACGGTACGGCGTGGGGAATGAGCTTTACCCCGAGCGGCTGAAGTTCCAGCCAGTCGGGATTGCGTTCGCGCGGATGATAACTGACGGCGACTTGCCTGCCCTGCCCTGCCAGCTGCGCGACGCGATGTCGGACACCCGCCCGGTATTCCGGAACATTCTTGAAATTGTTGCTGTGGGCGAGCAGGAAAAGATCGTCGAACCACAGGGTCTCGGGATTCACGCCCAGTCTGCGCATGAAATCCTTCGGCCAGCGAAGAGTTTCGAAGAAACCGAGATCGGATTCGGGAATCGCGGCCGCCCGCGCGCTGAGCTCAGAACGCAGATGGTTCGGGAAACGCGCGTAATAACGATCGATACGCCGCGAACTGCCCTCGACCGGCACGGCTTCGTTACGCGGGCCGAAAAACAGCGTGCTCTTGATGCGCTCCGAGGGCGTAGCCGTCAGCAATTGATCGGTATAGGCGATCGCCCCATCCTCTACCGCATACACCTCGCCACCACGGGCCTTGACCCAGCGGGATGCGTACTGGTTCAGATCGTCTTCGTTGAACACGAACAGGCGTTTGGGGCGCGCTTCTGCGAGCAGCGTCCGCAGCCCCCGGATCCGCGTGAAGTCGATCATTGCGCGCCAACGACGCTTATACTTGGTGCCCGGTCGGTCGAGGAAGAAAACGTCTCGGAAAGGGATTCCCGAGTCGGCGCGAACGGCACCGAACAATTCCCGGAAATGCGCGACCGGCTGGTGCTTCATCAGAAGCACGCTGGTGCCGGGCGCCACATCCGCAGCGCGCGCGAGTATATGCGCCAGTATCAGGTGATACGCCGAAGCGACGATGAAAACATTGTCGGCCGGCGCCGGCCGCTGCGTCTCGGGCAATAACAAACGGGCCACTGGGAATCGAGCGCCTCCCCCACTCATTTCGCCGGGACGCGTGCGCTCAAGTCACCGCTCGCTCGGGCGTGGCCGGGCCGCTTCGATATTCGCCCGGCACGTTGTTGAATTCCCGCTGCGCGCAGGCATCGATGAATGGTTGATCCGAACGCTTGACTTCGGCCGGCAACTGCCGTGCATCGAGCACACGCTTTTCGAGCTGATACGTGATTGACGGCCGGACCAACCCTTGGTCCGCTGCCTCGTGCACTTCTTGCGGAGTAATATAGCCGTTGTCGACAGCCCCGAACAGATAACCAAACCAGAGCTTCGACAGCTTGTGCGTGTGGTTGATCCACGGCTGCGTGGATTTTCCGGTGTAGTGCAGTAGTGCGGTGAAAGGCCAGTGATAGCGGTCCAGCGAATTCCAGGCACGCGGTAACGAGGCCGTATAGTCCTGCAGCGAGAACAGCCGCTGATAGCTGTAGCGTTCGGCGTCGAGATCTTCGACGATCTGACGCATGCGCCAATCCAGACGCTCGCAGTCCAGCAGCATGAAGCTGGATCGCAACATGGGACGAGGCTTGCGCCCTTTGTGCGTATCGCAGAAATGCACCGCCTGATCGTCCATCGGCCGATCGACCACTCGGGCGATATCCTTGAACACGATCTGGTCGCAGTCCATGTAGAAGGCGCGCCCCTTGAAGCCGGCGATTTCCGGAATCATGAAACGCTGAAAGGAGAAAGGCGTTCCCGGTCGATTTCCGGGATTGCTCGGCATTTCAAAAGGCACCGCATGCTGGTGGATGTGGTAAAACCGAACGGGTCTGCGCGTGTGCTGGCGAACCGACCACTCCAGCACCTTCGAAACCAGCGTCTGCGCTGGAACACAGCCGATATATATTTGAATTTCTTCCATGTCAGATCGCCTTAGTAGAGGCTCGAAAATACGTTACCGATCCTGTTCGGCCTATGCTTGTTGCTCAGCATCAAGCCAAGCTTGCAGCATCAGGATGCCCCACATTTTTTCCTGCCATGAGCGTCTTTCCACAAGCTGAGACTGCCATACACGGCGTACCAATTCGGGATTGAGCAGGCCTTGCCGGGCCAGACGTTCGGGCGACAATAAATCCTCGGCCCATTCACGTAGAGGTCCGGCCAGCCATCGGCCGATCGGCGCACCAAAACCCTGTTTCGGCCGCTCGAAGAGTTCACGCGGCATGTAGCGTGCCAGAAGTTCTCGCAGAATCCATTTACCTTTCCCGTCACGAAACTTCATATCGAGGGGAAGATGCCACGACCATTGCGCGACATGATAGTCGAGCAGAGGACTGCGGACCTCGAGGCCCGAGGCCATACTCGTCCGGTCGACCTTGGTGAGAATCACGTCGCACAGATAATAGATCTGATCGATGAGCAGCAGCCGCTCTATCGGGTTGCGGATGCCCGGCCACCTTCGTGCATCGGTCAACTGTGAATCGATCTCGAGTACCCCATCGGCAAGCAGTGGATCCGATGGCAGCCAGTGGCACATCCCGTAGAAATACAGCTCATCAAGCGACGATGCCTGCAGGCGCAGAAGGGATGTTCCTTGGCGGTCGCGGGCCTCGTCGCTGCGAAGCATCGTCGCCTGCGCGCGTGCCAGCAGGCGTCGCACGGGCAACGGCACGCGCTGCAGTCGACGCCAGCGTCTGGGGGTTCGATAGAAGCGTGAGTAGCCACAGAAAAACTCATCGCCCCCATCTCCGGTCAAGGCCACTTTGATATGAGGCCGGGCGTGCTTGGCGATCAGATAATTGGGTACCTGCGCAAAATCGGCCATGGGTTCGTCGACGATCTGCGGGATATTGGGTACCGTATCGATCGCTTCCTGCCCGGTGATATGCAGCTCGGTATGCTCGGTCCCCAGATGGTCGGCGATCGCCTTGGCATACGCCGTCTCCCCAGTGCCGTGCTCACCGAACCCCAGGGCGTATGATTTGATCGGCGTTTTGCTTTGCGCCTGCATCAGCGCAACAATCAACGACGAATCGATCCCGCCGGACAGGAAAGCGCCCAGCGAGACGTCGGAAATCATGCGAGACGCCGTCGCTTTCTGTAACTCGGTATTCAGCGCGTCGACGGCTTCTTCCGAGGTTCCCTGGAAAGGCGCGTGGATCGCATTCTGGGCATAGTCGGCGACTGACCAATACGGCGCTTGCAGGGTGCGCAGATCGGTCGGCTCGCTGGCCTGCTTTTCATTGATGGTCAGAATATGGCCGGCGGGCAGCTTGTGAACCCCCTCGTAAATGCAGTCGGGGCTCGGCACGTAGCCCGACTGCAGATATCGCCCGATCGCCCGCCGATCCAACCGACCCGAAAAACCCGGCACGACACGCAGCGCCTTGAGCTCGGAAGCGAAGGCGAAACCGCGCCCGATCCAGCCAAAGAACAAGGGCTTCTGGCCGAGACGATCACGCACCAGATGCAATTGGCGTTGCTCGCGATCCCATATCGCCATGGCGAACATGCCGTTGAAGCGCTGAACCGCCTCGGCCAGCCCCCAGATACTCACCGCCGCCAGCAGCACCTCGGTATCCGAATGGCCTTTGAACGGGTAGGCACGCGACTCGAGGTCTTTCCTGATCTCGAGAAAATTGTAGATCTCGCCGTTGAACACGACGACGTAACGCCCGCAGGCCGACACCATGGGCTGATGTCCCTGCGGCGATAGATCGATGATCGACAAGCGTCGATGGCTCAGGGCAAGCCCTCGATCTTCGTCCGCCCAGACGCCAAAGTCGTCCGGGCCACGATGCCGGAGCCGATCTGCCATTTGCAGTGCGCATTGTTCCAGGCTCTCATCGCCGGAGCGCGAGCGCTGTTGCCATAGACCTGAAATTCCGCACATTCAGATTGGCTCCCGAAATTGAACCGATTGGGCTTTATTGGACCCAGCCGCTCAGCGTCCGCCCAACCGAATTCAGGACAGCGCCGAAGCGATGCAGTCCAGATAGCGATCAGCGCTTTCCGCAATGGAAAACTCGGCCGCGCGCTGTGTCAGCATGGTTGGGGAGGTGGGCGTATCCAGAACCTGCGAGATCGCGTCGGCCAGTGCCGAGGCATCCCCAACCGGCACCAGCGGCCCGAGTCTGCCATCTTCAAGGATTTCCCGCGAACCGCTGGGGCAATCAGTGGAAACCACGGGGCAGCCGCAGGCTATCGCTTCGATCAATACAGTACTCAAGCCTTCCCAGGCCGATGACAATACAAACACGCTCGCCCCTTTCATACACGCATAGGGGTTATCGGCCCAGCCCGGCAGCTGGACATCGTTGCCGATACCAAGCTCCTGAACCTGCTTTTCCAGGTCCCGCCGCAACCGGCCCTCGCCCAGGATGATCAGCCGTGCCTGGCGTCGCCCGCGTACGATCGCGAATGCGTTCAGCAAGGTCCGGAAATCCTTCTGCGGCTCCAGCCGCCCCACACCGAGGATCACCGGACAATCCGCCGAGACGATCCACGGATGAGTTGCCGGTTCCGCAGCCCGTTGCGCCAGTTGCTCCGAAACCACGGGGTTATAAAGGGTCGTAATCTTCCAGCGATCGAACCCGATCGTTCGAGCGAGGTCTTGGCCGACGCCATCCGACACGGCGACCACCCGGTCAGCGCGTGCATAGCAGCGGTTGAGCAAGGCCGGCAGATAACGCCATCGCCAGGCCGCGCGCTGCGAGCCCACTCCGTCCGCGATCAACCGCGACAGCGTATTGTGCTGGCTGACCAAGAGGCGTGTTTGCACGCCGGCCAATTGGCGCGCCCAGATGGCTCCCAAGTTGGCATAGAACAAGGCGGAAATCATGACATCGGGGCGTTCGCGGCGCAGATAGTCTGCCAGTGAGGCCACGTATCGCAGACTCATGACCGGTGTCCTGGCCAGTAACACCGGCAAGGCCACTTCTTTCCAGTCCCCCGGAAACGCACGCAAGATCTTCAGCCGCGCCTGCCACTTGGGTCGGCGCTGCAAAGTCACCACCTTGCGCAGGCCAACCGGTAGCTGGTCGGCATAGGCGCCCTGCCGTTTGTTCAGGACAAAGTCCACCTGATAGCCCCGACGAACCAGCTCACCGGCCAGCTTGAGCATGATGCGTTCGGCGCCGCCGCCGGCAAGTGTCGGTACATACATCGCGATATGCGTGTCGGGAGGAATCTTCGCCGTCACGTCCGCCTCGCCAGCCTCATCCGCCAAGACAGACCTCGCGGTAATGCTGCATGCTCGCCTCGATGGAAAATATCTGTGCTCGAGCACGCTGATGCGCGCGATCGGGCGGCGCCGTCAACGTGCGCGCCATCGCCTGCGCCAGCTGCGCATCATCGCCGCAAGGTACGAGTTCGCCGAAGGCGCCGGCATCAAGGATTTCCCGTGGGCCGCTCGGACAGTCGGTACTGACCACGGGGCACCCGCAGGCAAGCGCTTCGATCAGCACGGTGGGTAACCCCTCGTAGTCCGAAGACAGGACAAACAGATCGGCGTGCGACATGTAACGGTAGGGGTTGTCGGCAAACCCCGGCATGCGGACATCATCCTGCATGCCGAGCTCGGACACGAGCGCTTCCAGACGTTTTCGCTCGCGGCCTTCCCCGAGAATTAGCAGGTGGGCCTCCCGCAGGGCTCGCATCGTCGCGAACGCACGGATCAGTACATCGAAGCGCTTGGCCGACGTCAGCCGCCCGATGCCGATCAGCACCGGCGGCATACCCGGCGCAAACCAGTCGTCCTCGGGCCGGGCATCGCCCGCGTGGGCCAGCTCCGGCGATACCACCGGATTGTATATGGTCCGAATATCAGATCGTGGCAAACCTGTCGTGGCCGCCACATCATCGGCGACGCCCTGAGACACCGCCACGATGGCATCGGCCTGACGATACGCACTTCGCAGCAATGCCGGCAGGTACCGCCAACGCCAACGAAACCGCACCCGTCGTATGGTCTGGGAAAGCGTATTGTGCTCGACTACCACCACCCGGACGGGTACGCCTGCCCTGTTCCTTGCCCACAGCGCAACCAGGTTGGGGTAAGACATTCCCGAAATCAGCACTGCCGGGCGATGTTCTTCCAAGTACGCTGCCAGCCCCGCAATATGGCGCAGGATGCGGGACGACCGAATGGGCAGGAGCACCGGCCGCGAAAGCGTGGTGGCGGGCACCGCTCCTGCCCGCCACGCAAGCCAGCGACTGCGCAGGATACCGGTCGGCTTCATGACATGCAGGCTGACACCGGCCGGAATCTTTTGCTCGTAGTCGCCTCCGGCGCGCGTCACCACGATATCCACTGGGTGCCCGGCCGCAGCGAACGCTCCGGCGAGGGTCAGCGTCACGCGCTCCACGCCGCCCCCGGTAAGCGACGGCACGAAAAACGCGACACGGGTCTTTTCCGGAACCTCGTCCATCAGCTGGCGTAAAGGCGAACTGACAATGTCTCGTACCGTTCCCTGCCCAAGGTCGCGAACCACAATTGATTGCTCAACACATCACCGCATCGCCCATTCATATGGCACGGTGGGCGCGCAAATACGACGTTTACGGGCGACATGGCCGGTGAAACGCCGCGTAACCAACGCGCCCTGTTGCGATCATCGTCTGGCGCTGTCATTGAACGCCGTTTAAATCCGCCCCCGGAAACCCGAATGTCATCGGCGTGCACCTTGAATGAACTCCGCTCATGCACGTCTAAGCGTGTGAAGCTCGACACCGGCCGGAATCGAGCATCGCCTGATGAATGACTGAGCGCCACGTCTTCAAAGGGCCGATTCCTGCTTGCGCGCCGGAGCAGCCGACGGCTCCTTCCCGGCCGAGCCGGCATCCCGATAACCGTTCGGATTATCGTGCTGCCAACGCCAAGCATCCCGCATGATCTCATCCAGACCGCGTTCGGCGCGCCACCCGAGATCGCGCGCGGCACGTGAGGCATCCGCCCAGCATTCGGCGACGTCGCCCGGCCGGCGCGGCGCAATGCGATAGGCCACGTCACGATCGGCAGCGCGCTCGAAGGCGCGAATCATCTCAAGCACGGAATACCCACGTCCGGTGCCGAGATTCCAAGTGCGCAACCCGGCCTCGCCCACGATCGCGTCGAGCGCGGCCCGATGCCCCGCCGCGAGATCCATGACATGGATGTAATCGCGCACCCCCGTGCCGTCGCCGGTCGGATAGTCGTCGCCATAGACTGCAAGCTCCGGCAGCCGACCGATGGCGACCTGGCTGATGAACGGCAACAGATTGTTCGGCTGCCCCTGGGGGTCCTCGCCAATGCGTCCGCTTTCATGCGCGCCGACCGGGTTGAAATAACGCAGCAGCGCGATCGACCAGCGCGGATCGGCGGCTTGCAGATCGCGCAGCAGCCACTCGATCATCAGCTTCGAACTGCCGTACGGATTGGTCGGCCGCCCGGTCGGCGCATCTTCCGACAATGGCATCTCGCGCGACTCGGTATAGACCGTCGCCGACGAGCTGAACACAAGCGTACGCAGATTCGCTCGCTCCATGGCCTGACACAGCGCGAGCGTACCGGCCACGTTGTTCTCATAGTAAGCCAGCGGCTGTTCCGTGCTCTCACCGACGGCCTTGAGGCCCGCGAAATGAATCACCGCGTCGATATCCGAGTCAGCGAATGCCTGATCCAGATGCGCGGCGTCGCGAATGTCGCCCTCGATGAACTCGACCCGCCCGCCCGTCAGCTGCTCGACCCGGCGAAGGGATTCGCGCGACGCGTTCGAGAGATTGTCGTACACCACGACTTCATGGCCGGCCTCGATGAGCACGAGCGCCGTATGCGAGCCGATGAAACCGGCGCCGCCGGTCAGAAAAATTTTCATAGCGCTATCTTCTATCGTTTGTTGCGGTATTCCGGCGACTTTTCAGAGGGCCAGGCTCAACCCGATCAGGCCAAGCCCCCAGAGGCTCGTCGCAGCCGCGAGCAACAGCTTGGTCGACATGGTAACGCGGCGCCAGACGTAATCGGTCACCAACACCCCAACCCCGGTGTAGACCAAGGCCGCAAACAATGCCCAGCCAAGGTGCCCATCGATATACAACCAGCCGGGCACTCAGATCTTCCCACTACGCGAAGCCACCACCGCGCTCTCGCCAGCGCGCACGTACTCCCCCACGCGTACAACGCATGGCAAAGCAGCTGAAACCTCGAGCACGACCGTGCTGCCCAGGCGTATACGACCGATGCGCTGGCCACGCTCGACCATCGCACCGGGCGATACCCACGTTTCGATACGGCGCGCGGCAAGACTGGTGATCTGGCGCACGGCGACCGGGCCGATGTCGGAGTCCAGCACTGTACGCGTCTGAACCGGACAATATTTTTCACGCAGGAATGCGAAATCGCGGCCTTCACCATCAGTATAGGCGCCGCCCAGCCGCTCGACGGCCGTGACCCGACCGCCCCAAGGGCTTCGCTGTACATGCATATCCCAGAACGACAACGCGATGACGATATAGCGAATGCCGTCGCGGCAATCCGTACTGGTGACGAGGCCATCGGCCGGCGCAAGCAGCGCCGTACCCGCCGGCGCGATCCGTTCGGGGTCGCGGTCGAAGAACGCGAGGTAGCGTGGGTGAAACCGCTGGTTTTCAAGCCAACCGCGAATCTGCGCCTCGGGCCAGCGCTGCAATGGCGGGAGCAACCGGCGAATAAGCGGCGATGGGTAGGGCCAGTGACGCACGAGCAGCGCCAAGGCTGCCGCCAGCACGCCGAGAACGACGAGCTGCACGGCAAGCATCATGACACGTCGGCCGGATCTTCGGCATGAGCGTCCAGCCAGGTCTGGAGCTCTTCGCAAGCCTCGCGCACCGGCTCGGGCAGCGCGGGCTCCCGCCCGCGCGCACGCTTGAGCCGGATACGCGGCGCCTGCTTGTTCCGACGAGCCCCCACGCCAATGATCTCGCAGATGCCATCCAGCGTCGCGGCCGGCGCGGCGACGAGTGATCGTTCGGAGATGAGATGCGCCGCGCTGCGCTTGCGGAGCCGCTGCCGTCTGTAGGCGTCGTGGATGGCGTACCACGCCAGCGCCCATACCGTCGTCGAATCGAGCTCGGGCGTGGCGGCAATCGAGGCGAGCGCCGCTTCCTCTTCTCGATCGAATTTCTCCGCGAGAACACGCCGAGCCGTGGTTTCATCAAGCACGCGAGGCGCGCGCGCGATGAAGCGCTCTACCGGTTCGTAGAACCAGAGCACGCGCGCCGGCGAGAATCGCTCGATCAGCGTAGCGATCGAATCGGATTCACCGCCCGCGACGATGACCACCGACGGCGCCCGCGACTTGCCGATGACGCCGCGCAGGACATCATCTCGACGCAGGCGGCCATCCTCAAAGACATCGAGGATCGCCGGCACGGTAGACGTCCGTATCGAAATTCGACTCCAACGCCTGCACAACCCGCCCATTGGCGATGTCCGGTGTGCCCGCCAGAAAGACGACAACCGGCGTTTCATTGGCCGCGCGTCCGCCCCAGAGCCGTTGATACAGCCGCTTGCGAAGCAGCAACCTCCGTCGACGTTTGCCGGCGGCGGTATCCAGCGTCGGCAAGTCGCTGTCGGTCATTCGATCACTCCAAGACGGCTTCGTGAGGTCGGCATTGTAAAGCGTAATCCGCAAGCTCGCGCGCCGGCGCTCCACCCGTTATATATTCGCCCGTCTTTCACGTTATACACTGCGCGCCAAGGGATCTCTTATTGCTCTGCAACAACGGCACACCGACCCGAAAAGGTAAACCCAAGTGCAACGCCATCGACTGAATCTTCGTGAACTTCGCCATACCTATACCGCCCAGCGCATCGCCGATCATGTCATGGCGACGCTTAACACCGATGAATTACTCGCCATCCGCGACGAGGAGGTTTTGCAACCCGATCGGCGGTTGATCGACTTCAAGTATTTCAACACGCGGCCGTGGATCGTCGAAAACATAAAGCGCGCACTGCGCCTCGGCTTACATGAATGCCGTGGTCGCCGCATTCTCGATATCGGTACTGGTTTCGGTTACTTCCCCTATATCTGCGAGTTCATGGAGCACAGACGCCGCCGCGCTGGATATTCCGGATCATCGTCTCTACGACCGCGTCATCGACGCGCTGAAAATCAATCGAACCAAGCACACGGTCAATCCGTTCGAGCCGCTCCCCCGCCCTCAGCAGCCCTACGACTATGTGACTGCCTATCAGATCGCATTCAACCAGCCCGGCAAGGACACCCTCTGGGGCTCTTCCGAGTGGGCGTTTTTCATCGAAGACGTGTTGAACAATCAACTCACCTCGGGCGGCCGGCTTCATCTGGAACTCAACTGGTCGTTTCGTATCGGGGCTTGGTACGACGCCGACACCAAACGTTTGTTTGACCGATATGACGCACGGCGTGCCGGCAACGAGATCGATATCTACAAGACGTGACACGTTCATCGCACCCGCGCTTTTCAGTCGTGGGTGACCGTGCGATTGATCGCCGGCAGGTCAATTGACAGCGGGGGGCGTTTTTTCGGCAACTTGGCCAGGTTTCGATAGACCGTGATCGAGCGTTCGGGCGCATTGAAATTCGCCTGCATCCGATAATGGGCCACAGGCTTGAATTGAGCCGAGTGCAAGACGTGCTTGCAACCGCTTCATCTCGGTTAGATCGGTCCAGAAACCGTCCTGCGCCACAACATACGATGTCTTCTGTCGGGTCAGTTCCTTTGCGATCTGTGCCTCGGTCAGATTCTTCTGCTTCACGCCCGCCGACCGACGAATAGCAATCGTAAGCAGAAGTTTGTCGGCGCGTATCGTGTGCAGATCAGGCCGGCCCCCGATGGCCCGCATGGCGAATATGAATGCGCCGTCACGATATCCCGAAAAGACGACATTGGAATCGCGCGGCGCTTCGCGGGCCACATCCCTGACGATGCGCGCATAGCCCTTCACATACAACGGCGGGTGTTCGATCCACGTGATCGTCAGCGTCGCCACTGCGACTGCCGCGGTGACCAACCAACCCCATATGGCTCGTCGCGCGGGAAGCAGCGCGTGAATCCCCCCGACCGCAATAACGACCAGCGCCGGCAGCACCGGAATGAAGAAACGCTCGTCCTTGAGGTCGATGGCCGAGAAGAACACATAACCAACGATCGCCCAACCCGCGATAAGGCCCCAGGCAGCCTGCATGCCCCGCCGCTGACGCGTCCACGCCACCAGCCCGGCCGCAGATCCGGCGACAAACACCACGGTCATCGGCCAGCCGACCATAGCCGGGAGGCGACGCGGATACCATAGCCAATTGGCCAGTGATAACCGAGAGGCCGGCGCGCCGGCGGCATTCGCCGCCGATTGCACATTGGTCTGACCGAAATGCAATGTCAGCCATGCGAGCGGCAACAAGCCCAGTATCATGAGCGCCACAACGCTCCAGTGCCGCCGGGATTGCCATACAAAGCGGCCATCGATGGCGACCAGCGCAATCGCGAAGACGGGCAACACGAAACAGACTGTCAGCTTGAGCCATACGGCGGCCAGCACCGCGAGCGCACTGGCGTATAGCAGCCAGGACCTTCGGTGTTCGCTGTACTCCAGAAAGAAAGCGACGCCCCAGACCAGCATGGCCGTCGCGGGCACGTCGGTCATGACCTGGCGCCCCCAGAAGGCGATATCAGGCAACGCACCGACGGCCGCTGCCGCAATCGCGCCGGCTACAAACCCCATGAGCGGGCGACTCACGCGGAAAACGCCCAGCAGTAACGCGAAATAGAACAGTGCGTTCACCACTACCGCGCTGAACTGGGAAATGCCGAGGATTGCATACGCCACGGCGAGTATCGCCGGGTAAAGCGGCGGGTAGAAAAGAATCGTCAGCGCCGGATATTGAGCGTAGTAATTGTAGGCCCACTGGACCGGATCGTTGATCGGAAAATCGCGAACGAGATCCAAAATGAAGGCGCCATTCAACGCATGCCGCGGCGCATCCGAGTAGAAAAACTGATAATCCAGCGGAACCGAACCGAAGGCAATAATCACAACCGCCGCACAAACCAGGACAAGTAAGGCGCGGGCTCGCCAGGACGGCTGCTGCGGGGCGTGCGCTTCGAACCTTCGCCGCATCACGACGCGCGAACTCCCCGGATCCCGGGGATCAGCCGGTGGACTACCAGACTGCGGATTTCCTGCCAGATAGGATGATCAAGCCACCATGCGCCGGCCAGCCCGCCGATGATCAACACGCATCCCCCACTGACCAAAGGACCCAATATGTGATCAGGCGTAGGCGCAAAGAACAGGTGCAAGACAACAGGCGGGATGAGCGCGAACAGCGCCAGCCCTAAACTGGGCACGACAGCATGCATATAGTCACGGAACGTTATATCCGTATACATGATCAAGCCAACGAACACGCCGGCTACCGCAATTGCCGTGGCCGGCACGAGCGCTACAGCCACTGCCGTGATACTTATGAATGCGCCCGCGCTAAGTGCGCCAACCGTCAAGATTTGCCATGCCGTCATCCATAAAGTGGCCAGGCCCACGCGCCCTACTGCGGTCAGCAGGTTCTGATACTGCAGCACAAGCAGCGACAGAGCGGACGCCATCGCCAAATACCGCAAGATTGGTGCGGCCGCATCCCATTGATCGCCAAAAAAAACGCGGATGATCGGAAACGACATCAGCGAAGCGAAACCGAGGAATGGCCACCCTACGCCAGTGATGTAAGTAATCGAACGCAAGAACAACGAGGATGCGCTTCCTCCGTCACGATGTTGTTGTGAAAACGCCGAGTAGGAAACGGCACTGATGGCGCCGCTCAGATTTTCGTTGAACATTCGCACGAGGCCATAACCACGGCTGAACATACCGACCTGCGCAAAACCGAGGAGCCGGCCGATCACGAAATCCGGCGCCCCTTCGCCCAGTTGCGTCATGATCGTTCCAAAGGTTTTCTTGCTGCCGAATTCCAGCACAGGCCGCCATTGCTTCAACCCGATACCTCGAATGCGATGGTGCCGTCCCCAATAGAGACATCCCAGGACGGTCGTTACCATCCCGGCCACCGCACCCCATGCCGGGCTGTAGTAACCCCAGCCGTACCAGGCCAGCGAAATGGTGACCACATTCTGCACGACGAGTTCAGTCGTATTGATCTTGTATCGAATACCGAACTGCATATCTCGAACGAGCAGAGCGCTCGTTGTCGATCCTATGGGCAGCAGTAGATAGGTGATCGACAAGATGCGCAGTACGTTGCCGAGACCGTCTTCGTTGAAAAAATCGGCGATCAGCGGGCTGGCCAGGAAGATAGCGGCAGCCAGAGTCCAAGCGATAACGAGTGTGACGGTGAACGCCGAACGCGTCGTATCGCGATCCAGTGTCTTCACCTGAACCAGGTATTCCGTGGTCCCGAAATCCCTCAGCATGTGCACCAGATTCACAAAAGCTACTGCGACTGAATAAACCCCGACCTGCGCCGGCGTCAGCAGCCGGCTCAGAATCATGATGGAGGGGAATGTGATCAGGAAATCCGTGTACTGCTGGGCGCCTGAGAACATCAGCGCCACGCGTATGGAGGCGGGCTTAGGCTTGTCTCCCGGCAACCCGGCTCCGCGTCGGCGAAAAAAACGCATCGGCAACTCGATCGATTTCCAACTGGGTATCACGGCGTCGCCGCCGTGGTCGCAAGTTCGCGCCGACCCATCTTTGCCTTCTACGCGTGACCACGTCGGCGCGCATGGATCGCTTCACTCCCGCACACGATTCAGTCAGGTCATGCGGATGTGGTCTACAGAAGCCATCATTTACGACCCGTCGCCAATATGCGTCGGTACTACGGCGAACTGTGGCGCATGACGATAATCCGGTCTTACTGGACGCGTCATGAACCAGTGCCAGCTACGACGCCCCTTATCTCCGGCGGAAGCGACCGCTGCAGCCAGACCGATTTGGAAATTCGCCACAAAACCGGTATCAGAATCCGGGAAGTCCACCATTGTACCCGGGGGGTAATTATAGTCATCGATGTGATGGTCTTTTTTCAGGGCCGCGTTCAGGCGCTTAGGATCACAGCCTGCCGATAACAGTTCCGGAAAGGTCTTGCGATACACCGTGGCAAAGTCGGTGTAAAAAGCCGAATGGGCGGAATCGCGCACACGCAGCGTGTAATTGCTGGCCAGCTCAGGGCAAAAGCCCTTTGTATTGAGCGTACCCAGCTGAAATTGGCCGAAGTAATCGCGCATTCGTCCCGCACCGGCGAAACCGAGATCGTAAAGGTTTCCCGTAGCCCAGGTAAAAAAGGACAGCTGCCACGGCGACATGGACGTATCATGATTCGGGCCTGAAAGCGGATAGACAACGGACATACCGCTATTGTTCAGCCCGAGCGCGTTTGCCTTGGGGTTGTCCGCGTAGCGTTTGTTGTACCACTCGATATTATTGGCAACGACCCGGTTGAAATACGACTTGAGCGGGGCGTCATCCGGCAGCAGATAAGCCGCATCGCCCAAGGTTCTCAGATCCCAAGCCTGTGACCGCACCTGCTGAGTGTAGACCAACCCTTTACGAAATCCGCGGTATTCCGGATTCTGCAACACAAGCAGCCAATTCGCCCAGAGATTCAGCTCCTGCTCGTAGTACCAGTCGCCGGTCACCGCATACGCGATGTAAGCGGGCGCTCCGTGATGCGCCGCCTCGGCCTCAAGTGGCAGTGCACAGTCGGCTTTACAAGCGGGCAGCCGATCATCGGCATGAGGGGCGACCGGGCATCGGGATATCTCCCCCGCCCGCAGCGTGGTCGCGCAAGGATGGGCAGTCAAAGACAGGGCTCGGGCGTCGTCGCCTTGATCACGGAAGTGCGTGCTGTAGGCCCCGAGCGCGTCACTGTCGGCGAGCATCCACCGATACGCGCGATAGTCATTCGGATTGACGATATAGGCCGTACTCCATTGTGGCAACGGCCCGATCTGCGGCTGGGCACCCGTGGCTTCCATGCGCGGCATCACATCGCAATGATCCATCGGCGCGCAGTTCTGACGAACCTGCGACAGCATATCGTTCGACAGTGCGATCGGCTGATAGCTCGGTATCGCTGCGGTATCTTGAAGATATCGACCATTGAGGGCAGCGAACCAATGGGGTGAATGATATTGTCCGAACCACAGGACATGGTGCCAGCGGGCGTGCTGATAGTGCGTCACGTGCTCCACATCAAACGCTGGCGCACCCGGCACACTAATCGCCGCCGAATAATGCAAATTGTGCGGGTTGTCCGCGTAAGACCAACTGTTTTCGACGATCGTGTCGACACGGACTGTCTTGACGGGCGAAGGGCCGTACGCCCTGATCGCAAAAAAGACCATGAGATGCGGATCCGCGCCACCATGAGAGCTTTCGGGCGGCGCGCCAACAATCCATTCGCTGGCCAGCGGCCCGCGCATCCACTGCTGGCAATAAACTTTGGTTTGCTCACATCCGCCGTCGTTCGCCACTTCTTGGAGCAGTTCGCGCGCACTGAGGTGTCGCTGCCCATCCTCGCTGACAAAACGGGCCTCGTCATCGAAACCACTGCTCAACACGTCGTCGAGCGTAAGCGGAGAACCGTTGGTTCCTGCCGGAGTGGCCGTCAGCATCAATGACTCACTGCGATTGATGCCACAAGGCGCCGATACGGTGATCAGAGCATGCCGGATCGAGCCGTCAGCGTTGCGCGCCTTCACATCGGTCTGAGTTGGCAAGTCGCGGTCACCAGCGTGCACCTCAAGCACATCGCCTTTGGGCACATCGCCGTCACGAAACGGCTGCCCGAAGGTGATGGGTGCACTACCCTGACAACCCTTGTCGAGGTGCGCCAGCCGAAGACTCACGACCGGATGTCCGGTTGCCGCCCAAGCGATTGTGCCGTCGCCGATACTCAAAACGAATAACGCTAACGCACTTAGAAAACACGCACGCCAAACGCCGTTCGCTCCGTACCAACCGGCTTGCGCTTTCTGCATGACATTCCTCATTGAAATGGGTGATGCAAGTAATCGACAAAGGATTACATTCTGCCTGAAATCGCTACGAAAGCCGATGTATCTTGATAGACTCTAGCGCGACTGAAAAATCGGAGTGACCGAAAAATGTGGACACGTTTTGAGCAAGCGCTCTCGTGAAAAAGATCTAAAAGCGATCAGCCATGAGTTCTGAGCCTATTGTCATAAGTGTCGTCGTGACCGCTTATAACGTCGCTGATTATATCGAGCCGTGCCTGGCATCCCTGCTCGTACCCGAGGCTACGCAGTGCGAGATCATCGTGGTCGATGACGGCTCCACCGATGCGACGCCGAAACTAGCCACCCTACATCATGACCCGCGCTTGCGCCTCATTAGGCAGACCAATGGGGGGCCGGGAAGCGCCCGCAATACTGGTCTGGATGCTGCCCGGGGCGACTACATCCTGTTCGTCGACGGCGATGACTGGGTTCAGCCCGATCTCATCCCGCAATGCCTCGCCCATGTCCGGCAATATCCAGACGCCGATCTGTTCGTTTTTGATTATGCGGATATTACGGCCAATGGCCGTATATATCGGTCGTCCGGTGTCACTTTCTGGGATGCTAAGAACGCCGCTTGGAATAAGCTTTATTCGCGCCGGCTCATCGACGGTGACCGTTTCGACGAGGATATCTGGTACGAGGATCTCGCGATTGTGCGACCTTGGGTTGCACGTGCCGGAAAAGTGGTGCGTATCGACACGGCACTATATAACTACCGCTTCACACGCCCCGGCTCCATCATGAATTCCCATGACGTCCAACGTTTTCTCGACCTGGTCGTGGCTGGCAACCGCTGCGTCGACCGCATCGAGACTGATGCCATGCAGAGCCATGGCGCAAGACTCATCGCCCCCCTCGGCACTAATTGGAAATCACGCCTTTACACGGACGAAATATTCATCCCGGGTATTATCGAATGGAGCCGAAAAATCACCAATCCGCGGCTGCGTCGGCAGTATGCACGTCGATTTCATGGCAGCTATCCCTGACAAACATACAATCGATATCCACGCCATCCGGCGCTACTACGGTCGGCAAATCGCCGCCGCGAGTCTCTGCTATCTTCAGGTGCCTATCTGGTCGGCGACACCTTGCTGCATCGGTTCGGGGGAACAAACCGGGGATCGGAGACGTAGACGTAATCCCAGTGGAAAAGACACGCCAGCCCCGGCCAGCGCCCCAAAGTGTGCACACTTTAAGTGGGCACACTTTGAGCGAGAGCTCTCACAACAGACTAGAAGTGACCATCCATGAGTTCCGAGCCTATTGTCATAAGCGTCATCGTACCGGCTTATAATATCGCCGATTATATCGGGCCGTGCCTGACATCCCTGCTCGTACCCGAGGCGACCCACTGCGAGATCATCGTGGTCGACGACGGCTCCACCGATGCAACGTCGGAAGTGATTGCCGGCTACCACGATCCACGTCTGCGCATCATCCAGCAGACCAACGGCGGCCTCGGTAACGCCCGCAATACCGGTCTCGAAGCTGCCCGGGGTGACTACATCCTGTTCGTCGATGGCGATGACTGGGCTCAGCCCGATCTCATTCCACAGTGCCTTGCCCATATCCGAAAACATCCGGACGCCGATCTGTTCGTTTTTGATTACGTCGACATTATGGAGCACGGCACTAAGGATCGAGTCTGTGGCAAGAACTTTTGGGATGCTAAGAGCTCGGCATGCAACAAGCTTTTCCAGAGAGCACTGATCGGCGACGATCGTTTCGACGAAGACATTCTGTATGAGGATCTTGCGATCGTGCGGCCCTGGGTTGCGCGTGCAAAAAAAATAGTGCGTATAGACGCCGTATTATACAACTATCGCGTCACGCGCCCCGGCTCCATCATGAATTCACATGATGCACAAAAATTGCTCGACTTGCCGCTGGCGATCAATAGATGTGTGACAAGAATTGAGGCAGACGCGAATAGATGGGAAGAGGAAACGCCTGCCGAACGGCTTGGGCCAGACTGGAAGACACGTCTTTATACCGTAGAGGCCTTCATCCAAGGCGTCATCAACCGAGGCCAGGCGATTCCGGAGCGCGGTATCCGGACGGAATACGTCAAACAGTTCTTCGAACGGCTCGACGAAGCAGAAAACATCGACACCCAAATCGTCCGGCAGCATTACGGCCTTCTGGTTGCCGTCGCCAGCCGATGCCACTTGGCGGGGGCGCATGCCATCGGCGACCTGCTCTTGCACGGACTCGGCGAAATCAAACGCGAGGTCCAAAGCAGGCTTCTGTTTAGCTCATAAAACGACGGACGCGGCACGAGGGAACCGCGTCGCGTCAAAAAGGACTCATACTAAGCAAGGCAAACTGCCAGTACTTACTTGTACTACAGCGCGATTTTTCAGCGTACTGCCCTAGCCCTACTCCACGACCATGCCTTGCTCACTTTCTGCGAGCCTTGGTCACGAGACGACCACGTATCAAACGCCCTGCGATAGAATATCAGCGCTGCCCGAGCAATGAACCGACGGATAATTACATGGCCGCACGGAGATCTTGATCATGCCCCCGCGATCTCGAGCAATCCAGCCACCGACACTCAGTGTCATTATCGCCGCTTATAATATTGCCGATTTCATCGGGGGATGTCTCGATTCCTTGGTCGTCGAGCCGCGTGGGGACCACGAAATCATAGTAGTGGATGACGGATCGACCGACGCCACTGCCGACATTGTGGCCGACCGAAGTACCCGATACCCGCAGATCCGGCTCATCCAGCGCGAAAACGGTGGCGCTGGGCGCGGCGCGCAACACCGGGATATCCGCTGCATCGGGCCAGTACCTGACGTTCATCGACGGAGACGATTGGGTCGAGCCCGGTTACATCGATACGTGCCTGGCCGAAATCTCGGCTAGCCCTGGAACCGAGCTTTGGGTCTTTGATTACATCGACATCACCTCCAGCGGTCGCTATCGGCAATCATGTGCTGCAGATTTCTGGTCTTGCCGAAATGCGGCTTGGAACAAGATCTATCGCCGGGATCTGATTGGCGAAGACAGATTCGATGAGGACATCCTGTACGAGGATCTGGCGGCGGTGCGCCCTTGGGTCGCCCGCGCCAAACAAAAGCTTCGGGTGAATCGAGCGCTCTACAACTACCGTAATTTGCGAGAGGGTTCGATCATGAGCTCGGTCGACACAACGCGTTTCTTCGATCTGTTCACCGCGGCCGGATCGTTGCATTCAACGCATCGAAAGTTCGCTCGGCGCGCATGAAGCGCGGGACGCGCTGGGAAATGATTGGCGAAAGCGTTTCTATACAAGCGATGTATTCATGCCCGGGCTGGTCGACTGGCCGCGCAAGATCGAAGAAGCCGCACTACGTCGGCGCTATGCCGCCGAGTTCACGACGCACATCAATGAGAATACCGATGGCATCAGCAAGCGTCTCCTGGCACGCGATTTCGGCTTCAAGATCGCCTTGGCGGCGCTGTGTTACGAGCATAGTGCCTTGGCCACCGGCGATTTTCTGCTTCATCGAATGGGGCGCATGAAGCGGCGATTGATGACCCGTCTCTCCAGTAACCGTCGTTCCGTATGACAACAGCCACAAGTAATTCGCCCCGCTACAGCCTGATAGTTGCGGCCTACAACGTCGAAAGCCTGATCAACGATTGTTTGGTATCGCTGCTATCGCAGCAGGAGGAGAACTACGAAATCATCGTAGTCAACGATGGCTCGACTGATGGCACGCTCGACGTGGTCAAGACATTCGCCGAAGACCCTAGGTTGATCATCGTGGACAAACAGAACGGTGGCTTGAGCGACGCTCGGAATACCGGCATCGATACCGCTCGCGGCGACTACCTCATGTTTATCGACGGCGACGATTGGATCGAGCACGACACCTTGCTGTGCTTCGAAAAAACACTGGCTGCGGAACCCGAAGCCGATCTGCTGGTTTTCGGTTTCTACGAAGTCCACGGAACGACTCGATACCGTAGCCCGCACGTCGCCGATTTATGGCAAATGACCGATTCCGCCTGTAACAAACTGTTTGCCCGAGCGCTATTCAACGATGTCCGATTCGACCGCGGCATCTGGTATGAAGATCTTGCGATCGTACCCATGCTGTTCGCTAGAGCCCGGCGGCCGGTTACCGTGCATGCACTGCTCTACAATTACCGGCGGGATCGCCCTGATTCCATCATGAACACGGTGGACTTGGATCGAGTTTATGATCTGCCTTTCGCCGCCCTACGCTGTGTCGAGCGCATTCACAGCGACGAAGCCGCCGGTCGTATCGCGCCCATGGCGCCACGCTTTGGCAAGGACTGGGAACAACGCTTTCTTACCATCGAGATATTCATTCCCGGCGTGCTGCATCGTAGCCGGATGATCGCTGATCGCGCTACGCGCCGTCGCTATATCGACGAGATGATGAAGCGATTTCCAAACCGTGCGGACATCAAGCTCGGCGTGGTGAACGAACGCTACGGTCGCAAGATGGCCCTCGGCGCCGCCTTCTACCGCTCGGGCTTGAATAGCATCGCGCACTTCATATTACATGACACGGGCGCGATCAAACGCTGGACTCAGAGCAAACTCAAGGCACTGGATCGAAGACGCGCCGGCTAGCTCGACATCAGACCGCGTCGCAGGCGTGCTTTGCCACCACGGAAGCAAGCAGATCAGTCAGCTGAGACGTGGTGGCCCGTCGCGAGTAACCTGACACTTGTTCACGATGGGGAATGATGCTTGCCGACTGGCCCGACTCGATCAACTCCAAAAAGCGTTTCAAGCCTGAGGCGATGGATGCCACCGAATCGGCATCCACCCGGATACCGGCGTTTAATTCATTCAGAAGTGCTGCAGTATCGCCGCCGGGATCGACCAACGCCAGGATCGGGCGCTGAGTGCGCAGATATTCAAACAGTTTAGCGGGCACTTGAAGATTGAACTCCTTGCCCTGAAGCAAAAGCAGGCCGTCAACAGCACGTTGCTCTTTGAGCGTCAGACCATGGGCCAACCGCGGTTCCAAAGAAACGAGATCCGCGATGCCGCGCTGTTGAATATCAAGTCGGTAGCGGGATTCATGCTGGCTGTTGCGTAATATGATTTGCACGCGGCCTGCATCGATGAGGCCTGACTGCTTGAGCAACTGCAACGCGTCGAACAACATGCCCGGGTCGCGGCCGTCCGGATATAGATGCCCGCTGTGCAGCAGACGAATCGGGGACGATGCGGCCGACGAAGCATGGTGTTCGCCGGGCGGCTCGGCCGATTCGTCAAAACCGTTGGGCAGAATACTCACCCGCCCCGCCAGATCGGGATATCGACGCTTGGCCTCCCGACAGGCACCGGGCGTCACGAACACGATATGGTCTGCCTTTTTCATTGTTTGACGCTCTATCCAGCATTGCGCGCGGCGTTGGACAGACGCCCCCGTCGGACGCATGGGATCGCGAAACTCGGCGATCCAAGGCAGGCCGCTCATAGTGGCCAGCGCGTCCGCAATAAGATGTGCCGTCGGGATTGGATACGTCGACCAGATGGCCTCAATGGGATATTGCCGAATCAGCCGCATCCCGACAGCTATCGCGCTCGGCGCCCAGCTGATCCAGCGGTCTGGCGCAGCGGTGACCGAGGCGTACCGCCCTCGCCAGCCAAGGTGGCGCTTGGCGTCGAGCGCCCAGCTTCGATGCAAGCTCGCTTGCTCAGGCGGCGTCGAGCCCGACTCGCATTCGGCATAGGCAAATGCCGAAGGCGCAAGGACATGGGCACGCCAGCCATAGGCCGGCAAATGCGCGGCGAACGCGCGCGTGCGCAGTGCGCCCGCCGAAGCGGCAATCGGCGGATAATGAAACGCCACCATCAGAACCAGGCGCGACCCCCCGTCAAAGCCTTTATCTTTCTGCATAATCATCGTCGCGACGCACTCTTACCAAGGCGGCAGATCTTGCATCCCCGAGCTGCTCGACGGCCGCCTGTCAGGGCTGCGCGCGCTCGGCGGAAGGTGGCCACCGCGGGCTTTGCGTTCGCCCTCAGATGCGACCGAATTGCTCGGGCCAGGGCGCGAGCGAACTGGCGTGGCATGCTTGGCGCGATGCTGATGTTCGGTTACCAACCGCGTCATGATGACTTGTATGACCGCAACCAGTGCCATCATTTGATAGTAGATATCAATGTAGGGCATGGGCAGCAGCGCGCCAGCCGCGGTGAACCCAATGAGGCTGACCTGAAGCATAGCCGCGAGATCACCCAACCATCGTAGCTCTGGCCCCGCCCTCGCCTGCTTCTTGACACGGGCAAGACCGATATAGCCCGTCACGAGCAGTAATACGAAAAATGCCAGTCCGACAAAGCCCTGCTCGCCCAGCACTTCGAAAAAGATACTGTGGATGGCGCGATGCGTCGCACCCGGCGGCCCGTAGGTATTCCACATGTTGTCGCTGGCCCAGACTTCGAAGCCACCACCGAATAACGGATGTGCCATAGCCACGTTCGTTGCGAACTTCCACGAGTCGATTCGCCCTTCGGAGGAACTATCTTGTTGATAGTTGCTGATGCTGTTGATTCGGGAGAAATACTGCTGCGGCATGAACGACATCAGCGCCACCACAAGGGCCGGCGCTACAATAAGCAAGCCCAGTCGTTGGCGGCTCTTAAGAATCAGCATGAAACCGACAACGCCAAGCGCGAGAAAACCGCCGCGCGAGTACGTGCCGACGACGGACACCGCGGTCAGCCCCATGACCACCCATAATCCCTGCCGCACCCAACGATTCTCGGCATAGAGCTGCACATAACGCATCAGCGGCAAGATCATGCACATGACCATGGCGAAGGCATTGTTATCGGTAAAGAAACTCTGCTCCGGCCCCATCACGTGATAACTGCCGCCCGTAAGCAGGGTGAACAGCCCGCCTTTCGCCCCCCAGAAGCCGAACGAACCGACGATGACCCAGACCACCCACTGCAGTTTCTCTTGATCGGTCACCAGCATGGCAGTGACATACGCCATGACCATCATCTTGGCGAATTCGGTGTACCGCTGAAACGCAAGATCGGGCAAAGCCGCCTGGGTCGTAGCAATCGTCGCCCAGATCAGAAACAAGGTCATGAGTATGACCGTTGGCTTCATCGGCAGCATCTGGCGCTGGCGCGGCTGAACAAGCAGACCCGTCAGCGTGACCACCGCCACGATCATCACCCACGGGAAATCCGTGCCAAAGCCCCAGGCCAGCCGATGCGGGTTGAGATAACTGAACGTCATCCAGAGCAACAGCCCGATGATTGGGCGCACGAACGCCATCGGCAGGGTGGCCGCCACGAACATCAACAGTGCGAGCGAGCGCATGGTCAGCGGACCTCGGAAACAAGCATGAGCGCGTCCATGAAGAACTTGGCCGCCCAGTTCGGATAGCGATACCCCATGTAACCACCCTGCCGGGGGTAGGAGCCGGCAATGGCGCCCCGTCGTGCAAGATCCATTGTCGCAACGTCCTGGGTCGACTGCACGAATTCGATCGCTCGGGTCGCGGGCTCGATCCAGCGCGATTCGCGATCCAGTCGGGCCAGCTGCAACCACGCATAGGCGATCTGGACATCGCCGGTCAGGCAACTCCAGGGCGCGGCCGATCGCCACTGCGCATCCAGCCGTCCGGGCAGGCCGCCATCGCGACGTTGCCGTTCAGCGATCCGCTCAAGGCCGAGACGCGCTGCATCGACAAGATGCGAGTCGCCGAGCCGCACACCGGCCTCCAGCATCGCCTGCAGCGTATAGCCGAGCGTATGCGTAAGCGGCCGGCGATTATCCTCGAGATCGTTGTTCTCGAACCAGCCATTGGGACGCATCTGGGTGAGCGCCCAGTTCAAATTGGCACGCGCGGCGTCACTGTAGCGCGGCTCATCCAGCGCGCGCGCTGCATCGAGCAAACCGAGGGCGGTCCGGGTGTTGTAGGTGTTGAGCGGATGGGTGGCAAACGGCGACCCGTATCGTCGCCAGGCCCCGTCCTCGTCCTGTACCGAAACCAGCCACTCGGCAGCGCGGTCCAGTGAATCGGCAAAACGCGGCTCGCCGGTTCGCTCGAATGCCGCTGCCCAGCCGAAAAGAACCTGGCCGGTATTGAACACCGTGGGCACCAACTGCGGCGCCGCAAGCGTGCCGGCACAGACAGCGCCATTGTCCAGCTGCACGTCGGACTCCCAATGCGCCATCCGCGTTGCCCGGTCGAAATAGCGGGTCTCGCCGGAATGGTCGGCGTACGCATAGAACGTCGGAATAATGTACCCGGTAGTCTCCGGATAAGAGGCCTCCCAGCGCTTGCGCTCGGCATCATAGAACGCCGGCACCCCACCGTATTGCCCCACGTCCTGCGCACGGGCCAGCCACTCGGCCGCTTCTCGAAGATGGGTTTCCGGATCGGACACGGGGTGTCGTCCGCGATGCGTCAGGCGGCATAATTCATGGCCCAGCCAACGTGGATGCGCCCGCTCCAGAAGCGCGCCGATCAAGAGACTCGCCCCACCACCCGGGTGAAACGCGCTCGTGCCCGGTCGCATAGATCAAGCAACGCGGGCACTGGATCGTTGCGGCGCCAGAGCGCGTCGACCACTCGCGCGCCGGATGCGGCCGGCCGGGCAATTTCCGTTTGCGCCGCCGCTGCATTCGCATCGGCCATCGGGTCTTTCCATATCCGGACCGGCGCAACCGGCATCGTGCGCGGCGCATCGAGACCCAGCGCCTGCCGATACGCCGCCCATGGCAGGTTCACGCCGTTCAACGTGGCGACTTCCTCCTGATGATCGGTACGCCCGATGGTCGGCTCGATCATGACGTATTCCTGAGTATCCGCGCGCCATTTGTACTCCATGCCCGCGAGCCCGACCACGCCCTGCTCGCGAAAGAAGCGCGTGGTGATGGGCGCCAGCACCGCCGCCGCTTCGGGCGCGGCGACACAGCGCGCCGTGCCACCGGTCTGACGTGGCCAGGCACGCAGTTTACGGCCCACGAACGATACCGGATCGCGATCGTCATCGGCCAGGCACTGCAGGCAGAAGTAGATTGTCGAGTCATCGCCTTCGACCCACTCCTGAACGATCAGATCATCCGAGACGGCCAGCATATGCTGTAACCGATCGCGCGCGGCGTCGATCGAGTCCATGTGAGTGGCACGAGGGAAATGCGCAAGAAATGCCGGCTGGCGTCCTGCCGGCTTGATCACCAGCGGGGGCACAAGCGTCGAGAGCGAGTCCAGATCGGCCACTGAACGAATGCGCCGCGTTCGAGGGACGGCATATCCGCCCGCCTCGGCCGCTGCATGAAAGCGATCCTTGTGCAGCAGGCGGTCCACGGTATCCTCCGAGGGAAGCAGCAGAACATAGTCCTGCTCGAGGCGCGTGCGCTGCTCCGAAACGGCCGCAACCTTTTCCTCTTCGGTCAGAATCAGAGGACGGCGCAGACCAGGATATCGCGCAGCCCAATCCGCCAGTGCATCGACGACGTTTTCCGACCGGCTGTCATCGTAGCGGCGAAACTTGACATGCCGACTGCGCGCGGCCGGCATATCACGCGAACCCGCTAACAGATCCACCGCCACGTTGGCGCTCGCCAGACTACGCGCCACGCCCAGCGCATTGAGACCGCCGCCGACGACTACGGCCGCCGGTCCCTCGGCGGGCGGCCGGCGAAAGCTCAACTGCCGCAAGCGCTTCATGGTCATCGCGCTCCGGGCGCGGCCCCTGCGGCGCCGGCGCCGAGCTCTTCGGCAATCGACACGACCCGCCGCGCATTGGCCGCCCAGCTGAGATCACGCGAGATCAGCGAGGCCCGCGCAGCCTCGCCCAATCTCGCACGCAAAGGGTCATCTTCGATCAGTCGACGCATGGCAGCCTTGAAGGCGTCTCTCGAGCCCGGCTCGAACAGGACGGCGTCGTGGTCGTTCGTCAGGATCTCGCCCAAGTTCGGCTGATCGGGCGCGATGATCGCCTTGCCGCAGGCCATGTACTCGAACAATTTCAACGGCGAGGCATAAGCGACCACATTGGGCAGCATGGCCACATCGAACGCATTGACGTAACGCTGTACGTCGTCGCGATCGACCACCCCCGTGACGGTCACGCGATCGGCCACACCCACGGCTTCAGCCTGGTTTCGCAATGCCTCGGTGACCGGCCCATCGCCGACCAGCAGGAAGTGCAGGGATCGCGCGTCGCGATATTCGGCCAGCAACTCGATCACGGCATCCAGACCGTGCCATTCCCGCGCGAAGCCGACGAAGCCGATCACGGTGGTGTGCGGATCGAGGCCGAGCCGTGTCTTGGCGGCCGCGGCGTCGACATCCGGAGCGAATCGCCGATGGTTGATGCCGTTTGGCGTGACCGTGATCCGCGACGGCGCGACGCCGGCATCGACGACCTGATCGGCCAGCACGCGCGTCACGGCGAACACATGATCAGCCGCGCGCCAGGCGCGCTGTTCGGTCCAGCGCGCTAGCGACGCCAGCCTGAGCCCACCATAGGCCGACCGCTCGGCGAACAGCGGCGCATTGATCTCAAGCAGCAACGGCACGCCGAAACGACGGCGCGCGATGGCGCCGGACAGCAGCGACAGGTTGTACCGCTCATAGATGACGTCCGGTCGGAATTCACGGATCGCTCGCGCCAGGCGCGTATAGTCGACACCGTTGTAGCCGAATTCCATCAGCTCGTAGATCGAGCCCGGGATGCGGGCCTTGAGCTTCGATACGAGGCCGGATTCGCCGCCGAACTCGCGTTGTTCGAACCCCTCGGGGCCGACAATGCGGACCTCATGGCCCTCGGCACGCAGCGCATCGACCATTTCCTCGATGTGTACGTACTGCCCGTCCTTGGATCCGATCCGGTGGTGATACAGGATCTTCATGACGTGCCCGACCCCGGTTCGCCCGGCCGGCTCTCATCCAGCGCGACGCCGGTAAGCCGTGAAAAGATCGCCAATTGGCCGCGTGTCGTGGGCTCCCAGCCAAATTGCTCGGCGTACCGGCGGCGCGCCGCGCGGCCGTGCTCATCCAGCGCTTCGGCCGCCTGCAGCTGGTGCCAGCACTCGATCATGGCCCCGGCGTCCCGCGAAGCCATCAGATAACCCGCCGGTAGACCGCCCATGATCTCCGGAATACCGCCCACCGCCGTCGCGATGATGGCGCAGCCACAGGCGAGCGCCTCGAGCAGCACATTCGGCATCCCCTCCCGATCCGCGGCATGCATGAGCACATCCGCGGCCGAGAAGTAATCGGGCAGATCGTCGTGCGCCACCGCGCCAACGAAGCGCACGCGCTCCGCGACACCGCGCCGCTCGGCCTGCGCTTTCAGCAACCCCGCATCTTCGCCCTCGCCAATCAACAGGAGCGTCGCGTCGGCGTTCTCCGCCAAGGCATCGATCGCTATGTGCATGCCCTTGCTTTCGGTCAGACGACCGACACACAGCCATACCGGGCCCGATAAACCGAAGCGCGTTCGCAGCGCTGTCCGATCGCCGGGTATGAATCGGGCCAGGTCCACGCCGTTGCGCAGGGCAGCGATACGTCCACGGCCGATGCCGAGCGTATCGGCCATGCGGTCACCCAACGCGCGCGAGACCGCGATCAACGCGCCCGCCCGGTCGACGGCCCGGCGTATCTGGCGCCACGGGCCGGGCATGGACGCAATCACATTGATATCGGTGCCGCGCGCCGTCATCACCACCGGACGCTTGAACCGATCCGCAGCCATGACCGCGGCGACTCCGTCCGGGTAGACGTAGTGGGCATCGATCAAGTCGAAATCGAAGCCGTCAGCACGAAGCCGCGATAGCGCTCGACCGATCGTGCGCGAGAGCGTGTGCGGAACCATCGTCATGCCGATTTTGGGTATGACCACGTATCGGGGGTGTTCGATCCGAATACCGTAACGGACCTCGCGTCGCGGCACGGCGGCAAGCCGTGCATAGCTGCCGAAGCGCGGATGAGAGGAAAAGAACCAGGGCACCGGGGCAATCACACGGACATCGATCGCTCCACTTTCCACCAGCCCTCGCAGTCGTTCCTCCACAAACACACCATGGTGCGGTTGTTCGGCGTTCGGATACAGCGTGGTCACCAGCGCTACGCGGATGGGACGGTGATTCATCAGGCCGCTCCAACCGACAAGGCATCGCCACTGCGCCCCTGAGGGCCCACCCCGGCCTCGCGCTCGAGAAACCGCGACAGCATCAGCAGCGACCATATGACGGTGCCGTGATCGCGCCGGCCGCTCTGATGGTCGGTCCAGATCTGCCGGAGCATGGCGGGCTCGAAGATGCCGGACTCCGCCAGTGGGCCGGCATTGAGTGCGGCCGACCCGACATCGCGCAGCGGACCACGAAACCAATCGGCGAGCGGTACGGAAAACCCCTTTTTCTGGCGATACAGGATGTCGTTCGGCAAGTGACCTTCGAAGCTTTTCTTCAGCAGGTACTTGCCCTGCCCGCGACGCAATTTGTAGTCGCGCGGCAAACCGGCGGCCCAGCCGACGAATTCGTGATCGAGCAAGGGTACGCGGACTTCGAGGCTGTGCGCCATGCTGGCCCGATCGACCTTGGTGAGGATATCGCCGGGCAGCCAGGTCTTGTAGTCGAGATACTGGGCAATCGACACCGGATCGTCGCTACCGGCGTTCGGCGCGAGATCGCTGAACAGATCGCGTACGCGGTAGCCGTCGAGCTTTTGCTTGAATGAACGGCTGTACAGACTGTCGCGCAAATCCTCGGCCACCATCGACACGCTATGGCAATACGCTTCCGCCGTATCCATGGCAAGCGCCTGGAACGTGGTCTTGGCGCGCAGAAAACGCGGCGCCCGATCCATTTTCGGATACAGGCGACCCAGCGTGCCGAACAACGGCTTGCGAACCGCGCGCGGTATTCGGGCGCGCGCCCGGGATTCATTGGCGTGCAGTCGGTAGCGACGATAGCCGGCGAAGTTCTCGTCGCCACCGTCGCCGGACAAGGCGACCGTCACCTGTTGGCGCGCCAATTCGCACACGCGATAGGTCGGCAACGCCGAACTGTCGGCGAACGGTTCGTCATAGACGTCGATCAACGTATCGATCAGGCCGAAGTCGTCGCCGGATATGCGGTGCTCGCGATGGTCGGTGCCGTACTGATCGGCAATGCGCCGGGCGTAGTCGGATTCGTCGAAGGCTTTGTCGTCGAAACCGATGGCACAGGTCTTGACCGGGTCGGCCGAAGCCCCCGCCATCAACGAGACCACTGCACTCGAGTCCACCCCGCCGGAGAGAAACGCCCCGAGCGGCACATCCGCCACGAGACGCATGCGAACGGCGTCATCCAGACGGGCGTGAAGCTCTTCCGCCGCGGCGGCTTCGTCCGACGCGGCGCGCGGGCCGAAGTCCACGTCCCAGTAAGCCTCGGCGCGCGGCTCGCCCTCGCCGGCCGACCAGGATAGCCGGTGACCGGCGCTGAGTTTGTAGGCGCCGGCAAAGATCGATAACGGTTCCGGTACATAGCCGAGAGCCAGATACCCCTCGATCGCGCGCGGGTCCAACTGGCGCGAGAGATCGGGATGCGCCATCAATGTCTTCAGTTCGGAACCGAAAACCAGGTCACCCGCTGCGGTCAACGCGTAATACAACGGTTTGATCCCGAGACGATCCCGCACGAGATGAATACGGCCGGCTTCTGCGTCCCAGACGGCAAAGGCGAACATGCCACGCAGCCGATGCACACACTCCGCGCCCCAATGCTGCCAGGCCCGAAGCAACGTTTCGGTGTCGCAGTGGCCGTCAAAACGGTAGCCCACGGCCTCGAGTTCACGATTGATTTCGCGGTAGTTATAGATCTCGCCGTTGTAGATCAGCGTGAATCGTCCGTCCTCCGATACCATCGGCTGCTCGCCGCTGGTGGGGTCGAGAATCGTCAACCGTCGATGGGCCAACCCGCAGCCGGCGACAACCATCTGATCATGCTGATCCGGGCCACGGTGCGCCTGCACGGTATTCATCGCATCCAGCACAGCGGCGTCGGGGCGCCGGCCGTCGCCCGTGACGATTCCTGTCAGACCACACATGATATGTCCTCCTGATCAACGCGCCAGTAGCGCATCGTAAAGCGAGCAGTAGCCGGCCACCATCGAAGCCACACTGAATTCAGCCTGTGCCCGACGGCGTGCGGCCTGCCCCATCGCGTGCGCGCGCTCCGGCGCAGTCAGCACGCGCGCCAGTGCTTCCGCCAATGCCTCGGGCTGGCGCGCGGGCACCAGCAGGCCTGTTTCGCCGTCAGCCACGAGTTCCGGATTACCGCCCACCGCAGTGGCGACCACCGGCAGCCCGCTGGCCATGGCCTCCAGCACGGTTAACGCGATGCCCTCGGCAATCGATGAGCAGACATAGACGTCGAAATGCTTGAGCCACGCGTCGGCGTCGTCGCGCTGGCCGGCTAGCGTCACCTGTGCCTGGAGCCCGAGTTCCCGGATGCGCCCGGCCAGATGCGCGTGTTCGGGACCACCGCCCACCACCACCAGATGCACTGGCGGAAGGTCGCTTCGGGCCGCCAAAACGGCCATCGCGCCCAGTAGATGATCGAACCCCTTCACCGGATCGAGGCGCCCCACAGTACCGATCACTCGAGTGTCCGCGCTTATCGATGGCAGACCCGGTACGACGCCGGCCTCGCCGGGCGCGAAGCGCTCGGTATCAATGCCATTGCGGATGAGCTCGATCTTCGATCGCGGTATGCGGACATCACGCTCCAGCCAACGAGCGAGATCAGCCGATACCGGCACAAAACGACTGATGGCCGGAGCGATCGTACGCCGCAACCAGCGATACTTGTGGTTCGAACCGTTCGGGTCGGCGGCGTCTCGTCCATGCTCGGCATGCACGACGTGCCGGCACCCTGCCAACCGGGCGGGCACCGCCGCATCCAGGGCACCGATGTTGTAGCTGTGCACGATGTCCGGCGCCAGCGCACGCAGTCGGCGATACAGACGCAGATAGGCCGTCGGGTCCTTGCCCGGCTGCTTGTCGATGGACTCGACCACCACCCCGAGCGCCTCGGCCCGGGCCGCCAGTTCGCCGCGCTCACGCAGACCAATCACCACATGGTCGTATCGATCGCGCGTGGCTGCGATGACGGCGAGCGCCACGGACTCCATGCCACCAACGCCGAGCCGGTCGATCACGTGGACGACCCGAGGCCTTTGAAGTTGACGTGTCGCCAATGTCAGTGCTCCGGCCGTCGCAGCGCCGCGACCGCGTCGCCAGCGACTCGGGCCAACTCCGCAGGATCCGGACGCCCGGCTTCCGAGACCACGAGGATACCTGCAGGCGTCGCCTGACCGAACAATCGATCGACTGCCTGCCAGGTTTTGAAGTACAGCGGCGACGGCGTCCATCGGGCGCCAATGCGATAGGCGTAGAGCAGCACTCGCGTCCCTTCACCGTGCGTTGCCTTGAGGGTCAGTGTCGCAAAGCCCGAGCTGCTGGCAGGCGCTTTCACGATCGTCGGGCCGGTGGCGACCTGCCATGCCGAGGCATCGTATAGCCCACGCCGGATATCGAGAATATCCGGGCCGTCGCTGCCGGCATCGATGCCGAGATAATCGACTTGTATTGGACGGGCGATATCACCGTAACGACGGGCCAGATGTACATCCAGACCACGCTCCGGCGGTGTCGCATCACCGTTGTAGCCGTCGTTGAGCGCCGCAAGATCGGCCAACTGCGCCGGCAACGCCGCCGGGCCGGGCCGATCATCGCTCGCCGCCAGAAGACCGGTCACGGCGTACCAGGTGGCGGGTAGAACAATGAGAGCCAGAGCGACCGGCACCATCCAGCGCATGCGCGCCGAACCATCCTCGGGCAGCCCTTGATCCGGCTCCGGCCCGCGCGGCGGCGCCTGGTGCCAGGGCCAACCGCACACGAACAGCACGACCAGTACGGTGCCGAAGAACTGCCAGCCGAAAATCAGATGATCGGTGCCGGTGGCGTACTGCATGCCGAAGTATTCACCGATCAGAATGGTGAAATACACCCGTAGTGCGTTCGCGATGATCGGCACCACCAGCGCACAGCCGACGAAGATCAGGCGGCGTCGCAGGCCGGTATAGAAAAGATGGGCGTAGAGCACGCCGAACGCTGTCGTGGCGACGAAGAACTTGATGCCGCTACAGGCCTCGGCCACATGCCAGGCCGAGGCCGGCGTATCGATGAAATGCCCATCCATCACGACCGGAATACCGGTCAGCTCGAGCGCGAGAACCGACAGATGCGCGGTGACCGTCTGCAGCGGCCCGACCATGAAATTACCGAACGGGATGGCGAACAGCAGATAGCCGAGGGCAAAGGCAATGACCCCGGCGACACGCGGGCCATAGAACAGATACACCATGACTGGCCAGATCAGCACCGCCGCGATGTGCAGCGCCAGATTGATGTCGGCCACAGACCCCACGAGCCAGAGCGCGCCCAGCGCGGCCACGCCGAAAAACGCCATGGGTCGCGGCCGTGCCGCGACGCACGCGAGCCAGTGTCGCCGACTCCAGATCAGGACGGCGGATATCGGGAAGATCAGAAACGCATACTGAAACGTGCCGGTGTCTTCCCAGGTTTCGCCCAGCGATAGATAGGTTCGTGCATAGAGCACAACGAACGCGAGCATGCACGCGGCGAATCCCATATGCACCGCGATCTGCAGGGAGCCGGCGCCGTCCCGGCTCGCCATCGCCCGCTCTATGGTGCTGCGCTGGGTAGGGCCTTCACTCATGATCGGGTCTCCGAGACCGACGTGCCACCCGTTCGCGCCGGGACAACCAGTCGATCGAGTTCGGCAAAGCGCGCCGACCACGCGTAGTGGGTCAACACATAGTTTCGCGCCGCACGCTCCACGCTGTCATCCGGCGCACTGCTCAGACGTGCGATCACCGCCGCCGCGAACGCCTCGGGCGTGTCGGCGACATCGCAGGCACCATCGTGCCCCGCTTCCAGGCCCGCTGCCGCCTGCGGGGTCATCACGACGGCCAATGACATCGCCAGCGCCTCGAGCACCTTGTTCTGCAGCCCGCGCGCAATGCGCATCGGCGCCACGGCAACGCGTGCATGCGCGAGATAAGGCCGCACATCGGGCACCGCGCCGGTCACTTCCACGCCCTCATGCTCGGCGAGCGCCCGAACCTCACGTGTCGGTCGGGTACCGACAATGACGAACCGTGCCTCGGGCACCGCAGCGCGCACGCGTGCGAAGACATGCTCGACGAACCAGCTGACGGCATCGACGTTCGCACCATAGTCCATCGCGCCGGTGAACACGATGCGCGCCTCGCCGCCCTGCCCCGGATCGGGATGGTCGGCGACCGGATCGAAATAGTCCGCATCCACGCCGTTCGCAATGGCATGCAAGCGATCACTGCAGTCCGGCGCCATGCGCCGGAAGAAATCCGCCTCGGCCGTCGACACAAACACGCTGGCATCGAACGTGCGCGCCAGCCGGCGCTCGCCCGCGGCCAGTGTCTTCGCCTCGCGCGCGTAGACCCAGCGCATCGGCGCGCCGGCATGGGCAGCGTATTGCGCCCACTTGTCGGAATCCACGTCGACGAAGTCGATTATTCGGCGAACGCCATCATGCCGGCACACGTACGGCGCCATGGTGGACGAGAACACGAGCACGGCGTCGATATCGCGCTCGTGCATGAGCTGATCGATCCAGGCTTGCATCTTCCGGTCCCGGTAATAGGCAAAGCTCAAGGCCTCGCGGCGCACCCAACCCGAAAGACTCCGCAGCTTGGCCCGGCGCGGATCGATCGGCCGTAGGAATATTTGATCGCACCAACGGGTCAGCGTTTCCTGGTACGCCCAGTCATCCGGGTCGTCGACGAACGCCCCCAGATGCACCGTATGCCGGCCCGCGAGCGAACGCAGCCAATTGAAGGCGCGAATCTTGTCGCCCTTGTTCGGCGGATAGGGTATCCGGTGACACAGATAAAGCAGTTCAGCCATGGGGAGAGCGACTTATACTGGGGCGGCACAAATAGGCGCTGCCTCGGGCGGCGCGGGCACTACGGCCCTGCGGTGCGTGCCGCACCGAGCAACGCCCTCGGATCGGGGGCTCGCGCCGCCTGTCACTAACCCAGATCCTTCGACAGCCAGGGGCCGACCAGGCGCGTGACGGGGAGTGGCAGTTTCTGCCAGGCCTTGATGAACCTGGCGTACTTGGGGTTGTTCGGGCTGATATCCGGCATCGAGTCCATGCCAGAGAGATAGTATTCGTACGCCAGTGGTTGCGGCTCGAAGCCCCAGTGCCGCTTGAAGTGATACGGCCCGGTATCGACCTTGCTGCGGCCGAAATCGAACACGCGCGCGCCCCGGGCAACGGCATGCTGCATGAGCGCCCAGTAAAGATAATCGTTGGCCTTGAGATCGCGCGCGCTCTCGCCGGCGCCGGCATAATAGGGCAGCACCTCGTCGCGAAAATAGAAATTGAGCGCCGCCGCGACCGGCTCGCCTTCATGGATCACGGTCAGTACGTCGCAATCTTCGCCGAACACCCGCAGCAGCTCACGCATGTACTTTTGTGAGAACACCGGCGTGCCGAGGCTGCGCAGGTTGTAGGCATACAGCGGGTAGAAGCGATCGATATCGTCGTCGATGACCCAGGTCAGACCGTTCTTGATGCCCTTGCGGACCACGGCCCGTTGCTTGCGCGGGATGAGCTTGAGGTTGTCGTCATCGTTGTCCGCAAGCTCGCGGCGAAACGTGTAGTACAGATCCTTGCGCGGCCAGTCGACATGGCGCGGCGCGCGCTCGCGCGACTCGAAATAATCCACCCCGAGTGCGTTGGCCCGCTCGCAGGCCTCGGCATAGAGCGCGGCTTCGGCCTCGGCGCTGTCGGCGACCACGCCGCCGTAGACACAGAACGGGGTGGAGATCAACGCATTGGCGAACAGACGGCTCTTGACGTGCACCAGGGGCAGGATGCCCTCGACTTGCCCGGCGCGCTCGGCGTACAGGAAATAGCAGCGATGACCGAAGGCTCGTTCGATGACTTCCTTCCAGCCGGCGCGATGAAAGAAGGTGGCATCCGGACTCGCCGCGACAAAGGCCTCCCAGGCCGCGCTGTCGTGGCCGAGCGCGTGTATCTGCAGTGAAGCTGTACTCATGCGTGGCTCGTCGTTGAAACCGCGGCGTCGGTGCGCGCGTCATCGATCGGAAATACTCGGTCCATGCGATCCCAGCGGAAATCCGACAGCAGGCGCCGCAGACGCGGCTCGACCCGGTGGATGTTCAGGTAATGACGAAAACGGCGCCGAACATCCAGGCCGGGGACGCGCGGCTGCTCGGGGTCGACTTCCCATGGATGGAAATAGAACACCGTCGGCTGCCCGTCGTGCCGGTTCACGCGCCGCAACGCGGCTCGGGTGGCTCTGTAAGGATACAGTCGGAAGAAACCGCCACCGGCACAGGGCAGCCGTCGCCTGCCGACTTCGACCGTCGTTACCGGAATTTCGAGCAGACCGTTCGGGCCGTGCCGGAATGCAAAACGCGGCGCCTCGGGCATGCCATAGGCATCGTGCGTGCCCGGATAGATGCTCGAACTGTAGCCGTATCCGGCCTCGGCCAGTTCGTCGAGCGCCCATAGATTGGAGGCGCTGATCGAGAAGCTGGGGGCGCGATAGCCTCGGATCGGCTGCCCGCCGGTATCCTCAAGCACGGCTTTCGCTTGACGGACGTCGGCACCGAAGGTCTTGCGATCCTGGTTGATCGCACGCACATGGTTCTGGCCGTGGCTGGCCAGTTCGTGACCCGCATCCACGATGCGACGGATCAGCCGTGGGTGACGCTCGGCCACCCAGCCCAGGGTGAAGAAGGTGGCGCGAACGCCGGCCAGCTCGAACATCGCCAGGATGCGATCCGTGCTCGCCTCGACCCGTGACGGCATGCGAGTCCACTGGGCAAACTCGATATGCTGCTCGAAGGCCGAGACCTGGAAATATTCCTCTACATCGACCGTCATCGCGTTCGCGTTGACGCCCGCTGGTTTAGGCATCGGCTCAGGATGCCAGTCGATAGCGGTCAAGGCCGTCACTCCCGGTTGAACAGACGCCGGAGTTTATAGGCGGCGGAGCCCGGCGCCGCCGCGCTGAGCGTGCGTCGCTCATTCTCTGGCCATTCGGTATATGCCGGACGCGCCTCGGGGGTCGTTCCGGGCACGAGATCTTGCAGCGTGGCTTCGAGTCGCTCGACGCGAAGAATGGCATCGACCAATTCACGATGCGCTGCGCTTGTCTCATGATAACGCATCAGTTCGGCCACCTGATCTTCGCCGTACGCCGCGCGCAGTGCGCGCTCGACCGCCGCCACCCGCTCCAGAAGCGGATCCAGCTGCGGCGCTGCCGGCGGCTCGTCCGATTCCGCGGCCTCGCCGGAGCGTGCGCGCTCGCCGGACGACCCATCGTAGATCAGGCCGTCGCCGGCGAATTCAGCCTCGAACTCTTCAATTGCGGTGTCGAGATCCTGGCGGGTCAGTTCACGTCGTTCTTCGAGGTAGCCGAGCAGCAGCAATCGATCCATGATCTGATTGACGCGCCGCGGAATACCACCGGACCATTCATAGACTCGGTCGTATATGCCCGGGCCGAACGAGAGCCGGTCGGCACGCCAGCCGACGGTATTCAAGCGATGTTCGATGTAGCCCGGCACCTCCGCGGCGCCAAGCGGCTCAAGATGGTAGGAGGCCACGATGCGTTGGCGAAGGTGAGCCATCGCCGGACGCATGAGTAGATCGCGCAGCTCGCTCTGCCCGACCAGCACGACCTGCACCAGAGCCTGACCGCGCGCCTGCAGGTTCGACACGATCCGCAGCTCCTCGAGTGCTGCCGTGCTGCAGGTCTGTGCTTCGTCGACGATCAGCAGCGCCCGCCGATTGCGAGCAGCCGACAGCTTGGCCACAAGATTATCGAGCATCTCGTACTTGGCCAACCCACGCACGGCCACGCCGAAGGCCGCAGCCACGGTGGCCACCACATTGTCGGCATCCACGTTCGCCATGGCCACGCGGGCGACCAGCAAGATGACGCGTCTTGATCTGCTCCAGCAGGACCTGAAGCAGCAACGTCTTGCCAGTGCCCACCGCGCCCGTGACCACCACGAGCCCCTCGCCGCGTTCCAGCCCGTATATGAGGTAGGACAATCCACGCGTGTGGCTGGCCGTCTCGAACAGCCGTCGCGGGTCCGGCATCAGCTGGAAGGGACGCCCCTGCAGCTTGTAGAAGTCCTCGTACACCGTTAAAAGGCTTTGCGGAACTGCAGCGAGATACGGTTCTCCTGGTACCCCGGGCCGTTCTTGTCGTTCCGCCACTGACGCGAATAACCCACCGCCGCTTCGGCGCTGCGCGAAATGGCGCGTACGACCGACACGCCGGCGCTGTAGTTATCGGAACTCGAGCCGTTGGCAAAACCGCCCTTGTAGTGTTCCCAGCTCGCCGACGGCACGATGCTCGTCCGCGGGCGGATATCATAGCGGGTGTCAACTTCGAGGCCATGATCCCGGCTGTCCGGGATGCTGCCGGATTGGTACACCTGACGCTGGGAATACCCCGTGATCTCGGTATGAGTCAGCGCCGTATCAAAACCCATGCGCCCTTGCCACCGCTTGCTCACGTAAACGCCACGATCAAGCAGGGAATTGGTTCCATTATAGCCCGTGCCGGCCCCGCCGAGCAGATCGCCGATTGAGCCGACCGAACCGAAGGTGTAGCCGGACCCCGTATTGTTCAGTGCGTCGAGCCCGGGTGACGATGGATCTTCGGTATAGGACAGCGACAGGTCGACCACGCGGCCATGGTGCGCTGCCGCCAGCGAATAACTTGGGCCATAAAACCGATGGCCGTAATTCACTTCCAGTGAGTTGATCGCGCTGCCCCAGCGCGCGCCGACCTGCCATCGCGGCGCGGACCACCGGTCGTTCTGGCCGCCGTTACGATATCTATCCTCGAGGCCACCGAGCGCAGTGAGTGTCAAGGTCCGCGAGACACGGTAACCGAACTGCAGCGTGGCGTTGTCGAAATGCTGAGTCCGGTTCGGATTGCTGTAGCCGGGCGGTAACGCATCGGTGCCGAAAATCTGCTTAAACTGATCGATGAAACGCTGCGCATCGCCGCCGGAGCTCTTCACGGCCTGAGTGACGACCTGCGCTTGCCAGCTGATCGGTTCCACTTTGTCCGGGCTGGTCACACTCGCCGAGACACCATGGACGGTCGTATCCGGCACGCTGTTGTCGCCGTAGATCGATTGCCCATAGCGATAACGCAACATGCCCTGACCCAGTAGTCCGAGCGACTGGATGACGTACGGGCTGATATTGGTTCGCCAGGCCGTCGTCTTGTTTTCGTTCGGGCGGATGATGTTCGAGCGCGAATAGCCGACCGAGGGTTCGATAACCTGCTGACCGTATTCCGTATCCGCGTCAAGATACAGATGGTTCTCGATCAGGTCGACCGTGGTACTGCCCTGGAGATCGTTATAGACGTCGTTGTAGCGGCTGTGGTTGGCATAAGCCACGCCTTCGAGCTGATAGCTGGCCTGCCCCCGGATCCGGCCGGTCGACGAACAGGCATCGATCCGTGGCGCCACCGCGGTGACGAAATCTGTTTTCGGATTGCTTGAGTCCAGATTGAGATTGTCGGTGTAGGTCTCGGACCCGGATACCGATGCCTGTACATAGCGACCGGACGCACGCCGCGGCGCCGACGGGCGCTCCAGAACCGACGAGGTCTCGGCGTGCGCCGCATTACCGAGACTCAGACTCGGTGCGCAACCACTGGGCGCGAACCCTGCCGGCGAAGCTGAACGGATTAGCGGTGCCCGGGCCGCTTGGCGCGTACGCCTGGCCGCCACCACTGCCACTGCCGATGACCACCGGGCGACTATCCTCATAATACCCCCCCGTGGCCGACGCGGCGTTTGCGCCCGCAGTGGAGCCGCCGCCGGAAGCTTCAGCACTCGAACTGCTGGCACCGGCGGGCGCGGCATCCGCGGCCATGGCATTCACGCCCCAGACCAGTGCCAGCGGCAGAGCGATCGCACACATGCGGCCACAGACGGCACGTCGGGCCGGGCCGCCGATGGGATCGCACATGGGGATAAGGCGTGACGTGGACATGGGATTACTCCGTGCGCTCCGGCTCCGCCGGGTACATGCCGTAGTAGCCGGCGTGCCGCTCGCCAAACAGTTGATGTCCCTGACTCAGGACGAGACTGATTTCGGCTTCGGCCGGCTCAATCAGCGACAGCGCCGCTTCGACCGCCCTTTTCTCGGTGTGCTCGGCGCGCACGACCATAAGAATCTGCCCGACGTTGACAGCCAGCGCCTGTGATTCGGCGGTGGCCAGAAGCGGCGCGGAATCGAACAGCAGAATGCGGGCCGGATCAGCGGACAATTCATCCAGTACCGCCTTCATCCGGCGACTGGACAGACTTTCAGCTGCGCGCCGGCTACGCCGGCCGGCCGGGAGTATCGACAGCCGTGGCTCGCTGGTCGGCACCACACAGTCCTCGGGTTCTGCATCGGCATGCGTTAGCAGATGCATCAATCCCGGCTCGCGCTCGAGCCCGAGGCTGCGACTGATGCCCGGCTTGGCGACGTCGCCGTCGACGAGCAGCACCGAATGGTCCAACTCATTGGCCAGACTCATCGCCAGATTGAAGGTTGTGAAACTCTTACCCTCGCCCGGGTTCGCGCTCGTAACCATGATCCGATTTGCAGGCGGCGCGCCCACGGTCGCATCCGCAGCCATCGCGTTCAGAATCGGCCGTTTGATTCGCTGCAACTCTCGACCGATCCACTGCGCCATAGACTCAGGCGGCAGCAGCCCGACCCGCCGCAGCCGGACATCATCCAGCTCAAGCGGCTCACGCTGGCCGGGTTCGCGGGTGTCGAAGGAGAGTTCATCTTCGAACGTCTCTTCCTCGGCGATCCGAACCGGGCGTTGTCGCTCCTGGCGTTTCAGCCGTTCGGCGGCTTTCTCGACAATACTCATAGAACCTGTCCGGACATGATATTCGGAACCCACTGCACGCCGACAGGCAGTAATACCAATGCGGCCGCAAAGCCGATCAGCAACGACACACAGCAGACGAAGAACACCAGTATCGAACGTCGCCGATCGGCGCGCTGCGCCGGGCTGAGCGCCAGGCTCACCGAGCCGATCACGGGAAAACCAGTTGCGGTGGTGAGATCACGCCGGCTCGAGAATACCGGCCGGATCTGGGCCAGGAACCACGCAAACGCAAGCCCGGCGGCCACGGCACCAATCAATGCCATCGCCATCAGGATGAGTCGCTTGGGCCCCGAAGGTTCGGCCGGCACTTCCGGTGGATCGATGACGCGAAACTGCAGCGCATTGCTGCTGTTCTCGACGTCGGTCGACAAGCGGGCGCTGTATAGTCGAGACAACAGTTTCTCGTACTGATCGCGCGTGACCTCATAATTGCGGCTGAGTTCAGCGAGCTGAGCCTGAGCGTCGTTCATTGAATCGGCCCCAGCCTGCAGCTTCTTGAGCTGGTCCTGCTTGCGCTGCAGCGAAGACTCGAGCGTGCTGATCTGCACCTTCGCGTTGTTGAGTTGATCCGAAAGGCCACTGCCGCCTCCGCCCGAGGACGCCCCCGGAGGCGCCTTAATCTCGCTCGGATGTGCACGCAGACGGTCGAGTGTCGAGCTGCGCCGTTGCTTGAGATCGGCGATCTGACGCTTGGCATCGATGACGTCAGGATGCTTCGGCGTGTACTTGGTCAGCAGTTGCGACAGCTTCTGCTGCTCGGATTCGCAACTGATTGTCGATCTGCTGCACCTGCTGGCTTTGCGCGGGCGGCACGCTCGTATGTCCGCCGCCACCGCCGGATCGCATCTGCTGGAGAATGTTCGACTTGCGATCACGGGCGGTCGACAGCTGATCCTGGATCGAATCGATATTGGCGTTGAGCTTCTGGACCTGGGTCACGTAATCGTTCGTCCCCGGCATGAGCTCTGCATGGTTCTTCTTGAACTTCGCGAGCTTCTGCTCAGTCTCGTTGAGCTTCTGTTTGTACTTGTCGACCTCTTTATTGAGAAACGAGACCGCCTGGGTCGTATCGCCGCTGTTCTTACTGGACAGATTCATGGTCGTCATGATGCTCATGACTTCCTGGACCACAGACTGAGCAAGCTTCGGCTTCGAGCTTGTGTAGCTGATCGTGTAAAGGTCGGTATTGCCGCCGCTATTGGTGAGCGTCAGTCGCTTCTGCAGGCCCTGAATCAGAGCTTGCTCCTGCTCGGGCGTTGTTGCCCTGAGATCAAGACCGGTCGAGCGCGCAACGTCTTTCAAATGCGGACGGCTGAGTACCGTGCGGATCAACAGACTGACCTGCTGATCAGCGTTCGGCGTGACCGCCATACCGCTGAGCAACGGGCCGATCGCCGACTTGGTATCGATGTGCACGCGCGCGGACGAGCTGTACTGGTCCGGCAGGCTGTAGACATACAGCCAACCCACCACGGCGATGATCCACGCGACGCCCAGCGCAATCCAGCGAAAACGCCAGATATTACGAAGCTGACCCAGGACGAGTGAGAGGATTTCCTGCATGTTCCTCGCTCAGATTAGCGCGCGGTGCGGCCGACCGCTGCTCCGCGGCCGGCCCCATCGAGCGAAGTTCTAGAAGTAGGTACGGGGGATAATCACGACGTCCCCCGGATGAACCGGCACATTGTCGTTGATGTTGCCGTTCAGTAGGTCCGCAATATCCACATTAAAGGTCTTCGTCTGACCGTTTTCGTGACGAACGAGCTTGGCGCGATTACCGGCGGCGAACTGCGTTAGACCACCGACGTTGATCATCACATCAAGCAGCGTCATGCCTGTGCGGTAAGGCATAGACTGCGGTTGGGTCGCCTCCCCGACAACGCGAACCTGGTCTGCGTACGTGCCGTGAAACTGGGTCACGATCACCGTCACGCGAGGGTCTCTCACATAAGCGGCGAGCGAATTCTGCAGGTCGCTGGCGAGTTGCTTCGGCGTTTTGTTGGCCGCCGTCATCGACTGCACCAAAGGGATGGAGATCTCGCCGTCCGGCCTTACCGGCACCTGCATGCTCAGATCAGGATTGTTGCGCACGTATATCTGCAGCTGGTCGCCCGGACCGATGCGATACGTGCTACTCGGCGCCTGATTCAGCAGCACTTTGGGCGGAGCGGAAGCGCAGCCCCCGATCAGGCCGAGCGTCAAGATCGCCACCACCCAAGTTACAAAAAAACGATATTTGAACACTTCACCATCCCCCGCAGGCCGACGCGGCCCGAGTTTGTCTGTGATCGGACCTGCCGCCCGCCTGAGTTCGTTAGTCGATACGCCCATGCTGGGTCGCTGCCGCAAACGCCACATGCTCCAGCCGAATGATGCTGATCATGCAGCGCCACGCGGCACGATTGTAAATCAAATTTCCAGGCCGGCGAGCATACCGCCCTACCCGGCCTTCGCACTCGAACCATCGTTGCTCCCGAGTTGGCTCAGGATGTGATGCGCGCGATTCGCCTCTTTTTCCGGCAACCCCTGGGCAACCGCCTTGCTGAGAAGTGACTTGGCTCTCTTCCTGTCCTCCGCCCTGCCGCGTTTGGCCAGAGCCACACCCAGGTGGAATCCGGATCTCCGCGTTCGTGTCTCCCGCCGATTTCTCCGCTTTCTCAAGCAGGGGTATGCCGTCGTCCAGCTGCCCCTGGCCGACCAGGATCCAGCCCAGCGTATCTGTCACCGCTGCGCTTCCGGGGGCCTGATCGTGCGCCTTTTTTGCATAGTCGAGCGCCTTCTGCGGATCGCCGGATACATTGAGCAAAGCCAGGTTGTTCAGTGCAATCGCCGAATCAGGATGATCCTCAAGGACCTTCTGATACAACCTGGCCGCCTCCTCCGCTTTGCCGTGCTGCTGGTACCATTCGGCCAACGGCATGGCCACGCTGGCATCGCCAGGCGCACGCTTCAGCCATTGCTGGAGCGGCTGGGCAGCATTGCCGAGCTTGCCGGCTTGCCGCGTATCGAACATGGCTATGGCCAGGCGCCCACTGGGCTGTCGCTGATATGCCTTGGCGTACGCGGCATCGGCCTGCTTGAATCGCTTGGCTGTACGCAGAACATCGCCGCTGAGCACGTCGGCATCAAAATCGCGCCCCGCCTGCCGCAGAGCCGCCACTTGATCCAGCGCGGCGTCGATATTGCCTGCCCCCGCCTCGGCGAGTGCGAGAAAGCCCGCGGCCGGCCAGAAGTCCGGCGATTGACGACGCAACTGCTGCAGGCGATTGATTGCATCCTGCGGTCGACCGTAAGACAGGTCGGCCTTGGCGACATCAAGCGCGAACTGCGGCTGGTCCGGCGCCTCGTCCGCCGCGCGCGCGAGCGTTTTCAGCCCAACTTCCGTATCGCCTTCGATCAGCTGCGCGACGCCCTTGAGGTGTAGCCAGTCGGCCGACTTGCCTTTCGATTGGAGCTGAGCAGTGATCACCGCCATTGCCTGATCGGTTTTCCTGCTGGATAGGTAGGCCCGCGCCAGCGCCTGATTCAACACATCCGACTTCGGCTTTCGCTGCACAGCCGATTGCAGCAGACGGATGCCCCGCGGCGCCTGCCCCGCGCGCGCGTACAATCCGGCAAGCGCGAGCGTCAGATCTGCATTATCGGGCTGGGCGCGCTGCAACGGCTTGAGATCATCCACAGCCTCGGCGTAGCGTCCACGCTTGGCCGCGATCTCCGCTTGGGCGCGGACCAGCGAGTCGTCATCCGGATTCGCCTTGTGCGCCTTGGCAAGCACCTGCGCCGCGTCGGCATAACGCTCGGCGGCCACGTAACTCTGCGCCAGCAATTTCTGTATCGCCGCGTCATTCGGGTTATCCTGCGCGAGCTTCTCGGCCTGCTGAACGCCCCGTTGCTTGTCACCAGTGGCCAACGCGATACGCACACGCGCTTCGGCCACCGCGCGACGCTGGGCCGGGTTGGCCGGCGCGATTTTGGAGAGCACGGTTTGTGCCGCGGCATCACTGCCCATCTGGGCCAGCGAACGCGCCAGATCGAGTTGCAGAGACACGTCGCCGAGGCCTTGCCCGCCTTGTTTGTCGTTCGAACGATTCTTCTTCAGCTGCGCGACGACGTCGGACAACGCCTTGTGCAGACCGGGCTGGTCAGGATGCCGATGATAGGCCTTCTCCAACAGATCTCGCGCCTTGTCGTCGTGATTCTGGGCCATCCATAAACCGGCCTGAAGACGCAGGGCAGCCATGTCGTCCGGCGAACGCGCGAGAACCCGGGTAAGAAAAGGCTGAGCTGCGTCCGGTCGCCCTTGTGCGATACGGATCCAGGCCATCAGCGTCATGCTGCGCAGATTGTTCGGGTCGGCGTTGAGCGTCGCCTGGACGTGATTCGCGGCGTCCTGATAGTGCCCCTGGCGTATATCCATCAGCGCCTGGAGATAATTACCAAACGGATTGTTCTGGTCGGCTGACAGAAGCGCATCGATATTCTTCTGCGCCGCATCGGCAGCGCCAGTCCGCAGCTGACAATCGGCCAGCAATGCCCGCCCACTCTGCTGCTGCGCCCCGGTCATGGCCTGGGCGCCGACTTGCATCGCATGCGTCAGCCGTTTGACTGCCTCGGCGCATTGATTCGACCGATAGTCGATCTGACCGAGCAGCATCAACGACCCGACGTCATCCGGATGAGCGGCGACCGCCTTCGACAACGCCGCACGCGCGCTCTCCAGGTCACCGCGCTGCACGGCCAGCCGCGCCTGGCCCTGCAGCGCGTCGGGCAGGCCCGGCTCGATCGACAAGGCCGACGCATAGGCGGCACTCGCCTTGTCGCGATTGTCGAGCCCCGCCTGCGCATCGCCCCGCAGACTCGCGATCAGCGCCCGCACATGATCCGGCGACTTGCCCTCCGGCTTGTTCAGCGCCTGGAGCGCCTGTTGATACTTGCCGCTGGCAACCAGCGCTCGGCCGAGCGGCAACGCAAGGGCCGCGGCCGGCTGACCGTTGGACTTGGCTTTTTCGAACTCGTGGACGGCATCATCATACTGCCGAGTGGCCAAGGAAGTATGGCCGAGCAGCGCCCAGGCCGCGCCATTGTTCGGATGCTTGCGCAGCACCGATTTCAGCTGCACTTCGGCGGCGTGGTAATCATGCTTCTGGTATGCCTGCCGGGCCGTACCGACCTGTTGCTCGGGCGAAGAAGACGTACACCCGGCAATCAGCACGGCACATGCCAGACCCACCGGCAGCATGCGTGCGGCGATTCCGCGCGATCGCCCTTGGAAATTATTCGTCTCGACCATGATCCCCTCTAACTGTTCTGCTCGATCCCATGCTTTCGCATCAGGTCGTAAATAGCCGGCCGCGACACGCCCAGCAATCGGGCGGCCTTTGAAATATTGCCATCGGCCCGCCCCAGGCTCTTTTCCAGCGCGCCACGCTCGGCGGCATCGCGCACCTGACGCAGGTTGAGCTGATCATCGTCGCGCTCGATGCTGGCCTCGGCCAGACCGAGGTCCATGGCATCGATCAACTTGCTCTCGGCCAGAATCACCGCACGATTCACTCGGTGCTCCAACTCACGCACGTTACCGGGCCAGTCGTGCTGCTCGATGGCAGCCAGCGCATCCGGCGAAAACCCGCGTAGCGACCGGCCGTGCTCCTCGTTGGCTTTCTCGAACAAGACTTTAGCGATCGCAATCGCGTCGCCGCTACGTTCGCGCAGCGGCGGGATACGAATGGTGATTTCGGCGACACGGTAATACAGGTCCTCACGGAACTCGCCCGCCTCGATCAAAGCCTGGAGATCGCGGTGCGTGGCACAGATGACGCGCGCATCCACGGGGATCTCATGGCGCCCGCCGACGCGCTCGATCACGCGCTCCTGGAGAAAACGCAGCAGCTTGGCCTGCAGGTTATGGGCCATGTCGCCAATCTCGTCCAGAAACAGCGTGCCGCCCTCGGCCAGTTCGACCTTGCCGAGCGTCTGCTTCTGCGCCCCGGTGAAGGCACCCTTCTCGTAGCCGAAGAGCTCGCTCTCGAGCAGATGCTCCGGAATCGCCGCACAGTTGATGGCTACGAACGGACGCTCGGCGCGTGGGCTGAGTCGGTGCAGGGCCCGCGCCAGCACTTCCTTGCCCGATCCGGTATCGCCTTGCAGCAAGGTGGTGGCGCTGGTGGGCGCGATCTTCTCGATCTGACGCACGATGCGTCGCATCGGTTCGCTGGACGCGATCAGGCCATCGAGCGGCCGATCGGCATCGACTCGCAGGCGGCGGTTCTGGCGCTCGAGCTGCCAAATATGGAATGCGCGCTGGATGATGAGCTCGACGACCTGGATTTCGACCGGCTTCTGATAGAAATCGTAGGCCCCCGCCGCGATTGCCTTGATCGCGCTGTCTTCATCGCCATTGCCGGTCACCACAATGACCTTGGTCGCCGGCGCAAGCCGCAGAATATCCGACAGTGCGCGCATTCCCTCCTCGATCCCATCAGCCTCGGGTGGCAGCCCCAGATCGAGCAGCACGACTTGCGGCTCGTAGCGGCGGACCTGATCGATGGCGCTGTTCCGATCCTCGGCGAAAACCGGATCGTACTGATCGAAGCTCCAACGCAACTGTCGCGTCAATCCCGGGTCGTCCTCGACGATCAGTAGTCGTTCGGCCACTGCATTCATGAATCAGGCTCTCCCCTCGACAAAGGCCGGCTCGGCTGACACATCGGCCACCACTGGCAAGACCATCGCAAACCGCGTGCCTTGACCCGGCGTGCTGGAAACAAAAACATCGCCACCGGCAGTTCGCGCAAAATCACGGACCTGATAGGCACCAATCCCCATGCCGCGCGTCGACTTCGTGCTCACGAACGGCTGAAACAGCGAATCACGAATAAAGTCCGCGGTCATGCCCTCGCCGTCGTCGCTGACGGCAATCTCGATCCCGCCGTCGCGAAAGCGCGTCTCGATCTCAACCCGCCCGTTCTCGCCGGTCGCATCCTGGGCGTTGCGTACGAGATGCCGCAACACCATGACCAATCGGTCACGATCCGCATTCACGACAACTTCACTCGCCGCACCACGCCGGACCGGCGCCGGTTTTGTACCGGCGAGCTCCTCGATCAGCTGCGCGATCGCCGCATCGACATCCACACGTTCGGTTCGGTTCTCCGATCGCGAGACCTTCTGCAACTGATTGAGCACGCCCCGCATTCGGGTGACCGAATGATCGATAGTGGCGATCATGTCATCGACGAAGGCCGGATTGTGCTTGTGACGTTCTGCATTCTCCAGCATCAGCGATTGCTGCCCGGCAATATTCTTCAAGTCATGCATCAGAAAGGCCGTCAGCCGGTTAAAGGCCTCGAATTGGCGGGCCTGTGTGAGCGCGCGGTTGGCCTCCTGGTAATCGAGATAGACCCCGATCTGCTGTGCGAACGCCTTGAGCAGATCGATCTCTTCCCAGTTAAGGTCGAACGATGCCCGCGGCTCGGCCAGAATGAGGAAACCAACCAGCCGACGCTGGCCCGCGAACAACGGAACGATCAGACGAGAGCGTTCGAGTCCCAGAAACCAGGCGGGTGGATCGAACCCCTTCGTACTTGTCAGGCTCACGTTCGAATTCCGCACGGTCGACCACCCAGCCCGTCTCAGCCAGGTAGCTCGCTAGCGCTGAATCCAGAGGCTCGGACGCATCGACGGCCGGGGCCATGTTCCATTCCGCCACGCAGATGAAATGCCCATCTCGAGCGAGCCAGAGCGCGCCAGCCGGGCTGTCCACCGGTTGCGCGATCGCCCGAATCGCGCGCTCATACACGTCGATATCGGCGTCATCGCGGCTCAGACGCCGTGTCAGTGCCAACCACTGTTCGCGGTAATCGTAGCGGTATGGCAGCAGATGCTTGTGCAGAAGCACACGCGCGTGACCGCGCACCTGACCGGAGAGGAAGAACACGACAAGCAACAGCACGGACGTGACCGTGAACAGCAGCGCCGCCACTTCGGCCCAACTGCTGTCGAAGCGGCGGATATAGGTACTGCCACCGGCCACGACCATCAGATAGGCGCCGGCCACGATCAAGGCGCCAGTGCGAAAGATCACCTGATTGGAAACACTCAGTCGCGCCGACCATTGGGCATTGCGCGCCGCGGCCAACCCGATCAACGGCACCACCAGTGCATTGACAGCACCTCGTGCGTTCCAGACCGACAACGCAATGCGATGAGCGACCAGCGCTCCCGAATACATCACGAAGTCATAGGCGAACAGCGTTGCCAGCGCCAGGCACAGGTATTTCACGGCCCAACGCGCATCCAGCCCACTGCCACGGTATGTCTGCTCGACAAGCACCAGGCCATAGAGGCTCATCGCGATCGCGCCCACGGTGAACAACACGCTGTGGCCGGTCGCGGCGGTCCCCGTCGGGCCGGCTAGCCGCCACAGCAGACAAGCCATGATCAGCAGCCGGCCACATAAGGGCTAACTCCGCGCGCCAGCGGTGACGTGCGAATGCGCTGTCAACCGGCACGACCCAGGCGGCAGTCACAAGCCACAGCCCGGTACGCGCCGTTTCCACGACATCGAGCACGGTGCGTTATCGAGAACAACGGCGCCACCGCAAGGAACGTGAACCAGCAGCCGGTCATCGCGCAGGCCGCCAGCAAGAGCCGCGAGGCCGCGTGATGCGCCCGAACGCCGAAGATCATGAAAGCTGTCAAGGCAAAGAACGCCAACGCGCCCACGCCATTGGACAACAGCCATATCTGGGTGATATTCAGGTCCGGAAACATCGCGAACGACCCGCAATCAGCCCTTCGAGCGGGCCGTAAGGCCGCTCAGCGGCTGCCCTTGCCGGAACAACACAACCTCTATCGTGTTGATCAGGATGAGCAGGTCGAGAAACAGGCTGCGATTCTTCACGTAATACAGATCGAGTTGCAGTTTCCCGTTGGCGTCATCGTCGGACGCGCCGTAGGGGTAGCCCAAGCTGAGCCCAGCCAGTCACCCCCGGTTTGACGCATTCGCGCACCCGATAATACGGCAAGACCGTGGTCAAATGCTCCACGAACTCGGGCCGCTCGGGCCGCGGCCCCACCAGGCTCATATCGCCAATGAAAACATTCCACAGCTGCGGCAGCTCATCAATGCGCAGTTTGCGAATGATGTGACCCACTCGTGTGATGCGCGGATCATCCTGCGTCGCCCACTGCGGGCCGGACATTGCTTCGGCATCAGTGCGCATGCTGCGGAACTTGTATATCGGGAATTCACGACCATTAAGACCGACCCGCGTCTGGCGGAACAACACCGGCGCGGTCAGGCCATCCTCAACCTTGATCGCGATCGCCGCAATGACCATGAACGGCCAGAGCACGAGAAGCAACGCCAGCGACGCCAACAAATCCAGCAAGCGCTTCAGCACGTTATCAACCGCCCCTTGGCGAAAACCGTGCGAAAAGATGATCCAGCTCGGCTGCAAGAGCTCGGTCTTCACCTTTCCGGTCTGTCGTTCATAAAACGTGAGCATGTCCACTACGTTGATGCCGGACACGCGACACTCGATCAGCGCATCCGACGGAAAATTACGGCGGCGATCATCCATGGCCACGACCACTTCGTCGATATCATGTCGGTGGGCGTATTCTGAAAGCGTCGTATCGACGCGGCACTGCAGCGAATCGGCAACCTTGACCTGCTCACCCTCGATCACCGCGCAGCCCACGAGATTGAACAGCGAGTGATCGCTGCGGCGCCGCATGAAAGCCAGCAACTCGGCCGCATTGTCGCCTGCGCCGTAAAAAAGTACGCGCCATGGCGCCGATTTCTGATCGACGGTGGCATGGAAAACCATCTGTGCGACGGCAACGCCGATCAGCGACAGCAAGAGACTCAGGCCGAAGACGCCCCGGCCAAGGTAAAGACCGGGCAGCACGTAATAGACCACGATGGCCAAAACCGCACCGAAGACCAGAGCCACCACCACGCGGACGAACAACGCCAAGTAACGATTTTCGCGCTGCGGTCGATACAGCCCCATCGCGCTCAAACAAAGCACGATCACCACCGCATAGGCGACCGCCTTGAGCGTCATCAATGGGTAATCCGTAATGACCGAGGTATCGGCGGTGATGTATCGGATATTGACCGCTGCGAACACCGAGCCAATCAACAGCACGAAATGCAGCACGCCCAGCAAAAGAAACTTGACATGGACGTGGTGATTGAAAATACGAAGCGTATTCATGAATCCCCAAGCATTGAAGGCGCCGACCGAGACGCATGACGTTCGGACGAAGTCTCTCTCGCTAATTGTCACTATTGCGCGACATGTCGCCTCTACCCTAAACGGGCGGGCGCAGGCGGCGAACCAGCCTGCTGAATGGCGGCGACTCTTGCGATCTCGATATTACCGCAATTGGCGGCTCGACGGTGGCGAAGCGTTAATTATTTCGACAATTTCGCCCTGAATTCTGAGGATCGTGCCAGCTGGCGCACTACAGCATCCGCGCCGTCAAGCGAAGTTGCGCATAACTTGGCGCTGAAATAATCTCATTACCAATCAAGACATTAAAAAAGACGCCGGACGTCGATTCGGGCATGAGGGCTACCGGACGCAAACCGGCGGCCCGCCCCGCTTGCTCAATTGCGCGGGCGCTTGATCAACGTTATCAATCGCTTGGCGCGGAGCGAGCACGAGTGACAGGTTTTACGACACTCGACTGAAGCTAGAGCCGGGGCGCGCGGGAGGCTGAGTCGATCGCGAATGATCGATATTGCCCAATAAAAACCCCCGATGCCGTGAATCGGCATCGGGGGTTAACGCTAGCGCCGGGCGGCAATTGCCGCCCGAATACGGCATCAGTCGTTAGAGGCGCGAATGCGCCGGCGGCGCGACGCTACGCCTATCCCGATCATCGCCAATCCGAGGCCAAACATGCCCCAGGTCGCCGGCTCGGGAACGTCATGCCTACCACCATAACTACCGATCCCACCATCGTGGAATCCATTCGTCTGATGATAGTTGGATCCATAAGAGAGCAGATATCCGGCCCCTTCGGGAGCCGAACCGCCCGACGATGTCGCCAGCGCCATGGGCGCCACGCTCATGGACAAGGCGACGACCGCGGCACGTGCCACCAAGCGGGCACGTCGAGATTTGCTAGTGATCGTGTTTTTCATCGGAAAAACTCCAGTCCGCACGATTGCGCTTTAACTGAGCCCCAAGTATATCAAACTTTTCGAGGCGTCCAGCACCCTTGTCGGAAGCGCAATAAAATGGCGCCCGGATGGCGGTAAGACTGTTTACTTTTTCGACAACCACGACTGCCTCCTCGCGAACACTCAGTCACATCCGACGCCTTAGGCTATCCACGATTCGAGCGGCGGCGCGGCCGTCCCACAACGCCGGGGGCCGATGAAGCGCGGTGGATCGCGTCGCCTTAGCCAGGACGGCATCCACCGCGTCACGGAGTTGATCACCGCGAACCAGACGATTGGTGCCTTGCGTCAAAGTGATCGGTCGCTCTGTTGTCGTGCGTATCGTAAGACAGGGAATGCCGAGGTAAGTCGTTTCTTCCTGCATACCTCCCGAATCGGTGATTGCGAGGGCGGCGCCGGTCAGGATGTTCATGAAACTCACATACCCCAGCGGCTCAACCAGTCGGATGCCAACGCATGCGTCCAGGCGCCGCCATAGCGCGGCCTCGTCGAGACGCGCCCGGGTACGCGGATGTACCGGAAACACCAGAGGCAGCTCGGCGCTGATACGAACAAGCGCATCCACCAACATCGACAGCTGTGCCGGATCATCCACATTTGACGGCCGATGCAGAGTGACCACGGCGTAACCGCCCGCAACCAGGCCCAGGCCTTCGCGGACTCGGGACACCTCGATACGGGGACGCATGAATTCGAGCGTATCGATCATGATGTTACCGACGAAATCGATACGCTCTTCGGGAATGCCTTCAGAGCGGAGATTGTCGCCGGCATCATCCGAAGGCGTCCAGAGCACATCGGCCACCGCATCGGTCAGGATTCTGTTGACCTCTTCGGGCATGCTGCGATCGCGGCTTCGCAGCCCCGCCTCGACGTGCCCGACGCGAATCCCAATCTTGGTCGCGGCAAGCGAACAGGCAAGCGTGGCATTGACGTCGCCCACCACGATCGCCCAATCGGGGCGATGCTCAAGACAGATGCGCTCATAAGCCATGAGCGTACGCCCTGTCTGTTCAGCATGCGTTCCACTGCCGATCCCGAGATGCAAATCAGGCTTGGGAAGCGCGAAGTCAGTGAAAAAGGCGGCCGACATATTCTCATCGTAGTGCTGCCCCGTGTGTATCAGCCGCACATCGCACCACGACTCGCGAGCCAGGGCGTGAAACAGCGGAGCAATCTTGATGAAGTTCGGTCGCGCCGCGGCGACAAGATCAATATCCAGCTTTACGCCCATGCGCTCCCGCGATCGAGACTGTTATCAAAGCCAACGACAGCATAGCTTACCGCACCGCCCATGGCCCGAGCAGTGCCGCGAACCAAGCAGCTTGACTCGCAACACTCTGTAGAACAGTCAACGCGGCACCACCGCAAAGTTCGGGTAGTTGGAGTAATCCGGTTTGACCGAGCGACTCGAGAAAACAGACCAGGCTTCGCCAGACCTGTCGATGCCGCTGTTTGCAGCAGCGGCAAGCGCGATCTGCAGATTCGACGGGAAACCCGTTGCGGAGCTCGAATAGCCATCCATTTCGCCGATCTGCTGCGTACTAGTCGACGAACTCATCGCGTTGGCCATCTCCTGAGAGTCGCACTTCAGGCCGGCCAGCGTTGGATAAGTTGCCTTGTATACCTGAGCAAGATCCGAATACTGCGGCGCCCCCCGCGAGTCGCGAACCTGGAACTTGTAGCCAGATGCCTCCAGCCAACAGAACCCGCTCGTCGCCCCCTCTTTGGCCGAGGTCATTAAACCGACCTGGAATTTAGCCATCCACTGCAACAACGTCTCGGCCTCCGGCACCCCTTGTTCCGCCGCATGACCCACCGCCCAAGTGAAGAAATCCTGCTGCCAGGGTGCGATACCGACTTCTGTCGCACCATTGAGCGGGTAAATGATCGCCTCGCCTCCATCCAGCACATGCAGGGGATGGGCAGACGACTTATCAACGTACGTATTGATGTAGTCGTCCACAATGTACTTGATCTGATCCGTGAAATAACGTTTCAACGGATCCTTGTCGGGCGTAGCGAACGCCGCATCGGAGATGCTGCGCAGCGCCCATGCCTGACCACGGACCTGAGGATTGGCGCCGATCAAACGCCCCTTGGTGTAGTTGCGATATTCCGGATTGGTCCAGAGCTGGTCATAGCTCGCTTCAAACTGCATCTCTTCGAGGTAATAGAAGTCGCCGGTAACAAGGTACGGTACGTAACCGATCGACGGCTGATGCGCTATTTCGAACCGGTTCGGATTGCTGCAGTCACCGGCACAAGTCGGCAACAGATCTTTAGCGAAGTCCCCACCTGCCTGGCTTGCCCAATTATAATCGGCGATCGTGATATAGGGATGGTCGACGATGGTGACGGGCCGACCAGTCGCACCATCCCTGTAATGAAATCCATAGCCACCGGCTGCGTTGTCATTCGCCAACATCCATGCGAAGGCACGCCGATCGCCGGAGACCACATACGTGGAAGTCCATCTCGGCAAGGGGCCTATGCCCGCCTGCGCTCCGGTCGCCCCCATGTCGGGGGTCTGGTCCAGATTCGTCATCGGTTCCGCAGCCTGCGGAACCGAGTCAAGAAACTGGTTGGACGGCTGTAAGTTTGCGTACCTGGAAACCGCTTTCGACCGCTGCAGATAAGCGGTCGATACGCCCGCGAAGTATCGGTGACGGCCCCGGGTCCACAGCACTTTATGCCAGCGCGTCTGGGTGTACTGAGTCAACCCGGTAATCGAGTAACTGTTCTCACCAACAGTGATCTTGGCATTATAAGACTCGTTATTAGGAGCGACTGCGTAAGTCTGGTCGTTTTCGATCACCGAATCGACGCGGACGTTGGCGATGCTTCCATCGGCGGCACGATAGGCTCGTACGTTAAAAAAAACACGTAAACGCGGTGCTTTATCATTGCCGTCCATGAGCGCGGCGGGCACGATCCATTCGCTCATGTAAGACGCAGCCCTGCGGGACAGGCTCCCTGCAAAGAACAAGAGACCCCACCCCGGGGTTGCCGCTCGCTTGTGTCGTGCGACTGCGCTGGACGCGCTGCGCCTTTCCTTGCCAAGGAACAGCCGCTGGCGCGATCCCTCAGTTCGCTGCTCAACTGCAATATGATTTGCACGTCGAAAAGACGGCTATGCAGGCTGCAACACAAGCGACCCAACACGATCTCGCGGCCAGAAACCTAACCCGATGAGGGGGCAGGTGGAGCGCAGGCCGAAAACTGCAGTTACATGCAACGCGTTGTCGATGGGCTCGTGATTACGCGTAGACGCCTCATATCGCGCACAACCCCACCAATGCATGATGCTCAAGGCTGGCCCTAGCAATCCAATAGAAAATGAACGCGCTCGACAATCAACCCGAGCGTTAACCGCTGGGAAACCGACAGCGGCAAAAAAGCGTTCCGCGCGACGGCTCCACTTGACAGCTTTTACGTCTGTTCGGCAAGGCCCCGGGCCGGGGCCTTGCCGGATCGATTACTACCCGGCCGTCAGTTCGTCTCGAGCGCGCGGTACTCGCCGTGCGACTCGGTCATGAGACTCACGACAAAGATGGCGACCCACGCCACGATGAAGCCCGGGATGATTTCATAGACCCCCGGCCCACCTAGGAAACTGCCGTCCCATCCCATCGAGATCCAGAAAATCACGGTGACCGCACCAGCGATCAAGCCAGCGACTGCGCCGCTGCCGGACATCCGACGCCAGGTGAGCGACAGTATCATTAGCGGCCCGAATGCAGCCCCGAAGCCAGCCCAGGCATGGCTGACCAGCCCGAGAACCTGCGAGTTGGGATTGCGCGCTATGAATGCAGCGGTCACGCCGACCAGCAGTACGCTGAGCCGGCCGATCAACACGCTTTCGCGCTCGCTTGCATCCTTGTGCAGAAACAGCCGATAAAAATCCTCAGTGAGCGAAGAGGACGAGACCAGAAGCTGGCTGGAGATCGTGCTCATGATCGCCGCCAACAGCGCCGCGTAAAGGAAGCCGGTGATCAGCGGGTTGAACAGCAGGCGCGACAGGATGATGAAGATCGTCTCGGGGTCATCAACAGACAGCCCATTACGCACAGCATAAGCTCGACCGAATATACCCAGGCTGATGGCACCCGCCAGCGAGATGAACATCCACGTCATGCCGATGTTACGGGCTTTCGGCACTTCGGCTACTGAGCGAACCGCCATGAAGCGAACGATGATGTGCGGCTGGCCGAAATAGCCCAACCCCCATGTCACGGCCGATAAAAATCCGATGATCGTCAACCCGTGCGTCCAGGAAAGGAAGTTCGGGTCCACTCCGGCCAACGTTTGCGAGGCCTGAGAGTATCCGCCGCCGCCACTGCCGAACAGCACGACGATGGGCATCAGCACCAGGGCCACCATCATGATGCAGCCCTGGACGAAATCAGTGAGGCTCACCGCCAGAAACCCACCCACGACGGTATAGGTCAGCACGATTATCAGCGTCAGCCAGACGCCCACAGCGTACTCGCTGAGCGAGCCGATATGGATAAGCCCACCAAACGCGCTGGTGAACAGTTTGCCACCTGCAACCAGACCCGAAGCGGTATACACCGCGAAAAACACGACGATAATGATCGCCGATACGGTGCGGAGCGCCATGGCCTTGCTCGGGAAGCGATTGGCCAGAAATTCAGGGATGGTCAGGCTATTGTCGTAGCGTTCGGTCTGCTCGCGCAGGCGAGGTGCCACGACGATCCAGTTCACGAAAGCCCCCACGAACAGGCCGATACCGATCCACGCCTGGACCAAACCCGCCACATAGAGCGCCCCGGGCAAGCCCAGAAGCAGCCAGCCACTCATGTCTGATGCGCCGGCGGACAGCGCGGCAACCGCCGGACTGAGATTCCGCCCACCGAGCATGTACTCTTCGGACGAAGCGGTGGATTTACGCCAAGCGTAGAAGCCTATGCCAAGCATCAAAAGAAAATAAAGGATCAAGCTGATCCATACACCGATTGCCATGACGCTCCCCCTGGTTAGCCGATTGAGTATTAGCCCTCGCTTTACACTTTACCCTTTCTTTTGCGAATAACCAGCGCCATGAACACCTGGTGCTGGTAGCGCCTGGGTCTTCAGGGCGCCGAAAACGCGTACCGCCGCGGTTTTCGGCTCGCAACCTTGTATTGCTTCGACATTAGTCGCCTATGCGATAAGGCGGGGCGCAACATGAGGCATACGTTTTCACAAAAAACGATAGCTTGTGCCCCGCCCGGGCGACAGGGTTGCAACCCGCGAGCGAATTCGTCCGTGCGCCGTGTCGCAACTGGTGACACCTCGGCGATGAGCACCCTGCTCCACGCGGGGCTTGAAGTGCGACCGGTCTTCAGAAGGTGACTACAGCACTCGGCCTGCGTGGCCAGCGCTGGTCGGCGCTCCCGAGGGCAGAGCTCCGTCGTGCTCGCTCCAACAGAAACGGCCCGCCGAGAAGGCGGGCCGTTTCTGGCCACCCCGTGTGGCCGACTACACAAAGGCAGTCATAGCGAGGGCATTCAGACGTCGCGCTTCTGCATGCGACGAGCGGCAAACCCGATCATGAGCAGGCCAACCCCGAACATGGCGATCGACGACGGCTCCGGCACGGGGCGAACCGACTCGACGGTCGCCACGTAGTCCTGGTAATCGTTGTCGGTGCCATCTTCCCAGCCGAACAGGTACTCGTTCATCAGCAACGAGCCGCTGTTGTCGCCCTGATAGCCGACCATGCGGTCACTACCACCGTTGAGCTTGCTGTCCGAGTAATAGGTGTTGCCACCAATGGTCAGAAAGTAGCCAAACACACTCGACCCAAGGTTGGCCGATTGCAGATTGCTCTCTTGCCCGTACTCACATCCTGCGTGTAGGCGCTGAACTTCCCGCTGCCGAGGTAGTTCAAAAAGCCTTTGGTATTTGTGTCGGTATTCGGGCCGAGCTTTCGGACCGACCGTATAGCAGGTTCAGCTTGGTCGACGGATCGTAGATGCTGTAAGCGCCGAACGTCGCGTTAGCGGGATTCGCCGTCCACGTGGCCTGCAGAACGCTGTTGCTGCTGCCATTGGCCCCACCGGTCCAGTGCGCGTTGTTGACCTGCGGAGAATTGGCATTCAGGTCGGAGAACAGCGCGCCGTTATTATCGGTCGGCGTGTTGGCTATATCGTAGAGCGACGGCTCGCTGCCCGTATTCGTATTGACGTCGATCTGACTGGCGAAAGCGGTGCCGGCGAAAGCCATGGCGGCAACGACAGCAGCCGAACCATAAAACATTTTCATCATCATCATCAGCTTCCCGTATTGGGATGAGTGGACCGCCGAAATCACTCGGCTACGGGCTTGCAAGCAACGTATGTGCCAAATATTTTTTTATTTTATTTCAGCGCCTTGCAAATTTTTGTAAAGCGCACAATAGTGATTGGCAATTTTCCCGACGGGTGGATCAACCCTGTATTGGTTTATCGGCGTTGCCTATCAATCACTACAAACCAATGCTCGGCCTAAGCTGCTGTTCTTACTATCGCTCACTGATAAGGAGAGCTTCGCTGCTGTGTCGAGCTGTCAAATTCTTCGACAACCGCGCGTCTCGAGTAATGCCCGGCTCCAAGCAACCGAAGAGCGTTTCAGCGCTGCATGCCCATCCGGCAGATGAAGGTCTTGCCGACCGAGCCAACGGGTTGTCGCGGCCCGCGGACAAAACGCCCCAACCTGACACACTCCTCCGTCCTGGCAGCGCCACAGCGGCCATCAAAAAGCCAGCGATTCACATCGCAGGGCGTGCCGTCCGGCTCCGTTCAATAAGCGGCACCAGCTCCGGCCGCGCCGGCGACATACTTTGAGCCGGACAGAGTGCTAAGTAATGAGTTGCTCCGCAATAGCCGGACACGGCTCAGAATCATTGATGCGAAGCAAGAGCCGCAATCACTAATCGGCCTTCAAGGCCAAGGTTGCGCTGGATGGCATCGAGCGCCTCTGGCGCAGCGCGAAGCACGAGGAGGTCTATCGGCACGCCTACGACGGCGGACGCGACGCCCGAGCCGGGCCAGGCCTGGCCTGGCCTGGCCTGGCCTGGCCGACTACTTCGCCTTCTATCACGCCAGGGGTCATCATCAGAGCCTTGATCGAGCGACGCCCGGTCACGGCTACTTCAACCGACAGTCGCTACCGTAGGAGGCCTAACCCCGCAGATCGCCACTTGGAAATCGCTGCGGACTATCCAACCGATGGGGTCGAGCTCGCTTCGCGCGCGTCAATTCAACGTTCGTGACTTGCGCGATCCACTTGCAACAACCTCGCGATGTCGCGTCCCCGAATAAAAAGGCCGGCCGAAGCGGATCATCTGATGGCCATTGAGAATGGTCGACTATGCGAAAGCTAGCGTCGCCGCAGGCACTTTCAGGCGTCTCGTCGCTGCATCCGGCGGATGGCAAAGCCAATCATGATAAGGCCGACACCGAACATGGCAATCGAGGACGGCTCAGGAACCGGGCGGGTCGACTCGACGGTCGCCACATAGTCCTGATAATCGTTGTCGGCGCCATCCGCCCAACCGAACAGATACTCGTTCATGAGACCTTTCCCGCCGGAGGTGCCTTCATAGCTGACCAGGCGGTCAGTGCCACCATTGAGCATGGCGTCGGAGTAGTAAGTATGGCCGCCGATAGTCAGAAAATAACCGAAGATATCGCCGCCAAAGTCCGCAGTTTCAAGATCGTTCTGTACCGAATTCGCGTCGGTGTAATACGGCACAAACGTGCCGTTCGCCGTCCTGCACTTCAGACAACCAGTGATTCCATCATTGTTCGCGCCCGAACGGGCCCCGGCCCCCAAGAGATTCAGACGATTCGTCGGGTCGCCAGGATCATACACACCGAAGGTCGCGCTTTTGTAGTTCGCCGTCCGAGTGGCCTCAAGCAGGCTGCTCGACGAATTGGTCGCGCCGATCGTCCAGTACCCGGCGTTGGCCTGAGTCGAGAAGGAGTCGACATTCAGAAAACCCGCCGCGTTCTCGACGTAATAGAGCGCCCGCTCATGCACAGCGGGCGCCTGCACATCAACCTGACTGGCGAAGGCCGGCCCGGCAACCATCAAGGCAGCCATTGCGCCAACAGCAGTACCGTAGAGGGTCTTCATGCTCATGCCCCTGAATTGACATGCCTGCGGACGAATTCCGGACCCGGCTATCTATTAGGAAGCAGATCTTGTGCCAAATTTTTTTAAATTTAATACTCAATAACTTGAAAAAAACATCAACGGAGAAAATTTTTATTGACAGATTCTACGACAGCCTCATGGCCTGAATTCATTTTTTCGGACGAATCAAGACCGACAAGAAGACAGCGATTACTTCAATTCGTTGATTTCATGATGGCGACCGCCAGACCAACTCAACCGGGATCGATCATCTGTCAAATTACTCGACAAGCCGGCGAATCAGAGACTCAATACACCGCCACCATGCTCGATGGATAATCGCGATAACGGGTTTCAGAACGGCACGCGGATCACCTCTTCCAAAACCTTAAGTGTCCGAACGAGCGCACCTCGATGCGAAGCCGCGACGGCGGCGAGACTTCGCCCCGCTCTCTGGCGCAACACAGCATCGTCCAGCCAATGGTCGGTGACATCGACAACGTCATCCGGACCTGGCGCGACGGCGGCGCCACCCACGTCGACCATGAGCGCCATCGCTTCACGCCATTCGTCGATATGCGGGCCAGTTACGAACATGCAGGCCGCAGCGGCCGGTTCGATGATGTTGTGGCCACCGATGCCGGGCACCAGGCTGCCGCCGACGAACGCCACGTCAGCGAGCGCATAGAACATATCCAGTTCACCCAGGGTATCGGCGAGCACGATATCGGTTCGGTTGTCGACTTGATCTCCGTGGCGGCGTCGCGCATAGCGCCACTCGGTATGGCCGAGCAGTTCCGCCACCTCATCGAACCGTTGCGGATGTCGCGGCGCGATCACCCAGAGCAAGTCGGGTGACGACGCCGAAGCGCGGCGAACGCATCGATCAGCTGCGCTTCTTCAGTGGCATGGGTACTCGCCGCAAGCCAGACCGGGCGTGCCATTGCCTGCCACGTCCGGCGCAACTCGAGGGCCGCCGACTCGGCCTCTTGGTTCTCTCGACGATCGTATTTCAGATTGCCTGTCACCTCGACCGTGCCAGCCCGCGCGCCAGCCGCAATGAACCGCTCGCCATGCTCCGGCTCGGCCGCGGCGATGCGGTCGAACCGCGTCAACATGAAGCGTGCCGCCAGAGAGAGAGGCCAGCGCTGATAGCGGGCCGCCGAACGTGCTGACAAACTCGCGTTGACGAGGGCAAGCGGCACCTCGGCGCGCGCTGTGGCTGCAATGAGATTCGGCCACAGCTCCGTCTCGGCAAGAATGCCGAGACTCGGCTGTGCGCGATGCAGGAACCGCCGTGTGGCAGCCGGGCGTATCCAGCGGTAGGTAGGATCGGGCAACGCGATCGCCGAGGCGTCGGCGCGCCTCGTCGCGACCAGTCGGGGTGAATGTGGTCAGCAGGATCTGATGGTCGGGGTAGCGCTCGATGAGCGCCTCGATGAGCGGCGTGACCAGAATGACCTCGCCGACCGAGGCCGCATGCACCCACAGGGTTTGGCCAGTCGGGGCATCAACATATCCAAGGCGCTCGCGCCAGTGATCTCGATAAGCCGGTTCGCGCCGCGCACGCCAGGCGAAATAGCCGAATGCCACGGGCACGAGAAGATATGTGATGCCGGCATAGATCCGGCGCCAGATCACGAGGGGGCCCGACGAAAGACCGTACCGAATCGATGGCACGAGGCAGCAGCCCGACCACCCGCCGTGGCGTCCGATCGGCGTATGCGCATGCCCGGCTCAGCCGCCGTCGGCGTCGTCGCGACGGAGACGATCCACGATCGCCGTCGTCGAGAAACCGGGCACGAACTCCAGCGTTCGCACTTCCCCGCCCGCCTCGATGACGCAGGCCCCGCCGGCGATCCGGGAGATCTCATAATCCCCTCCCTTGACGAGTACGTCAGGCAGCAGACGACAGATCAGGCGCTCGGGGGTGTCCTCGGCGAACGGCACCACCCAGTCGACCGCAGCCAGGCCGCGCAGCACCTGCATGCGATGCGCCAGGTCGTTGAGCGGCCGATCCACCCCCTTGAGCCGCGTGACCGACGCGTCGTCGTTGACCGCGACAACCAACCAGTCGCCCAGCGCTCGCGCTGCCTCCAGATAGGCGATGTGCCCGGGGTGCAGGAGATCGAAACAACCGTTGGTCATCACGATCCGCTCGCCACGCGCACGCGCCTGCTCGAACCATTCGGCGAGAGCGTCTTCATCGACCACGCCGCGATCGCTCGCGCGCTGCGCCCGCGCGGCCTGGCGCAGCTCTGCGGGAGTAACCGTCGCAGTGCCCAGCTTGCCAACGACGATACCCGCGGCCAGATTGGCCACCGCGGCTGCATCCGGCAGGCTCAACCCTGCGCCCAGACCGGCGGCGACCATGGCGATCACGGTGTCCCCGGCGCCGGTCACATCGAACACCTCGCGTGCCTGTGTCGGCAGATGAAGATCGCCCTCGGCCGCGAACAGGTTCATGCCCTTCTCGCTGCGCGTGATCAGCAAGGCATCGAGATCCAGGCGTTGACGCGTATGCGCGGCCTGCTCGGTCAGCCACAGATCGGCATCGATCCCCATGTCCGCGGCACCGTGCCCCACCTGTGCTTCGAATTCGGCAGCATTCGGCGTGATGAGACTGGCGCCGGCATAGCGCTGCCAGTCGCGACCCTTTGGATCGACCAGAACCGGCACGCCCGCTTCGCGGGCAAGCCGGATGACCTCGGCCACATCGGCCAGCGTGCCCTTGCCGTAGTCGGAGCAGACCACCACATCCGTGGCGGCCAGCGCGGCACGGACCCGAGCAACCAGCGCCTCACGATCGAACGCGCCATCCATTGCAAACGACCGCTCGAAGTCGAGCCGAATGAGTTGCTGGTTGCGACTGACGATCCGCAGCTTCGCGATGGTCGGATGATCCGGGCTCTCGACCAGATCATCCACGATCCCCGCCTCGGCCAGCAGGCCGCGGGTCGCCTCCCCCGGCTCGTCCGCGCCAATCACGCCGATCAAGCGTGTGCATGCCCCGACCCGTGCCAGATTGAGCGCCACGTTCGCGGCGCCGCCCAGCCGTCGCTCTTCGTCGCCGATGCGGACCACCGGCACCGGAGCCTCGGGCGAAATACGTCCCGTGTCGCCGTACCAGTAGCGGTCGAGCATGATATCGCCGACGACCAGAACGCGGCTGTCGGTAAACGACGGGATCAGATCCATCCGGGGTTTATTCGCGGGCTTGTTTCGAGCATGATACAAAGCCCGCTGCACGCTGTGTAGCACGCCGCACCGACGCGACCCGACAATGGCAGCAGGCAGCACACGCCGGCCTGCGTGGGCTGAATGGCAGTTTCCGACTCCGAAAACAACGACAACCCACGTCTGATCGCCCCGCGTTTCTGGCCGAGCTGGCTCCTGATGGGCCTCGGCTGGCTGCTCAGCCAGCTGCCCTATCGGTTCCAGATGTGGCTCGGCGCCCGGCTCGGACGAATCGCCGCGTACGTGGTGCCCGAACGCCGGCGCGTGGCCGATATCAACCTCAGGCTTTGCTACCCCGAACTCTCGGACGCCGAACGCAAGGCATTGCTCGACGCGCATTTTCGTTCCGTCGGCCAGGGCGCACTTGAAACGGGCATCTGCTGGTGGGGCAGCCAGGCCAAGGTCGATCGCCTGGCGCACGTGGAAGGCCTGCATCATCTGGACGATGCCGCTACACGCGGGCGCGGCATCATTCTGCTGTCGGCGCATACCACCTCGCTCGAACTGGGCGTGCGCATGGCCCAGAAATACATGGCCGAACTCGGTTTCCAGACGACGGCCATGTACAAGCCGCCCAAGGATCCCGTCGTCGAGCGTGTGATGCGCACGCGGCGTGAAGCGCATATCGGCGGCGCCAGCATCGCGGACAGCGACGTGGTCGCCCTTCTCGCCGCGCTGCGTCGCGGCGACGCGGTGTGGTACGCCGCCGATCAGAAGGCCGGGAAACGACTCAGCGTAGTGGTCGACTTCTTCGGCCAGCCCGCGCGCACGCACGTGGCGGTCAGCCGCATGGCCAAGATGACCAAGGCCACGGTGATCCCGTTCTTCACCCTGCGTCGTGCAGACGGCCAGGGTTATCGGTTGATCATCAAGCCGCCGCTGACCGATTTTCCGAGCGGCGACGAAGCCGCCGACGCGCGCCAGATCAATGCCATCATCGAATCGGTGGTCAACGAAGATCCGGCGCAGTATTTCTGGCTGCACCAGCGCTTCAAGCGCAAGGGTTACAATCCCTACAAACGGCCGAAAGCAGCGCGATAGCCCGCCAGCAGCGCCTGCCAGTCGTCTTCGGTGAAGTGGAACGTCGCCCAGCGGCCGTCGAACTTGTCGAGCGAGCGGCGGAAGCGTTTCAGGTTGGCTTCACGCCAGGCCCCGTCGCCCCGGAAACGCGCCCGGTCGAAATCGATGAGATGGAAACGACGCTCGCCATCGATGAGCACGTTGCGTGCGTTGAGATCCGCGTGCCATACGCCCGCCTGATGCATGCGCGCGATGACCGCGCCGAGGTCCTGCCAGGCACCGAGGTCGAGCGGCTGTTCGCCGAGCCAATCCGCAAGCGCGCGTGTTCCGGCAATGGCCTCGGTGACGAGATCCGCGGTATATGTGAGCCCCTGGCGACGCACGGCCCGGGCCGCCACCGGGCGCGGCACCGGCAGGCCTCTATTATAGAGAGCCGCCAGCAGCCTGAGTTCGCGCGCCGGGCGGCTCGCCGAGGCGCCAACCCAGGCATAGCGATCGCGATTGAGATGGGCCAGCATGCCGCCGCGGCGATAATGCCGCAGAACCCAGACCGTCTCGGCGCCCGCCCTTAGAAAATAAGCGGCACCCCGCCCCTCCGCCTCGCGCAGTATCCGATGGCGTGCCCGCCAGGCGTGAACATCGAACAACGGACCACCGGGGCGATCGGACAAAACACTCGCGTCCCAGAGCAGGATGCCACGTCGCGACACCGCCTCTGCCGGCCGCACCGGCATCGCCAGCCGCTTGCGCATCGACTCTGTCACGGCGCGATTCGGCTGAGGCATCGCCCTCGATCCGTACCTGCAGCCGTGGCCATACGTCGCGGCCTGCTCGTCATCCCGTCAACTGCCCTGTTGGTATGGACCGAAATGTTCGGGCAGACGCGCCACCCCCAGCCGGTCGCTCAGATAGGCCTTCAGTTCCTCCGGCGGATGATCCTGGATCATCCGGTCGGTGACGTGCACGAAGGTCGGCGGCTCGGTTCGTGCGCCCTCTGGGCTGCCCTCGACGAGCTTGTAGAGATAAATGAACCCCTCATCGTCGTAGTAGGCCGGAGCGTCCGCCGTGGCAATGCGCTTGAGCGCAACCTGGTCCGAGAGATAACGCCCGCTGCGCAGCATGCCGAGCCAACGCCGCAAGAACGGGAGCGCCGCTTCGCGTTCGGCGAACAACAAGCCGCCGTGGAACGAGTCCGGCAAGGGGTTGCCGGCACGATAGGTCAACAGGGGCGCGGCGACCCGGGCCAGCCGCTCACGCGCCCGTCGATACCAGGCGGCGATCGGCGCAGTCACGATCACATCGGCATCGATATAGGCGACATATCGATGCGGCAGCCATTCGAACAACATTGGCTTGCAGCTTTTCGAGATCAGGCGAACCCGGCTGTAGGGCACGGTGATCGGAAAGACATTGTCAGCCTCAGCGAACATCTCCGGCCGATTGGTGACCACGTATACCGGGCCCGAGTACTCGCCTGCCCGGCGCAGCGTATCGATCATCGACAGGCACCAGTCGCAATACTTGCGCGAGATCGCGATGGCACCCACGGCGAAATCGGGGCACTGCGGATCGGCACGGCCCTCGGGCACCGGGTCGCGCGGCAGACGCCGCAGACGCAATCGCCACGACCAATCGCGTCGATAGTGTCGCAACCGCTTGCCGAAGGAACGCGGTGTCGGCAGTTCGGCCGGATCGACCACGATATTGGCCTGATCGCTCATGCAAATACTCTCGTGTCCTGTTGTCTTTCGGATCGCGCCTACTATACCGATGGCAGCGCCGCGCCGCGTGGCCGCGATAATGCCGCGCCACGGCCAATGCTATCCTTCGCACGCACGCGTTTCGCAGGGGCTGGAAACAGATGCCCGATTTGAATACGCCCGATGCATCGTCGGGCGATGACACCACCCGGTCGCTCGACATCAGCGTGGTGTTCGCCACACGCGACCGGGCGGATCAGCTTGCTCGAACACTCGCCGCTTATGAAGACCTCGACACCCGCGGCCTGGGTTGGGAGCTCATTGTCATCGACAACAACAGCAGCGATGACACCTCGGCCGTGATCGATGCCGCGGCCGAGCATCTGCCTTTGACGCATCTGTTCGTCGAAGCCGGCGGACAGAACCGGGCTCGCAACGTCGCCCTGGATCAGCTTCGCGGCGAACTCGTGATCTTCACCGACGACGACGTCATTCCAGACCCGGCCTGCCTGCAGGCCTACGCCGCGGCCGCCGCCCGCTGGCCGGACGATGTGGTCTTCGGCGCCCGTATCGAACCGCGGTTTCCCGAAAACACGCCCGAATGGATGCGCAGCGAGCGCTTCGATTTCGGCACCACGGCGTTCGCCCGTTATCATCCGGCCGACGCCGAAGGCCATGTTCGACGCCACCCCTACGGTCCCAGCTTCGCGGTTCGGCGCCGCGCGTTGGCCGGCCGGCGGTTCCCGGAACACCTCGGCCCGCAGCGCGGCGCCTATGCCATGGGCGGCGAAGGCTATTTCCTGCGCGAGTTCGCCCGCGACGGCCACGGTTATGTCTATGTTCCCGATGCGCGCGTCGAGCATCTCGTGCGCGAGGAGCAGATCGGCGAAACCTGGCTACTCAAGCGCGCTCACAACAAAGGCCGCGGACAGGCCCACCTGCCCAGCGACAAGCGACCCCGGCGGCTGTATGTCGGCGGCGTGCCGCTACGGCTTCATCTCGCGACGGCCCGCGCCTGGCTGCGCTATAGTCTCGCCCGCCTGACGCAGAATACGGAGCGTCGTATCAAACTCGGCATTCGGTATCAGCTGCGCCTCGGGCAGATCGTCGAACTGCGCGCGCATCGCCGCACGCCCCCGCAATCCCGCTGAATTCCTACTCCATGTCCGACACAACCGGCTACACGACGAATTTCTATCGCGGTCGCGACGATCGGTCCCTGTATTCCGCACAGACGATTCTCGGACTGCTGTTTTCCGTACTTCCCCGCATCGAGTCGGCGATCGACTATGGCTGCGGCGTCGGCACCTGGCTCGCGGAGGCCCAGCGACACGGCGTGCGCCGAGTCCGGGGCTACGAAGGCGAATGGCTGGACCGCTCGCTGCTCAAGATCGATGAATCGGCCTTTGAGTACTGCGACTTCAATCACCTGGACGGACTGGATTCGAGCTCGCGCTACGATCTCGCCCTGTGTCTCGAAGTGGCCGAGCATCTGCCATCCGATCGAGCGATCACGCTGGTGGACGTGCTGACCGCCAGTGCCGACTTCGTACTGTTTTCCGCCGCCATTCCGGATCAGGGCGGCAAGGGCCATCTCAACGAACGCTGGCCCGACTACTGGGCAAACGCCTTCGCCGCACGGGGCTATACGACGTTCGCTCCATTTCGACGCGAACTGTGGACCGATACGCACATTCGGCCCTGGTATCGCCAGAACCTGCTGCTCTGCGTCAGAAACGAGGCCGTCGGCCGCATCCGGCTCAGCGAGTTCGATCAGACGATGCCGGTACTGCCGATCGTTCATCCTGACATTTTCAAAGCCGCGCTCGACAAGAAACAGGCCCAGATCAACAAGCTGCGCACTCGCTCCGGTGCCTGGCGGGCGCTGCGTCATGCCTTGTTTCATCCGCATCCGGACAGCCGGCCAGCGGGTCTTGCCGCCACGGCGCAGGTCTCCGATACGCGCTACGATGCGTTGATGGCGACGGTCCCGAGACTGGACCGGCGCCAGATCCGCAAGCAACGCAGCCGCTATTATCGCTGGCGTCTGCCGACGGCCATGCTGCACGCCGTGCAAAGAACGCGCCGACTGCCGGACGCACCGGAGCTTAAACATTTCGCGATCGCGTTGATCGCATTGCAACCGCGCTACCGACGCTGGGCCTTGACGCTGATCGCCAGTCTGCGGGCAGCCGGCGAGTATCACGGTCCAATCTATGTGGTCACCGAGACCCCGGATGACTTCGCCGGACTCGATCATGTCGAACCCATCCGCGTGGCGGCCACGCGCCATCAGATGGTCGCCAAGACCTGCAAGACCTTTCTCGCCGACTGGGTTCCCCAACGCTACGTGCTCTACGTCGATGCCGACATTGTGGTCGGCCGTCCGATCACGCAGTGGTGCCGTGCTGCGATAACCGAAGCCGAAACCCGCGCCGCCTTGTTCTATCCGGATCCGAGTGAACGCAAACTGCCGTTTCATGGCGGCCTGATTCTGATGAACAGCCAGCTGGTCACGCCCCTCCTGGTCGAATGGCGACGCCGACTGGCAGGCGGATGCTATCGTCAGGATCAGGAAGCCCTGCTGAGCTTCGCGCGCGACCATGCGATCGGCGATCTGCCGCCGGACGGTCTCGCTTTCCCCGATAACGACATGGTTGCGGCCGGACGCGGCGCCTGTTTCGTTCATCTGACAAGTTATCGCTATCGGCTACTCGGCCACGAGACCTGTCTGAACTACCTGCGCAATGTGCTCCGCATACCCGAGGCCGACGCACGACGACGACTGGATTTCTCCTGACGTCCGGCGGGACTCATCTCAACGCTCGAAGTAATAGATATGGGCGCCGGGCTCGACCCGCGCGGCGCCGAATCCCTGAGCCGCGAGCCGCTCGAGCACCCGATCCACGCCCGCCTGCCCGGTTTTTCGTGGGTGAAACTCGATCAGCATGCGCTCGACCGAGGCACCGTGGAAGTGCTCGAGCAGGTCGATTTCGCCGCCCTCGATATCCATGACCAGATAACTCGGCTCCAAGCGTGCCAGTTCACTCTGCCAGTGCAGCACTGGCACACTGACGATCTCGTATTGCCCTTCGGGTTTCTGCAGCGACGACGACCAGAAGTTACGGTGTTTATAGAAATGGCAACGATCGATATCGCCACGCTCGCTCATGACGCCGTGCAGCACTCTCGGCCGGACGTCATTGAGTTCGTGCACCCGGGCGATCGCCGGCAGCAGCTGCGGATTCGCCTCGCAGGTGGTCACGCGCCCGCTGCCGATACGGCCTGCCGCCACCGCTGACAGATAGCCGATGCCGGCACCCAGTTCCAGCACGCGATCCGCGGGGCGCAGCGTACGCACCAGCGCGTCGCGTTCTTCGCGTTCATAGCCCCCGTCGTAAAGGCGCCGGATGATCTTGTCCGAATACAGTGCACGATCGATCGGAATACGCACGCCGCCCAGGCGGATGATGTCCGGCTGCATTCGCTCGCGCCACGCAGTTCGCAGCCGATTGCCGCGCTTGCGCAACTTGCGCTCCAGATATGACCATACCGGGATCGCCGCGGGGCGTACTCGGGCCTCGCTCTGGGCCACCATGTGTGGCTCGCTATCAGCCATGCTCGATCATCCGGTTCGTGCGTCTTGTACGGTTAGCGAGTGCAACGCAGGCGTATCGCCCCTGCATTTCAGACGACAGCCTCGGCGCGTCTGACCGCGCCCGCGAAGTCTGCTCGCCGGTCATCGGTAAGCCAGGTTTCATAATAGCCGGCGAGTTTGCCGTAACCGGTGTCGTAGAACACGATGTCACGATCACAGAGCAGGCCGAAAATACCACCATGCAAACGATTGGTATGGATGCGCTCGTGGCCGGCGAAAAAATGCACGGCTCGGCTCAGGATGAGGTCGCGGCTGCGTCGCCAAAGGCGCCATGGCAGACTTGAGTGCACGCGCTTGCCGTCCCATCGGTGCAACTTGCGTGCGAACCGGATCCGGCGCTTTTCACGCTCGGTCAGATATTCCGGCCAGTTCCAGACTTCGATAGTGGGAAGATCAAACGGACACACCTCGTCTTGTGCGTCTTCGATACGCCATGGCTGGCGCATGAAATTCAGGTCGCCATGGGGCACAGACCGTGCGCCGTTGCATGCCGCGGCCACGAACGCCGATCCATCGAGTACGTGCGCCATATCCGGCAGAAGTTCGATCCGCTCCGCGCCGGCTTCGAGAAACAGGTCAAGACTGCGCCGGTCTCGTAGACAGACCGTCAGATTCTCGAACCCACAGTAGGCCTGCACCGTGTCACGTGCCGAGCGCTTGTTCTCGTAGTACGCCGTCTGCGGCAGAATCACTGCGCGGTGGTCGGGAAAGGCTCGCAATACGTCGAAACGAAGCCGATCGTGGCGGGGGTAGAGATCGCCCAGGTTACCGCCACCCTGAAAAACGATGACCGCCTCCCGGGGGAGACGTTTGTTCAGCGCCTTGGCATAGTTCTGGAGGTTGTACGCATCCAGAATTCGATTGCGGTTCAACTGGAAGAAATGATCGCTGGCCTTGTGGATCAGCAGATCGCCCACGTTGCCGTAGACCGCATAGTCGAAATACACCACCGGCCGTCCGGCTGGAATGATCTGCTTCAGTCGGTCGAGTTGCGTCGCCAGCATTGCTTGTCGTGATCGTCGGGCATGAACCGTGGATGATGTCTTTCCACGGGCCGCGAGCACTCAGTGAAGCGCTGCTGCCATCAAGGCGCGCGACGGACCGATATACCATGCCCCCTGGAAAGATTGTCGGTTCAGGATACCATCGGAGCAAGCCCGCCTTGCACCGGCAGCTTCACACCCGGCATCCAATCGACGACGTTCACAATGCAAGGGCAAAGGCTGGATCACGCCCGATCCGACTACCGCCCCTGCTGCCATTTCCAGATCACCCGGGCCACCGCCTTCTTGAAGCCACGGCGTGCACCCGCATTGTAAAAGCCGCCCATGGTCGACCATTTCTCTGCTCTCGGCATGGTCGGGCTCACCAGAATGTCCTCGGCCACCGGGCGGATGGCGATATCGCGTTCGAGGAAACGTTGCTCTTCTTCACCGGACAGGCTGTTGATCGGGTGGAAGCCTCCGCCGCCCAGCCATTCAATGATGCGGTGTGACAATTGCCGTCGTTTGCCCCGATACGAAATGGGAAACGGCAGCCAGCCCATGAACGGCCAAGCGTAGAAACCGAGGTAAACCCCTTTCTCCCGCAGATTATTTTCGTTGATCTTTTCACCGAGCGCGAAAACGCCGATCTGGTCGCGCGTGCGCGCGACGTGGAACAGGCCTGAGCCGGAAAAATGCTTGTGCCCGCGGGCAGCCTCTTGATCACGAAAATACGCGGTACCGCTCGAATCGATCGAGGTGGCCCGATCGGACTCGCGAAGGTCGTGCTTGAGGAAACAGGTGTGGAGCTCGATACACTTCGGATTGGCTTCGAAGAAGTCATCGAAGTACCCGATGTCCGTGTCGCGCAATGTGCGCACGATCTGCTGGTCATCGTGCATGTAAAGGGCATAGTCGGCGCCATGCGAGATCGCATCGTTGAGCGCAATCGTCTTGTTGGCATAGAGCCCACCGGTCTTGAACGTCTGCTCGTCGGCATGGGTCGACGGCTTGAGCACCTGATGGCCGTCCCGCTCGTAGCGCTCAAGCAGTTTCAGCGTACGACGCTCCTCGCTGTCGTCGTCGATGATGGTGAGCGCCGCGCCCGGCAGATGCCGGAGCACCGAGTCGGCACAGTTCCGGAGGAACTTCGCGCGGTTGTACGAGAAGACGTAAACGCGCAGTCGAGCGGCTTGTTCAAGTTCGGTCATGTCGCAACGTGAAAAATGGTTCTCGTTTCGTCACTGACCGCGCGCCTCATGCTTAATGCAAAACTAACGCAGCCAAAACCCCAAGCTAATCATTATAGCGGCAACCATTCGAACGCTGCCGTGACGTCCGTTTCCGCGCTGATGGCTCAGGCCGGGACCACTCAAGGCCCAGCCAGCCCCGCAGCGCGATAAATGGCTATTGTGGCGTCGAAATTGGCCTGTCGCGTATTATCGACGACCGACTCGTATCCCATTTCGGACAGGCGCGCACGTCGTTCAGCGGATTCGATCAGCGCGCCCATCTGCGCGCTCAACCCGGCGACGGAGGGCGCCTCGGGCAAGTCGTCATAAACCGACCGCGGCAGACGCTCCATCGCGCCAACCCGGCGGGTCGACACCACCGGCACGCCGCAAGCCATGGCCTCCTGCACCACTTGGCCGAATTCCTCGAAGCGCGCGGGATGAACACAGATGTCGAGCGCATGGAAATAGCGCTCCGGCTGCTCGGTCGCGCCAACGAAATACAGACGATCAGCAATACCAAGCTCGCGGGCCTGCTTTAGAAACTGGTGGTTGCCGGACTGCTTACCAAGCACGAGAACGCGCGTGCTGTCTCGAACCGGCGTCTCCAGCGCGGCATAGGCCGCGAGCAGAATATCGAGTCCCCGCTTGATGAAATCGCCCGAGGTGACGAGGCCAAGCAACAGAGCGTCGCCACAACCGAGTTCGTCGCGCACGGTTTGCCGGTATCGCGCGCGGTCGGCGCGATTGAACTTCTCGGCACGATAGCCCGGATGCACGATCGGCAGGCGTGCCCGATCAACGCCGTAGCGCTCGGCCAGATCGTCCTGCATCAACGCCGAATTGCAGATGCATGAAACGAAACGGTCCTCGGCGAAGACGGCATCGTGGATCTCGGCCAGCCCGCCGACCGGGTCGAGCACGCGCCCGCTGGTGTATTCATGCGTCAGATGCAGGCAATTGTGCATCGACAGCACAGTCTGACGCGTGTTGTGGCCATGCCCGGCCACGAAGCCGTAACCGCCGGCGCGCACCATGGCATCGGCCCGGGCGGCAAACCAACGCCAGCGGTGTCGTTTGAACAGCGGCAGGCGCCGAATTCGACGCGGGCGCCCCATATCCGGAGTCACCCCCGCGCGATGCACTTTCTCGCCGATCAGATCGACGGCATAACCCTGCGCCGTGAAGGCGCGTGCATGGTCGGCGATCGTGTTGTTGGTGCCGCCGATATCGCCGATACCGCGGAAGACGATCGCGATGCGCTCGGGTACTCGACCGCGGTCGGAGTCGAGCCCTGTCATGCCGGATCGAGCTCGCCGTGATCGAGATATGCAGCGATCGCCCCCAGCGCATCGCGCACATGCTGCGTGAAATCGAAATGTTCATTCACCCGAGCCAGTCCATCGCGGCTGAGCCGCTCGTAGCGCGGTCGGTCGGCAATGAGCGCAGCCACGGCGTCGGCCAGCCGATCCGGCGCCAGCACTCGTGGTACGTCGATCGCATCCTCGGCCGGGTGGTAGACATAGGGCGGCAGGCCCTCGGCGCCGCCGCCGAGCTCGGCATAGATCGCCAGATCCTCGGTCGGCGCCAGACAGAGGCCACTGACATCTTGCGCCACCACTTCCACCAGCCCGTCGACCGCGCTCACGATCGCCGGCACGCCGTAGGCACTGGCTTCGATTGCAATCTGGCCGAACGGCTCGCGCAGCGCCGGATGCACGAGCAGATCGATGCTGCGGTAGAACGCCGCCATATCGGACACGAGACCATGAAACGTCACGGCATCGCCAAGCCCCAGCCGCGCGGCGAGATGTTCGAGTGCGGCCTGTTCCGGGCCGGAACCCGCGATCGACAGGCTCACGGGCAGTCCACGCTCTCGCAGCATCGCGACCGCATGCAACGCAATCGCGGGGCCCTTGATCGGCACGAGCCGGGCGACCAGCCCGAGCCGCCATGCATTTCCCGGCGCGGGGCGCGGTACGGCGGTGAAGTCCACAAGGGACGGACGCAGCGCATTCGGAACCACCCGGACCTGACCGCGATAGCCCCAGCGCAGCTCCATCATCCGGCGCGCCGCGTAACTGTTCGCCAGGATGGCCTGTATGTGGTCGATGAACCAGCTCTTGGCCGGGGTTACATCGGCGAACCAGCTCGCGCCTCGTTCCCAGTAGATGCAGTGCTCGGCACCGGCCGCCCGGAGCGTGTTCACGCTGTCGCGCAGGCGGTTCCAGATCACCACGCCATCCGCCCCGCTCTGGCGCAACAGCTGTGTCTGCCGAGCGCGCCTTACGGCCGGCGGCCATTTCGGCAACTTGACCGCCCCGGCGTATTTCTCAAAATGCCGGCTCATGCCGGCCGGCAGGCGTTGTTCCACCAGCGGATGAATACGCCGCCCGCATGCGACCACGTCAGCCGGCGCCGCTCCCAGACGCGCGGCGGTGGCAACGAAATCTGCAAACTGCAGCTCGACACCACCGGCGCCGTCAAGGCTCACGTAATGAACAAGCCCGGGCGTGTTCATGCGCTGGCCTCCAGCGTGCCGCTGGCGTGGTATTCCCGCGCGGCCGCAATCACCCGATCGACATGGCGATCGAAGCCGAACCGAGCAGCCATGCGCGCGACGCCGGCGGCGCTCATCGCGGCGTAACGTCTGCGATCGACCACCAGTGCCGCAATTGCATCGGCGAGCGCGGCTGGCTCGCACACCCGCGGAGCCACGACGCGGTCCTCGTCCGGTGCATAGACATAGGGCGGCAGCCCGTCGTTGTGGCCGCCGAGCTGTTGATGGCGCGCCAGATCACCGGTGGGCACCACGCAACGGCCGGTCTCGCCGTCGGCCACCACCTCCGGCAAGCCGTCGATTGCGGTACAGACCACGGGCACGCCGGCCGCCTGGGCTTCGGCCGCGACCATGCCGAATGGCTCGCGCAACGCCGTATGCACAAAGATATCGATATCGGCAAAGAACCCGTCCATGTCACCGACCGCGCCACGAAAACACAGGCGGTCGGTCAGATCGAGTTCGCGCGCCTGGGCCTCGAGCTGCGAACGCAACGGGCCATCGCCGGCGATATCCAGTCGGGCGTCGACACCCCGCGAGATCAGCTCGGCCAGCATATGCAGCGCGACGCACACGGCCTTGATCGGGACCAGCCGACAGGCCATGCCGAGACGCAACGGCGATGACACATCGCCGCGGATCGTGGCCGCTCTCTCGGTGTTCACGCCGTTCGGACAGACCCGAACCACGCCGTCGTAGTCCCAGCGTTGTTCCAGCATGCGGCGTGCAGCGAATGAATTGCAGACCACCGCGGGCAGGCGCGACAACGCGGCACGCTTGGCCTCGTCCTCGCCATACAGCCACGCCGAACCGTGCTCCCAGTACAGACACCGGCGCGGTCCGAGCGCGTCGAGCACCCGATTCTGTTGACCGAGGCGATTCCAGAGCAAGGCGACGTCCGGGTCCTGTCGCCGTGCGATCCAGCGATTCCGCCAGGCGCGCAGTATTCGGGGCTGGCGCGGCAGCGCCTGCCCGAGCACATTCTTTTCCAGACGATGATCGGCGAGTTCGGTCAGCACGGACCGGTTCTGCGGGTGTACCCGCTTGCTGCAGATCACCGCACTTTGACGGATATCGGCCCGCCCCGCGGCTGCGATCACGAAGCGGCGGAACTGCCGTTCGACGCCGCCCAACTCGGACAGGCTGACGTAGTGCGCGATGGCAAGCGGGCTGTCCACCACTAGCCGTGTTCGGCCAGCCAGTCGAGATAGCGCGGCACGCCCCGCTCCACCGGCATGAACGCGCTCGGGTAACCGGCCGCCTGCAACGCGCTCATATCGGCTTCGGTAAAGCTCTGATAGTGACCGACCAGCGATTGCGGGAAGTCGATATAGCGTTTCTCACCGCGCCCATGCCAGCCGATCACGGCGTCCGCGACCTCGTTGAAGGTCTGCGATCGACCGGTGCCGCAATTGAAGATGCCCGAGACCTGCGGGTTGTCGAACAGCCAGAGGTTGACCGCGACCACGTCATCGACATGGATGAAGTCGCGGCGTTGCTCGCCACTGCCGTAGCCGTCCGAGCCGGCGAACAGCCGGCATTCTCCGTCCTCGGCGACCTGGTTGGAAAAATGCCGGGCCACGCTCGCCATGCGCCCTTTGTGTCCTTCCCGCGGGCCATAGACGTTGAAGTAGCGCAGGCCAACCACCTGCGAATGCCTCGCCTTGGCCCGGGCCCGAACATACTGATCGAAGGCGAACTTCGAGAACGCGTACATGTTGAGCGGTTTCTCGGCCTGGCGACGTTCGACGAAATCGGGGCCCATGCCATAGACCGAGGCCGATGAGGCATAGATCAAAGGCACGCGATGCTGGGCGCACCAGGCGTGCAGCGTCTTTGAATACGTGAAGTTGCGCGCCATGACGTAGCGCCCGTCCCATTCGGTGGTGTCCGAACAGGCGCCCTGGTGAAACACGGCGTCGACGCCCCGGGGCATGTCGTCAGCGGCCATGCGGCGCTCGAGCTCGTCGTATTCGAGATAATCCGAAAATTCGAGATCGGCCAGGTTCAGGCATTTATGACCGTCGACCAGATCATCGACGATCAGAATGTCGCGGATACCGCGGGCATTGAGCCCGGCGACGATGTTGCTGCCAATGAATCCGGCGGCCCCGGTCACGATAATCATGTCGATGGATCCTCTTGCGACAAACCTGCCACGTCCGCGCCGATATCTGCGTACCAGCGCCGATAGCGCTCGGCCATGGCCGCGGCAGTATAACCGGCCACACGCTCACGGCCGGCCGCCGCGAGACGCTCGGCCAGCACCGGGTCGGCGCGCAGGCGCTGCACGGCAGACGCGAGAGCGTACGCATCGCCCGGCGGCACGAGCAATCCGTTGATCTCGTGCTCGATGATTTCAGGAATGCCATCGACGGCGCTGGCCACGATCGGCAGCCCCGCCTGCATTGCATCCAGCAGCGTGGACCCGAGACCTTCGTGACGCGACGGGAAGACGAAGATGTCGAGCGCAGCCAGATGATCGCCTACGTTGTCGACATGGCCCGTGAAGATGACGCGCGAATCGCGCGCTCCGGCGGCCCGCAGATCCGCCTCATCCCGGCCGCCGCCCACCAGCACGAATCGCCAGTCGCTTTCGGGCAGCCGTGCCGTGGCGGCCAGGGTGTCGTGCTGGCCTTTCTGGGAATCATCGAGGGCACCGACCTGTCCGACAATGCAGGCCCCGCCCCACGCCGCGCGCAACGAGTCGGCCACCTCTCGATTGATCGGCAATGTGGCCGCCGCACTGGGAATACGGGTGACGGCGAGGCCGGGCAGATAGTCGGTCATGACGCGCCCTATGGCGTCGGACAACACCGCGACACCGGCCGCGCGACGATACATGGCGCGGGTTCCGCGGGATCCGCTCGGCCGGTTGTCCACGCGCCGCGTGATGACATACGGCGCGCCGCCCCATCGGTTTGCTGCATGAGCAAAATGGGCGCCCTGGCCGTCATGGGCATGCAGCAGAGCACCCCGGGCCTTGCCGGCATGCGCGACGAACGGCCTGCCGATGGCGAGGATCTCCAGATTCGGCACACCGGCGAGCCGGTCGATCAACGGTTGGTCGCGACGACCCATGAAACGCTGTGGCATGCCCCACGCAGCCAGCTCGCGGATCAGGAGCTCGGTCTGGCGCTCGCCGCCGCGAAAACCGCGAGCGAGATTGACGTGCGTCAGTACACGCGCGCCCGGCGTCTTTTGAGTCACGGAGATGCGCCTTCGGCATCCGCCGAATCGTCAGCGCAGGCGCCTGCCGACTGATCGATCCAACGCGCCCACAGGTCGGCGACCGCCTGACGCTCCGGTTCACGCCGACTATCGCGATCGATCATCGCACGCTGGCCTTGCAAGGCGGCAGCATGCACCACGCGCCGGTAATCGCGATAGGCGCGGGTCATCGTGCGGATATCCTCGTAGCTCGCATACCGGGCCGACTCCATCGTCTCCAGAATTCGAATCGCATCGGTGAAGACGAGCAGCTCCGGGCAGTCGTGGCCGTAGGCCAACGCGGCGTACTGAGCCATGAACTCGATATCGATCAGCCCGCCGGGCATCTGTTTGACGTCCCAGCGCTCGTCGGTGGTCTCGTCCTTAACCTCGCGCATGCGCCGCCGCATCGAGCGAACCTCGGCGGCCAGCGCCGACGGATCGCGCTTTCTGGCCAGCAGTTCGCGACGCAGTGCCGCGAATCGCGCACCGAGGGCTGTGTCCCCGGCGACCGGGCGCGCCCGTACCAGCGCCTGGTGTTCCCAGGTCCAGGCCTGCTCGCGCTGATAACGAGCGAATGCCTCGATATGCGTGACCATGAGACCGGCATTGCCCGACGGCCGCAGGCGCATGTCGATCTCGTAGGCGCGCCCGGCCGGCGTGGCGGTCGACAGGATATGGATGAGTCGCTGGGCGAGTCGGGTGAAAAAGACCTGGTGCGTCAGCTCGCGCGGCCCGCCTTGTGTTGCAGCTTCCGACGGGCTGTCGTAAACGAAGACCAGATCGAGATCCGAGGTGTAGCCCAGCTCCAACCCACCGAGCTTGCCATACGCGACCACCGCGAACGGGGCTCGCCGACCGTCGACGCGGGGCTCACCGTAGCGATCGCTCATCTGATCCCACGCCATGCCCAGCGCCGCCTCGAGCACCACCTCGGCCAACGCGGTCAGATGATCGGACACGATCATCAACGGCATGGCATTGGTGACATCGGCCGCCGCGATACGCAGCATGGCTTTCTGCGTGAACCGGCGCAGCGCGTTCATGCGCTGGTCGAGATCCAGTGGTTCAAACGCAGCCAGATCCTCGGCCAGCTCCGTCGTCAGTTCCGACCGGCGCGGCGGATGATAGAGCTGACGCGGATCGAGAAACGAATCGAGCAGCGCGGGCTGCTCGGCAATGCGCACGGTGATCCATTCGCTCGCGCCGCACAAGCGCATGAGCGTCGACAGCGCCGCCGGGTATTCCACCAGGAGCGCGATGTAGTTGCTGCGCCCGATGATCTCGCTGATCACCGACAATGTCCGTCGCACCGATCGCTCGGGCACGTCGGTGTTCGCCGAGGCCACGATGACGGCCGGAATCAGCTCGCCAAGCCAACGTCGACCCCGTGCTTCGAGAATGCGATAGCGGCGCTGATCCTTGAGGTCGATCAAGGCCTGGCGTACCGCTGCGGTATCTTCAATGCCGTAGCGCTCGAGCAGATCGTCGGCCTCGGCGTCGGACACTGTGTCGTCCCAGAGCGCTTCGAGGGCGGCATGCTCACGGTCGCTCGCATCGAGCTTATCCTTGGAATCGGGAGCGGCAAAGACCTGCTCGAACAGCGCGTGGACCTCGCTGCGCACCCGCTCGGTCTCGGCGGCCAGGATTTCGCCTTCGGCCATGTCCATGGCCCGCGCGAGCCGCTTGCGCTCATCGGCATCCTCGGGAAACTCGTGGGTCTGGCGATCGTCGACCATCTGCAGCCGATTCTCCAGCCGCCGCAGAAAAACATAGCCCGCGTCCAGTCGCTCAGCCGTTTCGGCCGACAGATGACCGCTTTCGGCCAGCTTAGCCAGCGTCGGCCGCAGTCGATTGTCCTGCAACTCGGGTTCCTGGCCACCCCGGACGAGCTGAAAGACCTGCACCAGGAACTCGATTTCGCGGATACCGCCGTAGCCGAGCTTCACGTCGGCCTGTGAATCGCGCCGGGCGACCTGGCGATCTATCATCGCCTTCATCTCGCGGATCGACTCGAACGCGCCGTAGTCGAGGTAGCGTCGATAGACAAACGGCCGCAGTGTATCGATCAGGCGTTGGCCGCCTTCGATGTCGCCGGCCACCGGGCGAGCCTTGATCCACGCGTAGCGCTCCCACTCTCGCCCGTGCGCCTGGTAGTACTGCTCCATCGCTGCGATCGACCCGACCAGCGCGCCCGCGTCGCCGAACGGCCGAAGGCGGGTGTCGACACGATAGACAAACCCGTCCGACGTGGTTTCGGACAACAGCTTCACCATGCGCTGTGCAACGCGCCGGAAGTAAGCGGCCGTATCAAGGTCAGCATCGACCTCCATGCCACGCGAGCCATCGAAAGCAAAGATCAGATCAATATCGGAGGAGAAATTCAGCTCGCGGCCGCCCAGCTTACCCATGCCAATGATGATCAGACGAACCGCCTCGCCCTCCCGATCGCGCATCACACCATAACGCTCGGCGATTTCAGCCTCGGCCTGGCGCAGCGCATATTCGATGCATTGATCTGCCAGCGCCGAGAGTTGCGCAAGTACTCGATCCAGGCCATCCATACCGGCCAAATCACGGCAGGCGATTTCCACAAGATAAGCGTTGCGCGCCCGCCGCAGACCGACGCCGGGATCCGTCTCGCGGCGTTGGCTGGCCCGGCGATCCACATCGATCGCCAGAGGCTCGGCCGGCCGGGTCATGGCTTGGGCCTCCCAGTCCGACGCGGCGTCCGGATGGTGGCTATACCAACGCGCAACGAAGTCACTCAATTCGCGTGGGTCGATCGCAGTGTGTTCTGGGACGGCCAAGAGCGCTTTTCCTTCGATCGGCGTGATGCGGATGGCATCGATTCTGTCTTATTCGGCGCGCCCAACTCCAGTCAGAGCGCGCCCCGCCGGCGTGGCCGAGCTGTTTCGATGGCTCGCGCGTCCGTTCGCGCCGCCTACACCGTATGCGCCGCGCGCCCTCCGACCCGGAGAGCGACAACCGCGACGAACAAAAAAAAGCCCCGCACGAGGCGGGGCTTTTTCTGGCTCGCATTGGGCGAGACGGAATGATTTACATCATGCCGCCCATACCACCCATGCCGCCCATGCCGCCCATATCGGCGCCACCCTTGTCGTCGTCCTCGGGGACGTCGGCCACGGTGGCCTCGGTGGTCAGCAACAGGCTGGCAATGGAAGCCGCGTTCTGCAGCGCAGTACGACTGACCTTGGTCGGGTCGAGAATACCCATTTCGACCATGTCACCGTACTCGCCGGTGGCCGCGTTGTAGCCGTAGTTGCCTTCGTGGGAAAGCACTTCGTTGACCACGACCGACGGCTCGCCGCCGCTGTTGAACACGATCTGACGCAGCGGCTCTTCGACCGCACGACGCAGCAGCCGGATGCCGGCTTCCTGGTCGTCGTTGGCGCCCTTGACGCCTTCGATGGCCTTGAGCGTACGCAGCAGGGCCACGCCGCCGCCGGGCACGATGCCTTCTTCGACGGCCGCACGCGTGGCGTGCAGGGCGTCTTCGACACGCGCCTTCTTCTCTTTCATCTCGATTTCGGTCGCCGCACCGACCTTGATCAGCGCCACGCCGCCGGCGAGCTTGGCCACGCGTTCCTGCAGCTTCTCCTTGTCGTAGTCCGAGGAGGAATCCTCGATCTGCGCACGGATCTGCTTGATGCGGCCTTCGATGTCGTCGTTGGAACCCTTGCCATCGATGATGGTGGTGTTTTCCTTCGAGATCTGGACCTTGTTCGCCTCGCCGAGGTGCTCCAGCGTGGCGTTTTCCAGGGTCATGCCGATGTCTTCGGAGATGACCTGGCCGCCGGTGAGGATCGCCATGTCTTCGAGCATGGCCTTGCGACGGTCACCGAAGCCAGGCGCCTTCACGGCGGCGACCTTGACGATGCCACGCATGTTGTTGACCACCAGCGTTGCCAGGGCTTCGCCCTCGACGTCTTCGGAGATGATCATCAGCGGGCGGTTGGCCTTGGCGACGTTCTCCAGCAGCGGCAGCATGTCGCGGATGTTCGAGATCTTCTTGTCGAACAGCAGGATGTAGGGGTTATCCAGCTCGGCCGTCATCGTCTGGTTGTCGGTGACGAAGTACGGCGAGAGGTAGCCGCGATCGAACTGCATGCCTTCGACGACGTCCAGCTCGTTGTAGAGGCTGGAGCCTTCTTCGACGGTGATCACGCCTTCCTTGCCGACCTTGTTCATCGCATCGGCGATGATCTTGCCGATTTCCTCGTCGGAGTTGGCCGAGATCGAACCGACCTGGGCGATCGCCTTCTCGTCATCGCAGGGCTTGGACAGCTTGGCCAGTTCCTCGACGGCCGCGTCGACGGCCTTGTCGATGCCGCGCTTGAGGTCCATCGGGTTCATGCCCGCGGAAACAGCCTTCACGCCTTCACGGACGATGGCCTGGGCCAGAACCGTGGCGGTCGTGGTGCCGTCACCGGCGACGTCGGAGGTCTTGGAAGCGACTTCCTTGACCATCTGGACGCCCATGTTCTCGAACTTGTCTTCGAGTTCGATTTCCTTGGCGACGGAGACACCGTCCTTGGTGATCGTGGGCGCGCCGAAGCTCTTGTCGAGCACCACATTGCGACCCTTCGGGCCCAACGTGACCTTCACCGCGTTGGCCAGGGTGTTCACACCGCGGACCAGACGCTGACGGGCGTCTTCGCCGAAACGTACTTCCTTAGCAGCCATTGCTAGTTATCCTTGATTCGTTGATTGGTGGTTGACTGATGGATGCGCCAGAGGGGCTGTTAACCCAGCACCGCCAGGATGTCGTCCTCGCGCATCACGACGACTTCGTCGCCGTCGACCTTGATCTCGGTACCCGAGAACTTGCCGAACATCACCGTATCGCCGACCTTGACTTCAGGCTTACGGACCTCGCCATTGTCCAGCGGCTTGCCATTGCCGACCGCGACCACTTCGCCGCGCTGCGGCTTCTCGGCCGCGGAATCGGGAATGACGATGCCCCCGGCCGTCTTCTGCTCTTCTTCGATCCGCTTGATTACGACGCGGTCATGTAGAGGACGGATATTCATGCCACCCTTCTCCTCGAAACTGTGAAGGTTGTTGATTGAAATGCCCGACGGCTCATTGCCGCCACCTCGACTGCCGATTGGCAATCTTGATCACCGGCATTGATGCGGCCTTACCGCCCCCTTTCAAGAGCGGGGCCACAAATTTTTAACCGCGACGGCGTCGATCAGACCAAACTGAAACGACGCCTTGTTGGATTTGAGCTGAGGCAGTATCGTTCGACACGAAACAAGTCATGCCGAGTCGTTCTCGGCGATCCCGGAGGTTCCATGGCCGAGTCCACAATGCGTCGCGTCGCCATCGTCGGCGGCGCCCGGATTCCTTTCTGTCGTTCCAATAGCGCGTATTCGCATCAGTCGAATCAGGATCTGCTGACCGCGCCATTCAAGGCGCTATCGGAAAAATACCGGCTTGCCGGCGAGCGCATCGGCGAGGTGGCGGCCGGCGCGGTGCTCAAGCACTCGGCCGACTTCAACCTGACCCGCGAAGCCGTGCTCGGTACCGATCTGGATCCGCACACCCCGGCCTTCGACGTGCAGCAGGCCTGTGGCACAAGTCTGGAAACCACGATCCTGCTCGCCAACAAGATCGCCATGGGCCAGATCGAGTCCGGCATCGCCGGCGGCACCGATACCACCTCGGATGCGCCGATCGCGGTGAACGAGGATCTGCGCAGGATTCTGCTCGACATCAACCGCGCGAAATCCGGCGGCGAACGCGCCAAGCTGTTCGCCAGGCTACGCCCGCGTCATCTCGTGCCGAATCTGCCGGGCGTGTCCGAGCCGCGCACGGGCATGTCGATGGGCGAGCACTGCGAGCTGATGGCCAAGGAGTGGAAGATCTCGCGTCGCGCCCAGGACGAACTGGCGCTGGCGAGCCACAAGAATGCCGCGCAGGCTTACGTCGATGGGTTCTATGACGACCTGGTCTTCCCGTATCTCGGCGTGGAGCGCGACAACAACCTGCGCCCGGATTCCAGCATGGAGAAGCTGTCCAAGCTCCGCCCCTCGTTCGACAAGGAGAACGGTACGCTGACCGCGGGCAACTCCACGCCGCTCACCGACGGCGCGTCGAGCGTGCTGCTGGCGAGCGAAGAATGGGCCAGGGAACGCGGCCTGCCGATTCTGGCCTACTTCACCCCCTATTCACGTACCGCGGCCGTGGATTACGTCGATGGCGGCGAAGGCCTGCTCATGGCGCCGACCTATGCCGTGCCGGAGATGCTCGATGCGGCCGGGCTGACGCTGCAGGACTTCGACTTCTACGAAATCCACGAAGCCTTCGCCGCCCAGGTGCTGTGCACGCTCAAGGCCTGGGAGTCGAAGAAATACTGCGCGGAACGCCTCGGGCGCGAGGCGCCGCTGGGCTCGATCGACATGTCGAAGCTCAACGTCAAGGGCTCTTCGCTGGGGCTCGGCCATCCGTTCGCCGCCACCGGCGGGCGCATCGTCGCCACGCTCGCCAAGATCCTCGACGAAGCCGGCTCGGGCCGTGGTCTGATCTCGATCTGCGCCGCCGGCGGCCAGGGCGTGACGGCGATCCTCGAAAAACCCTGATCGCCTGCTGCATTGAGCGAAGCCCCGGGCCGCTGCGGCTGGCCTGGGGGCCGCTTTGCCTTTAGCCTTCGCGGGATCACTCCGCATCCGTTGCCGCCGCATGCCCTGCCGACTCTTCCCGCTCGCCTCGCCCCTCGTGGGACGTTGCGCATGAGCGCGCCAACACGCGGCGGCTGGGCATCGCGCTTCGGCTTCATCATGGCGGCCGCCGGCTCGGCGATCGGGCTCGGCAACATCTGGAAGTTTCCGTACATGACGGCGTCGCACGGGGGCGGCGCCTTTCTGGTGGTCTATCTCCTCTGCGTGTTCGTGTTCGGCGTCTCGTTGCTGCTGGCCGAACTGGTGCTCGGACGCATGAGCAAGCGCAATCCGATCGGCGCCTTCCGCAAGCTGGCCGGCGGCGCCTGGCCCGCCGTTGGCGCGCTCGGCGTGGTCACGGCGCTGATCATCCTGTCGTTTTATATCGTGGTCTCGGGCTGGGCGATGGCTTATTTCGTCTATGCCATCCAGGGCACACTCACGCAGGCAGACAGTGGCGAACTCAACGCCTTGTTCGGCCACCTGGTGTCGAACCCGGTGTTGCCTCTGATCTACGCCGCGATCTTCGTCGCCCTCACCGGCCTGGTGGTGATCGGCGGCGTGTCCGGCGGCATCGAGCGCATGGCCAAACTGTTCATGCCACTGCTGTTCTTGATCCTGATTCTGCTGACAATGCGCTCGCTCACCCTGCCGAACGCCGGGCGCGGGCTTGCCTTCTTTCTACAGCCGGACTGGTCCGCTATTGACGGCCATCTGATCTCGGCGGCGTTGGGGCAGGCATTCTTCACCCTGTCGCTTGGCGTCGGCGGGATGATCACCTACGGGTCCTACATGGCCGACACGCAGGATCTCGGGCGCGACGCGCTGTCGGTGGTCGCCCTCAATACCGTGGTTTCGCTCCTGGCCGGCCTGATGGTGATCCCGGCGATGATATCGGCCGGCATCACACCCGACGCCGGCGGGCCGGGCACGACGTTCAAGGTTCTGCCGACCGTGTTTGCCGCGATGCCGGCCGGCAATCTGTTCGGGATCGGTTTCTTCTTCCTGCTGATCCTGGCGGCCCTCACCTCGTCGGTATCGCTGCTCGAGCCGGTGGTGAGTTTCTTCGTGGACGAACACGGCCTGAAACGTTCCAGCGCCACGCTGATCGGCATGGTCTTCTGCTTTGCCCTGGCCATACCGGTCTCGCTGTCGTTCGGCGTCTGGCATCACATCCAGCTGTTCGGCCTGACGATCTTCGGGCTGATGGACTATCTGACCAGCAATCTGGCGCTGCCCATCGGCAGCCTGCTGACGGCGCTGTGTGTCGGCTGGGTGGTGCGCCGCGCCGCGGTCGACGAACTGGCCAACCACGGCCGGCTGGCTGCGCCCTGGGCGCCCATGTGGCTGTTCTTCATACGCTATGTCGCACCGCTCGGCATCGTCTGGATTCTGGTCCAGGGGTTGTTCGATCTCTGAACGTCGACTTGCATCCACAATCCATTACCCTGACGTATCGCCAAGCCAGAATTGATAGCGAGGATCGATAATGCGTCGCGATGACTCCGCCCCGGTCGGCGTCCTGTTCACCAACCTGGGCAGCCCGGACGATACGTCGGTGCCCGCGGTCAGACGCTATTTGCGGGAATTCCTCAGCGACCGTCGTGTGATCGATCTGAACCGGGCCGCGTGGCTGCCGATTCTCTACGGCGTCATCCTCGCGTTCCGGCCGAGAAAGTCCGCCGAAGGCTATCGCTCGGTGTGGATGGATGAAGGCTCGCCGCTGATCGTCTACGCGAAACGTCAGGTGGCCGGCATTCAGGCGCGTCTGGACTCGGCACAACTGCCGCGGCGGGTACAGGTGGCGCTGGGCATGCGCTACGGCAATCCCTCGATCGAGTCGGGGCTCGAGGAACTGCATGCCGCCGGCTGCCAGAAGATCCTGATCCTGCCCGCTTATCCGCAATATTCGGCGACCACCGTAGCCACGACGTTCGACAAGGTCGGCGCGGTGCTGGAGGACTGGCCCGAACCGCCGGCCCTGCGCCAGATCAACCGTTACCACGACGATCCGCGCTATATCGCCGCGCTCGCCAACTCGGTGCGCGAACACTGGGGCCAGCACGGGCGCGCGGACAAGCTGGTGATCTCCTTTCACGGCATTCCCAAACGCTACGTCAAACAGGGCGATCCGTATCCCCGCGACTGCGGCGTCACCGCGCAACTGCTGGCAGCCGAACTGGGGCTGACGCGCACCGAGTACAAAGTGTGTTTCCAATCGCGTTTCGGCCGCGAACCCTGGTTGCAACCCTATCTGGACGAGACCATGAAGGCCTGGGGGGCGGATCCCGAGATCAACACCGTCGACGTGATCTGCCCCGGGTTTTCGTCGGACTGCCTGGAAACGCTGGAAGAGATCCGCGAGGAAAATCGTGGCTATTTCGAGCAAGCCGGGGGCGAGTCGTTGCGGTATATTCCCGCGCTCAACGATCGCGACGATCATATCGAGATGTTCGCGCGCCTGATTCGCGAAGAACTGGCCGGCTGGATCTGACCGACACACTCGCCGAACTCCGGAGCACGCTATGCACTGGCTCGCCTCTTTCGGTCTGAACTACGGCCTGTTTCTGGCCAAGACCGCCACCCTGGTGGCCGCGATCGCCGTCGTGGTGATCGTGCTGACATCCAGCGCGATCAGCCTGCGCCGCGAGAAGAACCGTCGTCTTCGGGTCGAGCGCGTCAACGATCGGCTCGACCACATGGCCGATACGCTGTCGGATGCGCTGCTCAACGACGCCGAGAAAAAAGCGCGCGCGAAGCAGCGCAAGAAGGAAACCAAGCAGAAGCACAAGGCAGAGAAGCTCGGCAAGAAGCATCCGCCCCAGCGGCTGTTCGTGCTCGATTTCGACGGCGACATCCGGGCGTCGGCGGTCGACGGCCTGCGCGAATCGATCAACGCCCTGCTTCAGGTGGCCGAGTCCGACGACGAGGTCCTGCTGCGGCTGGAGTCCGGCGGCGGCATGGTGCACAGCTACGGGCTGGCGGCCTCGCAGCTCGTACGCCTGCGCGATGCCGGCATCCGGCTGACGGTCTCGGTGGACCGCGTGGCCGCCAGCGGCGGCTACATGATGGCCTGCGTGGGCGATCGCATCGTGGCGGCGCCGTTCGCCATCATCGGCTCGATCGGCGTAGTCGCCCAGCTGCCGAACTTCCATCGCTGGCTGTCGGACAAGCACATCGATTTCGAAATGCACACCGCCGGCGACTACAAACGCACGCTTACCGTGTTCGGTGAGAACACCGACGCCGGTCGCGAGAAGTTCCGCGAGGAACTGGAAGACACCCACGGCCTGTTCAAGACCTTCGTGGCCGAACATCGCCCCGGCCTGGACATCAACGCCGTGGCCACCGGCGAGCACTGGTACGGCAGCCAGGCGCTCGAGAAAGGTCTGGTCGACGAGATCGCCACCAGCGATGCGTTGATGCTCGCCGCCGCCCGCGACGGGCGTGACGTATTCACGATCGCAAGCCATTCTCCCCAGGGGCTGATTGCGCGGCTCACCGGCCAGACCAGCCGAGTGCTCGCGAAAACCCTGCACGAACAAGGGCTCACCCGCGCCGAAATCGGGCGTTCGACGCATTGATTTCGATGGCGCATGAAACTCCCGGGCATCTCGACGGTCTCAGGGCCTGTTGACGTTTCATACGAGACCGCGCCAAGGGCGGTTTTGCTGTAAGCCGAGGCGCAGCGAATGCGGCGTAGCGAGCCTACGCAAGAGCGCTGTCACGCGGGACTGCGGCAAACAGACCCGGGCCTGAAGGTTGGGCCGAAAATCCCGCCGCGCGGCGTTGCCCCTGATCGTGGCGCACCACGATCGGCGGTTCGCGCCTTGCCTGGCCGGATTTCCGGAGCCGACGCGGGCCTCGCATGAAACGTCAGCAGGCCCTAGGGACTGGGGACGTAGCCGGCACCGCCGGTCGTTTGGTGACACCGACGAGTAAGGACCTATGACACAACTCGCATCTCTGCGCTATCGCGCCTTCTTTGTTCTGATCCTGGCGCTGTTGGGCACGAGCGCTCAGGCTTCCATACCCAGCAGCATGCTGTCCGGCGACCAGCCGTCGCTGGCGCCGATGCTCCACAAGACGTTGCCGGCGGTCGTCAACGTGGTGGTAACCGGCAAGGCGCAGCAGGCGCCCAACAATCCGCTGTTCAACGATCCGTTCTTCCGTCAGTTCTTCAATACGCCGCAACAAAAACAGCAGCAGCAGATGCAGCACCCGACGGCCATCGGCTCTGGGGTGATCGTCAACGCCGACAAGGGCTATATCGTGACCAACAATCACGTGGTCCGCGACGCCCAGAAGATCGAAGTCCGGCTGCGCGACAATCGGCAGTTCAAGGCCAAGGTCGTGGGTACCGACCCGGCCACCGATCTGGCCGTAATCCAGATCAAGGCGGACAACCTCACCCAGCTCAAGCTTGCCGACTCGGACAAGCTCCAGGTGGGTGACTTCGTGGTCGCCGTCGGCAACCCCTTCGGCCTGCGCCAGACCGTGACCTCGGGCATCGTATCGGGCCTGGGCCGTCACATCGGCAATCCCGAGGGTGAACAGGGCAGCCGTTACCAGAACTTCATCCAGACCGACGCCTCGATCAACCCCGGCAACTCGGGCGGCGCGCTGCTCAACCTCAATGGCCAGCTGGTCGGCATCAACAGCGAGATCCTGTCCCAGTCGGGCGGCAACATCGGCATCGGCTTCGCCATTCCGTCCAACCTGGTCAAAACCGTCTATCACCAGCTGGTGAAGTACGGCAAGGTCAAGCGCGGCATGCTCGGTGTGGTCGGCCAGAACCTGACACCGGACCTGGCCAAGGCCTTTGGCCTGAACGTCGATCAGGGCGTGGTGATCGCGCAGGTGATGCCGGACTCCCCGGCCGCCAAGGCGGGCATCAAGCAGCGTGACGTGATCACCGCAGTCAACGGCAAGGAGATCAACAACTTCTCCGATCTGCAGAACGCCATCGGCCTGCGTTCGCCGGGCGACAAGGTGACGATCGACCTCCTGCGCGACGGCAAGAAGCAGGAAGTGCACGCCACCCTGGCCAAGGCCTCCGATATGACCGGCGCGGGTGACGCCACCACCGGCGGCTCACTCAACAAGAACCTGGCCGGCGCCCAGTTCGGCCCGCTGACCGACGACAATCCGCTTGTCTGGTGATGTCCAGGGCGTCGTGGTGACCAACGTCCAGCGCGGCAGCCCCGCGGCCCAGGCGGGTCTCCGGCCGGGCGACGTGATCACCTCGGTCAACCGTCAGCAGATCAGCAGTGTGTCCCAACTGCACAAGCTGGCCGGCCCGGACACCAAGCAGCTGCTGCTGCACGTCCGCCGTGGTCAGGGCGCGCTGTTCCTGTTGATTCAGTAAGCCAACCGCCCCGGCGCCACGAGCGCCAATAAGAAGAAGCCCGGCTCCGGCCGGGCTTTTTTCTTGCGTACAGTCGAGTAAAGTGCCGATTCGCCCTCGTTTTGTCTGCCTCGGGTGCGTCGTTATACTCGAACGCAGTGCAGGAGCCTGTCATGAGCCAGTTCGATCTCGCCGACTTCGAAGCGCAGGTCCATGCCCTGCTGGCCGCCTATCATCGCCTGCAGGCGGACTACGACGCCCTTCAGGCGGCCCACGAAGCCGAGACCCGACGCAATCGCGAGATCCGCGAGCGTTTGAACGGGGTGATCGAACGCATCCGGGCGCTCGAGGCCGAGGCCGGCAATGTATAACAACTCACCCTGTCCACGCCCGACAGCCCGGCGCGGCGCCAGCCGACCCGCGCCACGGGATGCAAATCCACGCGATAACGGGTTTAATCGGAGAGCGATAACCTCTGAGTCCCCGACGGGGGCGTGACACATGGCACGGGCGGACATCATGGGTAGCGACAAGACACAGACCGCGCTGACGGTGCGTATTCTCGGGCGCGACTACTCGGTGGCCTGCCCGGAGGGCGAACGCGAGGCCCTACTGCGTTCGGCCGAACATCTGTCCACACGCATGAGCGCGATCCAGCGCCAGGGCAAGACACTCGGCTCGGAGCGCATCGCCATCATGGCAGCGCTCAACATCGCGCGCGACCTGCTCGATCTGCAACGCCAGGTCGAGCGACGCGACGCGGGACTTGCCGATAGCGACGAAGAAATGACGGAGCGCCTGTCGCAGCTTCAGCTGCGGATCGAATCGGCGCTCGATTCCTCGGGCGAATAAGCCCACGATTGGTTTGTCACCACCCCGGCCTGGGCGTACCATGTAGGTGCCGGCATTCCTGCGGTGTTCGACGGTCTCCCGGTTCCCCTTGAGCCTAATTACCTAACCAGGGGTGGGAACCGGCGCAGGTGAGTAGGCCCGCCTTGCTGCGGGAAACCTAATGCGTCGCGGAACGCCCCACTTGAGCGCTTGTCTCAAGGATAGTGGACGACTGACGGCACGCGCGGGAATGTCGGCTCCCATTTTCCCGATCGTGAGCCCATGGCCCGAGTCGCCGATCAGCGCAGGATTGCCCTATCCGCGCGGCGAAAATTGAGCGCCGCTGACCGCCACCATGCCTCCCGACTTGCCTGCCGGCGCCTGGCGCGTCTGCCGGCAGTGCGTCGCGCTCGCCGGATCGGCCTTTACTGGCCGCTCGCGAGTGAAATCGATCCGCGCCCTGTCATCGCCCTGCTTGCCCCTTATGCCCCCGTGCCTTGTTATCCGCGCGTCGTGGGGGATGCGTTGCGCTTCGTAGCCATGCACTCGGCCGCGGGCTGGTGCCGTTCCACGCTCGGCGTACACGAACCCGGCGGCTGGACGCACCCGGTGGAGGCTCTGGACGTGCTCATACTGCCGCTGGCCGGTTTCGACGAAGACGCCCACCGCATCGGACTGGGCGGCGGCTTTTACGACCGCACACTGGCGCCTGCGCGTGATCTTGCCTATCGCAGCCCGACGCGCATCGGGTTGGCGTTCGAGTGCCAGCGGCTGGCTCTCATCGAACCACAACCGTGGGATGTCGAGCTGGCAGCCGTGGTGACCGAGAGTCGCGTGTACCGCCGCCGCAGATAGCGTTTGCGGCCGCCGCCGATGCCGCCGCACCGGCCAATCGAGTCACCGCAGGCCGCGGCCCCGCCTGCCCCGACCGGAGTTGCGGTCGCCGGTGCAGGCCTCGTATGAAACGGCAACACGCCCTAAAATCGACCGCGCCGTATTCACCAAGGGAAGCTCATGCGCTACTGGCTGATGAAATCCGAGCCCGATGAATTCAGTATCGAGGACCTGAAGAACCGCCCGAAACAGACCGAGGGCTGGGACGGGGTTCGCAATTATCAGGCGCGCAATTTCATGCGCGATGACATGAGCGAGGGGGATCTGGCGTTCTTCTATCATTCGAACACCAAGGTGCCCGGGGTGGTCGGCATCATGCGCATTTCGCGCGAAGGCTATCCGGACGACACCGCCTTCGATCCGAAAGACCCGCATTACGACCCGAAATCGGATCCGGAAAAGCCGCGCTGGTACCGTGTGGATGTCACCTACGAACGCGAGCTCGACCGCGTGATCCCGCTGTCCGAGATCAAAAACCACGCCGATGAGCTCGAGGGCATGCCGCTCGTGCGCAAGGGCAATCGGCTGTCAGTGATGCCGGTCGACAAGGAACACTGGGATTTCATCCTCGGGATGGAGAACACGGCCCCGAAATAGCCGGAGTCTCCGCCGACGCAACGCTCCGGCGCTTTGTTTTCGCGCGCGGTTTCCAACCTCGCCTGCCACAGCACGCCCGGCGGAGATCAGGCACGGGATTCCGACGCGCATTGAGCGCGAACCCTGCACGCAAGTCGGCAATAACGGCCCTACCACCCCTGCGCCCCTCGTCGCAGCCACTCATGGACGAAGGTCAGTTTGCGATTGACCGGCTCCGACAGCATGAAGGGATACAGATCCGGCAGACCCATGGATCGATTGACGTGGTTCACGCTCATCGCGAGCGCTGCCCCGGCATGGATCAGACGGGCCGTATCGGTTTCGGCATAGGGGTTCCAGTTCGGCCGGGGCAGATACGGTGAGGACAGGCCGGCCGCCACGAAGCTATCGGTGATGTCGGTCAGATGCAGCAGGTGCGACGTCGTTTCGGCCCAGTCCTCGTGTGGATGCGCCGAGGCATAACTCGAAATGAATCGCCCGCCCCAGTCGGCTGGCGGGCCGTTGTTATAGTGCGCTTTGAGCGCTTCGGCGTAATCGGCCCGCTCGTCGCCGAACATGTCGCGAAAGACCTCGAGAAAATCGGCCCGCAGACTGAGTCGCCACCACAGCATGTGCGCGATCTCGTGGCGCATATGACCGATCATGGTGCGGTACGGCTCGCCCAGCGCCCGACGGCGCCTGGTGCGCACCACAGGATCCGCCTCCGACACGCTGATGGTCACCACGCCATCGCCATGGCCCATCGGCGCCGGCTGATCGTTGGCTTCCGCCAGCATGTGGAAGATCGGCCGTGTGCCGGGATCCTCCGGCCGAAACCACTGCCAGCGGCCGAGGTTGTCAAGCACCCAGCGTTTGGCCAATTCGGTGTCGGCCCAGTCGGAAATGGCATTGTCCAGCGACGGATCGGGCGCGAGGGCCGTCATGGCACAAGAGCGACAGAATGCGCCGGCTTGCGGCGCGATCCAGTTGCAGCCGATGCGCTCGCGATTGGCACAGAACGGCGGCGTCGGGATGAAGGCACGTGCCTGCGGATCGTAGGCGACCGGCGTGCCTTCTGCGGTCATCAGATTGTCGAACCACAAAGGCCCGGGGCCCACGGGGTTGTCGAAGACATGCATAAGGCGAGCGCTCGCAAAAAACGGGATCCGGATGGACCGGAACGACACCAATGTACGCGCTTCAGTGGCAGTCCGTGGCGATTTTCAGAACCTGACGGGTCATCCCCAGGGCCTGTTTTCGTTTCGTGCGAGCGCCGCGTTGGCGACCACAAATCGTGTCGGGCAAGGCGCGAGTCGCCGATCGTGGCGTGCTCGCGCGGCCGGACAGCCGTTGGCCTGCACAGCAGCCGACGCCCGATCATCCCGGCCCGGCGGATCTTCTGAGTTCTTGTCGCCGCTGCGAGGGCGAGATGCCGAATTGCTCTCGAAACGCGCGCGAGAATGTCGTCGCCGATGCAAAACCACAGGCCGCGGCGATTTCGGCCATGGAGCGATCGGTTTCCTGCACGAGCGTGGCGGCGCGGTTCAGACGCAACCGGCGATACCAGGCGCGGGGTGTGGCCCCGAGCTCTGCTTCGAACAACCGCTGCAGCTGACGCGGGGAACGCGCCGTACGCCGGGCGATCGTCGCCAACGGCAAAGGCGCTTCCAGATGGTTCTCCATCAGCGCTATCGCCCGTACCAGGGTCGGTTTGTGAACGCCGAGCCGCTTGACGATGGATTGTCGCTGTCGCGCCTCGGAGTCCCGGGCGCGACCGTGGATGAGCTGCTCGGCAACCGCACGCGCCAGCGCTGGGCCATGATCGGCCGCGATGTTCGCCAGCGCCATGTCCGTGGCCGCCATGCCGCCGGCACAGGAAAACCGCCTGGCGCCAATCTCGTAGAGCGACTCGACCGCGTCAACCAGCGGAAATCGTTCGCGAAACGCCGGCAGACTCTCCCAGTGCAGCGTGACCGTATGCCCGTCGAGCAGATCGGCTTCGGCGAGCGCGAAACAGCCGGTATCGATGCCGCCAAGCGCTGTACCCGCCGCATCACAGCGGCGCAGCCAGCGTGCCAGGGCACGGCTCGGCCGGCCTGCTTCAAGAAAGCCGCTACAGACTGCCAGCCGTGCCGGCACCGCCGCCTCGCCGATGCCGGCATCGGGCAACACACGCATGCCGTTGGATGCGACGACCGCCCCGCCCGATTCGCTGAGCAAACGCCAGACATACAGATCCGCGCCGGCCAGTCGATTGGCGATGCGCAGCGGCTCGGTGGCCGCCACGAACGCCATCATCGAGAAGCCGTCGACCAGCAGATATGCGGTGGTCGACGGTGCTTCCACGCCGGGTTGTCGCTTAAGAGCGATGACCTTTCGCCAGCTCGTCGGCGATGTCGTTGCGGTCATAAACCTTGCGCAGCGCGGTTTCGATGAACGCGGTATCAACCGCCACGGCGCGGTTGTTCGAATCGTCGAAGATGAAATTGCCGCCCAGGCTGTGGATATTGCCGTCGAAGATCAGGCCCACCGCATGCCCGGCCTTGTCGATGACCGGGCTGCCCGAGTTGCCGCCGATGATGTCGTTGTCGGTGACGAAATTGACCGGCGTGTCGCCGTCGAGCTTGTCCTTGGCCTGAATCCAGCGCTGCGGGCAGCTTGTACGGATCGGCGCCCGGTGGCGCGCGCGTAGAGCCCGTCGATATGCGTGAACGGCGCCACCTTCCGGCCTTTTTCGGTCCAGCCTTTCACCTGGCCATAGCTCAGCCGCATGGTGAAGGTCGCGTCCGGATAGCTCTTGGCACCGTCGCGGGCGAAGCGAGCCCTGGCGATGGCGGTTTCAGCCTGAGCCGTGCGGCGCCTCGACCTGGTCCTCGTAGGTCTTGCGGACCGCGCGCGCCGCCGGGTCCACCTTGCGGGCAAAGACGATCATCGGGTCATCCGACTGCTCGATCGCCTGCTCGCCGCCCTGCCAGAGTTGCTTGCGATAGGCCGGATCGGCGAGCTGGGTGCCGGAAACGAGCTGCTTCGCCAGTTCGTCCGGCGACTGATCGGCCAGCACGGTCTTCACGAACGGATCGTCGGCGCCGAGCGACTGGCGCATCTTTTCCAGCGCCCAGGCCATCCGGGTCTGTTCGTAATCCGGATAGATCGGGCCGGCGGATGCCACCGATTGCTCGACGGCCGGCAGATTAGCGCTGCGATAATCGGGCAATCGTTTGGTGTCCGGCTTGTCGCGCTCGGCCGCGGCGCGCACGAGCGTGCGGGCGTAGCCGAACAGATCGCCGCCAAACGCCTGGCCGCGCTCGAGCATGTCGTAGCGGGTCTGGATCTCGGCGCCCTTGGCCTCGGCCCGGTTCAGGGTCTGCCAGGGGTGACCGAATTGCTTCACGCGCGCCGGCTCGGCGGCGATCCAGTCGCGCAGCGCGGCGTCCTGTTCTTTCTTATTCGCCGCAAAGGATTCGTCGGTGAGTGTCTTGAGCCAGCCCTTGAACACCTTGAGCGTGTTGTCGCCGTGGAACAGATCGCCCTGCGCCGCCTTCGCGTGCTTGTCGGATTCGCGCGAGAACTGCCACATCACGCCACGCGCCTCCGACAGATACGCCTGATACGGAATGACTTTCTCGTCGCGCAGATAGGCCAGCGCGGTCCACGGCGTTTCACGCTGGGTGGAGCCCGGATTACCGACGACGAACGTCATCTCGCCGGCCTTCGGCCCATTCACGTCGAACGGCAGATAGTTCGGCGTCCGCGCCGGCTTGCCGTCGACATAAGCCCGCAGCAGCGTGAGATCCAGGTCGTAGCGCGGAAAATTGAAGTTGTCCGGGTCGCCGCCGAAGAAGGCGATACCCTGCTCCGGCGCGAAAACCAGGCGAACGTCCTGGAATCGACGGTACTTGTACAGCGCATAGCGGCCGCCGTGATACAGCGTGACGACGTCGCAGCGCCATTGGTCCGGATCGCCCGCCACGCAGGTCTTCTCGATCGCGCTGTCGACGGCGCGTTCTGCCGCCACCCGATCCGCGCCGTTCCTGTCGGCCAGCGCATTTTCGACCCGGTCGGTGACGTTGCGGATCGAGACCAGCTGGTTGAGCTCGATGTTGGGGCACTTCGGCTCGTTTTCTTCCTTGCCGACAAAGCCGTTCGCCATGTAGTTGTGGGTATCGTCCGACAATCGCGACAGACATTCATTGGCACAGTGGTGATTGGTCATCACCAGGCCGTCGCTGGACACGAACGAACCCGAACAGCCGCCGGCCAGTCGAACCGAGGCTTTCTGCACCCGATCGACCCAGGCCTGATCCGGCGCGAAGCCGTAGGCTTTCTGCATGCGGGCCAGGGGCAGATCGTTCATCGTCCACATGCCCTCATCCGCCGCCGCCGACAGGCTGAAACACAGAGCGGCCATTGCCAGCCCCGCGATCGCGATTCGATGCATCCCCAACTCCCCGAGATGACGCCGCCGATACCCGTCGGCATGCGCTGTCATGACACCGTCGTCAACATAGCAGGGATGATGCCGGCCGAGCCGGTCGCGACGGGCTGGTCCGGTCAGGGGTGGACGTCGACCAGGCGTGCAAAGCGTGCGTCGATCTCGGCGCGGGACGCCTGCCGGCCCGATTCCGACGATTCGTAGCCCACTTCCACCTCGCCGGCCGCCACGCGCGCCATGACCGAATCGGCGAAGTCGTCAACCGGGGCGCCGTCGGCATGAATGCCCTCGCCGCCGAGATCGGTGTTCAGCGCCGGCGGCGCGTATTCCGCCCGTAGTGACATCGTCCGCGAGTGCAGGCCGGCTTTGGTGGCGGCATAGACCGGCGCGAAGATCGCCGGCACGAACGCCAGCCCCGACGTCACATTGACGATCGCCGGCTCGGAGCGCGTCTTGAAATGCTCAAGCACGGGCGAGCACAGATGCGCCGGCGCCTCGAAATTGATCGCGATCTCCGCCGCGCGCTCCGCCCACGCTGCATCGTCGGCAGCGAAGCGATGGCGTCGCTGGACGCCGGCATTATTCACCAGCACATCGAATGCCGGGTGTTCGCGCTGCATCCACTCGACCAGCTCGCAACGCCCCGGCGCCGTCGCCACGTCCGCCACGTCCGCCACGCGGGTGATCAACTCGGGATGCCGGACGCTGGCTTCGTCGAGCTTCGATTGACGGCGGCCGCAGACACTACCCGGCTGCCCGCCCGCAGAAAACGCACGGCGATGGCCAGACCGATCCCGCTCGCGCCGCCGGTCACGAGTACGCTGTGCCCGGTCAGATTCATGGGCGGTCGGCCGTGCCGCGGTCACCGGTTGTCGCCGGTATGGCGTGGCCCCGCCCGTCGAGGTTCGGGATCAACGGCGTACGCGCGGCATCCTCGGTGCGGTCGTCATCCACCGGCACATAGCCACCGCCGGCATACTGCATGCGCTGGCGATCCGAGCCGCCGGCGTCGCCGAGCATGGTCACGAGCAGGTCGTGCCAGCCGTCATCGCGATGATCGAGCTGGTAGAGCGGCGCCCGGGACGTGGGGATCCGCGAGACCGCTTCATAGCGATCGCCGTCGCGCGCCAGCACATATAGATCGCAGCCGTCCGCGCAGCCGTCGGGGCCCACGACATAGGCCACCGCCTCACGCTTGCCGTCGCCGTTGAGGTCGACAAACTTGGAGTAGTAGTGAAGCGGGCGGACCGTGCTATCGGCATAGATCGTCGCCAGTGCGTCGGTCAGGCGCTGCTGGGCATCGGCATTGCGGGCGGCCGGCGTGGTTTTGAGGGCGTCGGCCTGTTGTTCGAGCTTGTCGTGCCCGCTGCCGCTCTTGGGCAGCACCGCACAGCCCGACAGCAGCACGGTCGCCGTTGCAGCCGCCGCGGCATAGATCGCAAGTGATCTCATCGTTGCCCTCCGCGGGCGCGCTCAGCTCACCGTGATGGTGTAGTCGTCACCGGCGATCAGCGGCAGATCGTAGTCGGTCGCTTCGGAGACGGTGACCGTGTAGGTGCCGGGCCCGTGTTCAGCCGCATGGGCCTTGACCGCCAGCTCGGCCGCGTCCTCGGCGCTGGCGGCTTCCAAGATGGTCTCGTCCCCGCCCAGCTCGCAGATATAGCGCAGCACCATCGATTCTCCCATCACGTACTCCATCGAATTGAATCACCAGCGGCTCGGGTGCGCACCCGATGCCGGGTCCTGCATGGCAGTATGCGGATTCCTGCTTCGAACTAAAGACACGAATGACGCGTCCTACCGCCGCCGACCTGGTGGCCGCCCGCCAGCGCATCGCTGATCACGTCCATCGCACGCCGGTTCTGACCTGCCGCACGCTCGACGAAGCCGCCGGTGCCGCGCTGTTCTTCAAGTGCGAGAACTTTCAGAAAGCCGGCGCGTTCAAGGCGCGTGGCGCCACCAACGCCGTGTTTTCGCTCGACGCCGAGCAGGCCGCGCGCGGCGTGGCCACGCATTCCAGCGGCAATCACGGCCAGGCGCTGGCGCGCGCCGCGGCCGCCCGCGGCATCGCCGCCACGGTGGTCATGCCTGAAACCGCGCCCAAGCCCAAGATCGATGCCGTGCGCGGCTACGGCGCCGACGTCATCTTCTGCGAACCCACCAACGCCGCCCGCCAGGCCACACTCGATGCGTTCGTCGCGAAGACCGGCGCTGAATTCATCCCGCCGTACGATGATCTGCGCGTCATCGCCGGCCAGGCCAGCTGTGCGGCCGAACTGATCGAGGACGTGCCCGATCTGGACGCAGTGATCGCGCCGGTCGGCGGCGGTGGCCTGATCAGCGGCACCGCCCTGACCATCGCTTACAATGCGCCGCATATTGCGGTTCACGGCGGCGAGCCGGCCGCGGCCGACGACGCCGCCCGTTCGCTGGAGTCCGGAGCGCGCTGTGGCAACGATGCCCCGGACACGATCGCCGACGGGCTTGAAGGCTTCGCTCGGCGAGATCACCTGGCCGATCGTGCGCGACCACGTGACGGCCATCACACGGGTGTCCGAAGACGAGATCGTTGCCGCCATGCGGCTCATCTGGCAGCGCATGAAGATCCTCGTCGAGCCCTCCTGCGCGGTCGCGCTGGCCGCCATCCTGGCCGCGCCCGAGCATTTCGAAAACCGTCGAGTCGGCGTGATTCTCACCGGCGGCAACGTCGATATCGATCAGTTGCCGTGGTGACCCCCTGTACGACCCCGAGGCTTAAAGCTCGCGTCGATCGTCCCTGCGACAGCGGGTGAGCGATTCGCCTGTACACCGCCAACCGCCCCCGTGCGCAGAGCACAGCCACAGGGTTCCGCTCATTGGCATGCACGCGCATCCATCGAATGAGCAGGTGGAGGTCTATGCGAGCGCCATACCGGGCTCGATACGTGGCAGAGCCAGAGCCGGCCATTGGCCGATCGAGAGCAAAACCGCCACAACTAACCAAGCCATCACCGGCGACGTCGTCGCAAGGCTGACTCCCCCGTTTCTGCGGGTCGATTGACGCTCGGCTCAGCGGCCGGCGGCGGCTTCGTCTTCGATGAACGCGGCCACGGCCGCATCGAAATCTTCATCCGCGCGAAAGCCGAGCTCGTACGGGCGTTTCACGTCGAGTGCGCCGGGCCAACTCTTCACGAGCCGTTCGATATCCGGATCGGTTTCGAAACGTACGAGCGCGCGGGCCTCACGACCTGCGCGACGTGCGAGCGCGTCGAGCATCTCAGTGACTGTGACGCTAAGACCCGGCAGGTTGATCGTCCGCCATGAACCGAGTCGCTCCGCCGGCAGCTCCAGAGCGTGAATCAGATTCGCAACCGCGCTCCGTGGCGACGACAGCCACATGGACTGCTCTGCGCCGACCGGACAGATCGCTTCGACGCCGGCCAGAGGCTCGCGGATGATCGAACTCGCAAACGAAGAGGCCGCACGATTGGGCCGCCCGGGTCGGACCACGATCGTAGGCAGCCGGCAGGCTCGCCCGTCGATGAATCCTTTTCGCGAGTAATCATTGACCAGTAGTTCGCCGATTGCCTTCTGCGTGCCGTAGGACGACTGCGGCATCGGCGCGACGTCCTCGGCCAGCGGCTCCGTCCCGTCCGGACCAAACACCGCCAGCGAACTGGCGAACAGGAAGCGCGGCGGGCGCGGCAAACCACGACAGGCGTCGAGCAGCTGACGCGTGGCATCCAGGTTGACCTGCATGCCGCGGTCGAAATCGGCTTCGGCTTCGGAGCTGACGACGGCTGCCAGATGACAGACCACGGCCGTATCCGACGTGAGGGTCGCACGCAATGACTTCCCCATCACTGCCATCGCCAACCACCGAAGTCACGCGCGAGTCGGTGACCGGGCAGGCTCGCATATCCAGCGAAGTGATCGCGCTGATTGATTCACCGCCGATCGTGGTCTGGCTATCCAATAGCGTCTGAATCAGGCGGGTACCGAGAAAACCGGCGCCACCCGTTACGAGAACTCGCATTCCATCTCCTGCTGACGGCAACGATTGGAACCGTAGCCCAAACACCGTTGACGGCTTTGAAACAATTAGTAATATTGTCAGACAAATTTTCTTGAACGAGCAATACCTCCTTTGGTCGGATAACGTAACGTGGCGATAAGGAATGCATCTCTACTCGGCAGAACCAGTGACAGGCTCCAGCAAGCCGCTCAGGCCGGCCCCCGATCTTTCCCGGCAAATGGCCCAGCAATTGAGTGAAGCGATTCACCGTGGCGAACTGGCCCCTGGCCAGAGGTTGCCGACCGAGGCCGCGCTCGGTCGGCAGTTCGGCACAAGCCGTTCCGTTGTGCGCGAGGCGCTGTCGATGTTGCGCCAGTCCGGGCTGATCAATTCACAGCGTGGCAGCGGCAGTTACGTCGCCGACGCACCGGTCGCCGAGCTGCGCCTGGAACTGCCGCATCGCTCGCTGCAGTCGGTCATCAAACTGTTGGAATTACGTCGCGCGCTCGAGGTCGAGGCCGCGCGTCTGGCCGCGACGCGTCGAACGACATCGCAACTCAGACAGATCCGAAACGCGATGGTCGATATCGACGAAGCCGTGGAAAACGGTGGCGATGGCGTGGAGGAAGACATGGCATTCCATCGCAGTATTGCCGAGGCTTCGAACAACGCTTATTTCACGGCCTCGATCGATTTCCACAACCGTTTTCTGCAACAGGCGATCACGGTGACGCGCAGCAACGAGGCCCAGCGTATCCAGTTCATGCAGCAAGTGGTCGAAGAGCACCAGGCCATTCTGGATGCGATTGCCGCAGGGGATCCCGAGGCCGCGGCAAACAGCGTGGCGGCCCATCTGACGCATGCCAAACAACGGCTTGACCGGGCGCCGCCCGAATTCTTCGAGCGCATCGAACAATCATCAGATGTACCGGATACCTGAGTCGTGATCGTTCGACCTCATGCCCCGACAGCGCCAAACCACCGCCCGCCGGCAAGCAGCCGATGCGCTTTCCGCAAAAACAGTAAAAGGTAGCCTCTATGCCCGTGCTTGGATGTATTGCCGACGATTTCACCGGCGCCACCGATCTGGCCGGGCATCTGGTCGCCAGCGGCATGCGCACGATCCAGACCATCGGCGTCCCCACCGAGCCGACCGACGCCTATGACGATGTCGACGCCCTGGTGGTGGCACTGAAATCGCGAACCGTACCGGCCGAGGATGCCATCCAGGCTTCGCTCGAAGCACTCGAATGGCTGCAGTCACAAGGCTGCTCGCGCTTTTATTTCAAATATTGCTCGACCTTCGATTCGACCGCAGCCGGCAATATCGGGCCGGTCGCCGAAGCACTGATGGCGGCGCTGGATACGCCATTCACCATCGCCTGCCCGGCACTGCCGGCCAATCGACGTACGGTCTATCAAGGCCATCTGTTTGTCGGCGACGCGCTGCTCAACGAAAGCGGCATGCAGGATCACCCCCTCACGCCGATGACCGACGCCAACCTGGTACGCGTGCTGTCGGCGCAGACCCGGCGCCCGGTCGGCCTGATCGATACGGCGACCATCCGCCAAGGCGAATCTGCCGTGCGCCAGCGCATCGCAGCGCTGAGCGCCGGCGGCACGGGCATGGCCATCTGCGACACCATCGAAGAACAGGATCTGGACGTGCTGGCCCGAGCCACCTCGGATCTGGCGCTGGTGACGGCCGGCTCGGGCCTGGCCAGCGGTATCGCGCGTGCCTATGCCGCACGCCAGCAGCGACAAGAGCCGGCTTATCCGCCGATCACCACGACGGGTGCTGCCGCGATCATCAGCGGCAGCTGTTCGCGGGCAACGCGCGCCCAGATCGAGCATGCCCGGCTGCATTACGCCAGCTATCACGTCGATGCACTGGCGCTGGCCGAGGACTACGACCGAGTCATCGCGGCGGCACTCGCCGTTGGCGACGAGACGATCGACCAGGGTCCGCTGCTGGTCTATGCCAGCGCCGCGCCGGAGACCGTACGCGCTGCACAGGAGGCCCTGGGGGTCGCCGAGTCCGGCGCACTGGTCGAGCGTGCCCTGGCCGATATCGCCGCTGCGCTGGTCGAACGTCACGGCGTCCGCCGGCTGCTGGTGGCCGGCGGCGAGACCTCGGGGGCCGTGGTCGAAAAACTCGGCGTGGCCGCCCTGCGCATCGGCCCGGACATCGACCCCGGCGTGCCGTGGACCACGACCATCGGCACTGACCAACCGCTGGCCCTGGCGCTCAAGTCCGGCAACTTCGGCGCCCCCGACTTCATGACCAAGGCCTGGGAGCTGCTCGCATGAGTCAACACAACGACGCCCCCGACGAAGCCGCCCTGCGCGAAGAGATCGCCGCCATCGGCCGTGCCTTTCGCCAGCTCGGCGTGGCACCGGGTACCTCCGGCAACATCAGCGCCCGACTGGCCGACGGCTGGCTGATGACGCCGACCAACGCCAGCCTCGGCGCGCTCGATCCCGACGAGATCTCCAAACTCGATTGGGACGGCAACCTACGCTCGGGCAAGCCGCCAACCAAGGAATCATTCCTGCACCGCGCTTTCTACGATGCGCGACCGGAAACCGGCGCCATCATCCATCTGCATGCGACCCATTCGTCGGCCGTGTCGTGTCTGGCCGGTCTCGACCCGGCTTCGTGCTTGCCGCCGATCACGCCTTATTTCGTGATGCGGGTCGGCCGGCTGCCGTTGATCCCGTATTACCGGCCGGGCGATCCCGAGCTGGGCACGGCGATACGCGCAGCATGCGGCCAACCATGCCGCCGTACTGCTGGCCAACCACGGGCCGATCGTGGCCGGCCAGACGCTCGAAGCCGCGCGCAATGCGATCGAAGAACTCGAGGAAACCGCCAAGCTGTACCTGCTCCTGCACGGCCACGATATCCGCCCCCTCGATGAAGACCAGATCGAGGAACTGCGCCAGACGTTCAGCGCCCACTGGTAGACACGAGAACACCCCATGCCGCGATTCGCCGCCAACCTCAGCCTCATGTTCAACGAGGTACCTTTCATTGAACGCTTCGCCGCTGCTGCCGAAGCGGGATTCACGGGCGTGGAATTTCTATTTCCCTACGATTTTCGAAGCGACGATCTCGCCGCGGAACTCAAGCGCCACAACCTGACCCAGGCGCTCTTCAATCTACCGCCGGGCGATTGGCAGGCCGGCGAGCGCGGACTGGCGGGCCTGCCCGGCCGCGAGCACGAATTTCGCGACAGCGTGGGTCGAGGCAGCCGAATATGCGAATGAGCTGGGCTGCGCCCGCGTACACGCGATGGCCGGGCTCGTGCCCGAGGGCGTATCGCGCGACGCATGTCGCCGGACTTATATCGACAATCTCCGATATGCCGCGCGCGCAACTCGCGCCGCATGAAGTGCAGCTTGATGATCGAACCCATCAACACACGCGACATGCCGGGCTATTTGCTCAACCACCAGGCCGACGGACATGCGATCGTCGAGGCGGTCGGCGAGCCCAACGTGGCCGTACAGATGGACTTCTATCACACCCAGATCATGGACGGTGACATGTGGAAGACCTATCAACGTTATCGCAACAGCGTCGGCCATATTCAGATCGCCGGCGTGCCGGAACGCCACGAACCGGACACTGGGGAGCTCAATTATCCCTGGCTGTTTCAACAGCTCGACGCGGACGGCTACCCAGGGTGGGTCGGCTGCGAATACCGGCCGCGCACGACCACGGCCGCCGGCCTCGATTGGTTTCAGGCCTACCGCACAAGCGCCGCCTGAGATAACAGCCCGATAACGGCCAGCCCGGCAGCGCACCGGCACCGGCGCCGGCACCGAAAATTGGGCGCATCGAGCCACGCACGCTAAGATGGCGGCCGATCATCGTCCGATAGCCGCATCCTGACCTTTGAGCTCCTTTCGCTTCATCCATACCGCCGATATTCATCTCGACAGCCCCATGCGCGGGTCTGTCAGAGGACGTGCCGGGCGTCGCCGAACGGCTGCGGCTGGCGACCCGCGAAGCACTCACCGCACTCGTGGATGCGGCCATTGAGCGCGCGGTGGATTTCGTCGTCATCGCGGGCGATCTGTACGACGGCGACTGGCGCGATTACCAGACGGGCGTGTTCTTCGTGCGCCAGATGCACCGTCTGGCTGCGGCATCGATTCCGGTCTATCTGATCCACGGCAACCACGACGCCCAGAACCAGATGACGCGCAGCCTGTCGCTGCCGGACAACGTACAGGTGTTCTCGCACGAGGCCGCCGAAACCCGGACAGTCGACGGGCTGGACGTGGCCCTGCACGGCATGAGCTATGCGCGGCGCGACGTCACCGATAATCTGGTGCCCGGCTATCCCGAGCCGGCCGGCGGCCTGTTCAACATCGGCCTGCTGCATACCGCGCTTGGCGGCCGCGACGGGCACGCGAACTATGCGCCCTGCGCGCTCGACGAGCTCACCGCCAAGGGCTACGACTACTGGGCGCTCGGCCATGTGCACGGCGCCGAAGTGCTGGCTGAGCATCCGCACGTGGTGTTTTCCGGCAATCTCCAGGGCCGCTCGATCCGCGAGACCGGGGCCAAGAGCGCCTATGAAGTGGTGGTGGAAGACGGGCGCGTCGCCGAACTGCGGCCGATCTACTGCGACGTCGCACGCTGGGCCGAGCGCGTGGTCGACGTGTCCGACGCGGATGATTTCAACGACGTGATCGCCACGATGAGGCGGGCGATCGAGGCCTGCGCAGACGAGGTGGACGGTCGGCTGCTCGCAATCCGGCTGCGCCTGACCGGCACCACCGCCCTGCACGATCAGCTCGATCGCCGCCCCCGAACGCCTGCTTGCCGAAGCGCGTGTCGCCGCGGCCGGGCTGGGTTCGGCCCAGGTCTATGTCGAGAAGATCAAGCTCGCGACCGCGCCGGAGCTGGATGCCGTCACCCGCCGCGAACGCCAGGATGCGCTCGGCGAGATGCAGCGCCTGCTCGACGGGGCCACCGACGATCCGGATATCCGCGAGATGATCGAAAAGGATATCCGGCGCCTCGCCGAACGGCTACCGCACGAGATCCGCGAACACGCCGACGATGCCCTGCTGCGCGCCGCCATCGACGGCGACACCGCCGCGCTCATCAACGGCGCCGGCGATTATCTGCTCTCGCGTCTGGCCGCCGACGAGAACGCCTCGTGAGATTCGCCGAACTCGACCTGCTGGCCTACGGCCATTTCACCGAGCGGCGCCTGGCCTTCACGCCCGGCGAGAACCGATCTGCATATCGTGTTCGGCGCCAACGAGGCCGGCAAATCCACCGCGCGCAGCGCGGTCGGCGATTTCCTGTTCGGCTTTCCCACGCAAACGCCGATGAATTTCCTGCACGCCTACAACGCGCTGCGCATCGGCGCGCGTATCGAAGCCGACGACACCGAAATCGCGGCCATCCGCAAGAAAGGCCGCAAGAACACCCTGCTGGATCGCCAACGGCGACCCCGCGAACGGGCTCGACACCGATCTGGAACGCCAGCTCGCTGGCGCCGATCGCGCGTTCTTCACCCGCATGTTCAGCCTGGACCACGACGGCCTGCGCGCCGGCGGCGAAACCCTGGCCGCCGCCGATGCCAACGCCGACACGGCCCTGCTCTCGGCCGGTTCCGGCCTGGCCGACGTGCTGGCCGAACGCGACGCGCTGGTGGCCGAGGCCGACGCGCTGTGGTCGCCCGAACGCCTCGCAGAACCGTCGTTATTACCAGGCCGAAGCCCGGCTGAAAGCCGCCGACGCCGATATCCGCGAACACGAGGTCACGGTCGGCGACTGGCGCAGCAAGCGCGAAGCCTTCGAGGCCGCCGAAGCGCGCTACCAGGAACTGGCCGAACAGCGCCGCGGGCTCAGCCATCAATGGCGCGAACTCGAACGCATCCGGCGCGTGGCCCAGCCGGCCCGTCTTTATCGCGAGATCGAGGCCGAGCTGGCCGAGCTCGGCGACACACCCGCCCTGCATACCGACGCCCGCACGACCTTCGAGCAGGCCAAAGAGACGATCGAATCGGCCGACGCCGCGATCGCCTCCATCGAAGACCAGATCGAGCGCATCGATGCCGAAATCGCCACGCTCACCGACGACCCGGCACTGCGCGAGGCCGGCGAGGCCATCGAGCGTCTGGCCGAACAGCGCGGCCGGATCGCTGCCGATCGCGAACGCGGCGCCGAGATCGACGCGCGAACAGGCGCATCTCGCCGATGCCCTCGCCCACGCACGCCGCGAACTCGGCTGGCCCGACGACGACAAGCGAATGGCCGACCGCCGCCGCGCTCGCCCAGGCCCGGCGGCTGGCCGCCGCCGAGGCGACCCATCGCCAGAGCCTGGAACACGCCACCGACAATCTGAACACGGCGCGCGAAACCGACGCCCGGCTCGCCGCCGAAGCCGACGCGCTGGGCGGCGCCGCCGACACCACCGCGCTCGAAGCCTGGCTGGCCGCCTGCACCCGCGAAGGCGATCTCGAATCCGAATGGCGCAACGCCCAGGCCGGCGTGGATCGGCTGGAACGCGATCTGGCCCGCCGGCTGGCCGCGATGCAGCCGGCCGTGGCGGATATCGAGACGCTGGCCACGCTGCACGTGCCCACCCGCGATCGCGTCGACGAATTCGAAGCCGCCATCGACGGCGCCCGCGAGGCGCAGCAAACAGCATCAGACGCGCATCGACGAACTCACCGACGAAGTCGATCGCGCGCGCGATGCGCTGGCCCGTCGCCGCGCCGACGAAGCCCTGCCCAGCGCCGAAAGCCTGGCCGCGACCCGCGAAAAACGCGATGCCTGCTGGCAGCTCGTGCGGCGTCGCTATGTCGAACAACGCGAGCGCGATCTGTTCGACGACAGCCGATGCCCCAAACTGGATGCCGACGCCGAAAAGAACCCGGTCGAAACCTTCGAGCGCACCACGCGCGAGGCCGACGCGCTGGCCGATGCCCGCTTCGACCATGCCGAAGCCATCGCCCAGGACGCTCGAACGACAGCGCCATGTCGCCGAGCGCGAACAGGCGCTGGAACAGGCCATCGCCCGCCGCGACGACGCCCGGACACGGCTCGACGGCCTGCAGACCGAATGGAGCCGCGCTATGGGCCTCGGCCGAGCTCGAACCGGCCAGCCCGGCCGCCATGCGCGACTGGCTCGACCGGCGCGACGCCGCGCTGGACGCCCGCGCCGATCGCATCGACGCCGAAGCCAGCCGCGACGATCTGGCCGAGCGCATCGCCGCGCATCGCGACCACGCCCGCCGCTATCTCGTCGCACTCGGCGTGGACGAAAGCCAGATCGCCGACGCCTCGCTGGCCGTGCTGATCGAACACGCCCGCCGGCTGGTCGAGCGCGAGCATCGCAAGCGCGACGACCGCCAGCGGCTCGACCGCGAACGCGGCGAACAGGCCCGCCGCATCGAAGCACTGCAAGCGAGCTGCGAGCAAGCCGAAGCCGCCCTGCGCCGACTGGCAACGCGACTGGCAGGCCGCGCTCAACGAACTGGGGCTGGACACATCGCTGGATGCCGAGGCCGGCCAGGCCGCGCTCGACGTGATCGAAACCGGCCGCGAACACGCCCGCCAGGCACGCGAGCTGGCCGCCGAACAGCAGGATCTCGACGAACGCCGATCGCGCTTCGAGGCCGAACTCGCTCGTATTCTCGAGGCCACCGGCCGCAGCGCCGCCGACGACGAACCGGGCGAGCAGACCGTGCAGCGATTGACGGCCGCCCTGCGCGACACTCGCTCGCAGCACGAACGCCTGCAGACCCGCAAAGCCGATCTGGCCGCCCATCGCGAGCGTATCGCCCAGTACGAACAGACGCGCGCCGACGCCGAACGCCGGCTCGACGGGCTGTGTCGCCAGGCCGGCGTCGCCGATCCCGACGCGCTGGAAGCGATCATCGCCCGCGCCGAACGACGTCAGACGTTGATCGCCGAACACGCCGCCACCGCCGAAACGCTTGCCGAGCAAGGCGACGGCCAGTCGATCGAGGATCTCATCGCCGCGGTCGAGGCGAGCGATCTCGACACCCTGCGCGAACAGATCGACGCCCTGTCCGATCAGATCGACAACCTGGACGCCGACCTCGGCCCCGCGCGCGACGCCCGCAACGAAGCCAAGGCCGCGTTCGACGCCATCGGCGGCGACGATCGCGCCGTCACCGCGGCCGCCGAACGCCAGACCGCCCTGGCCGACATGCAGGATGCCGCCGAGCGCTATCTGCGCGTCGGCCCGGCCGCTCTGTTGCTGAAATGGGCCGGCCAGCGCTATGCGATGGACAAGCAGCGCCCGCTGATCGAACGCGGCTCGGTGCTCATGAACCAGCTCACCGGCGGCTCTTTCGAACGGCTGGCCGGCGAATTCGACGACGCGCGACGAACTGCAGATCGTGGGCGTGCGCCCCGACGGCTCACGCGTCGCCCCCATCGGCATGAGCGAAGGCACGCGCGACCAGCTCTATCTGGCGCTGCGCATCGCCGCGATCGAGGATTATCTCGAGCGCGCGGCGGCCCTGCCGGTGGTCGCCGACGACCTGTTCATCAACTTCGACGACGATCGCGCCATGGCCGGGCTCGATGCACTCGCCGGCCTGGCCGAAAAGACCCAGGTGCTGTTCTTCACCCATCACCAGCATCTGCGCGACATGGCCGTCGAGCGGCTGGGCCCACGGGTATACACGCATGACCTCTGAAACCCGCGGATTGAGCGCCCCGCTTGCCCGCCTCGCCGATGCGCTCCGCCCGCTCGCCGGCCAGCGCATCGCCCTGATCGCCCCGGCCGGCGGCGTGCAGGACGATCGCATCGACACCGCGCTCGCCGTACTCGAAGCGGCCGGCATCGACGCCCACCTGGGCGCCCATGCCCGCGATCATCACCGCTATCTGGCCGGCACCGCCGAGGCCCGCCTGGCCGACCTGCACGCCGCGTTCGAGCTGCCCGACGTCGCCGCCGTCTGGTGCCTGCGCGGTGGCTATGGCAGCGCGCATCTGGTCGACCATATCGACTGGTCCCGCATCCCGAGCCATGTCCCGCTCGTCGGCTTTTCCGATATCAGCGTCCTGCTCGAAGCCTTCCGCCAGCGGGGGCGGTTCGCGATCCACGGCCCGGTCGCCACCCAACTCGCGATGCCCGGGCGACACAGCCCAAGAACAGAACCAGCGAGTCGCCTCGATGGCGTCGCTGGTCCGACCTGCTGCAAGGCCAGGCCAGCGAATGGCCCCTGACACATATGGCCGGCGCCACCTCGCCCGTGTCTGGCCAGCTGGTCGGCGGCAACCTGACAACACTCGCGCAGTATGGCCGGTACAACGGCCGCCCTGCGGCTGGAGACGGCTTCGATTCTGTTGCTGGAAGACGTGGGCGAAGCCGAGTTTCGGCTGGAGCGAAGTTTCCAGCAGCTGATCGGCTCGATCGAGCGCGATCGACTGCGGGCCGTTTGCCTGGGCGGGTTCAACAACTGCGACCTGGCTGAGGGCACCCGATCGCTCACGGCTATTTTCGCGGAAAGGGCGGCAGATGTGCCGCTTTACGCCGGGCTGCCGATGAGCCACGGGCATGAAAATTCCGCCTGGCGGTATGGCAATTGGACCTCGATTGACGCGAGCAAGTTGGGATTGAAAGCCCCGCCCCGAGCCCGCTAACGGGGCCACCGGCGGCTGTTCTACCGGCCGAAATGCCATCCTGATATGGCGACAAACAGGGCGAGCGGCGTGGCATGACATGGCCGTTCAACAAGCCAACGACGCCCCTTCTTTTCAATCGCTGGGGCCCCGAGCCCACCCATCGAGTGCCGCGGATTCGCTTCGGCGTGCCAATCGCGAATGCGCCGTCCGTGTTGCCACATGCGTGCGCGATATCGTGTGGCTCATCAACCGCGCTCAACCGTGAGTCGGCCATCAGGCTGCTCCCGACTGCCTTGGCTCCATCTCACCCCGAAGTCGCTCACGGCGCGGTGATTCTCACCTTGCGTGACGCTCAGGTCTTCGGCTCATGATGAGCGTGTCCGCATCAAAGGGAGAAAACTCGATTAACGCGGGTGACGCAAGGCCAGGATCTGCCCTGCAACTCCTGGCCCCACTCTGCCTTGAGCCTGCAGCACCTGAGATGTGATCGGGTACCATGCTTGCGGCGCTGGCCGGCCTGAATCTCACTGACCACCCGGTGATTCCGCCGTGATGAGCTCGCGGCAAGTTCTGCGGCGCTATCATTCGACGCCGGCTATGTGCTCCTGTTCCGCTTGGGCACGCTCCAGCTTGGCGCGTCTACGACGACCGCTGAGCTGGCGAGCCAGCTCGGAAAAACCATAGAGCTCGGCTTCGAACTCGATCTCGGATAGATCGTTGCTATCCAGAAACCGATACAACGCGAGGGGCGGCGTCGTTCTCGTATTCAGCCCCGGATCGCAGGTCGTTGCCGTCTCGACGCCGAGATCGGCCAACCAAGACCATTGCCGTGGCGACCACATACCACTCGGGTAGCAGAAGTGCACCGGCGGCCGCCGCAGGACGTTTTCCAGGAACTCCGCATTCTCTGCAATTTCAGCGCGCGCTTCAGCCTCCTCGGCCGCGGGAAAGCGATGTCGATGTGTATGCAGCTGCACGTCGATGTCGAAGTCCGGCATCCTCGCCAGCTGTTGGGGTGTCAGGAAACTGAACAGGCGTGACGAGACGATCGACGCATACGAAACACCGAGTTTTTCCCCGAGCGACTCACTGATCCGCTGCCGTCCACGTTCGTCGAACCTTGTTTTTCCGGCCTTGAGGATATGGTTCATCGCACGATCCCTGAGGGCGGGCTTGGTCAGATCGACCGGCTGTTGCAAGCCCCACGGCTGATCTGTGGTATCCAGAACCTCGGCATTCGTGGCCCAGAACATGTACTGGACGACAAGGCCGAATACAGGCGAGGCGTTGGCCACATAATATGTGGTCGAATACAACGTTGCGGGAAAACCATACTCTCGAAGCACCGGAGCCGCGCAAGTCAGCGTGCTGTAAAAGCCGTCGTCGATAGTCAGGCACACCGCGTTCGCCGGCAGCGTTTTATTGTTCATGCGCGTAACGGCCTCTTCGAGACCCAGCACTGGCAAACCAGCGCGACGGATCATTTCGAGACGCCGACGAAACACGTGCTCCTGCATGAAAAGAAGCGGCCGAAACGCGGATTCATCGGCCACTTCGAACCCGTGGTAGCACAGGATCAGCAGTTTCTTACGAGCGATAAGACGGGTCAGCCGAAAAACGCCGAGGCGCTTACTTACATGCAGTATAGCGAGCTTGGCCCGATACTTTAGAGAACTGATATCGAATGTCATTTTAAACGGTCTTCGGCGCCCAGATCTGCAAATCCCCCCGGTTTTTTACGCTGAGCCCGAAGGCGCTGCCCGGATTGCAGTGCTTTGCCAAAGCTTCCCCCCTCCCCTATCAAAGTGAACGTGTCTCGCTCGACCGACCGCATCGTCGTAACGGCTTCAAAAACTCTGAACTATTCTCTCAATCTGCCGGGCTTGACCTACGTCCAGCGCCTTTTTAAACAAAGCGCTCCGGACCTCCATCATTCCGTTCCGGCCAAATTTGGGGTGAAGAGATCTCGTACGGTGCGCGAACCCGATCACTAGAGATCCTGTCCGATCGCAGCTCGTCCCGCCCCGCGTGTCATACAACACATGTCCCCCGCTTCACCGCAACCTGGGCCAGAGCGGCCGCCCAAGACAACTCCTGCGGTAGGCAGATGCGGCAACGGTGCTCCAAGCGTACGCCGCAGACAAAATGCCAACAGGCATGCCGCGGGTGATTCCCCGTATCCAAAAAAACGCGATCAACCGTCAATAAGGGTTACCACGCCTCTTTACAGCACTGTTAGCACACCTTGAATCGAGCTTTCAACCGACTTTTGGCGCGAATCAAGGCACGACTATAACGTTCAAACAGTTACCGAGAACGCGGGGCGTCCCCCGCCACCACTTGGCAGGACGGGAGGTGGTAAATGCGTTTACCACCCGCCTCGCTAGAATGGGAATTCGTTGTGGCAGGTCGACGACCTGAAGCCAGGAGGTCAGGACAAGAAGGTTCGAGCCGGGTCGTCATCTCATCCGGGTTATATGGCGGATTCCGGGTCAAGAACGCGATTAAAATTTAAAACTCGAAACCCCAAGGGCAATGCCGATTTTTTTATTTTAATCAACTGATAGCAATCCATTCCTGTTCTGTCCGGCAAACCTTTCACCCCGCCATGTCACACGGCACTATCGCGGGCTCCCGCCCGCGCCGTCTAAGGCTGGGCTAGCGCTGGACAAGACCTTCCGGATATCGGCTCAAGCATTTCGAGCAGGCGCAGGCGATGGCCATGCCGACGGTCAGTACTCTCGTCGAAACGCGGACACGCAGAAATGCGATCTTCGCCGGACCCCATGTCGCCGGCGGCCTGCAGCTGCAGACCAGCCAACCACTGACTCACCCCCCTCGCATAGGCGCGACATTGCGATGAATTTCGAAGGGTCAGCGCGTTGCCGAGCCGGCCGAGGATCCTGCCGAGGGTAAAACCCTGCTCTTGACCAGTATTTGTGGGCCATGCGTCATCAGCGGTGCGAGACATGGAGCTCGACTCATTACCGGCGCAAGTCAATGCACGATGAGCGAATGCGACTTGGTTGTACATGACTTTCGCTGACGCGTCGTCCGTCGGCCCATACAACCGCCATACAGCATGATCCGTTCAGCCGGCCGCGCGATAGAGGTCGTAATAAATATCCTGGGCGTCGTCGAACGCCTTGTAGTTCGGCAGATAAGGCTGGGGCTCCGAATGATGGACGAGCGCCCACAGCCCTTGTGCGCTTACGGTGTCCAACGCGGCCTGGAATGCATCGCCGTACAGATCCTTGCGGTGCGTGAACAGGATGAGGCCGCCCGGCTGCACCACACGGCACAGTTCGCGCATGAAAGGAGAGACATCGCGAACGTAGGTCAGGGTACCGATGCACTGAGCCGCGGCGAACTGTCGATCGGCGAGCGGCAGCGGCTGGTTGATGTCGCACGCGCACAGTTCTTGGTAACAGCCCTTGGCTTTGGCCCGCTCCAGCGAAACCTGCGACAGATCGAGACCAGTGATGTGCTCGAATCCTTCGCGACCGAGCGCTTGCCCGGTGAGGCCGGTACCGCAGCCGACGTCCAGTATGGGCGCCGTTCGGGCAAGCTCGTACTCGGCCAGGATACGGGCTGCGACCTGGGGCGCCTGGTAGCCCATTGCGGCCAGATCCACGTCGTAGGCTTCCGACCAACCGTCGTAATACGACTGCAGATCCTCCAACGACGCATTCTGGATATCCGTGAGCGCAGCGCGGTCGTGTTTTGCCATGGGCAGGTCTCGATTCAAGTGAGGATCGGCACGAGCCGGATGCCTCACGCAGATCGGCGCATACGCATGCCGGCGTCGACCGTGCCGTGTATGTATTTTACCGCAGGCGGATTCAAGCGTGCGACGGGCGTCATGACAGCTGGGTCACTGGTCAGATTTTGACCCGCCGTGCCGATCCCATGGCAGGCGGGCTGAAGACGGACTTGCCCACGGTGTTGTCCACAGATTCTGTGTACGGTTTCCCGCCGGACTCGGCGTCTTCGTGTCCGGCACGACCCATTGGCGGGAACCATCGCATTCACCTGCGGCCGCTACCGGGATCGAAGTGGCGCTGATTCTTCCATGTAGCGACGCAGCTCGGTTGCAATTTCGTGTCCGCCTACGTAAACAACCGAATGCCGGCCCGTTCGATATCAACGGCCGCAGCGCCGATCCAACGTATTCAGCGCAGGCACCCGCTCATGAAGGACAGCACAGTCTCGTTTACCTTCAACGGCCGTATTCGCAGCATGCGATATGCCGTCGCGGGTATCGGCAAGATGCTCGCCAGCCAACACAACGCCTGGGTTCATGCCGCGGCCACCGTCGCCGTAGTTTGCCTTGGGCTGGCCGTGGGCGTGTCGCGCATCGAGTGGTGCGTGCTCATTCTGGCGATCGCGGCCGTCTGGGTGGCCGAGGCACTGAATACAGCATTCGAGCTGTTATGCGACGTCGCCTCGCCCGATTTTCATCCGGTGGTGAAAAAAGCCAAGGACGTCGCCGCCGGCGCCGTGTTGCTCAGCGCCCTTGGTTCGATCGTCATCGGCTTGATCATCTTCGTGCCGTATATCGAGCGCTGGCTCTAGGTGTTTAGTCCCGCTGTATGATGGTGGGACGCTAACGCAAGAGGTCAAAGCGATCTTATGGGCCAAATACTTCACGGACGCGCCACGACCACGCACGCCACGCGAGCAGCGGCGCTTATTCGGCAGCCATGAACAACGACCGATAAGCGTAGAGTCCGGGTTCGCCGCCGGTGGCCATGAACAGAATGCGCTGGCCACGGTCGAATCGGCCGGCAGCAACATCGGCAAGCAGTCCGGCCATGGCCTTGCCGGAATACACCGGGTCCAGGAGCAGACCTTCCAGGCGGGCGACGCGCCCGACCGCATCGATCATGGATGCAGTCGGGATGCCATAGCCCGGCCCCCGATGCCCGCCGTCGACCAACGGGCAGAAAGCGCCACGCTTGCCGACCACGCCCATGGCTGCGAGGGTCTGCTTGATCAATTCGGTCGTCCGCAGCCGAGCCCCCGCTTCTTCAGCACGCACGGCGTAGGACCGAACCCAGGTCGGGTCGCGACGTAACGCCACCATACCGGCGGCCAGGCCGGCATGGGTGCCGCCGCTGCCGTTCGCGGTGACCACGGCATCGAACGTGATGCCGAGTTTTTCCTCCTGCGCCGCAATCTCGTAGGCACAGCGCGCATAGCCCAGACAACCGACCGCGGTGGAACCGCCGGTCGGAATGACCAGCACACAACGCCCGCGCGCTTCCAGTGCCTCGGCACGCGTCCAGGCTTCTTCCAGCGCGTCCACGTCGCCGGCGTGAGCATGGATCTCGGCATCGAACAGCCGGCTCGAGCAGAATATTGCCGCTGGTTTCGTAGTCGGGATCGGTGCGCGGCACCACGCGCGTAAGCACGAGTTCACAGGCAAGACCCAGCCGGGCACAGGCCGCAGCGGTCAGTCGGGCATGGTTCGACTGCAGCCCGCCGATGGTGATCACCGTATCCACGCCTTCGGCCCGAGCCTGGCCCAACAGGAACTCGAGCTTGCGCAACTTGTTCCCGCCCCCACCCAGGCTCATGTGATCGTCGCGTTTAACGTGAATTTCGATACCGCGCCCCGCGCGCCCGAGGCTTTGCTCCGACCGAAGAAGCCTCTGGATCGGCGTGACCCCGTCGAGCAGTGTCTGGTGTGGATGACCGAACGTGGGCAGGCGATGAACGGACATGGCTGACTCTTCGAGTGGTGGCGAGCGGCCGGTCAGAGCTTATTCTTACCCGATTACGCGGTTCGCGGACCGCGGACGTATTGATATTTTTCATGCGAGCGCGCCTGCGCGAGAGGCGAAACCCGATCAAGGCGAACACGTGGGCCCAATCAGGTTGAACGGCGCCCTGCGGGCTGGCTGATCTTGATCGTGGCGCCGACAGCACGATCGGCGGCTGCGCGCCCCGTCCGCGACCATTCCGGGGCCATACAGCGCGGATAGGAGACGTCGCCCAATCGACGCCCCGCACCATCAGCCTGGCGATTATCTGATCATCATTGGCCAGCCCATGCGAGACAGGGCTCGCAGCCATCGACCCACGGGTTTATCCACAGTTTCTGTGCATGAGTCCGTATCGGCTTCAATCGCTTCACAGCGACACCCGGTCCCGATACAGACGAACAATGGTGACGAGATTCGTCAACAGGATCAGCGCTTCGGCCAACGTCCCGCCGAACGAGCCCACCAGCAGGTTGCTGACCACCCAGCAGAATGCGGCGACCGCCAGCAGCCAGCGCATGCCGACGCCGGTGAACATGAACATGCCATAGGTGCCCACCAGGCCAGCGGCCAACGCCCAGATATCGCGCGGCCCGGTCCATGTCGGTACGGCGACCAGACAGGTCGCGACCAGTAGCACCGCCATCACGCCCGCCTGGCCCTTGTAGCGACGCACGAGATGGATCCGAATCACGATCAACGCCGCGATCGCCGCCGCGACCCAACTGCGGAACATGGCGAACTGCAGCGAAAACGCCACGTTCGCGACGAGCAGAAGCACGAACAACCGATCGTCGCGCTTGCTGGCGAAACCCAGTACGCACAGCGCAAGCGCGATCAGGCCACACAACTGGCCGACGGCCCAGCGAATCGTTTCGGGATCGGAAATCAATAGAACAGGCCGGGTATGGGTCCCAGCGGGCCAATCTGCTCGAAACCGAGGGTTCGATCAAGACGCGCATGCGGCTCGCAAAGGGCAGGATCCCGGCGCGGCCGGCCGCAGTGAAGCAGCGCGCCCAAGCGGAGTGCCCGCCAGACCCCCGATGGAGCACGCCGAGCCGGTCGGGCCACGAGCGCAGCCGAAGGCAGCATTGCGTGGATCGTCGGTGGCTGATATTGCCGTACCCCTCGTGGGCCAATCGAGCATAGCATGAGTCGCTGTCCTCTTTCCACGACGATCGCTTGATGAGACGACCGGTCAGTTCAAAGGATCCAACCGCTGTTTCAGGCCTTCGTGGGAGGCGATGAAACCCAGGCTTTCATAAAAACGAAGGGCCTCCGGCCGGGTCTTGTCGGTGGTCAACTGGACCAGCCGGCAACCGCGCTCGCGGGCATGCGCGATCGCCCATTCACACAGGCCACGCCCAATGCCGAGACCACGCCGGTCGCCGGCCACGCGCACGCCCTCGATCTGGGCGCGCCAACTGCCGACATAGGTCAGACCGGGCAGAAACGTCAGCTGCAACATGCCGACAACGGCCTCCCCTTCCACCGCCACAATCACGTCGTTGTTCGGATCGGCCTCGATGGCGGCAAACGCCCGGCGGTAGCCGTCCGCCAGCGGCAGCGCGGCCTGTTCGCGCTTCGCGCCGAGTTCATCGTCCGCCAGCATGGCGACCAGGGTCTCCAGATCGGAGCCTTCGGCACGTCGGTAGTACAGCGTCATCGGCATCTCCGTCGTTTTTTCTCAGCTCATGTACAGGCCGCCGTCAATGTTGACGGTCTGGCCGTTCATGTAGGCGTTTTTGGCGAGATGCACGACCATGTCCGAGATTTCGTCGACCCGGCCGAAGCGCTTGACCGGAATCAGATCGGGCGTGATGTCGTCGTTGTTCGCGATCATGTCGGTTTCGATCAATGCCGGGGCGATCGCGTTCGAGGTGATGCCTTCGGTGGCCAACATGCGGGCGTAGCTGCGCATCAGGCCGAGCTGGCCCGCCTTGCTGGCGGCATAGTGCGGGCCGATCACGCCGCCGATATGAGCGGCCACCGACGACATCATGATCAGCCGGCCCCACCCGCGCTCGCGCATGCCGGGTACCACCCGCTGCGAAAGGACGAAACAGGACGTGAGGTTGATCTCGAGCGTTTCGTTCCAGCGCTCGACATCGATCTCCTCCAGCGGATAGATCGGATTGATGCCGGCGTTGTTGACCAGGATATCGACGGCGCCGAGTTCGGATTCGACCGTATCCACCATGGCGTGCAAGCCGTCGTGGTCGGCCATGTCGGCCTGTACCGCGATGGCACGGCCGCCGGCAGCTTCGATCTCGTCGGCCGCGGCGCGGGCCTCGGCCGCCGATCGGTTGTAACCCAGGGCGACCCGGCAACCGGCCTGCCCCAGCGCGATTGCCGCCCCGCGACCGATGCCGCGGGATGCGCCTGTCACCAGGGCGACGCGCTCATGAATATCGTCCATGTTCCATTCCGGTGTTCCAACATGCCGCTACGCTGGGCGAACCCGGTCCGGGCGTCAATCGCGGGCCGGTCTCAGTGCGGCATGACCCGCAGCTGCAGGGTGTAGAACATCCAGATGGTGAGCACGATCATCAGAATCAGAATCGGCAGCGTGAACGCGGTCGCCGCGGTCTTCCAGCGGTGGCTCGGGTTCAGATTGAGCCCGAGGAACAGAAACATCTGCAGCAGGACAAGCGCGAAGGCAATCCCGCACAGCACGCCGAACATGACCGGCCTGGGCAGCGCGTGGGTATAGACCAGCCCGAAAGCCAGTCCGCTGAGCAGGATCGACAGCACGTACCCCACCGTGTACGAAACGATGCCGCCAAGCCGTACTTCGGGGTGTTCGAGCACATGGTTGGATCGGCTCATCCGAGGGCTCCCAGTAGATAGACGAACACGAACACAAAGACCCAGATCACCGACTGGAACATCCAGAAGATCTTGAGATTGAGCAGCCGGGAGACGACCGCTTCGGTCAGCCCCTTGAAGGCGATCTGCACCATCATCAGCAGCATCCAGACGACACCGACGAAGATATGCAGCGCGTGCAACGCAAGCAGCACGAAATAGATCGACAGATAACCGCTGCGCTGTGGCGACTCGCCCTTGGCCAGCGCGTGCGCGAAGTCGTACGACTCGAAGCCGACGAACGCCAACGCCGCCAGCGCGGCCAGCGCCATCAGGACGACCAGAATGGCGCGCTCGCCCGCGGCCATCGCCCGCATGCCGAGCCCGAGCAGCCAGACGCTGGAAAACAGCAATACCGAGTCGATGAAGCCGTGCAGCGGTTGCACCACCTGCTGCGAAGTCGGCCCGCCGGCATAGTGCGTATGCAGCACTGAAAAAGCCGCGAACAACGCTGCATAGATGATCACGTCGCTGAGCATGTACAACCAGAACCCGAAGGTCCGGTTGCCGATCAGATCGGGCGTGCGCTCTTCGAAAAGCCGCGGCGTGCGCGCCTGGTCAAACGCCATGATGCACCCCCGGCCGGAATTGCGCGCATGGAGCGAGATGGATCATAGATACACTCCCTTGCCGGCCTGCTCGATCGGGCCGAGATCCGGCGAGTGCGCGTCGCGATGGCGGAAGAACTGTTTTTCGTGTTCCTCGACATCGGCGGCCGGAATCGTGTATTCGGTGTCGTCGATGAAACTGCGCAGCACCAGCAGACCGATCACCCCGGCAAAGCTCAGCGCGCCCAGCCACCAGATCCGCCAGACCATGGCAAAACCGAACACGAAGGTCGCACCGGCCATGAGAAACGGAATGGCGGTGTTCTTCGGCATCTCGATATCGACATAGCGTTCGGGGCGCGCCCGGACGTGGCCTTCGGCCCGCCGCCACGCCCATTCGTCGCGCTGGTGGATATGCGGGGTCACCGCGAAGTTGTAGAACGGAACCGGCGAATGGGCGAGCCACTCGACGCTGCGCTCGCCGCTCCAGACCTCGCCGTCGCCGATCAGATGCACGCCTTTCGCGCGGTCGCGGATGCTCATGTAGAACTGCTTGAACTGGTAGAACGCCGCGATGCAGAACATGAACATGCCGGCTTCCTGGATATAGAAGAACGGCCGCAGCTCCGGCCGCGAGATATAGCTCAGCCGTCGCGTCATGCCCATCAGCCCCAGGCCGTACATCGGAATGAACACCAGCGCGGCCCCGGCCACCCAGAACCAGAACACCTTCTTGCCGATGGTCGGATCCAGCTTGAAGCCGAAGATCTTGGGGAACCAGTAGGTGATGGCCGCGAACTCGGCGAACACGGTCACCATGACCATGTTGTGGAAGTGGGCGATCACGAACACGCTGTTGTGCATTTCGTAATCGGCCGGGACCATCGCAAGAATCACGCCCGACAGGCCGCCGATCGGCAACAGGAACAACACGCCGGTCGCCCACAGCATGGGCGGCTCGAAGTGCAGCCGGCCGCGGCACATGGTGAAGATCCAGTTGAACAGCTTCACCCCGGTAGGGATGCCCACCAGCATGGTCGCGATGCCGAAATAGGTGTTCACGCCCGGGCCCTGGCCCATCACGAAGAAGTGATGCAGCCAGACCGTCCACGACACCCCGCCGATGGCGAAGGTTGCGAGCACCATGGTGGTGAACCCGAACAACTGCTTGTGCGAGAAGTTGGCAACGATCTCGGAGACCACGCCGAACGGCAGCAGGATCAGGAAATAGACTTCCGGGTGGCCCCACATCCAGAACAGATTCTTGTAGAGCATCAGATCGCCGCCGAGGCCGGCGGTGAAGAAATGCGTGCCGACGTAGCGATCCAGCGTGAGCAGGCTGACGACCACGGTCAGGATGGGGAACGCCGTGATGCCGATGATGCTCATCGACAGCGAAGTCCAGGAGAAGATCGGCAGCTTGCCCCAGGTCATGCCGGGCGCACGCATCTTCACGATCGTGGCGACGATATTGATCGCGCCTATGGTCGTGCCTATCCCGCTGATCTGTAACGCCCATAACCAGTAATCGACACCCACGCCCGGACTGTAGGCGAGCTCCGACAACGGCGTGAGGCCGACCCAGCCGGCATGCGAGAACTCGCCGAGAAACAGCGACAGCATGACAAGCGCGGCACCGACCGCCGTCAGGTACAGGCCGATCGAATTGAGAAACGGATAGGCCATGTCGCGGGCGCCGATCTGCAGCGGCGCGATGATGTTCATCATGCCGATCAGCATCGGCGTGACCGCGAACAGGATCATGATCGTGCCGTGACTGCCGTAGACCTGATCGAAATGGAACGGCGGCAGATAACCGTGGCTGGCATCCAGGAAACCGGCCGTGTGCGGGCCGGCCGCCATCGCCTGTTGTGCACGGATCATCACCGCATCGACGAAGCCGCGGAACAGCATCACCGCGCCCATGATCATGTACATCAGCCCGATCTTCTTGTGATCGAGCGTGGTGACCCATTCGCGCCAGAGATAGCCCCACCACCCGAGCCGGGTGATGCCCGCGACGATGGTCAGGCCCACGGCGCAGGCGAATACGAACGCACCGACGATGATCGGGTTGTCGTAGGGCACCCAGTCCATCGACAGGCGACCGAGCCAGAAACTGTAGTGGCCCTGAAGCGGAACTAGCATGATGTCGAATCCTGCAGCCGTTCAAAAATGCTCATTTCATCTTCTTCCCGGCGAACAGATGGGTCGGGTAGACCTTGCCTGCCCGCACTTCGTCGATGACGTGGTCGAACAGCCCCGGCGCGACCGCAGAGAAGTACTGCGGCTTGCCCTCGGTATCGATGGTCGGCTGGGCCAGCTGTTCATAGCGCGCATCGGTCAGGTGATCCGGCGATGCCTGGGCCTTGGCGACCCAGCGCTTGAACGCGGCGGGCGTGACCACGTGGGTCTTGAAACGCATCCACGAAAAACCGGCGCCGCTCTGGGCGGCCGAGAAGCCGGTGTAGGTCCCGCGTTCATCAGCCTGGAGCAGCTGCTGGGTGTGCATGCCGGGCATGACATAGATCTGGCCGGCGAGACGCGGAATGAAGAACGAGTTGGTCACGGTCGCCGAGGTCAGATGAAAGCGCACCGGCCGGTTCACCGGCAGCTCCAGCGTATGCAGGGTGGCGATATGCTGGTTCGGATAGACGAACAGCCAGCGCCAATCCAGCGAGATCACGTCGATGGTGAGCGCCGGCTGGCTCGATGCGCCCGCCTGATCCTCGATGGCGCCCGGATGATAGGGATCGCTTGCCTGGGTGCCGGTGTAGACGAAATAGCCGAGCAGGCCGACCGCGATGAGCGGAATGCCCCACATGCCGATCTCGAGCCCGATCGAACGCGACCAGGTGGGCGCATAGCCCGCCTTGGTGTTGCTCGCGCGGTAGCGCCGCAGAAAGATGATCGTCAGCACGATCGTGGGGATCACGATCGCGGACATGATGATGGCGTCGACGATCAGCGTGTAGCGCTCGGCTCTTGCCACCGGCCCGGCCGGATCCAGCGTCAGAAACAGTGAATCGGCCGCCGCGGGCAGGCTCAGAATCGCCAGCATGAGGGCGCTCAAGGCCTGGGTCATGCGGCGCCCGGGGCGCCGGCCTCGCCCGATCGACGCGTTGACGAGCGCAGCGTTTTCCTTCGACATCCAGTCCCTCGTGTAGATCGCGAGCACGACGCGTGGGCGGCCAGCGCCCGCCGCATACCGGTACCGTGGGCTACAGTAATACCCAAGCACACCGCAGGCATCGGGTTTTATCCGGACACGCCAGCACTTACAGCGGGATGGACCATCAGTTGCGCGCGTGATAACCGGGTGTCCGGCAGCGCGCGCGGCGGTGCCCCGGGCGCGATCGCGCCCGGGAACACGGGAAGCGTTCGGCTAACTACCGAAGCTCTTGTGATAGGCGTCGATCGCCGAACCGCCATCGGCCGTTTTCACGCCGGTCAGCCACTTTTCGACCGTCTTGGGATGCGCGGCCAGCCACTTGTGCGCAACATCCGACATGTCGCCCTTCTTGTAGCTGTAGTTGTAGATCCAGCGGCTCTGGGTCTTGGCCGGCACGTGGATATGCCCGAGCAGCGTGGTGACGTTGTCGTTGTCCAGCTTGGCCGAGACCAGCGTGAGCACATCGCTCTTGATGCCCGCGATCGGGCTGCCGCTCTTGTCCTTCAGATAATGGATATGGAACTTGATGTTCATCCAGTGCGGACGCCAGCCAAGAAACACCATCGGGCTCTTCTTCGGCTCCGAATGCTTGAGTTCGGCCAGCATCGCGGCGGTGCTGCTGGGCACCATCCGGTACTTGCCGAGGCCCTCGTAGTTGTCCTTGACTGCCTTGGAGATCGCCTGATCCATGGCGCTGCCGGCCTCGATGCCGTAGATCTTGTGATCGAACATCTTCGGGTGCGCGGCCAGATCCTTGATCGAGTGGATGCCCTTGTTCCACACGTAATCCGGCACGGCCAGGCCTTCGATGGCACCGGACAGGTTGGAGCCCAGTTTGATCACCTGCTTCTTCTTGACCAGCGGGCCCAGCATGTCCTTCTGCGCGGGCAGCCAGGCGCCCATGAAGACATCGGTATTGCCATCCGTCAGCCCGCGATAGATGAACGGCAGCCCGACATTCTGGGTCTTGGTCTGATAGCCGAGTGTGCCGAGCAGCTGCTCGGCGATCTCGGTCTTGACCGATACACCCGGCCACGGCGGCACGCCGAAGCTGATGGTCGGCGCGCTGGCGGCCTGTGCAAGTGTGGTGCCGGCCATGATCAGGCCGGCCGTGGCGGCCGCGCGAGCAAGCCATGCGGATGTCGATTTCGTCATTCAAGTCCCCCGGGCGCCGCCTGGCGCCTCTTTCTGATATGAGCATCGACGAGGGCGCATGCAACGTACGTGCCCGGCCGCCCGGGCCGGTCTAACGGACGATCAGCAGCGGTACCTCGGCGCGACGAATCATATCAGTCGTCGTGCTGCCGACCAGCAGCTGGCGGATCCGGGTGTGGCCGTAGGCGCCCATCACCATCAGATCCAGCCCGTGCCGACGCTGATAATCGTGCAGCGCCGGCTCGACGTCGCCCTCGATCACGGCCGTGGTCAGCCGCGCGCCGGCGTTCTCCAGCGTTCTCGCTGCCGCATCGATCTGGCGCCGGCGCTCGCTCGTTGGGCGTCCCCACATAGACCAGATGCACCTCGACCTCCGCCAGCAGCGGCGTGGCGACAGCACGCTCGATCACCCGCTGGCCGGTCTTGCTGCCATCGAAGGCGATCAGTACGCGCTCGGGCGGCGTGAAGCTCTGATTGGTGACCAGAATCGGGCAGGAGACACCACGGATCACGCGCTCGAGATTGGAGCCCAGATGATCGTCGTCGCCCGCGGATTCGCCCCGCTTGCCGATGGCCAGCAGACGGATCTCGTCGTCCATGCTGTGCAAGGCATCGACCAGTTCGCCGTTGCGCTGGCGGGTGGTCGGCTCGGGCCGGCCGGCTTCGGTGGCTCGTCGACGCGCCGAATCCAGAAAATCCCGGCCGCGCTCGCGCGCCAGACGGGCCCGCTGGCCATCGAGTTCGGCGAGTTCGGTCAACAGATGCTCGCGCGTGCCCAGGCCGATCTGCCCGGAGTAATCGGTGGCCGCGGCATGCTTGCGGCGGCTGATCACATTGACGAAGGCCAGCGGCGCATCGAGCTTGCCGGCGGCCCAGATGGCGGCATCGCAGGCGGCCGCGGCATAGGCCGAGCCGTCCACGCAGGCCGCGATCGTTCGTTCGTCGCTCATGGTTTCCCCTTTTCGCATCAGTGCTGCTCGAGCAGCTTCTCGGCGTCGGGCTTGTCGTGCACCGCCACCTTGTCGACCAGCGTCTTGCTGGCTTCGTTCATGCCCACGATATCGACGGCCGTGCCCTCACGCCGCATTCGAAGCACCACCCGGTCGAGTGCCTCGACGGCCGAGATATCCCAGAAATGAGCACGGTGCACGTCGATGGTCACCGCCGGCAAGGCCTCATCGAAATCGAAGGAATGACGGAAGGTGCTCGCCGAGGCGAAGAACACCTGGCCGGTGATCTCGTAGACCCGGCGCTCGCCGTCATCCTCGAGATGGCTGGTGATGTGCAGCAGGCGCCCGACCTTGTTGGCAAAGAACAGCCCGGAAAGCAGCACGCCCACGAATACGCCGATCGCCAGATTGCTGGTCGCGACCACGACCACCACCACCGTGATCATCACGATATTGGTGCTCATGGGATGCTTTCTCAGATCGCGGATCGACTCCCAGGAGAACGTACCGATCGAGACCATGATCATCACCGCGGCCAGAGCCGCCATCGGGATCTGACCGACCCAGTCGGACAGGAACACCACCATGACCAGCAGCACGATGCCGGCGGTGAGCGTGGACAACCGGGTACGGCCGCCCGATTTCACGTTGATCACGGTCTGGCCGATCATGCCGCAGCCGGCCATGCCGCCGATGAAACCGGTGCAGATGTTGGAAATACCCTGGCCGCGGCATTCCTGGTTCTTGTTGGAGCCGCTATCGGTGAGATCGTCGACGATGGTCGCCGTCATCATCGACTCCATCAGCCCCACCACCGTCAGCGTCAGCGCATAGGGCGCGATGATGGTGAAGGTATGCCAGTTCCACGGGATGTCCGGCCAGATCAGGCTCGGCAGGCTGCCGGGCAGCTTGCCCATGTCGCCGACCGTATGGATATCGAAGTTGCCGTACATGTAGATGCCGGTCATCACCAGGATCGCGATCAGCGGCGACGGGAAGATACGCCCGATCACCGGTATGTAGGGGAACAGATAGATGATCGCCAGCGAACCCGCGGCCATCGCGTACACGATCCACGACACATTCGTCAGCTCGGGAATCTGTGCCCAGAAGATCAGGATCGCGAGCGCGTTCACGAAGCCGGTCACCACCGAGCGCGACACGAAGCGCATGTAGTTGGCCAGCCGCAGCGAACCGGCGATGAACTGGAAGATGCCGGTGAGGATCGTGGTCGCGAACAGATACTCCACGCCGTGCTGGGCCACGAGCGTGACCATGACCAGCGCCATGGAGCCGGTCGCCGCCGAAATCATGGCCGGGCGGCCGCCCACGAAGGCGTTGACGGTACAGATACAGAACGATGCATAGAGCCCGACCTTGGGGTCCACGCCGGCGATGATGGAAAACGCCAACGCTTCCGGTATCAGCGCCAGGGCCACCACGGTGCCCGACAGAAGATCGGCACGCACGTTGGAGAACCAGTGTTCTCGGATCAGTTGCAGCATTAATTTTTCCAAACACAAATAGCCGCGTCAGGTGCGGCGGGTCACGCGTTCGTTTTCGTTCGCATGACCCGCCGCACCCGACGCGGCGCAATATCGTCGATTCGGGGGTTTCGGTTCGCGCCGGCAAGCGCGAGGCGCGGATACTAACAGAAAGCCGGCCCGGCCTCACCCCCGGGCGCCCGGCGCCGGCCGCGCTGCGGCGGCTCAATCGGCGCGCGATCGGCCCTCGACGGGCGTCGGCGTGCCAGCGTCCGCCTCGGCGCGCATCGTCTTCGCCAGCACATGACAGGGGTCGTCGTCGCCGGCATGGCGCAGTGCATGACGGATGCGTTCACGAGACAGGCCGAGATCGGCCAATTGCCGGTCATCCGCGTCGAGCAACGTACGCAGCTGACGCCGGCAGGCACGACGATCGAGGGCACGCCGTATCCGGGCGATGAGTTGCAGCGGCGGCATCGCCGGCATGTACAGATCGGGGAAAGCGCGCGGAATTGGGTTGCGAGGACACGCGGCGCACATCGGGACATTGAATCGGATCCATCAGAGGTCTCGGTTCGAGTGGCCCGATCAAGACTGGCGCGCCCTATTGATTCAATCCAGCAAAAAGAAATACATTGAGCTTTCAATATTTCTTAATCGATAGCCATGTCGTCCACAGCCATGATGCCCGCACGCTCGCTCGACACCGATGTATTGCGCAGCTTCGTGGCCATTGCCGAGGCCGGCAGCTTCACCGCCGCCGCGCGCCAGGTACACCGCACGCCCTCTGCATTGAGCATGCAGATCAAGGGGCTGGAAACCACGCTCGAACAATCCCTGTTCGTACGCGAATCGCGTCGGGTACGAGTCACCGAGCACGGCGAACTGCTGCTGTCCTACGCTCGCCGCCTGTTGCAGCTCAACGCCGAGGCGGTCGCCCATTTCCTCGCCCCGGCGGTGGAAGGCCAGGTCACACTCGGCCTGCCCGACGACCTGAGCCGCGGCGTGCTGCCGAGTGCGCTCGGCCAGTTGGCACGTGATTATCCGCAGGTTCAGGTGAACGTGGTCACAGGCGGCAGCGCCGATCTGAGCGCGCGCGTGAACCAGGGCACCCTCGATCTGGCTCTGGTCACCGCAGGCAGCGTCGATGTCGAGGTGGACGTCCAGGCGATCGTGCATAACGAGCCGATGGCCTGGGCCGGGCTGCCGCAAGGCCGCGCGGCCCATCGCCGGCCGCTTCCGGTGGCGATCGCCAATCACGGCTGTGTCTGGCGCGCCAGCGCGCTGACCGCACTCGACGGCGCCGGCATCGATTACCGGATCGCCTACTCGAGTGAAAGCGGCGCCGGTCAGGGCGCGGCTGCCCTGGCCGATCTTGCGGTCGCGCCCCTGCCCCGCCGGCTTATCGAGCCACCGTTGATGCCGCTCAACGAACTACCGGCCATGGCGGACACCCGGATCGCCCTGCTCGAAAAAACCGAGTGCAGCAGTGCCGCGCGCGCGCTCGCGGGGTGCCTGCGCGCGGCGTTCACGCCTCATCAGCGCAATTGACTGTCCTTGCTGGCTCGCCGGTTGAAACCGTCGGCCCTGCGCTCGTGCTCGTCCGCTTCGGCCTGACACGCAACGCACAACCGCACGCCGGGGATCAGCTCGCGGCGCCGTTCGGGTATCGGCTCGCCACATTCCTCGCAATGCGTGAGACTGGCACCACCATGCGCCAGTTCGCGGCGCGCCTTGGCCACGGCGTCGTTGACGGTATCGTCGATCTGTTCCTGTACCGCGCCCTCACGGGCCCATCCACTGGCCATCGCATCCTCCGACGGATCCGGATCATGATTTGTAAATGGCATCACCGGGCCTGTTTTGCAAGCACCCCGCTATACTCGAACCGATGCAGCGATTGCCGCGACCATAGCCCGGGAAGCCGATGACGGACGCCGAAAGCCGCGACGAGCGCCAGCGATTCGGGTCGCTCGCCGACTATCGCGTACCGGCCATGCCGACGCGCGACACGCTGCAGATCGTTCTCACCCGGGCGCGCGAGCTGTTCCGCCGCAAACCGCAAGGGCCGCTGGTGGACGATGCCCGTCTTCGTTCGTCGACGCTCGACATGCTGGACGAGGCCGCCGCGCCGCCGGCCTGTGGGCCGCTGATCAGCGAACTCCAGGCCACGCTCGGCGCCTGGGCCGAGGGCGAGCCTGGAAACCAGCGCATCCGATGTATCGTGCTGCCGCCGGGCGATCGCAATCGAGTGGTCGCCAGCTGGGCCGAACGCCATGGCCATGCGGTACTCGAGGCGCCGGCCCGCGAGTCGATTCTCGGCGCCGACCCGACCGGGCTGCCCGATCTGGAGGGCGACGGCGTACTGGTCGATACCGACGCTGGAAGACTGGTTCATCCGGCATCGCGACGGCCTCTGGCTGGTCCGCGCTCTGCTGGATCGCCTGACCGAACTCGATCGACGGGTGGTCGTCGGTTGCAACAGCTGGGCCTGGCAGTACCTGGTGCGCGCGATCCGCGCCGATGCCGTACTGCCCGCGCCGCTGATCTTCCAGCCGTTCGACGCCGAGCGTCTGCATCGCTGGTTCTGCGAGATCTCGAACACCAACACCCGGGAACCGATCCAGCTGCTGGATGCGAGTTCGGGCGAAGACATTCTGGCGCTTGACGACGAAGGCCGACCGCACGATCGATTGTTCAGCCTCGCGGCACGAAGCCGCGGCGTTCCGTGGATCGCATGGCGGTTGTGGCGGCGCAGCCTGCGCCGGCGCGTGCCCGCCGACGACGACACGGATCAGGACGGGCGACACGGCGGTGCCCGATGTCGAGAGCGACGATGCCCACACGCTCTGGGTGATCGCCCTCGAGGAGTTCTCCCTTCCGGGCCGGGGCAGCGACGATTCGTTGCTAGTTCTGCACGCCCTGCTCATCCACGGCCCGATGGCGCCGGCGCGCCTTGCCGACGTCCTGCCGTTCAGCGGAGCCGGCAACACGGTGAACAGTCTGCTGGCTGCCGGCATTCTCGAACACGACGAGCACCACCGTCTGGCCTGCACCCCCGAGGCCTATCCCGCGATCCGCACCGGCCTGACGACGGCCGGCTTTCCCATCGCCGAGGTCTGACCCATGGCCGCAGCCAACGACAGCGGCAAGCAGGCCGCCCAGCTGATCCACAATCTTCAGGACATCAACTTCCTGAAGATCGCGCTGATCGTGACCACCACGGCGGTCGCCATCTTCGCGATCCGGCGGCTGCTGCCATTTCTGGCCGAGCGTGGTCCGAACCAGCTGCGGCTGATCCTGCTCGGCGCGGTACCGATCCTGCGGCTCGCGTTGCTCGTGGTCGCCATCCTCTGGGTGATCCCGATCGTATTCAACGTGACGTTCCAGAACTTCCTGGTCATCACGGGTGCCGCGAGCCTGGCCATCGGCTTCGCCTTCAAGGATTACGTATCCAGTCTCATCGCCGGCATCGTGGCGATCTTCGAGCGCCCCTATCGCCCGGGCGACTGGGTCGAACTCGGCGGCGACTACGGCGAGGTGCTCTCGGTCGGTCTGCGCGCGGTGCGCATCAACACGCCGGACGACAACGTCGTCACCGCGCCGCACGACACGCTCTGGAGCTCGAACATCTCGAACGCCAACGATGGATCGCGCACGCTCATGTGCGTGGCCGATTTCTATCTCGCGCCCGATCACGATGCCCAGGCGGTGCGGGCCGCACTGCACGATGTCGCCCTCACCAGCGCTTATCTGGAATACGACAAGCCGATCATCGTGGTCCTGTCGGAAACGCCCTGGGGCACGCACTACAAACTGCGCGCCTATCCCGTTCGACATGCGCGACCAGTTCGTATTCCTCAGCGACATGACGGTTCGCGGCAAGGCCGCGATCGCGCCCTCGGCGCCCGTTCGGTGAGCGTACCGGCCGGTGTGGCCGGGCCCGCCGGGCGCCAACTGATGCAGGCCAGTCGGCAAGGGCGAGCCATGCGGCCGGCGAGTTCGTGAGTGTGTTATCGTACCGCCCACGGTGATCAGGCCCGCGCTCGTGCTTTAGCGGGTTTTTCGGCGCGCAAGCGATGATCAAGATACGCGAGCTCGGCGACGACGTGCGCGTACCCAAAACACCACGCCAGAACCGGATGCAGATATTCGTATTCGTTTTCATTCCGCTGGTTGTGCTGATCAGCGGATACGCACATCCGTTGCAACTCTGGCCGCTGGCGTTGGCGCTTCTCGCCGGCACGACGGTTGGCGGCCGCATGATGACCGGCATTTACGAACGCCACTCGCTCAACGGCGCAATGCACAGCTCGGCCTGGCCTTGGCCGCCACCGCGCCGGCCGAACTGATCTATCACTTGACCCGAACCGGCCACATGCATTTCGGTACCGCCGACATTCGCGCGCATTTTTCATTCGACCCCAACTGGGGCGGGCTGTCGGACCCACTCACGCTCGCGGTGTTCGGGATCGCGAGTGGCTACTTCCTCGCGCAATCCACGATCCAGCTGCAACACGACCGCGATTGATCGCGCTTTTGTCAGCCCCGCCGGCATGGCCGCCTCGTGGCCTGGCGCTTGAGTGTACGAATTCGCCGGCTGATGACATGTCAGCGTCGGTCGTAGGACGTCGGTGCATCACGGCGATGATATTGTCCTTGTTGGCGCAGGCGCTGCCGCCGGCATGGCGGCGGCCCAGGCCCCGCTCAGGCCGCTGACCGAGTGGGGACGCGGCACCGCGCTGGGGGTTGCCCGGCCTTGTGTTGCGGGTTCAGGGCGTGTTGTCCCGAGATAGGTCACCGCATGACGCCTATCCATCTTGCCGATAAGACGCATGCAGCCGGGCGTGGCGGGCATAGGGTCAAGACGCGGCAATCCGGGATTAGCGCTTGCTCATGCGGCAGAGCAAGGCGACGCTCGCGATGCCTGGCTTGTCACCGGTGGCCACGAGTGCGGTGGCACATATCACGACGACGCGCCCCAAAGCGATCACACCGGGCCCCCTTACCGACCGAACGCCTATATCGGCAGCGCAGTCGCCGTGTGTTGTTCATGCGGCGGCTGGGCTATCGTCTGCTCGAACCGGGCGCATTCAGTGCAGCGCTGCAGGCGACCATGCCGCAACAAACCCCGCACCTGGATCGGCTCATGCTCGGAATGAGCGGGGTGATCGCCGGCTTGTTCGCGACTCCGACGATAAGCGTGTGCTGGTCGTAAACGTAGTACTACAGGCAGCGGGGCTTAAGTGCCCGAGCGATATTCGCCCGGCCTCGGCCGGTAAGAAGCCGACGGATGGGAACCGATAACCGATCGCCCGCGCCGGAGGCGGACGACCGATCGGAACCGGGCAGCTCGAGCGCTATTGCGTCTGGCCGCCGGACGAATCCGGCTGGGTCGCTTGATCGTCGGAAGCCGAAGGCGTCTGCCCCATCCCTTGCCCCTCGACTCTGGGACGCACCGGAGTTCATCGACGAGCCCTGATTCGTGCCGGGGCTCTGCTTCATCATCCCGGCGCCCTGGCCCATCGAACCGTGGCTCATCGAGCCCTGGCCCATCGTGTTCTGACGCTGCTTCCAGGAGATACCGCGTTTCCCACGCCCGTTCGACTGCGTCAGCTGATGAATCAACGGCTGCGCCGCCTTGATACAGCTATCCAGTTGTTCGTCGCCACATTGAACACGCAATCCGCGGCCATGGCCGAGCTGTAAATCGAAGCCCTTGCCCTGAAGCGCTGCCGGGCCGCCCGGGGGCGGCGGCGCGTGATGACGACCGACCGGCTTGGGTGGCGGATTGGGCGGGCCCGCGTCCGAAGACGATTGTTGTGCCAGGGCGAGACCGCCGCTCGCCAATACGATCCCGAATGCGACCAGACTTGTTCTAAACATTGCAGATACTCCGCTGTATCGAGGTATGGGCCGGCGCCTGTTGCCGGTGGCCCATGCTTAGCACGGGCCGCCGATGGGCGATAACCCGTATTAACCACGAGAACCGCCGCATGCTTTCGGTTGCGGTCATACCCGAATGGCGGCCGCGCCCCGCCGCGCCAGGCTTCCACTACGGCGGGGCCGCCTTGCTCACCCGCCGGCGTTGCCGTTATTCCAGTCGCACACGCCATCGCCGACCTTGTCGCTGCCGCAGGTCGGATAATCCGGCTGCGGCGGGAAGGCCGGCATCCAGTCCGGCGCCTGCGGGTAGGTCTTCGGCTTCGAATGGATCTTGTCCATGAGCATATGCACGGCTTTTTCCATCTGTGCGTCGTGGCCGGCGTTCAGGTCTTCTGGCTTGTCGTGGATCGGCACGTCCGGGTTCACGCCGATATTCTCGACGACCCACTTGCCGTTCGCGCCGTACATGCCGTCGTCCGAGACCACCAGACTGCCGCCGCCGAGCAGGTCGAACGGGCCGTCGTAGCCACGCACGCCGGCCCACGTCCGGCTGCCGATGGTCGGGCCGAGATGATCGGCCTTGAACATGTAGGCGAAGATATCGCCGTCCGAGGCCGAGCCGCGGTTGATGAGCGCGGCCATGTAGCCCATCGGTGCGTTCGGCGTGGGCGAGGTCGCCCGGTAGCGGTTGGTGAACATGCCGTTCAGCGGTCGGGCGATGCGATCGAACAGCATGGGGTCGATGAAACCGCCGAGGTTCCAGCGATCGTCGAAGATGATCGCCTTCTTGTTGCGCTGGCTGTAGTACTGCCGGACGAATTCCTTCATCCCGGTGGATTCCATGTCCTCCAGATAGACATAGCCGATCTGGCCGTTCGACATCCGGTCGATGACCTTGCGGTTGTGCCGGATCCAGGCCAGCAGATGCAGCTTGTGCGCGTTGGCGATCGGATCCACATGGATCACATGGGCATTCTTGCCGCTGGCGTCGCCCGCCACCTTGAGCGAGATCGTGCTGCCGTTGGTGCCCTGCAACAGCTTGTACGGGTTGGTCGGCGCCTTGAGCGACTGGCCGTTGATCGCCAGCAGATAATCACCGGCCTTGACCTTCAGCCCCGGCTGGTTCAGCGGCGCTTCGTAGCCGGGCACCGTGTTGTCGCCCTTGTAGATCCTGGCGATCCGATAGCGGCCGGACGCCTTGTCGAGCGCGAAATCCGCCCCGAGATCGGCGGTGGTATTGGCGGGGGTCTTCCACCCGTCGTTGCCGCTGCGCACGTACATATGGCTTTCGCTGGGCGTACCCATGGCATTCGCGATCAGCCAGTCTACGTCGCGGCGCGTGGCAGCCCGGGGCAGCAACCTGCGATAGCGGGCATCGATCGCCGGCCAGATCTTGTGAATCAGCTTGGGGTTTAGGAAGTAGTCGCGCACGTCGCGCATGGCTTCGCCGTAGGCGGTGGGCCATTGCGCTTCGGGTTCGACCCGGCGCTTCACGCCCGAGAGATCGACCTTGTCGATGGCGTCGTCGCCCGGATCCTTGGTGAACGAGGCCGGCCGCGTGGTCCAGTCGCCCTTGTGCTGATAGAACAGCGTGCTGCCATCGGCCGAGAGCGCCACGTGCTGGACATCGGTCTCCAGCGTGTGATCCTTGCGCTTGTCCATGTCGTAGGCACGAAGCTCCGACTTCTCGCCCGACAGCGGGCCTTCGATGGTCTGGCTAGCCTCGGTGGTGTAGTAGACGATGCCCTTGGCCTCGGCCACGCTGGAGATATCGGCATCCGGCACCGGCAGTCGCACCGCGCGGTCCATCAGCCCGGCGACATCGATATCGATCGGCTTGCGGTCGGTCTTGTGCTTGGACTTGGACTTGTCGTCGTCGTCGCTCTTGTCCTTGCCCTTCTTGTCGCCCGCGTCATCCGACTTCGCGCTCTTGTCGTCGTCGGTCTTCTTCGAGGGCTCGTCGCTGTCATGCGAATCGTCGCCCAGGCCCTTGGTGGCCGAGCGCACACGCGGCGCGATCGGCGAGGGCGTATCTTTTTTCAGCGTGGCCGCATACAGACCGCTGCTCTTCAGCCCCGCCGTGATCTCGTCGAAATTCGAGAACGTGGGATTGACGATGCGTTGCGACACGAAGAACAGATACTTGCCGTCGTCGGAAAAGACCGGGTCGGAGTCGTTGTACTGACCGTTGCCGAGCTGGGTCAGCTTGCCGTCGGTCACGTGGTAGAGATAGATCGCCTCGGTGTTCGGCACCGTCATGTTGCCGATCGACTGTGGAATCGCCTTGGAGAAGGCAAGCCAGTCGCTGCCCGGCGACCAGTGCAGATCGGTGAAGTTGCCGCGGGTCTTGCTCGGGTCGCGCGTGATTCTGGTGCGCTTGCCCGATTTGACATCGACCATCCAGAGCCGCTGATCGGCATCGACGTAGGTCAGGTGCTTGCTATCCGGGCTCCAGGACAGCGGCCCGTGCACGCTGAGCTTGTCGTCGTGGGTGAGCGCTTTCGGCTTGCCGCCGTCCGCCGGGCGTACGTACACCGCCTGGTGATCGCCCTTGGCGCCGATATAGGCGATCTGCTTGCCGTTCGGCGACCAGGCCGGATCGCGCTGATCGGCAGCCGGGTCCTGAGTGAGCGTCGTCGCGCTGCCGTACTTGGCCGGCACCGTGAACAAGGCGCCGCGCGACGAAAACACTGCCAGATGGCCGTTCGGCGCGATCGCCGACTCATCCACATGCCCCTCGACCTTGGCCCAGTGCGGCATGGCTTTCACGCCATCGAGCGGCACCCGGACGTTGAGCTTGGTCAGTTGCTGCTGCTTCGTATCGTAAACATAGAGATCGCCGCCATCCGAGAAGGTGATCTTCTCGCCGCCCAGGGTCGGGAAATCGATGTCGTAGGTATCGAAATGAGTGAGCTGGGTGAATTTCTTCGTCTTCTGCGAGTAAGCCCAGAGGTTCTGGATATGATTCGGGCCGCGATCCGAGCTGAAGTAGATCGTGTCGCCGGACCACATCGGCCAGACATCCGCGCCCTTCCAGTGCGTGATGCGATGGCTCTTGCCGTTCTTGAAATCGAAGGTCCAGATATCCTGCGCCTGACCGCCGTAGTACTGCTTGCGATGGAACGGGCGATAGACCCGCGCCAGCTTGTTGTAGGCCACCGTGTGATCGTTGCCGCCGAACGACAACGGCCCGGTCCACGGAATGGGCAGCTTCTTCGGCAGACCACCTTTCGCGGGCACCGTGTAGGCATGCATGACCTGCGGGTCGAAGCTGTCGCGCCGCGACAGGAACACCACCTGTTTGCTGTCGGGCGTCCAGCCGAGCACGCGATTGTCTTCGGCCGGCTTGAGCTTGCCGCCCTCGGCTGGATTGTTGATCGAGTGATAGGTCAGGCGCCGAACACGGCCGCCGGCGGCCGGCACGATGTAGACATCGGTATTGCCCTGATACCAGCCGGTGAACGCCACCCACTTGCCGTCCGGCGAGAAATGCGCGTCCTCGTCGAAGCCGGGATCTGCGGTCAGTTGCGTGGCGGTACCGCCGCGCGTCGACGTTTTCCAGAGATTGCCACCGGCCTCGAACACCACGGTATTGCCGTGCACGGTCGGATAGCGCATCAACGGTGGCGCGGACTGCGGCGTCCCCGCATCCGATGTATCGGTCGTACCGGCCTGCGCGTTCGGCAACGTGGCCACCGTCAACGCGCACAACGTGACCGCGCCACCCAGAAATGTCTTCAAAGCCATGAAATCCCTCGTTTCTTATTCGAATCGACAGCGAAGGCCGCGGAGTACGGCGCCGATACGTCCCGCCTTGGATAGCAAGAAACACACCATCGCCTGATCCGCGGTTATCGCGGCCCGGCCGGCCCGGGCAAGCCTCATCGAGCGTGTCGACACGCCTACGTAGGCCTACGGACGCGCCGAATGCGTGCAGTATGCAATATCATTGCTCGGCAACCGCGCACAATCCTGCTGCGTATTCGGTGCCCATCGGAATCAGGCAACGCAAGACAAGGGACGAGCATGAGCCAGGCGCGGGTTGTCACGCGGCATCGCTGTGGGCGCGGTTTTACCTATCGTTACGAAAACGGCCGGACACTGCGTGACAAGTCGTTGCGGCGCTGGATCGAGTCGCTGGCGATACCGCCGGCCTGGCGCCAGGTGGAAATCGATCTCGATGCCGCGGCGCGCGTACACGCTTCAGGGCGCGACGACGCCGGCCGCAAGCAATACATCTACAACCAGGAATGGCGCGCGGAACGCGAGGCCGCCAAGTTCGATCGACTGCTGAATTTCGCCCGCCGCCTTTCGACCATGCGCCGCGCGACCGGACAACACCTCGCCCAGGAGGGTCACGGGCGCAACAAGGTGCTTGCTGCGATGGTCCGGTTGATCGATACCGCCTATTTCCGTCCGGGCAGCGAGCGTTACGCCCAGGAAAACCAGTCTTACGGCCTGACCACCATGCGATCGAAGCACCTGAGTATCGACGGCGATACGCTGGTATTCGACTACCGCGGCAAGAGCGGCCAGGAGCAGCATCGCGAGATCGAGGACGAGCGACTGGCCAAGGTGGTCGCCGAGCTCGACGACCTGCCCGGCTACGAGATCTTCAAATACTACGATGACGACGGGAACCGCGTACACGTCGATTCGGCCGATCTCAACGACTATATCCACGACATCATGGGCGAGGAGTTTTCGGCCAAGGATTTCCGTACCTGGGCCGGCACTTCGCTGGCCGCCCTCGCCCTCGACGAACTCGGCGTATCCGAAGACAAAAAGGTCGGCCAGAAGAACGTGGTCGAAGCCGTCAATCGCGTGGCCGAGCGTCTTGGCAATACGCCGGCGATCGCACGCGCGAGCTATATCCATCCGCGCGTGATCGAGTCTTACCTGGACGGGCGTACCGTCAGCCACTTCCGCCAGCTGGTGGAGGCCGAACTGGCGGACGGCGAGCTTACGGGCCCCGAGGAACGCGCCGTGCTCTACCTGCTCGAACAGCGTCTGGAACAGCAAGAAGCCGTTTGAACCACCGCGCCGCCTCGGGCCCGGCCGTGATGCCGCCGACTAGGCAACGGCCTCGGCGACATCAAACGCGACATAGGACTGTTCGCTCGGCAAGCCGCGCAGCGCCCACAGCCGCCGCGCCGCCGGGTCGGCGATGACAGCGCCGCAGGTCGTCATCTTCGTCACCGGCGTGGGCGGGTAGCAGATGGCCCGTGTATCGCGGGTCACGCTTGCCAGACGCTCGATATCAATCGCGCCGGGCTCGGCCAGCATTTCACGCGCACGGGCCAGGCGCTTCTCGCTATGGGCCTGTGCGTCGGGCAGCCGCGGGCGCTCGGTTTCACGCGTGCGCTCGGCCAGGCAATGATTGGTGTGCACGATCACGTCGTCCTCCAGCGGGGTGATCTCCCGGCGGGTGGCGGTAGCTTCGACGTTCATGCCCTGGCCCTCGGGGCCGACCAGCAGATAGTTGTGGGCGCCGGCGAGTTCGGCCTCGGCGAGCCGCGTCGCGGCGGCATCGAAGTCGGTCTGTGCCAGCACTTCGCGGACCACGAAGTTCCAGGTCACGCCCACCCGGCCATCGTTGCCCGTCAGGTTGTTGATGCCGATGCTGATGCCGGCGTCGTTCATGCCGATCATGCCGAGACAGCCGCGGCTGGTGAACACGGTGAACGCCGGTGCATCGTCCGGCGTTCCGCGCAGCACGAAGACATGTTCGGTTGCTGTCTCGTGCATGTCCCAGGTCTGGGCGAACAACGGTTGGCCGGTGGCGCTGCGTGTGCCGGGGACGATCATCGCCGTGCAGTTGTCGGCCGAATGCGGTGTCGGTGCGGCGCCGCCGAAAGCAGCGAAACCGGTATCCACGAAATCGGTGAACCCGCTGACGACCAGCATCTCTTCGGCCGAGAGTTCAGCTGCATCCGCCATCGCCCGCAGTTCGGCGGTAAGCCGAGGCGAATAGGCCTCGTGCGCGGCCAGGCAATCGGCGGCGAGAGCCAGCACGTCCGAGCGGGGTCGATCCCGGCCGACCCATAGCGCCTGCCCGGCCCGTTCGACACGCTCTGCGGCGAAGCGGCGGATCTGTTCGGCGTGGGTGGCGCCGTGGGCCCGGCCGATGTGGGCTGGGCTGCCCGAGGCGTCGAGTACGGGGATATCCATGCGTTTGGTCGATGACGGTGATGTCTTCAATCTAAGCGCTGGTCCCCTCGACCGGCAAATCGGATCAGCATTTTGGCTAATTGTATCGCTGCGCCGCGCTGCCTAGATTCGAGATGAAACGGTTAAATTATCGCCAATAAGGATATTTCAGGAGACCGGTCATGCAGGTTCAAGATGCGATCAATGCCGAACAGGCACGCCAGAACATGAAGACCCGGAGCAGCGGCCCGGCCGAAGCCGTTGCCTCGATCAACAACGTGATCCGCGAGGCGTCCTCGGAAAATCGCGGCCATACCACAGTGTTTCTCGAGCGCGAGCACATCGAGATCGAAGACCTCGAGCGTATCGTCAAGCATTTCCGCTCGCGCGGCTTTACGGTGGAAGACCGCTGCCATGACCGCGACACGTTCGCCCTGAAGATCAGCTGGTATCCCGGCGAGCGGCGCGGCGTGTGAACGCGGCCGCGGTGGCCGCCCCGGCCCGGCGCCGGAGGGCCGACCTGCTACACGGCGAGCTAGCCGGGTAGCCCCTTGCCGCGGGTTTCGGGGAGCCACAAGGGCAAAACCAGCCCCAGCACGTAAACCGTGCTGATGATCAGCGCGGCCGTCACCACGCCACCGAGACCGCCGATGATCGACCCCGCGATGATCGGGAAGAACCCGGCGACGAGGCGCGATGCATTGAAGATGAAGCTGGCGGCCGTGGTGCGGACCGTGGACGTGAACAGCTCGGCCGGATAGATCGCCATCCAGGAAAACGCCAGCCCCAACGTGAAGAAACCGTTGATCGGCGCCACGATCTGCATGGCGGTCGCCGTCGTGGTGAGCCAATAGGTGATCGGCGCCATCACCAGCGAGCCAGCATAGGTCAGCCAGAGGAACGAACGCCGGCCGATGGCATCGATCAGGAAGCCCGACAGCAGGTACGCCACAATCGCGCCCAGCATGTACAACGTACCGATCCAGGCACCCCAGCTACTCGGGTCCTGCAACCCCTGAGCCTTGGCCAGCACCGCGGTGTGCGACGGCAGCCAGGTCGATACCCCATACCAGCCCACCATCGTTACCATCGAAAGCGCGCTGGTCAGCAATACCCGGCGGCGACTTTCCGGCTGACGAAAGATCTCGGTCAACGTGAAAGGGCGCTTGTCGTCGGCAGCCGCCGCGCGATCGACCTCGGCCTCGGTCGTTGACCATCGTTTTTCCGCCACCGCCTGCTGCCAGCGCTCGGACTCATCGAGATTCCGCCGCACATACAACGACAACAGTGCGGGCAGTGCGCCGATGACAAACATCAGCCGCCACGAACCATCGCCCAGGGGTTGCAGATAAGAAATAACAAGCCAGATCAGCGCGGCAAGCAACCCGCCCCAGCCAAAGCCGGACTGTAGAAACCCCGCCCCCTTGGCACGCGCCCGCTCCGGCCAGGTCTCGGCGATCAAGGCGATGCCCGTACTCCACTCGCTCCCAAGTGCCAGCCCGGTGAGAAAACGCAGGGCGATCAACTCGCCGATCGTCTGACTGAAGGCAGTGATGGCACTGAACAACGCGTAGAGGATCATGGAAATCAGCATCATGCGCTTGCGACCGATATAGTCGGCAAGCACACCGCCAATCAGCCCGCCGATACCCCAGCCGAACAAGGTCACGCCCACCGCGATGCCGGCCCAGAGCGAATGTGCGGCCGCCTGTTCGGGGGTCAGCAATGCACCGAGCGCCGGCCCCAGTACCACGATCAGGGCATAGGTTTCGTAGCCATCGAAAACCCAGCCCATGAAACTCGCCACCAGCACCTGTCCATGCTTGGCGGTCAACCCCTCATGCCATTTGACTGCGGCCATCAACCTCTCCTCTTTTATTTATCACTCTGCTTTTATTATTATTTTTGCGCCAGAGCGCTCGCCTGGTCTTCCCGGAGCATGCGCGACGTTCTGCCGGCATACAATCAAGTAATCGGCAAGGCTGACTTCGCGAATCGCGAAACCGCTAAACTGACAATGACCGCCAGGTCGCCTGTCCTCGATTTCGAAAATGCCCATGCCGCGCATCGATCTGCTTACCCTCCGTCTTTTCATCGCCATCGCCGACACAGGCCGCCTCACCGCTGCCGCCGAGCGCGAACATCTGGCGCTGGCTGCCGTCAGCAAACGCATCACCGATCTGGAAGCCTCGCTCGATGCCACCTTGCTGTACCGGCGCCCACGCGGCGTCGAACTTACCCCCGCCGGCGACGCCCTGCTGCACCACGCACGCAGCGTGCTCGAGTCCATGGAACGACTGACCGCCGATCTTTCCGAATACAGCGCCGGCGTCCGCGGCCACGTACGCATGCACGCGAATACCTCGGCCATCATCGAATTTCTGCCCGAGGATCTGGCGTCCTTCACACGCACACGCCCCGAGGTGCGGATCGACATCGAGGAACGAGTGTCGCTGGACGTGATCCAGGCGCTACGCGACGGACTCACTGATCTCGGGATCTATGCAGCCCATGTCGGCGCGGATGGGTTGCAAACCCAGGCCTATCGCAGCGACCGGCTGGTGCTTGTTACCCCGGCCGATCATTCCCTGGCACAGGCTGGCCCGATCGAACTGCGCGAGGCGATCGAGCACGATTTCGTCGGGCTGCAGCACGATGCATCATTGCATGCGCTGATTCACGAAGCTGCGCGGGCCGCCGGAAAACCGCTGCGCATGCGGGTGCAGGTCCGCAGCTTCGAAGGGATCTGCCGGATGATCGCCTGTGGCCTGGGCATCGGCGTGCTTCCCGCCCAGGCCGTGAGCACACACGTCGCCACCCTCGGCCTGCACACCGTCGAGCTCGCCGACGCCTGGGCGCATCGCGAATTGCGGATCGCCTATCGCGACTTCGATACGTTGCCTGTACTCGCCCGCGAGATGGTCCAGCATTTGAGCCCTGCTGGTGTAAGCGATTGATTTATCGTCTTCTGGAGAAGGCAAACAAGATGCCGCTTCGCAAAAAACGAACGACGGACATGCGCCGGCGTTCGTTTTGATGCCGGATAAATATTCAGATATTCAACATCTTGAGCGCCGGTAGTGTCTGCTCTAGACCGCCCCCGCCCTCTTACCCGTGGCACGTCCCCTGCTATCCCCTTCATTCCCCGTCTTGTTGTCCCGAGGCCTACTCGCGGCGCACATCGAAACCGAACGATTGGAAGCCCGAGCGTCTGCCGGACCACGAGGCCTACAAACTCGGATACTCAACGAAAGTTGAATCGTATCCAATCCGGCGCCGATCTAGTGTCCATTTACAAGCTTACGGAATATCACTCATGCCCGAGCGCACTTACGCCACGCCGGTCGACGGCCTGCCGGAACAGACGCAACGCACGACGGACCGCGCTGTCTTCAAGACCGCGTATGCCGTGATTCCACGTGGCGTGATGCGCAGCATCGTGACCAGCCGACTACCGCACTGGCATGACACCCGTGCCTGGATCCTGGCACGTCCCTTATCCGGATTCGCCGAAACCTTCGCCCAGTACATCGTCGAGGTGGCATCCGGGGGCGGCAGCAGCACGCCGGAGCCGAATCCGGATGCCGAAGGCGTGATCTTTGTCCTCGCCGGCCGGCCCCGCATCACGCTCGACGGCGTGACCCACGCATTGCGCCCGGGCAGCTACGTCTTCATCGGGCCCCGGACGCACTGGACGCTGGAGAACAGCGACGAGGCCCCGGCCTGTTTCCAGTGGATCCGCAAGCGCTATGAATACGTCGCGGGCATCGAGGCCCCGACGAGTTTCGTCAGCCACGATGATGACGTCGAACCGACGGCGATGCCCGATTGCAACAACGTGTGGGCCACCACGCGCTTCGTCGACCCCGACAATCTGTCACACGACATGCACGTCACGATCGTGACCTTTCAACCCGGCGGCGTGATCCCGTTTTCCGAAACGCATGTCATGGAACACGGGCTGTATGTGCTCGAAGGCAAGGCGGTCTATCAACTCAACGAGGACTGGGTCGAGGTCGAGGCCGGTGATTTCATGTGGCTACGCGCCTTCTGCCCCCAGGCCTGCTACGCCGCGGGGCCCGGCCCCTTCCGCTACCTGCTCTACAAGGATGTCAATCGACATCCGGGGTTGTCGCTGAGCCCCTCGGAGGGCCGCCGGGATGCGTGACCAGGCGTCGATCGATATTGCGACAACAATGGCAGCCGAGGGCGGCCCGAACACTGTCGACCAGACCATCCGACGTGACATTGCCGATGCCATCTTCGACCAACGCATGCCGCCCGGCACCAAACTGTCCGAGGCACGCCTGGGCGAACTTTACGACGTAAGCCGTACCGTCGTACGCAAGGCCTTGTTCCGGCTGGCCAGCGATAAGCTGGTCGATATTCGACCGAATCGCGGCGCCATCGTCTCGCAACCCTCCGTTGAGGAGGCCCGCGAAGTGTTCGAGGCCCGCCGACTCATCGAGTCCGCCATGCTGGAACACAGCGTGCCCGCGATGACGCCCGCAGACCACCAGCGCCTGCGTGAGCTGGTGGCCGCCGATGTGGCGGCACACGACAGCCGTGATCGCCAACGCATGATCCGCGCCTCCGGTGATTTCCATCGCGGGCTGGCCGCCATCTCGGGCAACACCGTGCTGTGCGGCTTTCTCGACCAACTTATTGGCCGCACCACATTGATCATCGCCATGTACCAGACGCAGGCTTCGGCGGCCTGTTCGCACCATGCGCACGACGAGTTGATCGAGGTGATCGAGCGTGGCGATGTCCCGGCGGCCCAGCGCGCCATGCATCAGCATCTGCACGACTGTGAAGACCAGCTCGAACTGGCCGATTCACCGACCGACAACGAACTGGCCAAGATGCTCGGCGCCCGGGGCCGTCGCAAGGCCAACGACACACCCTGATCTGTTCACATCGTTATCTATCCTCGGGGTCCCCAATGAGCCAGACCGAAGATTTCAACATCGACTACCCGCGCGACATGATCGGCTACGGCGCCAATCCCCCGCAGGCCCAATGGCCCGGGGGCGCACGCATTGCGGTGCAGTTCGTCATCAACTACGAAGAAGGCGCCGAAAACAACGTGCTGCACGGCGACGCGGCGTCGGAAAGCTTTCTGTCCGAAATGGTCGGTACGGACGCCCGTGAAGGCGTTCGCCACATGAGCATGGAATGGCTCTACGAATACGGCAGCCGCGCCGGCTTCTGGCGCCTGTTGCGGTTGTTCAAGGAACGCGACCTGACCGCCACCGTGTTCGCGGTCGGCATGGCGATCGAGCGCAACCCGGAAGCGGCCCGCGCCATGGTCGACGCCGGATTTGAAATCGCATCGCACGGCTGGCGCTGGATCGATTATCAGTACGTCGACGAAGAAACCGAGCGCGATCATATCGTCCGCGCGGTCGAGGCCATCGAGCGCGTGACGGGTCAACGGCCGGTCGGCTGGTACACCGGCCGCTGTGGGCCGAACACACGACGGCTGGTCGCCGAACACGGCGGTTTTCTATACGACGCGGATTCTTACGCCGACGATCTGCCCTACTGGGAATCGGTCGCCGGCGAACCGCAGCTGATCGTGCCATACACGCTCGACACCAACGACATGCGGTTTGTCGCGCCGCAGGGTTTCAATTCGGGCGATCAGTTCTTTGCCTACCTGCGCGATGCCTTTGACGTGCTGTATGCCGAAGGCGCCACACAGCCGAAGATGCTGTCCGTCGGGCTGCACTGCCGCGTCGCCGGCCGCCCCGGCCGGGCCGCCGCAGTCGCGCGTTTTCTCGATTACGTGAAACAGCACGAAGACGCCTGGGTCTGTCGTCGTGAAGACATCGCGCGCCACTGGCGTGCCACGCATCCGCACGACGCCTGAGCCCGATGATCAAACCCGGCACGAAGGGTTTTCGTACCGGGACAATAAAACAAAAAAGTATGACCTTGCGGAGAAGATCACCATGGCAGCACACCCGCCTGACGACACCGCGGCTCTAAAGCTGCGTGCCGTACCCCTGTCGCCCGAGACATTCGCTCCCTTCGGGGACGTGATCGAGTCGCAGGGCCCATGCAATGCGATCAACCAGGGCAAAGGATGGCGTTATCCGGATCTGGCCCAGGTGGACGTCGCCTCGGAGGGTGGCCGCACAGCCGTTAGCGTCGTGGCCTGTGTACCGGAAGCCACGCCGGTGCCGCTGCGGCTCATGGAGCGCCATCCCCTGGGCAGCCAAATCTTCATGCCGATAAACGGGCAGCGCTATCTCGTCGTGGTCGCGCCGGCCGGCGAGCCGCCGCGACCGGACGCGCTGCGTGCCTTCGTGGCGAATGGCAACCAGGGCATCAATTACCACCGCGGCGTATGGCACCACCCCATGATCGCGCTGGACGAGGCGTGCCAGTTCTTTGAAGTGCATCGGGTCGGCCCCGGCAATAACTGCGACGAGTTCGTACTGAAAACCCCGATCACGGTCTGTTTGCCCGAAGACCAGCCGGAGAGTCGGCCATGAGTTCACCCGCTTTTCCGCACCCACGCCTCTACAACAACGATATCGCGCCGGTCCAGCGCGAGGGCAGGCATTGGAACGCCTACAACGTGTTCACCATGTGGGCGAACGATGTACACAGCCTGGGTAATTACACCTTCGCCATCGGCCTGTTCGCACTGGGGCTGGGGGCTTGGCAGATTCTGCTGACCTTCGCCATCGGCGCCGCGATTCTGTTTGCCCTGCTCACGCTGTCCGGCTTCCTGGGCGAACAGACCGGCCTGCCGTTCCCGGTCGTCAGCCGTATCACATTCGGTATCCGCGGCGGACGCGTTTCGGCGATCTGCCGTGGCGGCATCGCCATCGTCTGGTTCGGCATCCAGACCTACCTCGCAGCAAACGTTCTCAACGCTCTGCTGGTCAGCTTCATCCCGTCATTGGGCGGCCTGGAGCATGTATCGTTTCTTGGTCTATCCGCACTCGGCTGGGCTTCATTCGTTGCCCTCTGGACTATTCAGATCGTCATCGTCAGCTACGGCATGACCATGGTGCGGCACTATATCGCCTTCGCCGGGCCGATCATTCTGGCCACCATGCTTGCCATAGCCGGGTGGATACTCATTCGCGCCGATTTCACAATCGCCTGGTCCATCAATCAGCCGCTCACCGGCGTCCCGATGTGGAAGATGATCTTTGCCGGCGCCTGCCTGTGGGTGGTGATCTACGGCACGTTTGCGCTCAACGTCTGTGACTTCACACGCTGCGTCGGCACCAAGCGCGCCGTGGTGCTGGGTAATTTGTCCGGCATTCTGTTGAATATGATGCTGTTCGCGCTGATCGTGATCGTTCTGGCCGGTGCCCAGTTCCAGATTAACGGTGCGATCATCAAAAGCCCGGCCGACATCGTGCGCACGATCGACAGCCCCGTCTGGCGGATCGCCGCGTCGTGCTCGCTGATCGTGTTGACCATCGCCGTGAATCTGGTGGCCAACTTCGTGGCCCCGAACTACATGCTGTGCGACCTGTTCCCGCGCTGGCTCACCTTCCGGCGCGCCGGCCTCGTGACCGCGCTTATCGGTCTCGTCATCCTGCCGTGGAATCTCTACAACAGCCCGCTGGTGATCAACTACTTTCTGGGCGGCCTCGGCGCCATCCTCGGCCCGTTCTTCGGCCTGATCATGGTCGACTACTGGGTCATCCGACGTCAGCGCCTCAACATTCCCGATCTCTACAGCGAGTCCCCCGACGGCACCTACTACTACCGCGGCGGTTTCAACCTACGCGCGTTCTATGCCCTGGTGCCGGCCGCCGTCATCTCCATCGCCGTCGCGCTGATTCCGGTATTTCACGCGGTATCGGATTTCTCGTGGATCGTCGGCGCCGTCATCGCCGCGGTGCTGTACCTGATACTGGCGCCAAAGCATCAAACGTATGAACACGTCGAGGGCGAAGCCATCGCCCGGCCGTCGCAATAAATCCGCCACATCCCATGAGCTCCAGCATGCGCATTCTCGTTGCCAACGTGAACACCACCACGTCGATGACCGACGCCATCGCGCAGCAGGCGCGGGCCGTGGCGAACCCCGGTACCGAGATCATCCCCATCACCCCGGCCTTCGGCGCCGAATCCATCGAAGGCAACTACGAAAGCTATGTCGCCGCCGTTGCCGTGATGGAAACCATCCGGGCCTATGAAGGCGAATTCGATGCCATCATCCAGGCCGGTTACGGCGAACACGGCCGCGAGGGGCTGCAAGAGCTCTTCGATGTGCCGGTGGTCGACATCACCGAGGCCGCAGCGGCCACGGCCTTGTTCGTGGGCCATCGCTACTCGGTCGTTACCACGCTCGACCGTGCCGTACCGATGATCGAAGACCGGCTCAAACTGGCCGGACTGAGCGATCGGCTGGCGTCCGTGCATGCCAGCGGCCTGGCCGTGCTCGAACTCGAGCGCGATCCCGAAGCCGCGATCGAAGCCATTGTTGCCAAGGCGTTGCACGCCGTCGAGATCGATCGCGCGGAGGCGATCTGTCTCGGCTGCGGCGGCATGGCCGGGCTCACCAAGCGAGTCGTGGCGCGCACCGGCGTGCCCGTGATCGACGGCGTATCGGCCGCGGTCAAGCTCGCCGAAGGCCTGGTCGCCCAGAACCTGTCGACATCCAAGGCCCGCATGTTCAGCCAGCCGCGGGCGAAGCGCTTCGTCAATTGGCCGCCCACGCTCTGAGCAAAGGCTCGTCGTCAAGGCGCGGTATGTCGAGTGACTCGAAAATCACTCGACGTGCCCGACGACCGGGGCTCATCAGTAGCAGATGACGGCTATGGTCATCGCCTCAATCGATCCCCAAAGGGTTCGAGATTCGCAGCTGCCAGATGCCGTCTGCGTTGCGTTCGGCCACTTGGGTCGGGTTCTACCCCGTTGCCCCATCATCTCATCGCGACGTGACTATCCCCTGCCATATCTGCGTTGATCTGTGTCGATCTGCGGACAGTCATTTTCGGACAAGTGGCAACGAGACTTAACGAACCACGAAACCTCGCTTGTCGACCCGGCAATTGTCGCCGCTGGCCCAGCCGCGATTAGCGTAGTGGCGGATTCCATACGGTGACCGCCATGACCGACCCCATCGCTGCTTCGCCCCAGGCCCTATCCGGCATCAAGGTGCTGGAACTCGGCCAGCTCATTGCCGGGCCATTCGCGGCCAAGCTGTTCGGCGAGTTCGGCGCGGACGTGATCAAGATCGAGCCGCCGGGCACGGGCGATCCGCTGCGGCGCTGGCGGGTGATGCGCGACGGCACCTCGCTGTGGTGGCATGTGCAGACACGCAACAAGCGCTCGGTGTCGCTGGATCTGAAATCCGAGGACGGCCAGGCGATCGTGAAGAAGCTGGTCGCCGAGGCCGATATCGTGATCGAGAATTTCTCGCCCGGGCGGCTGGAGAAATGGGGCCTGGGCTGGGAGGATCTGGCCGCGATCAACCCCGGGCTGATCATGGTGCGGATTTCCGGCTACGGCCAGACCGGGCCGTATCGCGACCTGCCCGGCTTCGGCGTGATCGGCGAGGCCATGGGCGGCCTGCGTTATCTGTCCGGCCACCCGGGCGAGTCGTCAGTGCGCGTGGGGGTATCGATCGGCGATTCGCTGGCCGCGCTGTACGGCGTGATCGGCGCGCTGCTGGCGCTGCACGAGCGCGCCCGTTCCGGCCAGGGCCAGTACATCGACGTCGCGCTGTATGAATCGGTGTTCGCGATGATGGAATCGCTGATTCCGGAATACGACGCGGCCGGCGTGGTGCGCGAGCCGAGCGGCAGCGCCCTGCCCGGCATCACGCCGTCCAACGCCTATCCCTGCGCCGATGGTTCGGAAGTGCTGATCGCCGGCAACGGCGACTCGATCTTCAAGCGCCTGATGACCGCCATCGGCCGCGAGGATCTGGCCGAGGACCCGGACCTGGCCCACAACGACGGCCGCGCCAAGCAGGCCGAGCGGATCGACGGCGCCATCGCCGAATGGAGCCGCGCCCACTCGCCGCGAGGACGTGCTGGAGACGCTGGAAGCCGCCCGCGTGCCGGCCGGCCGGCCCTACACCGCGGCCGATATCGTCGCCGACGAACACTATGCCGCCCGCCGCATGATCGAGACCATCACCACCGCCGAAGGCCGCGAGCTGAAGGTACCGGCCGTGCTGCCGCGCCTGTCGCGCACGCCCGGGCACATCGAAGGCGGCGGCCCGGCGCTGGGCGCGCATACCCGGGCCGTGATGGACGAGCTCGGCATCGACCGCGACACCCAGGACGCGCTGTACGAGCGCGGCGTGCTTTACGACTCGGAGCATGGGCAATGAGCCATCGCGTATTCATCAACGACGTCGCCGCCCGCGACGGCTTCCAGATCGAGGCCCGCTGGATCGAGACGGCCGACAAGATCGCCTTCATCGACCGGCTGTCGGCCACCGGGCTGGCCAAGATCGAGGCAACCTCGTTCACCTCGCCTAAGGCGATTCCGAATCTGGCCGATGCCGCCGAGGTGATGCGCGGCATCACGGCGCGCTGCCGACGTCGATTACGTGGCCCTGATTCCGAACGCGAAAGGTGTCGAGCGTGCGCTCGACGCCTGCACCGACGAACTCAATTTCGTGATGTCGGCCTCCGACAGCCACGGCCGCGCCAATCTGCGCATGACCGCCGACCAGTCGCTGGCGCGCTTCGCCGACATGGTCGCTGCGGCCGAAGGCACGCCGGCGCGCCTGAATGCGTCCATCTCCACGGCGTTCGGCTGCCCGTTCGAAGGCACGGTGCCCGCCGCGCGCGTGCTGGAGATCGTCGATCGCATCGAAGATCTCGGCATCGCCGGCGTCACGCTCTGCGATACCACCGGCGTCGCCAACCCGCTGCAGGTCGCCGCGCTCTGCGAGGCCGTGCACGAACGCCATCCGACGCCTCGGGCTCACCCTGCATCCGCACAACACCCGCGGCATGGGGCTGGCCAATGCGCTGGCCGCCTGGCAGGTCGGCGTGCGGCACTTCGACGCCGCCCTCGGCGGTCTCGGCGGCTGCCCCTACGCGCCGGGCGCCTCCGGCAATATCTGCACCGAGGATCTGGTGCATATGTTCGAGTGCATGGGCATCGCCACCGGCGTGGATCTGGACGGGCTGATCGCGGTCAGCGAAACCCTGCCCGAGCTGATCGGCCACGACGTGCCGGGCCAGGTGGTCAAGGCCGGCAAGGCAGACCGGCGCTATCCGTTGCCGGAGGCGATCGCCTGATTGCCGAGCGCGGGCTGATCGGCCGGGGCTGGCCGGCGAGCGCGGGCCGGGCGGCTGATGGGCATGAGCGATCGGGTTTATCCTGCCGCACAGGATATTGCCCGCGCGTAACCCGATGCTGCCCACGCTCTCGCCCGACAACACGCTCGACCCGCTGCACCGCGCCTTCGTCGACCGGCTGGCCGCGGCCGGCTTCGCCGGCGATATCGATACGCGCTATGCCACGCGCCTCACGCTCGCCACCGACAACAGCGCCTTCCAGCAGCTGCCGGCCGGCGTGTTCTTCCCGCGCGACGAGGCCGATATCGAGCGCGTGGCCACACTGCTGGCCGAGCCGGATTTCCACGCCATCCATATCGCGCCGCGCGGCGGCGGCACCAGCACGATCGGCTGTTCGCTGACGGCCGGCTTCGTGCTGGATTGCTCGCGGCATATGAACCGTATTCTCTCGATCGACCCGGCAAGCCGCGAGGCGGTGGTGCAACCCGGCGTGGTGCTGGATCAATTGCAAGCCGCGCTGGCCGAGCACGACCTGTTCTTCGCGCCCAACGTGGCGCCCTCCTCGCGCGCCACGCTCGGCGGCATGGCCAATACCGACGGCTGCGGCAAGGGCTCGCGCATCTACGGCAAGACCAGCGATCACGTGCTGGCCACCCGCGTGGTGCTCACCGACGGCGCGGCGCATGCGATCGACTCGACGTGCTGACGCGCCCGCGCCGGACGAACGCATTGGCGCCATCAATCGCGCGCGTGAAAACCATCATCGACGACAACCGCGGCGAGATCGCCCGGGTGTTTCCGGATCTGTCGCGCTATCTGTCGGGCTACAACCTGGCGCAGGCCGTCGACGATGACGGGCGTTGTCATCTCAACAAGCTGATCGGCGGCTCGGAAGGCACGCTGGCGCTGGTCTCCGAGCTCACGCTCAAGCTCACGCCGATCCCCGACACCACGGTGCTCTACGCGCTGCGCTACGACAGTTTCGATAGCGCGCTGCGCGATGCCGAAACGCTGGTGGAATACGACCCGAGCGCGATCGAGTCGGTGGACGAGAAAGTGATGGGGCTGGCCCGCGACAACCCGATCTACGAGCGGGTGCGCGACTATATCGAGAACGACGACGGCTGCACGCCCAGGCGCGGTGAACCTGGTGGAATTCAGCGGCCGCGACGGCCTGCCGGAAGGCGCCGAACGGCTGGACGCCGCGCTGGACGCGGGCGAAGGCGGCGCGATCGGCCACTACCGCGCCGAAAGCCCCGAGGCCCGGGCCGCGCTCTGGGATCTACGCAAGGGCGGCGTCGGCCTGCTCGGCATCGACGCCGGGCGCGCGCAAGCCGCTGCCGTTCGTCGAGGACACGGTGGTCGATCCGCGCGTGCTGGCCGACTACGTCGTCGATTTCCGGGCGATTCTCGATGAATACGGCGTGTCCTACGGCATGTTCGGGCATATCGACGTGGGCTGCCTGCATGTACGCCCGGCGCTCGATCTGACCGATCCGGACGACGAACGCATCATGCGCGAGATCACCACCCGCGTGGCCCAGCTCGCCGAGTCCTACGGCGGGTTGTTGTGGAACGAACACGGCAAGGGCTTTCGCTCGGAATACAACCGGCCGTTCTTCGGCGAGCAGCTCTACGCCGCGCTCGGCGATATCAAGCGCGCCTTCGACCCGCACAACCAGCTCAACCCCGGCAAGATCGTCGCGCTCGAACCCGAGCGCGTGCCGCTGGCCGCGATGGACGCGCCCACCCGCGGCACCTTCGATCGCCAGATCCCGGCCGACGAGCGCGCCGCGTTCCCGGGCGCGATGCAGTGCAACGGCAACGGCGCCTGCTTCGACTACGATCCGACGCACGTCATGTGCCCCTCCTATCGCGCCACCCGCGACCGGCTGCACTCACCGAAAGGCCGCGCCGGCGCCATGCGCGAATGGCTGCGCCAGCTCGCCGAAACCGGCACCACCACCGCCGATCTCGCCCCGGCCGAATCGCCGCTCGCCTGGCGGGCGATGCGCGACATGACGGCCGGCCCGGCCGACCCGGAGGCGCGATTTTTCGCACCAGGTCTGGGCCGCGATGGACGGCTGCCTGTCGTGCCGCGCCTGTGCCACGCAGTGCCCGATCCGGGTCGACGTGCCGGCGTTCAAGAGCGAGTTCCTCGCGCTCTACCACGGCCGCTATGCCCGCCCGCCGGCCGACTATGCCCTGGCCGGGCTCGAGACCGGCGCCGCGGCTGGCCGCACACATGCCCGCGCTTGCCAACGCCGTGTTGCGCATGCCCGCGCTGCGCCGGATTCTGGCCGATACGCTCGGCCTGGTGGATCCGCCGCCGCTCAGCCGGCCGGGCCTGCCGGCCTGGCTCAAGCGGCATCCCGACTATCGCTACACGACCGACGGCTGGGCGCTGATGAGCGACGCCGAGCGCGGGCGCAGCGTGTTCGTGATCCAGGATGCGTTCACCAGTTTCTTCGACGCACCGGTCGCTATCGCGGTGATCGAACTGATCGCCGCGCTCGGCTATCGGCCCCAGGTGGCTCCTTTCTCGGCCAGCGGCAAGCCACTGCACGTGAAAGGTTTCATGCCGGAATTCGAACGCACGGCGCGCCGGCATGCGCGCATGATCGACGAACTCGCCGCCCACGGCCGGCCGCTGGTCGGGATCGAGCCGAGCGTGACCCTGGCGCTCGCCACGGATTATCGCCACGCCATCGGCCGGGCGCTGCCGGTACAGCCGTTCGAGCAATGGCTCGGTTCGGCGCTCACCGAGCACGCGCCGACGCCGGGCGCGGACGTTTCAACAGGCTATCGTCTGCTCAACCATTGCACGGCACGGACCGAGTCATCGGCGAGCAACCGTGCCTGGCAGAAGGCGTTCGCACAGTTCGGGCTGGGGCTCGAAACGGCGGATGTCGGCTGCTGTGGCATGAGCGGCGCCTACGGCCATGAAGCACGCCATCGCGAGACGTCGGAGGCAGTGTTCGATCTATCCTGGTCGAACGCCCTGGCCCAGGGCGAGACATCGCAACCGCTGGTGCCGGGCTATAGCTGTCGCAGCCAGATCGCGCGGCTCAGGGGAAAGACCGCGCTGCATCCGGCCCAGGCCCTTCTGGCACGGATCGGCGCTCGAGCCGCGCTAGTCGAACCTGCGCTCGCGCATCCGGGGGCGTGCCACCGGGCGCACCGGCGCATCGCGTGGCGCCGCGACGACACGATCGCGGCCCGCTTCCTTGGCGTCGTAGAGTGCTGCGTCGGCAGGCGCAGCAGCATGTCGTTACGCAGGCGCCGATCGCTGTCGTTCTGGGCCATCCCGATCGAGAGGGTGACGGAGAACTGCGACGCCGCCCTCGCCGGTGAAGACCAGTTCGGCCGCGCGCCGGCGCAATCTTTCGGCGGCTTCCATCGCCCGCTCGAGATCGGTGGCCGGCACGATCCACAGAAACTCCTCGCCGCCGAAGCGGCCGAAGCTGTCGACCTCGCGCACGCCGTCGGCCATGTTGCGGCCGAGCCGCTTGAGCACCTCGTCGCCCACGGCGTGACCATGCGTGTCGTTGATGCGCTTGAAATGGTCGACATCGATCACGCCGACACAGAACACATAGGGCGCACGCTGGCAGCGGGTGCGTTCGCGATCGAGCATTTCCATCAGCCAGCGACGGTTGTACAGCCCGGTCAGGTGGTCGCGCACGGCCATCACGGAAATACGCGCCATCGCCTCGCGGACTTCGTCGTTGCGCTCACGCAGGGTTCGGCGCAGCCGGTTGATCAACGAGCTCAACAGCACGATCTGCGGCATGACGATGGTCAGCGACGCGAGCAGCATCCAGTTGTGGAATAACAGGCCGTCCTGGCGTGTGCAGCAGGCCATGGCTGAAGATCACGACCAGATAGCCGATCGAGTAGACCATGACCGCCACGATGAAACTGCCCATGCTGAGATCGAGCGTGCCATAGAGCAGGGGCACGACCGTGGTGAGCACCAGGGCCGCCTGCGCCTCGGCCGAATCGAGCTCGTAGAGCAGAACGAGGCCCGGCAGCGCCGGCGCCAGCACCTGGGCCAGGGTCAGGTTCGGTTCGCGCGAACGCAGGTTGAGCCCGGTACGAAACGCAAGATAGAAAATCCCCACGATCAGCGCACTGAGCCAGCGCATAGCCGATCACGAATCTCGGCGTCACCGCGCCGAGCACGCCGATCACCACGGCCAGTGCGATCTGCAGGACGTAGGAAATACAGGACAATCCGAGCCGTTGCAGCCGGACTCGTTGGTGGCGCGCAAGACGCTCGGATTCGGTTTCCTCCACGTCGCGATCGTCGATTGACATCGTTATTTTCGGGATTGTGGCAAACCAGCAAGCGGATCGGCCAACGCCGAGTCGCCTGGCTCGCTGCGGCCGCCGGGTCAGCCCGCGCCGCAGTCGCGGCGATCCAGACGGTGGCGAAACAAGCCTCCGGCCGCGACAATACCACCCCTGATTTTCCTGCATGCCCTGCCCCCTTCGTGTTCGGCCCAGATCCCGCCCATGCCCCGATCCTGATTTTCGACTCCGGCGTCGGCGGTCTGTCGGTGCTCGGCGCGGTCCGAGCGCGTCTCCCCATGGCGCCGATGGTCTATGCCATGGACGGCGCCGGCTACCCCTACGGCCAGCGCGACGATGCCGAACTGACCGCCCGTGTCCCGGCCCTGCTCGGCCGGCTCGTCGAGCGTTATCGCCCGCGGCTTGTCGTGATCGCCTGCAACACGGCTTCGACCATTGCGCTGGCCGCCGTGCGCGACGTGCTCGCAGTCCCCGTGGTCGGCACGGTTCCGGCCATCAAACCCGCCGCCGAACGTTCGTCGAGCCGCGTGATCGGCGTGCTCGGCACTTGCGCCACCATACGCCAGGCGTACGTGGACGACCTCGCACGCCGCTTTGCCGGCGACTGTCGCGTATTGCGCCACGGCGCACCGGCACTGGTGGACTACGTGGAGTCGACGCTGCGCGACGAAACCGCCGCCGATCCCGACGCGCCGCGCCATGCGCTTGCCGGTTTGCTGGACCAACCCGGCGGTGACGCCATCGACACGGTCGTTCTGGCGTGTACGCATTTCCCGCTGGCGGTGGATGCATTGCGCCGCGCCGCGCCCGTGCGGTATGCAGTTCGTCGACGGTGCCGAAGGGATCGCCCGGCGCTGCGCCACGCTGCTGCTCAGACCAGGAATGGCCCGCGCACACCGCGGCCGGCGTCACCGTGACGACGGGCGAAATCACGGCCTGCGTCGCGCTGACGCCCGGACTGGCACGTTTCGGGCTCGCACCGCCGGTGGCGTTCTAGGGCCGGCTTTGGCGAGCCGCAACCATCTGTCCGGCAAGGCGCGAGTCGCCGGCTCTGGGCGAGCCACGATCCAGAGGCCGCGGCGCTATCGCACTTCTGGGCGGCCGACTGAGAGCGAGCTCCGCAGCTGCCGGCGCGCATACGTGGCATCGAGACAGGCAACTACGGACCGCGTGCAGCTCGTGCTGCGCCAGAGTCCGTGCCGGCCCGCTTGCCGCGCGACCCGCAGTCGACGACAGCCCGCCAGGAACATCGGCCGCAGTGGCAATCGCCGGCGCCGTTGGGCTGCGTTAGGAAACTGACCAGCGGCGGCAAGAAGACCGCGCCAGCTGCCCATCCGTCGCGTATCGCGCGCAGCATCGGCAAGCAACTCGGGCGACTGCCCTCGAGCCGCCAGCGCAATGTTCGATCGAACGCTTGCGCTCGACGGCCGCCGCGATTTCGTCCTGGGCCGCAATCAACGCCAGTTCGCGGCCGCCAGAGGCATGTGTGGCCTCGAACAGCACACGCACCGCAGCGGCGGTCCGGGCCAATGCCCGGGCCGGGCCGTCACCGGCGAGGCCGAGTTCGAGACAGCCGGCCAGAAACATGGCCGCGGTGAAATCGCCCGCGCCGTTCGGCGGCGTCTGAAAGTCGATCAGAGGCGTGGAAACACGCCAGCTGCCCTCGGCGGTATCCACCAGCATGGCGATACGGTCGGTATCGCTATCGTCGACGACCAGCGAGGTGACCAGCACGACCCGCGGCCCGCGCTCGCGCAGCGCGGCCGCTGCGCTGACCGCATCGGCGCGCGTGGCAATGTCGCGACCGGACAGCCAGGCCAGCTCGAACTGGTTGGGCGTGACGATATCGGCGGCCGGCAATGCGTGATCGCGCATCCATTCCGGCAGGCCTTCACGCACGAAGAACCCGCGGCCGGTATCGCCCATCACCGGATCGCAGCAGTACAACGCCTGCGGATGCACCGCCCTCAGCCGGGCCAGCGCATCGAGCACGGCAGCGCCGGTGGCCTGATCGCCCATGTAGCCGGTCAACAGGGCCTGCACGCGGCCGAAGCCGGTCAGCGCCTCGATGCCGTCCACCACCTGGCGGATATGCTCGGCCGAGAACACCTCGCCAGTGAACCGGCCATAGCCGGTGTGGTTGGAAAACTGCACCGTGTTCACGGCCGTGACATCCCAACCCAGCCGCTGCAGCGGAAACACCGCGGCGCGGTTGCCGACGTAGCCGTAGGCCACATGGCTCTGGATGGAAATGATCTCGCTCATGGGGTGCCGCGCTCCCGATTTGCTGCTGGGCCTTGATCCGGCGCGCTACCGGCGCCGCGCCGTCTGCGGTGGACCTGAAAACGCACTGGCCGCGATGCCGGGTCGCTGCTGGCCAAGCAAGAGGCGCGGCGCGTGCGATAAAGGCCCATGAAAGGGGCCGGCGCATGACGTTGGCGCCGGGGCGCGGCGTGGATCGCCTTGCCGGGCATGGCGCGGCAGCCCGGAGGAAGCGCCTAGTGTGCCGCCTCCGACGCGGCCACGTTCGGCACATGGCCGACGCGGCGATCGTAATTCCACGTGATGGCCCACATGACGAGGCCTGCCACCGCCAGCCCGGCGCCCACATAGCCCGCGATTTCGGCACTGAAACCGAAGGCAATGACCAGCCCGGCGAGGAACGGGCCGAGCGCGTTGGCGAAGTTGAACGCCACATGGTTCAACGCGGCCGCCAGATTCTGGGCATCGCCGGCCACATCCATCAGGCGCGTCTGCAGGATCGCGGCGAGCGACACGCCGAAGCCGATGCAGAACACGTCGATGGTCACCGCGATGGGGTTGTGACTGGCGAGCGGGAAGGCCAGCAACGCCAGCAGGCTCCAGACCAGCATGGCGCCGGCCGTGGGCATCTGGGCGCGGTCGGCGAAGCGCGGCACGATCATGTTGCCCATCGTCATGCCGACGCCGAACACGCCGAGTACCACGGGCGCCAGCGCGCTCGACATGTGGGTGACGTGCGTGAGCGTGGTGGTCAGGTACGTATAGACCGCGAATACGCCGCCGAAGCCGATACCGCCAATCGCGAGCGTCAGCCACACGTTGGGCCGGGCCAGCGCGGTCAGTTCGCGCAGCGGATGGGCGTCGCTGTGTGCGCCCTGATACGGCGCGAAGATGGTGATCAGCACGCCCGCCGCGATGGCGATGGCGGTCACCGTCCAGTACCCGGCACGCCAGCCCGCCAGCGAAGCCAGCCAGGTGGCGGCCGGCACGCCCAGAATGGTCGCCAGCGTCAGCCCGAGCATGACGTAGCCCACGGCCTGGGTCCGGCGATGCGGCTTGACCACCGACGCGGCCATCAGGGACGCCAGCCCGAAGTAAGCGCCGTGCGGCAGCCCGCTGACGAAGCGGAACAGGATCAGCCAGTGATAGCTCGGCGCCAGCGCGCTGAGACCGTTGCCCACCGCGAACACCGCCATGAGCCCGATGAGCAGCGGCTTGCGCGACATGCGCGCGGCCAGCACGGTGATGATCGGTGCCCCGACCACCACGCCCAGCGCGTAGGCACTGATGATGTGGCTGGCGGTGGATTCGTTCACCGTGAACGCGCGCTGGATCAGCGGCAACAGGCTCATGGTTCCGAACTCGGTCGTGCCGATCGCGAAACCACCGGTCGCCAGCGCCACGAACACCAGCACTTGAAGCACTCTGTTCGGCATAAGCTCAATCGAAGGGAAAACAGCCCGACACGGGCCAGGAGAATCGACGCTCAGGATACACGCCCCGCGCGTAATACTAAAGTATTAGATGATAATTTAAGCGTTGTTATCGGCTCAACGCGCGAGGAATCGGTCCCAGTCCAAATCGGCGGCAAGCGTGCCGGCCCGTTTACGGCGCCTGAACGCGCTTTTTTGCCGGCCACTCGACGCCGGCGTACAGTCAGGCCGCATCAATGCATCAGCGCGAGCCGCCATGACCGGTCACGGCGAACGTCCGAGTCGGGAACAGCGTGTCATCGACGCCATCCATACCCAGAACCACGGTCTTCGGGAAATCGACCGGCAACGCAAGTACGCCAAGATGGCGCGCTCGCCGTACCGGTTCTACCGTGGCACCAATCATCTGTTCTGGGCCGACATCGCGCACGACTGGCGCATCGACCTGTACGGCGGCGCCCCCGCCACGCGTACCTGGCTGCAGGGCGACGCCCATGTCCACAACCACGGCGCCTACGGCGACGATCGCCAGGGCGTGCACTTCGGCATGGACGATTTCGACGACGCCTTCGTCGGCGATTACCAGTACGACCTGTGGCGCCATGCGGCCTCGATGATACTGGACGCGGAAGAGAACGCCGGGCTGGCACGCGACAAGTCGCGGCGCGCCGTGCGGCACTTCGTGACGAGCTATCTCGACACGCTGGCCGAAGGTCGGCCGGCCGAGGACCATTCACGTCGCCTACGAGGATCCGCCGCTCGACAAGTTCATGGCCAAGGTGCTCAAGAAGCACGGCGTGGATCGTCAGCTCGACAAGTGGACGGTCGAGAACGACGCCGGCGAACGCGTCTTCGATACCGACTACCGCAAGCTGGGCGGCGTATCGGCAGCCGAGCGCGCCCGCCTGCTCAAGGCACTGAACGAGCAGTATCCGGCCACACTGGTCGCCGACGAGAACGGGCTGCGTCGTCAGCCACGGATCGTCGATATCGCACGCCGGGTCGATGCCGGCACCGGCTCGCTGGGCGTGGATCGCTTCTATGCCCTGGCGCGCGAACAGGCGCACGACGCCGACGATTATCTCGTGCTCGACATCAAGCAACAGACCGAGCCGCCGGCGCTGGCTCGTGTTCGACGAAGCCCGCGTGCACAACCGCAACAGCGATTTCGATCATCAGGGCGATCGCCACGCCGCCGCCGCGCGGGCGCTGTCCCAGCACCCGGATGCCTACATCGGCTGGCTTTCACTCGACGACGCCTCGTTTTCGGTCAAGCGCCGCTCGCCCTACAAGAAGGATTTCCCGACCGACAAGATCGATGGCTTCAGCGCCTATCGCAACCTCACGCGCCAGTGGGGCCGTATCCTGGCGCGCGAACATCTGCGCGGCGCGGCCTATCTCGAACCGGACAGCCCGGCCCGGTTCGCTGGCGCCATCGCCGATCGCATCGGTAACGAGCGCGAGACCTTCAAGCGCCTGATCGTCGAATTCGCCGAGACCTATGCAGAACGCACGCGTCGGGATTACGACGACGTTCATGGCCGCACGCGAGATCCGCCGAAGACTGAATCCGGCGCCGCGGCGCACACATCCACAGCCAGGCGAGCGCCTGGAGCCACGACCAGACCGGCCAACGCCGCGACATGCGCGACGGCCGGCGCATGGCCGTCGGGCCCGGCCGGCCAGAGCTCGACGAACCCGCCAATGCCGCACTGGATGCCGAACGCCGCGCCCGCGCCGCACATGTTGAGCAAGGCGACCGCCCGCCCCATCAGCCGCGGCGACAGCACCTGGGCGATGCGGCCATAGGCCATGACCGAACCCGCCGTGCACAGGCCGAACACGATCCACAGCGGGCCGACCCAGACCGGCGGCGCGACGAGCATGCAGCGCCTGGGCCGCGATGAAGACGCCCACCACCACGGCCATCACGCGATCCAGCGTGATGCCGCGCCGGTTGAGCGCGTCGGCCAGGGCGCCGAGCAGCAGTTGCCCGATCACGACCGCGCCGGCCAGCCACATGAGCCGGTTGGCAGCGAGCTCCGCGCGGAAAAGCCGTCGACCTGGCGCATCCACACGCCGGCCCAGAGCCCCTGGTATGCCATCCACGTACCTTCGCAAAGCAGCACCACCGGCGCGACCCTCCAGAACAACGGCTCGCGCAGGACGGCCGACAGACTTGCGGCCGATCGGCCGCGTGCGCGGCCCCGCCCTCTTCCGGATGATCGGGAACGCACCACCAGATCAGCGCGGCGAGTGCGGCGATGGCCATCGCCAGGCCACGGAACAGCTCAACGAGGCCCAGGCGGATGAATGGAAACGCTGGCGGGCCAGTCTGGCCGAACCGATCCGGCTGTCGCGCCGCCGCGAACGGCTGGCCGATTCCAACCTGACGCTGGAGGCAGCCGCCCAGGGCTACGGGATCGCCATGGGACGCGAGCCGCTGGTATCGGATCTGCTACGGCGCGGGCGGCTGGTGGCCCCGCTCGGCCACGATTACCCCACCGGGGGTGTCTATGAACTGCTGGGGCACCCGTCCCGCCTCGACCACCGGCGCCCGCGATCGGGTACTCGGACTGGCTGGCAGGCCAGCTCGGCGACAGCTCGGTCAGCGTCGAAGCCGATGACGCGCTAGAATAGCGCGCCTGTAGCGCGCAGCCTGCGGCCGCCCGGGTCAACGCCTCGCGAGCGTGTCGTACAATTGCTGCATGGACCAGCCATCTCGATCGCCGCCGAGTCCCGGAGCGACGCGGGTTGGCCCGACAACGAAAATCCGGTCTTTCAGAAAAATCAATTGCGAGCGGCGCGCGACGCCGACACGGCTTGCGAAAAGCTGTCACCATTTCCATCCCTACGGGATGACAAACAAGCTCTGCGAGGTTGAAACGCGACGATGTCCGACACGCCGAAGATCATCTATACGCTCACCGACGAAGCCCCGGCCCTGGCCACGCATTCGCTGCTGCCGATCATCGATGCCTATACCGATTCGGCCGGTATCCGTGTCGAGACCCGCGACATCTCGCTGGCCGGGCGCATCATCGCCCATTTCCCCGATTATCTGACCGACGAACAGAAAGCGGCCGACGATCTGGCCGAGCTGGGCGAGATGACGGCGAACCCCTCGGCCAACATCATCAAGCTGCCCAACATCAGCGCCTCGGTGCCGCAGCTCAAGGAAGCGATCGCCGAGCTGCAGAACGCCGGCTACAAACTCCCCGACTATCCGGAAGAACCGGAAACGGACGAGGAAAAAGAGATCGCCGAGCGCTACGAGAAGGTCAAGGGCAGTGCGGTGAACCCGGTGCTGCGCCAGGGCAACTCGGATCGTCGCGCGCCCGCTTCGGTGAAGGACTATGCGCGCAAGTATCCGCATCGCATGGGCGCCTGGGAGTCGGACAACAAGGCCGAAGTGGCCCATATGGACGACGGCGACTTCTATGCCACCGAAAAGTCCACCACCTTCGATGCCGCCGACAAGCTCACCGTCACGCTGCACCCGAAGTCCGGCGACGCGAAAGTGCTGAAGAAAGACATCGCGGTCACCGAAGGTGAAGTGGTCGATACGGCGGCCATGCATGCCAAGCCGTTCCGCGAGTTCATCGACCGCGAGATCGCCGATGCCAAGGCCAAGAACCTGCTGTTCTCGGTGCATCTGAAAGCGACGATGATGAAGGTCTCCGACCCGATCATGTTCGGCTGGGTCGTCACCCAGTTCTACAAGGACGTGATGGACAAGTTCGGCGACACGCTGCACGAGGTCGGCTTCGATCCGCGTTCGGGCCTGGGTGATCTGTACAAGAACATCCAGCAGCTGCCCGACGACAAGCTCTCGGCGATCGAATCCGAGATCGCGAAGGTCAACGAGGAATCCGCGCCGCTGGCGATGGTCGATTCGCATCGCGGCATCTCCGTGCTGCACTGGCCCAACGACATCATCATCGATGCCTCGATGCCGGCCATGATCCGCGACTCCGGCATGATGTGGGGCGCGGACGACGACCAGCACGAAGCCAAGGCGCTGATCCCCGATCGCTGCTATGCCGGCATCTATGCCGCCACGGTCGAGGATTGCAAGAAGAACGGCGCCTTCGATCCGACCACGATGGGGACCGTGCCCAACGTCGGCCTGATGGCGCAGAAGGCCGAGGAATACGGCTCGCACGACAAGACTTATCAGATCCCGGCCGACGGCACGGTGCGTGTGACCAACAGCGCCGGCGACACGGTGTTCGAGCACGAGGTCGATAAGGGCGACATCTGGCGCATGTGCCTGGCCAAGGACGCGGCGATCGCCGACTGGGTCAAGCTGGCCGTCACCCGGGCCCGCGATTCGGGCATGCCGGCCGTGTTCTGGCTGGACGAGAACCGCGCCCACGACGCCCAGATCATCGCCAAGGTCAACAAGTACCTGCCCGAGCACGACACCGATGGGCTCGATATCCGGATCATGGAGCCGGTCGCGGCGATGAACCACACGCTGGAACGCGTGCGGGCCGGCAAGGACACGATCTCGGTCACCGGCAACGTACTGCGCGACTATCTCACCGACCTGTTCCCGATCATGGAGCTGGGCACCAGCGCCAAGATGCTCTCGATCGTCCCGCTGATGGCCGGTGGCGGCCTGTTCGAGACCGGGGCCGGCGGCTCCGCGCCCAAGCACGTGCGCCAGCTGCAGCGCGAGAACCATCTGCGCTGGGATTCGCTGGGCGAATTCCTGGCCCTGGCCGCCTCGCTGGAACATCTGGGCAAGACCTTCGACAACCAGCGCGCCAAGGTCATGGCCGAGGCGCTGGACCAGGCCACCAGCCGTTTCCTGACGGAGAACAAGTCGCCTTCGCGCAAGGTCGGCGAACTCGACAACCGCGGCAGCCATTTCTATCTGGCCATGTACTGGGCCCGCGCGATCGCCGACCAGAAGGCAGACACCGAACTGGCCGAGACCTTCGCCGAGCTGGCGTCCGCGCTCGAGGCCAACGAGGACAAGATCGTCGAGGAATTGAACTCGGTTCAGGGCGAGCCGGTGGACCTGAACGGCTACTACTTCGTCGATCCGAAGCGGGCGACCGATGTGATGCGTCCAAGCGCCACGCTCAACGACACCATTGCAATGGTGGCCGCGAACAGGAAATAGCCCGCGCAACGCGCTGACTGCCTCACGGCCGACCCAGGGCCGGCGCTCGCTTCGGCGAGCGCCGGCTTTTTTTGTCCGCGGGACCGAAATCAGCACGACAGTATGCACTAAGTCATCGATTTGACTGTGACTTTCGCTTTCGCGGCATCGCTCTGGTACGGTCGATTATCTGTCGAATCGATAACTTGAAATAATATGCCGATGCCGAGCAAGGCCCTTGTCACGGGAACCCTCGTCTGTGCGTGTCTGACCGTGGCAGGCTGTACGACGGTGCGCGAAACCCAGCCCACGCAGACGGCCCGCGAACAGCTCATGTTGTCCACGGCCGCCGATCTGGCCAGCGCCCAGATCAAGCCCAACGTACCGCAGGGCAACTCGGTCTATGTGGATTCGAGCGAGTTCACGGACGACGCGGAATACAAGACGAAGTATGCCGTCGCCCAGATTCAGTCGCAGCTGCTGGCCGATGGATACAAGCTCGTCGGCTCGGCCGACAAGGCCGACACCATCGCCGAAGTGAGCAACGGCGCGCTCTCGGTGGATCAAGCGGATACGCTGTTCGGCATCCCCAGCATCCCGATTCCGATTCCACTGACCGGAACCGTGAAGACGCCCGAACTCGCACTCTACAAGAAGGCACGCCGTACCGGCGTGGCCAAGTTCGGCGTGGCGTTTTATAACGCCAAGACCGGCGATATGCAGGACATCGTCGGGCCGGTCTATGGCTTTTCACACTACGACCGGTCATCGATCATCGGCATCAGCTGGAAACACCAGAACCTGTTGACGCCGGACCAAGAGGCCCGGATGGCCGGGGAGACACCGCCCTCCTCCCAGGCCAGTCACAGCGATTAGGCTCCTTTCCGTTCTCCTCCCGATGCACTGGCCCGGCTTCTCATGCCGGGCCTTTTTCATGATACCGGCGCCGTGCCGCTCGTTATCGGCAAGTCGAACACGGTACGATCTGAGTTTCATGATTTAGGGAGGAGATCACTCATGACGACCATCAACGATTTACTTCGCGACAAGCCATCGAATATCTGGACGATCGGACCGGACGAGTCGGTATACACGGCCCTGCAGCTCATGGCCGACAAGAACATCGGCGCCGTGCTGGTGATGGATTCCGGCCGCCTTGTGGGTCTGCTGTCGGAACGCGACTATGCCCGCAAGCTTGTCCTCGAGAACCGTTCATCGAAAGAAACGCCGGTGCGCGACGTGATGACCGAGCGCGTTGCCTACATCGCGCCCTCCACCGAGATCGAGCAGTGCCTGGCGCTCATGACCGAGAAGCGTTTCCGGCACCTGCCGGTCATGGATAACGACAAGCTCGTCGGCTTGGTATCGATCGGCGATCTGGTCAAGGGCGTGATCGCCGATAAGGAATTCATGATCGAGCAGCTCGAGCACTACATCACGGGCCAGTAGGATCGCGCCGGAAGCGCGCACATGGAACAAGGCCGCCGAACATTCGGCGGCCTTGTTCGTTGTCGAGGCAAAACCCCGACCGCTACTACATCCGGGCGCGCGCCCCCCCATCGCTTCGAGCCGCCGAATGCGCTCGGCGGTCGACGGATGGGTGGAGAACAGTTTGCCAATGTTCACCCCCGCCAGCGGGTTGACGATGAACATATGGGCAGTACCCGGGTTACGCTCGGCCGATGGCATCGGATGTTGCTGATTGGCCTGCTCGAGCTTGCGCAGTGCACTGGCCAGACCCATGGGGTTGCCCGAGATCTCGGCCCCACCCTGGTCGGCCGCGAACTCGCGTGAGCGCGACACCGCCATCTGGATCAGGGCGGCCGCCAGCGGCGCGAGAATGATCATCGCCAAGGCGCCGAGCATGCCCCCCGCACCGTCGCGATCGTCGTTGCCCCGGAAACCGCCGAAGAGCATGGCCCACTGCGCCATGTTCGCGATCATGGTGATCGCGCCGGCAAAGGTCGCCGCAATGGCGCCAATGAGCGTGTCGCGATGACGCACATGAGCCAACTCGTGGGCAAGCACACCGCGCAGCTCCTCGCGGTTCATGATGCGCAGCAGGCCGGTGGTCGCGGCTACCGCCGCATGCGCACGGGTTGCGACCGGTCGCGAAGGCGTTGGGCGTATCCGATTCCATCACATAAACGCGCGGCATCGGCAGCTGAGCGCTGTGCGCCAGCTCGCGCACGACATTGTAAAGCTCGGGGGCGTCCGCAGCCGAGGCCTCGCGCGCACCGTGCATCTTCAGCACAAGCCGATCGGAGAACCAGTAGCTGCCGAAATTCATCGCTGCCGCGATCACCAACGCGAACACCATGCCACCCCGGCCACCCACCGCACCGCCGACAAGAACCAGCAGCACGGTCAGGCCCGAAAGCAGAATGGTCGTACGCAACGCATTCATATTCAACACCCTCTTTCAAGCAAGGGATCCTACCCTCCCCCTCAAGATAGCGGCGTTTGCAACGTAATCAAGATGATTAACGAAACGCTCGATTCGCCCCGATCTTACGCGTATCCTTGATGAACGATCCGTGACAATACGTAGACGACATCGATACCACCGGCCAACTCATCCGAGGCGATAATCCGCATCACCAGAGACTCGCCGGCCTCGTCGACCGAGACGATGTATGACCGACTACCTGCCGGCTTCACCTTCCTACCGCTGGACCCGACCTGGACCGGCCGACGCCCCCGTACGCGCTCGGGCTTGAACCGGTATGGCCTCGTTGCCTGGTCTCCTGGCTTCCATGAACGCGGTCACGGCGCAGTACAACGGCTATGAGTTACACAGCGTCTTCCAGCCCATTCTGAGTCTGTGTCACCGACGCAGCGTCGGTTTCGAATCGCTGCTGCGGCCGACCGACGCCGAAAACCACTCGCATTCTCCCACCGATGTCATCCGCGAGGCCTCCGAGCGCGGCGACATCCGCCAGCTGGATACGCTCTGCCAGAGTCTGCACATCCGCAATTTTTCGGCCCAGGCGCCGGACGAACGCTGGCTTTTCCTCAATCTCGATCCCAGCACCATCGCCGATCGCTGGTATCACGACGGTACGCTCACACGCGCGCTGCGAGAGGCCGGCGTACCGCCGCAGCGTCTGGTGATCGAGATTGTCGAGGGCGCGATCGACGACGAACCCCAGCTGTTTGCGGCGGTCGACTATTTCCGCTCCATCGGCGCGCTGGTCGCCCTCGACGACTTCGGCACCGGCCATTCCAATTTCGACCGGATCTGGCGGCTCGCCCCCGATATCATCAAGCTCGACCGCAGCCTGATCGTCGAAGCCGAGCAACATCGCACCGGCCGGCTGCGGCAGATGCTGCCGAACCTGGTCTCGCTGATTCACGAAGCCGGTTCGCTTGTGCTCGCCGAAGGCATCGAGAACCGAGAGCAGGCTCTGCTTGCCATGGACGCCGATATCGACTTCGTCCAGGGCTTCTATTTCGCACGCCCCAGCCGCGACATCGACCACGTCGAGATCGACGGCCTGCCCGTGCTCGGCGAGATCACGCGCCACTTCGAGACCACTACCACGATCGAGGAACGGATCGAGGCCGACCGCATCGCGCCCTACGCCAATGCATTTCGCGACGCGATCGAGCGTATCGGCGACGGCGAATCTCCGCATGCCGCGGCCCGCACACTGATGAGCATGCCGCGCGCCGCGCGCTTCTACATCCTCAACGAGCGCGGCGAAGAGATCATGCATGTGGACGGCCGATCGCTGCGCACGCGCCGGATCTTCCATGCCGGCCCGATCACCGACACGTCGGGCGGCACCTGGTATCGACGCCAGTATTTTCGAGCCGCCATGGCCGAGCCGCATCGTCTGCAGACCTCGCGGCCCTACCTGTCGAGCACCGGCGCCTATATGTGTGTGACGCTCTCGATCGCCCGCGGCCGCCCGCCGGAACAGGTCGTCTGCTGCGATATCGACTGGTAGCGGCTCGTATGAAACAGCCACAGGCCCTAGAATAACGGCCGATCTACCGCAATCGACGCATCACCATGGGTCAGTCGCTACAGGACCAGCTGCTCAAGGCCGGTATCGCCAAGCCGAAACAGGCCAAGAAGGCACGCCACGACAAGGCACGACGCAACAAGGCGGCACGCCGGGCGGGTGGCGCCGGCGATGAGGAACAGCACAAGCTCTCCAAGGAGGTGGAGGCCGCGCAGGCCGCTAAACGCGAAGCCGATCGCAAGCGCGCCGAAGCAGCCAACGCCGAGCGCGAGCAGCGCGAACGCAAGCGCCAGGCGATCCAGATCATCAACAAACACCGTATCGCGATCGAGACGCCGGAGGCCGACGAGCCGCCCTACAGTTATACCGTCAAGGGCAAGATCCGTCGCCTGCCGGTGAGCCGCGACCAACGCCGACGGCTGGCCGACGGCCGGCTGGCCATCGTGCGCTACGACGGCCAGACTTCGCTGGTAGACATCGAGACCGCGGAGCGCCTGGAGACGCTGATCCCGAAGGCCGTGTCACGCATCACCGATGCCGACACGCAGCGACCGATCCGGACGACCCGTACGCCGGCTACGAGATCCCCGACGACCTGATGTGGTAAGAGCGATCACGGCCGGATCGGCCGTGATCGCCCACCGCGGGCAGAACACGCGCGAGGGGCGGTTCAATAGCCAGCCGCCAGCCCGGCGGGCCGACGACGGTCATTGGCGCCTTCGAGCGATCCGTCGGCGCGCCGGCGAATGGCCTCATCCGCGCCCCACGAGCGTACCACGTTGAAGCTGTGCCCCATGGCTTCCAGCTTCTGCTTCACCGGCTCGGTCAGATAGCCCGACTCCACCTTGGTGTGGTCCGGCAGCCACTGATTGTGGATCCGCGGCGCGTCGACCGCCTGCTGGATGTTCATGCCGAAATCGATCACGTTGAGCATGCTTTCCAGCGTAGTCGAGATGATGGTCGACCCGCCCGGGCTGCCGGTGACCATGAACAGATCGCCGTTCTTGAGCACCAGCGACGGCGACATGGACGACAGCGGCCGCTTGCCGCCCTCGACCTGATTGGCCTTGCCCTGGACCAGACCAAAGGCGTTCGGCACCCCCGGTTTGGCGGTGAAGTCGTCCATTTCGTTGTTGAGGAAGAACCCGGTTTTGCCGGCGATATGGCCGTTGCCGAAAAGATAGTTGATCGTATAGGTCACGCTCACGGCGTCTCCCTTGGCATCAACCACCGAATACTGGGTGGTGTGCTGGCCTTCGCGCGGGCCGAGGCTGCCGTCGATCTGTGACGACGGCGTCGCCTTATCCGGGTCGATGTTGCCGCGCAGGCGACTCAGATGGTCGGCCGACAGCAGCTTGTCGATCGGATTGTCAATGAATGCCGGATCACCGAGATAGGTATTGCGATCGGCGAACGCCCGCCGCTCGGCCTCGATCAGATAATGCGACGTCTTGACCGAACCGTAGCCCCATCGTTTCAGCGGCAACGGATCCAGAATGCCGAGAATCTCGCAGATGGTGGTGCCGCCCGAGCTCGGCGGTGGCGTCGAGACGACCGTATAGCCTTCGTAGCCACAGGTGACCGGCCGGCCCCAGGGCGCGGTGTAATCGGCGAAATCCTTCCGCGTGAGAATGCCACCATGGGCCTTGCTGGCCTTGACCACCGCCTTCGCTATGGGGCCCCGGTAGAAGGCTTTGGTGCCCTGCTTCGAAATCAGCGACAACGTATGCGCCAGCTGCGGCTGCTTGAGCGTATCGCCCACCTGATATGGCTGGCCATGATTCAGGAATATCTTCGCCACGTTGGGCTCGTCGGCGAAATCGTCGCTGCGTTCGTGCAGGATATTGACGTCGCCCTGCTCCAGCGTGAAGCCCTGACGCGCCAGTTTGATCGCCGGCGCCATCAGCCGCTGGCGGCTCATCGTGCCGAAACGTCGGCGGGCCTGTTCCAGCCCCATGACCGTGCCCGGCACACCGGTGCCCAGGTAGGTCTGGGTGCTGCGTCCCTTGACGACGTCGCCGTTGGCGTCCTGGAACAGCTTCGGCGTTGCTTTTTCAGGCGCTTTCTCGCGAAAGTCGAGAAACAGGTTCCGTGCCGGATGATCGGCCGACTTGGCCAGGTGCACCACCATGAAACCGCCGCCACCGATGTTGCCACAGCAGGGATGAACCACCGCCAGCGCATAGCCGACAGCCACGGCTGCATCCACTGCGTTGCCGCCGTCGGTGAGTACGTTGACGCCAACACGCGTGGCCAGATGCTGCGCGGTCACCACCATGGCGTGCCGTGCGGTTACCGGGTTCGCTTTCGCCAGTGCCGCCTGGGTGGTGGGCGGCGCCGTCACGTCGAGTGCGCGCGTGGAGATGCCGGCCGAGTTCCCGGTCGCGGCTGTCGCGACCCCGCTGGCCATGAACCCGACGGCAAAGAGTCCGGCAGCGCAGACTATTTGAAGCCGGCGTCGAAATTCCTTGTGCATGAAACCGATCACGATCTGAGTTGCGGGTGCACTATAGCCCGGCGGTCGGATCTTCGGCATCCCGTCGATCCGAACCGCGCCGGCCCGATCAGGCCGATCGGGCCAGCGCCCCGGCCATTCGGCATGGGAACAAGGCGTCAGTCCGGAACGTGCGCCGACTCCGGCAACAGGCCCTCGCTCTTGAACTCGGCCCAGAGATCCGCCGGGATATCGGCCTCGAACAATGCCTTGTTCTGGGGAATGCGCTCGGGCTTGCTCGCGCCGGGAATGATCGAATCCACGGCCGGGTGCGCCGCCGAGAACTGCAGCGCCGCAGCCTTCAGATCGACGCCGTGCGTCTTGCATATCTCGGCCATGCGATCACGAATGCGGATCGGCTCGTCGGCGGCTTTCTGGTACAGATAATGATCGCCGCCGGCCAGCAGCCCCGAACCGAACGGCGCCCCGACCACCACGCTGACATCCCGTTCCAGACAGCGTGGAAACAGCTCGTCCGCGCCGGCCGTATTCAGCAGATGATACTGGGTCGCCAGCAGGAAGATATCCGGGTCCGCTTCATCGAGCGTGCGCAGGCAGGGCTCGATGGTGTTCACGCCCAGCCCCAGCCATGGATGAGCCCCTCGTCGCGCATTTCGGTGAGCGCGACGGCGGCCCCCGACATCGCCGTGGCGAAGTGCTCGGCCCATTGATCGCCGAGCGCATCGGGCGACAGATCATGGATATAGACGATATCCAGATAGCCCACGCCCATGCGCTGCAGGCTGTCGTGCACGGCCTGTTTCGCCCCGTCATAGGAATAGTCCATGCGGCGCTTGAAATACAGCCCACCCACGAACGGGCCGTGGCCTCGGGCTGCTCGGCAGGCTCCAGCACGCGCCCGACTTCGTCGACAACACATATTCGGAGCGCGGACGGCGCGCCAGGAACGAGCCGAAGCGCTGCTCCGACAGCCCGGCACCGTAATGCGGTGCGGTGTCGTAGTAGCGGATACCGTGATGCCAGGCGGTGGCGAGGGTCTCCGGGCCAGGTCGTCGTCGGAATGGGCGAACATGTCGCCCAGCGGCGCACCGCCGAACCCCATACGGTCCAGCCGTGGGCCGGAATCTTGAAGTCGCTCATCATGTCCTCCTGAGCGTTGGATTTCGAGTCTGTTGATTTCTCGTGCGCGTCCGCGTCCTCAAATCGACGCGGACACGGTTGGTCAGTTGATTACTCGCGCTCTTCGGGCGCCGTCGCGCTTGCTTCGTCCAGCGGGTAACGGCCTTGTCGTCGAGCGTGATCGAGGTCGCGGCGACGAGCTGGTCGAACTGGGATTTCGAGGTCGCGGACACGATCGGCGCGGTCACGCTCGGACGCTGGATCAACCAGGCAAGCGAGATCGCGGCCGGCGTGGTGTCGTAGCGGTCGGCGACATCGTCCAGCGCATCCAGAATGCGCATGCCACGCGCATCGAAGTACTTGTCCACGAATGGCGCCCGCGCCGGCCTTCCGCCTCGGCGCGGCTGCGATATTTGCCGGTCAGAAAGCCACTGGCCAACGAGAAATACGGCGTGACTCCAAGATCGTGCTCGATGCAGATTTCGGCCAGATCCTGCTCGAAGTCGAACCGGTCGTAGAGATTGTAGAAGGGCTGCAGCACTTCATAGCGCGGCACCTCCAGGTCGCGCGCCGCACCCAGCGCCGAAACCAGCCGCGAGCCATCGTAGTTGGATGCCCCGATGTTGCGAACCTTGCCCTCGGAAATCAGCCGGTCGAAGGCCTCCATGGTTTCGTCGAGCGGCGTGCTGTCGTCGTCGGCAGCGGCAGAGTACAGATCCAGGTAATCGGTAGTCAGGCGACGCAGCGAGTTCTCGATCTCGGTGGTGATCCATTCACGCGACAGCCCTTCGCCCTGATGGGCATCTCCATGCCCACCTTCTGGCCAGCAGCACGCGGTCGCGATTGCCGCGTTCGGCGAATAACGGCCCAGCAGGCTTTCCGTTCGCCACCGGACCGACCCTCGGCCCACTTCGAGTAGACATCGGCGGTATCGATCATGTGAAGCCAGCGTCCAGCCAAGCATCGTCATGTCGAAACTGTTTTTTCGTCCAGCGTCCAGCCGAACACGTTGCCGCCGAAAATCAGAGGGGCGGTCTTGAGTCGGTCAGACCAGCGTGCGGTATTCCATGGTCACTCCATGGGATCAATGGATTCGGGAAAAAATCGGGTCGGGATGGATCAGTCGAGGCCCGCGATGCCATGCTCCCAGAGCCCCACCAGCGCCGGCGGAGCCGGTTTCGTCGACCAGTCTGCTCGATGACGGCGCTCGGGTCGGCGGCCGAGAACAGTTCGAGGCGAAAGAAACGCTCGGTCGCCGCGGCCAGGGCGCGCGCTGGCACGCCGGCGACAGGCGTCGACGAGTGCGGTCGGCGTCGCTGCTGCTCCGGGCGCATTGGTCGAGCGTGATTTCACGCGGGCGCATGAAGCCGGGCGCGGCCACCAGCCCGCCCTCGCGAACGAGTCGAAACCGGGCAGCGGGGATAGCGCGCCCAGGGCTCATGACCCACTCATACCTCGGCCGGCGTCACGCCGACATCGTTCCAGGCGCGGCTGACGGCTCGACGACATCCCAACCCGCGCGCTCGCGGCATTGGCCAGCGTCACACCGGCGAACAGGGCGAAATCGGCATTCTGGGTCAGACACACATCGTTCACGTCGCATACCAGGTCCGGCCTCCGTCTGCCAACTGTGCCCGCCCAGCGCGATCACGGCCTGGTAGAAGGCATGAATCGGGATGCCCGAATTGATATGCACGCCGCCGTTGTCCTGCCGGGTTTCGACATAATCGGCCATAGTCGCGGCTGCGGTCCTTGCCCAGCGCCGGATCGTCGTAGCGCTGCCCAGCCGAACAACAGAACGCAGGCCACGCCATGGACCTGGTCGTCGAGCAGTTCGGCGCCGATGAGCGAGTCCGCTTCCTCTGCCATCTGCACAGCGGCGTATTCGCCCTCATCACGCCGAATACATCCGACACGGTTCGTCGAGCTCGCCCGACTGGCCCTGATAGGCGAGCCCGGCCGTGGCCTCGGTCACGCCGTGGGTAAGTTCGTCGGCGACGACGTCGAGCGAGCGGTGAACAGACGGAAGATCGCCGTCGCCATCGCCGAAGACCATCTCGCGGCCGTTCCAGAACCTCGTCATCGTGCTGGCCATAGTGAACGCTGCCGCCCGGGCGAGACCGCGGTCGTGATCGAGTTGGATCAAAATCTCCTTGTAGACCGCCAGGTCCGGCCTAGATCGGATATGCCTCGTCGACTTCGCGATCGCCGCTTCGGCGCCCGCCCTCCGCGCGCACTTCCCGCCCGGCAGGTCGCGGGTGTTACCGGCGTCGTAGATCGTGCTTGAAGCTCGGCGGTCGTGGACGGAAGCCGCCACGGCGGCGAACGCATCGGCGCAATGCTCCGTTCGCCTGTTGGGTCTCGAGCGCGCTCTCGCCTGATGTCGTCCGACGCATGGCGCGCCAGCGGGTCGAGGAATCGCGGCGGCACGATGCCGCTGCGTAGATGAACCGTCGAAGCCATGTCGGCCTCCGGACATAAAGAAACTGATCGGTACATGCAGCCGACACGCCGATTGCGCATCCCGTCCTGCACGGATGCCGCTGGGTTAATCTAGCGGCTGAATCGCTCACCGAGATGCCGGAGATTTCCATGCGCCTTGCCCGCTCTTGACCACTGCCGTGTGTTTTTTGCTTGCCAGTCCCGTTCGCTGCGGCCCCGAAGAGAGCACCGCCGATGGCGCCAGCGGGCCGGGCGACTCTCGGCCACGCGCGCGCTGTTCGATCGCTCGATGCCAACGGCGACGGCTATCTGACGCGCGCCGAAGCGAGCGCCGCCCAGCCGATCGCCGATATGTACGACTCGATGGACACCAACGCCACGCTCGAAAAACAGGCCAAGCACGGCAACGCAGGCATCGATTACGCCCAGTTCAAGGCCGGCATCGAAGCCGCGCGTTCCAGCGGCGCGTTCGGCCCGGCCGTGTCCGGCGGCCAGACTTATCGCTTCTTCCCAACAGGCATCGGGTACAGATCGAACCGCGCGCGAGCAGCCAGGCGAACAACAACAGCAAGCCGTAGCGTATCTTCCGGCCCGCCCATGCGCGCGGACTGTTCGCACTGATTATGTCGATCGCCATCGGCAGCCTGATCGCCGCGCGCGCCGCGATCGCGCACGATCCGGATGCGTAATGGCACATCGTGCATGACCGGTGCGTTCCCGCCGCGCAGTCCGGTCGCGGCGCGGCCCTGCGCGCGCGTCGATCGGCAGGCGGCTATGCCCTGCTCAAGGATCTCGTGGGGCCTTTGCAGTATCGCTGATCCCGACCCGGCGCGTCGCCGGCATCGAAAGCCCTGCCGTAACGCTCCCCGGCCCTCCGCATTATTTCCTCGAAGCCTGGCAAAACAGGCATGTGATCGCAGCGCGCTTCGGCCAGGTCATTCCGGACAACAACATCCTGCTCGCGCTCGATTCCCGTCACGCCAGACACAGAATCAGTTGCACATCCATATATCGTGCATCGACCCGGCAGTGAAGAAGACGCTGGCCCGGATGGCAGATCGGATCGGCCCCAGTGGGCGGTACTGCCGCGACCGTCGACGGCCATCGCTACATCGCCCGGAGCGTTTCCACGCCGTCCTCGCACACGGAGCGCGGCACGACTGTGGCGAGCCACGGCGATGCACGCACGCATATGGGCGACTACGCATGGCACTCACCGCGGTGCCCGGCGTCGGCCCGATATGCTCCGCCACGCGTGCCACCGCCTGGCCCGAATTCGGCTCGGCCGAAGAGCTGGAGTCGCATGCCTGCGGCGTATTGCCCGGTTTCGCTCGGTTCGGCGGCACGGCCCGCGCCAACGACGACGTGAACATCCGCCCGCTGCGACTACAATAGCCGCCATGCCCTCGCTCGATTCGCCCCGCCGCTTCGTCTACGCCAGCCTCGCTGCGGCGATCTTCATCGTCTATCGCTCGCTGTATCCGTTCGCATTCCATCGCGGGTCGCTCGTCGCCGCCGTACGCACGCTCTTTCTCAGCGATCACATGCACGATCAGCCTTTTCCGGCCTGATCGCCAACATCGCGCTTACATGCCGCTGGGTCTGTTCTCGTGGCCGCGCAGCGCGACGCACGACCGGCATGGCAGCAGGTGCTTTCGGCGACCGCGCTCGGCACGGTATGTCTGTGCATCGAGATCACCCAGTTCTTCGATACCAGCCGCGTCACCACGCTCGCCGATGTCTATCCAACGTCGCCGGCACGTTCTTCGGCGGTCTGCTGGCATTCCGCTCACGCGCTGGCTCAACCGGCGCATCGACATGAATTCATCGGCGCGCCAGATCACTGCCCTGCTGCTGCTTTCGTTCATCGCCTACGAGCTATTTCCCTATGTGCCCACGCTGGATCTGCATGCGTACTGGCGGGCGATCAAACCGGTGGTGATCCATCCCACGGTGCACGCTTTCGACGTGGCGTCCTATGCCGTCATCTGGATTGTCGTTGCCGCATTGCTGGCCGATCTGACCGGACGCGGGCGCAGCCGATGGCTCATCGTGGCTGCCATGATCGCGGTCATCTCGGCCAAGATTCTCATCACCCACAACCGCCTTTCCCTGTCGGAACTGGTGTCGCTGCCGATCGTCGGCGTGGCCTGGCAGCTGTTGTCCCGTCTGCCACGCAGATCGGTGGGGACGCCATCGGGCAGTGCTGCTGGCCGGAGTGATCCTGGGAGATCGACTGCTGCCCTTCGACTGGGAGTCCACGGCCACGAATTAGGCTGGGCGCCGTTCTTTTCCATCCTGCACGGATCGATGGCCGCCAACACCCAGGCACTCGCTAACAAGGTCTTTCTGTATTCGAGCCTGATCTGGCTCATCACGGTGTCCGGCCGGCGTCATCTCACGGCGGGAGCGCTGGTCGCGGCCGGCCTGTTCGTGACCAGCATGCTTGAAACCCATCTGCCCGGCCGTTCCGCCGAGATCACCGACGCCGTGATCGCGCTTGGCGCAGCGGCGGTGCTGGGTTGGATCGCCGCGCCGGCGGCTGCGCGCCCCCATGCCGAACACCCGCCCGGTCGCACGGGCGCCGACGATACGCTTGGCACCGTCAAGTAAACCGATCTTCAGCCGGACAGGGCATCCAGTGCGCCGGCCGCCAGCAGCAGCGCCGCGCCGGCGACCTGGGTGGCCGTCAGCGGTTCGTTCGCGAACAGGGCCGACGACACCACGCCGACCAGCACTTCGCTCATGAGCAGGATGCCGACACGAGCCGGTTCGAGCCGGGCTGTAGCCCAGACCAGCGCGAGCAGAGAGCCGACCCACCAGACCAGTGCGGCGGCCACGGCCCAGGCCGCGGACGCGGCATCGATCGAGACGGGCGGCAAACTCGGCGCCGTCGGCAACGCGAGCCACAGCACGCAGCCCGCGACCAGCGCGCCGGCTGCGAACACGGTGCTGCCGGTCAGCGGCGACATTTCGCCGCGTACGCGCATGCGCGACCGAAGCCACCGACCAGAGCGCGCCGGCACCCAGCCCGAGCCATTCACCCACGGCATGCGGCAACGGCAGCCCGTTGTCCACGCCCAGCACCAGCACCAGCCCGATCAGACCGAGCACGATCACGGCATAGCGCAGGCGCGGCACCGGCCAGCGCAGTACGACAGCCGTAATCAGCGTCGTCCACACCGGGGTCAGGTAGAACAGCAGAATCACCGAACTGATGCGCCCTTCGACCAGCCCGACCGAATACAGCATGAAAGCGGCGCCGCCGGCCGCATCGGCCGCCAGGCCGAGCGGGTCGAGCCGGCCGAGCGGCGGGCGCACCGCACACATGGCCGCCAGCAGCATCGCGCAAGCGATCACCGAGACCAGCAGCGAACCGCGCGCCCCGACCAGGCCGGCACCGGCGAGCGCCCGCACCGGCACCCAGTACAGCCCCCAGAGCGAGCCGGCGAGCAGCACAAAGAGGCTCGCCAGGCCGGTGTGACGAGAACTCGACATAACGTAGCGGCAATAGGATTCGACCGGGAATACTACCAGTGGTCGTCGCGGCCGGGTGCGGCGGGGCCGGCGCACTGGATCAGCCGGCGGCGCGCGCCATCGTGCTCAGCGCATCAATCGCCCGACCTCGCGGGATGCGCCATGCACCATCGGACCGTCGACTCCAGGCCGTCTTCGAGCGCGACCGCGGCTGCCAGCCCAGTTCCTCTCGGAGGGCTCGTCGTATCCAGCGCATAGCGCTGGTCGTGCCCGGCCCGATCGGCCACGAAGCGGATCCGATCGGCACTCGGCGCGCCCTTCGGTGCCAGCCGGTCGACAATGCCGGCGATGCGCGAGACCAGTTCCAGATTTGTACACACGTCGCCGGCTGCGATGTTGTAGCGCGCACCGACCCGCCCGGCCTCGAACACGCGCACCAGCGCGGCCGCGTCACCGGCCGCGTGCAACCAGTCACGCATCGGCGTGCCGTTGCCGTAGACCGGCAGATCGCGCCCGGCGAGCGCGCGATAATGGTGACCGGCACGAGCTTCTCTGGATACTGGAACGGGCCGTACGTATTGCCGCCATGCGTGATCAACCCCGGCAGGCCGTGGGCACGCGCCATGCATGGACCAGTTGATCGCCCGCGGCCTTGCTGGCGGCATATGGTGAATTCGGCGCGTAATCGCTGGACTCGTCGAAGATCTCGCCCGGCGCCGCGCTGCCGTAGATCTCGTCGGTGGAAACCTGCAGCCAGCGAAACGGTCTGCGCGCGCCCCCGCCAGCCGATCCCGATGCCGCCGCGCCGCTTCCAGCATCACCTGGGTGCCGCCCACGTTCGTGGATACGAATACCGCCGGGCCCGCGATCGACGTCGACGCGCGAATCGGCCGCGAGATGGATCACGCCATCCGGATCGTGGCGCGCAAAGATCGCCTCGACCGCCCCGGCCTCGCGCACGTCCGCCTGTTCGAAAACATAGCGCGGCTCGATCTCGAGGGCCAGCGCCCCGGGCAGCGCGGCATAGGTCAACGCATCCACGTTGATCACACCATGCCCGGTGTCGGCCAGCAGATGACGGATCAGCGCCGAGCCGAGAAAACCAGCGCCGCCGGTGACGAGGATACGCACGCGGGTACGCTCCGATTGGACTCCCGAAGGTTACAGCGTAACCAATGCGCTACCGCCCCCGGCAGCGCTTGAGCGGCGAAACGCTCCTGGCGGTTCGAGAAGGCGCCAGGCCGCACGGATAGACACACTAATCGTCCGTCCCTGCTGGGCTCATAATCGTGGTGGCCGGCCCGGGGTGGCGCGCGCTCGCCGTAGCCGCGATCGTCGACATCGCCGCACGAAGTCACAGCCGCGTTCGGCGCCTGTTCGCGCGCTCTCGTATCGGAGCGGCCACGGCCCGGAGTCGCATCGCGGGTCGTGCCGACAAGCGCTGCGTTCGTGGCGATAGCGACGGTTTGCATCGACATGACGAGCGTCAGCGGCATCGGCTCTATGTTCGCCCACGGCCCGATGGCGGCCGCATGCCTGGTGGCTGTAACCCGACCGGTTACAGCCGCGATCGGCGTGCGGTCGCGCTTGTACGACACGCCGCCCGCGATCGCCATGCTGGTCGCTGCCTCCGTGCCGGGTTACATATGCGTCGTTGTTTCGGATCGCTTGGCCCATGCCCCACCTCCACAATGCAATCGCGAACCGTCTGGCGGATATCGCGCTCGGGCACGTGGAACACGAGTTCCCCAACCACATCGCGCATCGGCTGCACACGCCCGACGACGCGGCCCGTCCGAGCGTGCTGCATTCGATTTTCTACGGCAGCTTCGACTGGCATTGCTGCGTGCACTGGCTACTGGCGCGGCTGGCCGCGACGGCGAAATCGGCCAAACCCCTACAGGCCATCGAATCGCTGTTCGCGCGCCGGATCACCGCGCAGCGGTGACGGGCGGACTTGCTTATTTTCGATCCGGCCCGGGCCGCGCCGGATTCGAGCGTCCGTATGGATGGGCGTGGCGGGTAATGCTGGCGGCCGAGCTGGCCGCGCATCTTCGGTCCGAACTGCGCGCGGCTGGCGCCAGCTCGCGACCCTGGCCGACCGCATCGCGATGCCATGGCTGACGTTCTGGCCGAAACAGACCTATCCGACCCGGGCCGCCAGTCACGGCAACAGCGCGTTCGTTACGGTGCTCGGCATGGATTGCGCCGCCGCCCGGGGCGATCGTGCCTTGGCCGCCTTGCTACAGGACCAGGCGCTGGCCTGGTACGGCAACGATCGCAATCAACCGGCGCGGGAACCCGGCGGCAACGAATTCCTTGCGCCGGCCCTGCTCGAAGCGCTGGCGATGCAGCGCGCTATCGGGGCGCGACTTCCCGAGCTGGTTCGACGCCTATCTGCCACGCCTGGCCGATCGCGTACCGGCGCCGTTGTCCAACCCGCGATCGTGGCCGATCGCAGCGATGGCAAGCTCGCGCACCTCGACGGCCTCAATCTGTCACAGGCCTGGTGCTGGCACCAACTGGCAGCGGCCCTGCCCGCCGCCGATGAAAGGCGTCCCTTATGCAGGAAACGGCTGCCCGCCATCCCGAAGCCGGACTCGCCCACCTAGAGACCGACTACATGGGGAGCCACTGGCTTGCCAGTTTCGCGTACCTCGCGCTCGCGGTCAGGGGGCGTACCGGGGCGAGCTGACGTAGCGATGCCAGGGATGCTGTTCCTCGAAACCGAGCAGATCGCGAATCTTGCGATTGGAATACAACGCTTCGTATTCGCCCAGATCGGGCGTGACCGGCACGTCGGGATAGAACTCCTCGATGATCTCGGTGGTGGTCAGATCGACCGAATTGTGGTCGTTGCCCGCGTTGAAGACTTCATAGCCCAAGCCGTCGGTGGCCAGGCAGCGATCCACGATCTGGCCCAGGTCGCGGGCATCGATATAGCAGAAGATGTTACGCCGGCGCAGTGACGGATCGTCGAAATAGCGCGGAAAGAACGTCGCGTATTCGTGCGGTTCGATCACGTTGCCGATGCGCAGGCCATAGATGTCGGCCCCGCTGCGCCGGGCGAACACTTCGGCGGTCGCCTCGTTGCAGAGCTTGGACATGGCATAGGTGTCGACCGGTTCGGTCGGATGGTCCTCGGTGACCGGCAGGAACTCCGGCTTGGCCTCGCCCTCGGCGAAACAGATGCCGTAGGTGGTCTCCGACGAGGCGAACACGATCTTGCGCACGCCCAGCTTGGTCGCGGCTTCGAGCACGTTGTAGGTGCCGACCGTATTGATGCGATAGGTCTCGCTGTCCGGGGTGACCAGAATGCGCGGTATCGCCGCAAAATGGACGACGGCATCGAAAGGCTTCGGCCCGCCTTTGGCCTGCTCCAGCTCGCCGAGATGCGCATAGCTCGTCAAGGCGTTGAACATCTGGCCGGATTCAGTGATGTCGGCGATCAGGTTGTGAACCCGCGGGTCGTCAAGCGGCGTACGGTCGATATTGACGACCGTATGGCCACGATCGAGCAGATAAGGCACCACGTGGCGACCGGCCTTGCCGGAGCCGCCGGTAAACAGGATACGAAGGGACATGGACGTTCATCTTGCGTACGACAATCCAGCTATCCTGACACAGCTGTCCGTTTAGCGGCCGTATAAATTCATCCGCCATTCGTTGCATGCCGGCCTTTGATCCCAAAGCCTCGTCGTCCATTCCGGGTGAACGCCACCTCCGATCAGCGGCTCACCGCCGGCGCGACGCGCAACCCGTGCGCTCTCCGTGCGATATGTGTGGGCCGCGGGCATCACGGCAGCCGTGATCATCTACGGTTCGCTCAACCCCTTTAAGTTCTATGCCGGGCGCGGCGGTCAACCCGGTGCTGTTTCTGCTGGCACACTGGCGTACGTCGTCGCAATCGCCTCGCCGGCCGGTTTCGTCGCGAACGTGGTGCTGTATCTACCTCTCGGGCTGTTTATCGGGCTGACCCGGGGGGCGCTGGCGCCGCCCATGGCGCCTCGTCATGCTGGCCGGGCTGCTCAGCCTTGCGCTGTGCGTGAGCATCGAGTTGATCCAGTTCTACGACTGGGGGCGCCAAACGACGCTGACCGATCTCTATCTGAATGTTCTGGGCGGGCTGATCGGCGCCTGGATCGCCCTCTGTCTGCCGACGCGTTTCAGCCGCCCCCGTGGGCGATCTGCGCCAGCCCGCAATCTGGACGCTGCTCGCGGCCTTCGCCGTGACCGCGCTTTATCCGTTCGTGCCCACGCTGAATACGGGTGGTACCAAGCGGCGCTGAGCTCGCTGTGGCGGCATCCGCAGATCGATGCCCTGAGCCTTGCCCGGGCAGCGCTGCGCTAGCTCGTCGCCGCCATGCTGATCGGCCAGATTTTCGGCCCACGCCGTTCCCGTATCTGCTGCCGGGCCTGATGATCCTGGTCTTCTGCGCCCAGATCGTGATGCTCAACATCTGGCTGTCGCTCACGGAATGGATCGGCGCCGTCATCGCCCTGATCAGCTGGCACGGGATTGGCCACCCGAGCGCGCTCGCTGCGCGCCGGTCGGCCTCGCTGTGGCATTGGCCTTGGTACTGATGGCCGCGGAACGTGCTGACCTGGCACTGGCAATCGGGCGCGGATCTCGTTGGCGGACGTTCGGCTTCGCCGACAGCAGCGGACCGTCGGCAGCGCGCACCACGCGCCATGTGATCGCGCATTTCTATCATGCCGGCGCCCTGGTCTGGCTGGCGGCGAGCGCCGGCCTGGGCAGACTGCGCAGCGGTCTGGAATCGCCGGCCTGTTCATGGCCACGGCTCTGCTCCAGACCCAACTCACCGGGCACGCGCCCGGAGCGCCCGACAGTGTGCTCGCACTACTGGCCGGCCTGCTGTTCGCCGCGGCACCGGGCCGAGCCGCGCTGAGCCGTCTTCCGGCTCAGGTTTCGTCAGGCGACGGCGCCCAGCGACGCAAAGCCACATACGACAGGAACGCTGCGCCTGCAGCTACCGTCATCACGATCGCCATCGCCCGGGCATCGCCGCCGATCACGCCCACCGCCCAGGTCGCGATCGCGCCGCAGGCAAACTGGAACACGCCGAACAGGGCCGAGGCCGCGCCGGCCGCATCGGGCGCCAGATCCAACAGGCCGGCGACCGTGTTCGCCCCGGCGACGCCCACCGTCGACAAGAGGACGAAAAGCGGGGTCGCCACGCCCCAGAAGCCGCCGAAACCAGTCAGCGTGGTGGCCAGCAGAATCAGGGCACAGACCAGCGTATTACCGACCGCCACGCCGAGCAGCGTCCGATAACCGAAACGCTCCACGATGCGCCCGTTGGTGAACGTGCCGATCAGCATCGAGACCACGTTGGCACTGAAATAGAAACCGAACAGCGACTCGTCCACACCGAATTCATTGACATACACAAACGAACTGGCGGCAACGTAGGAGAACAGGGCCCCGAACATCAGCGAGCCACAGGCCAGATAGAGAAACACCGGCAGTCGCCGCACCAGCGATACATAGCCAACGTATTGCGCGGCCAGACTGCGATCCCGTACCCGGCGATGGTGAGGATGCGACTCGACCAGCAGCAACGCGAGGCTGCCAGCGCGACGACGGAATAGCCCACCAGCATCCAGAAAATGAGCTGCCATTCGCCGAAGAACAGGATCATGCTGCCGATCATGGGAGCGATCAGCGGTGCCGCACCCATGACCATGACGACGAACGACATGACGCTGGCGGCCTTCGAGCCCTCGAAGCGATCACGCACAATCGCCCGAGCCATCACCGGCCCCGCAGCCGCCCCCAGGCCCTGGACGAGGCGAGCCACGATCAGCATGTTGATCGAGATCGACAGCGCACAGGCAAGGCTCGCCGCCAGGTAGAGCGCGAGTCCGAAATACATGACCGGGCGCCGGCCGTGGCGGTCCGACACCGGGCCGTAGAGCAGCTGCCCGAAGCCCAGGCCGACGAAAAACAGGCTCAGACTGTACTGGACATGGGCCGGGTCCACGGCGAACTGGCGCGCCAGTGCCGGCATGGCCGGCAGATAGGTATCGATCGACAGCGGCGCGACAGCCGTCAGCAGGCCGAGTACGCAAACCATGAGCACGTACTCGCCCCGACTCTGGGCGGTTTCGGTCATCGAGAAAACTCCTTGCACCGACCGGCGGACGGTGAGACGGGCGCGCAGGATAATCGCCACGGGCGGTGGCGGCGCGCCGGTTCGGGTTGGGCGCATTATGCCAGCCGGGCCTTCGGCCAGCTAACCGAAACAGCGCTATGAGCACGGCACGAGAAGCGTCAAAACGAGCCGAGGTGTCGTAGGCGCGCTTGCCGCTGAGGTTTCGTCGCCGAATATCGGCCAAGCACCGGCGGCCACGACCGAACGGGGCCGGGGCCTCGGCGACAGCGCTACCGGCTTGGCCGCCCGCCCGGGCACGCGCGACCAGAGCCTGCGTGTTGGCCGCGCCCGTATCGGCCAGCGCGATCGCTTCGCCCGGCGGCTCAACCGGCGGGTGCAGGCGCGTCAGGGTACGACCGGGCGGCATCTCGACCGCGAGCCGGAAGCCCGACTCGTCGACGATGCGTGCCGTGTCGGCCCAGTGGACGGTACGCGCCATGTTCATGACGAGATCGTCGCGGATATCGGCGCCGATCCATAAACGACGGCGTCGATTGGCCGAAAAATAAGCCAGCTTCGGCTTGTGGAACACCGTGTCGCGCGCGATCCGGCCCAGCTCGCGCGCCGGCTCGTCCATCAACGCACAGTGCGACGGCACCGCCATATCCAGCCGCACCACCCGCTGGGCCCCGGCAGCCGCGGCCGCCCGCTCGAGATCCGCCAGCGCCGGATCCGACCCCGCCACCACGATCTGTTGATCGGCGTTGACGTTGGCCAGATAAAGCGCGTGGCCCGGCTCCGCCCGCGCATTGAGCTTGTCCAGCAGCGACCGCACCGCCGACTCCCCCAACCCGACGACCGCAGCCATCCCGTACCCGTCGGGGTAGGCCGCGCCCATCAGGCGGCCTCGTTCGGCCACCAGCCGGACCGCGTCCGGAAAATCGATGGCCTCGGCGATCACCGCGGCCGGCCAGGCGCCGATGGACAACCCCAGTACCGCGTCGGGCGTCGCGCCGGCTGCGATCAGATCGCGCGCCGCCGCAACACCCACCACGCACAGCGCAATCTGAACGGCCCGGGTATCGGCCAGCGCGGCGTGCGTATCAAGCGCATGAATGTCTTCGCCAACCACCTCGCTCGCCTCGGCCAGCGTATCGGCCACGACTTCGCTGGCGCTCAGATCGGCGATCATGCCGGGCCGTTGCGCGCCCTGCCCGGGAAAGGTGAACACGACGCTCATGGCGTGCAGCCCGCCAGGATCGCCCACGGATCGGTGGCGAGATACGGGCCCTGATCGGACTTGATCAGCACCCGGTCGGCACCGGAAAGCCAATCGGCCAGCGCGACACCGCCGGCCGGCGTTTCCAGCTGCACGTCACAGCGCGCCGGCAATCTCGCCAACCCGTCGATCAATGGCCGCAACTCGGCCCGGGCCGGGGGTCGCGGGGCTCGCAGGATCAGATCGATATCGGAATCGGCATGGCAGGCCGGCGCGCCGCACGCCAGTTCGTAGCCCACCGCGCCGCCGATACCCCAGGCGCCGTGCCACGCCTTCATCGCCGCACGCAGTTCGGGCAGCGCGGCCAACGCCGGAATGCTCGTGTCACGAGCCGGTCTCACCGCGATCAACGATTCCGGCGTGATCACCGCGCCCCGCAGCGCCTGCGAGGCCACACGAACCGCATGGCGCCGATCGCGACTTCCGCCACGGATACCGACCGGCAGGCTCGCCGTATCCCGACGCCCGCGGCGCACCACCACGGGCTCTCCGCGAGCGACCACCGCCTGGGCCCAGGACGGGGCGTCGGGGTTCAGCGCTGCCGGCTCGATCCATACCAGATCATGCGGACGGAACGACGGCGGCGCAGTCCGCGGCCCGCTGTAGTCGCCGCCGCCGAGATTCCTCAGCCGGCCCACTGTTCGCGCAACCGGCGGCGCACCTCGTGCGAGGCCACCCGGCCCTCGCGCGCATGCCGATCGGCCAGATCGCGAGTGTCGCCGATGTCCTCGATTGCATCGACCAGCGCGTCACGCACGGCCTCCGCCCGGCTCGTGTCGTCGGCCGCCACGTCCAGCCGGCGATACAGCAGGCCCAGCGAGGCATAGCTGTCGATATCGTAGGCCATGGGCGTGATGGTCCGCGCCAGCGCCTCCACGCCTTCGACGCTGCGCTGGGTGATCCGGGCGGCCGCCTGCTTGCCCATCGCATGGACCTGTACCGCGTCGCCGGAAAGCGCGATCAGGCGATTGGCCTGATAACCATGGGCCAGAAAGCCGCCGGACATCGCCCGCCCGACGATCAGCCCGAGCACCGGATGGCCGGCACGCCGGGCGCAGGCATAGGCTTCGGCCGCGCCCGCCAGCGCCTGATGGAGGCCGTATGCTTCCTCGGTACGGCCATAGGCCTGGCTCGGCACATCGACCACGGCCACGATCGCGCGCCTTGCCTTGGCGGCATCGTCGGCACTCATCGCCTCGCGCACGGCGCGCGCCAGCGCCCAGCCTTCGGCGAGGCCGACCTCGCCATTCCGGGCGCGCGGATAACGGCTGTCCGGATCGGGCACCACGGCGATGAAGCGCGCGGCCATGCCGGCCAGCGTGCCGTCGACAACGCGCACGCTGGCCGGATAACCGGGCACCGCTGCGGCATTGTCGGTCAGCGCCGCGAGCCAGCGGGCGCCGAGAGAGGGGGTGTCAGTCATGGCGATCTCCAGCATGGCGCGCGAATACCTGGCGCACGACGTCGGCCTCGGCGCGATCGGCCGGGTCGATGGCAGCGAGCATCGCCTCCCACGCCGCCACGTCGGCCGTGCGTGCCAGTCGGCTGGGCGACATCTTCACGGCGGCGGCGATGCGTGCACCGATTTCGGCCCGGTCGTCGTCGACCAGATCGTCGGCGAGCCCGAGTGCCTTGCGCTGGGCACCGCCGAGCAGGCTCCAGATCATCGGCCGATCGCGCGAATCGAATTCCGCCACCCCGGCCTCCTGTTCGATCACCTGCGGGCCGTTCAGGCCGAGCCGTGCTTCACGCGTGACGATCAGGTGCGAACACAGACCGGCCGCGATCGACATGCCACCGAAACAGCCCACCGGCCCGGTGATCACGCCGACCACCGGCACGAACTCGCGCAGCGCCACGATCGCCGCATGGATCTCGGCGATCGCGGCCAGCCCGCAGTTGGCTTCCTGCAACCGCACGCCGCCGGTCTCGAGCAACAGCACCGGTACCACCGGCTTGCCGGCCGCGGCGTCCTCGGCCGCCAGCTCCAGTGCGCCGGCGATCTTGGCGCCGCCGACCTCGCCCATCGAGCCGCCCTGGAACGCCGGCTCGATCGCGGCCATGACCACGTCGACGCCGTCGATCGGTGCCGCGCGCGATGACCACGCCGTCGTCGGCCTGGGTCACGATGTCCTGCCGGGCGAGCCAGGGCGAGGTGAGCCGCTCGAACGGTCCGACCAGTTCACGCATGGTGCCGGTATCCAGAACCTGTTCGACGCGGGCCCGGGCCGACAGCTCGACGAAGCTTTCGCGTTGCAGCAGTTCGGCGGTATTCATGCACCACCTCCGCCGGTCGTTCCGGTGGCCTGTTCCATGGCCTGGGCGATCCGCAGCCGCACCACGGCCGGGGTCGCGCCGAAATCGTTGATCTCCAGCGCAACGGCCGGCCCCGACTCATCGGCGAAGATACGATCGATCACGGCCTTCCATATCTCGTTGACGCCGTCGACCGAGGTCTTGATCGATATCGTGGATCGACCGGGGTCGGCCGGCTCCAGCAGCACTTCCAGGTCGCCGGAACCGACAACGCCGGCCAGCGCACGGCGAGCGCGGCGGCTCGCCGGCCGGATAATCAAGCGATAGCGTTTGCATGATCTGTCTCCTGCGCCTCCGGGCGGCCCCCGGCTGCGGTTTCAAGGCGATCGACGAGCAGCGTGGCCGCGAGCAGATCGGCAGCCCCGCCCGGGGAGGCGTTATGCGCCATAAACACAGCATCGAGCTCGGCCAGGGCCGCGCGGCCGGACGCACTGGCCGCGCCGCCGCGCGCCACCACCGCCGCGGCCGCTCGCTGGGCCGCCGCCAGGCCCGTAGGCGCCGGCGCGATGCAGCACGCAGGTATCGTCCAGCACGGCAATGATGGCGGCCAGCGCATCCAGCCGTGCCGCACTCTCGTGCGCACCGAGCGCGCGCGCCGTGGCAAGCGCCGGCAGCCCCGCTTCGACGATCTGCGGGAAACCGGCCATGGCCTCGCCGCGCGCGCCTGCCACCCGGTATCGGGCCACGGCCCGTGCGCCGTGGGAGGCCGCGCGTATCGATGCCAGCGCCGGATCGTCGATGGCCGCCATGCGGGCGACCCAGGCGAGCAGCGGCGCTGCCTGCCACCGGCGGCGCGGCGTGGCCGCCGCGGCGGCCACGATCAGGCCCAGCGCCCAGATCGCGCCACGATGCGTATTCACCCCGCCGGTGGCCTGCATCATGGCGCGCTCGGCCTCGCGACCGGCCACGCCGAGCGCGCCGCGCAGGCGCGTCGGCTCCCGCTCGCCGGCCGCGGCCCGTGCGATGGCAACGAATCCGGGCTCGAGCGCCAGGGCCGAGGCCGTCATCAATGCATGATTCATGTCGCAATGCGCGCCCGCGGTCGCTCGATCCACCAACCCCGGCTTGGGCGTGAGATCGAGCTCGTCGCGCAGCGCAGACACGGCCATGGCCGCCAGTTCGGCCGGGCCGGATCGCGCCGCCGCCGCGCCGGGCGCATCGAAATCCAGGCGCCGCATCACCAGCTCTTGAAGCGCGGCGGCGGGTCGTAGAGCCCGCCCGACCAATCGACCAGGTCGGCAATGCTGGAGGCTGCGAGCTGCGAGCGGGTGGCCTCGGCACGCGCCACGCCCAGATCCTCCGGCAGGCGGATCTTGCCCTGTTCGCGCAGCTTGGCGGTGGTCGCTCGGATCGGCCGACCGGCCCAGCGGCGTGACCCCGGCAACGGCCGCAATCATCGCGCGGCGCTCGTCCAGCGATTCGGCCTGGTACAGATACGCCAACCCTTCTTCGGTGAGCAGGTGGGTGGTGTCGTCGCCATAGACCATGACCGGCGCGACGGCCAGATTGGCTTTTCTGGCGACTGTTCACCGCGTCCAGTTCGTCGACGAAGGTCGGCTTCAGCCCGGCCTGGAACGTCTCGACCATCTGGACCACCAGCTTGCGTCCGCGCCCGAGCTTGTCGTCCGGTGGCGCCAGATTGGCCCAGGCCGGCGTGGCATGACGCCGGCCGCGCGCGTCGCTGCCGAGATTGGGCGCGCCGCCGAAGCCGGAAACGCGCGATTCGGTCACGGTCGAGGAATTGCCGTCGGGATCGATCTGTAGCGTGGCGCCGATGAACATGTCGGCTGCGTACTGCCCGGCCAGCTGACAGAACGCGCGATTGGATCGCAACGAACCGTCGCGCCCCGGTGAAGAACACGTCCGGCCGGGCCGCGACATAGCGCTCCATGCCGAGTTCGGTGCCGAAGCAATGCACCGACTCGACCCAGCCCGATTCGATCGCCGGAATGAGCGTCGGATGCGGATTGAGCACCCAGTTCTTCGCGATCCGGCCCCGCAGGCCGAGCTTTTCGCCGAAAGTCGGCAGCAGCAACTCGATGGCCGCGGTGTTGAAACCGATGCCGTGGTTGAGCGACGTCACCCCGTGTTCGGCGTAGATGCCCTTGATGGCCATCATCGCCATGAAGATCTGCACCGGGGTGATGGCGCGCGGATCGCGTGTGAACAACGGCTCGATATAGAACGGCCGGTCGGCCTCGACCACGATATCCACCCAGGAACCGGGAATATCCACCCGGTCGAGCTGCGAGACATCGTCCACGATCTCGTTGGCCTGGGCGATCACGATGCCGTCGGAGAACGCGGCCGCCTCGACCAGCGCCGGCGTGTCTTCGGTCGAGGGGCCGGTATAGAGATTGCCTTGCCGATCGGCCTTGAACGCGGCGGTGAGCACGACGCGCGGCGTCAGATCGACGAACAGGCGTGCATACAGCTCGATATAGGTATGGATGGCGCCGACCTCGATCGTGCCGTCCATCATGAGCGCGCCGATGCGATGGCTCTGGGTGCCGGAAAAAGCGAAATCCAGCTTTTTCGCGATGCCTTTCTCGAACACCGCCAGATGTTCCGGCCGTCCGACGCTCGGCTGGATCATGTGCAGGTTGTTCACACGCTCGGGATCCAGCTCGCCCAGAGCGCGCGACAGGAAATCGGCCTGTTTCTGGTTGTTGCCCTCGGCGATCACGCGGTCACCGGACCGGATGCAGGCATAGAGAATGTCGGTGATGGCCTCGCGCCGCGCGAGCTTGCCGTCAAGATGGCCGGCCGCCGCGGCCAGGCGCTCGGCCTTGTCCTCGCCGCGGGTATTCCAGTTGCGTGTATCGTTAGCTTGCGTCATGCCACCGCATCGCGTGAGCCGGGATGACCGACCATAGAATCGGCCGACCGGACGATCAATCAAGCTCGCGTTAGCTTCGTTAACGTCGGGCGAAGCCGTGTTTCAGGAGCCAGCATTTGAGCGGCAGCGACGAAATCACCCTGCGCAAGCTGGAGATCTTTCTGGTGTTCATGCGCGAGCGCAATCTGGCTCGGGCCGCCGAAGCACTCGGCCTGTCGAGCGTCTCGGTGCACAAGGCGATTCATTCGCTGGAAACCGCCGTCGGCGCCCCCTTGTTCGCGCATCGCGGTCGGGCGCTGGAACCGCTCGCATCGGCCACCGTGCTGGAATCCCATGCCGCCGATATCATCGACGGCATCCAGCGCAGCGTGGACGCCACGCGCCAGGCCGCGGGCATTTCGCCCCGCACCTTCCGGATCGGTTCGCTGTATTCGCTGACCATCGAGGTGGTGCCGCGCATCATCACCGCGATTCAGAGTGTTCTGCCCGGCTGCAATATCGAGCTGGTACTCGGGTCGAACACGGATCTCGAGGACAAGCTCGCGGCCGGCGAGATCGATGCCGCGGTCATGTGCATCCACGATATCGATCGCTCGCGCAGCCGACGCATCGTCGACCTGTTCGAAGACGAAATGTATCTGGCCAGCCCCAGGGATGACGCCCCGTCACGTACCCCGGTCGACCTGCGCGACTGGGCGGACCGTTCGTTCGTCATGCTGTCGCAGGAGTTCTCCTCCGGCCGGGACGCCTATCGCATGTTCCAGCAGGCCGGGGTGACGCCCAAGGTTGCGCTGCGCGCCAACGATATCTTCTCGCTGTCCTCGCTGGTGCGCGGCGGGGTCGGACTGGCGCTGCTGCCGGGACGCATCGGCCATCTCTACCCCGGCGCCCTGCAGTACTCGCGCGTACGCCGGGAACAACGCGTGGCCCAGACCCTGGGACTGTGCTATCTCGCCTCGCGCGCCGACGACGAGGCGATCGTGGCGCTGGAAGCCGCGGCGCGAAGCGCCACGGCCGAACTCACGCCAGCCTGAGCGGATACGTTCTCGCTCATCCGCTCCCCCGAGCAGTGCCCTTACGGCGAGATAGAACACCGACGGGCCGAGCAGGCAGCCAAAGCCGGTATAGAACGTCGCGGTCATCGCGCCGTACGGCACCAGCCGGGCATCGGTGGCAGCCAGGCCACTCGCCACGCCGCTGGTGGTACCCATCATGCCGCCGAAGACCAGCGCGGCCGAAGGATTGTTCAGACCGATCATCGCGGGCGACCGCCGGGGTGACGATCATCACCGAAATCGACTTCACCAGGCCGATCGCGATCGACAGTGCGATCAGGTCGGAACCGGCACCGATGGCGGTGCCGGTGACCGGGCCCACGATGTAGGTGGCCGCACCCGCACCGATGGTGGTGACCGCGACGATGGTATAGCCGAACAGATAGGCGATCAGGCCGCCGAGCATGAATGGCACGAACAATCCGAGAAACAGCGCGATGACGCCGTTCGCGCCGGATTTCTTCAGTTCGTTCACGTCTACGCCGAAGGCCGTGGCCACGATCGCGAAATCCCGCAGCATCGAGCCGCCCATCAGACCCATGCCGGAGAACAGCGCGATATCGGCCAGGCCATCCTTGCCGCCGGTGTAGATGCCGCCGAGATAGGACAGCAGCAGGCCCGTAGCGATCGCGATCGCCGAGCCGTGAACACGACCGGCGGTGAGATATCGGGAGATGAAGTTGCAGACCAGCATCAACAGGCCGACTGCGGCGAACGCCGTGATCAGGCCGTTGCCGGCGAAGACATGGTGGATGCGCTCAAGCATGACGATCCGCTCCCCGAGTCTCCGCCTCGTCGATCGGCGGCAGCGGTTCGGCATGCTTGCCGCTGCCCAGACGCGCGATCACGGGCACCAGCGCGAAGCTGACCGCCACCACGACCAGCCCGCCGACGATCGCCAACGGCCCGCCGGTGACGGCACCGACCACGTTCTGGCTGGCCGCCATGGCCACCCCACGATCGGAATGTAAAGCGAGCTCCAGAACTCGACGCCGCGGCGCGAAGTCATGTCGAGACAGCCTGCCTGTTGCAGCCGATGCACCAGAAAGACCAGCAGCAGCATCGCGATCCCGACGCCGCCGACGTCCGAATGCACGCCGATCGCCATGCCGATGAGCTCGCCCACGGTCTTGCCGATCAGCAGACAGGCGGCGAGCAGCGCCACACCATAAATCACCATGTATTTTTCTCCTCTCGCTTCTCGTTTCGGTCAGCGCATCTCGACAGCGGCGCGAAGGCCGATCAATCGCGTCTGCCGTTAACGGAATTAGTCCGGTCTTAAAAGCACGCCGTGATCGCGCGCTGTTGCGGCCGACGCGCTACAACTAATGTCGAGCGCGACAGCGCGCCCAGCCTGCGTCGACAATGCGAGACAGGCCCACACGGCGCGCTTGCCGGGCGGTTTGCAGCGCCGTGTGATTCGGCACGGACCGGCGGCCGCACTGGCCTTCGTCCGGCAGCTATGGCTTCATATGCGGCGTTTCGCATCCCAGTCGAGTCGCGCCCATGTTCGATAAACCTCGTGTTGGTCTTGCCGGTGATCCGGACAGCTCGTGGCGGCTGGTCGCGCGATGTGGGCGGCACCAATGCGCGGTTCGCGCTCGCCGACGATTACGGTGCGCTTCAGGGTCAGGAAACGCTGCGCTGCGAGGATTTCGACGGGTTGGCCGAAGCCACCCGGCATTATCTTTCGAATCACAACGTCGGCAGCATTCGAGCCGCCGCAGTGGCGGTGGCGACCGCGGTCTACGAGGATCGGGTCGCGTTCACCAATTCGCCCTGGTCATTCTCGATCCGCGAGCTGGGCCGTCAGCTCGGGGTGAAGGATTTTCACGTCGTTAATGACTTCACCGCGTTGGCGCTGTCGCTGCCGCGACTGGATCGCGAATGGCTGATACCGGTCACCCCCGATGGCCGGGGCACGCCGGAGGCGCCGCTGGCGGTGATCGGACCCGGCACGGGGCTGGGCGTGTCGGGCGTGTTCCGCTTCGGTGGCCGCTGGCGGGCACTGGACAGCGAAGGCGGGCATGTCACGCTCGCCCCCGCCGACGCGCGCGAAGTGGAACTGCTCGGCATTCTCACCCGACAGTTCGATCACGTCTCGGCCGAGCGCGTATTGTCAGGCCCGGGGCTGGTCAACCTCTACCATGCCAACTGCAAACTCGAGGACAGGGCCGCCGAAGAACTCGAGCCGTCCGACATCACTGAACGCGGCCTCGCCGGCGAGTGCGACATCTGCGTCAAGGTGCTCGACGACTTCTGTGCCATGCTGGGCACGGCCACTGGCAATCTGGTGCTCACCCTGGGGGCCCGCGGCGGCGCCTACATCGGCGGCGGTATCGCGCCGCGCCTGCAGTCGTTTCTGGCAACGAGCCGCTTTCGTGAACGGTTCGAAGCGCACGGACGTCTGTCCGAATACCTCTCCGACGTCCCCTGCTATATCGTGACGGCGAAATATCCGGCGCTCGAAGGCGCCTTGGCCGCGCTGGACGACCTCTAGCCCATCCGTCGACAAGCCCTTTTTATTAAAAGATTTATATAGATACCAACCGGTTTTCTGGTTACGGTCCCAGAACGGTCTATTAGACCTTCGTGCTGTTGTCTTCCCCGAACGTTTGCTCGAAGCTTGAACAAATGCGCCGTCCGCGACGCACAAGCCAATCGCAATCAAACGAAAACGCCGCGGCCCACGGGTCGAGCACGGCATGAGGGAGGAGCCCATGAGGAACCAGAGTATTTTGCGCAAGAGCGTCACCATCGGTCTGTCCGTGGCCGCGATGACGGTCGGCGGCGTAGCCATGGCCGCACCCACCAAGGGCACCGTCAGCGTGCTGAACTGGTGGACGTCCGGCTCCGAGGCCAAGTCCATGAACGTGCTGCAGCAGATGATGGCGGACAAGGGCTACAAGATGGTCAACGATGCCGTATCCGGCGGCGGCGGCTCGAATGCCCGTACCGTGCTCAAATCGCGCATCCAGTCGAACAATCTGCCGGGTGCGGCGCAGATTAAGGGTCCGGAGATCCAGCAGTGGTGCACCACCGGCCTGACGATGAACATCGACAAGGTCGCCAAGCAGCAGCACTGGTCGAAGATCCTGCCCGGCCCGGTCGCCAAGGGCATGCAGTGCGACGGCCACTACGTTGCCGTGCCGTTCAATCTGCACCGCATCAACTGGCTGTGGATCAATAAGTCGGTGATGGAAAAGGCCGGCGCCAAGATGCCGACCGACTGGGATTCGCTGGTCGCCGCGCTCGAGAAACTGAAAAAAGCCGGCGTGACCCCGATCGCCGGCGGCGGTGATACCTGGCAGGTCGCCACCGAGTTCGATGCCATCGCGATCGCCACCGGCGGCGCCGATTTCTATCGCAAGGCGTTCGTGGATCTCGACCAGGACGCGCTGTCCAGCGACACGATGGCCAAGACGTTCAAGCGTCTGCGCACGATCCAGCAATACGAGGATCCGAACGGCCAGGGTCTGTCCTGGAACCACGACACTGGTCTGGTCGTGCAGGGCAAGGCCGGCATGCAGATCATGGGTGACTGGGCCAAGGGCGAAATTACCAACGCCGACGCCACGCCGGGCAAGCAGATCGCCTGTATCGCCTTCCCCGGCGAGCACAGCGGCTTTGTCTATAACGCCGACTGCATTCGAGATGTTCAAGAGCTCGCATTCGGACAAGAACGCCCAGTATGCCTTCGCGCGTACCGCGCTTTCACCGAAGTTCCAGCGCAAGTTCAACATGGCCAAGGGCTCGATCCCGGTACGCGAGGACGTCTCGCTCAAGGGCTTCGACTCCTGTGCGCAACAGTCCAAGAAGGACTTCACCGCGGCCGAGAAGAACAACGCCCTGGTGCCGAGCTTCTCCCAGGACATGGCCGAGAACGGCGCGGTCAAGGGCGCGATCTTCGACGTCATCGCCAAGTTCTACAACGACAAGAGCATGACGCCGGAAGCCGCAGCCAAGGCCATGGCGAGCCAGGCCAAGCAGGCCAAGATGATGTCGCAGATGTAGCAGGCGGACATGTCCCGCCTCATTGCAAGCCGGCGCATACGCGCCGGCTTTTCTCTGATATGCCGCCCCGAACAACGGATACCCCTACATGGCTGAATCATCGTCTCTTGCCGGCAAGAGCCGCGGCTACGCCGTGGCGGCGCCGGCTCGATCGCTGGCTGCCGAAGTTCTCGCTCGTACCCAGCGGTCTCGCTTCGCTCATCTTCGTCTACGGCTTCATCGCCTGGACGATCTGGCTATCGCTGACCAACTCGACCCTGCTGCCCACCAACAATTTCGCCGGACTGCGGCAGTACGAAGTGCTGTTCCAACTCGACATCTGGTGGGTGTCGGTCATCAATCTGGCCATCTTCGGCATCTTGTACGTCGCGATCTGCCTGGCCATCGGGCTGTTCCTGGCCATCATGCTGGATCAGAAGATCCGCACCGAAGGCTGGCTCCGGACCATTTATCTTTACCCCTGGCCTTGTCTCTGGTGGTTACCGGCGTGGTCTGGAAGTGGCTGCTCAACCCGAGCCTCGGGCTGCAGCATTTCGTGCAATCGCTAGGCTGGACGGGGTTTTCGTTCGACTGGCTCATCAACCCGAACATGGCGATCTACACCGTCGTGATCGCTGCCGTCTGGCAGGCCGCGGGCTTCGTCACCGCCCTGTTCCTGGCTGGGCTGCGCGGTATCGACAGCTCAATCATCAAGGCGGCCCAGATCGACGGTGCCAGCCTGCCGCGGGTGTATTTCTCGATCATCATCCCCAGTCTGCGGCCGGTTTTCTTCTCCGCGATCATTCTGCTGGTCAGCCTCGCGATCAAGAGCTTCGATCTCGTCATCGCCCTGACCAACGGCGGCCCCGGCTACTCGACATGGCTGCCCGCCATCTTCATGTACAACTTCGGCTTCAACCGTGGCCAGATCGGTCTGGGCGCGGCTGCCGCGACACTGATGATGGCCGCCGTGGCGATCGCCATGCTGCCGATGCTCATTGCCGAACTGAAGGAGCGCCGCGATGGCCGGACCCACTGAAGACGGAATCCAGCGCGGCGGCCCGATCGCTCGCACCCTCATCTACGGCGTGCTGATTCTTGCAGCACTCTACTTTCTGATGCCGCTGTACGTGATGCTGATCACGTCGTTCAAGACACTGCCGCAGATCAGCCACGGCAATCTGTTCTCGCTGCCGTCGCCGTTCTCCACGCAAGGCTGGGTCGGCTGCATGGTCGGATGCCTGCACCGGCTCGGACTGCACCGGCCTGCACCGCTATTTCTGGAACTCGGTGGCCTTCACCGTGCCGGCCGTGGCGCTGTCGACCCTGTTCGGTGCCATCAATGGCTACGTGCTCACCAAATGGCGTTTCAAGCGGCTCCGAGCTGGTCTTCGGACTGCTGCTGGGCGGCACCTTCGTGCCGTTCCAGATGTTCCTGCTGCCGATGGCCGGCGTGCTGGGCAAGATCGGACTGGCGAATTCGCTGACCGGCCTGGCACTGGTGCATACGGTCTACGGTATCGCCTTCACGACGCTGTTCTGCCGCAACTACTACGTCACCATCCCGGATGAACTGGTCAAGGCAGCACGCATCGACGGCGCCGGCTTCGTGTCCACGTTCTTCTACGTGATCCTGCCGATCTCGACGCCGATTCTGATGGTTTGCGTGATCTGGCAGTTCACTCAGATCTGGAACGACTTCCTGTTCGGCGTGGTTTTCACCTCGGGCAGCGAGCACCCGATCACCGTGGCGCTTAACAATCTGGTCAACACGTCCTCGACCGGGATCAAGCGCTACAACGTGGACATGGCCGGGGCGATCATCACCGCCTTGCCGACGCTCGTCGTCTACGTGGTTGCCGGGCGCTATTTCATGCGCGGGCTGACTGCAGGCGCGGTGAAAGGCTGACGCCAGTTCAAATGAGGGGGCGGGCCAGCCGCACGGTCGCATCGCGAGCCGCGCGCCTCCCGCGAACCAACGCCATTACGAGAAGCGAATTACATGGCCGTACTGAAAATCGATAACGTATCCAAGACCTTTGGCGAAACCCATGTCCTCGAGGACATCAATATCGCCATGGCCGAAGGTGAATTCCTGATCCTGGTGGGACCGTCCGGCTGCGGCAAATCCACGCTGCTGAACATGATTGCCGGCCTGGAAACCATCAGCTCGGGCACCATCACGCTCGACAACACCCCGGTCAACGACCGCAGCCCCCGCGAGCGGGACATCGCGATGGTATTCCAGTTCTATGCGCTGTATCCGAACATGAACGTGCGCAAGAACATCGAATTCGGCCTGAAAATGCGCGGCGTCGACAAGACCGAGCGCGGCAAGACGGTCGAACGCGTGGCCAAGATGCTGCAGATCGAGAACCTGCTCGATCGCAAGCCGGCCCAGCTGTCGGGCGGCCAGCGCCAGCGTGTGGCCATCGGCCGCGCTCTGGCCCGTGATCCGGCACTGTTCCTGTTCGACGAACCTCTGTCGAACCTCGATGCCAAGCTGCGTGTCGAGATGCGGACCGAGCTCAAACAACTCCATCAGCGTCTCAAGACCGCCATGGTCTACGTGACCCACGACCAAATCGAGGCGATGACGCTGGGCGACCGGATCGCGGTGATGAACGAAGGCCGCGTGCAGCAGCTCGGCACGCCGCACGAAATCTATGACAACCCGGCCAATCGCTACGTCGCCGGTTTCATCGGCTCGCCTGCGATGAATTTCATAGAGTGCGAGTTCTCAGGCGGCGAACGCGGCACGGTCCGGCTGACCTCGGGAGACAACCATGTCGACCTCACACTACCCGAGGCCACCGCGAGCCAGCTCGCTGCCCACGGCCAGTCGAAGGTCATCATGGGCGTGCGGCCGGAACACCTGGCTCCAGCCGAGGAAAGCGATGAGAATGCGCTGACCTGTCGGATCGAGATTGTCGAGCCGACCGGGCCGGATACCTATCTGCTCACCTACATCAACGACATGGAAGTGACCGCGCGGTGCACGCCGTCGGCCGCCCCCGAGGTGGGAGCCGATATGCCCCTGTCGTTCGATACCGCGCGCGCCGTGTTCTTCGACTGCAACAGCGACGAGCGCATCGCCTAGAACGGCCATATCGGGCACTAATAAGCCGGGCGTCAGGCCTGATGCCGTTCATCTGAGCATTGCAGTCCAGGCGAGGCATTACCGAGAATCCGGTTTCCCGTTGTGGAAGCCGGTTTTTTTGTGCGTGCAACACGCGTGTGTTCGATCTCGAGCAGCTGCAATCCTTTCCGGATTTCAGTATGTTCACCCGGCACATGCCGATCGAATGGGTCGAGTCCGCCTTGCATCCGGCCTCGACGGCGAGGATCCGGCGCCCTCGGCCGCCTCCGATCAGCTGTGGTGGCGGGCGCCGGGCACGGCGTTGTTCTGCAATGAGCCGATTGGCAACGCCGCCCGACGTATAAACATGAGCGCCCAAGGTCCGGCGACCGAGCTCTTGCTGGCACGCAGCGGGCTGTGCCCGGCGCATCAGCGCCGGAGCTGCGAGCCGGTCGAATGGCTGTTCCGCCCGAGCGGGTCCTGCCGGGGCGCCGGACGCTATCCCCACGAGGCCCGGCGGCCTGCAGATACGGCCCTTGCCGCGGCGGTCCGTCGACGCACGTCGGCTCAGGCAATATGAGTAAGGACCGGCAGACACCGTACTTCGTGATGCGAGGCACCATCCGGATCAACCTGCACCCGAATATGGTGCTCCATGCCGAGCTCAGACCGTATCAAGCCAACAATAGGTGCCGGGCCGAGGCCTTCACCGATCGCAGCCTGATGGCACCGTCACCCTGTTTGCCAAGGGTGCCGGAGCGCCGGTTCATTGCTCCGCGTTGCCTCCAGCGGGGGCCGCCGGGCGTCACGGCCTCATTACCGCCCGCAAGAGTCGGCTCTGGAAGAGGGTCATCGCCACCTGGAACGCCGACGACCGCTTGCTTCATATGCGGGTATCACCCGAAACACGCAGACACGATCCGAACGGGCCCAACACCTGGGGCAGACCTAGCGATGGGGGTATCAGAGCAACCGCCGCATCGTGTACACGTCGCTGCCGCCGCGGCCTCGCACGCCGACGCCGTCGCGGTTCTTCTGCGCGGGCTTTGGGAAATCGAAATCGGTTTCCGCTACATCGAAAGCGCCTTCCCGCACGATCTGGTAACGCGGCGCAGCAAGACCGTGGCTTCGCCCTATCAGCAAGCCCGGGGCTATCGCTGGCCTATAACCTGGTCCGGCGCATGGCCGGGGTTCGACACGGCTCTGATCCAGAGTTCGCCGATCAGTGCATCGTGGCCCAACTGATCGCGATAGCCGCAGCCTCGCCTCTGTCTCGCACCGGAGCCCGGCTCTGGCCGAACGCTCCGGCCGGCCGGACTCAGCTTCGCCTGGACAACCGTCCGTAGGCCATCAGGGCGGGCGATTAAGATGCCGAAGACCCGTTACCCGATCAACCAACGAACTGCGCCGCCTCAGTGAACAGCCGCCGGCGTAAGCCGGCTTTCGAACACGCCGAACTGCCGCCGGCCGGGCTCGTCGCCGTTCGGAGTCTCAGCCGCCCAGACGGGCCGCGCGCTCCGCAGCGGCGCGAGTCGGCGATTGGCCATCCGGCTCGTCGCCCTTAGCCGGCTTCGCCAGCCAGCTACCTCCCACGCATGGAATGCTCCGCAGTTTGAGATAATCGGGCGCGCTCTGCTCGGTGATGCCGCCCGTCGGACAGAACTGCACGTCCGGGAATACGGCGGCATACGCCTTGATCGCCGAGGGGCCGCCGATCACCGAGGCCGGAAACAGCTTGACCTGCTGGTAGCCCTGGCGCACCAGATAAGCCACTTCGCTGACGGTCTGCGCGCCCGGCAGATAAGGCAGATCGGCCTCGCGACAAACCTCACCGACCTCGTCGGCAATCCCGGGCGAAACGATGAACTGGGCCCCCGCCGCCAGCGCCTCCCGTGCCTGAGACGCGGTCCAGACCGTGCCGACCCCGAGGCACAAGTCGGGCACGGCCTCGGCGATAGCGCGCACGGCGTCGAGTGCGACTTGGGTCCGCCGAGTGATCTCGATAGTCTTCAGCCCTCCGTCGTAGAGATCGCGCGCCATGGCGACGGCCTCGTCGACCGAGTGGATCGTGACCACCGGGATCACCGGCGACATTTTCATGATGGCGAGTGTATCGGCCATGATTACCTCTTGATTCTCGAGTGCGCCGGCCTCAGCCGTCGAGCAAAGGACCCGCGCCTTCCTCGGCCGGTGCGGCATTGTGGCGGAACAGCGCGAACAGCTCGCGCCCGAACCCATATTCCGTCGGCGGCGGATCCGCGAAGGTGACTTCCTCGCGCGCATCGAGCTCGGCCTGATCGACCTGGACCGATAGCTCGCCGGTCTCACTGTCGACCACGATCATGTCCCCGTCGCGGATCCTGCCAATCGCGCCGCCGAGCTTGGCCTCGGGCGTGACCTGGATCGCCGCCGGCACCTTGCCCGACGCTCCCGACATGCGGCCGTCGGTGACCAGCGCGACCTGATAACCGCGCTGCAGCAGAACCGAAAGACTGGGCGTGAGTTTGTGCAGTTCGGGCATGCCGTTGGCACGCGGGCCCTGATACGGCACCACGACCACCACATCCTTGTTCAGCTCGTCGGCCTTGAACGCATCCAGCACGGCCTGCTGGGTCGAAAACACCTGTGCCGGCGCCTCGATCCGACGATATTTCTTCTCGACGGCCGAAGTCTTGATAATGGCCCGACCCAGGTTGCCGTCCAGCACGTTGATACCCCCGGTTGGCGCAAAGGGCTTGTCGACCATACGCATCACGTCTTCATCGTGGCTGGCCGTAGGGCCTTCGCGCCATGCGAGCTCACCGTTTTTGAGGAACGGCTCGCACGTGTAGCGGTGCAGCCCGTAGCCCTCAACGGTCATCACATCATCGTGCAGCAGGCCGGCATCAAGCAGACTGCGAATCATCAACTGGATGCCGCCAGCCGCACGCATGTGGTTCACATCGGCCACGCCGTTGGGATAGACCCGGGCCAGAAGCGGCACGGCCGAGGACAACTCCGAGAAATCATCCCAATTGATCTTGATCCCGGCCGCGCGTGCCACCGCCACATAGTGCATGGTGTGATTGGTCGAACCCCCCGAGGACAGCAGGCCGACCAGGCCGTTCACTACGGATTTCTCATCGACGATGTCGCACATGCGACGGGCGCGCCCGTCATCGGGCACCGATGCCATCTCGACGGCCCGCTGGGCGGCCGCCTCCGTGAGAGCATGGCGCAGCGGCGTCCCCGGATTGATGAACGACGTGCCGGTGAGATGCAGGCCCATGAATTCCATCATGAGCTGATTCGAGTTGGCCGTGCCGTAGAAGGTGCAGGTGCCCGGCGAGTGATAGGCCATCGACTCGGCCTTGAGCAGCTCGTCGCGGCCGATCTCGCCCTGGGCGAAACGCTCGCGAACCTTGGCCTTGACCGGATTCGACATGCCGGAGGTCATGGGGCCGGCCGGCGCGAAAATCACCGGGAGATGCCCGAAAGCGAGACTTCCGATCAGCAGCCCGGGCACGATTTTGTCGCAGACACCAAGGCAGATGGCCGCGTCGAACATGTTGTGAGTCAAGGCCACGCCCGTCGACAGCGCGATCACGTCACGCGAGAACAAGCTGAGTTCCATGCCGGGCTGGCCCTGGGTCACACCGTCGCACATGGCCGGCGTGCCACCGGCGAACTGGGCCACCCCGCCCGCGTCCCACGCGGCCTTCTTGATGATGTCCGGGAAGTCGACGAACGGCTGGTGAGCCGAAAGCATCTCGTTGTAGGCCGAGACGATGCCGACATTCGGCCGGACATCAGAGGCCAGCGCGTCCTTGTCGGGTTCACCGCAAGCGGCAAACCCATGGGCCAGGTTCGAACACGACATGGTGCCACGATGCGGCCCTTGCCGCCCCGCTTCATTCATGCGCGCCAGATAGTCGGCGCGAGAATCGCGACTGCGCTCGATAATGCGCTGAGTGACGTCGTGAAGGACAGGATTGAGTGCCATGACAGCCTCCGCTCGCTGACACCCGACGATTCAGCCGGGTGTGCTCATTCATTCAGCCCAGTGTGCCTGGGCCACGGGGCGCTCGAGATGCAACACGCCGCGCACCGGCAGCTCGGCCACCGGGCCGGCCGCCTGGGCGCGTTCGAACACGTGTCGCTTCTCGTCGCCGAAGATCAGAAGATCGATGCTGTGCGCATCGGTCAGATACGCCAGGCTCAGCGACAGCCGTGCCGGCGGGCCGACGCTCGGCGCCACACACGGCGCCTGCGAGTCGAGGCAAGCCTGGATATCCGGCGCGTGCGGGAACAGCGACGCCGTATGCCCGTCGTCGCCCATACCCAGCACCACCACATCCAGGGGACGCGGCACGTCCGCCAGCGTGCCGGCAACCCCATCGATGGCCTCAGCCGGCGTCTCGGTGTTGCGATACAACCCGACAAAACGCGCCTCGGCCGCGGGGCCGACCAACAGGGTTTCACGTACGAGGCGCTCATTGCTCTGCGCGTCGTCGACCGGCACCCAGCGTTCATCCGAGGGTACGACCGTGACCCGGGACCAAGCCAGTTTCTCGGCCGACAGAAATTCGAACAGCTCCTTGGGCGAGCTGCCGCCGCAGACCACCAGACTCGCCTCGCCGCGCTCGGCAATCGCCTCGCGCAGGCGTTCGGCAATCGAAGCCGCGAGCTTGCGCGCGGCTTCGCTGCGGCTGGAATATTGCGTCAATTCAGCCATGGGAACGGTCCCTCTCCTGGATTCCATTGAGCGCAGCGCGAGCATCTCTCAGCATCTGCGCCGCGTGACGACGATCAGCTATCGTGCCACCGTCGACCATCACGATCGAGCAGCACAAAGGCATCGGTCGGACCCCAACTGCCGGCCATGTATTCCTGGGCCTCCACCTGCTCGAGACGCCAACTCTCCAGGATACGATCGATCCATTTCCAGCCGGCCTCGACCTCATCGCGACGCATGAACAGCGCCGGATTGCCGCGCAGCACCTCCATCAGCAACCGCTCGTAAGCATCCGGGTAAGCGACCTCGAATGCCTGGCTGAAACTCAGGTTGAGCGGCAGGCTGCGCATACGGAAGCCGCCGGGCCCCGGTTCCTTGGTCATGATCGACATCTCCACGCCCTCTTCGGGCTGCAGGCGCAGCACGAGACGGTTGGGCTGGAGCGGTTCTTCGCCGAAGATCGAATGCGGCACCGGCTTGAACTCAAACACGATCTGCGACGACTTGCGCGCCATGCGCTTACCGGTGCGCAGGTAGAACGGCACGCCCTGCCAGCGCCAGTTATCGATCTCCGCCTTGATCGCCACGAATGTCTCGGCCTTGGCCTCGTCCGACGGCGCCTGCTCCTTCTTGTTCGAGGCGCCGTAGGCCTGGACCGCCTTGCCGTCGATCATGCCGGCGGCGTACTGCCCGCGCGCCGTCACCTTGTGCACGTCCTGCGGCGTAATGGGCTTGAGCGAGCGCAGCACCTTGATCTTCTCGTTGCGCACATCGTCGTGGTTCATGCTGGCTGGCGGCTCCATCGCCGTCAGGCACAGCAACTGCAGCATGTGGTTCTGAACCATGTCGCGCAGCGCACCGGTCTGCTCGTAGAACTCGAAGCGCTCGTCGACGCCGAGGCTCTCGGCGACCGTGATCTGCACGTTGTCGACGGCCTGCCGACCCCAGACCGGTTCAAACAGCGAGTTCCCGAAGCGCAGCGCAATCAGATTCTGGACCGTTTCCTTGCCAAGATAATGGTCGATGCGATAGATCTGCGACTCCTCGAATCGCGCCCCTACGGCATTGTTGATATCGCGCGCCGACTCGTAGTCATGACCCACGGGCTTTTCCAGCACGATCCGGGCTCTTTCATCCACCAGCCCGGCGTCAGCCACGCCGTTGGCGATCTTGCCGAACAGGCTGGGCGCGGTAGCCAGATAGAACGTCCGGATACGACCATCATCGTCAAAACGCTCGGCGAATGCGGCCCAGCCGGCCGCATCGTCCACGTCCAGTCGCACATGGGCGAGGCGGTCATGAAAACGCGAGAACACATCCTCGTCGATTTCGTTATCCGGAAGATGTTCTTCCAGAACCTTGCGCACCCACTCACCATAGCCCTCGTCGCTCATATCCTGGCGGGACACGGCAACGATGCGACTATCGTCCGAGAACTGCTCGTCGTGATCACGGTGGTAGAGCGCCGGCAGCAGCTTCCGCCGCGCCAGGTCGCCCGTACCGCCGAAAATCACCAGGTCGAACGGATCCACGGGTACGAATTCGGCGGCCATCGTCTCTCTCTTTTCGCTTAACCAATTCGACTCGGGAGTATAACCGCTTAGCCTGCCTCTGTGGTCGGCTCCACCGTCTCGCGGCCTTATGAATCAATAAAAAAAACCCGGCCATCCTTCTATGGATGGCCGGGTTTTCGGGCTCCGTGACTCTACTAGAAGCTGTAGTAGAAGCGGATACGGTTGTCGTAGAAGTTCGGCGCGTCCGGCTTGCCGTAGAACTTCGTGATGCCCAGGTTGTCACCGATCTTCAGGCCGGCCAGCTGCTTCGAGATGCCGCCCAGGTCATAGGTGATACCAATGCCGATGCCTTCACTCTTCTGATTACGGACTTCGTTGCCGGTGAAGCTGGCGTCGGTGATCAGGTTGTTGCTACCGCCGTTGAAGTAGAAGTCATGGTAGTGACCGTACTTGGCTTCATACTGCACGTAGCGCGCATACATCGCCAGATTGTCAGTCGGAGTGAAGTCCAGACGCGCACCCGCAGCCCAACCCGGTCCGAAGTTCTGGATACCGTCGTTCATGGTGTCGGTGTAGATCACGCCCGACAGATCGGTATACGGCTTCAGCATCTGGCCATGGTTGAACGAGCCGTTATGCTCGGGCGAGAAGGTGCCGAAGATCGAGAAACCGACCTCGCCACTCTGCACACCCAGCTTCAGAGCCGTAGATCTGGCTGTTGATGCCCTGGGGGATGCGATTCTTGTCCGCATCGTAAGCCGCAACCACCTGGGCGCGACATATGGTGCCCACGCCATGGTTCCCGAGCCCATGGTCGGCGCCATGTAGCCGATTTCGCCGTAGTCCGCGGATTCGGTTTGCTGGAACCGATAATGGTAGTACTGGCCGACGACCTGGCTGCCGTTGGACAGCACATTGCGATAGGACGTACCCAGCGACCAGAAACCGTTGACATCCGTGAAGTAGCGGTTGGCGACTCAGGAACCGATCCGCAGTACCGCGCGGCTCACGTTTCGTGATCTTCGCGCCGAAGACCTGCCATTCCGGCTGGGTCATGGCGGAAGCGCCCGGACCGAAGAACGGCAGATACTGGTCGGTTTCGTAGTTCGCGTTCAGAGTCGGGACTGGACTTGTTGACCTGCGGACCAGTGTTGCTTCCGGCCTGCGCAGAACCACTGCCGTTGAAGGACATCCGATCGCGGGTATCCAGCGGACGCCAAACCGCACTCACGCCCTCGAAGGCGCGCGGCAGGAAGGTGAACTGGTCGGCACCGGCCAGCGGCGTGTTGATCAGCTGACGACCGCCACGAAGCTGGAAGCCATAAGCATTGAACTGCAGATAGCCCTGGGTCAGGTTCTCGACCGTGTACCGCTGGGAGGACAGCCTTCACCAGCCAGGTTGCAGTTCAGTTTGGTGTTGTCCGCATTGTTGCCGTACAGACCGTGTTCATAGACGAACTCCGCGCCGGCCGAAAAGCCGTAGATACGGCCGGTCTTGATACCGATCTGCGCACCGAAGTTGGTGTTCTGGTTGTTGAAATGATCCTTCGTAGCCGGCTGGCCCGGGTACGGCTGGTTGGTATCGTGCCAGCGACGGAAATCGTAGAAGCCACGTCTGCCATGCACTTGCGAGCCTTCGACAACCTGCTTCTGAAACTGCTCCGGGAAACTCAGCGTCGACATGTCATCGTCGGAGTTGCTCGCTTGTGCCTGGGCGGCACCGGCACACATGAGTGCGGTGGTACCGAGCAGCAATGTCGTATACCGACTTACGCGGCCATTGAGCGCAGTGCGCCCTTGTATTTTTTGCTTGCCCACAGTGATTCTCCTGATTGGCTAGTTTTACTACTTCGCGGAAGTTCTCCACGCCCCTTCGATAACCGCCGGCTCAGCGCCTTGAACCTTTGATAGCCGTTCAGTCCGGCGGGCTGGTCTCTTACATAAGTCCTGTAACCGTCATACTGCGACCGGCTCGTTCGCGCGCCCGCATCACCGCTACCTTGCAGCTGAAGTCGATGCAGTTCGCAGCCCGATATCGCTCGGATCCATCACTCCCTTCTGCTGAGTCGCGCATCTTCGCCTGCCTCGGCCGCATCCAATAACTGGATGATTCGCCCGCCACAGCAGCGATGCAGGCCCGCGGAGCGCTGTCGCAGCAAGCCCCTTTTGACCGGATCATAACGATCAGTTAAGCCATTACCCATTCGCGAAAAGTCGAACATATCTCTCCGAGCTCTGCTTTCGATTCCGAACCGAACGCTCGCTATCGGCCATCGAGACCGCATCGAGTCACGCCTCGCCCGGCCTAGGCCGCATGGGCACGCACTTTCAGCAACGCCTTCGCTGCCGGCTCGTCGATGATCAATCGATCGATCACCCCACTATTCAGAACTGCCTGGATCGCCGGGCCCTTGTCTGCGCCCCCGGTGACCGCGACGATCTCGCGCTCCGCAAGTTCGGCCAAGGACAGACCGATCGTGCGCTCGTTGATCGCCATATGGATCGGCCGGCCATCACAGTCAAGGAAATGACCGACGAGCTCTCCGACCGCGCCGGCATCGCTCAGTTCTGTCAGTTGACGCTCGCCGAGCAGACCGCGATCCTCCATGAACATTGGCTGGTCCAGCGCCATGGCGCCGATCCCGACCACGCCCAGATCGATCTCGCGAGCGCGCGCAAGCGCATCGGCCACACTGCGCTGGGCCATGAGCACGTTACGGTCCTCGATACTGTCGGCGATGAAGGGTACCGGCAGAAAGAACCCCTGCCCGCCGGTCTTCTCGGCCAATCGATAAACAACATCGAAGGGGTTGATCGCGGATTGCTGCGTCAGGCTTCCCATCAACGATACGATCGCAAGCCCGGGATGGCCCTCTCGTGGTAGCTGTCGTGTCATTTCGGCCAGCGATCGGCCCCAGGAAACACCCAGCGACGAGACCTCGCCACTGGCGATCCGGCCGTGCACATAGCGTGCGGCCGCGGAGCCGAGTGCCACCACATTGCCATGACGATCGTTGGGATCCTCGACGTCGGGAACGACTAGGCACTGGGTCAAACCGAAGTACTCGGCAATGCGATCCTCATAGGAGACCAGCCGCTGCGGCGATCGATCGATATAGACATGAACATAGCCGGCTTGGTGGGCTTCGCCGATCAGCCGATGAACCTTGGCTCGCGACAACGACATACGCTCGGCGATCTCGGCCTGGGTATATCCGCCGATATAGGATAACCAGGCGACATAGATCGCCAGATCGTCGGTTTGCCGGTCAGCCATGCGCACGCAGTGAAATAATTTTCAACAATTGAGCAAAATTATTCCAGCGAACGATAACGTTGTCATTGCGACCATGGTTGTACCGCGACATGGCCAAGCAACAATGTCAAAACAGATCAGCCGCTTGGGATACAACGCCGCGCAGCCAGCGATACAGGCGAACCGAAAAAAAGCCCGCGGTCGGTGGCATGAACGCGCAACAATCCGGATAGCGGGCAATAAAAAAGGGATCAGGCATGGCCGGATCCCTTCATGGTGGTGGAGCCGGGCGGAATCGAACCGCCGACCTTCGCATTGCGAACGCGACGCTCTCCCAACTGAGCTACGGCCCCACGAAACTGTCCGTTGCCGCGCAACGAGCGGCGTATGATAGCAGGCTTATGCCCGTTGCCAACCCCCCGAGCGAAACTCCTGCCGCGAAGACCCTTCTATCGCCCGATCTGGCGATTCTGGCGTTCGTGAAAGCGCCCTGCACCGGCGCCTGCAAGACACGTCTGGCTGCGGGGCTCGGCGCGCGACGCGCCGCCGGCCTCTATGCTGCGATGGCGGAGCATGCAATCGCCCGAACGACATGCGGCCGCCACCGGCTCGGGTCAACCTCGTCTGTACGTCCTCGGTCGACCATCCTTTCTTCAAACGCACGGCGCGCCGCTATGGCGTGCGACTCGTACCGCAGTCGCGGGGCGATCTCGGCCAGCCGCATGCGCCACGGCCATGGATGAGGCGCTGATCCGGCATGCCGCGGGCGTTGCTGCTCGGCAGCGATCAGCCGATGTTCGATGTCGCGGCCTTGCAACACGCGGATGCACATCTGGGCAGCGCCCATCCGGCCTGGCTTGCCCCCACGCTCGACGGCGGTTACTGGGCGATCGGGTCCTCGCGGCAGGCACGCGGGGCGACCTGCC
>CAWIGB010000014.1:0-64709 GCA_963835375.1 uncultured Gammaproteobacteria bacterium
CAAAACAGACACCTGCGACCAGAGCCGAGAGAAGTAGCTTGATCCATCAGTGCGCTCGATTAACGCAGGCCGTGCCATGAATCGCACGGCCATCCGCGCACCAATAACCATCGCGCATGCGTCGGCGCTCCGATGAGCTATCAGCGACGGGCGGAGTGGCGCCCGCCGCCGAACATTGTTGACCGAAATTGCGAGGCCGCCAGAGGGCACGCAATGTCAATAACCCTGCGCCTCGCACGTGCCAACCGGCAACAGCTCGGGGACCACCGCTGATGTCGCCGCATCGCCCAAACCGGAGCTACGATACCGGCTAAAGGCCTGCGTTGAGCCGAACGAGAACAACTCGAAGCGGCGATGCGCCGTCACGGCTCTACGCCGGCGCCCAGATATTCATCGAGAACCTTCTTCGTTTCTTCTTGATATAGACGTTCGCCGATCAGATTCTGTTCACGCAGCGTCTTGAGCTCGCGCAGCCTTGCATGCAGAGCTGCGCGGCGCGCGGCCCCTGCCGGCGCGTCATGCGGCTCGGCCGCGGGTGCATGCGCTGCCGATCCGGTCGCCCGACTCGTATTAGGCAACGAAGCCGAACCAGCGGCCGACATATCGATCACGACCCAGTCGTGTCGGCTTGGTTTCGCGAAGTGTGCATACGCAGGCAAGACAAGTGCTGCCTGACCCTTACCCGCTTGCGCGCGCGAACCGATCTCTTTGCGGTAGTTCGCTGCGCGGTCCAGGCGCGGCTTCGGCGCAGTCATCGGGGCCGGGCCACTCCCGCCTGGCACGTCAGCCGTCGGATTCTGATCCACCGTCCCGAATATCAGGTTGAGCTGACCGTCACTCACGAAGGCGCGAAAAGCGGTCACGCGGGGATCACGCTCAACGCCAAAAAGTGCATTGCGGTACTGCTCGATCCGAATCGCGACGTCCTGGCGCGGCTCTGCTCTGGATAATTGTCGGCTCAATGCTTTTGCCACTTCCGGCAACCGTGTGGGGTTGAAAAGCGGAATCTCGCGGGCCGACGAATCCAGGATGGTATCGATATCCGATCGGGGTCTTCGAATTTCCAGACCGGAAAGCCAGTACCGAAGCCTGGAGGGAGCAACCTTCACGGGGTGTGTGTTCGCCGCTGCGCCAGGGCCGACCGCCACTGTGGTGGCAATGCCACCCATTCCCAGCCCGACCGATGATGACTGTTTGACCAGCGCCCCGGCACAGCCGCTCAGAAACCAACCCCAACAGCAGCGCGCCAAAAATCAAGCCTGACCGCTCGACAAAATCCGCCAGTCGGATCGTTGTCGCGGGCATGTCATATTCGAATGTGTCCACTGCCCCTCCCGGCGAAGCCGGTTATGCATGCCGGCCACTGATTACGCGATTAGCGCAGCCGACATCGTGAATAACCGGCCGCGCCTGGGCGCGCGCCGGTTTCGCACTTGGCATTCAGAAATACAACGCCCCGATCAGGCTTACGGTCGTATCCCAGTTGTTGGTGTACGACCCGCCGTTTGCATTTGCGAAAGACGCGTTCTTGCCGTTGAGCACGCTAAGCCAAGTATGAAAATGGCCCGTAAAAAGCTGCACCCCTGCGATCTGGAACTGCGAATTGCGGTTGGTCAGTCCATCGTGGCTACCACTGTTTACGAAGTCGTAATCGTTATACAGCACCACCTTGTTAAATACGCCGAACTGTACCGGTATCGTATACGAGAGCCGGGTTGAATAGATCTGGCCCTTGGCCGGAGTCAGGCGACCGTCGGACAACAGAATGGTGTCGGTGGATTGCCCGGTCGGCACGGCGGATTTATCCACATTTCGATCGAACCCCATCCACTGGAGAGTCATCGCAAATCGCCCCTGCTTGTAGTTCGCAAACGCTGCGGCAGCCCACTCATATCCGGCGTTACTATTATTCACATCGTCGTATAGCCAGCCGGCCTGACCATTGGCCCCTACCTGTGTCTCGATGTCGTCGGAAAAATGGAAGGTATAGGCCCCACCACCGCCGAAGGTATTTACCGACCTAACGTTATTCACGAAGCCATTGGTAAGGACGGTACCGTTCGACGAAAAGCCGCTCGGCAATGACACGCCGCTAATCACGTCCGGCCTGAACCTAGCATTGCCGTTGCCGCTCTTGAGTTCCGGGTTTTTCATGAAGCTAGCAACGAGCTCCACGTTATTTTTTTTATAAATTCCTTTGATACCCAGATCCGGGTTATTAGCGAACCCGAGCCATAGCGGCGCGTCGCTTAAAAAGCTGTTGTCATAATAGGAACCATCGACACCAGCGCCGAGCGGTTGATTGACGACACCAATCCGCGCTGTGAAATGATCGGTGAAGTCATAACCCAAATACATCCACGCCGGGAAAAACTGCTGTTGAGAAACTTGAAAATCCCAGCGTGAAGAGTAGTAAAGGCCGTTGTCGAAATAACCGCTCGCGAGCAGCTCTATTTTGTCCGGATTGACGTTGCCACCGACATCGCTCGCCGATTTGTTGTAATTGTTATCCTGATACAAGACTTCGGCACCGATTCCAAGGTGCAGCGGAACGCGCTGTTCAAGCTCGTTCATACGACTTTCAAGCCCGGCAACCCGGCCATTCATAGTACCTTTTCCACCGGCATCGCCAACCGTTGCGGCGCTGTTTCTATCTTGCGCCGCACCTACGGAACACCAGCAAACGTAAAGCGTCCCCACCATGAAAACCGGCGCCAAAATTCTTATATTCATTGCTTTATACCCTTAATAATTATTTCTACCCAATATCGCACGCAGAGAAGGCGCGCCGACATCCCGCCCTTGAACATTCAGACAATCACCCGTCCGTGCTTGATGGGTCTTCTCCTCCTGACAAACGCAGCGCAACCGGCCGCTCGACGAAACGCTGCACCCCTGGCCTCCAGCAACTTACCGACGCCTGCACTGGGCGGCACGTCAACCCATACCAACTCAGCCGCGTAGACTTTCAATTGAAGGCTCAAGCGCCAGCGGTTCCGTATTGTTCGCTTGAATACTCCATGCTTTTATTTTCCCAAGATATTTAAAATCTCAAGATAGGCGTTCTTTTTCAAATGATATAAATATCAAAATGGCGCTTTTTATTAAAAAAATAATATCCATGCTGAATATTTTAAAAAAAATTAAATAACAAACTCTTTTGCACCAGAAAATAATCGCAGCGTGGAATGCAGAATTTTCCCCGTCTTAAAGCCGGTACTAGGTATATCGGCTTATAAAATCGCTATGAATTGACATACGTTTGAAAAGTCGGCTCTACCAGAGGCACCTCCAAGAGGCTAGTTGTCGTGGTGTTAGTGCGAGGTTGCGTCGCTACCGGCCGGGCGGAACTCATGTAAGTTCGAGGCCAGTGGAAAAAATGGCGATTATTGTGTGCCCGTCGGCGCTCGGAGCGAGCGAGGCCGAGATGAATCAATTCGCAGTTTGATACCGGCAAGCGCGATGCCGTAGTGAACGGCGGAGCCACACCTGGAAGACCGGAACGCCCTATCGAAGCGGTGGACGTCCGTGTTGACACCTTGCACCGTAAGTCACCGGCCGGCAGGCGCGAGTGAGGCGTGCCCACCGAAGCCCAGGGTCCTGGGCAAGCCGTCGCGCCATCAGAGGACCGTCCGTCCTCGGGCGCGAGCTCGGGTTTTCGCACCCGCTAAGCACCGGTCTGATCCCGGTGGGAACATTCAGACACGACGCGGCTAGGTTGTAACCCCACGGCGATTGCCGGCAGCCATTGGTCAGACAGGCTGTCGTCAATCCGGCAGGTATTGCCAGACGGCGAGGACAGATAGCGTGCGCTCAGCTGCAAATCAGTGCGCCAGCGTCGTCGGACGCGACTCTTCCAAGTCGCCGTCGAGCATAGGGCGGACGATCTGGCGTACCGGAAATCAGGGTTTCCGGCTTTCCGCGCACCAGCTTATGTCGGCGCCTGACTCGCAGATTTCGGCATATACAGATCCGTAATCGTGCCCTCGGCTATTTCGGCAGCCAACGCAACCGTTTCGCTCAGCGTTGGGATGCGGATGCACGGTCAGGCTGACATCGGTCGCGGTACTGCCCATCTCGATGGCATGCGCAATTTCGGCGATCAGGTCGCCGGCGCCGACGCCAACAATCGCGCCCCCTACGACGCGTCCGGTATCCGCATTGAAAAGCAGCTTGGTCAACCCCTCCTCTCGCGCCATCGCCAGCGCGCGGCCGCTGGCGGCCCAGGGGAATACGCTTTTTCTGACCCGGATACCCTGCTCCTCCGCGGCCCGCTCGGTTAGTCCAACCCAGGCGACCTCCGGGTCCGTATAAGCGACCGAGGGTATTGTCGCCGTGTCGAAGGCACTGACATGGCCAGCGATGACCTCGGCCGCAACTTTGCCTTCGTGGGTCGCCTTGTGCGCCAGCATAGGCTGGCCCGTGGCATCGCCGACCGCAAAGATATGCGCGACGCGCGTGCGCTGATGAGCGTCCACCGGGATAAACCCGCGATCCAGTTCCAGGCCGGCCGCTTCTGCATTGAGGCGATCACCGTTGGGGCGGCGGCCCACGGCCACGAGAACGCGGTCGAACAGATCTTGCGCCGGTGCATCCGGCCCCTCGAACGAGACCTCGATCCCGTCTTTTCGAGACTGCATGCCGGTGACGCGCGTGCCGGTGAAGATATTCTCATAGCGCGAACGGACGCGCTGCTCGAAAGGGCGGAGAATGTCGCGGTCCGCACCGGGCATGATCTGGTCCATGAGCTCCGCTACGGTGACTTTCGAGCCGAGCGCGTCGTAGACCGTTGCCATTTCCAGACCGATGATCCCCCCGCCAATCACCAGCAATCGTTCCGGGATGTCATCGAGCCTTAGAGCGTCGGTCGAGTCCATCACCCTCGGATCATCGAGATCCATGTCGACAGGCGCGACCGGGCGCGAACCAACAGCGATGATGGCATGCCGGAACGTGACCCTGCACTCGCCCTCTGCGTCTTCGATCCTGAGCTCGTGTGGCGCCGTGAACGTCGCACGCCCGCTTATGGTTTGTACCTTACGCTTGCCGGCCATGCTGGCGAGGCCGCTAGTCAGCTTGGTCACGACACTGGACTTCCAGTCGCGCAGTTGCTCCAGTTCGATCGCTGGTCGCGCAAAGACAACGCCCTGATGCTTGAGCTGCTCGGCCGTATCGACGATGTGGCCTACATGCAGCAGGGCCTTGGAGGGAATGCACCCCACATTGAGACAGACGCCGCCCAGCGTGTCGTGGCGCTCGACGAGAATGGTTTTGAGGCCCAGATCGGCCGCTCTGAATGCGGCGGTGTAGCCGCCCGGGCCGGCGCCGATCACCACGACATCGCAGTCCGCGCCATCTTGAGAGCTTTTCGCTTGCTTTTCGGGCAGCCGCTCGCCGATCCGAGACGCGTCTTGGTCCGACGCTTGCCCCTGCTGCTCCGGGAAGCCTTCGCCGCTCGTCGGCGCGTCAATCGTTGTGTCTACCATGAAACGTTCCTTGGTCGAGCCGACGTATCGACGCCGGCACGGACTCCAGTGGCAAACGCCCGTGTCAGATGGCGTGCGCCAGACGTCAGATCAGCATCTCGCGCGGATCGGCGAGCATGCGCGCGTAATGAGCCAGAAAACGCGCTGCGTCGGCGCCATTGATGACTCGGTGGTCGTAGCTGAGGCTCAGTGGGCAGAAAGCCGTTGGCACGAACGCCTCCCCGTCCCAGACGGGTTCGACGGTCGTCCGCGTAAGACCCAGGATCGCGACCTCCGGCGGGTTGACGATCGGGGTAAAGGCTTGGCCGCCGATGCCGCCCAGGTTGCTGATCGTCATGCTGGCGCCAGCCATTTCGTCGGGCCCCAGTTTGCGATCACGCGCGCGCCCGGCCAGATCGACGATCTCATCGGCGATCGCGAATACTCCTTTCCGGTCCGCATTTCTGATAACCGGCACCATCAGGCCGTTCGGCGTATCCACGGCAATGCCGATATGGATGTAGTGCTTGAGCCAGAGCGTTTCACCATCGGTCGGACAGCGAGGCATTGAAACGCGGAAATAACCGCAGACTGAGCGCCAGCGCCTTGACATGAAAAGCCAAGCTCGAAAGCTTGGTTCCACGCGCGCGCGCTTCTTGCTTCAGCGAATCGCGGAACCGCTCTATCGCCGACATATCGGCGCGGTCCTGATGCGTGACTGCGGGAATAATCTGTTGTGCGGATGGTCGAGGTTGGTTGCCGCCAGACGGTTGAGTCGCGAAGTCGGCTCGGCCTCGACCGGGCCGAAACGGCTGTGGTCCTGATCCCATGGCGACGACACTGTTTCCCGGAGCCGTCGGCACACGAGCCGACGCCGAGCTTGCGTGCCACGTCCGCCTGGCTCAACCAGTTCTGACCGAGTTCGCGCGAGAGCTCATTGAGGTCCACGTCGCGCTCTCTCGCGAATCGTCGGGTGGACGGGGAAGCCAGGGTCTGCGAGGGAGTCTGCATGCGCTTCACCAGTTGGTCGAGATGTACTGACTTTCCATGAACTCGAGCATGCCCTCATGCCCGCCTTCCCGGCCCAGCCCCGACTGTTTGACACCGCCGAACGGCGCGGCCGGATCCGAGACCAGGCCGCGGTTGAGACCGACCATGCCGAACTCCAGCTGTTCGCTCACGGCCAGACCGCGCCGGAGATCTTCCGTGAACACATAGGCGGCCAGGCCGTATTCCGTCTCGTTGGCACGCGCGATCACGTCGGCCTCGTTGGTGAAGGTCTGAATCGCCGCCACCGGGCCGAAGATTTCCTCGTGGCAGCAGTCCGCTTCGCGCGGTACATCGGTAAGCACCGTCGGCGGGTAGAAAAACCCCTTGCCCTTCGGCGCTACGCCGCCACAACGGATCCTGGCCCCCTTGTCCACCGCGTCCGCCACCAGCGCGGCCACCTTGTCGCGCGTGGCCGCATTGACCAGCGGGCCGACATCGATACCCTCAGCCAGACCGTCGCCGACCTGCAGGGCCTGCATCCGTGCGGTGAACCGCTCAACGAAGGTCGAGGCAACCGATTCGTGGACGAAAATCCGGTTCGCGGCGGTACAAGCCTCACCGAGGTTCCGCATCTTGGCCAGCATGCAGCCCTCGACAGCCGCGTCGATATCGGCATCCTCGAACACCAGGAACGGCGCATTGCCGCCCAGCTCCATCGCCGGTTTGATCACCTGCGCTGCCGAGCTCCGCAGCAGCTTGCGACCCACGGCCGTGGAGCCGGTGAACGACACGACCCGAACACGCGGATCCTGCAGCATCGTATCGACCACCGGGCCCGGATCGCCGGTCGGCAACACGTTGACGACCCCGGGTGGCACACCGGCCTCTTCCAGCAAGGGCATGAGCGCCAGCATCGTCAATGGCGTTTCGGCGGCCGGCTTGATGACGACCGGGCAGCCCGCCGCGAGCGCCGGCGCTATCTTGCGAGTACCCATCGCCGCCGGATAATTCCAGGGCGTCACCAGTACCGCGATTCCCGCCGGTTTGTAGTGGACGAGCGTGCGCGCGCCGGACGACGGCGCCCTCGTGAGCATGCCTTCGCCGCGAACCGCCTCTTCGGAAAACCAGCGGAAGAACTCGGCCGCATAGGCCGCCTCGCCCATGGCATCGGCGCGCGCCTTGCCGTTCTCGAGCGTGATCAGACGTGCAATATCCTCGAGTCGGTCCTGCATCAGCTCGAAGGCCTTGCGCAGAATCTCGCCACGCTCTCTGGGCTTGAGTCCGGCCCAGGCGGAAAAGGCCTCGTGTGCTGCATCAACCGCCGCGACCGCATCCTTTTCCGAGGCCGAGGCGACGCTGGCCAGGAGTGTTTCATCGGCCGGATTCACGACGTCGAAGCGCTCGCCGCCGGAACCGGACCGCCAGGCACCGTTTATATATAGATCGTTGTATGTCATCGAATTTTCGGTAGAAATTGCAGACATGGACGTCAAAGCAGGTGACGTAACGGGTTTTCGATACGCTCGACCAACGCGGTCAGCATCGCGGCGGCCACATCCGGGCCGAGAAGGTCTGTATCGAACGCAAGGCGTATCTCCAAACCGCCGCCGGCGTTGGCCTTGGAGACGGTCAGCGTCGGCGAGGCCGCGTCACCGGGTACGTTGAACTCGATCAGCGGGCCGGAACTGAGATCACGTACGCATAGCGTCGGTGTGGCCTCAGGGGCATCCAGCGCGCACTCGGACGCGTGTCGCAGTCCGGCGTGATCGGGATCGGTCAGGATGACTGGAGACTGCGCGCTGCCCGGGGCCGCGATATCGACCACGACGGTGCGATCGCCCATGTCGCTTGCCATGGCGGACCGCCAACTACCGGCCGCAAAGGACGCCAGCACAATGCTCGCGGACGTGGCGCCGTTGGTGCGTCCGGACAGCCAGTCCGAAAAATCAACGAACGCTGTCCCGTCGGCGGCTGCTCGCAGACTGGCACTGGCTGAAGTGGAAGGCCTGTCGGCAACGGCCACCAACTTATCCAGGTCGGCCACATGGAACGGCTGTGGCAGGCCCTGTCGAACCAACTGCCGCAGATCGATGCCGCGTTCTTTCGCCAGTCGCCGCGCCTTCGGCGATGCCAGAATTCTTTCACCATCGGGCGTCGGCATCGAGGATCCTGGCCTTCATGCGGCCGTGGTCCGATGCCTCGGCCTGAGCCGGCACCGTTGGTTCGCTCACTTCGGACGCCGGGGCGGCTTCCGTTTCATTCGACGAGCGGGCAGACGAGACCGTCGCATCGGGTGAATCGCCGATGAAGGCGACGACCTCCCCTACCGGCACCTCGGAACCGGCGTCGGCGCGGATCGCCACGAGATAGCCATCGTGGCCGGCCTCGACCTGAACAACGGCCTTGTCTGTCTCGACGTCCATCAGATCGTCGTTCGCCTTGACCGCATCCCCGATCTGCTTGTGCCACGCCACGAGCTGGCCGGCATCCTGGGACATGCCCAGCGCCGGCATGATGACCTCGTGTACCGTCCCGTGGCCGGGCGAATCGGCTCCGGCGTCGGCTTCGGATCCGGTGTGTGCAGACGGCTCCGAGGACACCGCCGCCTCGGGCGAATCCCCGATCACGGCAACCACGTCGCCGATCGGGATCTCGGCTCCCGCTTCGGCGCGAATCTCGATGAGGTAGCCGTCATGGCCCGCCTCGACCTCAACCACGGCCTTGTCGGTTTCGACCTCCATCAGAATGTCGCCGGACGCCACCGGATCGCCAACCTCTTTACGCCAGGCGACGACCTGCCCCACATCCTGGGCCATGCCCAGCGCCGGCATGATGACGTCATGCGACATCGTCGAGTCTCCCTTCGACCGCGGCACGGGCTCGTTCCGCCACCGCCTCGGCGGTAGGCACCGTCAGATCCTCCAGCACCGGGGAGAACGGCACCGGAACATCCATTGCGCCAAACCGCTGCACCGGCGCGTCAAGATAGTAAAAAGCCTTTTCGGCGACGCGACTGGCGATCTCTCCGGTGATGCCATAGTTCTGATGGCCTTCGTCGATCACCATGGCCCGACTGGTTTTTCTTACCGAAGAGACAAGCGTCTCTTCGTCGAGCGGCACAAGCGTGCGCGGGTCGATCACCTCGGCTTCGATCCCGTCGGCGGCCAGCGTGTCCGCGGCCTTGAGCGCGACCTGAACCATCGATGAGGTGGCGATCAGCGTGATGTCCCGGCCCGAACGCAGCACGGCCGCCTCGCCGAACGGGATGAGATACTCTTCTTCAGGAACCGCGGCCTTTTCCTGATACATCAACTTGTCTTCGATGATCACGACCGGGTTGTTGTCCCGGATCGCTGTTTTCATCAGCCCCTTGGCTTCGTACGCGGAAGACGGCATCGCCACCTTCAGGCCCGGTATGTGGCAGACCAGTGCCTGCAGCGACTGGCTGTGCTGGGCCGCCGAGCGCCGCGTCGCCCCCAGGTTGGTACGTAGCGTCAGCGGCACCTTGAGTTTGCCGCCCGACATGTAAGACTGCTTGGCCGCCTGGTTGCAGAGCTGATCCATCACCAGGAAAAGGAAATCGCCGAACATCAGATCGACGATAGGCCGCGTCCCGGTCATGGCGGCGCCGACTGCCATGCCCATGAAACCCGGCTCGGAAATCGGCGTATCGATGATCCGGTCGGTGCCGAATTCTTCCACCAGCCCGGACAGCACCTTGAACGGCGTCCCGGCTTCGGCAACGTCTTCGCCCAACAGGAAAGTGGTCGGGTCCCGCCGCATCTCTTCGGCGATGGCTTCATTCACGGCCTGCGATAGCGTTATCTCGCGCATGACATTCCTCTTACGCGTTTGCCGCGTAGACATGCTTGTCCACTTCGGACAAGTCGGGGTACGGGGCTTGCAGGGCATACTCCACCGCTGCCTTGGCATCGGACTGCACCTGCTCGTTGATTGCTTCGAGTTCTTCGGCCGTTGCGATCTTCTGCTCGCACAGCCACGTACCGAACAGCACGATCGGGTCGCGATTGTCTTTCCAGTCCGACTCTTCTTCCTTGCTCCGGTAATACGTGCGATTGATGTCGCCCACGTGGTGGCCGTGATAGCGATAGGTGTTGAGCACAACGAAGAACGGTCCTTCCCCGGCCCGCGCTCGCGCCACCAACTTTTCGGCCAGCGAATTGACCGCCATCACATCCTGGCCATCCAATTCATGGGCCTCGATGCCGAACGCCGTAGCTCGGGCGCACAAGTCCCCGGCCGCCATCTCCGACACATGGGTGTACTCGCCGTAGAGGTTGTTCTCGCAGACATAGATCACCGGCAACGCCCAGAGCGATGCCATGTTCATGACTTCGTAGAGCAACCCCTGGCCGAGCGCGCCATCCCCGAAAAAGCAGACCGCCACGTCCTGTTTATTCAGAAGCTTCGATGTGAGCGCGGCGCCTGTCGCAATGCCGGCGGACCCACCGACGATCGCATTGGCCCCGAGGTTGCCGTTTTCCTGATCGGCAATGTGCATCGAGCCGCCTTTGCCGCGACAGTAGCCTTCCACCTTGCCGAGCAGTTCGCAGAACATTTCCCGGAAATGCGCACCCTTGGCCACGCAATGGCCATGACCTCGATGGGTCGAGGTGATGTAATCGCTACTCTTCAGTGCTTCGCATACGCCCACTTCGGCCGCTTCCTGGCCCGAAGACATATGCGTCAAACCTTGCATCTTGCCGGCAAGATATAGCTGGTTGGCGTTATCCTCGAATGCCCGGATGCGACGCATCTGACGATAAATGTGGAGATAACGCTCGCAGTCGTCTTTAGTTACAGCGGCCATCATGTCTCTCTTCATCTGCTTGAACTCGAATCAGACCGCCGCAACAGAAGATCGCCGATCCTGACCGAAAATTTAGCGAATCGTCGATTCCAACCCTCTTGCGGCTGCCAGCGTTCGAAACCAATAAAATCCAGGATACGCTCCGTCACTTGTGACCGTGCCCATGACAGCAGCCGCCGCCATGACCTGCGTGATGGCCATGGTGGGCGCCCGCGGCCGACGAGCCAGCCACGCGCGCGGCTTTCGAAGCGGTATACCGCGGCGGCGCCTTGGCGCTCGTATTCAACACGGCGCTCGCAAGCGCCGCATTCGAGGCACACCCGCAGGCGGTGGCGGCAGGCAGACGCTTGTTGACCTGGGTGCTGCGCTTGAGCCCGGTGGTGCGAATCGCCACCCCGGCGGCAATCACATACCTGAGCGCTTCGCCGGTTTCAGGATGATGAGTCAAACGGGCCTCGTTGAGCCCTTGCAGGAACTCGTAGCGCTCGCCTGGGCGCTCGACCGATTCATACACGTAGGACGGCATTAGCGACCTCCTTCGAAACAGCGAAAACAGCACCTAGTACGCATTGGCGACGAACAGTTCCTGTGCCGGGAACAGCGTGATCACGCGACAGCCGTCCGCGGTGACGACGACCTCTTCTTCGATTCGCGCCGCGCCGTTGCCGTCGGCCGCAGGACAGTAGGTTTCAAGCGCGAACACCATGCCTTCCTGCAATTCGAACGGGTTATCGAACGACACAAGTCGACTGATGATCGGCCGTTCATGCAGCGCGAGGCCAAGCCCGTGGCCGAACTGGAGCCCGAATGCCTCCATCTCCGAACTGAATCCGAAATCCTGGGCACGCGGCCAAACCGCGGCGATCTTGTCCGTGGTCACGCCAGGCCTGACGAGGTCGATCGCGTTGTCGATCCATTCACGACATTGGCGATAGGCGTCGGCCTGCGCGGTCGTGTACTTGCCGACATTCAGCGTTCGGTAGTAGCAGGTTCGATAACCCATGTACGACTGGATGACGTCGAAGAATGCCTGGTCGCCGGGCCGATACATGCGATCGGTGAAGTTGTGCGGATGCGGGTTGCAACGCTCCCCAGAGACGGCATTGATTGCCTCGACATCGTCCGAACCGTTGTCGTAGAGAAACTTGTTGGCGATTGCCACCATTTCGTTTTCGCGCTTACCCGGCTTGAGTTCATCCGCTATGAGCTGATAAGCGCCGTCCACCATCGAAGCCGCCTGATTGAGCAGGATGATCTCGTCCTTGCTCTTGATCTGACGTGCATCGAGCATGACCTGTTGCACGTCGCGGACATCCAGCCCTTCCGCCTGCAGCGCGAACAGCATCGGCGGTTCGACGATGTCCACACCGACGGGCGCGCTCGCCAGACCTTCGGTTCTCAGAAGGTCCGCGATTTCCTTCGCCGCATTACGGAACAGGCCGGCATCGGGCTCGACCGCGCCACGCAGGCCGAGCATTCCGGCACGACAATGATCATCGTCCAGCCAAGGCGCATAGATTCGGTGATGCGCTGCCGCCGAACCGAAATCCCATAGATAGGGATCCGAGTCGCCCGTGAACAACGCGTACCGGCAGAACTTGTCACGCGTCCACTCGCCGATGACGCTGCTGGTCAGATAACGAATATTGTTGTTGTCGAAGCAGAGAATCGCTCCGATATCGGAGTCTGCAAGCGCTTGCCGGACGCGCGCCAGCCGGTAACGGTGCAAGCGTTTGAAATCGACTCGTTCCTCGAAATCGACCGCCATACGGCCCGGCGCGTCGATCGGCCGGCTCCAATTCCAGCGCGGGAGAATGTCCTCGCTCTGGCTTTCAGGCATCGTGAATTCTCTTGAATTTGTCATGTTCGGGCTCCTCTCGTCGCACGTTCCAATTTTTCCGGACTTACTGAATGACCATACCGCCGTCGATCATCAACAATTGCCCGGTCATGTAGTCGGAGTCGGGGCTGGCCGCAAGAAAAGTCGCCGTACCGAGAATGTCCTCGGGATAGGAGTATCTCTTCATGAGAATCATGTTTTCGGCGAGCGAATCCATGGATTCACCTTCTTTCTCGAACTTTCCGATCGCGACCAGATCCTTGTCCAGCTGTTCCCACAGTTCGGTACGCACCACGCCCGGCCCATAGCCATTGACCGTGATGTTGTGTTCGGCCAGCGCCTTTGCGCCGCCCTTGATCATTGCCAGTACCGCGTGCTTCGAGCAGCTGTAAGGGACCACGTCATCGAACACTTCACGCGACAGAATCGACCCGACGTTGATGATCTTGTAAGGCCCGTTCTCCTTGCCCTGGGCAATCATCTGTTTAGCCGCTTCCTGCATGCAGATCAGCACGCCCAGCGCGTTGACCTTCATGATCTGGTTCCAGTTCTCTTCTGTAATGTCCAGAAACATCAATGGCTTGTTGATGCCCGCATTATTCAGAATGAGATTGAGACTGCCGAAAGCCTCGACCGTCGCCTGCACCGCCGATGCGACTTCGGACCGGTTGCTCACGTCGAGCTTGGCGGCAATGGCACGCCCGCCATTGGCCTCGATCCGTTCGACGACTTCGTTGCACCCGTCAATATTCAGATCGGCGACACAGACGTTCGCACCCTGCGCGGCGTAATGCTCGGCTACCGCGGCGCCCATGCCCTGAGCGGCACCCGTGATGAGACAGTTTTTTCCCGCCAGTCTTTTGGTCATTTAAATACTCCTCTGGTATCTGGGTTCCCCGATTTTTTAACGAAAAACAGCGTGGGGAAGCTCGGATTACCATTGAAAGCTTCGACACGCCGGCTCGCAACAAGCAGGAAGTTCGAAACGAACAAGTTCATTCTGGGTACTCTCGAAACGCGCCGTAATTCCCCTCTGCAACCCATACCAAACGCAACGAACGGAAACCGAAGATTTCTTGTGGTTTTGCGTGACTCGTTACCGTTGAATGCAGAGAGCCATCGCATCGGGTGCAGGGGTTCGCTTCGGGGAAGCTGCTCGACGCCGCGCGGAGGATGACCATTGGGCAGTCATTCGACTCCGCCCATTTCTACGGTGTTTGGTGCGACTGTCGCGACTGCGCGGGCGGCATCGCCACCTTGTCGGGCGAATAACGCCCACGCCACGCGATCGAACGCCCCGTACGCCCGCCACCATGCGACCGTCGTGTTCGGCGATCAGAAAAGCGATTGCGACGCCCTGCGGACCTACCCCGAGCCGGGCGGTTTCACCTCGGCGGCCACCCAAGCGGCGACGCGCTGCCGACGCGCTAGTCCCACCAGGCGGCTGACCGCGCCGGCGGCGAATAACCGATGCTCATTGCAACGGCAGTACGGACACCGCGTCTACGAATCGGTTACGAGCGTGCCATCGCGCATGATCGAGCGCGGGCATTGACCCACATTGATTTGCCCTGCTGGCTCACGGGTTCACGTTCGTGGGGGTGATCTGCCTGGAAGAGGCATGAATGGCTTCGACCGTGGCCTGGACGGCATAGGCTTCCGCGAAATCCGGAAACGCCTGCCCATTGGTCGCATAGGCTTGGAGCAGCCCTGCCACCTCTATAACCTTGAGATCATTGAACCCCAGGTGATGACCCGGCGCCGGGCAGAATCGGCCGTAAGGCACATGCGTAGGGCCCGCTTCAATCCGCGTGAAACCCTGCTGTCCCGCAACCCCACCCGAGCGGTAGACCAGCAGTTCGTTCATTCGCTCCTGACTGAAACTTATCGCGCCGTGCGTGCCCGTCACTTCGAATGACAGATCCATGGTTCGTCCCGTCGCTGCCCAGTTGGCTTCCACGCTGCCGAGCTGTCCGCCCTCGAACCACAACAGCGCATGCGCGTGATCGTCGACTCGAACCGGCGCCGTCTCGTTCGAACCCGCGCAGAGCGGGCGCTCGGGATGAATTGTCGCTGTGGACCCACAGACCGAGACAATCGGGCCCAGCACATACCGAGCCATGGACAGAATATGGCTGCCGATGTCTGCCAGTGCGCCCCCGCCTTCCGGGTCCGTACGAAACGAATGCGGCGCGTCGGCGCGGGCCATGTAGTTCTCTGCATGACGCCCGCGAAAAGCGGTGACGTCACCGATTTCGCCGCCCTGTATCAACTCGCGGGCCAGCCGAACCATCGGGTTGCAGAGAAAGTTGAACCCCACGAGATTGACCACGCCAGCCTCCGCGACGGCATCGCGCATCCGCTCCGCCGACGCCAGCGTGGTCGACAACGGCTTTTCGCAGTAGACGGCCTTGCCCGCTTGTGCGGCCGCGAGCGCAATCGGCTCGTGCAACTTGTTCGGGGCCGTGATAGCAACGATGTCGACGTCGGGATCGGCGACGAGCGCTCTCCAATCGCCCGTCGATCGACGAAAACCCAGAGCAGAGGCTGCCGATGCGGCGCTCGCCTCGTCCATATCTGCCAGCAATTCTAAACGCGGTGTGACGGGCAGATCGAACAGTCCATCCACCGCGCGAAAAGCGTTTGCGTGACATTTGCCCATGAACCCGGCGCCGACCAGCCCGATCCGCACAGGCTTCTTCTTGGTTACGTTCATCGTTAGGAATTCCCTGATCTTAGACCGCGATTAAGCCCGCACCCGGCATGAACAGATTGCCGATCCGAAGGACTCGTCACGCGGCGGTCATACGCTGCTTTCCGGGTCGCCATGACGACTCGCAGGCGATGTTTCCCGGCGCCGACGAAACACGACAGGCGTGTCGCCGCCACGCCAGTCGGCGCCCGACGCCCGCTCCACTCCGACGTCGACCGATCAAACAACGAGCACCCGCTCTGCCGGGGTCGCCTCAGCGTTGGCTCTAACGGATTTGCTCGGCGACTTCGAATACCGGCCCATCAAAACCCAACCCGAACAACGTCTTTACGGCGCGAGCCGATCGTTGCGTCTGGCCCCGGTCAGCCCTGCCTGTGCGTACTTGAAGTGTTCACCCCGCGGGGCAGGAACCTACGGCCGCGTAGGTGTATCAACGCAGCGCGGCTTGGCAAATCGAGCCAGCTCATTCTCGAGGTGACGCGGCATTCAGAAGCTTGTCTTCGGTCACGTCCTCGTGGTCGAAATTACCGGTGAGACGCCCGTCAGCCATCGTGAGGATGCGTTGGCTCACGCCCATGATTTCCGGCATTTCCGAGGATATGACCAGTACGGCCAAGCCTTCCTCGGCCAACCGGGCGATGAGCTTGTGAATCTCCGACTTCGAGCCGACGTCGATGCCACGCGTCGGCTCGTCCAGGATCAGCAGCTTGGGCTTGGTCGCCAGCCATTTGGCGATCACGAATTTCTGCTGGTTTCCACCGCTGAGGTTGACTACGGGCTGTTTGGGCCCGGTGGTTCGAATCTGCAGCTGTTTCTTGTAGTGGTCGAACAGCGCCGTTTCCTTTCCGCGCTGCATGAACCCGAACACATTGAGCTCGTTCACCAACGGCAGCGTCGTGTTGTCGCGCCCGCCCATACCCAGCACCAGGCCCTGGCCCTTGCGGTCCTCGGGCACCAGACCGATGCCGAGTTTCATCGCGGCATGCGGGCTGGTGATCTGCTGGGGCTGACCACGCCAGAAGATGGTGCCGGCATCCGGCTTGCGAATGCCGAAAATGGTCTCGGCCACCTCGGAGCGACCCGCGCCGACGAGGCCGTACATGCCCACGACCTCGCCGGCCCTGATATCGAAGCTGATGTCCTCGATCAGCCCCTTGATGGTCAGCCCCTCAACCTTGAGCAATTCCTCTCCCGGACTCGACTCGGCGCGTTCGAAGTACGAATCCAAGGAGCGGCCGATCATGCGGTGAGTGACATCGTCGGCGTTCGTCTCCGCCGTATTCATCGTCCCCTGCGTCTTACCGTCTCGTAAAACCGTTATACGATCGGTGATCTCGAATATCTCGCTCATCTTGTGCGAGATATAGACGATGCCGACGCCGCGCGCCTTCAGCTTTCTTATCGTCTCGAACAGCGCCTCTTTCTCCTGGTCGGTCAACGATGCGGTGGGCTCGTCAAAGATGACCACGTTGCAGTGGAAGGCATCGGCGCGCGCGATCTCCACCATCTGCTGTTTCGCGATCGACAACTCGCCCACGATGTCGCTGGCGCGAAAACCACAGTGCATATCTTCCAGTACGCGGTTCGTCTGCTCGTTGAGCGCTCGCCAGTCGACCCGCCCGAAGCTCTTCAACGGCATGCTGCCCAGATATATGTTCTCGGCGACCGACAACTCCGGCACGAGCGAAAGCTCCTGATGAATCAGCAGAATGCCCCGCTCCTTGGCCTCCAGCGGATTGTTGTGCCGAACCGGTTCGCCCATATGCCGAATGGTGCCGCCGTCCGGTTTATAGTTTCCGGCCAGAACCTTCATCAGGGTCGACTTTCCCGCGCCGTTTTCGCCGACCAGGGCATGAACCTCGCCGGGCTTGATATCGAAGCTCACCTCGTCGAGCGCCTTGACGCCAGGGAAAGTCTTGATGACTCGCGACACCTCGAGGACGTACTCCGGCGTCGGTGAAGCGACCGCCTCTGCGGCATTTGCATTCATCTCTCACCTACCTCGCAAATCGTGTAGAGCTGCCAGGGCCACATGGCTCCGCTGGTCGCCTTAAAAAACAGGCCGCTGGTGCTTGTCTATGTTGTTCTTGGTGATCGAAGGCGTATCGATGTACGAGGTCTTGGGAACACTCTGTCCTTCAGCGACTTTCACCGCCATTTTCAACGCATTCCGGGCATCCTCTACAGGCGATTGCACAACAGAGCCGTAGTAGCAGCCCGCCTTGATGGCGTCGTAGCCGACCGCGAAATTGGTCGCACCCGTGATCTTGATGCGGCCGCACGGGATACCCGCGCTCTTGATCGCGTTCAGCGCGCCCGCGCCCATGTTGTCGTCCGCCGCAAAGACACCATCGATCTTTTCACCATATTTGGTGATGAAACTTTCCATGACGGATTGCGCTTTCGCCCGGTTCCAGTCTGCCGGCTGGGCGTCCAGAATCTTGATGCCCTTGTGCTTGCCTACAGCTTCTTTAAAACCTTCTTCACGATTGACGGCCGTGGCATATCCCGGCGTCCCGTTGATCATCACCACGTTTCCCTTGCCGTTGAGCGCCTGCACCATCATCCGGCCGGCAACGCGGCCTTCCTTCGTGGTATCGGGGCCGGAAAACGCAATCGTGCAACGGCGCCCGGCTTTATCGATGCGCGAGTTGGTGATCACCACCGGTATCCCGGCGTGTTTTGCACGGCAGACGGCCGGTACGAGCGCTTTGGCGTTCGTCGGCCAGACGATCATGACGTCGACTCGCTGTGCGGTCAGATCCTGGATCTGGTTGGACTGGCGAGCCGGATCTCCTTGAGGATCCAGCACGATGGCCTGAATGCCGAGCTTCTTGGCATAGTCCTTGAAGCTTTGCTCATAGGTCGTTTCGTAGGCATCGACGCCTGCATTGTTCTGTGTAATGCCGATGCGTACTTGGCTCAGCGGCTTTTTAAGCGGCTGTTTCAGCCATGATGGCGTGTCCGCTGCCGAAGCCACACTGCACGTCGCGCACAGCGCGACTGCTACTGACACGATTTTCCATGTATTTTTCATTTTGCTCCTCCAAGTCGATCGATTGATCGCGTTTTCAGGCGGCCCGTTCAGCGACCGATGCATCAGTCGGTCAGGGCCGGCGTTGTGTCATTCCCGATTGAACTGCTTGTCCACGATGAGTGCGAGAATCAGCACCACGCCCAGTAGAACAAGTACATAAAATGGCTGGACGTGCATGAGGTTCATGCCGTTGCGCAGAACGCCAAGTGTGAGCACGCCGCCCAGGGTTCCCCAGAGCGCGCCCGCTCCACCCTGAAGTTTGGTGCCGCCAAGGACGACCGCGATGATCGTCCAGAGCTCATAGTTGGTACCCAGGTTGGGCGTTGCCGCCCCCATCTGGGCGGACATCGTGATCCCGGCGACCGCGGCCATGAGCCCGGAGACCATGAAGTTGATGACGATGTGCCGGGAAACCTTGATACCGGCGTTTTCCGCCGCCTGGCGGTTGCCGCCGATGGCATAGGCTTCACGTCCGTGACGTGTGCGCGAAAGCGCCCACTGCGCGAACAGCATGAACCCCAGGAACAGGACCGCGATCAGCGATACGGGGCCGATCGAGATCATCCCGAAATCCATGAAACTCATGTTGGTCGCCGACAGCGAATTTTCGCCGGTATAAACGAATACCAGCCCGCGAATTCCGATCAGCCCCCCGAGCGTCACGATGAACGAGTGCACGCCGGTCTTGACCACGATGATGCCGTTGACGAACCCGAGTAGCAGACCGGCCCCGAGCGCCCCCGTGACGGCGACCGCGACCCCGTATTGCTGCAGCCCGATCGCCAGACACGCGCAGAGCCCGAGGGTCGACCCCACCGTCAAGTCGATGTTGCCGTTGATCATGATCAACGTCATCCCGATGGACAGGAAGCCGATGAACGCGCTTTGGACCAGAATGTTCGACAGGTTGAATACGGTGAAAAAATACGGGCTGCCGAAACTGAAGCCGATCACGCAGACAAGCAGGATCACCCAGATCGAATTACGGCCGAGCCAGTACAAGGCGGCGCCCCCCAGGGGCCGCGCCTGATGCGTCGCGGGCGTGGTGGTTGAGGTTGGTGCTTCGTCAGCCATGCGCTTGTCAGCCGAGTTTGCGAACTTCATTCGAATAAACTCCCGCGTTTGGACGCCACGTCGAGCCACACCGCGCCGATGATCACGGCCCAGGTCACCAACCATTGGTCGTAGTACGCGAACCCGAGCAACAAAAGGCCGTTCTTGATGAAGCCGAGAATGGTTATGCCGATGACGGTCTTGAGAATTGTTCCGGAACCGCCGAGCAGACTGGTGCCACCGAGAATGATTCCGGCGAGAACCTGCAGTTCATAACCCTGGCCGACGTTGTTCTGTGATCCCATGACGCGCGACCCCAGAATGATTGCCGCGACCGCCACAGCCAGACCGGAGATCACGTAGGCACTGAACACGATGCGTTTTGCATTGATCCCGGAGGCACTGCTCGCGACTTCGTTGCCGCCGACGGCGTATATCTGCCGCCCATAAGCCATCTTGGCCAGCACCACGCCGAGCACCAGCGCGCTCCCCAGAAAGATCCACACCGGCACCGGGATATCCAGGAAGTAACCGCGGCCGAAAAAGCTGAACCAGGTGGCGTCGGGGTCCGCGATACCGACATTCTTGCCACCGGTATAAATCAGAGTAACGCCCTGCAACGCGGACAACATGCCGAGAGTCACGATCAACGAATTCAACCGCATATAGCCGATCAGCAGCCCGTTGACCGCGCCGACGGCAAGCCCGACCAGCAGCGTGATCAAAATCGCCGGGCCGGGACCGATCTTGTCGTGCAGATCCACCACGATGACCGTGGTCAGCGAGAGCATCGAACCCACGGATAGATCCAGCCGACCGCTCAGCACGACAAAGGTGACGCCCAGGGCCATCGTGCCCAGTATCGAAACCTGTCGGAGAACCTGCAGCACGTTCCCAACGGTCAGAAACGTATCCGAGTTCAACGCCACCACGACGAGAAAAATCACGAAGGCGATCAAGATGCCCTGCTGCCGCGCCAACTCCGGCAAATTCATCCGTTTGATTAGTGCGTCCACTGCTTACCATCTCCTCCGCACGTGCTGCCGCTCGGTTGGGCACCAGCAGTTGAAATTCATTGTCTTTGCCGGGCGTGGCCGTTATGTCTCGGCCTTTGCCCGCATTTACCAGCGACGACCTGGCGCGGCATGAGCGCCGACGCAAGAGGTCGGTGCGACACGCCTAATCGGCGGGGAATTTCGCGTGCCAGAGTCGGCCGCGATACTCCTTTTCATAGGCTTTGCCTTCCGGATAACTCACGAGCTCGAGCTGCATGCCCCACGGCGCGAGGAAATACACCCACGCCTCGCCGGCACTCGGCCCCAGCGTCTTGTATTCGGGATCTCCGAGGACGGTCAGCCCGTGGCGACGCAAGTAGGCAACGGCCTGCTCCATGTCGTCGACGTAGAAAGCCAGGTGATGCCCGCCGATGTCGCTGTTGCGCGGTAGCTCTCGGGCCTGTTCGGGCGCTTCATACTCGAACACCTCGAAGTTCGAGCCGTTACCGCAGCGCAACAGCCGAATTCCCTTGATACGCGCACGTGGATCAACGTTCAGCCGCCGCTTCATCCAATCATCGTCGGCCGATATCGGCCCCATGGGATAGAACACTTCGCAACCGATCACATCGCGAAAGAAAGCAACCGCCTCATCTAGATTCGGCACGGTGAATCCAATATGATCCGTGCCGCAGAGTCCCGGAATTCCTTGTCCAGCTCGTTGTTCAGTCATTATCTATCCCGTTTCCAGCTGGGCGGCCGCCTACACTCTTTGGGTTCGCGTGTGCTCCGGCCTCGGACCAGATGTGGACTCAGCAGCAGCAATCGATGCAATCCGCGACCGCCCTGTTTCTGGACCAATGCGCACCATCGCCCGAGCGATTCCCGGCTTTCGATTCACTGACGAACCGCCGCTCAGCCATTAAAGAAATATCTCGTTTTCCTCGCGCCTCGCTTGTCGTCTTCCAGGCCCTCTATGCGAAGCTGTCCGTCAGATCCTTCAATACGATTATCAGCCTCAATTTTCGAGATTGGAATCGGCAGTCATGCCGCTTTGGACATTATCCGAACTGGATATCTTTTCCGGTCCCGATTCATGCCAATGCGCGAACACTGCATCTTGTTGGACCGACAACTTATTGACCGTATTACGGATTTCTCACAGACCGTGATGCCAACCCTCGATGACAGTGCATACTTTTTCCTGACTCGGCCGACCGGCGCGGATAACCAGCCCGCACCCGATGCGTACAGAAGAAACCGCGCCCATCGTCACTTTGCTACCAGACGGTGTACCCGCCGTCGGCCATCAGAAGATGGCCGGTCACACTGCTGGCCGCATCGCTGGCAAGAAACAGAACCACGCTGGCAATCTCTTCCGGCTCGCTCATGCGCTTGATCGGCACATTCGCCATCCAGCTATCCATCAGACCGTCCTTGCGGGCTGCCGCGAGTGGCATATCCGTCGCCACATAGCCGGGCCCGACAGCGTTCACACGCACGCCATGTGCGGCCCATTCGGATGCAAGCACGCGCGCCATGTGAGCCACGCCGGCCTTGGAAACGCTGTAGGCCACATGGGCTTGGGGGCGTACATCGATCACGCCCGCCATCGAGGAGATGTTGACGATACTGCCGCCCCGCTGTTCGACCATATGTCGACCAAACTCGCGGCAGCAGTAAAAAACCCCGTTCAGATTGACGTTCATCTGTCGGGCCCATATGTCGTCGGTCGTATCCAACGCATCGGCATTGATACAGATGCCGGCGTTGTTCACCAGAATATCGATCCGGCCGTGTGTACCAATGACCTGATCCGCTGCCTGCTTGACGGCTTCGGAATCCGAAACGTTGACCGGTACGAAACTCGCCCGGTGGCCCATCTCGGTCAGGGCCGACGCTGCCTTTTGGCCCAACTCCGGGTCCAACTCCGCCACAACCACCATCGCGCCCGCTTCAGCGAGGGTTTTCGCGATGGCGAAGCCGATGCCACGCCCCGAACCCGTCACCACGGCCACGCGATCGGCCAGACTGAATAGTTCGTCGTTCACAATGCACTTCTCCAGGTTCCGCAGCCGCATCGAGATCCAAGCGCCAGAATCTGCGCGCGAGCGCTCACTTCACTGCGCTTTGGCTTTGACCGGCCTTCGATAAGACTCGTGCGGTCAAGACCGGCCACAACCGGCTCGATGCGAGATGCTCAATCGGTTGGCTATGGAGTGCTGCCTCGCGTTACGGCGAGACAGCAGTTGGCGCACCGAGGGCTACCAGGTGGGCTGGCTGAAATTCTTGATCGTTTCAGCGTTAACCTTCGGCGTCGGGATGTGCTGGACCTTCGGGACAGACTCGCCTTCGGCAACGCGAATCGCGGTCTGGATCGCAAGCTTGGCGTCGTCGCTGGGGGACTGCCAGACGGAGCCCGTTTCCCATCCTTGCTTGATGGCCGTGTAGCCCTGGCTGAACATGTTCGCGGTCACCAGCTTGATCCGGCCCTTCTTGATCCCGGCGCCCTTGATAGCGTTGAGAACGCCCAACCCCATGCCATCATCCTCGGCGTAAACACCATCGATCTTCTGCCCATACTTGGTCAGATAAGCTTCCATGACCGATTGTGCTTTACCGCGATTCCAGCTGGCGGGCTGTTTATCGAGCACCTTGATATCCGGGTGCTTCTTGATGACATCCATGAAACAAGATTCACGAATCATGGCAGTAGCGTAGCCCGGGGTGCCGAGCACCAGGACAATCTGTCCCTTGCCATCGAGGGCGTGGACCATCATCTCGCCGGCCTTACGCGCCTGACCGCAATCATCCGGACCGGTAAAGCCCACGGTATATTGCCGCGCAGACTTGTCGATATGCGAATTCGATATGATCACGGGTATGCCCGCGGCGTGTGCCCGGCGGATCGCCGGATTCACGGCCACGGCGCTGGTCGGCCAGACGACCATCGCGTCCACGTGTTCCGCGATCAGATTCTGAATCTGGCTGAATTGCTTCGAAGGATCGCCTTGGGGATCCATGATCGTCGCCTGGACACCCAACTTCTTCGTATAAGTTCGCACTGTTTCCGCGTAGCGCGCTTGATACGAATTCGACTCGGGATAAAGCACCGTGATTCCGAGCCGCACCTGATCGAGCGGCTTGGTCAGGGGCCCTTTCAGCCAATCCGGTTTCTCGGCAGCTGCAGCGTTCAGCGCCAAACCGGCTAGCGCCACTACCGCGACAAAACGCCCAAAAGCTCGTGATTTCATCATTTTCTCCTCCTCGTGCACTCTCTGTTGTCAATAATTCTTATCTAACAGTTCTACGAGAAGACGGTATCACCTGGCTCAACGAGCCACGAGCTATAATTCATTCACAATGGGAATCTCCATCTAGGACAAAACCATAGGATAGGTTTCGATGGCGCGACTATTGGGATACGGCTCAAATTATTGATGCAACACACATCTTTTATTTCGAGAGGGCGCATTTTTTATCTATCGGCTCGAACGCTGAAAACACGTTGATTTCGCCGACGACCGTGGCTCGATTTGAATGAGCCACCTGTAGAGTTTGAGCGCTTGCTGAAGCTGTCCCTCAATCGCCGCAGCCCGTGTCAGACCGGCACTTCTTACCCCATGCTCAGGCCGCCAATCGAGACGACAGGCGTGTGGACTCTCCGCGCCGCAAGGGCACACTCCATCTGCCCAGGTCGGGTACGGGCGACATACGCATGAAGCAAACGCGCGTAGTCACGTTGCTCACTCACTTAGACGATGATCAGCCGAGTTTCATCTGGCGGGCCTTGCGCCGCGTTACGCTTCGCTTTCGGCAATCAATCCGGGCGACGGGGCTTGCCGCAGGTTGGTCTCGCCGATATTGAAGATCACGAAGACGCGTGACGGGGCGTCGCGTTCAATAGTGATTGTGCGCGCGCATCAACTGATCGATATGCGACTGAGCTCGTGATAGCGCGTTGGCCGGGCTGATATTCCCACGCATCATGTCGTGAATCTCGCCGCCCAGAACGCGCACGATGTCGCTGAATTCCGGCACTGGCGGCCGCTGCCAGAATTTGAGCCGCCCTTGCTGAGCCAGGTTGTCGACCGTCTCGATGATACGGCTCATGTTTCTGACCTCCGGGTCGGCGTTGACGCTGAAACGGGGACTGACGAGACAGCCTTTTTGCATGTAGAACTTCGTCACCGCGGGCGAGGTGAGATACTTGATCACGCGCCACGCGAGGTCGACGCGGTCCGGCGCGATATTCGCCGGAATGCCCAGCGCGTAGCCACCCATGGGCGAGATGCTTGGACCATTGGCTCCATTCGGGTGAGCCAGGTAGCCCGTGTTCCTATACGCCGGCGATCCGGGGTTGAGATCGAACCTCGATGCGCGGCCCGACCACGCATAGGCGAACGCCACTTCGCCATCGCTGAAGCGCTGTACGGTCTTGTCCCAATCCATCTCCAGAATGTCGTCCGGTGCAAACGCCTTGAGCTGCAGAAGATACTCGGCCGCGGCAAGGCCTTCCGGCGTGTCGATGCAGGGGCGCAGCTGTTCGCCCTGGATTTGAGACAGATCGAAGTCTCCGTTCACGGAAGGCAGATTGATGGGCGGCCGGCCGAAGTCCCCCATGATCTGCATGAACATATGCGCGATCGGCGCGCCCGGCGCAGCACAGAAGCTGATGCCGCGAATGTCCGGACGTTTCCTGTTCAGATCGGATAACGCCCGGAGCAGATCATCCGTCGTCGCGGGCGGTTCAACATCCATTGCCTCAAGGATATCGCGCCGATAGAACAGGAGTTCCGGCGTAGGCTCGATGGGCACTCCATACTGCACATCCTCATAGGACGAGGCCTCCCAGCCCGTCGGCTGAAAGTCCGATACGTTGAAATCGCCCCGCGCCACCAAGTCGTCGATCGGGCGCAGTACGCTTCTCTGGTGATACTCACCAAGCCACGGCAGGTCGAAATCGATGATGTCGTAATTCGATAACTCTTCGTTGGCGTTCTCCAGCGTCCGCTCACGCAGCTGGTCCAGGTTGACCATGGTGATGTCGACATGTCCGCCGAGCCATTGCTCGAGATCGCCGATCACGCGTTGCCAGATAAGAAAAGTCTGATCGTCGTTGACGAGGACTCGCAACGTATTGTCGATGCCGATGCCCTGTCTCAGAACGGTCGGCGCGGGGATGATGCTGGCGGCGAGATAAGACGCGCCGAAGTAGTAATTACTGCGGCCTTCGTCGTCGACGGGGAAACCGAACGTCATCGCCACCAGTTGCTTCATCTCGAACGCGTATTGATGGAATCTGGCGATGAGTTCTTCGCTCGGGTGCAAGGAAAACGACTTGCCGGTCACGGTGCGGGCGCGTTTTATGATCAGCCCCTCGGCGATCATATGGTCGATTTTTCGTACCGCGGTCGTATACGGAAAATTCGAAGACTGCGCGAGACTGGTCACCGTGACGAGCTTGTTTTCCAGGTGACGACGCATCACAAACAGCACGATATCCCACAACGGCTCGGTGATACCGAGATGCTGTGTAGAAAAACCGCGTCCTTTTTCGACAAACGCGATAATCGTCTGTAGCTCTTCCCTCGTCACTCTCTACCCCAAGCTGCCCAACCCATGAAATCGTGAGCTTCGACCTCCTCCATAAGGAAAATCGAAGCGCGATCCGATCTTAGCAGCGTGACAAACCAGGCCCTACCCATTTTTAGTAGCAGTCGGATCTAGACCCTCGACCGTCGCGGCTCACCCATACGCGCCGCAAACGTGCGGACTCGCCCGCCGGTCCGTGGCTGTGGATTACCGCGCGGCTGGGTATTCGATGGGCTGGAACGACAAACCGAAGCACGCTTGTTCTTCGCATGTCGCCGCATTGCGGACCAGTCGATATCCCGGCATGTTATGGCCAACCTTCGCAGGAGACGGTAACTCGCTGAACTGCGGACCGGCGGACCGGCGGACCCGCAACGTGCCGGATACACCAACTCGAACCGGCAGCAGGAGCGGGATGAGACAGAACTGGCGAGGGAACGAGGGACGCGAGCGGATGATCCCGTTGTGTCCCTTCGGGAAGCGGTGGCAGCAGGCGCCGGAACATTCCAAGCTGCCTTCGCAACCAAGGACTCGGAGGGAAAAGAACCTCGCCGTGCGTCAACACGCGGGCTTTCAAGAACTCTTCAGAGCTCCAGGGATGGGTTCTGGTGCCCGGGGCCGGACTCGAACCGGCACGACCCGAAGGTCAAGGGATTTTAAGTCCCATGCGTCTACCAATTTCGCCACCCGGGCTGGCGGCGAATTCTAGCAGGGAAGCGGCAACTATGCGCGTCGCTTATCGGCCGATCAGGCGATCAGTGGCGCTTTGCCGATATCGAAGAGAAAGGAATGGAGGCCAGGCCCGGAATCGAACCGAGGTACGCGGCTTTGCAGGCCGCTGCATCACCACTCTGCCACCTGGCCTCGAGTGCGAAGCCCGAGAATAAATCAGGCCTCGACAAAGAAAAACCCCGGCCGATTCGGCCGAGGTTTCGGCTGTTTGGAGCGGGAAACGAGATTCGAACTCGCGACCCCAACCTTGGCAAGGTTGTGCTCTACCACTGAGCTATTCCCGCCTTGTGAGCGCGTATTATAGGGCAGCGAAACAAGGTGTCAACGGTTGATTTCCAATCGATTTCGAAATTATCACGCCAGCCTATCGAGCCATTCAGTGACGCTCGATGCTGAGCGTCGGCCACGCCTGTCGCAGGTAGATGACCATCGACCATAGCGTCAGCGCCGCCGAAATCCCGAGCAGGACAACTCCGGTGCCATAGATCGCATGCCGTCGATACAGATCGAACAGCATGAGAAAGATGGCAAGCATCTGCACCGCGGTCTTGTACTTGCCGAGCGAGCCGACCGAAACCACGCCGCGCTGGCCCAGTTCGGCCATCCACTCACGTAATGCGGACACGGTCAACTCGCGGCCGACGATGATGCTTGCCGGCAAGGCGACGAACCAGTGCGGATCGCGATAGACCAGCATGACCAGCACGGCACAGACGATGAGCTTGTCGGCGACCGGATCGAGAAAGGCGCCGAACGCCGAGGTCTGATTCCAGCGTCGTGCCAGATGGCCATCGAGCCAGTCGGTGGCCAGCGCGATGCCGAACAGCACGGCCGCCACCACGTTGAAGCCCGGTAGCCGGACGAACAACAACCCAACCACGAACGGGATGAGTATGAGCCGGAACAGGGTGAGCCAGATGGGCAGGTTCAACGTCTCTCCTCGCGTTGTGGTCGCACGGGCGGTCGCTCAGGCCGTGTCGTGAAAATAATCGTATATGCGCTGCGCCATGGCGGCACTGATGCCGTCGACGCGAGCCAGGTCGCTGAAACCCGGCCCGCGCCACCTCGCGCGGCCCGCCGAAGGTCTGCAACAGGTTCTTGCGCCGTTTCGGCCCCAGCCCCTCGACGCCGTCGAGCACCGAGGCGCTGCGCGCCTTGCCGCGCTGGCCTCGATGCGCGGCAATGGCGAAACGATGCGCTTCGTCCCTGATCTGCTGGATCAAGATGCAGCCCCGGTGAGTCGGCCGGCAGTATAAGAGGTGCGTTCTGCCCCGGCAAAAACAGCTGTTCCAGGCCGGGCTTGCGGGTCGTCCCCTTGGCCACGCCCAGCAGCTGGACGCCGGATGATCTCCAGTTCATCGAGCGCCTCCCGAGCCACGGCGAGCTGACCCTTGCCGCCGTCGATGAGCAGCAGGTCCGGCAGTTTGGCCTCGCCGGCCTTGACTCGCTTGAACCGACGCGTCACGGCCTGGCGCATCGCGGCATAGTCGTCGCCCGGCTCGATGCCGGTGATGTTGAAGCGACGATACGCCGACTTGTTCGGCGCGCCGGCCTCGAACACCACGCACGAGGCCACGGTCTTCTCGCCGCGCGTATGGCTGATGTCGAAACAGGCCATCTGCATCGGCGGCTCGTCGAGACCGAGCGCGGCGGCCAGCGCGCTCAGGCGTTTCTCGACACCGGCCCGGCTGGCCAGCCGGGCCGACAGCGTCTGATCGAGCGTGGCCTGCGTGTTCTCAAGCCAGCGCCGGCGTTCGCCACGCACATTGGTCTTGATCGCCACCCGGCGCTTGCCTCGCGCCGACAGGCTCTCGGCGAGCTCGGCGTCGTCGGCCGGCACCGGGTCGACCAGCAACTCCGGGGGCGCCGTGCGATCGATGTAGTACTGGCTGATGAAGGCCGCCATGACATCGTCGATCCCGGTGCCCGAGGGCGCACTGGGGAAAAAGCTGCGATGGCCGAGATTGATGCCGCCGCGCACCGTCACCACCACGACCGCCGCCACACCGCCATCGATGGCGCCGCAGATGAGATCGAAATCGCCCTTCCCGCCCACGGTCTGGCTCTGGGCCTGCAGCCGGCGCAGCGCCGAGATCTTCTCGCGCAGCCGAGCGGCGGTTTCGAAATCGAGTTTCGCCGAGGCCGCTTCCATATCGTGGACCAGCCGGTCGATGAGTTTTTCGTTGCGTCCTTCCAGCATTTCGACCGCGTCGGACACATCGCGGGCATAGTCCTCGGCGCTGATGTAGCCCACGCACGGCGCGCTGCAGCGCTTGATCTGATACTGCAGGCACGGCCGCGAACGGTTTTCGAAATAGCTGTCGCGACAATTGCGCAGCTTGAACAGCCGCATCAGCGTATCGGCCGTGTTCTTCGACCGCGCCGGAACTGGGAAACGGGCCGAAATAATGGCCCTTGCGCTTCTGTGCGCCGCGGTGATACACCACGCGCGGGTATTCGTTGTCGCCCGTGAGCAGCAGATACGGATAGCTCTTGTCGTCGCGCAGGACCACGTTGTAGCGCGGCCGGTGCTTCTTGATCAGCGTCGATTCGAGCAGCAGCGCATCGTCTTCGGTATGCGTGATCGTGACCTCGATATTGGCCACCTGATCGAGCATCGCCTCGGTCTTCGGGCTGCCCGAGGCGCGGAGGAAGTAACTGGATACGCGCTTCTTGAGATTCTTCGCCTTGCCGACGTAGAGCACCTCGCCGGCCGCGTTGTACATCCGATAGACGCCGGGCCGCGTGGTCAGCTGTCGGACGTAGCGATTGGGGTCGAATCCGGTCTCGTCGGTCATGGCTCTATGATGCGTCCGAAGCGCTTGATGACAAGTCGCGCGCCGCATCTACCGCTGCTCGTCGCCCGGCCGAACACCTCATCGAACATGGCGGGCGTGAGCCGTCGTGTGTTCCGGTTGTAGCGGCTGCAATGATAGGAGGCGATCAGCCGATGCCCGCTGGCCAGCGCGTATTCTGCGGCGTGACCGAAGGGATGATCCGCCTGGCGCAGCCCGAGCGCCCGCACCGCCGCCTTGTGCGCCACGCCGCCGAGCGTCACCAGCACCCGCGCGGCTCGCGATCTCGCGGCCAGAAACCGATTGCAGGTATTGATCTCGGCGGCGACCGGCCGATTGTCCGGTGGCAGGCATTTGACGGCGTTGGTGATCCGGCAGTCGTGGAGTTCGAGCCCGTCGCCCGGGCCAACGCGATTGCGGCGCGCTGGAAAAACCATGGGCGTGGAGCGTGGCATAGAGCAGACCGCCCGCGTCGTCGCCGGTGAATGGGCGCCCGGTCGCATGGGCGCCGTGCAGCCCCGGCGCCAGCCCGATCACCAGCAATGCGGCGTCGGCGGCCCGAAAACACGCACCGGCGCACCGTGGTGCCCGGGAAACGCGCGCCGCGTCTGACGACGCAAGGCCACCAGACGCGGACAACGACGACAATTGGGCGCGGGTTCGCGCATCCACCCTCCTCGTTCGAGGCGCGCCGTGTAGACAGGTCACGCATTCGCTGCAGCCCGCACGGTCAGCGGCCGTTACGGCAGCCCGATGGCGGCCCATCCAGTCGGCCGCGAAATCCACCAGATCGCGCATCGCCAGCAGGCGGGTATCGGCACGGCCGACCCGGCCTCGGGCAAGGCCGCGACCGGCGCGATCATAAGCCAGTCCCAGCGCCTCGAAATCGTCGGGTTCATAGGCGAAACCCGGCATACTCCTGCCACACACGCCGGCCGTCGACCCGAATCGCCGCGCCCGAATGCTTGGACGGCGGCGCCCAGCCCGGTGCGCGATGCTCGGCCAGGTGCAGCGCGGTACAACAATCGTAGCCCGACACCAATCAACGCAATCCGGGCGCCGAGGTCGTACAGCGCGCGGAGCGGCGAGCTCTCGCCGAAGCCATCAGCCAGCTCGTGCCGGCACGTGATGTATTCGGCATGGCGGCCGGCCGCCGCCATCGAAACCTGGGGATGGCGCTGCGGCGTACACCGCGGCCGCTGCGAAAGGCCTCGGCGACCCGCCCCATGCCACGGGTCGGCGTGAGCGCCGGATCGAAGGCCGGCATCTGGTCGCGAATGATCGGCCACCAGTGTGCCGGCACGGGTGGATCGCCCCAGTTGCCGGGTTCCGACCAATCGGCCGCGTGGGCGGGCATCACGAGCGTGCCGTCGGCGCCCAGCACTTCGAACAGGGCCTCGATCACGGCCTGAGGGCCACCACAGACCCAGCCGAGGCGGCCAAGCCCGCTGTGTACGAGCAGTACATCGCCCGCGCGTATACCCAATGCCCGAAAATCGGCCACCAGGCTCGCGGCGGTAACGGGCAAGCCACTTCGGGCGATATTCGTGGCCTCGCTCATGACAGCCGGCGGTCGACGTCGAAACCGCTTAAAGCGCGAGTTCGGACCCCGACACCACGATGCCGTCGAGATCGGCATAGAGCCAGTCGTCGGGCATGAACGAGACCCCGGCAAAGCGGACCGGCACGTCGCGTTCGCCTACGTTCTTCTTGCTCGACTTGAGCGGATGCGTGTTCAGCGCCTTGACCGCGACATCCATCTGCGAGATCGCCTCGGCATCGCGAATGCAGCCGTAGACGATGACGCCCGCCCATTCGTTGTCGATCGCAAACTGGGCGAGGTTGTCGCCGAACAACGCACAGCGATCGGAACCGCCGCCGTCCACCACCAGCACGCGGCCGGCGCCCGGTTCTTCCAGCGCAAGGCGGACCAGCGAATTATCCTCGAAGCATTTGACGGTGCTGATCGGACCGCCGAAGGCCAGACGACCACCGAAATCGGTGAACATCGGCTCCAGAATCTGGAGTTCATCGGCGAACTCGTCGCACAGGTCGGTGACGGGATACATGGCACTCTCCATTCGTTAAGACGATGTATGGCGCTTGCTTCCGGTTCGGGCGCCGAAGCCGCACAGGCCGGCGAGCGCGCCACCGATCAACAGGATGAAATAGATCAACGACCAGGTCGGCAGGCTCAGCCCGGCAAACGAACCCTTCACCGTGGCACAGCTGGCATCACCGCGCAGCACGGTCGAGACCACTTCCTGCAGCGGCATGATCTGGATCAGGTAGTTCAGTCCCGGCCCGCAAGCCGGCACCTGATCGGCCGGCAGATGCATGAGCCAGACGTGGCGCGCTGCGATCGCGGCGCCGGCGACGGCCGCCAGACCGGCGAAAGCGGCATAGACACGGTGTGCCAATGCACCCGGGCCGTGGATCCAACCGATCAGACAGAACAGCGCGACACCCGCCATCGCCACTCGCTGAAAGATACACAGCGGGCACGGTTCGAGCCCGCCCACGTACTGCAGCAAGTAAGCGAATAGCAAAGCGGCGACGGCCGCAGCGAAACCCGCGGCGAAGTACAGGCGTGACGTCATTCGCCGAATATTCCCATAGCACCCGCCACGCGGCAACGACGTGTCCGCGCCGGGGCGTCTGCTATGATGAAGCGCATGACGACACCGCGTGCCCTGCCATGACGCCATTTCGTGTCGTGGCTCGCGCCGCGAGCGCATGCCTGATCATTGGCTGCTTCTCGACCGCCAGTCCAGCCGTGGCCGCAAGCGACGGCTCCAGCCGGTTGGACGCGCTCGGGCGCGGTTTCTTCCCGGGCGTGGGCGATCTCCTGCGCCCGTCGTATGCACCCTGGCCTCGCTTCTTCGATCCCGGCACAGGTGCGTCGCGAGGTGGGAAGATCCTCACGGATATCGCAGCCCTCGCTCCTAGTGGGGCAGCTGTGTCGCCGGTACGTCTCGATGCGCGCCAGCGGCGCGACCTGGGGCACCGACTGACCACGGCCCTGCCGCGCTATGCCGACTTGTTCGCCGGTGCCGCTCGGAGCTACGGCCTGCCCGCGGGTTTGATCGCCGCGGTCGCCTACATTGAATCGAAATGGCGGCCGGCGGCGCACCATCGTGATGTTGCCGGCATGATGATGTTGTCATCGTCCGCGGCGCGGCAGGTCGGCGTGTCCGATCGGCTGTCGGCCACCGAAAGCGTGCGCGGTGGCGCTCATTATCTCGCCAGACTTCGGTCGTATATCTCGCCCGCTGTGCCCCTGCCCGATCGCAATTATTTCGCGCTCGCCGCCTACAACATGGGTATCGGACATCTGCGGGATGCCCAGACGCTGGCGAGGCGGCTCGGCAAGAACCCGCACTTGTGGGCGGATCTCCGCCAGGTGATCCCGCTGCTTGGCGAGCGCCGTTACTACCGCGATCTCGCCCATGGCTATGCCCGCGGCGATGACGTCGTCGCCTACATCGAACGCATACGCCGTTGCCAGGCGCTCATCGCGCCGTATCTGGACTGATCGCCCGACCCGCGACCCGTCTCTGCCATTTGTTCCAAAACCTCAAGGAATCCGAATTGTCTGACTCGATGCCGGCCGCTCCGGTCGTCCGACGCCATGGCCCGCTACAGCTGGCCGGCCGCGTGTTCTACCCCGTCGTCACGCTCATCCTCGCCCTGGTGGCCGCCACCATGATCTGGCCGGAGACCATGTCGGCGGTATTCAACGTGCTGCTGGCGGATATCGTCCATTACTTCGGCTGGTATTACATCTTCATCTGCGCCGGCTTCATCGGCTTCTGCATCTGGGTGGGCTGCAGTCGTTTCGGCGCCCTGCGGCTCGGGCCGGACGATTCGCGCCCGGAATTCTCCCGCCTGTCCTGGTACACGATGCTGTTCTCCGCCGGCATCGGCATCGGCGTGATCTTCTACGGCACGGCCGAACCCGTGGCGCACTTCCACCACGCGCCGCGACACATGACGTCCGACACCGTCGCCGCGGCCCGCTATGCCATCCAGCTGACCTGGATGGAATGGGGCGCGGGCGCGTTCGCGATCTATATCATCGTCGGTCTGGCTCTGGGCTTTGCCACCCATCGCCGCGGACGGCCGCTGGCGATCCGCTGGGGCCTCGAGCCGCTACTGGGGCGCTGGGTGCACGGCTGGGTCGGCGACTTGATCGATATCGTGGCCATCATCGGCACGGTATTCGGGCTGGCGACCTCGCTCGGTCTCGGCGTCATCCAGATCAATACCGGCCTGCAGTATCTCGGGATCGCCCACTCCTCGCTCGACCTGCGCATCACGATCATCGCGCTGATCAGTCTTGCAGCCGGCGTCTCGGTATTGTCGGGGCTATCGCGCGGCATCAAGTGGTTGTCGAACCTCAACATTCTGCTTGCCACCGTACTGCTGGCCTTCGTATTCGTCTTCGGGCCGACCGTGTTCCTGCTCAAGGCACTGACCTCGTCGTTCGGCTACTACTTCCAGCACATCCTGCAGACGAGCTTCGAAACCGATTTCTCCACCGGCAGCGACAAGTGGCAGTCGTACTGGACGGTGTTCTTCTGGGCCTGGTGGATCGCCTGGGGGCCGTTCGTGGGCACGTTCCTCGCGCGCATCTCGCGCGGGCGGACGGTGCGTGAATTCGCGCTCGGCGTGCTCTGCATCCCGACGCTCGGCATTTTCCTCTGGTTCGGCACCATGGGTTGGGCCGCGCTGCACCGCGAGATGTTCGGCGCTGGCGGCCTCGGTGACGTCGCTACCCAACAGGTGGTGTTCGATTATCTCGGCGGCCTGCCGTTCGCCACGTTCAGCTCGATTCTGGCGATCCTGCTCATCGTGACCTTCTTCGTCACCTCGGCGGATTCCGGCGCGTTCGTGGTCGCTGTGCTGTCCACTGGCGGCATGACGCGGCCACCGGTATCCACGCGCGCATTCTGGGTCCTGCTGCAGGGCCTGGTGAGCATCGCGCTCGCGATCGCGGGCGGGTTGTCCGCGCTGCAGACCGCCTCGCTGGTCGGCGGGCTGCCGTTCTCGGTGGTGATGATCCTGATGTGCGTGGCGGTCGTGAAGAGCATGCAGCGGGAACTCGCCGTCGCCGACCGCAATCGCGCAACCGCTGTCCAGAGCACGATTGCGACGGGCGACTGAACAGCGGCCGCTGCTCGGCGCAGCGGCCGCAGCCCCAGACGACGCCGTCCCTGACGCAGTAATCGGCACGCCGATGCAGAGCACGCATTGGCGTGCCAGCCAAGCGCGGAATGCCTGTCGGGCCGGATTGACGTGGGCGCTGGCAATGCCGTGCCGCGCCAACGCCCACCGGAACTGTCTGCCGGCGATACGTACACCGCCTTGGCATGCGAACCCACTCCCCGCCCCGCAGCCTGCGAGGCACGCCGAAGCGGCGGGCCCGATTCTTGCCTATAGCGAGGGTCGGTCCCGTGTCACCCCCTTGATTCGACGAATAAATAGATAGCGTCGCCGGTAACCGGCCGCTAGGGTTCCCGCTTGGCGTTCGACCGGGGGATCGGTCGTCAACGCGGATCGTGTTTGAAGGGAGCAGAATGAGTACGACAACCGCTACGGCCGTGTCGCAGAACAAATCGTTCTCGACGGTCTTTCTGATCGAGCTGTGGGAGCGCTTCGGCTTCTACGGCATGCAAGTGCTGATCGTGTATTTCATGATCCAGCAGCTCGGGTTCGCCGACGATCGCGCGAACCTCGTCTGGGGAGCATGCGCTGCACTGATCTATGTCTCCCCCGCCATCGGCGGCTGGATCGGCGACAAGGTTCTCGGCACACGGCGCACCATGCTGGCCGGCGCCTTCGTGCTCGCACTCGGCTATGCCTGCATGAGCGTGCCGACGATCAACACCTGGTTCCTGTTCTCGGCGCTGGGCGTGATCGTGGTCGGCAACGGCCTGTTCAAGTCCAATGCCGGCAACCTGGTGCGCAAGATCTTCGAGGGAGACGATTCGAAGATCGACTCGGCGTTCACCATCTACTACATGGCGGTCAACGTGGGCGCCGCGGCGTCACAGCTGTTCACACCCTGGGTGAAGAACCACGTGAACGAGGTCTATGGCCACGGCTACGGCTGGCATGCCGCGTTCGCCGTCTGCTGTTTCGGCCTGTTGCTGGGGCTGACCAACTACCTGGTCATGCGCAACGCCATGCAGCACATCGGCTCGGAGCCGGACCGGCACCCGGCCGATCCGATGAAGGTGGCCCTAGTTGCGTTCGGCGGACTGGTGGCAGTCGCCGTGTCGGCGGCGATCCTGCAATACGAGACGCTGGCCGAAGCGTTCGTACTGCTGGCCGGTCTGGCCGTGCTCGCCATCTTCTGGATCCTGATCAAGCGCGGCGACCGCCAGGAACGCGCCGGCCTGCTGGCCGCGCTGATACTGGTGATACAAACGGTGTTCTTCTTCATCTTTTACCAGCAGATGTCCAGCTCGCTGGCACTGTTCGCGCTACGCAACGTGGACTGGAACTTCGCGATCCTCGGCACGCATCTGTGGACCTGGTCGCCCGGCCAGTTCCAGGCGCTCAACCCGCTCTGGATCATGGTGCTGTCTCCTATCCTGGCGTGGCTCTATACCCGGGCCGGCCAGCACGGCCGTGATCTGCACATCGCCGCCAAGTTCGCACTGGGCTTCGTGTTCGTGGCCATCGGCTTCTTCACCTACAGTTCGGCGGCCTGGCTGGCCGTGGACGGCAAGGTGAACTCCTGGATCATGGTCTGGGGTTATGGCTTCAGTTCGCTTGGCGAACTGCTCGTCTCCGGCCTCGGCCTGGCCATGATCGCGCGCTATGTGCCGGCGCGCATGAGCGGGTTCATGATGGGCGCTTACTTCGTCTCGTCCGGTGTGTCGCAGTATCTTGGCGGGCTGGTCGCCAATATTGCGAGCGTTCCGCAAGGCGTAACCGAGCCCACCCGAACGCTGCCGATCTACACCAACCTGTTCTTCGAACTGGGTGTGACCGGTGTGATCTGCACGGCCATTGCATTTGCGGTGCTGCCGTGGATGAAGCGCCTCGGGCGTATTCACGCCGGCGAGGCATAGAACGCCCTGGCTGAACCGGAAGCCGCGGGCCCGTCGGGGTCGCGGCTTGTCCCTGCCCGCCGCAGCCGCCGGGCTTCAGCCGGGCAACGATTACTGCCGGCAACACGCCTCCGGTCGACCTCGGCCCGCTGACACGCTCGGCGCCGGCCTGATCGTCGCCGGCTACCACAGGCGCGGCGTCTCGATCGCCCCAGGAACGACGCCCGACCGAGGCGCGGTAGGTTACGTACGTGAATGCCACTGTGCGCCCCCACCCTGCAGGCAGCGACCGCCCGTCTGCTCGACCGCGTCTATCGCGGTTGGACCCGCGCATGTGCCGCGCAGATGATCCCGGGCCCGGACGATGAAACCCGCGCGGAGGCTGGCTGATCGCCGCTCGATGCGAACAATGTTTGCGCAAGGGAGAACGGCAATACACAGTCGGGCGGTTCATTCTCTTCTCCGACACCCGATGATCGAATTCTACTACCACCCCTCGCCCAACCCCGATAAGATCGCCCTCTACCTCGAAGAGACCGGTCTCGAATACGAGCTCATGCCGATCGACACGCGCAAGGGCGAACAGCACGAGCCGGAATTCCTGGCGATCAATCCGAACGCCAAGACGCCGGCAATGGTCGACACCGACACCGGAGCCCGTATCTTCGACAGCACGGCCATGCTGCTTTATCTGGTCGACAAGACCGGGCAGTACCGACTGCCCGAGGATCCGACCGAGCGCGGCCAGGCGCTATCCTGGCTGATGTTCATCGCCACCGGTATCGGCCCGTACTCGGGGCAGTGCGTGCATTTTCGGCATTTCGCACCTGAAGGCAACGACTACGCGGTGAATCGCTACGATTTCGAGGCACGCCGCCACTGGGGCCTGATCGATACCCATCTGGCCGACCGTCGCTACATGGCGGGCGAGGTCTACGGCATCGTCGACATGGCGCTGTGGGGCTGGGGTGGTCGCCTGCCCTTCATCCTCGACAACCAGGGCGTGTGGTCGGACTTCCCCCACATCAAGCGGCTGCTCGACGAAATCGATGAGCGACCGGCCGCACAGCGGGCCAAGGCATTGAAGTCCAAGCACGCTTTCAAGGCCGAGATGGATGACGACGCCCGCCGTCACATGTTTCCGCAGAACGCCGCACGCGGCTGAGGAAGCGGTCAGCGATCGTCTGAATCATCCGGTCGATCACGCCGGGCACGCATTTGCCGCAGCGCTGGTATTGCATAGGCCAGCGCTGCGGCGATCGCAATCGCACCGAACACGATTTCGAACCGCGGGTAGAGCTTCACGAACAACAATGCCAGCATGGCCACGAACAGGGCCCCCGAACGCTGCATGCGTCCTCGATCGCCCAGCCGCAAGCTGATCAGAAAGGCACCCAGGGCGCACGCGGCGCCGAGGGTCAACAGATTCAGAAGCATGTGGCCTCCCCCCAGCGCCGGGCCATCGTCTTGCGTGCCTGCAGTGCTCACGTCACCGCAGTGCGTTCCTGATAGATGGCCAATTCGTATTGTCGCGTTTCCACAATGCGGGCCAGCGTCTCCGCCGCATCGATCGCATCGACGTAGCGGGTGTAGAGCGGGGCGAACCCGAACCGCAGAATATCCGGTGCACGCATATCGCCCACCACGCCGTGGTCGATCAACGCATGCATGATGGCGTATGCCCGGGGATGACGGAAAGAAACCTGGCTGCCGCGCGCCGCTGCGTCTCGCGGGCTGGCCAGCGCCAAGCCGTGGTCGGCACAGAGGGATTCCACGGCTGCCAAGAAAAGCTCGCACAGCGCGACCGACTTGTCGCGAACCGCGATCATATCCACATCGGCCCATAGCTGGAGCGCGGCTTCCAGCGCCCGCATGCCGAGCACCGACGGCGTACCGGACAGAAACGCCCGCATGTCGGCCGCGGCTTCGAATCGTGCATCGAAGGCGAACGGATCGGCGTGGGCGAACCAGCCGGCCAGCGGCTGATCGAGCGCCCCGTGATGACGCGGATGCGCATAGACGAACGCAGGCGCGCCCGGCCCGCCATTGAGGTACTTGTAACCACAGCCGATCGCGAAATCGGCGCCAGCGGCGCGCAGTTCGAGCGGCACTGCACCCGCGCTGTGCGCCAGATCCCAGACCACCAGCGCGCCGGCAGCCCGGGCCCGGGCCGTGCGTCGCGCCAGATCATGCATGGCGCCGGTGCGATAATCGATGTGCGTGAGCAGCAGCACGGCCAGGTCTTCGTCGATCCATCGATCGAGTTCGTCCGCCGAATCGACGCGGACCATGCGCTGATCGTGGCCGGCGCGCGCGATCGCCTGTTCGGCGACATAGAGATCGGTTGGGAAATTATGCCGTTCGGAAACCACGCGTGAGCGCGTCGGGCGCAGATCGAGCGCGAGCGACAGCACCTTGAACAGATTCAGCGATGTGCCATCCGTGCAGATGACGTCGCCCGGCTCGGCGCCGATCAACGGGGCGATGCGCGCGCCGATGCGTCGTGGCAGGTCGACCCAGTCGGCAGTGTCCACGAGCCGATCAGGCCCTCGCCCCATTCCACGTCGATGGCGCGATCAAGGGCGGCGCGGGCCGCGTGGGTCAACGGCCCGAGCGAATTGCCATCGAGATAGATCAGCCCGTCCGGCAGGCGGAATGCGTCGCGCCGGGGCCCCAACGGATCGCGCGCGTCGAGATCCAGCGCCTCTTCCCGTCTCGTCATGGCGCTGCCGATTCGATGCGGTCGCGGGCACGACAAGCCACGTTCACATAACGGATTGCCGCAGTTCGGCCGACTTCGTGATCGTCGGCGGTCAGCGCGCGGTCGCGGATCTCGGCAAGCGCATGCAGCACGCCATCAGTGCCCGAGGACTCGGCAGCCGGGGCGCCGGCAAGCGCGTTTCGACCGGCGGGGGCGGATCGCGTTTCGATCGCTTCGGCCAGATCGGTCCAGGCTTCGAGAATCGCCGCCCGCGGCGCCTGTTCGGCGAGGCTCCGCAGGCGCAAGGCGCGTCGCGCCCGGGGGCTTGCGTCATCGTCGTTCTGCTCGTCCGGCAGCGCTCGCTCGGCCGGCCCGATCAGGCGATCGAATTGAACCGAGAACCCATCGTAGCCCACGCGCGAGACCCGTCGCAGCAAGGCCGTCAGCTGCGGGTGAAAACCGAATGCCAGCACCAGCACGGTCAGCGGCCAGGCCAGAATATCCAGAATGTCGATCACGGCACGCATGCATTCACGCTAGCGTCTGTTGAGGTTTCGTACGAGTCCGCGCCCCGGTGGCGGCCTAAACGGCCGGGCGCCAACCCGTCCAGTCCTCGACGGTCAAGGCGTATCGTTCGTGATCGCGCCACTGACCGCCGATCTTGAGATAGCGCGGCGAGAAACCTTCCAGGCGGAACCCCAGCCGTTCGACCAGTGCCTTCGAGGCGCTGTTCGCGGGCTGTACATTCGCCTCGACGCGGTGCAGTCTGTGCCGGTCGAAAGCCCGATCGATCACGCCGGCCAGCAGCTGCGACATCAGCCCGCGCCCCTGGTAGGGCTCGAACGCAAAATAGGCGAGATAGAGCCATTCGAGGGCCCCGTGCACGATCTCGTTGAGATGCACACAACCAATCAGATCGCCGTTCTCGGCGATCGCGACATAGCTGGCCTGGTTGACTGCCTCGTAGCGTCGCAGATGCTGTCGAAACCCCGCGACGGTCCGCGGCGGCGAAATCCAGGGGTGGTGAAGACGCGCGCTGCGCCGCGCTGCATCGAGGAACGCTGACTCGTGTCGCGCCTGGATCGGCTCGATCGTCCCGGAACATCCCGCCTGCTTCGTCGACTCATACTACGCCCGGTATCTTAGCGATATTGTCCGGCGTGCGTGCGAGCGATCATGCACCGGGTTCGACGCCACGATCTCATGCAGGATGCGGGCCCGGTCGCGACGGCCCGTAACGCCGCACGCCGGATACAAAACAGCGGCTGAACACGCAGAATTGACGGCTGCGGGGCAATCTGGAACATTCGCGCCACAATCCAGTACCGAATGGTTCCAGCCGTGTCTGAAACACAACAGGGCCCCCTGGCCCGGCAGCTTCTCGACCAATACGTCTTTCCCCGGCTTCTCGAGGACAGCAAGGCGCTGGTCGCCAGCGAGATCGAGAAGAAGAACATGGCGCTGCGCACCGGGTTCAACATGGTGCGAAAAGCCAAGCCGAATCTGATCGACAGCGCCATGCGCACGTTGCTGCCCGAATTCGTGGGCGCATTGGAACCGTTTTATGCCAATGCCGAAGCCAATCCGGACACCCAATTTCGTGATCACTTGATGGCGCATCAGACCGAGGTGGCCGACGCCCTCCTCGCGGTGAGCGACCGTCGGGTAGCCGAGGTCGACAATCGCGTCGTCAAGTCGGGCTACCAGCGGCTGCGCGGCCGTGCCCAGCGCGAAGTGGTGGTTGCCATGCCGGGTATCGCGAGCGTGATGTCTAAATACGCCGACTGAGATTTCGCTGTTCGGCGACGCCCGGCATCGGCAAGCGTTGCCAACCATCGTCAAGGTTAGCGTTCGATTGGGCGCCCGAACCAGCTCGCGGCCGGCTCGCGGAACACCAGATACAGCCCGACGATCTGGGCCAGAGCCTGGCCGCAGGTCAGCGTGGCCGCCATCGGTATGGCCGCGAAGTGCGCGAACACCAGCGGCAACGCAGGCAGGATGCCGATGACGAACAGAATCAGCATCGCCCCGCGCGCCCACGACGCACCCATGGCGAGATAGATCGCCACCAGCGTCATCAGCGAATAGATGGCGATGAAGGTGAACACAGTGAATGAATGCCCTGCCGGGCCGGCCGGCAAGGACAGTGTTCTTCCGAGCTTGATCAGCCCCAGTGCAATGGTGAGCCAGAACAGTGACCAGCGCCCAGAACACCGGCGCCGGTCGATTGGGCTTGTCTTGAGGCCATGCGTCAACTCGTATTACGAGATCGAAGAACTGCACGGACGGCCACGACCCTTCGGATCGTGCCGCCCGACCCGGCAGCTGCGTTCGAACGCCTACTTCTTGATGCCGCCCTTGGTCAGATCCTTGGGATCGAGCAGACGATCCAGTTCTTCCTCGCTCAGGTCCGTCTGCTCCATGGCCAGATCCTTGACCGGGCGGCCTTCCTTGTAGGCCTGCTTGGCGATCGCAGCGCCCTTGTCGTAGCCGATCACCGAATTCAGCGCGGTGACCAGGATCGGGTTCTTAGACAGCGCGTCGTCCAGATTATCCTGGTTGACGGTGAAGCCGGCGATCGCCTTGTCCGCCATGAGTGGGCCGTGTTGGTGAGCAGCTCGATGCTCTGCAGCAGGTTGTAGGCGACCACCGGCAGCATGACGTTGAGCTGGAAGTTGCCGGCCTGGCCGGCGACGGTGATGGTCGTGTCGTTGCCGATGACCTGGGCGGCGACCATGGCGGCGGCCTCCGGGATGACCGGGTTGACCTTGCCGGGCATGATGCTGGAGCCCGGCTGCAGGGCCGGCAGCTGGATTTCGCCGAGCCCCGCCAGCGGACCGGAGTTCATCCAGCGCAGGTCGTTGGCGATCTTCATCATCGACACGGCGGTGGTCTTGAGCTGGCCGGAGAGCTCGACCGCGGGTCCTGCGAGGACAGGCTTTCGAAGTAGTTGCTGCTGGGGTCGAAGTGGCAGCCGCTGGCCTTGCCGATGGCCGCGGCGAAGCGTTCGCCGAATTCCGGATGCGCGTTGATGCCGGTGCCGACGGCGGTGCCGCCCTGGGCGAGATCCCGCATGCGAGTCAGCGCAGATTCGATGCGGGCGATGTTGGAATCGATCTGCGCGGCCCAGCCGCCGAGCTCCTGGTCGAAGCGCACCGGCATGGCGTCCATCAGATGGGTGCGGCCGGTCTTGACCACCTCGGCCAGTTCCTCGCCCTTGGTGTAAAGCGTGTCGCGCATGTGCCGCAGCGCCGGCAGCAGGCGCTTTTCGCACTCGATGACGGCGGCGACATGGATCGAGGTAGGGATCACGTCGTTGCTCGACTGTCCCATGTTGACGTGGTCGTTCGGGTGCACGGTCTGGCCGGCTGCCTCGGTGGCCAGATGCGCGACCACCTCGTTGGTGTTCATGTTGGTCGAGGTGCCGGAGCCGGTCTGGAAGATATCAACCGGGAAATGGGCATCGTGGTGGCCGACCGCCACCTTGCCGAGCTCGATGATCGCCTGGCGATATCGGCGTCGAGCAGGCCCAGATCGCGGTTGACCTCGGCGGCGCTGGCCTTGATCAGCCCCAGCGCGTTGATCATGGCGCGCGGCGCGCGCAGGTCGGAGACCGGGAAGTTCTCGACCGCGCGCTGCGACTGCGCGCCCCAGAGCGCGTCCTTGGGCACCTTGAGTTCGCCCATGCTGTCCTTCTCGATCCGGTAGTTCTCTTCGTGCCATCGCGGACTCCTTCTTGATGCGGTATCCCGGCCCGGGGCCGCCCGACAAATGCCATGGACCGCCGAACACTGGCGACGCCGGCACTCGAATTCGGTAGAATCGCCGATTCTATCACCGCCCGTTAGGGATGCGTGCCCATGGCCATGCAACTGACCGCGCTGTCTGCCATTTCGCCGATCGACGGCCGCTACGCCGACAAGACGTGGGACCTGCGCGCGATCTGCAGCGAATACGGCCTGATCCGCTACCGGCTGATCGTGGAGATCCGCTGGCTGCAGGCGCTGGCGGCGAAGCCGCGATCGCCGATATCGGCCACTGTCGGAGGCGGCTAACGCCTTTCTCGACAGCTGATCGACGATTTCGATACGGGGGGCGAGCAGGTCAAAGGGATCGAGGAACGACCAATCACGATGTAAAGGCGGTCGAGTACTACCTGCGCAACAAGATCAGGAACTACGACGAGCTCGCGGACGTCAACGAGTTCATCCATTTCGCCTGCACGTCCGAGGACATCAACAATCTCGCCTATGCGCAGATGCTGCGCGACGCGCGGGACGACAACCTGCTGCCGGCGATCGATCGGGTGATCGCCGCCATCGGCGGGCTCGCGCACGAGTACGCCGACATGCCGATGCTCTCGCGCACCCATGGCCAGTCGGCCTCGCCGACGACGCTGGGCAAGGAGATGGCGGTGTTCGCCCAGCGGCTGATCCGCCAGCGCGACCGCTCTCGCCGAGGTGACATCTTCGGCAAGATGAACGGCGCCGTGGGCAACTACAACGCCCATATCGCCGCCTATCCGGACGCCGATTGGCCCGGCATCGCGGCGCGCTTCATCCGCGGCATGGACCTGGAGATCAGCCCGGCCACGACCCAGATCGAGCCGCACGACTTCATCGCCGAGTTCTTCCATGCGGTGATGCGCATCAACACGGTGCTGATCGACTTCTCGCGCGACGTGTGGGGCTATATCTCGCTCGGCTATTTCAGGCAGGCGACGGTCGAGGGCGAGGTCGGTTCGTCGACGATGCCGCACAAGGTCAATCCGATCGACTTCGAGAACGCCGAGGGCAACCTGGGGCTGGCGAACGCGATCATGGATCATCTGGCCGCCAAGCTGCCGATCTCGCGCTGGCAGCGCGATCTGACCGATTCCACGGTGCTGCGCAATCTCGGCGTGGGCCTCGCCCACGGCGGCGTGGCCTATGCGACTGCTGCGCGGCATCGGCAAGCTGAGGCCGACGCCAAGGCTGGCTGCGGATCTGGAAGACAACTGGATCGTGCTTGCCGAGGCGGTCCAGACCGTCATGCGCGTACGCGGCATCAGCGGCGCCTACGAGCAGCTCAAGGCGCTGACCCGCGGCAAGATGATCGATGCCGCCGCCATGCAGGCCTTCATCAAGGCTCGCGATCCCCGAAGACGAAAAGCAGCTGCTCGGCCATGCGCCCGCAGGACTACGTCGGCAACGCGGCGGCCCAGGCGCGCGCGCTGCCGACGCGCCTAGCGATGGATGTCCTCGAGGCGATCGCAAGCGGCGTTCGGTGCGCCATTTCGATCCGACCCATCGAATGACCGATGCAGAGATCGAGCGATCTCATGCGGCACGTGCTGCTCTCACCGACCGCCTTCAATATCCAGAACTGGCGCTTCGTCGCCGCCCAGGACCCCGAGCTGCGCGCCGAGATCCGCAAGGCGGCCTGGGATCAGCCGCAGGTCACAGAAGCCTCGCTGCTGCTGATCCTGTGTATGGATCTCAAGAGCTGGGACAAATCGCCCGAGCGTTACTGGCGCAACGCCCCCGAGAGCGTGGCGGCATCCATGGTCCGGGAGATCCGGCACTTCTATCGCGACGACGACGAGCTCCAGCGCGACGAGGGCATGCGTTCCTGCGGGATGGCGGCCCAGACCGCGATGCTCGCGGCCGGGGCGATGGGCTACGACTCCTGCCCCATGGACGGTTTCGACTTCAAGCGCGTCGCGCACCTGATCAACCTGCCGCCGGATCACCGCATCTGCATGATGATCGCCATCGGCAAGACCCTGCAGGCGCGTATCCGCGCAGCGGGCAGCTGATATCGCCGATGTGTTCGTGCGCGACGGCTTCCGCGAGCGCGGGGACGACGCCGTCGGCTCGCTGTCGGCCTCTTACTCCTCCGGCGGCACGTTCTCGAGTTGCGGATGCGTTCACGCACGGTCTCCGGCACCCGCATGCTGGTCTGGGCGCCGAAGTCGAACCAGACCACCACCGCTCGTAGACCGCGATCACTTCATCGTTGTCGGCGAAGAACAGGCACTGCTCCAGCTCGATGCTGGCACGGCCGATGCGGCTGACCCGGGTGCCGATTTCCACGTCCGCGGGAAAACGCAGCTGCTGGCGAAAACTGCAGCGCAGATCGGCCAGGATCGGACCATCGCTGGTCTGGGTATCGCCGCCATCGGCGATCGGGTGGATGTAGTCGATACGGCCGTCCTCGGAATACGATAGAACACCGTGTTGTTTACGTGGCCGAGGCTGTCCATCTCGCCCCATTTCACCTGATTGGGGGAGTGGGCGTAGTCGGAACGCGTGGGTTGGCGCATGCGTCTCCCTCGCTCTTCGTCTTTATTCCATACGGCGGCGTATTGACAGCGCGGAACTGAGCAACATTATACGTAAGTCAAATGGTGCAATGCGGTATGCCCAAGAACCGAGAGGGGTCTCTCGGCGGAGGACTGGGCGGAAGCCGCGCTCGAGCCATCGGCCATCGCGGTATCGAAGGCGTGGCCGTGGAGCCCCTGGCCCGTGAGCTCGGGGTCACCAAGGGCAGCTTCTACTGGCATTTCCCCAATCGCGAAGCGCTGATCGTGGCCGCGCTCAAACGCTGGGAGACGCGTGAAACCGATGAGGTGCTCGAACGCGTCCAACAGGAAACCGATCCCGCGCCCGCATCAAGCGCCTGATAACCGAAGTCAACACCTCCGCGTGCCAGTCGTATCTATATGGCGTTGTCGAACGCCAACAGGCCGGGTTGCGTACGCGACTACGTCGAACGCGTGTCCAAACGGCGGCTGGATTTCATCGTCTGTTACGCCGAACTCGGCCTGTCCCCCGCCACGCCCGGCGGTGGGCGCTGATGACCTTCTCGGTTTTCCTCGGCTCGTTGCAGATCCGTCGCGACCTCCCGGCGAATGGCCCGGGGCCGATGAGCCGGCCTTTGCCGACTACGTCCATTTCCTGATGGTGAGTCTCATGCCGCACGAACTCGACGGCACCGCTGTCTCGATCAAGCGACTCCGCCAGGGCGCCAACGACGGCGACGCCGATCCCGGCGCCACGCTGGGACCACGGCACGAATTTTAACCGAGAGTGTTATGACAGCTCTTCTCGATCGCCATCGCGGCGATCTGGACGCTGGCCTATTGGGGCGCCCCTGATCGCCTGGAGTGCGGCCGTCGTGGTGTATTTCGCCACGTTGGCCGCCGTCGGCGCGATCGGCGGGCTCGGCCTGCTGGTCGCCGCGCTGATATTCCTGCCGATCCTGGCCATCTTCAACATCCCTCGCTACGCCGCAAGCTGGCGACCCGGCCCATCTTAAAGGCTTCAAGGCGGTCCTGCCACCGATGTCGGACACCGAACGCGAAGCGCTGGAAGCCGGCAGCGCCTGGTGGGAAGCCGAGATGTTCCGCGGCAAGCCCGACTGGCAGTATCTGCTGGGCTTCGAGCGCACCCCGCTCACCGAAGCGGAACAGTCGTTTCTCGACAACGAAACCGAAACGCTGTGCGAAATGCTCGACGAATGGGAGATTTCCGACGAGCTCAGGGATCTCGCCGACGCGTGGAACTACATCCGCCAGAACCAGTTCTTCGCCATGCTCATCCCCCGGGAGCACGGCGGCCTTGGCTTTTCCGCGGTCGCGCAATCGACGGTGATCGCCAAGATCGCGTCGCGCTCGCTGACCACAGCGGTGACGGTGATGGTGCCCAACTCGCTCGGCCCGGGCGAACTGCTCGTGCGTTACGGGACCCCGGCGCAGCAGAAAATGGTTGCCGGGACTGGCCGATGGCTCCGAAATTCCCTGCTTCGGCCTGACGGCCCCGAAGTCGGCTCCGAGCCGGCGCCTTACCGGACAACGGCGTCGTGTGCCCCGGCGGGCATAACGGCGAGGAAGTGCTGGGCATCCGGCTCACCTTCTCCAAGCGCTGGATCACGCTGGCCCCGGTCGCCACCGTCATCGGCCTGGCCTTCAGACTGTATGACCCCGATGGGCTGCTGGGCGATGCGGACAAAACCGACTACGGCATCACCTGCGCGCTGATCTCGGCCGACGAACCCGGGGTGGAGATCGGGACCGCCACTATCCCGGGCGTTCATGAACGGGCCCATCTACGGCAAGGACGTGTTCGTGCCGATGGATGCGATCATCGGCGGCCCGGAAAAGGCTGGCGGCGGCTGGCGCATGCTGGTGGAATGCCTGTCCGCGGCCGCGGCATCTCGTTGCCGGCGCTGTCATCGGCCGCATCCAAGGTCGCCTATCGCATGACCGGCGCGTTCGGAGCGCATCCGGCGCCAATTCAAGCTGCCGATCGGCAAGTTCGAAGGCGTGCAGGAAGCCACGGCGCGGATTTCCGGGCTCAACTACAAGATGGAAGCTGCGCGCGTACTCACGGCCGCCGGCGTCGATCACTGCACGCCGTCGGTGGTCACGGCGATGGCCAAGTACCACATGACCGAATGGATGCGCCAGATCGTCAACGACGCCATGGACGTTCACGGCGGCCGCGGAATACAGCAGGGGCCGCGCAACTATCTGGCTTCTCCTATCAGTCGATTCCGATCGCGATCACGGTCGAAGGCGCCAACATCCTCACCCGCAGCCTGATGATCTTCGGTCAGGGCGCGATTCGCTGTCATCCTTATGTATTCGGTGAGATGGAGGCCGCCCGCGACGACAATCTCGAGGAATTCGACGAGCTGCTGTGGTCGCACGTGGGCCATTCGGTCAACCGCGCGGCGCGCGCGTTCACGTTCGGCCTGACCGGTGCGATGACAGCCAAGGCGCCGGTTCCGGCGCGGCTGCGCCCTATTACCGTCAGCTGGAGCGCTTCTCCTCGGCGCTGGCGATCTGCTCGGACATCACGATGGGCATGCTCGGCGGCGAGCTCAAACGCAAGGAACTGCTGTCGGCACGGCTGGGCGACGTGCTCTCCGAGCTGTATTTCGGCTCGGCCACGCTGAAGTTTTTCTACGACGAAGGTGAAAAGGACGAAGACATCCCCCACGTGCATTACGTCATGGCCGACTGCCTCGCAAGATCGAGCAGGCCTTCGACGGCTTCTTCCGCAATTTCCCGAACCGTTCGTCGGCGGCGCCATGCGGCTACTGGTCTTCCCGACCGGCGTGGACCACAAGGGCCCGAGCGATCGCTCATCAATACGCTGGGCGATGCAATCATGGAACCTTCAGAGTTCCGCGAGCGGCTGAGTGCCGATATCTATATGGGTCGGACGGCAACCGCGACCGGCCGCATGGAGAAGGCCTTCGAAAGCTGATCGAGGTCGAGGACCTACGAACCTTCGCCAAGGCCGTCGCCAAGGGCGAATCGAGGGGCTGATACCTCGATGAGCGACGGCGGGGGGCGGTCAAACGACAGGTCCTCACGACGCCGAAGCGTCAAGGTCCAGGAATACGACGAAATGCGCTACGACGCCATCCTGACCGACGCCTTCAGCAAGGACTATCTCGTCGACCCGGTTCACCATCGGCACAAGGACCACCGGCTTGAAAGCCGCGTGGCATAATCGCGACTTGGTGAACGCGAAACGGCCCGGGCCCGCCCCGGGTACTCTTGTCGTGACGCTACCGATCTGAAAAACGCGATCGAAAGCATCCTAAGACTGCGTCAAGCAGGACGGTGAAAACGTCCGCCCGAACCAGCCTCCGGCAACGCCCGCGACGCTCGCTGAATGGATCAGAGCCCGCACGGGGCGGCCGGCCTGGATCATCACCGCCTACAACCCGGGCGGCGCCGCGGCCGCCGGGGCCGATAACCGCGCGCGCATTACGTGCTCGACACTCTGCTCGACCGCACGGCTGGTCGGCTTGCAGCGGTCAATCGCGATCCCGGCGGCGAATGGCCGGACAAGCCGGGCTAGCTGATCGGCGGACTGGAGGAAGGCCGGCCCGTAGCCTCGCGCGTCGATTCGGTCAAGTCGCGATGGTCGCGGTCGAGCCCCAGCGCGTCGATCTGGTCTGGAGTGGTTGACCCCGGGGGCTCTGTCCGGGGCCGGCGGTCGTTCACGATGTGCCCACGACGGCCAGCCAAACTGCGGGCTTCAAGCTTCGGAGTGGCCGAGATCGCGTCCGGCTCGATGCGGTCGCGGATCGACTGCTTGATCGGTTTCGTTCGGGAAACCCGCCGGCTTCGACCCGGGAATGCAGCATTCGCCGTCGAGCCAGAATTTGAACACGCTACGACCGGCCGGCACGATCGCAACCTCGCCGAGCTGTCCCGAACGTGGTCAGCAGTTCCTGGCCCATCCAGCCGCCGGGCCACCCAGCGACACCCGGGACAGTAATGGATCGCGAGGCGCCGCGGCGTGTTCAGACATGAGCCACCGGCGTATAGGCCTCGACAAACGACGTCGGCATCCGGCAGGCCGACCGTTGGACAGCCGCACGGTGAGTATTGGGTTCGTGCTCGGAAGATGGTCGCCCGTCGGGACGCGCCGCATCTGGAAATGGCGCCACATCGCCAGCCGGCCATCGTTCTCGCCGATCCAGGTCGCAACCTGGACCCGATCGTCGAGCTGGCAGCGATCAGATAATCGAGCTCGTGCCGGCGGACCACGCAAGCCGCGTCCAGCGCGAGTAGGCAGCCCAGTCAGTCCCAGCGCGACCGTATGCGCCCAGGCGGCCCGTTCCATGTACTGCACGTACACCGAGTTGTTGACGTGGTCGAGCCGATCGATGTCGTATTCCGCCACATCGATCTCGATATAGAACGGGACGTCGATATCCCATCGGGTGTTACGGCCCATATCCGCTTCGCGTCCTTTGGAAACGGTCATCGAAAAAAAACCGGCGCGCGGAACACGCCGGCCTGGTCTACCCGGCTCGCGTGCGGGCGATCAGCTCGCGGCCAGCGTGCCGCTGCCCGGCGCCGCGGTCATATCCGGCGGCGTTCCCACCACATTGTACAGCCGCGAAAGAAATGCATCGGCATGGGCATCCCCGAGAACAGCTGGCTGTAATTGGCTTGAACCTTCGATTCGAAGGCCGACTTGTTATTGGCCTGCATCATGTAGGCCAACGCATCCAGGTCCTCGCCCGAGCCGCGCGCGGCTTCGCGCTTGAGCATGGCGTATTGCGAATGGACGAACTTCTTGCGTGCCTTGTGGGTATGGGCGAAGCGTTTGCGTCGTATTCGTGGTGCCCTGGCTGGTCTCCGTGACGGCGTTGGTGGTCGCATCGGCAATGCGCGCGTGCCGTTGACCAGGGTATCGGAGGTGACAGTGATCTGGGAACAACCGGCCACGATGCAGCCGACGCTAGCCACCGCACCGAGACTTATAATCCTGCGCATTGGGCTCTCCCTGTACTTAACTTTATTGTGGAGTTTCATTAGACCGCGACGAGGTCCGGCGATGCAAGCATTTTTCCCGCAATACCTTGAAGGCCTACCATAGGCCCCCGCTATTATGTGAATCGAGACACGGCGATGTTGGCCTCGGCCCTTTCGCGTTATACTTTCGGGTCTATAACCGACCTTTTCACCAAGATCCGAGTTGCTATGGCCGCACATCAGGACGACGTCGAAGCACTGGTCGCCGAACGCGAATACAAGGCCGGATTCGTCACCGATCTCGAGGCCGACACGGTTGCGCCGGGACTCAACGAAGACGTAATCCGATTCATCTCCAAAAGAAGGATGAACCGGAATGGATGCTGGAATGGCGGCTAGAAGCCTATCGGCAGTGGCAGCAAATGCACATCCGCGATGGCCGCATCTGCACTATCCACCGATCGACTTCCAGAAGATCTCCTACTACTCGGCCCCCAAGTCTCGAAGGACAAGCCCAAGAGTCTCGACGAGGTCGATCCGAAGCTGCTCGAGACCTACGAGAAGCTCGGCATTCCGCTGCGCGAGCAGGAAATGCTCGCCGGCGTGGAAGGCGCCGAGTACCGACGTCCGGCAGCAACGTCGCCGTGGACGCCGTATTCGACAGCGTTTCGGTCGCCACGACGTTCAAGAAGAAGCTGCACGACGCGGGCGTGATCTTCTGCTCGATTTCGGAAGCCATCCAGGAATATCCGGAGCTGGTGCGCAAGTATCTCGGCACCGTAGTGCCGCGGGGCGACAATTTCTTCGCCGGCCTCAACTCCGCCGTGTTCACCGACGGTTCCTTCGTCTACATTCCCAAGGGCGTGCGGTGCCCGATGGAGCTGTCGACCTATTTCCGGATCAACGCCGAGAACACCGGTCAGTTCGAGCGAACCCTGATCATCGCCGAGGCCGGCAGCCACGTATCTTATCTGGAAGGCTGCACCGCGCCGCAGCGCGACGAGAATCAGCTGCACGCCGCGGTAGTCGAGCTGGTCGCCGAGGAAGACGCCGAGATCAAGTACTCGACCGTACAGAACTGGTATCCGGGCGACGAGAACGGCAAGGGCGGCATCTACAACTTCGTCACCAAGCGCGGCGATTGCCGCGGCGATCGCTCCAAGATCTCCTGGACCCAGGTCGAGACCGGCTCGGCGATCACCTGGAAGTATCCCAGCTGCGTGCTCAACGGCAACGACTCGGTCGGCGAGTTCTATTCGGTGGCGGTGACCCGCGGCATGCAGCAGGCCGATACCGGCACCAAGATGATCCACATCGGCAAGAACACCAAGTCCACGATCATCGCCAAGGGCATCTCCGCGGCGCGCGGCGAACAGGCCTATCGCGGGCTGGTCAAGATCCTGCCGAGCGCCACGAATGCCCGCAACTTCACGCAGTGCGATTCGCTGCTGATCGGCGACAAGTGCGGCGCGCATACATTCCCGTACGTCGAATCGAAGAACAGCACGGCCAAGCTTGAACACGAGGCCACGACCTCCAAGATCGGCGAAGACCAGATGTTCTACTGCCAGCAGCGCGGCCTGTCCGAAGAAGACGCCGTCAACCTGATCGTCAACGGCTTCTGCAAGGATGTCTTCAAGGAACTGCCGATGGAGTTCGCCGTCGAGGCCCAGAAGCTTCTCAACGTCACGCTGGAAAACGCGGTCGGTTAGCACCGCGACGCGTACGCAGCCGTTTCTCGGGCCCGGGCCGTATTGGTACCGGGCCTGTCACAGTTTTCATTGTTTGAATAACGCATATGATTTCTATCAAGAATCTGCACGCCGAGGTCGAAGGCAAGCCGATCCTGCGCGGCATCGACCTGGAGGTTCCGGACGGCGAAATCCATGCCATCATGGGCCCGAACGGCTCCGGCAAGTCCACGCTGGCCAGCATTCTCGCGGGCCGCGAGGAATACGAGGTCACCGAAGGCAGCGTGACCTACAAGGGCAAGGAGCTGCTCGAACTCGATCCCGACGAGCGCGCCTGCGAAGGCGTGTTTCTGGGCTTTCAGTACCCGGTGGAGATTCCCGGGCGTATCCAACCTCTATCTGCTGCGTGCCGCGATCAACGCGCGCCGCAAATATCGCGGCGAACCGGAAATCGATGCGGTGGACTTCATGCAGATGGTGCAGGAGAAGATCGCGCCATGTCGGCATGAGCATGGACATGGTCAAGCGCGGCGTGAACGAGGATTTCTCGGGCGGCGAGAAGAAGCGCAACGAGATCTTCCAGATGCTGATGCTGGAACCGTCGCTCTCCGTGCTGGACGAAACCGATTCCGGGCTGGACATCGACGCGCTCAAGGTCGTCGCCAGCGGCATCAACCGCCTGCGCTCGCCCGAGCGCTCCACGATTCTGGTGACCCACTACAAGCGCCTGCTGGAACATGTCGTGCCCGATCGCGTCCACGTGCTCTACCAGGGCCGGATCGTGCGTTCGGGCGGCCCCGAGCTGGCCAACACGCTCGAGGAAGAAGGCTACGCCAATCTGGAAACCGACGAGGCCGCTGCGACGTCATGAGCGCGACGCAACAGATCGAACCCAGCATCGACCACTATCTCGCGGAATACGCCCGGGTCGAGCGCGACCTGCCCGGCAGCGATGATTCCAAGCGCGAACGTTCGGCCGAACTGACGCGGTTCTCGGAAGCGGGGTTCCCGTCGACGCGCGAGGAAGATTGGAAGTACACCAGTCTCCAGCCGATCGAGAAGCGCCGCTTCGAAATCAGCGACGAGCCCGAGCCAGTGGCGCTCGACGAACTGCGTGCCTTCATGCCCGCAGAGTTCGACGCCCATCGCATCATCTTCGTCGACGGCCATTTCAACGCGGCGCTGTCGGATCTCGACGATCTGCCGGCGGGCGTGACTGTGCGCTCTTTCGCGGACTATCTGTCCGACAACGCGGGGGCCACCGTCAAGGCCCGCGAAATCGAAGCACAACCGGGCAGTCTCACCGCCATGAACGCGGCGTTCTTCACCGACGGCGCCTATGTCGAAACCGCGGCCAACGCCGTGTTAGACAAGCCGCTGCACGTGATCAGCGTGGCCTCCGGCGTGCGCGACGAACGCATGACCCAGGTGCGCCACCGGTATGTGTTCGGCGAGAACAGCCAGGCGACCATCGTCGAGCACTCGGTCGGGCTCGGCAGCAAGCCCTACTTCGCCAACCAGGTGACCGAGGCGATCATGGGCCGCAATGCGCAACTCACGCGCGTACGTATCCAGCAGGAATCCGAGCGTGGCTACCACGTGTCGAGTTTCTTCGCCCAGCAGCGTCGCGACAGCCGCGTGTTCAACCACGGCTTTGATCTCGGCGGCCGTCTGGCGCGCATCGATACCAATGCTCGGCTGGTGGATCACAATGCAGAAGTCCACTTCAACGGCGTCTATGCGCCGACCGGACGACAGCATGTAGACAACCACACCCGAATCGACCACGCTACCGAGCACAGCATTTCCCGCGAACAGTACAAGGGTGTGCTCGCCGGTCATGCGCGTGGCGTTTTCAACGGCAAGATCCTGATCCAGAAGGACGCCCAGAAGACCGATTCCGATCTGTCCTGCGACGCCCTGCTGCTGTCCGACAACGCCGAGGTGGACGCCAAGCCGGAACTGGAGATCTATGCCGACGACGTCACGGCCGGCCACGGCTCGACCGTCGGTCAGCTCGACGAAGACGCGGTGTTCTATCTCAACAGCCGCGGCGTGAATGAAGAAGGCGCGCGTGCCATCCTGACGTACAGCTTTGCCAACGCGCTGGTCCAGAAGGTCGGCATCGAGTCGATCGAACGCTATGTCGAGGCCGCCATTCTGGCCAAGCTGCCGGGCGGTCGCGCCTACGTGGATCTGGCCTGAGTTGGCTGGAGGAGCCGCCATGTCCGAAGTGAAGCAGCAGACCGCAGGCCATGTCCTGGCGTTCGACGCCGAGCACGCGCGAGCCGACTTCCCCATCCTGCTCGAGGCGTTGCCCTCCGGGCGGCGATTGGTGTATCTCGACAACGCGGCCACCACACAGAAACCGCTGAGCGTCATTCAGGCCAGCGACGACTACTATCGCCATGCCAACGCCAACGTGCACCGGGCGATCCATACACTGTCGCAGCGGGCTACCCAGCAATACGAAGCCTGCCGCGACAAGCTGGCCGAATTCCTCGGTGCCGCCTCGCGTGACGAGATCGTCTATACCCGTGGCACCACCGACGCCATCAATCTGGTGGCCCAGTGCTATGCCCGGCCGCGGCTCAAGCCCGGCGATGAGATCCTGCTGACCGAACTGGAACACCACTCCAACATCGTGCCCTGGCAGATGGTGGCCGAGGCCACCGGTGCCAAAGTCGTCGTGGTGCCGATCGGCGACGACGGCAGCGTATCCCTCGAGGATTTCCGCGCCAGACTGTCCGATCGCACCGCGATTGCGGCATTCGCGCATATCTCCAACTCGCTCGGCACCGTGCTGCCCGTTGAGGAGATGATCGCCGCGGCCCACGAAGCCGGGGCGGTCACCCTCATCGACGGCGCCCAGGCGGTCGCGCACCTGCCGGTGGATGTGACCGCGCTGGATGCCGACTTCTATGCGATGTCCGCCCACAAGCTGTTCGGCCCCACCGGCTTTGGCGCCCTGTACGGCAAGCGCGAGCTGCTCGACGCCATGCCGCCCTACCAGGGCGGCGGCGATATGATCGAGACCGTCTCGTTCGCGGGCACGACATACAACGACGTGCCCTACAAGTTCGAGGCCGGCACCCCGAACATTGCGGGTGCGGCGGCCCTCGGCGCCAGCATCGATTACATGAACGGCCTGGATCTCGCCGCCGTATTCGACTACGAACACGAGCTTCTGGCACGGGCCACGCGTGAGATGGAGGCCATCGACGGTCTGCGTATCGTCGGTACCGCGCCGGGCAAGGCCGGCATCATCTCGTTCGTGATGGACGGCGTCCACGCCCACGACATCGGCACCCTGCTGGACGAGTCCGGCGTTGCCATCCGGACCGGCCACCACTGTGCCATGCCCGTGATGGAACGTTTCGACGTGCCCGCCACCGCACGCGTATCTTTCGCGCTGTACAACACGCCGGCCGATGTCGACGCGCTGATCGCCGGCCTGGAAAGCATTCAACGCATCTTCGGATAAAAGGATAGACGCCGATGACCGATTGGGTCGATGTCTGCAAGGATGGTGAACTCGACGAAGGCCAGTGCCGTATCGTCGATGTGGACGACACGATGATCGCGGTATTCCGATACGACAAGGATTACTACGCGATCCACGATATGTGCACGCACGACGGCGGCGAACTCGCCAGCGGCGATGTCGAGGGCTGCGAAGTGATCTGTCCGCGCCACGGGGCTCGTTTCTGCATCAAGAACGGCAAGGCACTGAGCGCACCCGCCTACGAGGATGTCAGCACGTTCCCCACTCGCGTGGATAACGGCGTCGTGCAGGTTCGGGACGACCGGTTCGACTAACAGGCCGACACGAACCACAGGTACCCCCGGCCGCGATGCGCCTGCATCGCGGCTTTTTTATGCGGGGTGAAGGCGAGACACGAGGCCGAGCCGCAGCCGGCGCCAATGGCAATGACACAGCCACCGGCCGGGCGCGATTGATCGCAGCCACCATCTGCCATCCGACGCCGCAACCTGCCACGCCTGCCACCATCGATCGATAGCGTTTTCGGCCCCGGGCGTATATAAAAAGCGTTCTTTTCGCTTCTGCCTTGCCATGGCCGCCCAATCGCCGATCCTGTCGTACTGGCAGCGCCTGCAATCCACGCCGGGCGGTCGCTGGATATTCACGCGTGCCGTATGCCTGCGGGCGCCCTATTTCTCCACCATCGCGCCTACCGTACAGCGTCTGGAACCCGGCTATTGCGAGGCGGGTCTGACCAAGCGCCGACGCCTGCACAATCACATCGGCACGGTACACGCGATCGCCATGTGCAATCTGGCCGAACTGGCTGCCGGCCTGATGGCCGAAGCGACCGTCAAACCGGCATGGCGCTGGATTCCCAAGGGCATGACCGTCGCGTATCTGACGAAGGCCGAAAGCGATCTGATCGCCCGGGCCCGCCCGGCAGCGAGCGCAGCGCTCGATGACGGCGTGAGCTACGACGTCCAGGTTTCGATTGTCGATACCGGCAACATCGAAGTCATGCATGCCACGATCACCCTCTGGATCACCCGCGCCGTGCGCTGAGACCCGGATTCATTCATCAATCGCGCCCGCCGATACCGGCAAAGGACTGCCTTGTTCATGACCACCGCTGCCGCGCCCTATCCGCACCTGCTCGCGCCGCTCGACCTCGGCTTCACAACGCTGCGCAACCGCGTACTCATGGGCTCCATGCATACCGGCATGGAGGATTTCTTCTGGCAATACGACAAGCTCGCGGCGTACTTCGCCGAACGCGCGGCGGGCGGCGCGGGGTTGATCGTGACCGGCGGCATAGCGCCGAACATCGAAGGTTGGGTATCGCCTTTCGCCGGGCGCATGAGCCATCGCGGCCACGTGTTCCCGCATCGCAAGATCACGCGCGCCGTTCATGCCGAGGGCGGCCATATCTGCATGCAGATCCTGCATTCCGGCCGCTACGGCTATCACCCGTTCATTGTCGGCGCGTCACGGCGCAAATCGCCGATCACCCCGTTCAAGCCTCGGGCTCTGAGCGCGCGCGGTGTGAAGCGTACGATCCGGGACTATGTCCGGGCGGCAGAGCTGGCGCGCGAGGCCGGCTACGACGGGGTCGAGGTCATGGGCTCCGAAGGCTATCTGATCAACCAGTTCCTGGTGGAACGCACGAACGATCGAAAGGATGGCTACGGCGGCTCACTCGAAAACCGACAGCGCGTGGCCATCGAGATCGTCGAAGGCATTCGCGCCGCGCTGGGCCCGGATTTCATCCTCATCTATCGTCTGTCGATGCTCGACCTGGTCGACAACGGCCAGCGCTGGGATGAGATCGTGTCGCTTGCGCGGGCCATCGAGACAGCCGGCGCCACGCTCATCAACACCGGAATCGGCTGGCACGAATCGCGTGTGCCGACCATCGTCACCCGGGTGCCACGCGCCGCGTTCGCCTGGGTCACGGCCAAGCTGAAGCGCGAAGTCGGCGTGCCACTGGTGACCACCAACCGGGTGAACACGCCCGAGGTGGCCGAGTCCCTGCTGGCAGACGGCAGCGCCGACATGGTCTCCATGGCCCGCCCCTTTCTCGCCGATCCCGAGTTCGTGAACAAGGCCCGCCTGAATCGCGCCGCCGATATCAACACCTGTATCGCCTGTAACCAAGCCTGTCTCGATCATGCATTCCAGGGCAAACGGGCCAGTTGCCTCGTCAATCCGCGCGCCGGGCGCGAAACCGAGCTGAACTTTCCTGCGGCCACCCGCCCGCGTCGGATCGCGGTCGTCGGGGCCGGTCCTGCGGGCCTCGAGGCCGCCACCCGCCTGGCCGCCCGCGGCCACGAGGTGAGCCTGTACGACGAGGCTAGCGAGATCGGCGGCCAGTTCAACATGGCAAAACGCATCCCGGGCAAGGAAGAGTTCTTCGAAACCCTGCGTTATTTCGGGCGGCGCTTGGAGCAGACTGGCGTGGCGCTGCGCTTGAATACCACGGCGACGGTCGAGACGCTGGCGGCCGAAGGCTTCGACGAAATCGTGATCGCGACCGGCGTGATGCCGCGACGACCGGCGATCGAAGGCATCAATCATCCGGTCGTCGCTTCCTATATCGATATCCTGCGCGGCCATCGCGAGGCCGGCCGGCGGGTCGCGGTGATCGGCGCGGGCGGTATCGGTTTCGACGTCAGTGAATTTCTCACCCACGAGCGCCCTGCGCCGTCGGAAGACCGCGAGTTGTTCTTCGACGAATGGGGTGTGGATCGCACGGCGGCCGCCGCCGGCGGGCTGACCGAAGCCCATCCCTCCCCCTCCCCGCGCGAGGTCACTCTGCTGCAGCGCAGCCGTGACAAGCCGGGTCGCGGCCTCGGCAAGACCAGCGGCTGGGCGCATCGCGCCTCGCTCAAGCACAAGGGTGTCGAGATGATAGGCGGCGCGCGCTATGAACGCATCGACGACGAGGGCCTACATCTACGGATCAACGACGAACCACGGTTGCTTGCGGTCGATACCATCGTGATCTGCGCCGGTCAGGAAACCCGGCGCGATCTCGCGGACGCTCTGGAAGCTCGCGGCATGACATGCCACATCGTGGGCGGCGCCAAACTCGCGGCCGAACTCGATGCCAAACGCGCCATTCGTGAAGCCGCCGAATTGGCGGCCTCGCTGGATTGATGCGTCAGCCCGTGCCGGCGCGTCGCACCAGGCCGGGGGCGTCGGCACAACAGTACTGCACGATCAGATTGGCGCTCTGGCGGCCACGGAATTCGTTGACCTGCAGGCGGAATACCAGACGCTGGACGCAAGCCGCGTCGAGCGGCTCGTCGCGGTTGAAGATCATGGCCTCGAGCGGCGCCCCGCCCCGGCTGGACTGCACGGTGAGTTTGAGATGCCCGCTTCCCACCACGCGCTGGCCGAGTACATGGTAGGCGCCGTGGAACAGCGGTGCCTCGAAGCCTGCCCCCCAGGGCCCGGCGTTGCATAGCTGCATCGCGGTTTCGAGGCTGTGCTCCGCCCCATCGAGCTCGCCGTCGGTCACGTGTTCACGCAGGGTCATGGCCGGCGTCAGCCGGGCCGCCACCACCGCTCTGAACCGGTCCGAGAAATCCGCGAGTGCGGCGGGCGACAACGACAATCCGGCAGCCTGGGCATGACCGCCGAAGCGCGTGATCAGCCCGGGCGCATCCGCATCCACTGCGGCCAGCGCATCACGAACATGCAGGCCCGGGATCGAGCGTACCGAGCCTTTCAGCTCGCCGTGTTCGCCCGGCGCGAACGCGACAACCGGGCGATGAATACGCTCGCGCAGTCGCGACGCGATCAGACCGACGATGCCTTCGTGCCAATCGGCTTCGTGCACGACCAGGGCCGGCATGTCGCCATTCGTCGCGGCCAGGCGTTCGAGCGCTGCCTCGGCCTGATCCTGCATGCGCTGCTGCACACTGCGGCGCTGGCGATTGATCGACGACAGCCGCTCGGCGGCCTGTCGGGCGCTGTCGACGGTTGCCGCACGCAGACAGGCCACCCCCAGGCGCATGTCCTCGAGCCGGCCGGCCGCGTTGATGCGTGGCCCGATCGCGAAGCCGATATCGTCGGTATCGAGCCGGGCCGGGTCGCGGCCGGCAATCTCGGCGAGCGCCACGATGCCCGGCCGGCCGCGCCCGGCGCGAATACGGCGCAGCCCCTGACTGATCAGTGTGCGATTGACGTGATCCAGCGGCACCACATCGGCCACGGTGCCTACGGCCACCAGGTCCAGCAGATCGCCCATCCGCGGCAGCGTCGTCGTCCCGCGCTCAGCCATACGCGCGCGCAGCGCGGCCATCACGTAGAACACGACGCCGACGCCGGCCAGATGCTTGCAGGCAAAGCCGCAGCCCGCCTGGTTCGGGTTCACGATGGCCTCGGCCGCCGGCAGGTGCTCGCCGGGCAGATGATGATCGGTGACCACCACCCGCCAGCCCGCTGCATGCGCGGCCTCGACCCCGGCCACCGAGGCGATGCCGTTATCCACGGTGAGCATCAGCCCGCCATCGGCGCCCGCCGCGCCGATGGCGGCGACCACGGCCGGCGACAGTCCGTAACCGTGCGTCGCGCGTTGCGGCATGAAGAAATCGACCCGGGCGCCGAACGCCTCCAGTACGTCCAGCGCAAGCGTCGTACTGGTGGCGCCATCGGCATCGAAGTCGCCGACGATCCGGATCGGGCGTTGCGCCACGATCGCCGCTTCGAGCTCGTCCACGGCGGCGTCAATACCCTTGAGCGCCGAAAAGTCGGGCAACCCCGCCAACCCGTAGTCCAGCTCGGCCGCACGCCGCACCCCGCGCCCGGCGTAGACCCGCTGCAGCAGCGAGGAACTCACCCCGTCCAGCGACGTCTCGGGCACGGCGCGCTCAACGATGCGCGGCGCCCCGTCGAGGCCGTCGGGGGCCGGCTCCTTCGCGGCGCCGGCTGTCACCTCAGCGGCGCTTGGCGGCGACGTAGGCCTGTACGTCCGCCAGTTCGGCGGGCAGCACATCGAAGCGTTCCTCGAGCGACATGAGATCGGCCATCGCCTCGGGCAGCGGAGCGCCCGGGAACCCCGCGCGCACGATCGCCTGCTCGAACTTGGCCGGGTGAGCGGTCGCGAGCGTGATCATCGGCGTGGTGTCATCGATGCGACAGCGATTGGCCGCCCGGTAGCCGGTCGCCGTGTGCGGATCGAGCAGTTCGCCGGTGTGCGTGTACGCTTCACGAATGATCTCGAGGATGGTTTCGTCGTCGACGCTGTAGCTCGAGAACAGCGCGCGCAGTTCGGCGAGCGGCGTGTCGTCTATCGTCGCCCGACCGTCGGCAAAGCGATCCAGCAGATCGCGAATCGCCTTGCTGTCGCGGCCATAGGCCTCGAACAGCAGCCGTTCGAAGTTCGAGGAAACGACAATATCCATCGACGGCGCCAGCGTGGCCTGCAGCGCCCGGCGTGAGAAGTCGTTGTCGGCGATCGTCCGGTGCAGGATGTCGTTGGCGTTGGTTGCGATCACGAACTGTTTGACCGGCAGGCCCATGCGATATGCCATGTAGCCGGCGAACAGATTGCCGAAATTCGCCGAGGGCACCGTAAACGCCACCTGGCGCTGCGGCGCACCGAGCGCGACGGCCGAGGCGACGTAATAGACGATCTGGGCCATGATGCGGGCCCAGTTGATCGAGTTCACCGCAATCAGGCGCCGACCCTGAAGAAAGCTCTGATCCGCAAAGCTGGCCTTGACCATGGCCTGCGCGTCGTCGAAGTCGCCCTCGATCGCGATGTTGTGCACATTGGACGCGTGCACGGTGGTCATCTGCCGGCGCTGGACCGCGGAGACGCGCTCGTGCGGGTGCAGGATGAAGATGTCGAGCTGGTCGCAGGCCCGGCAGCCCTCGATGGCGGCCGATCCGGTATCTCCGGACGTCGCGCCCATGATCACGCCGCGTTCGCCGCGCCGGGCCAGAAAATGATCGAGCAGACGGCCGAGCAGTTGCAGCGCCACATCCTTGAACGCCAGCGTCGGCCCGTGGAACAGCTCGAGCAGATGATGGTTGTGCGACAGCTGCTTGAGCGGCACCACCGCGTCGTGATTGAAGGTGGCGTAGGTGTCCTCGACGATACGCCGGAAATCCTCGTCCGCGATGGCCTCGCCGACGAAGGGCTTCATCACCTGAAACGCGATCTCGGTGTACGGCAGTCCGGCCATGGCCGCCAGTTCGTCGTGCGAGAACTGCGGAATGGTTTCGGGCACATACAGCCCGCCGTCCGGCGCCATCCCGGTCAGCACGACCTGCTCGAAATCCAGCGCGGGCGCCTCGCCCCGCGTGCTGATATAACGCATCTCGGCCTTTTGACTCGGCATCGCCCTAGTCCTCGAATTCGGCCACGCGATAATGCACGACACCGTCGCGCGTGGTCGGCAGCGCGCGGATGTGATCCAGCGCCTCCGCCAGCGTACCCTCGCGGGCCGGCTTGGTGATGATGATCACGCGAGCGTCGTCCTCGGCGGTGGGCGGATCCTTCTGCAGGATGGCCTCGATGCCGATCTCGAGCTCCGCCAGCAGACGGGTGATTTCGGCCATGACACCGGTCTTGTCCGCCACCTGCACGCGGAAATAATGCCCACAGATGAAGTCCGGGGACTCGAGGATCGGCTCTTCGGTGATCTGATCCGGCTGGAACGCCAGATGCGGCACGCGCCCGCTGGGGTCGACGCTCATCATGCGCGCGGTATCGATCATGTCGGCAACCACGGACGACGCGGTCGGCCCGGCGCCGGCGCCGCCGCCGTAGTAGGCGGTCGGGCCCACCGCATCGCCGTAGACCATGATCGCGTTCTTCTCGCCCTCCACATTGGCCAGCAGCGCCCGCTCGGGGACCAGCGTGGGATGCACGCGCATCGCCACGCCGGTCGCCTGGCGCTGGGCGATGCCCAGGTGTTTGACGCGGTAACCCAGCTCCTCGGCGTACTCGATGTCGTCGGCGCTGATCCCGCGGATGCCGTCGGTGACGATCCGGTCGAAGGACAGCGGAATGCCGAAGGCGATGCTGCCGAGAATCGCGAGCTTGTGCGCCGCATCGATACCGTCGACGTCGAAGGTCGGGTCGGCCTCGGCGAAACCGAGCTTCTGCGCTTCGGCCAGCGCCTGCTCGAAGGTGACGCCCTCGAATTTCATCTGGCTGAGGATGAAGTTGCCGGTGCCATTGATGATGCCGGCCACCCATTCGATCCGGTTGGCCGCCAGCGATTCGCGGATCGCCTTGATGATCGGAATGCCGCCGGCCACCGCCGCTTCGAACGATACCACCACGCCGGCCTCGTCGGCGGCGGCGAAGATCTCGTTGCCATGCAGAGCGATCAGGTGCTTGTTGGCCGTGACTACATGCTTGCCGTTGGCGATCGCGGCCATGACCAGATCATAGGCCAGGCTGTCGCCGCCGATCAGTTCAAGCACGACATCGACGTTCGGGTCTTCGACGATCGCGCGGGCATCGGTGCCCATCTCGATGCCCGCGGTATCGCATTCCCGCGTGCGATCGATGTTCTGCACCGCCGCCCGGGTGACACGAATCTCTCGACCGGCACGGCGCGTGATCTCGTCGCCGTTGCGTGCGAGCAGATTGACCACGCCGGCACCCACGGTGCCGAGGCCGAGTACGCCGACCTTGACCGGTTCCATCATCGTGACTGTTCCTCGTTTGTGAGCCGCGCCCGAGGCGGGCTGCGGTCATCCTCGTTGATGCGTCTGAAAATTGGCTTGAACGACCCGCACACGCGCGACCGGGCGTTTCGCCCGACGCGTAGTCGGTGTGCCCGAAGCGCTGCCCTACGCCGCCTCGACGCCATCGCGTCGGAACATGCGCTTGATGTTGCGCAGCGCCTGGCGTGTGCGCTGATCGTTCTCGATCAGGCCGAAGCGTACGTGCGTGTCGCCGTATTCGCCGAAACCAATGCCCGGCGAAACCGCCACATGGGCCTCGGCAAGCAGCTTCTTGGTGAAGTCCAGCGAGCCCATGTGCTGATACGCCTCCGGGATTCGCGCCCACACGAACATGGTCGCCTTCGGGCGCTCCACCGGCCAGCCGAGCTCGTTGAGACCGTCGCAGAGGATATTGCGACGCTTTTCATAGAGATCGCGGATCTCGGCGACGCAGTCCTGCGGCCCGTTGAGCGCGGCGATGGCAGCCACCTGCACCGGCGTGAACATGCCGTAGTCCAGATACGACTTCATGCGCGCGAGCGCGGCGATCAGTTCCTGATTGCCGCACATGAAGCCGACGCGCCAGCCCGGCATATTGTAGCTCTTGGACAGCGTGAAGCATTCCACGGCGACGTCCTTGGCGCCCGGCACCTGCAGAATCGACGGTGCCTCATAACCATCGAACGTGAGATCAGCGTAGGCCAGATCCTGCACGATCCAGAGATCGTATTCGCGCGCCATCTCGACCATGCGCTCGAAGAACTCGAG
>CAWIGB010000015.1:0-286094 GCA_963835375.1 uncultured Gammaproteobacteria bacterium
GAAGCGAGGGTCAGGTCTTGCGTTGTGCGCGCACCCGCGTGGACTCACGTTCTAAGTGCAACAGCGGCGGCCAAAGGTATGACATCACAGGGCAAACGGATAACTTGGGGTTGTCGAGACCAACCAAGAAACCGGAGCCCCGTGATGTGCTATTCGCATCTTAGCTCGGCAGAGCGACGCGTGATCTTTCACTGTTTTACGTATGGGGTGACCCGCGCCGAGATTGCTCGTCGGCTCGGACGTCATCGCAGTACGATCAGCCGTGAGATCAAGCGCGGAGCCCGACGCTACGACGGCATCTACGCTCACGAGCAAGCGCTGCGAAGCGCCGAACCGCACGCCATCGCCGCCGCGTCGATAACGCGCAACTCGTGCGTTACGTTCAGAAAAAGCTATGCGCCCATTGGCCGCCGGAGGCCATCGGGGGCGCTTGCCAATCGCTTTTCCTGATCGCCCGGGCGTGCGCATCAGCCACGAGCAGATTTATCGCTGGGTCTATGCGGATTCACGAAATCGAGGCATGCTGCACGGCTATCTCAGACGCGGCCATGTGCATCGACGGCGGCGACGCCGCTTGGCGGCCCTTCGTGCACGCTTCCCGGATCGCGTCGATATCGATCAACGCCCAACCATCGTGGATGCTCGAGCACGCTTTGGTGACTGGGAGGGCGATACGGTACTCGGCCGGGTGAATAACGGCGTCATCGCTACTCATGCCGAGCGCAAGAGCGGCTACTTGCTCGCCATCAAGCTGCCGAGCCGCCACGCACAGCCACTGGCCGACGCGACAATCCAGGCGTTTAAACGCTTGCCCAGACGATGGCGCCATACGCTGACCTACCGAGGAAGCGAGGGTCAGGTCTTGCGTTGTGCGCGCACCCCGCCGGTTCGAACAATGCCGCCGTCGGCTCGGTTCCCTTCTAGAGCGCTATTACTGCGAACCGAATATTCTTCGAATGCCACCCGATAGGGGCGATCCGCGTCTATCATTTCCCGCTAAGACACGAGGTCCTTCGCTGAAAATTTTCGCGATCGGGCTCGTTGTCACCCGGTTACACTGACGACGCTCAAGCACGCCTGGGAATACCGCTCATGACCACCGTCGCCATCTTCGTCGACACGCAGAACGTGTACTACACCGTGCGCGATGCCTACGGCAAACAGTTCGACTACCGCCGATTCTGGGCAGCGGTAACGGCGGATCGCGAGGTGCTGACCGCACGTTGCTATGCGACCGACAAGGGCGACGCCAGGCAGCGCGGGTTTCAGAACACGCTGCGTACCATCGGCTTCGAGGTGAAGCTGAAGCCGTTCATCCAGCGCGCGGATGGTTCCGCCAAGGAAGTATTGGGGACAGACCACAGTTTCTGTTCAACACAAAGCGCCCTAACGATTAAAAATCGTGGTCTCTGTGCCCGATTCCTTCCGGCTCGTGGAGCACGCCCCTATGGCACGAGGGCGCGAAATCTATCCGACGTGTAGCGGCGCTATGGCCGTCGAACAAGCGCGCCCGCTTGATGCGTTGGTCGGTTACCAGATCTCCCGATAGAGATCGACCAGTTCGCTGTGGCTCGGCACCCGCGGGTTGTTGCCCGGCGAGCCGGAGGCCAGAGCCTGTTCGGCCATCGTATCCAGCAGACCGAAGTATTCGTTTTCGTCGATGCCGTAATCGCGCGGACGCGGCACTTGCAGCTCGGTATTGAGCGACTCGAGCTCGGCCAGCAGTTTCTGGTTTGCCGTTTCGTCGTCATCGTTGCCTGTCGCGACGCCGATGGTTCGGGCACAGGTGGCGTAGCGCGCGGTCGCGGACGAGAGCGAAAAGCGGGTGACCGCGGGCAGCAGCATGGCGTTGGACATGCCGTGGGGGACATGGAACGCCGCGCCGATCGGGCGCGACATGCCATGGACGAGGGCGACGGAGGCGCTGGAGAAGGCCAGGCCGGCGAGGGTGGCGCCCAGCATCATGTCTTCGCGGGCCGCGCGATTGTCGGGCTCGCTGTAGACCGTGCGCAGATTGGGACCGATCAGGCGCATGGCGGCCAGCGCGTTGTGATCGGAAAAGGCATTGGCCTTTTTACTGACATACGCCTCGATGGCGTGCGTCAGCGCATCGATGCCAGTATCGGCGGTCACGCGCGCCGGCACGGACATCGTCAGCTCGTAGTCGATGATGGCCGCGGCCGGCATGAAGCCGATGCCGGGGCAGAGCATCTTCTCGCCGACGGTGTCGTCGGTGATGATGGTAAACCGCGTCATCTCCGAGCCGGTGCCGGCCGTGGTCGGGATGGCGATCAGCGGAAGACCGACCTGGGCCGCGGAGTTCGGGAACTTGAAGTCGCGGATATCGCCGCCGAAGTGCCCAAGTACGCCGATGGCCTTGGCCGAATCGATCGGGCTGCCACCGCCGAGTGCGATCAGGCTGTCATAGGCGCCCTGGTCGGTACCTTGCTGCATCATGTCGACGCCGGCGCGGATCGGACGCTTCGGTCGGTTCGGGCACGGTTTCGGAGAATACGCCGTAGTCGATGCCGGCGTCCTGCAGCAGTTGTTCGAGCCGTTCGAGATAACCGAGCTGGACCATCATCGGGTCGGTGATAATCAGCGGCCGCTTGGCGATCAACGCGGCCAGGACATCGGCCAGGCGTGCGATCGAGCCGCCGCCGATTTCCATGATGCGGGGCATGAGGATATTGCTGGACATACGGTGCTCCTGATGCGGCGCCGGCGCGATACGCCGACGCTGTCCATGAAAGGGAAAAACCTGTCGCCTAACTCGGCAGGTATTCGCGACTCCAGCTTTCGGCCGCTACGCCGGATTCGACGAGCGCGTCGATCTGTTCGTCGCTGTATCCGACCTCGGCAAGCACGCTGCGGGTCGAAGCGCCGTATTTCTCGGCCGGCGCCAGCGTGTAGATGCGAGCCCGGGTGGGGCGGACGGCATAGGGATCGAGCTGGGTGATGGTATGACCGCTCGGATGATCTTCGTACACCGTGAAGGCATAACTGCCCTGGGCGATACCGTTGGAGCCATCGTCGGGCCGGGCGTTGTATGACCGGATCGTCTCCAGGTTTTCACAAACCGCCGCGCCGATATCGGCCGCCTCCAGACGCTCGACCCAGTCTTCGGCCCGGCCGGAGATCAGGCGGGGCGCGAGAAATTCGGCCCGCTGATGCGCCGGCACTTCCGAAAAGCCCTCGAGGCCTTCCACGTTTTCGAATTTGTGCGTCTCGTGCTCATAGGCGCTGATCAACAGATGGCCATCGGAGGTGGCATAGAAGCGCGACATGCTGTCGTAGCCCCAGGCCTCCGGGCCGGACGGCTCGTCGAACAGACCGCGTTTGGCATGGTCGTAGCAAAACGGCATCTGGGCGAGACCGGAGAGCGCCGACAGCGACGTCTTGACCCGGCTGGTGCGGCCGGTCTTGAGTTTTCGATAGAGTGCCGCCGCGACGCCGAGTGACCCGCCGAAGCCGCACATGACGTCGATCGTGCCGACATGCGCATGTTCCTCGGGCGTTTCCATGCCGCCGCCGAAGCGCAGCATGATGCCGGTGGTCGCCTGGACCAGGTCATCGTAGCCGAGGTAGTTGGTCCGCGGCCCGGGCCTGACACCGCTGAAGCAGTCGAGCTGGCAGAAAATGGCATCGGGATTGACCGCTTTCATCTGCGCCTCGGTCAGCCCCATCCGCACGACCTGCTCATCGGTGGCATTCCAGACCACGACATCCGCGCTGGCCAGCAGGGCATTGAAGATCTCGCGCCCATCGGGTTTGTTGATGTCGGTGAGCAGCGAGCGTTTGCCGCGCATATGGGTCAGGCCGAACAGGACCGTGTTCCAGCAGTCGTAAAACGGCTTGGACGGGTCGATCTTGATGACCTCGGCCCCGAAGCGAGCCAGATAGGTGACGGAATGCGGCCCGGCAATCACGTTGCACAGGTCGAGCACACGTACTCCTTGCAGCCAGCCTTCGCGCGCGCTCTTGGCACGCACGCGGGGCAGCTTGGTTTCGATGGAGGTCAATGCATGCAGCGCCTGGCTGTATTCGACCCAGCGACGGGGTGTCGGCGTGAGCATTTCCTCGCCGCTGTCGGCGAACCAGATGATCGGGCCCGGCTGCACCATCGTGCCGTATTCGGGATCCTCGACTTCGATCATCAGGCCGGTCGTCTCGGCATGATCGTCGGAGATCCATTCCTGCAACCAGCGTTGCGGCGCGCCAGGGAAGCGTCCGCGCCCGAAGATCTTCTCCCACTCCTTCGATGTGCGGGTCATGAAGACTTCCTTCATGCGCGCGGCGATGTAGTCGGCCCATCGTTTGGGCAGCGGGTATACGCCGAGCGACATGTCGGATTGCCATTCGCTGGACGGAATATAGGTATCCGGCTCTTCGACCATCCCTTCGGCGACCAGCTCGTCGTATAACCCGAGTGTTTTCAGGCAGCGCTTGGCATGATCCTTATGGCTCGGACAGACGACATAGAACATGCGTCCGTCCTTGCATTTGTAACTGCGATAAAACGGGTCGAGCAGCTCCTGTAGTTCGTCGTAGCTCAGGTTCATGGGCAGGCCTTCGATGCGCCGCCGCTCGATTTCCTGTTCGCGCTGGGTCTTGTAGCGCTCGGGCAGCTTGTCCACCTGGATCGAGTTGTACGACAGCCCTTCCATCAGGGCACAGACCAGCGGCACTTCGATCTGGTCGCCCAGCCCGGTGCGCTCACGCCCCTGCAGCGCGAGCACCACCGCCGATGCCGCCAGCATGGTGCCGTAGGCCGAGGCCAGCGGCAGGGGCGAGAAGGAAGGATTGACGCCCATCAACACCCGGTTGAGCCCCATGTCGGTGAATACCCCGGAGTTAGCGGCGATCACGCTTTCCAGGGCGCGCCAGTCCCGGCGTAGCTGGTCGTTGGAGGCGAAGCCGGGGATCGACAGGGTGATCAGTTCCGGACGCTCCTCGCGCAACGCGGCGAAATCGATACCCAGCCGTTTCATGACGTCCGGCCGATAGTTTTCGATCACGATATCGGCTTCCTCGATCAACGCCAGCGCCTGTTCCAGGCCTTCGGCTTGTTTCAAATCGATCGAGATAATCAACTTGTTGCGGTTGAGCGTGGCATTGGCCGGGGAACGCCACAACGGCCCGCCCGGCGGATCGACATGCACCACGGTGGCGCCGAGATCCGCCAGGATCATGGCCACGGCCGGCCCTGCAATATATTGTCCAAAGTCAACGACCTTGACGCCGATGAGCGGAAGCTGAGAGTTCGGGTTTAGGGGCATGATTTAGACTCCAGGCGACGGGGTCCTTGAAACCGGGCAGTTGATTGTTGGCGCGTGTGCCATCTCATGGTTTGGCGCTCGCCCTTTGTTGGTCTTCGAGCACCAAATGAGCCTCGGCAGCTTTTTTGGGAAAATCGCGTTTCAGCCAGCGGATCAGCGACAGGGTCATGATGAGGAGCACCGGGATCATGGGTAGCGCGACCACAATCGTCGACGTCTGGACCTGCTTCAATCCGCCCAATTTGACCAGCGCCACGCCGACCAGAGCGATCAGGAAAGCCCAGATCAGACGCAGTTGCCGCTTGGGTTCTTCGTAGCCGGACAGCTTTGCCGACGTCACCGAGGCCAGAACATAGGCCGAGCTGTCGAGGGTCGTGGCCAGAAAGATGAAGCAAAGCAGAATGAACAGCGCCGTGATCAGCGGTGCAAACGGCAACGTGTTGAGAATGGCCCCCACCGCTGCCGGGATGCCGCCGTTCGTGAGGATCGACGCGACGTCGAGGATACCGTTGGTCTGAAGCTGCATGGCATAGCCACCCCAGGCGGCAAAGAAACCCCAGCAGCCGAGTGAACCGAAGACCAGTTCGGCGATGATCAACTCGCGGATGGTGCGGCCGCGTGAAATACGGGCCACGAACAAACCCATCATGGGCGCATAGGCGATCCACCAGGCCCAGTAGAACACCGTCCAATTCTGATAAAACGACGAGCCGCCGAACGGATCCGTCCAGGTGCTCAAGCGCACGAAATTGGCCACCATCTGGCCGAGACTGTCGATCCAGGCATTCATGATGAAGACCGAGTGGCCGACCACGAACGTAAAGAGCAGCATCGCCGCGGCCAGGATCACGTTGATGTCCGAGAGCACCTTGATGCCCTTGGCCAGGCCGAACCACACGCTGACGGTGAACATGGCGGTCCAAACCAGCAGTACGCCCATGTCGACCATAAAAGATGGCTCGATGCCGAGCAGACCGCTGGTCAGCTGCGAGACGAGCGGTATGGCCAGGCCCAGCGATGTGCCCACGCCACCGATGATGCCGAACACCACCACGGCATCGAGCAATACGCCGATCCAGCCGTCCGCATGGCGGCCGAGCACGCCGCGCGATGCCACGGACAAGCGTACGCCCGGGCGGTTATGCACATACATCGAATAGGCGATGGGGATGGCCGGCAGGCAATACAGCGCCCAGGGGGTGAGTCCCCAGTTGAACTGACAGTCAGCCAAGGCCCATTCGGCAGCGGCCTGGCTGAAGGGCTTGACGCCGAAAGGTGGGCTCTTCAGATGATAGATCGGCTCGACCCAGGCCCAGTTGACGATGGCTATCCCGATGCCGCCCGCGAAGATCATGGCGACCCAGCTGAAATACGAGAACTCCGGCTTATCATCCGGGCCCCCGAGCCGTACGCTGCCATAGCGGCTGCATGCCAGGCCGATCAGGAAAACGACCACGCTGAAGCCGGCCAGAAGATACAGCCAGCCGAACTGGTTGGTTGCGAAATCGAACGCGGCGTTGACGAACGTGGCGCTGGACTTGGGAAAGATGATTATCGGGACGATAATAGCGATGATGATCAGAACCGACGGAATAAACACACGTCGATCGAGAGCGTCACCTCGTTTTGTTGTTGACGAACTCACTATCTCCTCCTTTTTCTGTTTCAGGCAGCTCTGCTCTTCCGTGTGTTGTGTATTGCCCGCAATGGATCACTCGATCGGTTGCAGGCTTGTTATGGAGAGCGTCTGACGGCCCGGCGGGCTGACCCGAAGCCGGGCAGCGCCTCGGCAACGGGTCAACGTTCAGGTCGGCTAATCAGCTGACACGCCTTATTTGGATGTCGGCATGGCGAATTCGGCGCCGGCATCGATCGTCTGCGACCAGCGCTGCATGATCGATTTCTGCTTGGTATAGAAACGCACGCCTTCTTCGCCGTAGGCATGCATATCGCCGAACAGGGAGCGCTTCCAGCCGCCGAAACCATGCCAGGACATGGGCACCGGAATGGGCACATTGATCCCGACCATGCCGACCTGGATACGGCGGCCGAATTCGCGTGCGACGTTGCCGCTCTCGGTGAAGCAACTCACGCCGTTGCCGAACTCGTGATCGTTGATCAGCTGGATGGCGGTGGCGATATCGGGTACACGGACGCAGGCCAGGACCGGGCCGAAAATCTCTTCTTTGTAAATGGTCATGTCGGGCGTGACATGATCAAACAGCGTGCCGCCCATCCAGAAGCCGTTTTCGCAGCCTTCACCGACCGAGCTGGCATCGAAATCGCGACCATCGACGACCAGTTCGGCGCCTTCCTCCACGCCCTTGGCGATATAGCCGCTGATGCGCTCATGGGCCTGGCGGGTGACGATCGGCCCCATCTCGGCATCGAGATTTTCGCCGTTCTTGATCTTCAGTTCGCGGGCTCGCTCGGCAATACGCGGGACGAGCTCATCGGCCACATCGCCCACCATCACGGCGACACTGATCGCCATGCAACGTTCGCCGGCACTGCCGTAAGCTGCGCCGATCAGGGCATCCACGGTCTTGTCCATGTCCGCATCGGGCATGACCACCAGATGGTTCTTGGCGCCGCCGAGCGCCTGCACGCGTTTGCCGTTGGCGGCGCCGCGCTGGTAAATGGTGTTGGCGATCGGCGTGGAGCCGACAAACGACAACGCCCGGACATCGGTGTGATCGATCAAGGCATCGACCGCCGTCTTGTCGCCCTGAACGACGTTGAACACGCCATCGGGCAGGCCTGCCTGCTTGAGCAGGTCGGCCATCATCAGCGACACGCTCGGGTCGAGCGGGCTGGGCTTGAGGATGAAGGTATTGCCGGCCGCCAGGGCGACCGGGAACATCCACATCGGCACCATGGCCGGGAAGTTGAACGGGGTGATACCGGCCACGACGCCGAGCGGCTGGCGCATCGTCCAGTTGTCGATGCCGCGAGAGACCTGCTCGGTGTAGTCCCCCTTGAGCAGCTGCGGGATACCACAGGCGAATTCCACGATATCGATGCCGCGGGCGACCTCGCCCTGGGCGTCGGTGAACACCTTGCCGTGCTCGGCGACGATGGCGCGGGCCAGATCGTCCTTGCGGGCATTCAGCAGTTCAAGGAACTTGAACAATACGCGTGCCCGACGGATCGGCGGGGTATCGGCCCAGCGATCAAATGCGGCGGCGGCGGCGGCCACGGCGCTATCGACGTCGACCGGGCTCGCCAGGCAGACCTCGCCCGAAACCTGGCCGGTCGCCGGATTGTGAACCGGCTGGGTTCTATCGGATTCGCCGTAATTGATTTGGCCGCTGATATAATGACCAATGCGGTGTTCGCTCATGATGCGGTTTCTCCTCGCAGACGCAAGACGGGACGTAACGCCTTGACCTAAGGCGAGATATCCAATTCGTTGCCACGAGAATAGCCAGCCCTGCCGAGCGATCAATTTGTAAAATTTAAACCGTGATATAAGAGGTTGTTATATCGGGACCCAGCGGAGTGCTTGGCATGGACGATTTGCAGTGCTTGCATGCTTTCGTTTTGGTCGCGCACGAAGGCAGTGTGACACGCGCAGCCGAGCGCCTTCATCTCACGCAACCTGCAATAAGTTTGAAAATCAAACGGTTGCAGGAATCGCTCCAGCTCACCCTGTTCCAGCGACAGCCGCAGGGCCTCGTGCTGACGGCAGATGGCCGTGCACTGCTGCCGGCGGCCGAACGGGCGCTGTCTTCGATGGCGGCATTCAACCAAAGTGCTAGAAGCCTCACGAGTACGCTGCGGGGTCATCTGCGGCTCGGCACGATAATCGACCCGGAATTCATCCGGCTTGGCGCCTTCCTGCACCGGCTGGTGCAGCAGGCCCCCCAGATCGAGACCAAGCTGTCGCATGGCATGAGCGGCACCGTGCTCGCCAAAGTCGAACACGGTGAACTGGACGCGGGCTTTTATCTGTCGGCACCGGGGACCGGCACCGGAAAACTGAAGGACGTTATCGACCACCGCGAACTGACGGTGTTTGATTACTACGTGGTGGGCCCTACCGGCTGGAGCGAAACGGTGCGACATGCGGACTGGCCGCATCTGACATCGCTACCCTGGATCGTGACCCCGCCCAGCTCGGTTCATAATCGGCTGCTCAAAAGTGCATTGAAATCGCGCGGGCTCACCCTTCGGCCTGCCGCACAGGTCGACCAGGAAACATCCATGCTCACGCTGGTGCGGGCCGGTGTGGGGCTATCGCTCGCAAGAGACGCCACCGCAATGGCCGAGCGCCAGGAACACGGACTCGCAGTAGCCAAACGGGTCCATCTACCCTGTGCGCTGAGTTTCATATGGAAGAAAAATCGTGGCGAGGACGAAATCATCAACCAAGCCTTGAACGTTCTTTCCGATGTCTGGGGCGCGCCGGAATCCGCTAACCCCGCGCCTGATTATGTATAAAGCTCAGCAGGGTCGTTATTCGGGCTAGCAATAGCGGGTAATAGAGCCATGACACACAAGGTGTTTCGTCACGGCTATCAATCAGATGCCGCCGGGGTTGTCGCGATTAGCGTCGTTGCGGCGCTACGGAACCGTGGTACAGCGCGAGCAGGCATTGCCCGCCGCACGCTGGCAAATCCGCTGACAGCAGACTGATCTTCTTCCTGCGTAAGTGCCGGTCGCGCTGATGCCTTTGGACGCGCCGGTGACCAGTGCGACTTTATCTGCGAGCTTGCTCATGACAGTGATCCTTCCATGAATGACTCATCACGAGAGCAAGCAGCCATCCGGTACGAGCGATACATCGCCTGCCTGAATGCCCTCGCCTCGGAAGAGCTTGGCGGATTCGTGGCGGCTGATGTGTTTCACAACGGGCGCCCGCTCGGGGGATGGCTAACGGGCGGTTGAGGCCGATCCGGAATTGCGACATTTGTATATCCGACGCTTGCGCACGATAAACCGGTCAGCGACACGGCTGTGGGCAATAGGCGCCGGACCACGGTTTCTCGGCCCGGTCTGTAGTTGCGATAACGTGCGCGGTTAGAAATGTAGCCTGTTCCCGAACACGCGCTGAAGCTTCACACTGAATTACGGCAACATTTCCTGTAGATGATTTTTGTAACGGCGCGTATTGTTTTAATTGGTGTGTAGGCAAGAGGGGCGAGATGCCGTAACATGCGCCCGTGACAGCAAAATGCCGGCACTTTGCCGAGTCATGTTCTGCATCTGAATTGCGATATGAGAGCGGGTGTCAATGAATGGAGATTTAAATTATCTAAAAAAATACGAGGGGTTAATCACTGGATAAGGCGCCTTGATAGGTATTGATTATGAATCGGTCACTTTTGGGGGTTTCCCATGCCGTATGCAATCAACAGTGGTGATCTGTCAGAGTTCCAATGCCGTCTTATCGGCACATGGAAGAACGACCCGAGTCTCTTGGTTGATGGTCGGCCGCCATCCTATAACGTGATGCCGATGCCGCAGATGGAGGATCAGCCCGATCGGCCACCAGGCCAGCAATATGGTGGATTCATCCTCAAGAATTTCAGTTTCACCGAGATCGTTCGCTTCAACGGCAGCATAATGGAGAGCGATCCGCCCGAGCATCTGGATGAGGGGGCGCTCGCCATCGTCGCCGGCGCGCCCAATCGCGGCGGCACATATACCCAGACGTCGCACGCCGTATTCTATGACCAGCTCGTCCATTTCGCCGATGGGCCGGACAAAGACAAGGTGATCCATGTCGAAAACGGGGCGTGGCTTCACTTCGGTAGTGAGGAGCAATTGATTGGCCCTTACGGTCCGGAAAAATACTCCGGCCAGGTCTTGCGGCAACCTCCCTATATCACCATCGCCAAGCAGATTTCCGTTCCGCACGGAAATTCGGTGCTCGCTTTGGGCAGTGTCGATATCAACGACACGAACGATTTCAACGATAGTCTGACCGGGCACGGTAGCCGGTACATCTTCCGTGGCAAGCCGGAATTGCCCGATGCGCCCGTTCCCTATCCGGCGCCGGCTAACACTGCGACCGCGCCGTACTCCGACCCGTATGCGCTCCAGCTCGGTGATCCCGCTCATCCAGAGCAGCAGGAATACGAGAATCCCAAGCCGGCTTGGACACTCAACCCCAATGCGCCGCTTCAGGCTGCACTAGACATTATCCATCCGCGTTATTTCATGCACTGGCACGTCACGACCGAGTCGCTTCTCGGCGACCACGGCTATGTCACGAACGTGCCCTTTGAAGAACGCAAGTCACGCGTTACGGCCTACTGGGCGGACTACTGGCTGCTGTCGGAAGATAGTCACAGCTTCAACTATCTGGCCTATAGCCAGACGATCATCATGGAGATGGACCTGCTGGTCACCGACATGAATGGCGACAGGCGTTTCGAGCGCTTTGTCTTTCCCCACGTCACCACCAACGTTGTGAAGAAAGTTCCCGGAACACCGACGGAAGCACGCGCGGCGACGCCGGCGCCGCTCCAGCCGGCCGACGATTGAGCCCTTATCGCGCGAATTTATATTGGCACTACCCGGTGTGAAGGGAGGATCGGCATTCGCAGAACGGCATCTCGCAAATAGCGGCTTTACATTGTTGTTCTTGCGGGAGTGAGATGAGTGCTTGCAGGGCATGGCTTCTGCAAGTCAGCGGAGTAGTCGGTGGACAACAAAACAAGACATCACCCATTCCACCCGATCATCTATGTTCGCGGATTCGCCGCGACGCAAAGTGAGATCGAAGACACCGTCGCCGATCCGTATATGGGTTTCAACGTCGGTTCGACGAAGGCGAGAGTCGCCTGGACCGGGGACGTCAAGCGATTCTATTTTGAATCCCCGCTCGTCCGATTGATGGCGGACCACGGCTATCAGGACGTTTTCGTCGAGGGCAACGATCTCTTGCAAGCGGAACAGACACAGGAGCCCGTTCCGTATCGCTGTGTTGTGATTCACCGATATTACGACGAAGCCTCGAAAGACTTCGGTAGTGGCGATGGCACGCCACCGATCGAGCATTTCGCACGCGGCCTGAGCGACCTCATCCTGCGTCTTCGTGATCGGGTGTGTGCGAACCCCCAGAACGGAGTCGCACCCTCGGATTTCCGGGTCTACCTGGTGGCTCATTCCATGGGTGGACTGATCTGCCGCGCATTCCTGCAAAATGCGGAGCTGGGGGCGCCTGAAGCACGGCGAGCCGTCGACAAGGTGTACACATACGCCACGCCACACAACGGCATCGATATGCGTATTGTCCGCAACGTGCCCGGTTGGCTTGCCTTCGGTGATGTGAACAATTTCAACCGCGAGCGGATGGCGCAGTACTTCGGCCTGTCCCGTAGTGATGATGTCTCCATCGTCCAGAATTTTCCGCCGGAACGTATTTTCAATCTGGTTGGAACCAACGCACGCGATTACAAGGTCGGCGGCGGTATCTCGGCCTGGGCGGCAGGCGATGCAAGCGACGGGCTGGTTCGTATCGAGAATGCCACGACCCATGGTGCGGGCCCCGACGGTTCGGACATCAGTTCGCCACGGGCTTTCGTCCATCGCAGCCATTCCGGCTACTACGGCATAGTCAATTCAGAGGAGGGCTACCAGAACCTGACGCGTTTTCTTTTCGGATCGTTTCGGGTGGACGGCATTCTGGATGTCGACGATATATCTTTGCCTGCCGAACTCCAGAACGCGTTCAAGGAAGGCAAAAGGATTCGCGCGTCATATCAATTCGAGATCGCGGTGAGCATTCGAGGGTGCCAATGGCAGATGACACGACGCGAAATGCGCGAGCACTCGGCGATTTTTCGCACCTATGACCAATTACTGCCAGAGGCCGCCGACGGGAGGCGCAAGCCGGATCGCACCCAGAGCCCGCACCTGTTCTCGGTTTTTCTCGATCCGAGCAAGAGCGTGAAGGCATCCAAATCGGTCAGCTTTGCGTTCGATCTGAAAGTCTTGGTGCCGGATTATGAAGTGGACGGAATCGCCTTCCTGAAACGGCACTACGAGGGCGGCTTCATCCTCCGGCAACTGCTCCTCGTCGAGGCGATCCCCGACAAGAACGCCGAGGGTGGCTGGCGCATCAAATACGGCTATCAGGAAACCAACCCTGGCAGACCCGGGATCGCCGCCGAAACGCGTGCCTTGGCTGCACGCGGCGAGGGCGGCCAGCCTGGCCTTACTTTCGATATCCCGTTAGCGCAGAAAGTCAGCCCCGGGCTGAGCGGCGCATTGCGTATCGAAGCCCGGCCTTGGAGTTGACGTTGCCAGAGCATTCATGCTCTCGATTATGTACAAAGCTCAGCCTGCGTCAGTCGATGATCGGGCCACGGCGCGGTGGTCGCGGCGGCACGCAACAATCGCGGCAGGATAGCGAGCGCTCGGGGTCAGTCTTGAAGTGCCACATTCGTGCTTTCGCTGGATTCGATATTCATGCGCAACTCGGTGTGTCGAGGTAGGGCACCCCGAGGCGAAAAGCGGCCGGAAACAAAGCCGACCGCTTCCGCGCAGCGGCGCTTGCCGCGCGGAAGCAACTGCAATCGAGCTGCCGTGAGTCACCGCGTTGACAGGCCAGCCTCGCGCGCCCATTCGAAGGCATCCTCACCGGCGGGCAGGCGCATCGGGGCGGCCGGGTCCGTTGCCGCACGCCACACCGCTTCGGCCACATCCGTGGCGTGGGTGACCGGACCGGATTCGTCGGTGATCCGGGCGATCGTCTGCTGAATCAGATCCGCGTAGTCGGCACTCTCCAGACCCTGGCGATGCGCGTTGTCGCCGAAGCGCGTCTCGGGCGAACGGCCGGGCAGAACGATGCGGACATCGATGCCGAATGGTGCCAGCTCGATAGCCATGCATGCGGAGAACGCGTTTACCGCGGCCTTGCTGGCCGTATACATCGAGAGCAGCGGCAAGGCCTTGAGCGTTACGGTCGATGTGACGTTGACAATGGTTCCGGCGCCGCGTGCGCGGAACTGCGGCAGGAGGGCTTGGGTCATTGCCATCGTGCCAATGGTGTTGGTCTCGAACAGCGTGCGTGCGAGCGCCGGCTCAGTGAGCTCGAACGGTGCGGCTGCGCCCACGCCGGCATTGTTGACCAGTACGTCGACCGGACCCGCGGCGTCGACGGCCGCGGCTATGCTGGCAGGATCGGTCACGTCGAGCGCGAGCACGCGTAGACGACCGGATGTGGGCAACGCGTCCGCACGTAGCGTGCGCATGGTGGCGATGACATGCCAATCGCGCTCGAGAAAATAACGCGCGATTTCGAGGCCGAAACCGGAGGAACAACCGGTGATCAGAACTGTCTTCATGAGGGCTCCTGCAGGCCAGAACGATGAGCTGCTCACGATAGGCGCGACGGGCCGTACTCGCTACAATCCATAATCCGAATTTTATTGGCGAGAGTCCAGTCTTGATCGATCCCCTGGCCGAGGTGGTTTCGCTGCTGCAGCCCAGCATGCGGTTTTCCAAGCTGATTGTCGGTGCGGGCCCGTGGCGTGTACATCGCAGCGACCCGGCTGATCTGTTCTATTGCGTCGTGCTGGAAGGCGAGTGCTTGTCTTCGCCCGGTGCTGGTGAGCCGATCCATCTCACGGCCGGCGACTTCCTGCTGGCACCGTCGGCGCGGGACATCGTCGCGTCGAGCCAGCCGCCGCCACCCCTCGACGTCGAGAACTGGCCGGTGGCACTCGGCGACGGTGCATTCCGGCTCGGGACGGCGGATGCCGCGCCCGATGTGCGGATGCTGATTGGCCATTGTCATTTCGAATCGCCCGACTCCGATTTGTTGGTCTCACTGTTGCCGCAACGCGTGCATATTCGCGGTCAGCAGCGGCTGGCGATGCTGGTCAAGCTTGTGAGTGAAGAGTCGCGTGCCGATCGGCCGGCACGCGATATGGTGCTGTCGCGGCTGCTCGAAGTGCTGATGATCGAAGCCCTGCGCGCCACCGGCGATACGGCCGCTTCGCCCGGTCTGGTGCTCGGGCTAGCGGATGCGCGCCTGGCCAACGCGATACGGGCCATGCACGACGAGCCGACGCGCGCGTGGACGGTTGCGGAACTGGCGAGTCAGGCTGCGTTGTCACGCTCGGCTTTTTTCGAGCGTTTCAATCGAGCGGTCGGCTTGGCGCCGATGGCGTATCTGCTTGGGTGGCGCATGGCGCTGGCCAAGCGAATGCTGAGAAACGATCAGAGCCGCATCGCCGATGTTGCCGAGCGCGTCGGCTACAGTTCGGCCAGCACCTTCAGCGCTGCCTTCTCGCGCCACGTCGGCATGTCGCCGACGCGGTACGCCCACGACAACAAATCGGTATCCCCGTCGTGAGCGGACCATAGGTAACGGATCACGGTTTTCGGCGCGGTTGAAACGACGGCGGCCCTCGCACGAGAGTCCTGCGGTGGTCTTAGCCGGCGGCGTGGTGCTGGGGAACGACCGGTTCGAAGTGGAAGCCGCGGCGGCGCTCGGTGGCCGTGTGACGCACGGGACGCCCGGCAGTCAAAGAACGGGAAAAATAGGGTCACGCCTAGTCGTGTGCGCACAATGCAAGACCTCATTTCGACCGTGCACTCCGGCGAATTCGGCGTATGGCCGCGCTGGCCGGCTCAAGTCGATGCTGTGGGTAAACGCCGCTCAGGCCCGATTGCCTTTTCTTTCGAGTTCACAATTGCGCTGGATCAATATTCGGGCGATTGAACGCGCTAGCTTGAAGCGATCGGTGGCGTTTATTACTGCGCACAATCCTGGAGAGGCGTGATGAATACACTCATCGTCTATTACTCACTCACGGGCACCACTCGAACGGTCGCGACGGCGCTGGCCCGAAAGCTCGGCGCCGATGTCGAGGAACTGCAATGCGACCGCTACTCGTCCAATTGGAGAGGTATGCTCAGGGCCGGATACGACAGTTGGCGCAATGACCTGCCGACGCTCGGGCGCTTCAGGCACGATCCGTCGAACTACAACCTGGTTGTCATCGGCGGCCCCATCTGGACCTATCGTCCCTGCACGCCGCTTCGCGCCTATCTGAGGCAGGAACGCACTCGGCTGCCACAGGCGGCGTTCTTCCTGACACACGGTGGTTCGGCGGCCCAGCGGAGCCTGGGTGAAGTGGAAAAACTCTCGCGGCACGCGCCCGTCGCAACGATGGTGCTACGGGAAGCTGACGTGAAGGGCGACCGATACAGCACGGCGCTGGACTCTTTCGCCGACTCGCTGCGGTTGCCGGAATCCAAGGCCGCAGCCTGAAGGATGGGGTGGAGCTGGTGCACTACCAGTGGCTGGAAGCTTCGAACCGTGGCTAACGGAAGTTGCGTTTTGCTGTCGAGCGCTTTCGAAGTTAAGTGGAAGTCAGGCTGGGACGACGTGTAACACCGGGCACGGTAGGGCGACGGAAGAAGCGCTCGCCGGCTAGACGACAAGCGCGGTCCGAAACCGTGGTCTGTTGTGCCGATTATCCCTGCGGTCCGAACAACGGGGGGGGGCGGCCGGGCCGCAGAGCCGGCGTTGTTAAGTAGCCGTATCGGCTGAACAGGCCAGAATCACAGTACTTCGCCACCATTATAATACCAATCGATGGCGGCGGGATTGCGGACCACCTGACTTCCGACCCTTCGAAGATGGCAGGCGATTTCGTCAGTCATGCCGTCGGACCGGGCCTGGCCGATCTCCCCCTTGCGGATCATCGCGCCGCTCTTGAGAATAGGGATTTTGCCTGCGGTCCTAGCCTCGAATTTGCTTTCGTGCTGCTTCATCCATTTAAACGAGGTGTATGTTAAAACTGTCGACCACTGCTCGGGCGTAAGCCGAATATTCAAGAAGTTGGCCACCTTCCGGATAGCGGTTTCATGATCGCGCTTCATGTCGGAGTAATGGAGCGCCAAAACATTCGCTTTGTTACGCAACGGCCACCAGCTTGCCAGGAATCCGAAGAACATACCCTGCATTTCATTGGCATCGACGACATCGGTGTAAAACGCCGGGAAGTCCGGGCGGTACAATGCGTCTTTCGGTACCTGCCACATATCGAACCATTCATCCCGGTGCTGACCGATAAAGGGTCGGAAGGAAACCAGCGCCTCGTTCGGGTTGCGAAACACAACAATATATTTCACATCCTTGCCGGTAGCCTGTTCCTGAAAAGGAATCTGCGGCGGAGCGGAGTGGGTTTTGAACGCACGTGGAAGCCCCGAGGGCATGGCCTCGACCCGATCCAGCACGTCCTGAAAGGGCTGGCCCGGATGCCCCAGAAATTCAATCCAGGGCACTTCCGCGTAAATGTCTTGGAAATCGTCCGTGCCGCCACTCAACAACTGATAAACGATGTTCATGGTCCAGGTGGTGCCACTTTTGGGAGGCACGGAAATCACGATGTCGCCATCGCGCCACTGAATATGCTCTTGAATGGCGGGCTGAATCCAAGGCGGACCGGCATGACGAAGATCAGTTTCCGTTGACCCGTTCATGTTTCCAGGTTTTGTATTCGAAGAGAGCGAATCAAAGATGCGCCCCGAGAACGTGGATTGCAATCGGAACGAGCGCTGATAAGTCAATCGCTGCCGCTTGCCTACCAGGCAGCTCGCATCAGGTGCCATAAAAACGGGTGGCCGCAGTCTGACTCAAACTGGCCGGCGATCGTTATTCCAGTGAGGTTGGTCCAGTGGCATGGTTTCTGCAGACTGTCCCGTCGCAAAACCCGGCTACGGAGGCCGGGGCGTCCGCCATCAGGAGATGTTTCATGAATAAACAGGAAATGACCGCTGCCATCCTTGCCGCCAAGAAGAAGAAAGGGTTGCGCTGGGACCAGTTGGCCGACGAGATCGGCATGTCGCCGGTATGGACCGCTTCGCTGGGCCTCGGCGAGAGCTCCGCGCCGGAGGCTATCGCCCACAAGCTCTGCGCGGCGCTGGATCTGGGCGATGAAATCGCCGACGCCCTGCAGGAATGTCCCCTCAAGGGCGAGTGGATGTCGAAGACCGTACCGACCGATCCGCTGATCTATCGGTTCTATGAAATCATGGCGGTCTACGGCCCTGCGGTGAAACAGGTGATCCACGAGGAGTTCGGGGATGGCATCATGAGTGCGATCGATTTCACCCTGGACGTGGCGCGCGAACCCGATCCCAAAGGCGATCGCGTGCAAATCGTGATGAGTGGGAAGTTTCTCCCGTACGTGCGCTGGTAGGGTCGCCCGGCGACGGTTGCGGCGCCGAGGTGCTGCCGGTCCTTTTTCATCCGACATCGCGAATCTGGATACGGCTGCCCTGGCGGCTGCCGTTCCCGCGGATTTGAGGTCAGTCCAGATTCTGCTTGGCCCGACATGTCGGGAAAGTCGCGCAACCCCAGAAACGATTGCCAGCATTCACGCCGCGCTGGGTCGTGCGCACGACCATGGCGTTACCACATCGAGGGCAGGTTCTATCGGCATTCGGATCGGACCGACTTCGGAGCCGTTGGACATGAGCGCGATGGGTCTGCCGCGACGCTGCCAACCGACCGGTTCGAATGGTCGACAGCGTTGCTCTGAACATCGGTATCGGACAGGACCGGCTGGCGAAAGGATCGGATGTGCCTGATGTAGCCGCCACCCTGGGTGACGCTGGGCGGCAATGGCGATTTGAGTGTGCTCGGGCCGGTAAAAACCACGACCGAATGGATGGTTTCGGGCGATACCGGCAGCAATGCTTGCAACGCCTTGACGTGCTTGTAGTTCTGGCGCAACGGATTCTGGAATTTGAACGACTTGCGATAGATCCGCTGTGTCCATTCCCGCTGATGCTCACTGCCGAAGATCCAGCCCTTCATATGCTTTGTTTCGATAACAAATATTCCGAACCGAGACACGATCACATGATCGATCTGCGTCGTGCCGTCCGGCGTGGGCAGGGTGACGTTGTGCACCGTCTGATAAGTTGCCGCGGGCAGACGAAGTCTGGCGTTGATCCGGACCAGCGCCTCGCCAAGCATGCCCTTGAACCCGGGCGATTTGAGCAGGCTCAAAAGGATCAGGATCGGAGCGATCCAATAGACCATTTTCAGAAACAGGGGTGACAAGCTGCGTCTCATTGATCACGCGTGTTTTTCTTCGGAGTTGCCTGTGGGGTCATGGCGACCGAGACCAGACGCGGTGTTCGGTTCTTGCCGCAAGCAATAAGGGACGGATCGGCTATTGCCCGCAAGGCATGAAACCCGTGTCTGTCCCTTACCATGATTGCTCGGCTTCGGTTCAGGCGGGCATGCTCTTGGTCGCCGCGGAAGGCACGGCGGTATCGCCGGTAGCCCAGGTCTGATGCGGCGCCGACGCCGTGACGGACGTCTGAGCTGAGGCCCGGGTCGCTGCTTCGGGCTCGATTGCTTCATCAGCCGAGTCGGCCGAGTGCAGTTTGAAGAACGCCACGCGGGTCTTGAGCGCGTGGGCTTGTTCCTCCAGCGAGCGGCTCGCCGCCGCCGATTGTTCGACCAGCGACGCGTTTTGCTGGGTCACGCTGTCCATCTGTGAGATGGCCAGGTTGACTTGCTCGATACCGCTCGATTGTTCTTTGCTCGCGGTCGCGATTTCGGCAACGATGGCGCTGACCTTATGCACGCTGGCCACGATTTCGTCGAGCACTTTCCCCGAGCGTTCGACTTGTTCGGAGCCGCCGGCCACTTTATGGGTGCTGTCTTCAACCAGGGCTTTGATGTCCTTGGCGGCTTGAGCACTACGACTGGCAAGCGTGCGCACTTCTGAGGCCACCACGGCAAAGCCGCGGCCCTGTTCGCCGGCACGCGCGGCTTCGACCGAGGCATTGAGCGCCAGAAGGTTGGTCTGGAAGGCAATCTCGTCGATCAGGCCGACGATTTCGCTGATCTTGCGGCTGGATTCTTCGATGTCGTGCATGGATTGCACCGCGTGCGCCGCGACTTCGCTGCCTTCCCCGGCCTGCCGGCTCACGTTTTGGGCGAGCTGGTCGGCCTGGGCGGCGTTGTCAGCATTCTGTCTGACCGTGGAGGTCATCTGTTCCATGGAGGCCGCGGTCTCTTCTAGGCTGGCGGCCTGCTCCTGGGTGCGGTTGCTCAGTTCGTCGTTGCCGGCGGCGATCTCGCCGGCGCCCACGGTCACCGAGTCGGCGCTGGCGTGCACGTCTTCAACCACTTCGCGCAGGCGTACCCGCATGGCTTCGATGCCGTCGATCATGGCACCGAATTCGTCCCGGTAGGGGTTGTGCATCTGTGTGCCCAGATAGCCCTGGGCGATCGATGAAACAAAGCCGCGCGCAGCGCCCACCGGGCGCAGGATCATCCGCGCCAGCAAAAGTGCGGTAAGCAACACGGCGATCAGGACGAACGCGGTCACGGCGATCCCGACATACCAGGCCTGCATCGCGGATCGGTGGGCGTTCTTGTATACCTGCGAGGCCGTGGCCATCTGGCTGCTCCGCAGTCGATCGAGATCTTTCTGCAGACCCCCGAGCGTCTTGCCGAGCTTGCTCGAATACAGCACCGACGCACCGATGGCGTTGTTGCTATTGGCCAACGACACGAATTTCTTCATCTGCGCATCGGCCGTCTTATAGGTGGCATTGGCGCTTTTCGCAATCTTGGCTTCGGCCGGGGAGGCAATCAGGGTCGGGTAGTAGTCCTTCCAGGCCTTGTTCAGCTGCTTGTGGATTCCGGTCATCTCGTGAGCGAGCTGCTCGATGCTGCCCGCGGCCACCGAGCGCAGCTGCGCCTTGTGCTTCTGGTCCAGTTCCTTGAGCTGGTCGATGGCGCGCGTGATCGAACTCACGCCCTGGAAATTTTTAGCGTAGATGTTGTCGAGACTGGTGCTCAAATTCTGAATCGACCAGATCGATACCGCGCTCAGCACGGCGACCAGCGCAAACGTCAGACCAAAGCCCAAGCCCAGCTTGGCCTTTATACTTTTTCTAATATTGAACACGGCAGGTTCCTTGTAATGAATTGAATTGCCCTGGCCGATTGCACGGACCTTCCTCCTGAACGCGGCTCGGCGAGCAAACGCCGAACCAGGCACGATCGACCGAAGAAGATCGCGCCCCATCGGTTTATCGGCACCGACGGATCGATCTTGAAAAATATTTGCTTATGTTTTAGGAGGCGGCTCGCGCCGTGGTGGCAGGTTGCTTGCTGGACGCGGTGGTCGATCAGGCCGCCGGCGCCGGCTGCTGGCCAAGCCCCATTTCTGCGTGCACGGCACGTTGATCGAGGCTTGGGCGCCGCTGGGTCACTATCGGCGCCCGAACGATGACGACCGGCCGCCCAGCAGGCCACCCGACTTCAAGGGCGAAGCCCGCCCGTTCAAGAGAGCCCAGGGCCAGTCCCGCCGTCTGTGCGACATCGGCCACGTGCGGACCGACACGCACCACGCACGGGTCGTCGATGCCCGAGACCACGCACGCGACGGGTACGGCCGGGGTGCGATGCCGGGCTGGAGATGCCGGATCGCAGCTCCGACGAACAGGATGTGGCCGGCCGCGCCGACTAAAACGATGATCCGTATCGCTTCGCCGAAGGCATTCGCAAGGCGCGCTTGAGACCGCATGTTGCTCGGAACAGCCGGACCGGCGATCGGCCATCGGGGCCCGCACCACAAGGGCGCAAAAGCGATCAATGACCGACTGTATGAGCTGGCTGGGGGGGCGTCGCCTCGCAATTCAGGCGCTATTCCAGCGGTGTTCGAGAACCACCGGGCCGGGCCCGCCGCTCTCTAGCCGTTGACGAAAATCAGCGTTTGGCTCGGGCCATGAACTCTGTGTCTGGGACATACCCCGACGTGCAGGCATTGCAGGGTGACACATAGAGGTAATGGGTGCCCGTTGCCTTGCCCAGCACCGCCATGATGGCCCCGGCGCCGTAGGTATGGAGCGTCTTGCTGTCCCGCCGGGGCTCGGCGAGCACGGCCACCGGCCCGGTCATGGTATAGAGCTTTACACCGCCCGAGCGATCGATTTGATAGGGGGGCACGGCCTGTGCCGCCGCACTTAACAGAAGGGCTGCCACCAGCAACAACCTGCCAGACCGATGCCTCTGGATCACGTGGTCGATCAACATGAGCGCTGCCTCCGTATCATGCATTCCACGGAAACGGTTGACCTCGCCAGGCAGACTGGCTCGTCACGTCGCAGCGCGTTATGGGCGATCGCGATCGTGGGGCCCACCGGCGGGGGCAATGCCGATTGCCTATCGGTTTCAATATCCTCCTTTCCGGAGGACTTGGGTAGTTTTACTTGCCGTCATCGCTCGTACTCTGAGGCTGCGCGATTCAGAGGAAGAGGAGGGGCGGGCCTGATGCTGTGTGCACGGTGCCCGGCCTGAGCCAGTTTTGCATTCGGCGCTCACGCCGGGGCGGATCGCCGCCAGTCGGTTCAACTGAGCCCGAGGCGGGCGAGTTCGGCCAGCGGCGCATCGTGACGCACATCGGCAGGCACGATAGACGAGCCAAAGCGCCGGACGAGTAGTGCCACGGAGCGGCGCATGACATTGCGGCGGTGGGCAGGGCGCCGGAAGTGGCGCGCCGTGACATAGTGCATGAACCGCAGAGAGGCCTGGGCGCGGGCTCTTGTCATGGACGCCATGGTGGCGTCGACTTGCGGGCTCAGGTCGATGCGCGCCGTCGGGGCCAGGAAAAGCCCCAGCTCGTCCCGAGTGGGCGGTTTCACGGTATACAGTTCATCGACGACCGCGGCGCCGCGTGGATCCAGCGCCATGGCCGCATGGCTCTTGAGCACGAGGAGATAGATATGGAAGCTCGTGCCCGGGTCGCTCAGTTCTAGGGCCTGGTCGTAGAGTCGCAACGCCCGGTCGAGCTCGCCCTCCCACATTTGAAGCTGCGCCCAGACCGTGAAGCCGGCCGCGAGCGCTGCGGTGGTTTCGATCGCATCCCGGACGATAGACAAGGCCTGTTGGCGATTGTCCTTGTTGGCGAAGTAGAGCAGTTTGGCGGCTGTGAGGATGTCGCTGCCGTCGGGAGACAAGTGGGGCACCGCCGTCTTGACCAGGCTGTCGATCTCGGCATCGTTATCGGCGCGCTCATCGCCGGTCATCAGCAGTTCGGTGCCGGCGAGCACGTACTGGGTATGCAGGGTCGTGGCCAGCGAAATCCGCGCATGATGATCTTCAGGATTCTCACGCAGGCGCTGCCGCAACCGCCGGGTCGCGTCTTCCCAGGTTTCACACCCGACGGCCATGATCTCGGAGGCGGCATTCAGGCTCACCGGGAGCGGCCCCAGGGCCGACGATGCCGGGCCCGGGCCGCCGACCTGCAGGGCCGCCCAGATCGCGTCAGTCACCTGCGCCGCCAGTCGCTCGGCTCGGGCTTCGATTGCCGCGATCGAGTCGCCTTCGGCGGCCACTCTCATCCGGTGGGCCAGGATGGGCGCCGGGTTGTCGAACGGCCGAGCCCGGAAGACGCAATCCAGATGTTGTGCAGAAGTCTTGACGAAACTCAGATCGACCGTGAAGCGCGGCGGTTCGCCCGTAAACCGTTCGTGGCATGGGCAATTTGCGTCGAGCACGACGGCCCGGTCGCTGGGGGTCAGACGGTTGGTCCGTTGAGTCAGCGCTTTGGTGAAGGCCCAGCCTTGTTCGTCCAGATCTTCCGCGAACTTCAGGCCATGGACCGGCCCCACTACGATGAACGCGCCGTCGGACACGCGTTGGGTCGGCTCTGACGGCCCAATCCAGACGTAGCCCTCGCCGTAGCGCGTGGCGATGTATACGGGCGCGCGCGCGGGATCGGCGAGCTTCTTCCGCAGGCTGTGCACGATGAAATCGACGCTCCGGTCCGCGGCCTCGCCCTCGAGGCCGGAGATCGCATCCAGCAGAGCCTCGCGAGCGAGAATCGAGCCGGGTTTCGAGAAAAAGATTCTGAGAAGCGCTCGTTCGGTGCGTGTGAACCGGATCTCCTCGCCATTCCACCGGTTTCTCGCGCGATCAAGCTCAGGCTCGAAAAGCCAGATGTACGGATGATTCATCTCGTCGCCCGGAGTTCATGCCCAAGACACCGGTCGCGGGACCACGGGTTGGTCAATGGGTCGGGTCAAATGCAGATCTTGGCCCATCGCGACCGTGGTGCCTACGCATAACCAACGGCCCCGATTCATCCATACCATAGCCCTCGGAACGAAGGAACGGCCGATACCCGGCACGGCGCGACGAAATCGCCGTCGTCGTGGCTGCCGCGATCGCGAGAGGGCAGCCAATCGGCGATGCATCAGGCCGCCGACATGGGGCGCGCGTCCCATGCGCATCAGGGGTGACCGCAGGATTCGGGCCGCGTGGTCCTGTCCCGAAGTCCGGCTGTTGCGCTGGCGTGCGGCGCAGGCTAAACAATTCGTCAACAATGTTCCTCTAGTCTGTCGTGGCCCCTTCAGGGCGAGGGGCGCTGCCGCAGGAGATGTCGCTGCAACGTTCGAACCCGCTGCGGCGTCTGGACTCGGAGGAACCGTTGTGAAGACCGGAAACGCAGAGCATGAGCGCGATCCTGGATTGATCAAATCCGTCGACCAGGAACGCAGGGTGTCTGAATTCATCAAGCGCGAACTGGCGTCATGCTGCGCCGACTACGGCGCGCTGCTGCGCACTCGGCAGCTGGACGCACAAAGCCCGCTCGCGCGTGCCATCGAGATGCTGCGTCCCAGCCTGGGATTGCTGGCGTGGCCGCGCGCGATAGAGCTGATGAATCACCATGCCCGGAAGGCCGTGGTTTCCGGAAATGTCGACCGGGCGGGCGCGCAGCTGCTGTTCTGTGGGGACTGCGGTTGGACCGGGGCCCCTTGGGAAACGGCCGGTAGCCACTGTCCATACTGCAGGGCGTCCGATTCGCCCGGTCGGCTGCTCAGCAGCGATGGCGACCCGCTGAGTTTCTTCAGAGGTCGCTGCGCGGGCGAGGCGCCGTGAGGCACAATTGGCGATAGGTGGCATCGGGCCGTGAGATTCGGAACGCGCTCTCGCATCGAGCACTGGGCGCAGGCGCCAACGCCCTCGGGCCGTTCATGGCCCGGCCGGTGTTTGCCGGAAACAACGAGTCCGAGGGACCGGTCGTGGATCGCTACACGGTGATGATCTCCGGGCCGGCCTGAAAATCACGATCCCGAGCGTGTGCGACGCGCCAGCCATATCGGGCCCAGAGCTCCGGCCCGACCGCGCTTGCGGGCAGGATATGCCGTGGGCGCGCGATATGGCCACAGTTTGCCAACCGCAATCCGAGCGTTGTGTCCTGGAACGATCCCGGCGAACGGACTCGGCCGTCCGCGCGCCCCCGCATGACGCGCGTCGCGAGCCTTGTTTGCGTGAATCACCCACCTTGTTGGGTGGAATCCCCGGTATTGCAGCCGCTCGTTGTCTGTTTCTGTAGATCGCGGTTATTCAATATCGAACGCCCTTGGGTTCCACGCCCAAGTCATTGAACGGGCTCGAACGAGCCCGTGCATGCAAGACAGGAGTTCGCCTTATGCGCTTCAAGCATGATCTCACCAAGACCTCGTTCTACGCTATCGTGGCTGCCGGTGCCCTGACCTTCAGCAGCCTCGGTGTGGCCGCGGCCGGAACCGGGACGACCTCGGGCAGCACGACGTCGAACACGGGCGCCAACACGTCGACGACGCTCTCCAACTCGGGCCAGACCGGCAGTTCGCAGGGCATGACCAGCAACGGCATGTCGAACACGCGTCTGAGCGGGCCGAGCGGCAATCGAAACAGCGATCTGAACAACGGCGCCGGCCCGGGGCCGAATTCGGTTCACGAAAATGGCCAGCGTGGCCAGATGAGCCAAAAAATGAACCGCAACGGTATGGCGGCGAATGGGATGTCCTCGAACACTCGTTCAATGAATTCCATGAGTGGCGGGAATCGCGATCTGAACTCGAATTCCGAACTGCATTCTCGGAACGGTGTCGGTGACAGCCACAGCCATAGCGGCTCGCTGAACCAGAACACCCAGTTGAACGGCAGCAGCCAGTCGAAGAATGGTACCGCCAACGGGACGACCACCTCGGGCGGCGGCTCGTAAGCGAGGCGCCGGGACGCAGGGCCCGCGTCCGAGCCGGAGACGGGATCCCGTCTCCGGCTTTTTTTTCGTTTGAGGGGCGGGGTGGTCCGAAATCAGCGGCGACATCCTCAACCACGCGCAAGCGTTATGTCGTCGGTGCCGCGAAGTACACTTAACGGCTGGACTATGCGGAAATATGCATTCAATCTTCGGATGCCGCGACCGCAGGCCTGTCGATCAGTTGAACCTTGGCCCGTGGCCAGGGCTTGGCTTATGGTTTAGGTCTTTTAATACGTGTCGACGCGACGAAGATGCGCGCGCATCTCACCTGCTCGCTCGGCGCCTCCGCCCGTGCATCTGCGCTCCGGCGCGCCAGGCGCGAATAATGTTCACAGATCTTAAACTGATAGAAAAAAGCGATACCAGACGGCATCGCTTCTTCGTCTTGTTCAATAGCACTTTTGTGGTTCTGCCGCGTACGGTCGGGCTGGGTGCCCGCGGGCGTCGCTAATCTGCAGAGAACGGGCAGGCGCACACGGTACGGCCTGCCGATTCGTGGCCCTGCTTCGGCTACTGATTAGTACGATCCTGATCTTTGAGCTGATCCTGGGTCTTAAGCTGATCCTGGGTCTTGAGCTGATCCTGGGTCTTGAGCTGGTCCTGAGTCTTGAGCTGGTCCTGAGTCTTGAGCTGGTCCCGATCTTTGAGCTGGTCCTGGGTCTTGAGCCGGTTCCGGTTCTGGTCTCGAGCCTCTTTTTGCTGTTGGGTTTGCATCTGGCTCTGCACCCCCTGCGAGTTGCTCCCGCCCATTCCATGACCCGCAGCCGCGCCGCTGCCAGCGCCGCCACCGGAACCGCCACCGGAACCGCCACCGGAACCGCCACCGGAACCGCCACCGCCGGCCGCCAGGGCAACGGGCGCAGCGCCGAGTACAAGCGCGAGCGTGAAGCCCATAATTCCGGTACGTACGACGTCGCGAATATGCTGTTGTTTGATTTTCATGGTTTTTAATCGCTTGTTAATGTTGGTGAACGGGCATTGGATAGAGCCGAAATCACTTCAATTGGCCCGACCGTGATCGCCGGTCATGTTCTATGCCTGACGCAGAAGACACATCGCTCGTGCCACTCTCGACTCAAGTTTGATTGAAGCCGAAGCGTGTCGAGGCCGTATTGACAGATGTCAATTCGGGGGCTTTGACTCTCGCGACAGTCGTACCGACGGGCGCTGGCTACACGAGTCCCAGCTGCAGAAGAACGCCGTCGAGGCATGGATGCAGGGCGCCGCGGCTGCGTCAGTCCGGGTGGATCACTGATGGATCTGTTCGCGACTGACGTGCATATCAGACCGGGCTGGAAAGATCGCTGGTAATCTCCCTGCAATCACTTCTGCAGAGCGGTCGAGAGTTGCGGTCAAATCGTGTTGCCGCCACGCCGTCGAACAGAGATCACCGTCGCCGGCGGGCGGCGCCGGGCCGCCGTTTCGATGGCTTGCCCTTCGCTTTGGTCTCGGCTTGTTGCAGTTGCCGATCGGCGGCGCCGGCGATCTCGTGGTGCAGCTTGAGATAATGATCCAGACGCGCAGCGTCGAGCCTGCCGGCGGCCACCGCGGCGCGTAGTGCACAGCCCGGCTCTTGCTGGTGCTGGCAATCGCGGAACCGGCAGCGGTCGGCCAGCGTGTCCAGGTCGGCGAAGCTGGTCTCGGTGAGATCTTCCTCGCCGGTCGGCTTGAGTTCGCGCATGCCGGGCGTGTCGATCAGGCAGGCGCCCGACGGCAGGGTGATCAACGCGCGGTGGGTGGTGGTATGGCGCCCGCGGGCATCGTTTTTTCGGACGGCGCCGGTCTTCATGTGCTGGCGTCCGAGCAACGTGTTCGTCAGCGTGGATTTGCCCGCCCCCGAACTGCCGACCACAACGGCCGTATTGCCCGGCCCCAGCCAGCGATGCAGCATGGCCACGCTTTCGCGCTGCTTGGCGTTGATTGCAAACACGGGCACGCCCTGGGCTTCGAGTTCGCTGGCCAATGCGCGGGCTTCGGTCGCGTTAGGGCCATCCAGACCGCCGTCGGCATCGGCCTTGGTGAGCACGACAACCGGTTGCGCGCCGCCGCGCACCAGGAGCAGATACCGCTCGATGCGGCGCGGGTTGAAGTCGCCGTCCAGCCCGCAGACTATGAATACCGTGTCGATGTTGGCGGCGATCACCTGCTGGCCGTAATGCTCGCCGGCCACGGCGCGCTTGATCGTGCTGCGGCGCGGCAGCAATGCCACGGCCCTGGCGTTGTGTCCCGCTTCGCCGCTGATTAGGAGCCAGTCGCCCACGGCGGGGCGTGCCTCAGGCGCCAGGCGCGGCCTCTGCCAGTCGGGTAGCGATTCCACCGCGAAGCCTTGGCCGCTGCCCTCGGAAACGATGTAGCCGGAGCGATGCTGCTCGACCACGCGTGCCGGGCGGCCTTCGGGATGGTCGGCGATTGCGGTGGCCCACCGGCCGGGTTGCGGCAGGCCCTCGAATGGCCAGCCGATGGCACGGAGCGCGGTGAAATCGAAGCTCAAACGGCGCGATGGTTGCGATTCATGGGTACATTCTAGCGGCGACGGAGAAACAGCGGGCGCCCGCCGTCGGAGAAAGTCGGGACAGAGTCTAGCGCGGCCCGCCTGCGCTGCTCTAGGGCTGGTCCATTCCTGGCTATTCCGGCGTGCTGGGACGAATAATCCCTGGTGGCCGGGACGATGCAGGCCATGGTCGGCGCGGTGCGCACTCTTGGCCGAAGGGCAAGATTGCGTATTGATGAAGCCCCCGGCCGGGGCATTTTGAATTGTCGCGCGAGACCGCTTGTCCCGAAGGTCGTGCCCCCGAAAATCAATCGGACGAGTCTGCCGACGTGGCTCTCCTTCATCCCGGCAGCGCACGATCGGCGGCGGCAACACAGCGCTCGCGCCGGGCCTCGATACACCTAGAGCTCGATTTCCTGCCCGAGCTCGGGCATGTCGACTCGGGTATCGCCGAGCAGTGGCGCAAGATGCTGCATCACGTCTTCGTCGCCGTGGACGAGAATCGTGCGCTCGGGCTGGCCCGTGCGTCGGTGCCATGCGAGCAGTTCGTGTTGGTCGGCGTGCGCCGAGAAACCGTTGATGGTGTAGATCCTGGCACGTACCGGTATGTGTTCGTTGAAGATGCGCACGGACTTCGCGCCATCGATGATGCGCCGGCCGAGCGTGCCGTAGGCGGCGAAGCCGACGAAGATGACGCTGCAGTTTTCACGCCACAGATGATGCTTGAGGTGATGTCGGATGCGGCCGCCGGTGCACATGCCGGAGCCCGCCATGATGATGGCGCCACCGCTGATGCGGTTGAGCGCGATCGACTCCGCGGTTTCGCGGGTGAAGTGCAGTCCCGGCAGGTCGAATGGGTCCTGGCCCTGGCGGAACAGGGCTGCGGCGGCGGCGTCGTAGCATTCGGGATGACGCGTGAAGATGCGTGTGGCCGAAATCGCCATCGGCGAGTCCAGAAAGACCTGGGTCGCGGCCCCCAATTCGTCGTGATCGACGCCCTCGCGCAGGAAGTAGAGCAACTCCTGGGTACGTTCGAGGGCGAAGGTCGGCACGATCACGTTGCCGCCGCGGCGGAAGGTGTCGCGTATGGCGCCGTAGAATTCGTCTAGGGTCGGCTGCATCGTCTTGTGCTGGCGATCGCCGTAGGTGCTCTCCATCACCACAACATCGATGTCGCCGGGCACGACCGGATCGCGCAGGATCGGACGGCCGGCGTTGCCGATGTCGCCGGAAAACAGCACCCGGCGGTGTCGGCCCGCTTCGGTCAGTTCCAGCAGTATGCTGGCCGAGCCCAGGATATGGCCGGCATCGAAGAACGTGGCCCGAATGCCGGGGGCCAGTTCGAGCGGTTCACCGTAGACCGCGGTGCGTCCGAAGAACTCGAGGCTGTTGAGCGCGTCGAGCACGGTATATAGCGGCTCCTCGTCGGTCTGGTGTTCGCGCTGCGTATGACGGCCTGCACGGCGTTGTCGTCGTGCCGCGTCTTCTTCCTGCAGATCAGCCGCGTCGAGCATGACCAGCCGCGCGAGTTCGCGGGATGCGGCGGTGGTGATGATCTCACCCTTGAAACCGCGGTTGGCCAGCAGCGGGATGCGGCCGCAGTGATCGAGATGGGCGTGGGTGAGCAGGAGGATGTCGATGCTCGACGGCTTCAAAGCCGAACGGGCTGGCGTTTTCCTCCGTCAGCTCATGGCTGCCCTGGTACATGCCGCAGTCGATGAGAATACGCTGGCCTGCACATTCGAGCAGGTGACAGGAGCCGGTGACGCCGCGGTCGGCGCCGTGGAACGACAGTTTCATGGGCATTCCTCCATAGCTTGCTGGCGATGCGGGAACCGGGCGGCATCAATCGAAGGTGCCGGAGAGAAACAGCGGTTCGCCGCAGGCGGCGTACCAGCGCTGGATGCCGTCCCAGATATCCTCGGCAGTGTCGGCGTACCAGAACAGGTCGCCATCCTCGATATCGATCACGCCCTCCGCGATCATGAAATCGATGTCGACCGCCCGTTCCCAGTACTCGCGCCCCACCAGCACGATCGGCAATGGCTTGATCTTGCGGGTCTGAACCAGCGTGAGGGTTTCGAACAGTTCGTCGAACGTGCCGTAGCCGCCGGGAAAGGCGACCAGGGCCCGTGCGCGCAACAGGAAATGCAGCTTGCGCAGGGCGAAGTAGTGAAACCGAAAACACAGCTCCGGCGTGATGTAGGGGTTCGGGTACTGTTCGTGGGGGAGGGTGATGTTCAGGCCGACGGTCTTCGCGCCGGCGTCGAATGCGCCGCGGTTGGCTGCTTCCATGATGCCCGGCCCACCGCCGGTCATGACCACGGCCCGGCAATCGGTACGGTCGGCCAGGGCATTGGATACCAGCTGGCCGAACGCATGGGCGACGTCGTAGTAATGACTCTTGGCTTCGACCCGTTCGGCGATCGCCAGCCGCGTGGCCAGCAATGGCTCGTCCGGTTTGGCGGCCAGCGCGCTTTGCAGCCGCTCGACATTCTGACGGGCCGCGCGTGGCTCGGGTATGCGGGTGCTGCCGAAGACGACGATGGTGTGTTCGATGCCATGTTCGTTGAGCAACAGTTCCGGCTTGAGGTAGTCGATCTGCAATCGCAGGCCGCGGGCGTCGTAGCGCTTGAGAAACGCGGGGTCGGCATCGGCCGGGACATAGCTTTCGCTGTCGAGGATCGCCTGCACGCGGTCCGGGGCGTCCGAATCTTGCTCACGGGGCTTGGGTTGCTGCCAGGGCAGCGGCTCGTGGCGACGATCGGGCGACGCCGGCATCGGCTCGTGCCGGCGCGGGCAATCTGTCGGGGGCGGCGGATAACGGGACACGGATACTCCTTGCAGGTAGGGCATCGGTTGATGCTCGTGGCGGACATCAATCGAGGCATTTAACCCATCACGATGATTGAACCTGATCCCGTGGCGACAGGATTTGATCTGGGTAAAGATTTCGCCGCATTACGGACCGAGCCACGGCCAGGGAGCTGCATCGTCGAGCGTTGTATGGCGCTCGGCCCAGGCCGGGCCGCGTCAAACCGGGCCCGCCCTGCGGGGGCGACTGCCCGATGTATTGCGAAAGCCGGCCGCCAGATGAGCGATCGGAACGCGTAGCCGCGCCGGCGGATGGCAACGATCGGTACGGATGATCTGCAGATCGGGCCCGGTGGCTGGGTGATTGTCGAACGACCAGGCCATCCCGGATGTGGCCAGGCGGCTCACCGAGCGCGAACACCGGTGTTTTGCCATGCGAGCGGGTTATGACAGCCACACAAGCGTCGGGGCGACGCGCGACCGTGTATTGATAGCGACGGCGCTTGCGGGCGCGATGCGCGAGCACGGGCTCGTCGACCGTCTGGCCGGGCATCGCGATGCCTGGGCCGTCCCGGCCGAACGGCTGTTGCCCTTGCCGCCCAAGACGGAAGTGAATGAACGGCCGGCATCGGCGCCCTGTTGCCGCGGGAAGCGCCGTTGGAAGTCGCAGGACCTATCGAGCGATGACTGCTCGCGCGCCGCCCGGAGGATTCAGGCGCGCGATTTTTTGCCGATAACCCCTGCCAGGACACGTTGCGGTTGCGCGCGCGTCGGCGCCAGGCGCCGCTGTGCCGCAAGCCAACACGCCACCGCGCAGGGGCGGTTTGGCACAGAACATGCTCATTGCATTTCAGACGTCGCGGGAGGGTACGATCATGGCTCGACATCGCATGGTTCAGGCGCCGGCATGGCAAGGCTGCCAGTTGCGGGAGGCCAAGCAGGCACTCGAAGAACGTCGGCGGCGGCTGCGCGAGGCTGCAAAGGCGTTCAGCGTGGCGTCTCTGGGCTCGCCGGACCGTATCACCCCGAGCGTAGCGGCGCGGGCACCGCCGGATCGAAAATAACGGCGATCCGCATGCGTCTCGGCGCTCGGATCGATGCGCTCTTCATTTGTTGGAAGGCGGGCGATGATGACGGGCCAGGACAGTGGCGTGATGGGTCGTTTGTTTCCCTCCGATGTCGTATTCTCGGCGCTCGGCATGGCAGGCGCCTCCGGCCGGAGACCATCGTTGTCGCGGCGCCTCGTCTGCAGGCCATGAGCCGGGGATGCGTAAGGCAGACCGCGCGGCTGCCGCCGTATTGCCGATGCGCTTTCCGACCATCGCCCCTATTCACGTCGCCCCCGCCTGGGGATACAGTTGCAGTAATGCGTCGCCCGGGCGATACGCGACGATAATCGCCCGGAATCCGGCGTTCGACGCTGCTTGAACAAGGTGGCGCCGCGAGGTCTTTCGGGTCGGGTTCGTCGGGGAGCAAGACGATGACGATTCAAGTCCTGGGTGCCGGCGTCGGGCGTACCGGAACCTATTCGCTCAAGCTGGCGCTGGAGCGGCTCGGTGTGGGGCCTTGTTACCACATGGAGGAGGTGCTCCGGCAGCTGTCGGTGCATGTGCCGCTCTGGTCGGCGGCGTTGAACGGGCGCCCGGACTGGGCCGAGACATATCGTGGCTATGCAAGCGCGGTCGATTGGCCGACGGCCGGTTTTTTTCGTGAACTCGCTGCGGCCTATCCCGACGCGCGCTTCATACTGACGCATCGCGATGCCCAGAGATGGGCCGATAGTTTCGATGCCACGATCTACAAGCTGATCGGCGAGCGGGATAACGCGCCATCCGAAACGCAGGCGTGGCTGGCGATGTGCCACCAGGTGATTGCGAAGACCGGCTTTCCCAGCGGGTTGAGTCGCGCCGAGCTGATCGCGCGATTCGTCGCTCATAACGAGACGGTCAAGCAGACCATTCCGGCCGACCGGCTGCTGGTCTACGAAGTGAAGGACGGGTGGGGTCCACTCTGCCGGTTTCTTGATCTGCCGATGCCACGCGATGATTTTCCGTGCAGCAATGGGCGCGCTGAATTCTGGGATCGGGTGTCCAGCGGGATGTAGTGGCGGGTTCGGTTGTGAAAGACTGGGGCGCGTATCCAATGCGGTGGCGGACGCCGGTCATTCGTGATGCCGGGGCCGAGCAAGGTGACAGGGTCGGCGCGGCGTTGGCCGGATGCGCCAGAATCGCGTCATTCGCTTACCTGGATTGTTGTCGGATGGTTCCAGAGCGCCCATATGCCGAGCCGCGAAGCGGTTCCTTGTTCGATGACGACGCCGCGCCCGAGCCGGGTATCCGGCCTGCCGGGCCCGAGGCCGGAGCCGAAGCGCTGGCGGCCGAACTGCCGGCGTCTCTGCGCATGGGGACGTCGTCGTGGCACTTCCCGGGCTGGGCCGGTCTGGTCTGGGACCGCCTTTACAGCGAGAAGCACCTGTCGCGGGCGGGGCTGTCAGCGTATGCGCAGCATCCCTTGTTCAGGACCGTGAGTCTCGACCGGGGCTTCTACCGTCCGTTGACCGTGGCGCAGCATGCCGCTTACGCCGAACAGGTTCCGGACGGGTTCCGCTTCGTGGTGAAGGCGCCCGCGCTGGTGAGCGATGCGCTGATCCGTGAATCGGGCGGGAAAGGACGAACGGCGAATCCCGGTTTTCTGGATGCCGATCTCGCCTGGCGGGAGTACGTCGCGCCAGCCCGCCGCGGGCTCGGCCCCAAGCTCGGCGCGCTGGTGTTTCAGATCAGCCCGCTGCCGGAGCGCTGGCTGGGTCGAGATCGACCGGCTGATCGACCGACTGGAGGGGATGTTGCGGGTGGCCACGATGGCAGCGGACGAGTCGCCGGACGCCGTCGTCGCGGTGGAGGTACGCAACCCGGAATGGCTGACGCCGGCGTTCGTTGCTGCGTTGAAGGATACGGGGGCAACGTATTGTCTGAGTGTGCATCCGAAGATGCCGCCGATTGCGCAGCAATTGCCGATATTACGGGCGTTGTGGCCGGGGCCGCTGGTGTGTCGCTGGAACCTGAACCTCAAGCATGGCGCATTCGGCTACGAGCAGGCGCGCGACGATTATTCCCCGTTCGATGCGCTGGTGGACCCGGATCCGGACACGCGCGCGGTGCTGACCCGCGTGATCGCGGGGACGGTCGGCGCGGGCCGGCCGGCCTACGTCACGATCAACAACAAGGCCGAGGGCAGCGCGCCGTTGTCGGTGCGCGCGCTCGCCGAAGCGGTACGGGCGGCGTCGCGATAGCGAGTGTGGCGGGCGCGCCGTCGTCGCGCTTGGGATCGTGGAGGGCGAATTCGATATCCTGCGCGCTCGATAACGAATTCAACGGGATGAATGCATGAGTGGACAGAGCCTTTCGCCGGAGTTTCGCGCGCGCGCCGACGCGGTGATCGACCTGCTGAACCGGCAGGCCAACGAGGCGCCGACCGGCCAGGTGAGTGCTTCGGTGATGTATGCGACGGCACGCTTCAATGCGTTCCAGGTGGCGGCGACGTCGGGAGACGCCGAGCAGATGAAGGCCGAACGCGAGAACGCCGTGAACTACTTCACGTCGCAATATCGCAAGATGTTCGAGGATCATTTCGACGAGTGCCTCAAGCACTTCGACCGTTATACCGGTGGGGGCTCGGAGACGAGCTGACTTCTTTGTGACGCGCGTCTCGCGAGCCGTTTCGCAAGCCAAGGCGGGGGCAGCGCGATGCGGCCGAATGGCGACCGGTCAAGACCCACGAAGGGCCTCGCCCCGCCGGGTACGCTCACAACCGCGTCCGGCGGCGCGGCCCGGCTTGATCGTGGCGTAATCGCCAAAGACGGCCCCCGCCGCGCCCGATGCGATCTGGGGCGGCAACGTGCTTGCCATTCCGCGTGGTGGTCTGTTGGGGCGATCGTCCGGACAAGGCGAACCGAAGCGCGCCGCATAAGGCATGATGGCTGCAACCTAATCATGGCCGACGGCTTACCGATCGGCTCCAGACAATGGTGCAACCGATGACCGATGCGCTATCCGAGACACGCCGGGCGCTCTATGAACGGGCGCAGAGCCTGGGCATCCCCGGCCGATCGTCGATGAGCAAGGAAGAACTCGCGGCTGCGATCGAACGCGGCGAGCAGCAGACCGCGCAGCCGCAAGTGGCCACCCGCGTCGAGGCATTCCGCCGCCTGGCCGAATCGGTGGCGGCCGGTGAGTTCGTGCTGCAGCCGCGCGTATTGACCGGCCACGATCGACGTCGGCATGTACGTCAGACGCTGCGCGAGGATCACGAAACACGCATCGCCGAACAGTCGGACGATGCGAAGGTGAAGTTCGACGAGCTGGCGGATTCGCTGTATTCGTTCTTTCGCGGCACGGCGTTGCTGTTCTATCGCGACATGGCCGGCGACGACGCCTGGATGCCGACGGTGCTCACACTCGGCGACGTACACCCTGAGAATTTCGGCGTGATGCCGAACGTCGACAACGTGCCGATCTTCAGCGTGAACGATTTCGACGAGGCGTATTACGCACCGTTCACCTGGGATCTCAAGCGTGGCGCGGTCGGCTTCATGATCGCGGCTGAAGTGGAGGGTGAATTCAAGCGCAAGCAACAGATCAAGATCGTGCGGCGCTTCATCCGCGGGTATGTCGAGGACATGCAGCGACTGGCGAAGGAGGGCACGGAGCAGGACGAGGAGATGCGATTCGACAATGCCCCCGAACTGGTCGCCGACCTCATCGACGATGCGTTCGAGTCGCGTGCCGAGTGGCTGACCGAGGACTATCTCAACGAGCAGAAGACCGGCTTCCAGTCCAACGAGGATCTGGTGCCGATCTCCTCGCGGCGCGACGAGTTCCAGGAGATCACCGATCGGCTCGTTGCCGAGAACGATATCGAGGTGCCGGCACGTGCGGGGAAGCATGCGGGTCAAGGACGTGGCGCTGCGCCGCGGCCAGGGTACGGCATCGCTCGGGACTCAATCGCTACTACGTGCTGATCGAAGGCGCGGCCGGCGATGGCACCGATGATCTGATCATCGAATACAAGCAGGCTCGGCGTTCCGCGCTCGCCGGGCTGGCGCCGTCCTCGGCCTACGAAATGGACAGCCGCGGCGAGCGCATCAGCCATGCACAGACGGTACAGCTGGTGCGCGGCGACGTGTTTTACGGCCATATCGAGTTCGACGGGCAGAGCTATATGTCGCGCGAGCGTGCGCCGTTTCGCGACGATATCGATCTGGACGATCTGTCCAAGAGCGACTGGAAGGACTACGCCGATATCTGCGGTCGGATGCTGGCGCGCGTGCATGCGCTTGTCCGACGAGGCCGGCAAGCTCGATTACGATATCGAGCCGGCGATCGTCAGCGCGATCGGGCCGCCCGGACTGTTTGTGCAGGACATGCTCGAGTTCGCGATCGAGGCCGCCGACCGGCTCCGGCGCGATCACGAGATGTTCAGGGCCGACCATGCGCTGGGCGCCTTCGAGCATCTCGACATCGTGCACGATTGATTCGGCCCGGAGCTGCCGGGAGACACCGTGCCCTCGATGCAAGGGGTGGAGCATGTCTCTTCGTTTCCGCCAGCCGGCCGGGCGAACCAAGGCCATGTTCATGACGCATGGGCCGGGATGCAGGCACGCTTAACGTTGTTGCCGTGCGCATCGCGGGCGCGGTGCGACGGTCGAGCAAGCGCGCGATCGGCCGTGTCGTGCGCCGCAGCAATGCGGAGCCCACCGGCTGCTGTTCGCCGGGCTCGGCATTCGAGGCCGGTCGAGGCTGTCGAGCCAGCCGTGATCGCTCGGGCGAACGCGCTCGGCGCGTCTGGGAGGGGGCGATACCGTGCTGGCAGCGTACGATCATCTATCGCGATCCGGCGGCCCGCATCGGCCGTTTTACAACCGACGAGCATGCCGGCGGGTGCCGGACGCCCGCCGGCGTGCTTATTCCTTCAAACCATCCGACGAGGTGTTTCCGTGGACGAACAGACCCGTATCGAAGTCGAGGCCGCGGCGTTCCGCGATCTGCTGGCGCATCTGGGTGAGCGAACCGATGTGCAGAACATCGACCTGATGAATCTGGCCGGCTTCTGCCGCAACTGCCTGGCCAAATGGTATCGCTCCGAAGCCGAGCGACGGGGCGTGGCCCTGGATTACGAGCAGGCGCGCGAACGCGTCTACGGCATGCCGTATGCCGAGTGGAAGGATCGCTACCAGGTCGAGGCGAGCGCCGCACAGAAGGCACAATTCGAATCCAGCGCCTCGGGTCATGCCGATACCAGCGGCGGTCAGTAGACGAACATCGGCCCTGCGCCCGGCGGTCGCTGCGAGGGGCCGGAGGGTGCTGCCCGGTCCACCGATGTCGAGCGCCGCGGCCTGCACGCTTGCGTGGTTACTCGCGATGAACCTGCCGTGTCAGATCAATCGGCCTTGCATGTTCGGAACCGCCTGATCTTCATGCTGCAGCAGCCACCGCTTGCGCTCGATGCCGCCACCGTAGCCGGTCAGTGAGCCATCGGCGCCGATCACGCGGTGGCAGGGCACGATGATCGGGAGTCGGATTGCGGCCGTTGGCGAGACCGACGGCACGAGCGGCTCCGGGCGAGCCGATGCGGCGCGCGAGTTCACCGTAGTTTTCGGTGTGCCCGAACGGAATTTCTGTCAGTGCGGCCCAGACCATCTTCTGGAAGGCCGTGCCGGCCGGCGCCAGCGGCAGGTCGAAGGTCGTGCGCCGGCCCTCGAAGTAGGCATCGAGCTGACGTCGGACTTCGGCGAATGCTGCATCGTCCCGTTGCCAGCCGGCGTCGTCGAGGCGCGCATGGCGCTGTTCTTCCATCGTCAACGAAAACAGGGCGTTGCCGTCACCGACCAGCCGCAGTCGCCCGATCGGGCTGTTCATATGGGATACATAGGTGGGCATGTCATCAACCTCCTGATGCTGCTGCGGACCACAGTCGCATGGCCGCGTAGGCGCGCCACGGGCGCCATGCCCGCGAGATTTCGTCGACTTCGCTTCGCGCGCTGCACGCCGAGCGCGCGGCGCAATGCCAGATCGCCGGTCGGTATCGCGTCGGGATCGCCCAGAGCACGCATGGCGATGTATTCCACGCTCCACGGGCCGATACCCGGCACCGCGGCCAACCGGGCGCGCGCAAGGGCCGGGTCGGCACCCGGGGAGAGCGCCAGCCGACCATCCGCGACGAGACGGGCGACCGCGAGAATCGTTTCCGCGCGCCGGCGCGGCACGCCACAGGCTCGAACGCACTGTAGCGGGGCGGCGGCCACGGCCTCGGCCGTGGGCGGAAGGTGGGTCAGACCATCGAAAGGCGTCACGATGCTCTGGCCGAATGCCTGGACGAACCGGCCGTGGAGCGTGGACGCGGCGGCCACGCTGATCTGCTGGCCGAGAATCGTGCGCAGCGCGAGATCGAAGCCATCGACGGCACCGGGGATACGCAGTCCCTCTGCCGGGACGATCGCGCGCCCCAGATGGCCATCGTGATCCAGATGTTCTGCGATTCGGCGTGGGCTGGCATCGAGATCGAACAGATGACGCAGGCGCGCCCGCAGCGCTGGCCACGCCGGCAGCAGCCTCGGGGCGACATCGATCCGCAATTCGGCCCGCGCCTCATCGGCACGCGCGGCGATCCATCCGAGGTGGGAGCCGATGCGGATCGTGCGCCGATAGGTCCCGTCGACGAACTGCTCGGTACAGGGAGTGGCGCGTGCCGCCAGAAAAGTCGCCAACGCGTTCCAGGCGAAGGGTGGCCGATATCCGAGTCGCAGCACGGCTGCGTCGCCCGCGGTCGTGGCCCGGGTATGGCGGAGTCCGGTAGGGCTGAGTCGATAGCGCTTGCGAAACAGGGCGTTGAATCGGCGCACGCTGGAAAAACCGCTGGCGAAGGCGACGTCTGCCGCGCTCATTGAGGTCTCGGTGAGCAGCTGCTTGGCCAGCAACAGTCGACGCGTCTGCGCCAGCTCGATCGGCGTCACGCCGTAAGCCTGTTTCACCAGGCGCCGCAGCTGGCGCGCCGTGACGCCGAGTTCGCTCGCCAGTGCGTCGACGGTGAGTTTCCGACAGGGCGCCGGCTTCGATACGGATAAACGCGAGGTCGGCGATGCGCCGGCTGGCGTCCATCGGCGCTGCGCCCGGCGCGAGTTCGGGTCGGCAACGCAGACAGGGACGAAAACCCGCCGCTTCCGCCTCAGCGGCCTGCGTGAAGAAGCGGCAACGATCACGCCCGGGCAGCCGTACCGTACAGACGGGGCGGCAATAGATGCCGGTGGTCGATACGCCGACAAAGAACAGCCCGTCGAACCGTCCGTCGCGGGCGGCGAGCGCGGTATAGCAGCTGTCGACGTCGAGTTTCATGCAGCCAGTCTAGAGCCGGCGCCGCGCCACGTCTCGCCGTTTTCGGACATGGATGTCGCGCGCATATGGGTGGGCGGGCCGGCTGTCGCAGGCGATGCGTCGGGCAGGGCGCCGGTATCCAAAGGCCCTGGCGGAGACGGGTCGGGTCTGTCGCCAAAGGGCCCGTGCTTCGATCGCTACAGTTGTCGCTGCATGATGGTGACGTGCTCGCCTCGGTAGGTCACCGTTTCCTGAGGTTGCCATCCCAGCCGCGTATAGAGGTGCTGCTGGTCCGGCGTATAAAGATGGAACGTGCCTGAGCCCGGCCTCGCGGGCCTCCTGTTCGACGCGGGCGACCAGGGCCGAGGCGATGCCTTGGCCACGGGCCGCCGGCTGGACGAAGACCGAGGCGAGCCAGGGGGTAAGTGCGGGGCGTATGGTCATGTCCTGGGCGACCAGGCTGGCGGTGCCCACGGCCCGTTGGTCGAGTCTGGCGACGAAGATGGATGGCACGCCGCCGGGGCCGGCGTTGTCGCGGATTTCGCGAAGCCAGGCGTCGCCATCCATCTCCGGGTTGAGATGGCCCCAGGTGTCGTAGGTCCAGTCGGAAACGGTGGCGGCGAGTGCATCGTCTGGCGCGAGGCGTTCGATGCGGATGCCGTGGTTCGGGTTCATGGAGATGGCGTCGAGCGTGCAAGGCACCGATTGTCGCGTATTCGCGATGCGTCCGTCGCGGCCGAGAGGGATGGCGAGGGCGGTGCGCCATACCCGCCTCGGCGCGTGGCGGAGCGCCCGCGATTCCTCGGGCGTCGCTCGGCTTTTGCACTCGGTTTTGTCCGTCGTGCGGGTGGTCAGGAATCGGACGAAGCCGTCGATTGCCGCCGTGCCTGTTTTTCCTGGTACATCGCCGCGTCGGCGTGCGCCACGAGAGCGATCACCGATTCGTCCTGATCCTGCTGTACCGCAATGCCGATGCTCGGCCCCGGGTATTCGATATCGGTCCCGTTGAGTTGGAACCGGCCGGCCAGGCGTGCCGCCAGTCGTTCGCGCATGGGCTCGGCGGCCTCGGCCGCGTCGAGATGCGCGAGCACCACGAACTCGTCGCCGCCATATCGGGCACAGGTTTCCTCGGTACGCGTGGCGGCCGCGAGCCGTCGCCCGAATTCGATGAGAAAGCGATCCCCCATGTCGTGCCCGTGACGATCGTTCAGTGCCTTGAAGCCGTCGAGGTCGATGAACAACACGCAGGCGCGCCCGCCGCGCCGACGCACCACGGCATCGAGCCGATTCGAGTCGCGCTCCAGGCAGCGGCGATTGGGCAGACCGGTCAGCGGATCGGCCAGACTTTGTCGCTCGAGTTCTTCGTATGCACGTCGCAGATGAGTGTCGAGATGCTCGCGCGTCGCGAGCAGCGACAGATGCAGGGTCAGGCTTTGCATCGCCTGGCGCATGGCCTGGTCGTCGACAAAGGATTCGCCTGCCCGGATCAGCAGAGCCTCCAGCGGAACTCGCCTTCGTACAGGGCGCTGGCGAGCCCGACGCTGTGGCATTCGTCGCTCGATGAAGCGCTCGGCACCACAGGTCGCCCAGCCCGGCTGGCCGCGCCGCCACCAGCCGGCGCCGTCTATCGTGTCGTCATCATGGCAGCCTCGTTGGGCCCACTCGTACATGGTGCGTCGTGCGGTTGTCGGCGAGGCTGTCGCTCGTGATGGCATCGATTTCGGCATCCGGGACGAGTGCTCGCAGCCGCGCTGCGCATTCGCCCAGGGCGGGTTCCAGGGCAAGCGCCCGTGCACAGGTCTGGCCGATGTCGGACAGCGCGGCGAACAGGGCAGCGCTGCGCTCGGCGGTCCGAGCCCGGCCGCGCTCGGCTGCCGCCGCGCGTTCACGCTCGATCTGGCCGGCCAGAAACTGCGCGAACATGTCCATGAGGTCGAGAATCTCCGCCGGTACATCATGCGACGTGGCGCTGATGCCGCAGAGTGTGCCCACGAGTTCGTCGTCGCGAACACGGACCGGGGTGACGACATAGGTCTTGATGCCCAGCTCGCGTGCGGCCGCTGAATCGGGCCAGCGTCGCGGGACGTCGGTCTCGACGCGGACATGCTCATCCAGAGCGCGACGACAAAGCGTGTCGTCCCAGGCCAGGTTGAACCCCTCGGTGATCCTGACGGGCGCCGCGTTGCTCGTGACGCGAATGCGTTGCCGCTGGAGCTGCCGGTCGACCTCGGTGAGGTAGACCGAATCCAGGCCGCTGATGCGCAGAAGCAGGTCCAGCAGCGGTCGGGTGAGTGCTTCGAGACTGTCGGTTCCGGCCGCCCGCTGCGTGAAGCCTGCGACCGGCGCTTGCGGCCAATGTGCGTATGGCTGCGGCTCGCCCGGTCATGCTGACTCTTCCTTGCTACGTATTATCCCACTAGTTTAAACAGTGTTCGTTGCGGGCTCGTCAATCATCGGCCGGCAAAAACGCATTGTGGCCGGGCCTTGTCGAGCCCGATCGACGGCGCGCCAAGCCTGCTCGAACAAGCGTTTCAGCAGGATTACGGATTATCGACGATGGCGGTGCCCGCTAGCCTCGGTCGCTTCTTGAGTTGCCCCGTCCATGCAGACCCCTTCATGTCCAGTTCGCGCCATACTGATTCCACCGCCTGGCTCAAGCGACCGTTTCGCGACCGTGGCATCCGGGGGGCCATGAGTGTTGTCGGGTGGCGCCGGATCGAAGTGATCGTCTTGCTGGCGGCGGTGCTGGGCCTCGATGGGGCCGACAAGAGCACGATCGGTGCCATCGCGACGAGTCTGGAAAGCGCGCTCGATATCGGCAATACGCAGATTGGGCTGCTGGTGAGTGCGTCGACCGGGATCGGTGCGCTCGCGGCGCTGCCGATGGGCACGCTGGTCGACCGGGCGAACCGCAAGCACGTCTGGTCGACAGCGATCGTGGTCTGGTCGGTCGCGATGATCGTGAGCGCGTTCGCGCATTCTTTCGTCTGGCTGCTGATCTCCCGGCTCGGGCTGGGGGCCGTTGTGGCCACGGCGTTCCCCGCGGTCGCATCGCTGGCGGGCGATATGTTCCCGTCGTTCGAGCGTGGCCGAATATGGGGCTATCTGCTGTCGGGCGAACTGCTCGGCACGGCGGTGGGTTTCCTGGTCGCCGGCATGCTGTCCGGGCTGGTCGACTGGCGGGCGCCGTTCTGGCTGCTCGGGCTTGGTGGGGCTCGCGCTCGCGGCTGTCATTGCCTGGCGCCTGCCCGAGCCGCCCCGTAGCGGCCAGGCGCTGCTGCCGCCATATCGGCGTGGCTCGAAGCCGGTGAAAGACGACGATCGCGAGGCGCTGGAAAAAGAGATCGATGCGTTCGACATTCCCGCTCGCGAGAGTCGCGTACTCAAGGAAAACCCGGCGGGGATGTCCTTGCGCGAGGCGTTTGCCTACGTGCTGTCGATCCGGACGAACGTGGCGCTGATCGTGGCCTCCGGTCTCGGCTATTTCTATTTCACCGGCATCCGCACGTTCGCGGTGGTGTTCGTGAGTGGTCGCTTCGGATTGAGCGAGTCGGTCGCGAGCATGACCACGGTGGGTCTCGGGCTGGGGTCGATCGTCGGCGTCATGCTGACCGGGCGCCTCGCCGACCGGCTGATCGCGCGTGACGTCATCACCGCGCGAATCGTGGTCGGCGGTGTCGCTTTTCTAATGACGGCGGGTTTCTTGCTGCCGGCTCTGGTCAGCGACATGCTCTGGGTCACGGCGCCGCTGCTGTTCTTCGCTGCAGTGGCACTGGGCGGCAGCAATCCTCCGCTGGACGCGGCGAGGCTGGATATCATTCCGTCCCGGCTCTGGGGGCGCGCCGAGAGTATACGAACCACCCTGCGTTATGCCTTCGAGGCGATCGCGCCGCTCGCATTCGGTTATTTCTCCTCGCTGTTCGGCGGCAGTGGCGGCGCGTACGGCCCGACCACCGATACGATTCAGCAGGGCGCCCAGGGTCTGGACGATGCATTTCTGTTGCTGCTGGCCCTGCCGGCGCTGGCCGGCGTCATCCTCTTGATCGCTCGCCGCAGCTATCCGCGCGACACGGCTACGGCGTTGGCCACCGAGCACGCCGTGGCCGACAGCGAAGACAAGTCGGACGAGCGCGGCGATTGACGCCGGGCAGGGGGACCACCGGGTTCGAATCGATGCTGCCCGCGGCTGGTCCGCTGTTCGGCCTCGATGGGCGATGTCGTCTCGGCGCCGGATTCGGCCCGGGCGTCGGATGACTTGTGTTCGGGCCGCTGGATCCCACGAAGGCCCGCAACCTCGGGCGCGGCTCGGGACATGTGCGAGCGCGTAATGGTTGATCGAGACTTCAGTGACCCCTTCCCCCATGGTCAATCGAGGACGACGGGCACAGCCTGCACCACGACAGCGGGGTCGTGATTCGGCTGAGGCGGAGCGACGACAAGACGACCGGGCTTCCGATCGCGGTCATCGATTTGCCGCCCCACTGTGAAGTGGGCCCGGATGAACAACCCACTGAAAGATCACAACTAGTGTCCTGTTTCGTAAGTTTCTTATCAAACGAGCGCGAGCCGTCGGCGTGGCTGGCAAGGCGCGAAACCGAGCCGTATGGTCCGGATGCGGCTGGGTTTGGCAACCCGGCCAGACGTGGTGACGGCCGCGCGCAGGGCAAGGTTACTTGCGAGACAGGACACTAGCCCCAACGCCTGTTGTGCGGCGGCGCATTGGGGTCGAGCATGGGCACGCTCGTACCGACACTGTCCTGCCAGGCATCGAAGCCGCCCAGCAACGCATAGGTGTTGTGATACCCGGCGGCCTGCAGCCTGAGCGCGACCAGCGCGGCCGACACTTCATTCGGACAGGCGCAGAACACCACGATCGGCGTCTCGGCATCGATGTCGGGCATGGCCCGCCCGACCGGCGCGTCCAGCGGGATCGGGATGGCACCGGGAATGGTGTGTTCGACCACGCTGGGTTCGCGGACATCCACGATCCGCAAGTCCGGCGCTCACGGCCTGCATCTCGAGTAGTTCGTCGATATCCACCCGCGGGATCAAGCGGCTCTGCTGCAACACGCGATGACGCCGCCAGACTTTCCAGACGATGAAGAGGAACAGCGCCGCGGCGATGATGAAAATGCCCTGGATCAGATAGGTTTCGAGCCATCGGAGCGTGGCCAGGATCGCACGCTGGAAGATGATGCCAAGCACGAGGCCGGAACTCACCCAGAGCGCGGAGCCGATGCCGTCGAACAACAGGAAGGTGAGATAGCGCGTGCGAGTCGCGCCGGCCATGAGCGTCGACAGAGCGCCGAGCCCGGGAATGATCTTGGCCACGATCAGCAGCTTCGGCCCGACGCGCGTGTAGAGATTGCGGTTCTTGCGGATGCAGGTGTCGGGCTCGAGCGAGACGCGACAGACCTGCGCCATCGACCAGTGTCCGTAACGACGGCCGACGCCGTACCAGATGCTGTCGGCCAGCTCACAGGCGATCATCGCGATCAGCCAGACGACCATCAGATAGCCGGCGTCGCCGACCGTCAGCGATGCCAGCGATCCGGCGACCAGCAAGGCCGGGTACGAGGGCACCGGCAGGCCCATCTGCTCGGCGAAGACATTCAGGAACAACAGCGCCAACGCACCCTGCGCCGGGTCGCCGTGGTTCATGACAGTATTCCGGTCGGCGAGGTGATCATGGGGACAAGACAGCGGAGCGGGCCATAGCGCTGAAGTGCGTGCAAACCGGGGCGATTCAAGTTACCGGTGCGTTTCGAAGCCCGGGCGCCGCGCCGGTGGCTGCCAAGGCATTCGAAAGATTAGGATCAACCACGCCAGCCGCGCACGACTGTGGGCGACGGCATTTGCACCGTGCATCGGCCGATGGGCGACCCGTGGCGAGACCCGTCAAGCCGAGTCGGCTGTCACGCTGGGAGCGCGATGCGTGCCGCACACCGGGAAGGTGGCCGCCGCGGCGCAGTGCCTGGCGCGTGGACTGCTCGCCCGGCACGAGGGCCTTTGCCGGTGGCGGCCTCGGCGTTTCGCATCGAAAGGAGCGCGCCGGAGACATCGGCCGCAAACGGCAGGCAAAAGAAAAGCCGCTGAAAAACAGCGGCTTATCTCTTTATCTGGTGCCGAGGAGAGGACTTGAACCTCCACGAGCGTTAGCTCACTAGCACCTGAAGCTAGCGCGTCTACCAATTCCGCCACCTCGGCTGCGGAGCGCGTAATTTAGGCGCCATCCCGATGTTTGTCAATAACGATTTCTGCGGTTTGGTCTTTGCGGTATCGTGACGCCTTATGGAGAAATATTTTGAGTAAAAAGAAACGCCCCGTGAACGATTGGCGCGACCGCGATCCGCAGTTCTCGTCCGAGCAGGGCAGCTATGCCCAGCCGGTCCCCAGCCGGCAGCTCGTGCTGGAGGATCTGGCCTCGGAAGGCCGGCCGATGACTCGCGACGAACTGACTGACTACTACGCTCTGGTGGGTGATGCCGCCGAGGCCTTCGATCATCGCCTGCGCGCGATGCTGCGTGACGGGCAGCTGCTGGAGAATCGCCGCGGCGCGCTCGGGCCCCATCGACAAGATGGATCTGGTGCGCGGACGCGTGCAGGGTCATCGCGACGGGTTCGGTTTCCTGCTGCCTGACGACGCGGATGGCGACGATGTGTTCCTGAGTCCGCGGCAGATGCGGCAGGTGATGCACGGCGATCGCGCTGTCGTGCATGTCACCGGCCGCGATGCCCGCGGCCGACGCGAGGGCCGTGATCGCCGAAGTGCTCGAGCGAGTCAACGACACGGTTATCGGCCGATTCGTCGAAGACAATGGCATGTACCACGTCGTGCCCGACAATGCGCGCATCGGCCACGAGATTCGCGTGCCGGCCAAGGCGCGCGGCGAGGCCCGGAACGAGCAGATCGTGACCGTGCGCATCACGCAGCCGCCGTCCAAGCGCGGCCAGCCGATCGGTGAAGTGGTCGAGGTGCTCGGCGATCGCATGGCGCCCGGCATGGAGATCGACATCGCGCATCCGTTCGCACGGCATACCGTATGAATGGCCGCCGGAAGCGCTCGAGCAGGCGCAGTGCGTGCGGCGACGAAGTCGCCGAGGCCGACAAGAAGGGCCGCGTGGACCTGCGTGAACAGCCGTTCGTGACGATCGATGGCGCCGATGCGCGCGATTTCGACGATGCGGTGTATGCCAGAAAGACACAGCGTGGCTTCAAGCTGTGGGTGGCGATCGCCGACGTCTCGCACTATGTCGACAAGGATTCGCCGCTGGATGCCGAGGCCCAGCGCCGGGCGACCTCCGTGTATTTCCCGGATCACGTCGTGCCGATGTTGCCCGAGGCGCTGTCCAACGGGCTGTGCTCGCTCAATCCCGGAGGTGGATCGGCTGGCCGTCGTCTGCGAGATGCGTCTCGACCGTGCCGGCCAGCTCAAGTCGTCGAAGTTCTATTCGGCGGTGATCCGGTCGCACGCGCGGCTGCTCTACGAACAGGTCGCCGACTGGCTGGAGAATCCGGAGAATCTGCCGGCGCGTCTATCAGAGCCTCAAGAAGCCGTTGAACGATCTGCATGGGCTTTACGAGGCGATGCTGCGAACAGCGGCGTGATCGCGGCGCGATCGAGTTCGAGACCCAGGCCACGCGCATCATCTTCAACGAAGATCGCAAGATCGCGCGTATCGTGCCGACCGAGCGCAACGTCGCGCACCGCATCATCGAGGAGTGCATGATCGCGGCCAACGTGGCCACGGCGACGTATCTCACCAAGAAGAAGATGCCGCTGCCGTATCGCGTGCATGCGGCCCGGCGGCCGATGCGCTCGAGGACCTGCGCGACGTTCCTGGCCGAGCGCGGCCTGGCACTGCCGGGCGGCAACGATCCGGATGCGGCGGATTACGCGCGTCTGTTGGAGCAGGTGCAGGGCCGCCGCGATATGCATCTCATCCAGACGGTGATGCTGCGCAGTCTGCAGCGTGCGGTGTATTCGCCCCACAACGATGGGCATTTCGGGCTGGCGCTTGAGTATTATGCGCACTTCACGTCGCCGATCCGGCGCTATCCGGATCTGCTGGTTCATCGTGCGATCAAGCATCTGGAGAAGCGGCGCGGGCCGAAGAGCTTCGATTACGATCTGCCGGCCATGGAGCGCCTCGGCCAGGTCTGTTCCGAGGCCGAGCAGCGCGCGGACGACGCCACCCGCGACGTGGACGATTGGCTCAAGTGCGAATACATGCGCGATTCGCTCGGGCAGACCTTCGACGGCACGGTGACCGGTGTGACCGGCTTCGGCCTGTTTGTCGAACTCGATGGCATCTCCGCCACCGGGCTTGTGCACGTTTCGTCGTTGTCGAGCGACTTCTATCATTTCGATGCCCAGTCGCGTTGTCTGCGCGGCGAGCGCTCCGGGCGTGGTCTATCGCCTGGCCGACAAGATGAAGGTCAAGGTGGCTCGCGTCGATCTGGACGAGCGCAAGATCGATTTCGAACCGGTCGACCGCGATGACGACAAGTCTGCGGGGGGGCGTGGCCGAAAGAAATCCTCGCGCGGCGGCAACAGCGGTGGCAAGTCGCGGTCGAACAAGCGTCGGGCGAAACGCTCCTGATCGCTGTGCCTTCAATCACTTCGATTTGGAAATATCGTCATGATGCGCCAGAAGAGTTCCATCGTCATTGCATTGGCTGTCGCCACGGCACTGGGTCTGAGTGCCTGTGCCGACAATCCGAATCGCCGCGCCGCAATCGGCGGCGGCGTCGGGCGCTGTGGTGGGCGGACTGCTGGGCTCCCAACTGGGCGACAAGTCCGGCACAAACGCTGCGATCGGCGCGGCGCTCGGTGCACTGGCTGGCGGCGGCGTGGGCCATTACATGGACAACCAGCAGAAGGAGCTCAACAAGAAGCTGGCGGCCCAGCAGGCACGCAATGAACTCAGCATCACGCGGCTCGATCAGGACGCGCTCAAGATCGGTGTGGCCAGCGATGCCTCGTTCGCCGTCGACAGTGCCAATCTGAGCCCGAACGCACAGAACACCTTCAACAGTATCGCCAACGTGCTCAAGGACTACGACAAGACCGCGATCCACGTGGTTGGATTCACCGACAGCACCGGTAGCGAGCAGCACAACCTCAAGCTGTCGCAGGAGCGTGCCCAGTCCGTCGCTCAGTTCCTGGAAAGCCGCGGCGTGAATTCGCAGCGCGTGCTGACTTGGGCCCGCGGCGAGTCCGAGCCGGTCGCGTCCAACGATACGGCCGCAGGTCGGGCGCAGAATCGCCGGGTGGCGATCGTGATCAAGCCAATCGTGAAGGGCAACGAGAAGGCCGCTTTCAGCGCGCCGCCGAATCTCGGTAACCCGCAGTATGAGAATACGGGCAGTGGTAACGGCTGATTCGGCCGCGCAGAATATCGAACAGCCCGGCGCTGCCGGGCTTTTTTAATGGATGCAGGCAGGGCCGGATCGATGAGCGAGCACCCCACCACAGACAACGAATGGATCGGCGGCTTCCACGCCGTGGCCTCGGCCCTCGAATGCGGCCGGCCGATACGCCGGCTCTGGCTCGCGGAAGGGCGGCGCAACGGCCGCGCGGAAGAACTGACCGCGCGCGCCGAGGCCGCCGACGTGCCGGTTGATACCGCGCCCATGGGCCGCCTCGACGATTGGTTGCCGGGCGTGCGGCACCAGGGTTGCGTGGCTGAGGTCGAACCGCCGCGCGAATATCGTGAATCCGAGCTGCCCGGCCTGCTGCATGCGGTCGACGATCCCTGGGTCCTGGCGCTGGATCAGGTGCAGGATCCGCACAATCTCGGCGCCTGTCTGCGCAGTGCGGCGGCGGCCGGGGTGACCGCCGTGATCGCGCCGCGCAAGCGCGCGGCGGGGCTTACGGCCTCGGCACGCAAGGTGGCGGCCGGCGCGGCCGAGCGCGTACCGTTCGTGCCGGTGACGAATCTGTCGCGTGCGCTCAAGCGCCTGCAGGACGACGGTTTCTGGGTGGTGGGTCTCGACGGTACGGCGGATACGCCGCTCTACGATGCGGACTTGCCCAGTCCGCTGGTCTGGGTGGCCGGCGGCGAAGCCAAGGGCATTCGCGAGCTCACCGCCAAACATTGCGACCTGCTTGTTGCCATTCCCATGGCCGCCGGCATGGAGAGTCTGAACGTCTCGGTGGCCACGGGCATCGCGTTGTTCGAGACCGTGCGTCAGCGTCGTTAGCGGGCCGGTCGCGGCGCTTTGCGTTGCATGCGCCCGGGCAAGCGACTACAATCGCGCGCCTCGCGGCCGACGGGTCGCGATTCCTTGCTCCACGGCGATCGCCGGGGGCTTTCAACCGTAAGGACACATCATGCGACATTATGAAATCGTGTTCCTGGTCCATCCGGACCAGAGCGAACAGGTGCCGGCCATGGTGGAGAAGTACCGCGGCGTCGTCGAAAACGACGGCGGCACGGTGCATCGCCACGAGGACTGGGGCCGCCGCCAGCTGGCTTATCCGATCACCAAGATCCACAAGGCGCACTACGTGCTGCTGAACGTGGAGTGCAGCCAGGAAGCGCGCGAGGAACTGGAAGATCTGTTCCGGTTCAACGACGCCGTGCTGCGTCATCTTGTCATCGCCCGTCACAAGGCCGACGTCGATCCGTCCCCCTTGGCCAAGAACGCCGAGAAGTCGGACGATCGCAAGTCCGAGGACCGCAAGGCCCCGGCCGCCAGCTAAAGGAGCACTCCCATGGCACGTTTTTTCCGCCGTCGTCGTTTCTGCAAGTTCACCGCTGAAGGTGTCGAGGAGATCGATTACAAGGATATCGAGACCCTCAAGCAGTACGTCACCGAAACCGGCAAGATCGTACCCAGCCGTATCACCGGCACCGCGGCCCGTTACCAGCGTCAGCTGTCGACCGCGGTCAAGCGTGCGCGTTTCCTCGCGCTGCTGCCGTACACCGACCGTCATTCGTCGTAAGGAGGCGCTCAAGTGGACGTCATTCTGCTACAGAAAATCCGCAATCTGGGCGACCTCGGCGACACCGTTTCGGTGCGTGCCGGCTACGGCCGCAACTATCTGTTCCCGCGGGGCATGGCCCTGCCGGCGACCCAGAACAACCTGGCCGTCTTCGAGGAGCGTCGATCCGAGCTGCAGGCCGCCTCGCAGGAGCGCGAGGATCGCGCCAAGCTGCGTGCCGATCAGCTGCGCAACAAGAGCTTCACGATCGCCATGCGCGCCAGTGATGAAGGCAAGCTGTTCGGCTCGGTCGGCCCGCAGGAAATCGCGCATGTCGTGGCCGAGGATGGCCACGAGCTGGATCCGCGCGAGGTCACGCTGACCGAAGGCACCATCCGCCAGGTGGGCTATTACAGCGCCGAGCTGACGCTGCACGCCGAAGTGGTCTGCGAGATCGAGATCGTGGTCGCGCAGCAGACCGACATGGGCATCAACATGCCCGTGCGCATCACCGAGGATACCGAAGCCGATGCCACGGCCGAAGAGGTCGAGGGCGAGCGCGTCGAGGATGCCGGTGAGCCGGCCGACGCCTCGGCCACGGAAGCCGATGAGCCGATCGGAGAGCGCGAAGAGCCGTAGAACAACGGCTCTGCCGATCGCGAGAAACGCCGCCTCCGGGCGGCGTTTTTTTTGGTCCGTGCCTTGCGTAAACTGCGCGAACCTTTCCGCTCATCGAAACCCGACGCGCCCATGGCCGAAGCCAAGCTGCCCCCGCATTCCATCGAGGCCGAACAATCGGTGATCGGCGGTCTGCTGCTTTCCGAAAAGGCGTGGGACGACATCGCCGGCACGATCAGCGAGAACGATTTCTACCGCGAGGATCACCGGCTGCTGTTTCGCGGTCTGGCCGATCTGGCCGATACCAACCAGCCGCGCGATCTGGTCACGCTGACCGAATGGCTGCGTAGCAACGGCCTGCTCGAGAAAGCCGGCGGCGCGACCTACATCGGCAATCTCGCGGCCGATATTCCCGAGCGCGGCCAACATCAAGGCCTATGCCGAGATCGTGCGCGAGCGCTCGGTCATGCGCCAGCTCATCCGGGCGGGCGACACGATCACCTCGACCGCCTTCGAGCCGGCGGGCCAGTCTGCCGAAGAGGTGTTGGGCGTCGCCGAGCAGGAGATCTTCAAGATCGCCGAGCAGGGGCGCAAGGGCAGCGAAGGCCCGCAAGGGCTCAATTCGCTGCTCACCAAGGCGGTCAACCGCATCGAGGAGCTGGTCGCCAACGAAGGCTCGTTTTCGGGCGTGCCGACCGGCCTGATCGAATTCGACAAGATGACCAACGGCCTGCAGCCTGCCGATCTGCTGATCCTGGCCGGGCGCCCGTCCATGGGCAAGACGTCGCTGGCGATGAACATCGTCGAGAACGTCTCCATCAAGGAAAAGGTGCCGGTGGCGGTGTTCTCGCTGGAAATGCCGGCCGAGCAGCTGGTCATCCGCATGATCTCCTCCTGGGGGCGGGTCGATCAGACGCGCCTGCGCTCCGGCCGGCTGACCGAGGACGACTGGCCCAAGATCACCTCGGCGATCGGCATCATGAACGAGAACGCCCGCTTGTTCATCGACGATACGCCGGCGCTTGTCGCCCTCCGAGATGCGCGCCCGGGCGCGGCGTCTGAAGCGCGAGCACGATATCGGCCTGGTGGTGGTCGACTATCTGCAGCTCATGCAGGTGCCGGGTACCAAGGAAAACCGCACCAACGAGATTTCCGAGATCTCGCGGCAGCTCAAGGCGATGGCCAAGGAGCTCAACGTGCCGGTGATCGCCTTGTCGCAGCTCAACCGCCAGGTCGAGCAGCGCGACAACAAGCGCCCGCGCATGTCCGACCTGCGCGAATCGGGCGGTATCGAGCAGGATGCCGACGTGATCCTGTTCGTCTATCGCGACGAGGTCTATAACGAGAATACCGAGGACAAGGGCGTGGCCGAGATCATCATCGGCAAGCAGCGTAACGGCCCGCTCGGCACCGCGCGCACGGCGTTCCTGTCGCATCTCACGCGATTCGAGAATCTGCAGGAACACTACGACGACGATTTCATGGATTAGGGCGTGGCGATGTTTCATGCAAATTTCCCCGGGCTGCGTGCGGTCGCCCCTGAATTCGAGGTGTGCTGATGCGGGCGCTGGCCACCATCGATCGCGCCGCGCTGGCGCATAATCTGGAACGAGTGCGCGCACTGGCATCGGGCCGCGAGGTGTATGCCGCGATCAAGGCCGATGGCTACGGGCATGGGGCGGCGACGGTCGCGAACGCGCTGTCCGGTGTGGATGGCTTCGCGGTGTCCAGCCTGGACGAGGCGATGCAGCTGCGCTGGAGCGGCCTGACCCAGCCGATCATGATGCTGTCGCAGCCGCTGGATGCCGGCGCTTGCGCGCTCGCCGCCGAGCACGACGTGCGGCCGGTGATCTTCGACCGCACCCACCTGGAGGCGCTGGCCGATCACGTCGGCCCGGCGCTGTCGGTCTGGATCAAACTCGATTCCGGCATGCACCGGCTCGGGTTCGCACCCGATGAGGCGGCTGCGATCGAGGCGCGCCTCCGGGATATGCGCCACGTGCGCCGCGTGGGTTGGCTGACGCATCTGGGGTGTGCCGATGACCCGTCGAGCCCGATGACGAAGCGCCAGCTTGCCGCCTTCGCGCACGCCACGGCCGAACTCGACGGGCAGCGCTCGATCGCCAACTCCGCCGGCGTGCTGGCCTGGCCCGCGGCGCATGCGGATGTCGTGCGGCCGGGCATCATGCTCTATGGCAGCTCGCCCATGGCTGACGCCAGCGCCGCGGACCACGACCTGAGGCCGGTTATGCATCTGAGTGCGCCGATCATCAGCCGGCGCCGCGTGATGGCAGGGGAGCCGATCGGCTACGGCGCCACCTGGCGGGCGCCGGAGGACATGGAGGTCGGCGTGATCGGTATCGGCTACGGCGACGGCTATCCGCGCCATGCGCCGTCCGGCACGCCGGTGCTCGTGCGCGGCACGCGCGCCGCGCTGGTCGGGCGCGTATCGATGGACATGATCACGGTCGATCTGCGTTCGGTGCCCGAGGCGTGCGTGGGCGAACGGGTCACGCTCTGGGGGCCGGGGCTGCCGGCCGATGAAATCGCCGGAGCGGCCGGCACCATCGCTTACGAACTGTTCTGTCGGCTGACCTCTCGGGTGAGCATCGAGATCGTCTGATCAGGCGTCGGTCGCCGCGGCGTTCTTCGCTGCGGCGCGGCGCCAGAGAACGTTTGAAGAACGCCAGCTGGTCGCTGCTGGACTGGCGGTAGCCGGCGCCGCGATAGATATCGAAATGGCCGATGCGGTAATGACGTTCGACCACATTGTCGCCGCCGCGTGCCGCGGCTGCGCTTGCCGCTTCGGCCGGCGCGACGGTGTCCTCGTCGCAGATCTGGATCAGGGTGGGGCAGCGCAGTCGTTCGATCTTACGGCCGGGCCGGTAGAGTGCGAGCGTGAGCAGCATGCGGGCGCTCATTTCGTTGCGCCAGTCTTCCGGCGCGATCGCCTGATAACCGTCGTAGGCGTCCGCGGTGGCCATTGCGGCCAGCCCGCCCGCGCGCGCCACCAGCGGAATGCGATAGGGCTCAGCGCCGGCCAGATCGGCCAGGCTGTCGCGCAGGCCGGCCGTGATCAACCGCAGCATATGCCAGAGGCCGTGCCGGCGCAGCACGTTCAAAACCGCCGCGCGGCCATCCATCATCGGCCCCTGGGCGCTGATGGCGGCGACCCGCTTGTCGGCGGCGCCGGCCGCGATCACGTGGCCGCCCGAGAACGAGGTACCCCACAGCGCGATACGCTCGGCATCAACGCCCTCGATTTCGCGCACCGCGGCGATGGCCGCGGACCAGTCGGCCAGCTGTGCAGAGACGGACAGCAGCTGACGGGGACGGCCGCCGCTGGCGCCGAAATAACGATAGTCGAAGACGAGCACGGCAAAGCCGGCATCGGCGAAGGCCGCAGCGTAGGGCTCCAGGCCGGCGTCGCGCGTGCCGCCCAGGCCATGGGCCATGACGATGGCGGGCACGCCGTCCGGGCTGTCCATCGACTCGTTCTGAGCCGGATAGAACCAGGCCCGGCAGGTCGTGCCGCGGCTGTCGAATTCGAAATCCTCGCGATCCACCATGTGCGTCTGTACTGCTCTTGCGATGCATTGAACAACGCCCGCGTTGGCGGGCGTGGCTACAGGCCCTAGTATGCCCGTTTGTTTCGCCGAGGCCGAAGCCCGATGGCCAAGACCAAGACTGTTTTCGTCTGCGATCAATGCGGTTCGACCCAGCCCAAGTGGTCGGGCCAGTGCCCGGATTGCGGCGCCTGGAACACGCTGACGGAGACAGTTCCCGCGGCGCCTTCCAAGCCGGGCGCGGCGGCGCCGCCGGTGTCGTTCGGCGATACCACGCCGCAGGTCCAGAAGCTCAATGCGATCAAGCCGCGCGAGACGCCGCGCACGCCGACCGGGCTGTCCGAACTCGATCGCGTGCTCGGCGGCGGGCTGGTGCCGGGCTCGGTGATTCTGATTGGCGGCGATCCTGGCATCGGCAAGTCCACGCTGCTGCTGCAGGTCCTGGCCCAGCTGTCGGCCGATATCCCGGCGCTCTACGACACCGGTGAGGAGTCGCTCGAGCAGGTGCAGCTCAGGGCCCAGCGGCTCGGCGTGGCGGACGCGGATCTGTCGGTGCTGGCCGAGACCTGCGTCGAGCGTGTGCTGGCGCTGGCCAAGCCGCAGGCGCCGCGCCTGTTGGTGATCGATTCGATCCAGACGGTGTTCTCCCAGGCGTTGTCGTCGGCGCCCGGCAGCGTGTCGCAGGTGCGCGAGTCGGCCTCCATGCTGGTTCGCTTCGCCAAGGCCACCGGCACCGCGCTGATTCTGGTCGGCCATGTGACCAAGGAAGGCACGATCGCCGGCCCGCGCGTGCTCGAACACATGGTCGATACCGTGCTGTATTTCGAGGCGGAAGCGTCGTCGCGGTTCCGCGTGATCCGGGCGGTCAAGAATCGCTTCGGCGCGGTCAACGAGCTCGGCGTGTTCGCCATGTCCGGCGCCGGCCTGAAGCAGGTCACCAACCCGAGCGCGATCTTTCTGTCGCGCCACGAGACCGCCGTGCCGGGCAGCGCCGTGATGGTCACGCGCGAGGGCTCGCGCCCGATGCTGGTGGAGGTTCAGGCGCTGGTGGACGGCTCACAGCTGCACAACCCGCGCCGGGTGGCGCTCGGCCCGGATTCGCAGCGCCTGGCGATGCTGCTCGCGGTGCTGCATCGCCACGGCGGCATCGCGCTCGGCGATCAGGACGTGTTCGTCAACGTCGTCGGCGGCATGCGCGTGACCGAGACGGCCGCGGATCTCGCCGTGGTGCTGGCCGCGCTGTCGAGTTTTCGCGACAAGCCGCTCGGCGAAAAGCTGATCATCTTCGGCGAGATCGGACTGGCCGGCGAGATCCGGCCGGTCCCCGGCGGCGAGGAGCGGTTGAGCGAAGCCGCCAAGCACGGCTTCACCCGCGCGATCGTGCCCAAGGCCAATGCGCCGCGCTCGCGCCGCGTCGGCGAGCTCGAGGTGGTGCCGGTCGCCCGGCTGGGCGAAGCGATCGAGGCCGTGGTGGGCTGAAGCCGGGGCTGGTGGCAGCCGTCGGTGATGCGGATGATGCGGCCCGCTGTTCTGGCGCGGCGCTAGGCGGCGGGCAGCGTCAGGGCCTACCGACGTCAAGCGGAAACGCGGCCGCCGTACCCGATACAAACGCTCGGGTATCGAGGCTGGCGCGGGTCAGGTGTCGTCGCTGCCGCCCTCGGCGAGGGATTTGGTCCGGCGCGGCTTGCGCCGCGGCGGCTGGATACGCACCGTCTGGATCAGGTTGGCACTGGTCTCGGTGATCTCGAACACGTATTTGCCGATCTTCACCCGCGTGCCGGCGGTGGGAATGGTTTCGGTCTGCTCGGTGATCAGGCCGTTGATCGTACGCGGCCCGTCCACCGGCAGCTTCCAGCCCAGCGCACGATTGAGCGCGCGTATCGAGACCGTGCCGTCGACGAGATAGCTGTTCTCGCCGTCCATGGTCACGTTCTTGACGCGGGTCAGCGGGTCGGTGGTGAATTCGCCGACGATCTCCTCGAGGATGTCTTCCAGCGTGGCCAGGCCCTGGATATCGCCGTACTCGTCCACCACGAAGCCGATGCGGCGTTTCTGGTTCTGGAAGTTGAGCAGCTGCTGATTGAGCGGCGTGCTTTCCGGGATGAAGTAGGGCGCACTCGCCAGCGAGACCAGCGAATCCTGGTCCAGTTCGTCGTTCGGTGATCAACGCCAGCAGCCGGCGCATGTGGACGATGCCCTTGATCTCGTCGATCGAGCCGTCGAACAGCGGCAGCCGTGTGTGCTGGTTATGCACCAGCTGTTCGAGGATCTCCGGCCAAGGCTTGCTGATGTCGATGCCGACGATCTCGTTGCGGGGCACCATGATGTCCTCGATGGTCGCGTTCTCCATGTCGAGGATCGACAGCAACATCTTCTGGTGTCGGCGCGGGATCATGGCGCCGGCCTCGGTGACCACCGTGCGCAGCTCTTCGGACGACAGCGAGTGCCCGGCAGCATCCTCCGGCGACACGCGCAGCATCCACAGCACGCCGCGCCCCGCCGAATTGAACAGATACACCAGCGGGCCAGAGCACCTTGCAGCAGCGGCTTGTAGACATAGGCCGCCGGATAGGCGATGCGCTCGGGATACAACGCCGACAGCGTCTTGGGCGTCACCTCGGAGAAGACCAGCACCGCGATCGTCAACGCGATGGTCGATAACACGACGCCGAAATCGCCGTACAGGCGGATGCCGATCACCGTCGCCAGCGACGAGGCGATGATGTTGACCAGGTTGTTGCCGAGCAGGATCAGGCCGATGAGCTTGTCCGGTGCCTCCAGCATGTCGGCCGCGCGCTTCGCGCCGCCGTGGCCGCTCTTGGCCATGTGTTTCATGCGATAGCGATTGACGGTCATCAGCCCGGTTTCGGAACCGGAGAAGAATGCCGACAGAACCAGCATCAGGATGAGGATGCAGAACAGCACCCACAGGGGGATTGCGTCCAAGAGCTACGGGCTCGTGATCAAATGAAGGGCGCCGGGCGGGTCGCACGCGACGGCTACCACCAATGTTCGCCCAGAATCAGCTCGAGCACCAACTTGCTGCCGAAGTAGGCCAGCACCAGCACCACGTAACCGATCATCACGCCGCGCACCGCGACGCGTCCGCGCCAACCGTAACGCCAGCGGCCGAACAGCAGGATGGCGAACACCAGCCAGGCCGCCACCGACAGCACGGCCTTGTGCGCGAGGTGCTGTTCGAACAGATGGCTGATGAACAACGCGCCGGTGGCGATCGCGAGGCTCAGCATGAAGAAACCCGCGCCGATCAGACGGAACAGCAGGGTTTCCATCGTCTGCAGCGGCGGTAGCGTGGTGAACAGGCCCGACGGTGGATGCTGGCGCAGCTGTCGATGCTGCAGCGACAGCACCGCGGCCTGCACCGCACCGAGCGTGAGCAGGCCATAGGCCAGCATCGAGAGGATGATATGCGCCTGCAGCGGCCAGTCGAGCGCCTCATGCGCGCCGTTCGGGTCCGGCACGAGCAGGCCGGCGATCGCGCACAGCCCGGCCACCGGATACATGACCAGCCCGAGCGCGCCGATCGAGCGCTTGAGCGAGAACAGCCACAGCAGCAGCGCGGCCTGCCACGCGAACAGCGACAGCGCCGAGCCCACGCCGATGATCATGGCGCCGGTATGCAGCGTCATGTGCACCAGCGCGATCACGTGCATCGCCAGGCCGAGGCCCGCGAGTACCGTCACGCGCAGATACGGCGCATCCTCGGCATGATGCAGGTATACGGCATAGGTCGCGGCGGCGTAGGCCATCGCGGCGAGCAGTACTTCGATGATGACAAACGTCATCGGGGGTTCGATGAGGGCAATCTCATGCGTCTTATTCTGCCGTATTTGAGGCGCGGCCTGCTGACGTTTGCGGCGCCGGGCGCGCGGCCCGGGCGACGCGTCGCCGCCAGCTTGCTGTGTGACCGCGCCGGCCAAGCGGCCATCCACACAAGCACTGGCGTGGTTTGTCCGCCTCGCACCGACGGTGATTTCAGCCGGATATTGTCCGCCGAATCACGACAGACTTCCCACGGCCGTTATACTGGGCGCCGGATTACAGCAAGGCGCGTTGCCAATGTTCGACTCTCTAAGTGATCGCCTCAATCGCAGTCTCAAGACGCTGTCGGGCCGCGGCCGGCTGACCGAGGACAACATCAAGGCCACGCTGCGCGAAGTGCGCATGGCGCTGCTCGAAGCCGATGTCGCGCTCCCGGTGGTCAAGCAGTTCGTGGAGGACATCCGCGCGCGGGCGGTCGGCTCCGAGGTGATGACGAGCCTCACGCCGGGCCAGGCCCTGATCAAGATCGTGCGCGACGAGCTCACGAACTCTGCTGGGCGAGGCCAACGAGTCGCTCAATCTCAAGACCAAGCCGCCGGCGGTGGTGCTCATGGCCGGCCTGCAGGGGTCGGGCAAGACCACATCCGTGGGCAAGCTGTCGCGCTATCTCAAGCAGCGCGAGAAGAAATCCGTGCTGGTGGTTTCGGCCGACGTGTATCGTCCGGCGGCCATCGACCAGCTCGAACGCGTGGCCTCGGACGTTGGCGTGGATTTCCACCCCAGCTCGTCGAGCGACAAGCCGAAGAAGATCGCGAAATCGGCGCTCGAGGCGGCGCGCAAGGGCTTCTACGATGTGTTGATCGTCGATACCGCCGGGCGCCTCGGCATCGACGAGAAGATGATGGCCGAGGTGCGCGAACTGCACGACACGCTCGATCCGATCGAGACACTGTTCGTGGTCGACTCCATGACCGGTCAGGACGCCGCCAACACGGCCAAGGCGTTCGGCGATGCGCTGCCGTTGACCGGCGTGGTGCTGACCAAGGTCGATGGCGATGCCCGCGGCGGTGCGGCGCTGTCCGTGCGCCAGATCACCGGCAAGCCGATCAAGTTCCTCGGCACCGGCGAGAAGCTCGACGCACTCGAACCGTTCCACCCCGATCGCGTGGCCTCGCGCATCCTCGGCATGGGCGACGTGCTGTCGCTGGTCGAGGAAGCCGAGCAGAAGGTCGACAAGGACAAGGCCGAGAAGCTCGCCAAGAAACTCAAGAAGGGCAAGGGCTTCGACCTCGATGATCTGGCCGATCAGTTGCGCCAGATGCAGGAGATGGGCGGTATCGGCGCGTTGATGGAGAAGATGCCGGGCGGCGCGCAGATGCCCAAGGGCATGGCTGCTGCCGCTGACGAAACCCAGGTCAAGCGCATGCTGGCCATCGTCGACTCGATGACCAAGCAGGAGAAATCCTTCCCCGATGTGATCAAGGCCTCGCGCAAGCGTCGCATTGCAGCGGGCTCCGGCACCCAGGTTCAGGACATCAATCGCCTGCTCAAGCAGCACACCCAGATGCGCAAGATGATGAAGAAGATGAAGGGTGGCGGCATGAAGAAGATGATGCGCGCCATGCAGGGCATGGGTGGCAACACGCCGGGCGGCATGGGCGGCGGCGGCCCGGGTCTGCCGCCGGGCATGGGCGGCATGGGTCGCTGATTCGGCATCCTCGAATCGCGAAGACTTCCATTTTGCGCGTATTGACGTACAATGCGCGTCCTTCAAACCGCGCGCGGACGAACCCGCCGTGCGCACATGAATTCTCAACGGCGATAAAACGGCTATGGTCAAAATCCGGCTAGCACGCTCGGGCGCGAAGAAGAAGCCCTTCTATCACATCGTGGCCACGCACAAGGCCAACGCACGCGACGGTCGCTACATCGAGCGCCTCGGGTTCTTCAACCCGGTTGCGGTCGGTGGCGAAGTGCCGCTGCGTCTGGACATCGAGCGCATCGAATACTGGAAAGGCCAGGGCGCGCAGCTCTCCGAGCGCGTGACCAATCTGGTCAAGTCCTTCAACCGTCACGGCGAAGGCGAGGCTGCGCCGCGTGTTGCGCCGCCCGAGTCGAAGGGCAAGGAAGCCAAGGCGCAGACCGTGCCGGCCGGCGAGACCGGCGACGTGTCGGCCGCGGGGCCGGAAGGCGAAGCGGCTTCGCAGGACGAGCAGGCTTCCAGCTAAGCCTCGATCGTGGCCGGTACGGCGCCGCATCGCCACGTCGTACTCGGCCGGGTCAACGGTCTGTTCGGCGTTCGTGGCTGGATCAAGGTCTATTCCTATACCCGGCCGGTTGAAGCGATCCTCGATTATGATCGCTGGTGGCTCGGTGCGGCCGGCGACCGGCGCGGGTATCGGCTCATCGACGGCCGGGTCCAGGGCAAGACGCTGGTGGCCCAGCTGGCGAATGCCGACGGCGAGCCGCTGGCCGATCGCGACGCCGCCGTCGAGCTGCTCGAGTCGGATATTGCGGTCGATCGCGCGCGATATGCCCGATCCCGAGCCCGGCGAATATTACTGGTTCGATCTGGTCGGGCTGCGTGTTGTCACTGTCGACGATGTCGATCTCGGTCGCGTCACCGCGATGATGGAGACCGGCGCGAACGATGTGCTCGTGGTCCAGGGCGATCGTGAACGGCTGATTCCGATGGTCGCCGACGAGTTCGTGACGGCGGTCGATCTTGAGGCCGGCACGATACGGGTCGAGTGGGACCCGGAATTCTAGGCCCTTCGCCGATGTGCCCTGCGGCGGCCCGCGAGCGGCCGGCATGGCAGACTCGGTAGATCTGTTCGAATCCGCTCGCTGAGTTCGTTTCCCATGCGTATCGATGCCATCACGCTGTTCCCTGAATGGCTGCTCGAGATCGAGCGCTACGGCGTGGTCGGTCGCGGGCTGCGCGACGGCCGGCTCTGCGCTGGCGGCATGGAATCCGCGCGATTACACGGCCCATCCCACTCGCCGCGTCGACGATCGACCTTATGGCGGCGGCCCGGGCATGGTCATGCAGGGCAGCGCCGCTGGTCGCTACCCTTGATGCCATCGTCGCAGGCTCGTGGCGAGAGCGGCGCGCGCGCCCGTGCTGTTGATGTCGCCGCAGGGCGAGCGTTTCGATCAGCGCTGGGCGGAGCGCCTGGCGGCGGGGCCCGGTTTCGTACTGGTCTGCGGGCGCTACGAAGGGATCGATCAGCGATTCATTGATCGTCACGTGGACGCGGAGGTATCGGCCGGCGACATGGTGTTGTCGGGCGGCGAACTGCCCGCGATGATGATCATCGACGCGGTGGCTCGCCTGATCGACGGTGTATTGGGTGACGCCCGCTCGGCGGCCGAGGATTCGTTTGTCGAGACGATTCTCGATCACCCGCACTATACGCGGCCGCCCGATGAGGCGGACGGTCGGGTGCCGGACGTACTGTTGTCCGGCGATCACGCGCGGATTGCACGATGGCGGGAAAAACAGGCGCTCGGCCGAACCTGGCTGCGGCGTCCGGATCTGCTCGACCGGATCGAACTCGACTCGAGTCAGCAGGCGTTGCTCGCGGAATTCATCGCCGAATACGCCGATCGTACGCCGCGACCATGAAAAACCCCAAATAAATCCGCGCGGGGGTCCCCAAGGCGGCGTTCTTTCCGGTATAATCCGTCGACTTTGAACGCCCACCCACGGCTGACAACCTACGATTTCAGAGGCAGGCCATGAGCAACATCATCGACGAATTGGACGCCGAGCAGAAGAGCGGCAAGAACATCCCGGATTTCTCCGCCGGTGATACCGTGGTTGTCCAGGTGCGCGTGGTCGAAGGCGATCGCGAGCGTCTGCAGGCCTTCGAGGGCGTGGTGATCGCCAAGCGCAACCGCGGCCTCAACTCGGCCTTCACGGTGCGCAAGGTATCGCACGGCGAAGGCGTCGAGCGCGTGTTCCAGACTTTCTCGCCCGGCATCGCCGAAATCAAGGTGCTGCGTCGTGGTGACGTGCGCCGCGCCAAGCTGTACTACCTGCGCGAGCGCAGCGGCAAGTCGGCGCGTATCCGCGAGAAGCTGTAACGTCGCGCCGCGAATACGCGGCACGAATAAAAAAAGGCGCCTTTCGAGGCGCCTTTTTTGTGGCCGGTCGACCCACCGATCCCGGCAAGGCGAACAGGGCGTTCGCCGGCTCGGCGCGAATATCTACGAGGATGGGCTCGCATCCGGAAGGATGCGGGACACGCCCACCATGCGCTGCGACCAGTGCTGGCCGTTGAGGGCCACACGGCGCACGCCGCCGCCTTGAGCGGACGTGCCGGGTAGGGCGATGATTGCGATGGTCGGGTCGATGAGTATGCCAACCGTCAGGCGGCCACGTCCGTCCGGGCTGTCCATGCGGAAGAACACGAGGTCGCCGGGCTTGGCCGCAGACAAGGGAATCGGCTGGCCGGCATCGAACTGGTCCGAGAGGCTGCGCGGCAGCGTGCGTCCATTCTGGCGATAGGCGTAATAAGCAAGGCCGGAATCGTCGAACTGATCAGGGCCGGCCATGTGCGAACCGTAGGCATCGCCGACCTGGGCCAGCGCGATGGACGCGACGGTCTGGCGTTCCGCGGTGGTGTGTTCAAGCGTCTTCTTGACCCTCGCCGACTCCGGGCTCGTTGTGCAAGCCGACAACATTGCCGCGCAGGCGATAACCAAGCCGGCAACCGCGCGCGATCCGGCAACGGTAGGGAATGCGTATTTCATACGGCCCATGATGCCGCAAGCCTCGGCCACCGGCCAGACGTACCCGGCCGGTAGCCGGGACGGATCAGACCTGCCGATGGGCGACCTGGCTTTCGACGTGTTCCTCCCGGGGTGTTTCGTCCTCGATGAGCGCATCCAGGTACTTTTCTGCATCAAGTGCGGCCATGCAGCCGGTGCCGGCAGAGGTAACCGCCTGTCGGTAGACGTGATCCATGACGTCGCCGGCCGCGAACACGCCCGGCTTGCTGGTCGCCGTCGCATTGCCCTGCGTGCCGCTCTGCACCTTGATGTAGCCGCCTTCCATATCGAGCTGGTCGACGAAGATATCGGTGTTCGGCTTGTGCCCGATCGCGATGAAGATACCGTCGACGGCCAGTTCCCGTGTCTCTCCGGTCTTCGCATGCCGGAAGCGGCCGCCGGTCACGCCCATCTCGTCGCCCAGCACCTCGTCGAGCTCGTGATCCCAGAGAATGGTCACATTGCCGTTGGCGGCCTTGTCGAACAGCTTGTCAGCCAGGATCTTCTCGCCGCGAAATTTGTCGCGTCGATGCACCACGGTCACGTGGGCAGCGAGATTGGACAGATAAAGGGCTTCCTCCAGCGCGGTATTACCGCCGCCGACCACGGCCACGTTCTTATTGCGGTAGAAAAAGCCGTCGCAGGTCGCGCAGGCCGATATGCCGCGACCCATGAAGTTGCTCTCGGACTCGAGGCCGAGATAGCGCGCCGTGGCACCGGTGGCAATGATGAGCGCATCGCAGGTATACACGCCCGAGTCACCTTCCAGCCGATAGGGCGGCGCCGACAGATCGGTGGTATGGACCTGGTCGTGGATCATCCGGGTGTTGAAGCGCTCTGCGTGCTGCTTCATGCGCTCCATGAGGCCGGGGCCCTGTAGCCCCTCGACGTCGCCGGGCCAGTTGTCGACATCCGTCGTGGTCATCAGCTGGCCGCCTTGTTCGATGCCGGTGATCATCACCGGGTCCAGGTTCGCACGTGCGGCATACACCGCAGCGGTGTACCCGGCCGGGCCGGAACCGAGAATGATCAGGCGATGATGCTCGGCATCGGGATGAGTCATGATGGGCGCTCGGACGTCGTATGAATGCCGCTAAACTGCGGCACGCATCGGCTGGATTCAAGTCGCGTGGCCCACGTGTGCCCGCTACACTGGCCGCTTGCGGCACGAAACGAACATAGCTAATCGACCGGGGCGCTCCGCGCCGGTCTCATGGGAGATGCTGTGGCTGGCAAACCGTCTATTTTCTGGCGCCTGGTCGGGGGACTCTGGCGCACTCTCGCGCTGATCTATTCGCTGATCTTCCTGTTCATTCTCATCGCGATCCCGGTATCGATCTACCTGGCAGTGCATCACCCGGCACCGCCAGTGCCGAGCAAGGCGGTGCTCGTGGTGGATCCGGTGGGCAACCTGGTGGAACAGGAGAGCGGAGTCGGCAGTCTGCTCCAGAGCGCGTTGTCGAGTCAGAGCCAGTCGTCGGTGGTGCGCGATCTGATCACCGCGCTCGATCGCGCCCGGCACGACGACCGCATCAAGGAAGTCCTGCTCAAGCTAAATGATCTCGCCGGCGCAGCGCCCGGGCAGCTGCAGGATCTGATTGCGGCCATCGATCGTTTCAAGCAATCGGGCAAGCCGGTGATCGCCTGGTCCGATGCCTACGACGAGACCCAGTACGAGCTGGCCAGCCATGCGGACAGGATCTACGTCGATCCGCTCGGCTATGTGCTGCTGACCGGCTACGGCGCCTATCGGAACTACTACAAGGATGCGCTCGACAAGCTCGGCGTGACCGTCAACGTGTTCCGGGTCGGCAAGTACAAATCCTATGTGGAGCCCTATACGCGCAACGGCATGTCGCCGGCCGCCCGGGCCGACAATCTCGCATGGATGAATTCGCTGTGGCACACGTACGAGAAGACGGTGACCGCCGACCGCGACATCACGCCGTCGGATATCGACCGGTACATCAACGATTACGCATCGAATCTCGTGGCCCACGGCGGCAATGCCGCGGCCCTCGCCAAGAAGGCCGGTCTGGTGGACGCGGTCGGCGCGCTCGATGACCTGCACAAACCGTTGATCGCGAAGGTGGGACAGGATCCGGCCAGTGGCAGCTTCAACCAGGTCAACCAGCACGACTACCTGGTCAGATACCGATCAACGCGCGGCCGCCCACGATTCCAAGCTGGCCGTGGTCACGGTCTCCGGCGATATCGTCAACGGTGAAAGCGTGCCGGGCTCGGCGGGCGGCGAGACCGTATCGCGGTTGATCGACGCCGCGCGCCGCGACGACCACGTGGCCGGTCTCGTGCTGCGGGTCAATTCGCCCGGCGGTTCGGTCACCGCCGCCGAGCGGATCCGGCGATCGGTGATGGCGTTCCGCCAGGCCGGCAAGCCGGTGGTGGTGTCGATGGCCGGTATGGCGGCTTCGGGCGGCTACTGGATCTCGATGAATGCCAACCAGATCTGGGCCGAGCCGTCCACGATCACCGGCTCGATCGGCATCTTCGCCATCGTGCCGACGTTCTCCAAGCCGTTGAACAAGCTCGGTATCCATACCGACGGCGTGGGCACGACCAAGCTGTCCGGCGCGATGCGACTGGACAAACCCTTGTCCGAACCCGTCAAGACGATCCTGCAGGCCGGCGTCGAGCACGGCTACAACGAGTTCATCGGCCGTGTCGCGGCCGCCCGCGATATGTCGACCGACGCCGTGAACAAGATCGCCCAGGGCCGCGTCTGGAGCGGCGCGGACGCTGAACGGATCGGGCTGGTGGACAAGCTGGGCGACGTGACCCAGGCGGAGGCGGCTGCGGCGAAGCTCGCCGGGCTGAATCCGGACCACTATCAACTGCAGGTCATGCAGCCGCCGTCTGACTGGCTCGGTGCCATGCAACAGTTCTTCAGCAGCCACATCGCCGCGTCGATGGTGCCATCGTGGCTGACCGCGCCGGCGCATTCCGACGCCGCGGATTTCCTGCGCAGCCTGACCGATCCGCATGGTCTTTATGCGCGCTGCTTCTGCCGGATACAATCCGCCGACACACTGAACGGCGCCGCCGAGGCGCGCAACGCTCTAAAGGCTCCTTAACCTATGGGATTGCTCATCGATGGCCACTGGCACGATCAGTGGTATGACACTGATTCGAACGCGGGCCGTTTCATTGCGCGAATCCGCGGGTTTCCGCAACTGGATAGAGGCCAGGGACGACAGTGCGTTCACGCCGGAGGCCGGGCGCTACCATCTGTACGTGTCGCTGGCCTGCCCGTGGGCGCATCGGGCGTTGATCCTGCGTCGGCTGAAGGGGTTGGAGAAGGTGATCGGGCTGTCGATCGTCGATCCCTACATGGGTGAATACGGCTGGCAGTTCTCCGACGTCGAGGGGGCGATCCCGGATACGCTGTACGGGTTTGATTACCTGCACCAGCTCTACCAGAAGGCTGCGCCCGACTACACGGGCCGTGTAACCACGCCGACGCTCTGGGACACGGCGCACGAAACCATCGTCTCGAACGAATCCGCCGATATCGTGCGCATGTTCAACTCTGCGTTCGACTCCGTGGCCGGGCACCCCGATCGCGACTATTACCCCGAAGGGCTGCGCGCCGAGATCGACGCGGTCAACGAGCGTGTGTATCGCGACGTGAACAACGGCGTGTACAAGGCCGGGCTTCGCCACCACGCAGGCAGGCCTACGAGGAAGCATTCGCATGCGGTCTTCGATACGCTGGACTGGCTCGACGAGCGGCTCGGCGGCCAGCGCTATCTGGCCGGCGCGCAATTGACCGAGGCCGACTGGCGCCTGTTCGTGACGCTCGTGCGTTTCGACGCCGTCTACTACGGCCACTTCAAGTGCAATCGCGCAGCGCATCGCGGATTACCCTCATCTGGCGGGCTACCTGCGCGAGCTGTATCAGTCTCCGGGCGTCGCGGACACCGTGAACATGAGCCATATCAAGCAGCACTACTACCGCAGCCATCCGAGCATCAATCCGACCGGTATCGTGCCGGTCGGCCCGATCGCTCGATCTTGAGGCCCCGCACGACCGCGATCATCTGGTGGCCGAGGACGCAGCCGCGTAGGGGGCGAGGTTCGAGGCAGGGCTCGGTGTTGCCCCATTCGGCTGCGGGCGGCTGGCGAGCGAGCAGCGCTGACTGGTGCGCCGGGTTGATTTTCAGGCGTCTTCGGGGGCGAGGGCGGTCGAACCAGAACGATATGCCGCGATCCGGAGTGGGCACTCGCCCGGGTGGCGCCGGTTCGCCGTCTCTTCTGATGTGGCGGCGCAGCTCTCGGCATGTTGACGCATGAAACCTCTACCCGTCCTGGCGCCGGCTTCGATCTCGCGCGCGTTCCAGCATCGCCTGAAGCGCGACCGGCCGGTTGGTGAATATCCACGAGATATCGCGGCCGATTTCGCGCTCCAGCAGACCGCGCCGGCTGATGAAGCCGCTGCCGATCAGGCTGTCGTCTCGCTTGCTGTCCAGAATGTCGGCGCGCCGGATGAACACATAGGGGCCCGCGAGACCGCCGCAGTCGTGCGTGCGGCTCCAGGCGCGGATTGCACGCCAGTTGCTCTTGGCGACCGGTACGAGCGCTTTGGCCGGCAGGCCGGTCACGGCATCGAACAGGGTCGGATCCAGCGCGAGTACGTGATAATCGTTGCCGGGCGAGAGCCCTGAGAGCTGGTCGCGCATCCGGGCTTCGGCGCGGATCGAGCCACGCGTCTTGAGTTCGATCATCAGATGCGCCCGATCACCGTAACGTTCGATCATTTCCGCCAGATGCGGCAACTCGGGCGCGCGTGCACGCAGTGCGGCCCAGGTCAGTCGGTCGATCTGACCGGGCAGACCGAACACCCGCGAGAGGTCCGCGTCGTGCACCACCACGGGTTCGTCATCGGCGGTGAAACGCACATCGAACTCGATCGCCCCGACGCCGGCCGCCAATGCCGCGTCGAAGGCGGTCATGGTGTTCTCCTTGACATGCACATCGTCGCGCTCGCCGCGATGAGCAACGATCACGGCGCGGTCGAGCTGCTCGCGCGTGGGGCGGCGGCGCGGCCAGGCTGCCAAGGCGGCTTCGATCAGCCATAGAACATAGTGTTCGAGGAAATGCTGCAAGCCAGTCTGCGCGGGTGAGCGAGGGCCGGATTATAACGACTCGCATCCCGTCGCCGCCTCCGCCCCCGCCATCGTGTCGAGCAAGGCGAGCCAGGCCGCATGGGGTGCTTTGTGCGGCCCGCCCGTCAGGCAAGGGGCCGCAATACGGGGTGTCGCTCGCTGGTGCCGAGCGACTGCAATCACCATGGCGGCGCCTCCTCGTGTCGTCCAGCGGCCGCTGCCATGGGCTCGCACGAGACGTGAACAGGTCTCGGCAACGTGGCGAGGCGCGGCCGTTATGCCTATCCTGATCCGTTTGCACATCGACAGGCCACTCATGAAGCAAGCTACCCGTCTCGTTCATGCCGGGCGCCATCCGGCCGATCACTACGGCATGGTCAACACGCCCGTCTATCATGCCTCCACCGTGTTGTTTGACAGTCTGGCCGCGTTCGACGCCTCGCAGGCCGATCCCTTCTCGGGCGTGCATTACGGCCGCCTGGGCACGCCCACGCAGTTTGCGTTCGAACAGGCCATGGCCGAACTCGAAGGCGCGCATGGGGCTGTCAGCACCTGTTCGGGTCTGGCGGCGATCGCCACTGCGCTGCTTTCTGTAATGCAGGCGGGTGATCATCTGCTGGTGGCCGATAATGTCTACGGCCCGACGCGCAAGTTCTGCGACGGTCTGCTGGCCCGGCTCGGCGTGGAAACCGAATACGTCGATCCGCTGATTTCGGCCGATGATCTGGCCCGACGTTTCCGGGACAACACGCGGGCACTGTTTCTCGAAGCGCCGGGATCGCTGACCTTCGAGATTTCGGATGTGCCGGCGCTCGCAGGCATCGCGCGTGAGCGCGGCGCGAGCGTGATCGCCGACAATACGTGGGGTACGCCGGTCTATTTCGATGCCTTCGCGCACGGGATCGATCTATCGGTGCATGCCGCGACCAAATACATCGTGGGTCATTCGGATGCGATGCTCGGGGTCGTGAGCTGTCGCGATGCAGAGCATTACCGAGCGGTGCGTCATACCTCGATCGCGCTCGGTTATTGCGCCGGCCCGGACGATGTCTATCTCGGTGCGCGTGGTCTGCGTACGCTCGGTCAGCGCTTGCCGGTGCACGAAGCCAACGGACTCGCGCTGGCCAACTGGCTCGCCGAGCAGCCGGCGGTCGCACGCGTGCTGCATCCGGCCCGGGCCGATCATCCCCAGCATCACCTGTGGCAGCGCGATTTCACCGGCGCCTGCGGCCTGTTCGCGATCGAGCTTGTGCCCGGGGATCGCCGTCAGCTGGCGGCCCTGATCGACGACCTGGCCTACTATGGTCTGGGAGCGTCCTGGGGGGGCTACGAAAGCCTCGTCCTGCCTGTGGAGCCGGCCACCTCGCGTACGGCCACGCGCTGGCCGTCCGAAGGCCCGTTGCTGCGTATCCATGCCGGGCTTGAGGACATCACGGATCTCATCGACGACATGGACGCCGGGCTGGCGCGTTATACCGGGGCCTGAGCGGGCGTCGTACGAAAAGCGGGTCCGACCCGGCGCAGGGTCAGGTTGGGCGCGCGAATCGAACCCGGGCCGGTATCGGCCATTTCAGGAGCGTTGCGCAGCGTAACCGCGCCGGTGGCCTCGACGGCCAGCAGCGTGCGGAAACGCCGGCGTGAGCACATGACCGACCATGTCGTTGCGCAGAATGTCCTCGACGTTGGCTTGGAGAGCGGCTTCCGGCGGTTGCAGCGTTTTAACGACGGCGGTCCGCGATCCGGCGCGACCCGGCGTTCGTGTTTTCGCGACGGGCTGGCTCGATCGCGGCGGTCATGCCCCCGCGCGACCGCGTAGCCGATCGGGGCGGTACGGGATTCGCCCTCATCAATCCTGCCAGGGTGGCCTGTCGAGCTCGCCGCCCACGCGCTCATCGAGATCAGCGGGCGGCTGAACAGTGCGTCGCGGGGCAGGGCGTCACCAGGCCAGGCGCAGACCGGCAAAGATATGTCGATGCGTCGGCGGGTAGAAATTACGAAAACCCGGCCGTTTGACTTCGGCCTCGGTATGCACACTCGCGCCGCGGGCCACGAAGTGGTGCCCATCGAACCATGGCTTGGAATAACCCTCGTAGGGAAAAGGCGTGAAGCCGGGATAGGGCTTGAACGCGGTGTCACACCATTCCCACACCTGACCGGTCGCGTCGAGCCGCTCGGAGCGTGCCGCGGCTTCCCACTCGTGCTCAGCAGGCAGGCGCGCGCCGGCGTAGCGGGCGAACGCCCGTGCCTCGTACCAGCCGATGCCGTGCACCGGCGCTTCACTGATGGGCAGTCGGTTATCGTGCCAGGCGATATGCCAGCCGCCGTCCACGGCGCGCCAGTGCTGCGGATGATCGATCTGATCGATGCAACGCCAGCGCCAGCCGTCGTCGTCCCAGAGTTCGTGGCGGTCGTAGCCGCCGTCGTGCATGAAACCGAGCCACTCGGCATTGCTGACAGGGCCGGTAGCGACGTCGAAGACATCGACCTCGCGCTCGTAGGCCGGTTTCTCGTTATCGTAGGCGTCCATAGCGGTGGTGCCCAGGCGCACCTTCTGTGCGGGCACACGCACGCGCTGGCAGCTTGCGCCGGCGGCCACATCCAGCGTGGCCGCGCCAAGGCTTTCTTCGCAGATCGAGCTGCGCGGCGGCCAGTCGCATGGTCTCGATATGCTGTGCGTAATGTTGGCAGAGAAAGGCGTGCAGATAGCCGTGTTCGAGTAGTTCATGCCGGTGCCGGGCGGCCCTTGCCCAGTAGTGGTCGTTCGCCGCCGCGACCTCGTCGGTCCATTCGCGCATGGCGGCCGGCCCGGGTAGACGAGGGCTGCGAGCCTGCTTGGCACATTGCTCGGGGAAATAAAGCTCGCACCAGGGGGCGGTGATCGAACGGTCGCCGAATATGCGGTCGGCCAGCCAGTAATTCTCCGCGAAAAACACGTGACCGACGTGCCACAGCAGGGGGCTGAGTTCAGGATGAGGCTGACGCCGTAGCGCGGTTTCGTCGCGGCCATCCAGCATTGCCTGCGATGCATGACGCAGAGCGGCAAGGCGAGGCGATGGTTGAGCGGTCATGACTTAAGCGTGTTCAGTAAGTTATGGCCCGAGCGTAACAAAGCGTTCCGGAACGGCAGCTGTCCAGCCCGCGTCCGCATCGAACGGCTCGGAAGCGATCACGGCGCCGCCCCGCCATGCGTCATGCACATAAAGTGACGGCGCTTCAGTGTTGAAGGCGCTGCGTACGGCGGCGATCTCCCGGCCATCGGTCACAACCATGTTGAGAAGCGCCTTCAGCTCGTCGTGCTTCTCAAGCCATTCGCGTACCAGATGCAGCGCCTTGCGCAGGCGCTCGGCGAGCGAACCGGTCTGCTGGCGTACCAGGGCAAACAAGTACTCGGAGTCGGTATTTCCATTAATGGTCTGTTCGATCGCCGGCGCGAGCTCGGCGCGCATCCGGGCACGAAGGGTCGCGGCAAAATCCTGGATATAGCCGTTGTGGGCGAAGATGAGGCCGTTGCCGGCGAACGGCTGCGTGTTGGCGTGGTCGGTGCCGAGACCGGGGGTCGCGCTGCGCACGTTGCCGACCCACAGCCTCCGGCGCAGGGTCCGCGCAAGTGCGTCGACGTTGCCGTCGGCCCAGATCGGCAACGTATGGCGATACACCGCGGGCCGGCCATCCTCGGCATACCATCCGACGCCCCAGCCGTCGGCGTTGACGGTGGCGCTGGCCATTTCGCGGGCGTCCCAGGATTGGCGGGCCAGGCTATGCGGCGTGGCGTCCAGAAACTCGCGCAGCAGACAGGGCGGGCCAAGATAAGCGGCAATTCGGCACATGAGTGGCCGGAGCAGTGGAAACATCAAGTCATGATAACCTCCAGAACCGCAATTACATCGTCTGCGTCATGAGTCGAGAGGTCGCCGCCCCGCGGTTGTCTCACCACTGCGTGGCGCCCCGGCGCCGGGTATCTGGCCTCGTCGAGGATGCCCGGCGGGCTGGTCGCCGCGCTGGTTGCTCCGAAGTATTTCTACGACGACTGCGGCTCGCAGCTGTTCGAGGCGATCTGCGACACCCCCGGGTACTACTCGACCCGCACCGAGGCGGCGTTGCTGGCCAAGGGATCCGAGTGCGTGATCGGGCCGCGTCAAACCGGCCCACATCCTCGAGTTCGGCAGCGGTCGTTCACGCAAGATGCGGCATCTGATCGCGGCGTGCTATCAGATGGGACTGCATCCGTGCTACTGCCCGTTCGAGGTCAGCGCGCAGATCGTGCTCGAATCCGCCAGGCAGGCCCTACGACAGGCTGCATGTCGAGGCGATGAACGGAGGTTACACCGCGGGCCTGGCGAATCTGCCGTTGCCGTTGGACGACGAACGACGCCTTTTCATATTCCTGGGGGCCGGCAACTTCGAGTCGGCACAGGCCGACACTTTCCTCGCCGAGATCGTGGCGCTGATGGCGCCGGGCGATGCACTGTCGATCGGGCCTGGACCGGGTCAGGGGCATTGCCGTGCTCGAAGCCGCGTACGATGACGCTGCCGGTTACACGGCCGCCTTCAACGTTGAATGTGCGCAACGTCCTCAATCGCGAGCGGGGCGGTGATATCCCGGTCGATGGCTATCGCCACCGTGCGCTGTTCGATCGTGAATGGTCGCGCCTCGAGATGCCGCAGGTTGCCGGGCACACGCACCGGGTGTACCTGCATGCGCTCGACACGAGCTTCCAGGTCGCGGCGGGCGAAGAGATTCCCACCGAGATCAGCCGCAAGGTCTCCCGCGAGGACATCTCGGCCCTGCTGGGCGGTGTCGGGCTGAACGCGACCGAACACTTCGAGTACGGCCCGGGCGACTATTCGTTGGTGCTGGCGGAGCGGGGTTAGGTCGCGCTCCGCCGTCTGGCGCGGTCGCTACGCAGCGTCGAGCAGCTTGAGCAGCAGCGCGGTCTGCGCATGCAGACGGTTTTCCGCCTCGTCCCACACCACGCTCGCGGGCCCGTCGATCACCTCGGCGCTGACTTCCTCGCCGCGGTGGGCAGGCAGGCAGTGCATGAACAGGGCATCGTCGGCCGCCCAGCTCATCAGCGCGCGGTTGACCTGATAGTTTGCGAAGTCGGCCAGGCGGGTCTCGCGATCGTTCTCGTCGCCCATGCTGGCCCAGACATCGGTCACCACGAGATTGGCACCGTCGACCGCTTCCTGGGCCTGTTCGCACACGGTGACCGCGTTACCCGCATCGCGCAGCATGAGGTTATCCGGGCGATAACCTTCCGGCGCTGCAACGCGCAGTGAGAAACCCATCAGGCGCGCTGCGTTGATATAGGAGTGGCACATGTTATTGCCATCGCCGATCCACGCCACCTTCGCGCCGCGAATCGAACCGCGATGTTCCACGTAGGTCTGCAGATCCGCCAGCAGTTGGCACGGGTGCAGGCGGTCGGTCAGGCCGTTGATGACCGGGACCTTGGAGTAGGCCGCAAACTGTTCGAGCACCGCATGCGAGTGGTTGCGGATCATGATCGCGTCGCACATGCCGGACAGAACGCGTGCGGTATCCTCGACCGGTTCGCCGCGGCCGATCTGGGTATCGCCCGGGGACAGGAAGATCGCGTGCCCGCCAAGACGCGTCATCGCAGCCTCGAACGAGACGCGGGTCCGGGTGGAGGCTTTTTCGAAGACCATGGCCAGACTCTGGCCTGCGAGCGGGCGATCGGTCGGTGCACGGCGCTTGCGATCGATGGCGCGTTCGATCAGATCTTCGATACCGGCAGTGCCCAGGTCGTCCAGGCTGAGGAAATGTCGCGAACTCATGAATGAATGCGGGTCGTGGATGAATGGGAAAGCCAAAGCATCATGCCGACGCGCGTCGGGGCGCGCCCTGATACTTTCGGTGGGCAGGCGCGCAATCCTCCAATAAAAAAGGCCCCGCCGCAATGCGACGAGGCCCGAAGCGGGCTTTGAGCCGAGCTCGCTTAGCTGGCTGCCTCGAACTTCTTGGAGATGCCGTCCCAGTTGACGACGTTCCACCAGGCCTCGACGTATTCCGGCTTGCGGTTCTGGTACTTCAGGTAGAAGGCGTGCTCCCACACATCCAGACCCATGATCGGTTTGCCGGACTCGGAAACGACGTCCATGATCGGGTTGTCCTGGTTCGGCGTCGGCACGATCTTGAGCTGATCGCCCCCGGCCGGCACCAGCCAGACGAAGCCGGAACCGAACAGGCCGGTTGCTTCGCCGGTGAACTTCTCCTTGAAGTCGTCGAACGAGCCGAAGCTCTTGTCGATCGCCTCGGCCAGTTTGCCGCTCGGCTTGCCGCCGCCGTTGGGCGACATGGTTTCCCAGAAGATGATGTGGTTCAGATAACCACCGCCCTGGTTACGTACGGCCGCGCCGTGCTGGCCTGCGTTGGCCAAGATGGTCTCGAGATCCTGATCTTCCAGCGGCGTGCCTTCGATGGCCTTCTGGAACTTGGTCAGATAAGCGTTGTGATGCTTGTCGTGATGGATCTCCATCGTACGCCCATCGATATAGGGCTCGAGCGCATCGTAATCGTAGGGCAGATCGGGCAGTTCGAATGCCATGACGGTGTCCTTGTTGTCATGAATGAATCAACGTCATCCCCTTATATAAGGATTACGCCTTGTATTTCAAAGGTCGTATGGTCGTTGCGCGCAGTTGCGCCGATCACGCGATTTCAGACAAGGCGGTCGTGCGCATGACGGGCCCCGCCGGTCGGCGCCGGGGCGCGGTGCCGGATGGCTACGAAACGCTCTTGATCCGAAGCCGTTTACACCCCAGTTATACTGCACTCGTATTCAATCCCCAGACCGAGGTACCGCCAATGAGCGCGAAAGCCATGGAAGTCATCAAGCAGGAAGTCGAGGGCAACCCGATCGTGCTTTACATGAAGGGCACGCCGGACTTTCCGCAGTGCGGCTTTTCGGCCCGTAGCGCCGAGGCGATCAAGGCCTGCGGTGTGCCGTTCAAGGCCGTCAATGTGTTCGATGACGAAGAGATCTATCGTCAGGGTGTGAAGGTCTACTCGAACTGGCCGACGATTCCGCAGCTTTACGTCAGCGGCGAACTGGTCGGGGGATCTGACATTGTCATGGATCTGTTCCAGTCCGGCGAATTGAAGCCGATGCTGGAAAAAGCGGCCGGTCAGGAATCGGCCAACGGCTGAATGGGCGGCTTGCGACGGCACGCTGACGTTCCGCGCCGTCGTCGACCGGGCTCGCAGTCCGCGTCGGCGGCGGCGATTTCTTGTGCATCGGGGGCAGCCGTGTCATCGGCTGCTGATCCCGCTCATGACGAGGTCGGTTCATGACTACGGGTGCGGACAATCCTCATATCGGCATCATCCTGATCGGCGATGAGCTGCTGTCGGGCAAGCGCCAGGACAAGCACATGCCGGCCGTCATCGACATGCTGCACGAACGCGGCCTTGAGTTGTCGTGGGCGCGCATGGTGGGTGACGATGCAGCGCTGCTCGAGCGCACGTTGGCCGAGACCATGGATACCGACGATATCGTGTTCAGTTTCGGCGGTATTGGCGCCACACCTGACGACCGCACCCGGCAGTGCGCCGCGCGCGCCGCCGGCGGCACGCTCGAGATCAACGCCGAGGGCCGCGAGATACTCGAGACCAAGTTCGGCAACGAGGCTTATCCGAACCGCATTCACATGGTCGAGTGGCCGGTCGGATCGGAGGTGATCCCGAATCCGATCAACCGAGTGCCCGGCTTCAGCCTGGGCGATCATCATTTTGTGCCCGGGTTCCCGCGCATGGCGTGGCCGATGGTGGCCTGGGTGCTGGATTCGCACTACGCCTATCTCCACGATGCCGAGCGCAACGTGGAATATCTGATCGAAGTCTTCGATACGCCGGAGAGTGCCCTGATCGATCTGATGCAATCGGTGATGGATGCGCATCCGGCCGTACGCATTGCCTGTCTGCCGGCGGCCGACGGCCAGCGGAAGATCGAATTCGGCGTTCGTGGCCGTCCGACCCCGGCGGCCGCGGCGTTCGATGCCTTGGTCGCTGCATTGAATGATGCCGCCGTGCCGACAGGCGCCTGTACCTCGCGCTAGGGTTTAGGTAGTCTTCGTGGGTATCTAGATCTTTGAGCCCACAGTAAAAACGGTCGAGGCGACAGGGGTGGTCGCTGTGGGCAAAGGGGGGGTCTTGGACCGCAGCCGCCGCCTGCGCTTGTCGACTCTGTCGCGCGTCCTGCGCGGCCGGGTCACGCGCACCGCTTATTACGGATTGGCGATCGCCGTCATCGCCATCATCGTCGCGACCCTGGCCAACGCCTGTCTGCAGGAAGGTGGCGCTACGCTCGGCGCGCTCTGGGCCGCTCAGCTCGCCAACCCGACCCTATGGTTTCTGGACGGCATGCCGTTCGTGTTCCTGCTTTGGGGCCAGTATGTCGGGTTGGTGGTGTCGACCGAGGCCAGCGCGATGGTGCTCGACGAGACCGAGACTCTGCGCGGTGACAATGCCGTGCTTGCCGCCGAGGCACGACGTTCGCAGCGCATCGATCCACTCACGGGGCTGGTCAACCGCGGCCACTTTGTCGACAGCCTCGAAGCCGATATCGAGTCCGCGCATCTCAACAAGGCGCAGGTCGGTGTCATCGTGGTCGATCTCGACGGTTTTTCCGAGATCAACCAGCACTACGGGCAGGCGAGCGGCGATCGCGTGCTCATCACCATGGCGCACCGTCTCGGGCGGGCGGTTCCGGATACGGCGACGCTCGGGCGCTTGGATGCCGACCGATTCGGGGTGGCGATCGTGCCGCTGACCTCTGGGCGCGAGCTCGAGCGGGTGGCGGACCGGATCAAACAGGCGATTGCCCCGCCGTGCCCGCTTGACGGGATGTCGCTGCAGCTCGCAGCCAGCGCCGGGGGCGCGCGCTATCCGGATAATGCCGTCGATGCCCATGGGTTGATCGACGCGGCCAGCCAGGCCATGCACGAGGTCAAATCACGCGGCGGTGATTTCAGCATGATCTGCTCCACTCGCAAAGTGCACGGCGTGGTCATGCACTCGCTGTCGGCGGAGTTGCGACGAGCCATCCAGGCCAATGAATTGGTGCTGCATCTCCAGCCACTGGTGGATGTATCGGCCTCCACGGTCTATGGCGTCGAGGCGCTGGTGCGATGGGAGCATCCGCGCCGCGGCCTGATCATGCCGGGGGATTTCATCCCGCGCGCCGAACGCAGCGGGTTGATGAACGACCTTACGTTCTGGGTGCTGCGGCGGGCGGTCGAGCATGCCGCAGAGCTGCGGCGCGGCGGCCGGGATCTGCGGGTCTCGATCAATGTATCGGCTCGTTCGCTGCTGCGACCGGATTTTCCCGATACGCTCGTGGCACTGCTGGAGGATGAGGAACTGCCCGGCTCGGCGCTGACGCTGGAGTTGACCGAGGACACGCTGATGGCCGATCAGGCGCGCACACTCGAGATCGTGGCGCGACTGGCGGGCATTGGCGTGCATATTTCCATCGACGACTTCGGCACCGGATATTCGCAGCTGGCTTATCTCAAGCGGTTGCCGGTGTCTGAAATCAAGATCGATCGCTCCTTCCTCGAAGACATGCTCGAGTCGGATACGGATCTGTCGATCGTATCGGCCACCATCGGCCTGGCGCATGCGTTGAACCTGCGTGCGGTGGGCGAGGGGGTCGAATCGGCCGGACAGCTCGAGCGGTTGCGCGAACTGGGCTGCGATCTCATCCAAGGGTATTACATCGGGCGGCCCATGCCCATCGAGCAGTTCCGGCAGTGGCTGAGCCAGTGGGACAGACGGCGCTTGATGCAATAGCAGCTGTTCGGCGTCATGCGAGACGGGCGTTTGTGCCGCGCATCGGGGCAGGCACAGCGCGCGGCGCCGGTCGAGGTGGTCGATTGCTTCGTGTGCTTCGGTAGCGGCCGGTGTCGAACGCGCGAGCTGTCGCTTGCCGCACGACTCGGATGTTCAACCGAGTTCGAACACCTCGCCGAACTGGGGCGCGATGAAGGTCTCGTCATCGAGTCCGTGACGCAGTCGGGCGGCGGCAAGGTCATGAACCGGCTGATCACGGGCTTCGTCGGTCAACTTGAACGTGCCGAAATGAATGCCGATCGAGCGGCGGGCCTCGAGATCGCAATGGGCCCTTACCGCATCGTCCGGATTCATGTGCTGGATATGCATGAAATCGCGCGGCTCGTAGGCGCCGATGGGCAACAAGGCAAGGTCGGGCCCGCCGAGGTGTTCGCGGATCCAGCGGAAATGCGGGCCGTATCCGGTATCGCCGGCGAAATAGATCCGCTGGGCAGGGGTTTCGACCCAGAACCCGGCCCACAGGCTGCGGTTGCGGTCGAACAGGCCTCGGCGTGACCAGTGCTGGGCCGGCACCGCGGTAATCGACAGGCCATCACCGACAGGCGCCGTGCGCTGCCACCAGTCCAGGGTCGTGATCCGTCGAGTGCCGCGCCGGGCAAGCCAGCGCTCGAGGCCGAGGCCGGCCACGAGAACCGGGTCATCGCGACGAACCAGAGCGGTGATGGTGGCGCGGTCGAGATGATCGTAGTGGGCGTGACTGATCAGTACCACATCGATTGGCGGGAGATCGCTCCAGGCGATGGCCGGCGGCGTATGGCGACGCACGCCGACGCCGGGCAGGGGGCCGACGCGCGTCGCATACACCGGGTCGGTGATCAGGTTGAGGCCGTCGATCTGGATGAGCGCGCAGGCATGCCCGATCCAGGTCACGCGTGGCGCGTGCGAGCGTTGCGGCGGTCCTTCGATGGCACTGTCGGAGACGGCGGGCGGCCACCCCGGCCCGCGCGGGCGCAGCAGCCAGCGCCAGAGGCCGAAGCGACGGCCGTTTTGCGGATCCCGCCAGGGGTTGGAAAAGCGCCGCCCATCGAAGTTCGGGCCCCGGTGGGGCGGTTCGAATGACGTGCTCAAGCGCCGGTTTCGATCGGGGTGTCCTCGGCGTTGCCCCAGTCCGACCACGCACCCGGGTAGCCGCGCACGCGATCGTAGCCGAGGGCCTTGAGCACCAGGTAGACATACGACGAGCGCACATGCGTCTGGCAGTAGGTCACCACTTCCCTGGATTCGTCGATATCGCGCTCGGCGAGCATGCGCCGGATCTCGGCCAGATCCCGCAGCTGCCCGTGTTCGTTCTTCAACCGATTCCAGTCGAGATTCACCGCGCCGGGTATGTGGCCGCCACGAGCGCTGCGCACATCATCGCCCACGAACTCCGCTTCGCTGCGAACGTCCAGAAGACGAACATCCTCGGCATCAAGATGATGGCTGATCCACGCCCGGTCTGCGACAGCCCCTGGGTGGCGGTCGATGCGAAACTCGCTGGCCCCGGGCGCCGACGCGCCGGACTCGAGCGCAAGCGATTCGGCCTGCCAGGCGGCAAGGCCGCCATCCAGGAGACTGAACGCCTCGTGGCCCGCCATGTCGAGCGTATAGAGCAGGCGAGCTGCCTGACCGTCGCCGGCGCGATCGTACGCGACGATATGGGCATCGTTACGCAGGCCGGCGTCCGACAGCCGACCTGCGAGCGTGTCGTCGTCGGGGATCAGGCCGCCGGTGGCGCCGTCCCTGGCCATGAAATCGGCCATGGTGATGAGCCGGGCGCCCGGGATGTGTGCCTCGGCGAAACCCTCGGGCGTATCGACAGCGACGATCTGTACGTCGGCATCGCCCATCGCCGCATGCAGCGACGAAGGCTTGACGAACAACTCCAGCGTGGCGGCCATGATTCTCCTCGTCCGGTTACACTTTCTCCCCGGCCAGGAACAGCCAGGTCGATACCACGGTATCGGGGTTGAGCGACATGCTTTCAATGCCCTGGTCGAGCAGCCATCGAGCCAGATCCGGATAGTCCGACGGCCCCTGGCCGCAGATGCCGACGTACTTGTTATTGCGCTTGCAGGCAGTGATCGCTTTTTCCAGCATGATCTTGACCGCCGGGTCGCGCTCGTCGAACAGATGCGAGATCAGGCCGGAATCGCGGTCCAGGCCGAGCGAGAGCTGGGTCATGTCGTTCGAGCCGATCGAGAAGCCGTCGAAGTATTCCAGGAACTCGTCGGCCAGCACGGCGTTGGACGGCAACTCGCACATCATGATGATCTTGAGATCGTTCTCGCCGCGCTTGAAGCCGTGCGATTCCAGCAGTTCGGACACGCCCTTCGCTTCGCCGAGCGTGCGCACGAACGGGATCATGATCTGGACGTTGGTCAGCCCCATGTCGCCCCGGACCCGCTTCATGGCTTCCAGTTCCAGTTCGAAGCAGGGCCTGAAATCGTCCGCCAGATAGCGCGAAGCGCCGCGCCAGCCGAGCATCGGGTTCTCTTCCTCGGGCTCGTAGGCTTCGCCGCCGATGAGGTTGGCGTATTCGTTGGACTTGAAGTCCGACAGGCGCACGATGACGGGTTTGGGGTGGAAGGCCGCGGCAATGGTCGAGATGCCCTCGACGAGACGGTCGACATAGAAATTCACCGGGTCGGCATAGCCGGCGATGTGGGCGTCGATGGTGGCTTTGAGATCATCGGGCTGCTGGTCGTACTCGAGCAGCGCTCTCGGGTGCACACCGATCTGGCGGTTGATGATGAACTCCAGCCGCGCCAGGCCCACGCCGGCGTTGGGAATCGAGGCGAAGTCGAACGCGCGGTCGGGGTTGCCGACGTTCATCATGATCTTGGTGCCGATCTCGGGCATCTGGTCGAGTGAGACTTCATCGACGTTGAAATTGATGGCCCCGTCGTAGACATAGCCGGTGTCGCCTTCGGCACAGGACACCGTCACGTCGGTGCCGTCTTTGAGCTTGTCGGTCGCATCGCCGGTGCCGACCACGGCGGGAATACCGAGCTCGCGCGCGATGATCGCGGCATGGCAGGTGCGCCCGCCGCGGTTGGTGACGATCGCAGCCGCGCGCTTCATCACCGGTTCCCAGTCGGGATCGGTCATGTCGGTGACCAGAATGTCGCCGGCCTCGACCTTGTTCATCTCCTTGATCGAGCTGACGTTGCGCACACGGCCCGCGCCCACGCGCTGGCCGATCGAGCGCCCGGTGACGAGAACGCCGTAGCCCGAGGCATCCAGACTGTAGCGCTCGAGCGTCGCCGAGTTGGATTTCACCGTTTCCGGTCGGGCCTGCAGAATGTAGAGCTTGCCGGTCTCGCCGTCCTTGCCCCATTCGATGTCCATCGGTCGGCCATAGTGTTTCTCGATGATCATGGCCTGGGTGGCAAGCGCTTCGGCGTCCTCGTCCGACAGGGAGAATCGGCGCTGGTCGGTCACATCCACGTCGACGAACTCGGTGGTCTTGCCGTGCGAGCGGTCGGCGGTATAGACCATCTTGATCGCCTTGCCGCCTTTCACACGACGCAGGATCGCCGGGCGGCCGGCTTCGATGTTGTCCTTGTAGACATAGTATTCATCCGGGTTCACCGCGCCCTGAACCACGGCTTCGCCGAGGCCCCAGGAACTGGTGATGAACACCACCTTGTCGAAGCCGGACTCGGTGTCGATGGTGAACATCACGCCGGAGGCCCCGGTGTCGGAACGCACCATGCGCTGGATGCCGGCCGAGAGCGCCACCTGGTTGTGTTCGAAGCCCTTGTGCACGCGATAGGAGATCGCACGGTCATTGAACAGCGAGGCGAACACGTCCTTGATCGCGAGCATGATGTTGTCCAGCCCGCGCACGTTGAGGAAGGTTTCCTGCTGGCCGGCGAAGGAGGCATCCGGCAGGTCCTCGGCGGTGGCCGACGAGCGCACGGCCACCGCCATGTCGTTCTGGCCTTCGGCGAGCGTGGCGAACGCGTCGCGGATGGCTTCTTCGAGCGCGGGCGGGAAGGGATGATCGAGCACCCACTGGCGGATCTTCGCCCCGGTTTCGATCAGCGCATCGACATCGTCCACGTCCAGCGCGTCGAGCGCTTCATTGATGCGGTCGGCCAGCCCGTCGTGCGCCAGGAATTCGCGATAGGCGGCTGCCGTGGTGGCGAAACCGTCCGGCACGGATACGCCGGCATCCGCCAGATGGCTGATCATCTCGCCCAGGGACGCGTTCTTGCCGCCCACCGATTCGACGTCGTTCATTCCCAGCTGGCTGAACCAGGCTACATACGAGTTATCCACGCTCGCTCTCCTCCGAAGTGAATACGAAAACTGAATCTGAAAATCTTTGCTGCCGCATTCTACACACAGCATGAACAAACGGGCACTGCGCCGTGCATGCTCGGGTGCAGGTCGATGAACGGCTCTGGTGGTGGTGATGCTGGTCGTGCACGATGAGGTCATGAGTACGACCGATACGCCGTTGCGTTCGATTTTCTTTCTGTCCGATCGCACCGGCATCACTGCCGAGACGCTCGGTGCGACGCTGCTGACACAGTTCGACGAAAGTCAGTTCAAGCAGTCGACGCTGCCGTTCATCAACTCCGACGAAAAGGCGCGGGCCGCGCTGGAATACATCGAGCACATGGGGCGGACGACCGGCCTCAAGCCGATCGTGTTCTCCACCACCGTATCGGACAGCGTTCGTGGCATCCTTCGCGCTGGCAACGTGCTGTTCATGGATCTGTTCGACAGTTTCCTGCCGCAGCTCGAAGCGGAGTTGGAGACGAAGTCCAGCCATCTGGAAGGGCGCGCGCACGGCATCGCCGACAAGGATGTCTACGAATCGCGTATCGAGGCCATGAACTACGCGCTCACGCACGACGACGGCGTGGGCGAGCAGGGTTATGGCGACGCCCATGTGATCCTCGTCGCGCCATCGCGCTGCGGCAAGACGCCGGTATGCATCTATCTCGCCATGCAGCACGGTATCTATGCGGCCAACTATCCGCTGGCCGAAGAGGATTTCGAGGGGCGCCGCCTGCCGGCTGCGCTGGCGCCGCACAAGGACAAGCTCTACGGGCTGTGCATCTCGGCCGATCGCTTGCACCAGATCCGCAGCGCCCGGCGGCGGGGCAGTCGATATGCCGATGTGGGCCAGGTCAGCTACGAGTTGCGCCAGGCCGAGCAACTCTACAAACGCCACGGCATTCCCTATGCCGACACGACCAACAAGTCGATCGAGGAGATCGCGACTCTCATCATGGAAGACAAACATCTCAGACGGCGGTCGTTCTGATGTCCGCGTGCCGCCGATTCGTCAGTTGAAATGACCGCGCTCTGCCTTATAGTCGGCGCATGGTCAAAGTAAAGCGCAACCACTGGCTCGCGGCCGCCACGCCGCGGAGCTTCACCGGCCTGATGGGTCTGTACGAAAGCAACTATCGACGTTTCGAGCGGCTGGCGCCGGAACTCGATCTGCCGTTCGAGCGCGCCGCGTCGACGGGGGAGGATGCGACGCTGCACCTGCGGGTCATCGAGCGTTGTCGCTATACCACCACGGTCAATCTCACCTACTGGTTCGGCGACGGCGACGCAGGCGCGCGCCGATCCCGATCTGACGCTGCGTCTGTACCGCGATGCGCAACTCGCCGAGGCGATCTACTGCGACGCGCGTTCCCGCTATGCGTCGCTGGCCGGCGTACCCGATATCGATGACGCGGTGCTCGATAGCCAGTGGCCGCGCAACCTGCTGCTCAACAAATGGCTGGCCTATTGTCTGGCGCAAGGTCATAGCTTCGGCGGCGCCAATCGTCCGCGGGTCGCGTCCGAAGACTGAAGCCTGTTGTCGGTCTCAAGCCGCGTGGCCGGTTGCAGCGTGAAACGTCAGGGCAGCCGCAGCATGGCGCCCGGGGCGATTTCCTGGGCGGCGCGATGACCCCGGATCACCGGGCGCCATCCCGGGTAAGCACTCGCGCGCTCGGCGCGACTGCCCCCGAGCTCGCGCCCCCCCTGCCGTGACGCCGAGAGGCACTGGCGCGGGTCTGCTGCATCAGACGGCGGCGGTCGCTAGCGCTCGGGCGAGCGGTCCGGCGCCAGCTGCAGACCGATCTGATCGATGGTGCCGGCATCCAGCCGCCGTACGATCAGACGCAGCGGGCCCAGTTCCACGATGTCGCCTTCGACCGGTCGGCGACGTAACCGCTTGCGCATCAGATGCGCCACGTCGTGACGGCGTTCTTCTTCCGAAAGTTCGATACCGTAGACATCCGCGAACTCGCCGCTTGGCGCCCGGCCCTCCAGCGTGAAGGGGCCGAAGAATCGGCCGGGTGCCACGCCGTCGTGCCCCGTATCACCACGGAACAGCCGGCCGAGTTCGTTGCGATGGCGCCGGGCGGCAAGCAGATAGAGTTTATCGCCGATGGCATAGACGAAGCCGCGACGTGGGAAACGTAATCGCGGGCCGCGTGTCACCGCAACGACGCGCAGATCGTCGTAGCGCGTCAATGCATCGCCCGCAGTATTCGCGAGGATCGAATCGGGCTCGATCCGGAACGCGACGATCTGAAAGCGATCGTCGCGTTCCCCGTCCAGGTCGAAAGTTTCGGCGGGCTCCGGCGCCTGTGGGACCTGCAGCCTGAGCAGGCGCGCCATGGCGCCCAAGGACGTGCCCTGAATCAGTAACGAAACGAGTACCACGGCAAAAGTCAGGTCGAACAGGAACTGCCCACCCTCGAGATTGATCATCAGCGGGAACAGTGACAGCACGATCGGAACTGCGCCGCGCAGCCCAACCCAGGCGATGAAGCCTTGCTCGCGGCTCGGAAAATGAAACGGCAGCAGGCTCAGCCACACAGCGACCGGACGGGCCACGAAAATCAGGAACAGGGCGATCAGGAACGCCGGTGCGGCGTCGGCCCAGAGCTGGCTCGGGTTCACCAGCAGCCCGAGCACCAGGAACATCCCGGCCTGGGCCAGCCAGGCCAAGCCGTCCATGACACGAAAAACGTGCTCGGTGGCTTCGTTGCGGCGGTTGCCGACCACGACACCGACCAGATAGATGCCGAGAAAGCCGCTCCCCCCGAGCTGATTGATCGCAGTGAAGGCCATGACGCCGCCGGACGCGATGAGCAGCGCATACAAACCCTCGACGAGCGGCAGGCGCGAAGCGAGCCAGGACAACACATAGCCGAGCGCGACCCCGCCGATCGCACCGATGCCGAACTGCCGGACCAGCTCTCCGGCGACGCTCGCAAGATGGAATCCCTTGTTCTGATCGATGGCGCTCATGAGATAGGTGACCAGAAAGATCGCCATCGGGTCGTTGGTACCGGACTCGATCTCGAGCGTGGCGCTGACGCGCTGGTTGAGCGTGACCCCGCTGCTGCGCAGCTGCGAAAACACTGCGGCCGCGTCCGTACTCGCCACGATCGAGCCGAGCAGCAATCCATAGCGCCAGTCGACATGGAGTACGACGGCGATGAAGGCCCCGGCCAATGAAGCCGAGACCAGAACGCCGACGGTGGCGAGCGAAAGCGCCGGGCGCAAGGCGACACGAAATGTTTCCAGCGAGGTGCGGAGTCCACCATCGAGCAGGATGACGGCCAGTGCGAGATTCGCGATGAAGAAAGCCAGCGGAACGCTGTTGAACTGGATATGCCCGATGCCTTCGCTGCCCGCGAGCATGCCGCAGACCAGAAAGATCAGTAGGAGAGGCGGGCCGAACCGGGCTAGCGAACTCGCCAGTACGCTGAGAAACAGGATCAGCCCGATGAAAAAGAGGATGATGTTGATATCGCTCATGCGGCGGCGGTAGTCGGTGGCAGCGACGCGTTCTCCCTAAACCCTAACCGATCCCACGTTGCGGCAGGCGATGACCCGGTCGTGGCGATGGCTGGCGCTCGGGCTGCACGCTCGCTAAGTTCGTATTAGCATAAGCAAAGAACTCAGGTGAATAACAGGCGATGATGACGGTTATATTCGGCGTACTGGTTGGGCTCGCCCTGGGGCTGACTGGCGGCGGCGGATCGATATTCGCGGTGCCGTTGCTGATCTATGGTTTGAATGTGCCGCCGCGGGACGCGGTTGCGATATCGCTGATCGCCGTGGCCGTCACGGCGGCTTTCGGTGCCGTCGAGGGGGCGCTCCGTCGTGTGCTGGAATGGCGGGCGGCGGCCATCTTCGCCGCGGCAGGCGTGGCTTTCGCGCCGGCTGGCGTATGGCTCGGGGACCTGGTCCCCAGTGGCGTCACCGTGGTTGCCTTCGCCGGTCTCATGCTCATCGTGGCGGTCCGCATGATCCTCAAGTCCTACCGCCTGCCGGAACAGGCACGGGTGATCCGCGCGCGGGTAGCCAACGATGCCGCGGCGGACGCGGCGACAGTCTGCCGCTACAGTACCGACGGACGTCTCCGTCTGACCGCGCGCTGCAGCTTCGCGCTGCTTGGCGCCGGTGTTCTGGTTGGCGTGCTGTCGGGTTTTTTCGGCGTCGGCGGGGGATTTCTGATTGTCCCGGCGCTGATTATGGTCACGGAAATGGGAATCCATCGCGCGGTATCCACGTCGTTACTCGTGATCGCGCTAGTCGGCGTGTCCGGGGTGATTTCGGCCGTGGTGGCGGGGCGACATATCGAACCTGTGCTCACCAGCCTGTTCATCCTCGGGGGCATCCTCGGGATGGGCGCCGGCCGAGTGCTGGCGCGCTACCTGGCTGGGCGCACCCTGCAATTCGTGTTCGCCGCAGGCATGATCGTGATCGGGACGATGATGCTTGTCGAGCGTCTCGGGTTGTTCTCCTAGTGTTGACGACTTGTCAGCCGGCCTGGCACTAAAAAAGCCCGCCACGAAACCGTGGCGGGCTTTGTCGTCGAGCCACGGATACGCCATCGGCGTATTTGCGTGCTCCACTTATTGGTGGAGGCGGCGGGAATCGAACCCGCGTCCGCGGATTCTCAACCCTCGGATCTACATGCTTATTTCGTCTTTGTTTGTCGGCGTGAGCTACCCGACGAAAAGGGACAACTCACGCGTATCTTCGTTTGCTCTTAACGGGTCGGCCCGAAGCGGGGCCTTGCCGCGAGTCTATGAGTGTCGATACCCGTGACCGGAAGCACAGACACTTACCGGGCGGGCACTAGCGGGCTTTAAGCCGCTAGAGCGTAGTTGTCGTCGTTCGCAACTAGCTTAGGGTGCAAACGGATTAACGAGGAAGATTGCAACCTCGGCATGCACCTCGGGTTTTGACATCCGCGTCGAAGCCATGTCGCCCCCGAAAACCGTTTTCATTGTAACAGCAACGACGATGAGGCGGTTGATCTGATTTTCAAGATCAGCCTTCGCTGCGCATGATCTGCGCCTTGCGTCGCTGCCAGTCCTGCGTCTTCTTGGTCTGACGCTTGTCGTACTTGGCCTTGCCCTTGGCGAGTGCGATCTCGAGCTTGGCCTTGCCACGGCTCCAGTACATCGCGAGTGGCACGATCGTATAGCCTTTCTGCTCGGTCGCACCGACCAGGGTGGCCAGCTCGCGTTCGTGCAACAGCAGCTTGCGCGTCCGCGTGGCGTCCGCGATCACGTGTGTGGAGGCGGATTCCAGTGGCTGGATGTGGCTGCCCAGCAGAAAAGCCTCTCTATCCTTGATCAGGACGTAGGCTTCCGCGATCCGTCCCTTGCCGGCGCGCAGCGATTTGACTTCCCAGCCTTCGAGAACCAGTCCGGCTTCGAGGCGGTCTTCGATGAAATAGTCGTGGCGGGCGCGCCGGTTGAGCGCGATCGTGCTTGACGACTGTTTCTTGTCCTTGCTCTTGCTCATGGACTTATTATAGCTGCCGAGGCAAGCTCTGCGGGCCATGGCGTTTCCTAATCGTCCGCTACCGCAACTCTGGTCCTCTTCAGCGCGATTCGTGATCGTGTGTACGGCTGCGATCGTGAGCCTCGGCGATTTCTGGCGATTGCCTTATCTCTTGTCGACCTACGGCGGATCGGCGTTCCTGCTGGTCTATGTTCTGGCGCTGGTACTGATGGGCATGCCGGTGTTCAGTGCGCAGGTGCTGATGGCGCGCGGCACGCACACCGACCTGCCGGGGGTGGTCGCCCTATGGACGCGCGACAAGCCGCACTCGCGGCTCTGGACGGCCGGTGCCTACGCCACGCTTTTGGGTGCGTTGCTGCTGCTGGCGGCCTATGCCGTGATCGCCAGTTGGTCTCTGGCTTACAGCATGCGGGCCGTATTCGGCAGTCTCGACACCGTGTCGATGACGCAATCCGCGCGTCAGTTCGTGGCGTTTGCGCGTGACGGTGAGCGTGGGCTGGGCTGGCTGCTGTTGTTCGTCCTGTTGCTGGTCGCGACCACGGCACGCGGCCTGCAGCGTGGTACGGAGGCGGTCATGCGCACGCTGGCGGCGTGCATGCTGGGCTTGCTGATGCTGCTGCTCATCGTGGCGATCTGGCAGGGGCCGGCGGCCGGCGCCGCAGGACACCTGTTCAACTTCGATCTCGGCGCGCTCGGCGCGCGAGGCGCCCTCGAGGCGCTCTACCAAGCCTTCTTTTCATTGAGTCTGGGTACCGGGGTGATCGTGGCCCTGGCCTCGCATCTGCCGGCTCAGGCGACCGCGGTACGCCTGTCGGCCATGGTGATTGTCGCCAGCCAGATCATCACGCTCGCATTCGCCGTGGTGCTCGCGAGTCTGGTGCCCGGCATCGGGGATGAATTCTCGGCCGGCGTGCAACGCATATTCGAAGTGCTGCCGCCCAGCGTGCAGCCCGCATGGACGATGGCTTTGTTGTTTGTATTGTTGGCCATGATCAGCATGACTACCGGGATCGGCCTGTTCGAGCTGCTGGTTCAGGCGGTTGCGCATCGGGCACGCGTGCCGCGGCTGCGGGCATCGGTCTACACCGGCGTCGTGGTCGCCGCGCTTGGCCTGGCGGCGCAGAATGCGTTCGGCGTGCTTTCGGGCTGGCGCGTGTTCGGCTACAACCTGTTCGACTGGTTCAGCCTGGTCAGCGCGCGTTGGTTGATTCCGATCACCGGTCTCATGCTCTGTGTTCTGGTCGGGCGCGTGCTGGCACGGCGTCGTCTCATCGCAGCGTGGAGCCCACAGCGCGACGCGGCCGGCACGGCGACTTTCGCCATCTGGCATGGGCTGCTGCGTTATCCGGCGCGTATCGCGCTGATTGCGGTCGTGGCCTACGCGTTCGGCGTGCTGGAGCTGATCGAATCCATCTGGAAACCTTAATCGGATGAACGCGCAGGCCATGAAGCAGATCGAGGTCGTGTTTGCCATGCCGAGGCGCTGTTGGCGCGAAACGCTAAGTGTTCCGGCTGAGGCGACCGCCTCCGCCGTAGCGAGTGCATCGGGCCTGGATGAGGTCTGCCGCCAAGAAACCGGGCAGTCGCCCGCGGGTTACGGCGTTCATGGGCGCAAGATCAGTGCGGAAGAGGTTATCGGTGAAGGTCAGCGGTTGGAACTGTACCGTCCGCTAACCGCCGACCCGCGCGAACGGCGCCGACGTCGCGCCGAGCGCGAGGACGCGGTCCGCGATCGCGGTGGACGACCCTAGGGCTGTCGAGGTTTCGTCCCAGCGCCGTGTCGGCGTACGCAAACCGTGTCGTGCAAGGGCCGACTTGCCCATCGCGGGGTGCCACGATCACGACGCCCAACGCCGCTCGGCTCGATTTGCAGCCCAATCCGAAGCGGCAGGGGCTGCCTTGTGGCAATCCCGCATGGTCGTACGCTTGCGCAGAACACACTGCGCGACGCGCTCTACGCGTCTTATTGCCGCAAAACAGCGACTTGCGCGGGCTCGTATGCCCCGTCGGTAGACCCCTAGTTCGGCTGCCCGGGAAGGGCTGGGCCCTTGTGTGGCAACGGATCATTCGAGGTGGGCTGGTTCTCGGTCGTCACGGTCTGGTTCGAGCCGGGCGGGTTATTGTCCGCACCCTGAGCCGTGTTACTGCCCTGCGAACTCATCGTACCCAGAGGCGCGCCGATCGAACTGGTGCCGCCGGGCCGCGCGCTGTCGTCGCCCGGGCCGGGCTGGTCGCCAGCCTTGAACGCCTGCGCGGTGTATTCCTCGTCGCCCTCGATATCCGAGAGCTTGTCGTTGACGAAGTACAGATCGAGCTTCGACTGACGTACATGCGCCCGCGGATTGCGGTAGTAGAAGACATAGTCCCAGCGATCGGCTTCGAAGGGGGACTTGATCAGCGGCGTGCCGAGTACGTAGGCGACCTGTTTCTTGGTCATGCCCTTCTGGAGCTTGGCGACCTGATCGGCGGTCACAATGTTGCCCTGGACGATCGGAACGCGAAAGAACACCGGGAGGCTGCAGGCAGAAAGCGCCAACAGCATCACGAGCGCAGCGATTAGTTTCATAGATCAAAAGCCCCTTGTCGCGAACCGCATCATACGGCAGGGCTTTTTCGGCTGCCAAACGATTGCGTTCGCGAATCGGCGGTTTAACGGGTGTCGATCGTCCGATTCGCCTTGCCGGGCCCCTTATCCGGGAGCTTCGCCTGCCCGCGCAATCATGTCGGCCGCATGCGCCCGAGTCTGCTGCGTCAATTCGACGCCGCCCAGCATGCGCGCCAGTTCCTCGATGCGATCGTCCTCATCGAGGGGGGTGATGCGTGTCATCGTCTGTCTGTTTTTCACCTGCTTGGACACATGCAGGTGATGCTGTGCCTGGGCCGCAACCTGCGGCAGATGAGTCACGCACAATGATTGCCCGCTGCCCCCGAGTGCGCGTAACTGACGCCCGACAATTTCGGCCACGCCGCCTCCGATGCCGGTATCGACTTCGTCGAACACCAGCGTGGGTACGCGCGTGCGCGCAGCTGCGATCACTTCGATGGCCAGGCTGATGCGAGACAGCTCGCCGCCGGAGGCGACCCGGTCCAGCGGCCGGGCGCTCTGGCCCGGATTCGCGGCGATCAGGAATTCGATGTGGTCGGTACCGGCGGGCGAGATGCGTTCGCTGGCTTGGGCGCGTACGCGGACGCTGAATTCGCCCTCGGGCATGCCGAGCGAGCGAATGATGTCGGTGATCGCGCGGCCCAGAGGTTCTGCGGCGAGCCGGCGTGCCTCGCTCAGGGCGCGGGCCGCCGCGACGTAGGTTTCGGTCTGATGTTGCTCGTCGGCCTTCAGCTGGGCGAGTTTTTCATCGGCGCCTTCCAGTTCGGCCAGTTTGTTGCGCAGCCGTTCGATCAGAGCGTGGAGTTCCTCTGGTGCGACGTGGTGTTTTCGTCCGATATCGCGAATAGTGCCGAGTCGATTCTCGACTTCGGTAAAACGTTGGGGGTCGATATCCAGCGCTTCAACGTGTCGGCGTAGGCTGTCGGCCGCTTCCTGGGCCTGGATCAGCGCATTGCCGACCAGTTCGGCGACGGGCTCGAAACCGGCATCAATCTCGGCAAGCTCGGTCAGCAGCCTTTCCGTCATGCCCAGGCGGTCCGTGGCTGCGCCATCCTCGGCCTCGTACAGCAGGCCAAGCGCGCGCTGGCCGTCGCCGATCAGGCGCTCGGCGCTGGCCAGCCGCTTGTGTTCGGCTTCCAGCGTCTCGAGCTCACCGGGCTCGAGGCCGAGGGCATCGAGTTCGTCCACCTGATAGCGCAGCAGATCGATGCGCGATTCGCCGCGCCCGTCGCGCTGTTCGATGCGCTCTATCGCGGCCCGGGTTGCGCGCAGCTGTTCGGCGGCGGTCTCCACCCTGTGCAGTGCGTCGGCGTGGTCGCCGTATTCGTCGAGCAGATCGCGTTGGGCATCGCGCTTGAGCAGCGACTGATGGGCATGCTGGCCGTGGATGTCGACCAGACAGCCGCCGAGCGACTTGAGTTCGCGCACCGGCATCGGCGTGCCGTTGATCCAGCCACGGCTGCGGCCTTCCCGGGCCACCACGCGGCGGATTACGCACTCCTCATCGGCATCCAGCTCGTGATCGGCGAGCCAGGCAGCGGCGGCCGGTGCATCGGCCAAGGTGAAGCGGGCGGTGATGTCGGTGCGCTCCGCGCCTTCACGCACCGCCGCACCGTCGGCCCGATCTCCCAGGATCAGGCTGAGCGCATCGACCAGAATGGATTTGCCGGCGCCGGTCTCGCCCGACAACACGGTCATGCCCGCCCCGAATTCGACCGCCAGGCGGTCGATGATGGCGAAGTTCCGGATTGTGATTTCTGCCAGCATCGCGTGTTCCGATTCGGCGTCGAACGTCGGCGCCATGAAACTGTATGGAAATACAGCTGCACTGTATCAGACTCGAGGCGCTTGCTGACCTCTTCCCCAATGGAGCTTGTTACGCAGAATGTTGAAGTAGTCGTAGCCGGGTGGATGGATCAGATTCAGATCATAGGGCGCACGGGCGACGAGCACGCTGTCGCCGCCCGCCAGCCCTTGGCTCACCTGGCCATCGCTGGTGTAGAGCGCGCCGCCTTCGATCGTCTGTCCGATATGAATCTCGATCTCGTGATCGGCATCCACGATCAGCGGACGATCAGAAAGCGTATGCGGGCAGATCGGCACCAGCGCGAGTGCATTCAGGCCGGGGTGCAGGACCGGCCCGCCGCCGGACAGCGCATACGCGGTGGATCCCGTGGGCGTCGCGATGACCATGCCGTCGGCACGGTGATGGCTGATGAAATCGCCATTCATGTACGTGTCGAAATCCAACACCCGCGCGAATGCCTGGTTACGGACGACACACTCGTTGATCGCCAGCACGCCATCCGCGCCGACGTCTTCGCCGGCCGGTTTGAGACGCGCGGTGATCATCAGACGGGCCTCGGCGATGTAGTTGCCGGCGAACACTTCATCGAGAGTGGATTTCATGTCGTCCGGCAAAACGTCGACCATGAACCCGAGCCGGCCGAGATTGATGCCGAGCAGGGGGACGCCATGAGCGGCGACAGCACGCCCGGCATCCAGAAGTGTGCCGTCGCCGCCGACGACCACGATCAGGTCACTGGCCGCGCCCAGTTCGGCGCGGGGACAGGCATTGATGCCGTACTCTGCCGCGTCGTGTGAATCGTCGATCAGCACGTGCTTGCCGCGGCCGAGCAGATCGGCGGTCAGTGCATGCAATGTGCGCGTCACGCCGGCGTCGTTGCGCTTCGCACAGATGCCGACGGTTGGAAAGATGGTGCCCATCGAGGCCGAATCCATGGCCGGGTGATGGGCCTAAGCATTCACACGTTCGATGACAATTTCAACGCGTGCGTGGCCCGCGGTTCGACAGTGCGGCCGGTGTCGAAAGATCGCGCGATGTCTTGAAATGCGGCCGGCCAGCCCAATTCTTGCCTTCAGCCGGCGCCGCGGCCGACTCATCGGCCCGGCGAGCAATCAATCGATTACCTGCCATATTGAAAGTGGGGATTTGTTATGAGCCAGCACGACGAGCGCCAGACACCACACGGTGAGCAGGGCGCTGCCGCCGGAAAAACGCCGCCGCCAGACGTCGAAAACGTCCGGGATGGCAGCGAGGGTCATGTGGGTGCCGATGAGGCGAGCGCCGACAGCACCGATGAGCTGAGTGCGGCGCTCGAACAGGCCCGTGCCGATGCCGACAAATACCGCGATCAAGCGGTTCGTGCTGCCGCCGAGCTGGAAAACGTGCGCAAGCGTGCACAGCGTGATGTCGAATCGGCCAGAAAATACGCGATCGAGAAGTTCGCTTCCGAGCTGCTCGGTGTGCGCGACAGCCTCGAACTCGGCCTCGAAGCGGCCGAAGACAACCGCGGCGATTTCGAAAAGCTCAAGGAAGGCATGGAGATGACGAATCGCATGCTGGCTTCGAGCATGGAAAAGGTCGGCATCGAGCCGATCAACCCGGAAGGCGAGACCTTCAATCCGGAATATCACGAGGCGGTCTCAACCCAGCCGAGCGACGAGTTGGCGCCCAATACAGTCGCCTCGGTGATGCAGAAGGGCTACACGCTCAACGGTCGCGTACTACGCGCCGCGATGGTGACGGTCGCCAAGCCGGCTGGAGAAGGCTAAAAAGCAGCATCCGCTGCTTGAAAAGCAGTGGGGATTGCCCCAAATCGATTGTCAAGCAACGTTTTGAGCCGCTGCCGACGCAGCGCAAATTGAAGAATCAAGAGGGACCAAGACATGGGCAAGATCATCGGTATCGACCTGGGCACCACCAACTCTTGTGTGGCGGTGCTGGAAGGTGACACGCCGAAAGTCATCGAGAACGCGGAAGGCGAGCGCACGACCCCGAGTGTTGTCGCCTTCACCGACGACAACGAGACGCTGGTCGGGCGCCCGGCCAAGCGCCAGGCGGTGACCAACCCGACCAACACGCTGTATGCGATCAAGCGTCTGATCGGCCGCACCTTCGATGATCCGACCACGCAGAAGGACATCGACACCGTGCCCTACCAGATCGTCAAGGCCGACAACGGCGACGCCTGGGTGCAGGTGAGCGACAAGAAGATGGCGCCGCCGGAAATCTCGGCCAAGGTGCTGCAGAAGATGAAGGCCACCGCCGAGGATTATCTCGGTGAGACGGTCACCGAAGCGGTCATCACCGTGCCGGCCTACTTCAACGACAGCCAGCGCCAGGCCACCAAGGACGCCGGCCGCATCGCCGGGCTGGACGTCAAGCGCATCATCAACGAGCCGACCGCGGCCGCGCTGGCCTATGGCCTGGACAAGAAGGGCGGCGACAAGAAGATCGCGGTCTATGACCTGGGCGGCGGCACCTTCGACATCTCGATCATCGAAGTGGCCGAGGTCGACGGCGAGCACCAGTTCGAAGTCCACGCCACCAACGGTGACACCTTCCTGGGCGGCGAGGACTTCGATAACAAGATCATCGATTACATCGCCGACGAGTTCCAGAAGGAGCAGGGCGTTGATCTGCGCAAGGACAAGCTGGCCCTGCAGCGGCTCAAGGAAGCCGCCGAGAAGGCCAAGATCGAGCTGTCCTCGACCCAGCAGACCGAGGTCAACCTGCCGTACGTCACGGCCGACCAGTCGGGTCCGAAGCATCTGAACATGAAGATCACCCGCGCCAAGCTGGAAAGCCTGGTCGAGGATCTGGTGGCCCGCACGATCGATCCGTGCCGCACCGCGCTCAAGGACGCGGGCATGAAGGCGTCCGACATCGACGACGTGATTCTGGTCGGCGGCCAGACCCGCATGCCGGCCGTGCAGGAGGCGGTGAAGAGCTTCTTCGGTCAGGACGCCCGCAAGGACGTCAATCCGGATGAAGCCGTGGCCGTGGGCGCCGCCATTCAGGGCTCGGTCCTGTCGGGCGACACCAAGGACGTGCTGCTGCTGGACGTGACGCCGCTGTCGCTGGGTATCGAGACGCTCGGCGGCAAGATGACCAAGCTGATCGAGAAGAACACCACGATCCCGACCCGCAAGTCGGAAACCTTCTCGACCGCCGAAGACAACCAGCCGGCCGTGACCGTGCACGTGCTCCAGGGTGAGCGCGAGCAGGCCAGCGCCAACAAGTCGCTGGGCCGCTTCGATCTGAGCGATATTCCGCCGGCACCGCGTGGTACGCCGCAGATCGAGGTCACCTTCGATATCGACGCCAACGGCATCCTGAACGTCTCGGCCAAGGACAAGGCCACCGGCAAGGAGCAGTCGATCCAGATCCGTGCCTCCTCCGGTCTGTCCGACGACGAGATCGAGAACATGGTCAAGGACGCCGAAGCGCACGCCGAGGAAGACGCCAAGTTCAACGAACTGATCACGGCGCGCAACCAGGCCGACGGCCTGATCCACGGCATCGAGAAGGCCATGCGCGATCTCGGCGACAAGGTTTCGGACGAAGAGAAGAAGCCGGTCGACGACGCCATCGCCGAACTGCGCACCGCGCTGGAAGGCGACGACAAGGACGACATCGAGGCCAAGACGCAGAAGCTGTCGGAAGCCTCGGCGCCGATCATGGAGAAGGCGTACAGCCAGGGCGGCGACGAAGCCCAGGAAGGCGCTGCCGAGGCCCAGGGCGAGCAGAGCCAGTCGGGCAACGCCGAGGACGACGTGGTTGATGCCGACTTCGAGGAAGTCAAGGACGACGACAAGAAGTCGGGCACCAACTCGTAAGACCGGGCGGATATCGCCACGCGCCGGGGTAGCGGTAGTCGCTGCCCCGGCATTTTTTGATTCAACGCAGGTAAAGATGGCTGATTAATCCGCGAGGTCGAAAGTCATCGACGGCCGCGCGGTTCAATCAGGGATCTTGGACAACGACCATGGCAAAACGCGACTACTACGAGGTTTTGGGCGTTTCGAAAAGCGCCTCGAAGGATGAGATCAAGAAGGCCTACCGCCGCCTGGCCATGAAGAATCACCCGGACCGCAATCCGGGCGACGAAGAGGCCGAGGCACGCTTCAAGGAGGCCTCTGAAGCCTACGAGGTGTTGTCCGACGATCAGAAGAAGGCCACCTACGACCAGTTCGGCCATGCCGGCCTGGGTGGTGCCGCCGGGGGCGGCGGATTCGGCGGCGCGGGCGCCGGCGGGTTCGGCGATATCTTCGGCGATATCTTTTCCGATATCTTCGGTGGCGGCATGGGCGGCGGACGCCAGCGTGCCGCGCGCGGCGCGGATCTGCGCTACGATCTGGATCTTGATCTGGAAACCGCGATCGACGGCGATACGATCGAGGTCCGCATCCCCACGCTCGAGCAATGCGAAGCCTGTGGCGGCGACGGCGCCGAGCCGGGCTCGCCGGTCGATACCTGCGATACCTGCAAGGGCCAGGGTCAGGTCCGTATCCAGCAGGGTTTCCTATCGATCCAGCAGACCTGTCCGGATTGTCAGGGTTCGGGCAAGAAAGTCCGTAACCCGTGCCGGAAATGCCACGGCGACGGTCGCGTGCAATCGTCCAAGACGTTGTCGGTGAAAGTGCCGCCGGGCGTCGATAACGGCGATCGCATCCGTCTGTCCGGCGAAGGCGAGGCCGGCGAAATGGGCGGCCCGGCCGGGCGATCTGTATGTGCAGATCAACGTCAAGCCGCACGAGTTCTTCGTGCGCGATGGCAACAATCTGCGTGCCAACGTGCCGGTGGACATGATTACGGCCGCACTCGGGGGCGAGATCGACGTGCCGACGCTCAAGGGCAAGGTCAGTCTGCGTGTGCCGGCCGAGACCCAGTCGGGCAAGACGTTCCGACTGCGCGGCAAGGGCGTGCAGTCGGTGCGTACCTCGTCGCCCGGCGATCTTCTGGTCAAGGTCAGCGTCGAAACGCCGGTCAACCTCAATAACAAGCAGAAGAAGATGCTCGAGGAGTTCCGGGACTCGCTGGAGGAAAGCGGCCGCAGCCACAGCCCGGCAACCACCGGTTGGCTGGACAAGGCCAAGCGTTTCTTTGGCGAGCATCTGAGCTGATCCAGCCCGCGGCTCGGGAGGCGATATGACTACGCGTGTGGCGATCAACGGCGCCGCCGGGCGGATGGGTCGCGAGCTGATCGTCGCCTGCAGCAAGCGCGACGATCTCGAGCTCGTCGCTGCCTTCGGCTCGCCCGGCGGCGACACGCTTGGCATGGACGCGGGCCGTCTGGCCGGTATCGCCGACGCCGGGGTGGCGTTGTCCGGCTCCGATACCATGGCCGAGGTCGACTTCGACGTGCTGGTGGATTTTTCTTTGCCCGAGCCGTCGATCGAGGCGCTCGCCGTGTGCCGCCGCCAGGGCGCAGCCATGGTTATCGGCACCACCGGCTATTCGCGCGACCAACAGCGCGAGATCGATGCGGCCGCTGACGAGATCGCCATCGTCCAGGCGCCCAATTACAGCGCCGGCGTGAATCTTTCGCTCGATCTGGTGCGACGCGCCGCGTCTGCGCTGGGCGATGAGGTGGATATCGAAATCATCGAAGCGCATCACCGCCACAAGGTGGACGCGCCATCGGGGACCGCGCTCAAGCTCGGTGAAGTTGCCGCCGAAGCCACCGGACGTAACCTCGATGATTGCGCGGTCTATGCCCGCCAGGGTCATACCGGCGCGCGCGATCGCAAGACCATCGGCTTTTCCACCGTGCGTGGTGGCGACATCGTCGGCGAGCATACGGTGATGTTTGCAGGCGAGGGCGAGCGCATCGAAATCACCCACAAGGCCAGCTCGCGTCAGACGTTTGCCGGCGGCGCCATGCGAGCTGCGGCCTGGGCGGCGCGGGCAGGCACCGGGCCGCTATGGCATGCACGACGTGCTCGGTCTCGCCTAGGCGAAGATACGTTCAGGACTTCTCGGCTGGAAGCGAGGCCGATGAATCGCTATACTCTCGCCGCCCTGCGGCCTGTGTCTTTCCAGTATTGGAGTCCCCATTGCGCCCGAAAGCCATACTTGCGCTCGAAGACGGAAGTATTTTTCGCGGCCGCGCCATCGGTGCGAGCGGTCGAACGATCGGTGAGGTGGTGTTCAACACTGCCATGACCGGATATCAGGAAATCCTGACCGATCCCTCTTACCGGCAGCAGATGGTCACATTGACCTATCCGCATATCGGTAATACCGGCACCAATGGTGAGGACGTCGAGTCTGCTGGCGTTCAAGCGGCCGGGCTGATCATCCGCGAAGTCCCGCGGGCGCCGAGTAACTGGCGCAGCAACGACGGGCTGGTCGCTTATCTGGAAGCCAATGGCATCGTCGGCATCGGCGATATCGACACGCGGCGCCTGACCCGGCTGCTGCGCGAAAAAGGCGCCCAGAACGGCGCGATCTTCGCTGGTGACGAGATCGACGAGGATGAAGCCATCGCGGCGGCGCGCGAATTCCCGGGCCTGAAGGGCGCGGACCTCGCCGCCGAGGCCGGTACGCGCGAATCGTATGCCTGGGCCGAGGGCACCTGGATCGGGCCGAACGACCGTCACTCGCCCGCCGAGCCTCGATTCTCGGTCGCTGTCTACGACTACGGCGTGAAATACAACATCTTGCGGCGTCTGGTCGATTGCGGCGCGAAGGTCACGGTCGTGCCGCCCCGGACGCCGGTTCGAGACGTGCTCGATATGGGCGTCGACGGCGTGCTGCTGTCCAATGGTCCGGGTGATCCCGAAGCCCTGCGATTACGCGATCGCGACCTGCCGTGAACTGATCGAGCGCAAGATCCCGACCTTCGGTATCTGTCTCGGTCATCAGATACTGGGACTGGCGGTCGGCGGCAAGAGCCTGAAGATGAAGTTCGGCCACCACGGCGCGAACCATCCAGTGATCGATGTCGCCTCCGGCGAGGTGATGATCACCAGCCAGAACCATGGCTTTGCGATCGACGAAGCCAGCCTGCCGGACAATGCGCGGGTGACCCATCGTTCCCTGTTCGATCACACGCTGCAGGGCATCGAGATCGTGGATGCGCCGGTGTTCTCCTTTCAGGGGCATCCCGAAGCCAGCCCCGGCCCGCATGATGTCGGCCCGCTGTTCGAGCGGTTCGTCCGGCTCATGGAAGAGCACCGGGCCGCGTACGCCTGATTCCGCATCCGCTTCGGTGGAAGACTAGATCATAGTTTCGAAGGCGTTTCGGCGGGTGCCGGAGCGCCGGCAGCCAACGAGCAACCGCCATGCCCAAGCGCACCGACCTCAAAAGCATTCTCGTGATCGGCGCCGGCCCGATCGTGATCGGCCAGGCCTGTGAATTCGACTATTCCGGCATGCAGGCCTGCAAGGCGCTGAAGGACGAAGGCTTTCGCGTCATTCTGGTCAATTCCAATCCGGCCACGATCATGACCGATCCGGAAACGGCGGACGCGGTCTACGTCGAGCCGATCACCTGGCAGACGGTCGCCAAGATCATCGCCAAGGAAAAGCCGGATGCCTTGCTGCCGACGATGGGCGGCCAGACCGCGCTCAACTGTGCGCTGGACCTGTTCTACAACGACGTGCTGAAAGAGCACGGCGTGGAGATGATCGGCGCCTCGCGCGATGCCATCGACATGGCCGAGGACCGCAACGCCTTCCGTGAGGCGATGACCGAGATCGGGCTCAAGACGCCGGCGTCGAAGACAGTCCACACCATGGCCGAGGGCGAGGAAGTCCAGGCCGGGATCGGCTTTCCGATCATCATGCGCCCCTCGTTCACGCTCGGCGGCACCGGCGGCGGTATCGCGTACAACAAGGAAGAGTTCGAGGATCTGCTCTCGCGCGGGCTGGAGTTGTCGCCGACCAATGAAGTGCTGCTCGAGCAATCCGTGCTGGGCTGGAAGGAATACGAGATGGAAGTGGTCCGCGATCACGCGGACAACTGCATCATCATCTGTGCGATCGAGAACATCGACGCGATGGGCGTGCATACCGGCGACTCGATTACCGTCGCCCCGGCCCAGACGCTGACCGATCGCGAATACCAGGTCATGCGCGACGCTTCGCTGGCCTGCCTGCGCAAGATCGGCGTGGACACCGGCGGCTCGAACGTGCAGTTCGCGATCGACCCCCAGACCGGCGACATGATCATCATCGAGATGAATCCGCGCGTCTCGCGTTCTTCTGCGCTGGCCTCCAAGGCGACCGGCTTCCCGATCGCCAAGGTCGCGGCCAAGCTGGCGGTCGGCTATACGCTGGACGAGCTGCAGAACGAAATCACCGGCGGCGCCACGCCGGCCTCGTTCGAGCCGTCGATCGACTACGTCGTCACCAAGATGCCGCGCTTCACCTTCGAGAAGTTCCCGGCCGCCGACGACCGCCTGACCACGCAGATGAAGTCGGTGGGCGAGGCGATGGCGATCGGGCGCAACTTCCAGGAGTCGCTGCACAAGGCGATGCGCAGCCTGGAAATCGGCTCGGACGGATTCGAGCCGAAGCTCGACGACGTCACCACGGAGGCCGCCCGGGACACGCTCCGAAGCGAGCTGTCGACCCCGCGCTGCGATCGCATGTGGTACGTCGGCGACGCCTTCCGAGCCGGCTTCTCGGTCGACGACGTGCATCAGCTCACGCACATCGATCCGTGGTTTCTGGATCAGATTGCCGAACTCATCGAGATGGAAGGCGAACTGGCCCACTCCACGATCGGCGATCTCGACGCGGATACGTTGCGTGCCTACAAGCGCAAGGGCTTTTCCGACCTGCGGCTTTCGACGCTGCTCGGCTGCGACGAATTCGCCGTACGCCGCGCGCGTCTGACCCACGGCATCGTGCCGGTGTACAAGCGCGTGGATTCCTGCGCGGCCGAGTTCCCGACCGCCACGGCCTATCAGTATTCGTCGTACGACGAGGAATCCGAGGCCAACCCGTCGGATCGCGACAAGATCATGGTGCTCGGCGGCGGGCCGAACCGGATCGGCCAGGGCATCGAGTTCGACTACTGCTGTGTGCATGCCGCGCTCGCCATGCGCGAGGACGGCTACGAGACCATCATGGTCAACTGCAACCCGGAGACGGTGTCGACCGACTACGACACCTCCGACCGGTTGTACTTCGAGCCGCTGACCTTCGAAGACGTGATGTCGATCATCGACGTCGAAAAACCCAAGGGTGTGATCGTGCAGTACGGCGGCCAGACGCCGCTCAAGCTCGCGCGTCGCCTGGAGGCGGCCGGGGCGCCGATCATCGGCACCACGCCGGATTCCATCGATCTCGCCGAGGATCGCGATCGCTTCCTCAATCTGGTCAACAAGCTGGGGCTGAAGCAGCCGGCGAACCGCTCGCGCACGCTCCGAGGCCGAGGCCATGCGCCTGGCGGAGGAGGTCGGCTTCCCCATGGTCGTGCGTCCGTCGTACGTGCTCGGGCGGCCGGGCGATGGAGATCGTCTACGAGCCCGAGGATCTGCAGCAATACATGTCTGCAGCGGTGAAGGTCTCGCCGGATTCGCCGGTTCTGCTGGATCGTTTTCTCGAAGACGCGATCGAGCTGGACGTGGATGCGATCTGCGATGGCACCGATGTGTTCATCGGCGGCATCATGGAACACATCGAGCAGGCGGGCGTGCACTCGGGCGACTCGGCCTGCAGCCTGCCGCCTTACAGTCTCGGCGCCGAGGTGCTGGACGAAGTGCGGCGCCAGACGGCGGCGCTCGCCAAGGGGTTGTCGGTTGTCGGTCTGATGAACGTGCAGTTCGCGATCCGCGGCGGCGAAGTCTATCTGCTCGAAGTGAACCCGCGTGCCTCGCGCACGGTGCCGTTCGTCTCCAAGGCGACCGGCATGCCGCTGGCCAAGATCGCGGCGCGCTGCATGGCCGGGCAGACGCTGGCCGCCCAGAACGCCGGCGTGGAGCGCAAGCTGCCGCACTTCGCGGTGAAGGAGGCGGTGTTCCCGTTCTCGAAATTCCCGACCGTGGACCCGTTGCTCGGCCCGGAAATGAAGTCGACCGGCGAAGTGATGGGGGTGGGCAAGACCTTCGGCGAGGCGTTTGCCAAATCGCAGCTTGCCAGCGGTGTCGGTCTGCCGGAAGCGCCGGGCGTGGCGCTGATCACGGTACGCGATGCCGACAAGCCGCTGGCCGTCGACATGGCGCGCGAGCTGGTGGCCGCCGGTTTCACGATCGTGGCAACGCGCGGCACGGCGAATGCGCTGACCGACGCGGGAATCGAGTGCACGGCGGTGAACAAGGTCAAGGAAGGCCGCCCGCATATCGTCGACATGATCAAGAACGGCGAGATCCAGCTTGTGGTCAACACCACCGAGGGCAAGCGGGCGATCGAGGAATCACGCTCGATCCGCATGACGTCGCTGCGCTACAAGGTGTCGTACTTCACCACGATTGCCGGCGGCCAGGCCAGTGCCACGGCGCTGTCCGACGAACGCGCGCTCGATGTGTACGCCCTTCAGGAGATTCAGGCCCGGGTCACGGCGTAGACGGCCGGAAAGCCGCTAAGGCTGGCTGCGCCTTGGGTGCGGCCAGCAAAAAAATGAGCGGATGGTATAATCAGGCGCAAATTCGAACCGATTCAAAGAGCCATCTCAAAGATTGACTCCAAGACGTCCCCGGAAGTCCATTTCAGGGCGCCGGACAAACAGGACGGCGCCGAGATTCTCCGGCTTGTACACGATCTGGGCGTGCTCGACCCCAATTCGGCCTATGCCTATATGCTGATTGGCGAGCACCACGCCGATACCAGCGTCGTCGCCGAGATTGACGGCCGCCTGGCCGGTTTTATCACCGCTTATATCCTGCCGCGCTATCCCGATATCGTGTTCGTGTGGCAGGTCGGGGTTTCCGAGGCAGGGCGTGGCCATGGGTTGGCCACTCGCATGTTGTTCGAGATCCTCAAGCGGCCCGCGTGTTTCGACGTGCACTATCTCGATACGACGATCGGCCCGAGCAATGAACCCTCGCAGGCGCTGTTCCGCGGCCTGGCCCGACGTCTGGACACTTACGTCGAGGAGACCGAGTTGTTTTCAAGCGACTTGTTCGGCGATTTCGACGACGAAGAGCACGAGCCCGAGATATTGTTCCGAATCGGGCCGTTCGACGCCAAGACGGTGCGCGGCGCGTTATTCGACTAAGACGCATCCGCCGATCGCTCTCTCACCCGACAGCATCCGAGTTCGCGCTCAGGAGTTAACCATGGAAATTATCGATCGTCTCGAATCGGAAGTGCGTGGCTACGTCCGCTCGTTCCCGAAAGTGTTCACGCACGCCAAGGCCAACAAGATGACCACCGAGGATGGGGCCGAATATCTCGACTTCTTCTCGGGCGCCGGCGCGCTCAACTATGGCCATAATGATGAGGTCATGAAGAAAGCGCTGCTCGATTACATCGAATCGGACGGCGTGACCCACGGCCTCGATATGGCCACGGACGCGAAGCAGAAGTTCCTCGCGACGTTCGAGGACGTCATCATGAAACCCCGGAACATGGAGTATAAGATCCAGTTCCCCGGCCCGACCGGCACCAATGCCGTCGAGGCCGCGCTCAAGATCGCGCGCAAGGTCAAGAAGCGCGACCGCGTGCTGTTCTTCACCAACGCCTATCACGGCATGACGCTCGGCGCGCTGGCGGTGACCGGTAACGCTGCCAAGCGCGGCGGTGCGGGCGTGGACATGCCCGGTGCCATTCCGCAGCCGTACAGCGGCTATTTCGGTGAAGGGCGCGATACCGCTGAAGACCTGGAGATGCTGCTCTCCAACAGCTCCTCCGGTTTGGAGAAGCCGGCGGCGATCATCCTCGAAACTGTTCAGGGCGAAGGCGGCATCAACGTGGCCGATTTCGACTGGCTGAAGAAGATCGAGGCGCTCTGCCGCAAGCACGACATGCTGCTGATCGTGGACGATATCCAGGCCGGCGTCGGCCGCACTGGGCCGTTCTTCTCGTTCGAGCCGGCCGGCATCAGCCCGGACATCATCACGGTGTCGAAGTCGCTGTCGGGCTATGGTCTGCCGCTGGCGATCACCATGATCAAGCCCGAGTACGACATCTGGGCGCCGGGCGAGCATAACGGCACGTTCCGCGGCAACAACCATGCGTTCGTGACGGCCATGGCCGCGCTCAACGAATACTGGCGCGACGACAAGCTCGAGAAATCCGTGCTGCGCATGAGCGATCGCATCAAGGAACGCCTGAATGGCATCCTGAGTGCCAACCCGGCCTTCAAGGCCGAGGTGCGGGGTCGCGGCTTCTTCATCGGCATCGATTGCGAACAGGCCGAACTGGCCGACGAAATCGCGGCCGAATGCTTCAAGAACCATCTGATCTGCGAAACCGCCGGCCCGGACGATAATGTCATCAAGGTGATGCCGCCGTTGATTTCGCCGGACGCCGATATCGAAGCCGGTCTGGACATCCTCGAAGCCGCGATCAACACCGTGCTCGACAAGCATGGTCTGCTGAACAACGCAGCCTGAATCGGGCTTGCTGTTTCTTTCTCCTTTATTAATGAATTCGGGCTATCGGTCACCGGTCTTTGCTGTAGTATGAAGTCGGTGGCTGTAAACAAATAAAGGAGTCGATATGAAGATCGTCCGCACCGAGGATCTGCGCGGTACTGATCGTGAAGTGGTCAGCCCGGATGGCTGGACCAGCGTCCGTTGGCTGTTGGCCAGGGACGGCATGGGCTTTTCGTTCCATGAGACGACGTTCCCGCCGGGCCTCGAATTCGACATGTGGTACAAGCACCACTTCGAAGCGGTGTTCTGCTATCAGGGCGAGGGCACGCTCGTTAACCGCGACACCGGCGAAGAATTCGAGATCAAGCCGGGCACGGTCTATGCGCTGGACAACCACGACCGTCATACGTTGAAGGCCAAGACCGAGATGAAGCTGGTCTGTGCCTTCAATCCGCCGGTCACGGGTCGTGAAATCCACGACGAGGACGGCGCCTACGTCCCGCCGAACGACTGATTCGGAGAACGATCAGCGCGCTTCGCGCCTGCGCTGGCTCGACAAAAAACCCCGGCCGTTCTCGGCCGGGGTTTTTTCTTCAGCGCGCGAGTGGTACGCGATCGCGCGGCGCATCATGTCAGGCGGTCAGGCCGCCAATCAGTGCCCCGACCAAGAGCGGAAAACCCTGGATCACGATCACCAGGAACAGGCTGATGGAGGCGATCGCGCCGATCACCGGCAGGCCGATCAGCGCGGTGCCGGCGGCCATCAGCATCAGGCACAGCACCAGCGCCGGCAGGATCGCGGCCAATAGCCCGCGGCCCGCGCTGCCGGCAGTACGCCCGCCCACGAAGCCGGCCAGAAGCGGGCCGGCCAGCGGCAGCCAGAACAGCACCAGCGAAATGACGGCCATCCATATGATGGCCATGACCAGACTGCCTTTCTGCATGCGGCTCCCTCGTGGACGTGGCGCCCGCGAATACGGACAATAGGCACAATTATCGCATTGCAGGACCGAGTCGCGACATGAATTCCTACAGTCTCGACAATTACGAACGCCCCGAATTGATTCCGCCGGAGCCGGGCACCAAGCTGCTCATGCATTCGTGCTGTGCGCCCTGCGCCGGCGAAGTGCTGGCCGCGGTTAAGGCATCCGGCATCGATGTGACGGTGTATTTCTACAACCCGAATATCCATCCCCAGGCGGAGTACGAGATGCGCAAGGCCGAGGATACGCGCTATTGCGACGAGCTCGGCATTCCGCATATCGATGGCGATTACGATACCGATAACTGGTTCGATCGGATTCGTGGGCTCGAGGATGAGCCGGAGCGTGGCCGCCGTTGCACGGTCTGCTTCGACATGCGATTCGAGCGCACGGCACTGTTCGCCGCGGAGAACGGCTATCACATGATCTCGTCGACGCTGGGCATCTCGCGCTGGAAGAACATGGCGCAGATCAACGAGGCCGGCGTACGCGCGACCGCGCGCTATCCCGAAATCAGCTACTGGACGCTCAACTGGCGCAAGAAGGGCGGCGCGGCCCGCATGATCGAGATCGCCAAGCGCGAATCGTTCTATCAGCAGGAATACTGCGGCTGCGTATACAGCCTGCGTGACACGAACAAGCATCGCCGTGACAGCGGGCGGGAGCGGATACAGAAAGGCGTAAAGTTCTATGGCCGCGAGGCAGTCAAGAGCCCGCTGCCACCGGACAGCGGGCGCGGAGAATATCCTTGGCTGAAGCAGAAGTCCGCCTCGGAAAATTAGCTGTGGGCGTCGACAGCCCGTGCGCGGATGGCCGCGCATGCGCACCCGTGAGCAATATGCTATTCGCCAGTGAGGGCGTTATGCCGTACAAACCGGCTGCCGCCACCCAGGCTCTAGCGAGAACTGCCCGCAGATCGACGTATTCTTCAAATAAACCGATGTCCAGTCGCAGCCAGGCTCATGGCAAAATGCGGGCCGGCCGTTGATGTGCGGATCGAATTCATTCTTGATTAGGCGAAACTCAGAGCTATCGGTTTTAGCAAGGTGCGGTGGTGGCTGTGGCGCGGATGACGGGTAGGATGGAACGCAAGTCATAGCGGGGTTGAACGGTACTGGAAGTGGCAGATAGCGCGATGCGTATTGGCAAATTGAAGGCGTGGTAGGTGCGGTGATCGCATTTTGAGGTTGCCAGCATGATGTTGACTGATCGAAACTCGGGATGGGTGGCGAGGCGCGGCCTGAGCGGGTGACGATCGCCAGATGACTCGCGACTTCCGCACGCAGCGCCGAAACGTCGGCAGCCCATCGCTTCGGCCTCGTTCTCAGCCGGCGAGCATCGCGGGTCCGGCCAGCAGCGCCTCGGTGTGGAGGGCATACAGCAGATCACGACTGATGCGGCGCGCCGTCGTCCACGGGGGAGACCGCCATAACGAATGGGATCTTGCTGGGCGATCCCGGCCGTGTTGGCCGGGCTCAGCGGGTCGCTCAGCGCCCAGGTAGGCGTCATCGATCTTGACATGGCCCGACAACTGGCGCCTGGATTCACGCTCGACCATCACCTGCATCAGTTTCTGCTTGATCCGCCAGGCTGATCGGTAACTACGCTGAGCTGGCGTCGCAGCTCGAGTGCCGACACGTTGTTCTTGGCCTGGTTCATCAGATGCATGGCCAGAAACCAGGTCGTCAAGGGGAGTTTGGTCGAGGCGAAGATCGTACCGGACGTCACCGTCGTCTGATGTCGACACCGCTGGCACTGCCAGTGCGTGCGGCCGGCGCGCTCGAACGTCGTATGCCGCCGGCCACGACACGCCGGGCAAGCAAAGCCACTCGGCCAACGGGCGGCGGCTATGGCCTGCTCGCATTGCGCTTCGGTGCCATACCTTTGCATGAACTCGGGCATCGATAACCCCGGCTGCATCTGGACGCGATTCGTCGCCATGACCTCTCTCCTCGGTCTCATGGCCTTGATTATCCGGATACGCTGGGTCATTTCCTGACCCAGCTGAGTTTCGAGCCTAATCAAGATTCATTTTGTCGATCCGCGGTCATTCGCGGACTCAGGTTTTCAGTGCGCCATTCAGTAGGCGAATTCCTCGAACACCGGGTCCACCGAGTGGTTCCAGCGGCCGTGGTACAACGACAACAGATGCTCGGCCGGGGTCACGCCGGTCTCGGCAATCTCTGCCAGTTGGTCCAGGAACATCGATTCGTCGCGATCGAGGCTATCCAGCTGCGCGCGCCGGCGCAGGCCGTTCTGCGCGATCGCGACCGTTTCGCGGGCGATGTCGCCGAGCGTGCCGCCACGAAATGGCGTCTTCAGGCCGTGTGTCGGCGCCTGATCGCGAAGATGGTTGCGTTCCTCACGCGTGAAATCCGATACCAGGTTCCAAGCTTCGTCCAGTGCCACGCTGTCATAGCAAAGCCCGGCCCAGAGCGCCGGCAGGGCACATAGGCGGCGCCATGGGCCGCCATCGGCACCGCGCATTTCCATGAACCGTTTCAGGCGAACCTCGGGGAAGATGGTCGTCAGATGATCGTCCCAGTCCCCCATGGTCGGCCGTTCGCCCGGCAGGGCCGGTAGCTTGCCGGCCAGGAAATCGCGAAACGACTGGCCCGAGGCGTCGATGTAGCGCCCGTCGCGATAGACGAAATACATCGGCACGTCGAGCGCGAATTCCTTGTAGCGTTCGAAGCCCATCGCCTCGTCGAAGACCCAGTCGAGCATGCCGCAGCGATCGGGATCGGTATCGGTCCAGATATGGCTGCGATACGACACGAAGCCGTTGGGCTGGCCTTCCTTGAACGGGGAATTGGCGAACAGTGCCGTGGCGATGGGCTGCAACGCCAGCCCAACGCGGAATTTCTTGATCATGTCGGCTTCGGAGCCGTAGTCGATGTTCACCTGGACGGTCGACGTGCGCAGCATCATGTCGATGCCGAGATTGCCGACTTTCGGCATATACGATTTCATGATCTCGTAGCGCGCCTTGGGCATCCACGGACAGTCTTCGCGCGGCCACTTCGGCTGGAAACCGAGGCCGATCAGGCCGACATTCATCTCCGCCGCGACCTCCTTGACCTGGCGCAGATGCACATGGATCTCGTCACAGGTTTCGTGGATGGAATACAGCGGCGCGCCGGCGAGTTCGAGCTGGCCCCCGGGTTCGAGCGTGATGTGGCATCGGTCGAGCTCGAGCGCCACAACGCGACCATCCTCGATCATCGGCTGCCAGCCGAAGCGCTGGAGTCTCTCGAGGAAAGTCGAGATGCTCTGCTCGCCGTCGAAGGGCAGGGGGCGGAGCGTTTTGCGATCGAAGACGAACTTCTCGTGCTCGGTGCCCAGGCGCCAGCGGCTCGGCGGTTTGCAGGCGTCTTCGAAATAGGCGACCAGCTGACGCTCGTCGGTGATCGGCGCGCCGCCGGACTGTGAAGGAGCGGACATGGGTTCTCCCGAGGGCGAGCGCCGCCCCTGGGGAGCGAAGCCGCCGGAATTTTGCGCCATGGTAACGTTTCGGGGTTGTGCGAGGGTAGTTGCGCTATGCACTCGGACCGATACTCGTTTTCAGCAACCGGCCCGCGACGGCCGCAAAGGATTCCGTGATGGCCACGACCACGCAGCCTGCCAGCAAGCTGGACTGTTATCTGCGACTCACGCGCTTGAACAAGCCGATCGGCATATTCCTGGTGGTGTGGCCGATGCTCTGGGCGTTATGGCTGGCCGCGCGTGGCATGCCGAACCTGTGGGTGCTGCTGGTGTTCGTGGTCGGGGCGGTGCTCATGCGCTCGGCCGGCTGTGTGATGAACGACTACGCCGATCGCCACATCGACGGCCACGTCAAGCGTACGAAGGCGCGCCCTCTGGCCACCGGTGAAGTCAGCGAGAAGGAAGCGCTGATTCTGTTCGTCGTCGCTGTGTCTGGCCGCATTCGCACTGGTGCTCACGTTGAACGGGCTGACGATCGCCATGGCCTTTGTCGGGGTGGCGCTTGCGGCGTTGTACCCGTTCACCAAGCGCGTCACGCACTGGCCGCAGATGTTTCTCGGCGCGGCCTTCGGCTGGGCCGTGCCGATGGCGTTCGCGGCCCAGAGCGGGCACGTGCCGCCCGGTGGCTGGATTCTGTTCATCGCCACGCTGATCTGGGCGCTCATCTACGATACGTATTACGCCATGGTCGATCGCGACGATGACCTCAAGATCGGCGTGAAATCCACGGCCGTACTCTGGGGCGAGCGCGACCGCGCCATCATCGGCGCATTCCAGTGTCTGTTTTACTGCGCTGCTGGTGGTGGTCGGCGCTGATGTTCGGGCTCGGCTTTTTCTACTATCTCGGGTTGCGTGGGCGCGATCGCCATGTCGGTCTACCATCAATGGATCACTCGAGCACGTGATCGCGAATCCTGTTTCAAGGTATTCATGCAGCACAACTTTCTCGGCGGCGTCATCTTTGCCGGCCTGGTGGTGGATCTGGCGCTGTTGTAAGCCTGCCGTCTGCGCTCATCGTAGAACCGGCGCACATCAGACCGCAAGAACATTGCATGCAAGCACGTATCGTCACCAAGGGCCTGTTCGCCTGTTTCGACTCGGACCTGACCGATGCCGAGGATGCGGCCGTCAACGTGGAGGTCTCGGCCGTGGCCTGGGACGGCGAGCGTCTGGTGTTCGGCAGCGACAAGGACATTCCAGGCGCCCACCGCTCGCCGGTGTTCTCGCTGGCGATGGACGACGGCGCGCCCGCGCGAGGACTCGCTTGCGTACTACACCGCCGAGCTGATCCAGAACGCGGAGAAGTACGAGGATTTCGCGCTGACCGACGACTGCCGGCATCTGGTGGCCACCACCGGGTTCGACCGGGTCGCCGACGACGGCGCGCATCAGGACGTGTACAACCGTTTGCTGGTCTGGCCCTGCGGGCGAGCCCGATGCGCCGCAGCTCGTGGCCGAACGCGATAACGAAGGCGTGCGCAGCTCCGTCGTGCTGCGCGAGCATCTGGCCGGCCGTGCTCGGCGCGCCGTATTTCAAGATCGAGGGGCTGGCCAGCGTGCCCGGGCCCGAACGGCGGTGATCCGATGCTGTTGTTCGGCGATTCGCGAGGTCGGCGTCGATCACGAGAATTTCGATTATGTCGGCGCGGGTGGTCGGCGTGGCCTATCGCGTCGAGGACGATGAGCTCACGCTCACCGGCGAATTTTTCGCTGGTCTACGAGTTCGAGCCGTCGCGCTGGGACGGCGTGCGCTTCGATGTCGGCTTGTCGAGCCTGGAGTACGACCGCGGCGCGTCAGAGGCTGTATTTCCTGACCAGTTTCGAAATTGACGACGGGCAGGGCGGCGATCGGATCGGGCGCGTATCTGTGGTCGTTTTCGCTCGCCGGAGTTTCGTGCGGGCGACCAGCCGACGCTGGTCGAGATGCCGAACGGCGAGCCGCTCGAATTCCATAACAAGGCCGAGGGCGTCGCCGTGCTGCCCGATGGTCGCTTGTTCGTCGCCTACGATCCGGACCGCGAGCTGGCGCTCGAGGCCGATCATCCGCGCGACGGCGCGGCACCCACGAAGCGCCGTATACCGTGCTCGAACTCGTCGACTGAAGATCCCGCCGAACGCCGGGGCGCGGGTGGTGACGACCGCCCGCGGCCCGGCGCCGTTCATTCAGCACAAAGCGCAACCCATGACCAATCAGGACCTGATCGCCCGCGATCTGAAAGTGCTCTGGCATCCCTGCACGCAGATGAAGGACACGCAGACAACTGCCGCCGATTCCGATGCGGCGCGGTGAAGGCGTCTGGCTCGAGGATTTCGACGGCAATCGGTATATCGATGCCGTGAGCTCCTGGTGGGTGAATATCTTCGGCCACGCCAACCCGGCCATCAACGACCGGATCAAGACCCAGCTCGACACCATCGAGCACGTCATGCTGGCAGGCTTCACCCACGAGCCGGCGGTGGAACTGGCCGAGCGCCTGGTGGATATCTCGCCGGACGGGCTGAACAAGGTGTTCTATGCCGACAACGGATCGGCCGCCGTGGAAGTGGCGCTCAAGATGAGTTTCCACTACTGGCTGCAATACCGGTCACGGCGAGAAGACGCGCTTCATCAATCTGAGCAACAGCTATCACGGCGAGACGCTCGGCGCGCTGGCACTCGGCGATGTCGCACTTTACAAGAAGACTTACGAACCGCTGCTGCTCAAGCCGCTGACGGCGCCATCGCCGGATTGCTTTAATCGAGAGCCCGGGGTGTCCTGGGAAGAGCACAGCCGGCAGATGTTCGTGCACATGGAAGCACTGCTGGCTGCGCATGCCGACGAGACCTGTGCGGTGATCGTCGAGCCGCTGCTGCAGTGTGCCGGTCATATGCGGATGTATCACCCGGTCTATCTGGAGCTGTTGCGCGAGGCGTGCGATCGCTACAACGTGCACCTGATAGCCGACGAGATCGCCACCGGCTTCGGCCGCACCGGGACACTGTTCGCCTGCGAGCAGGCCGGCGAGAACGGCATCACGCCCGATTTCATGTGTCTGTCGAAAGGCATCACCGCGGGCTATCTTCCGATGTCGGTCGCGTTGACCACTGACGAGATCTACGACGCGTTCTACGACGAATACGAGAACCTCACCGCTTTTCTGCACTCGCATTCCTATACCGGCAATCCGCTTGCCTGCGCCGCGGCGCTCGCGACGCTGGACGAGTTCGCTGCGCATGATCAGATCAACGCGAACCGCGTTCTGTCCGAGCGCATGGCACGCGCGACAGCGCCGCTCAACGATCATCCGCATGTGGCCGAAGTGCGCCAGACCGGCATGGTGCTCGCCATCGAAATGGTCAAGGACAAGGCCAGCCGTACGCCGTTCGACTGGCGCGAGCGTCGTGGGCTGTCGGTCTATCGCCACGCGTCTGACGCGCCAGTGCGCTGCTGCGCCCGCTCGGCGATACCATCTATTTCATGCCCCCGTACGTGATCTCGCCGGAGCAGATCGATCACCTGGCCGAAGTGGCCGCCGAGGGCATCGAGCGCGCTGTCTCGACTTGAATCGCGCACGCTGCTAGCCTGTGCAATCCGCGTAATGGCACGGCCTTACGCTCCCATTTGAGTCGCGAAGCGGTCGCCGTCTCGGGCGACCGTTTTGTTTTCATATGCTGATGAATCATGCCGAGGTGGTTTCATGGACCGTACGCCACTGACTGAAACCGGCGCGCAGGCGCTGCGCCAGGAACTCGAACGTCTGAAGAAGACGGAGCGCCCGCGTATTGTTGCGGCGATCGAGGAAGCGCGCGCGCATGGCGATCTCAAGGAAAACGCGGAATACCACGCCGCGAAGGAAGAGCAGAGCTTCAACGAGGGCCGGATCGCCGAGGTCGAAGTGCAAGCTTGCTTCGGCCCAGATCGTGGATGTGGCCAAGGCCGGCGCCCAGGCCAACGGCCGCATCATCTTCGGTGCGACGGTGGATCTGGCGGACGAGGACTCGGGCGACGAACTGACCTATCAGATCGTCGGCGAGGACGAGGCCGACATCAAGAAAGGCCTGCTGTCGTTTGCGTCGCCGATCGCGCGGGCGCTGATCGGCAAGAGCGAAGGCGACGTCGTCGACGTCGACGTGCCGGGCGGCAAGCGCACGCTCGAAGTCGTCGAGGTCGCGCTACCGCTGATGCCACGCAGAGCGGGCGGCGGTGTCAGTCGTCGCCCTTGTCCGGATTGGGCCGATAGAGCGTGGCCGTACGACCGATCTGCTGTACGCAGGCTGCATCCAGCTGCCTCGCAGGCCTGTTCAACCTCTGCCTTGAAGGATGCCTTGTCGTCTGCCACGAGCTTGACCTTGACCAGCTCATGATCGGTCAGAGCCCGATCGATTTCCGCGAGCACGGCCTCGCTCAGGCCGGCGGCGCCCGATCTGCACGATCGGCTTGAGATGATGGGCCTGCTTCTTGAGCGACAGGCGGGTCGTTTTGTCCAGAGCGAGCGGGCATGAGCGTCCAGTGTTGTCAACAAACCAGAGTATAAGGCCATGAGCAAGCGTAGCGACACCAACCGCTGGTTGGCGGCGCACCGCTCCGACCCTTATGTGCAAGGCCGCGCAGGCGGACAATTATCGTTCGCGCGCGGTCTACAAGCTGGCCGAGATCGACGAGAAGGATCGGCTGCTGGCACGCGCTCGCTGCGTGGTCGATCTCGGCGCCGCGCCGGGCGGCTGGAGCCAGTATGTGCGCCGCAAGAAGCCGGATGCCCGGGTCATCGCGCTCGATCGGCTTGCCATGGAGCGATCGACGGCGTGCGACTTCCTGCAGGTGGACTTTGCCGAGCAGGCCGGGCTCGATGCGCTGATGTCCGAGCTCGATGGCGCCGGCGTCGATCTTGTACTTTCCGATATGGCCCCCAATCTGACAGGGGTGAAAGCGGCGGATCAGGCGGGTGTCATGCAGCTCGCCGAATTGTCTCTGGCGCTGTGCGATGACGTGCTGCGGCCCGGGGGGCGCTGTTGATCAAGGTTTTTCAGGGCGAGGGTTTCGACGAACTGCTGGTCGACATGCGCTCTGCGCTTTTCCCGGGTCATGACGCGCAAGCCCAAGGCTTCGCGTGATGCAAGCCGCGAAATGTATCTGCTGGGTACCGGCTGGCGAGGCGATTGAACCGATGTCCGGTCTGCATCGCCGGGCCGGGCGATTTGAGTACATCATGGTTTACACTGGCGATAGATAGCCGACCGAATAACCAATACGATCGCCGGGGTCGGCGATCGAGGACGACGATCTTGAACGAACTTGCGAAGAATCTGCTGCTCTGGGTGGTGATCGCGCTCGTGCTGATGAGCGTGTTTTCCAGCTTCGCGCCGTCCGGCTCGACCGGATCGAGCATGGCGTACTCTGACTTTCTGACGAAGGTCAAGAACGACAATGTCTCTCAGGTGCATATCGAGGATCATCAGATCTCCGGGCAGCTGAGTTCCGGGCAGAAATTTCATACCTACAGCCCGGAAACCGACAACAAGGCGATGATCGGCACGCTGCTGGACCATAACGTCGAGATCACCGGCGAACCGCCGAATCAGGGCTCCTTCCTCAAGCAGATCCTGATCTCCTGGTTCCCGTTCCTGCTGCTGATCGGCGTATGGATCTATTTCATGCGCCAGATGCAGGGCGGCGGCAAGGGCGGCGGCGCCATGTCGTTCGGCAAGTCCAAGGCCAAGATGATGGCCGCGGACCAGATCAAGCTCACGTTCGCGGACGTGGCCGGTGTCGAGGAAGCCAAGTCCGAGGTTCAGGAACTGGTCGAGTTCCTCTCCGATCCGTCCAAGTTCCAGACGCGTCGGCGGCAAGATTCCGCGTGGCGTGCTGATGGTCGGCTCGCCCGGTACCGGCAAGACGCTGCTCGCCAAGGCCATTGCCGGCGAGGCGGGCGTGCCGTTCTTCTCGATCTCCGGTTCGGACTTCGTCGAGATGTTCGTCGGCGTCGGCGCCTCGCGTGTTCGCGACATGTTCGAGCAGGCCAAGAAGCAGGCGCCGTGCATCATCTTCATCGACGAGATCGATGCGGTCGGCCGCCAGCGCGGCGCCGGGCTCGGCGGCGGGCACGACGAGCGCGAGCAGACGCTCAACCAGTTGCTGGTCGAGATGGACGGCTTCGAAGGCAGCGAAGGCGTCATCGTCATCGCGGCGACCAACCGTCCCGACGTACTCGATCCGGCGCTGCTGCGCCCGGGCCGTTTCGACCGCCAGGTGGTCGTGCCGTTGCCGGATGTGCGCGGTCGCGAGCAGATCCTGAAGGTGCACATGAAGAATGTGCCGGTGCACGAAAACGTCAAGCCGAGCATCCTGGCGCGCGGCTGCCCGGGCTTCTCCGGTGCCGATCTGGCCAACCTCGTCAACGAGGCGGCGCTGTTTGCCGCGCGTGCGAACAAGACGGAAGTCACGCAGGACGACTTCGAGCGCGCCAAGGACAAGATCATGATGGGCGCCGAGCGCAAGTCCATGATCATGAACGAGGACGACAAGCGCATGACGGCCTATCACGAAGCCGGCCATGCCATTATCGGCCTGTCCGTGCCGCAGCACGATCCGGTGCACAAGGTCACCATCGTGCCGCGCGGTCGTGCGCTGGGCGTGACGATGTTCCTGCCCGAGGAGGATCGTTACAGCTATTCCAAGCAGCGCCTGATCAGCCAGATCTGCTCGCTGTACGGCGGGCGCCTGGCCGAAGAGATCATCTACGGCAAGGACATGGTCACCACCGGTGCATCCAACGACATCGAGCGGGTGACCGAAATCGCCCGCAACATGGTCACCAAGTGGGGCCTGTCGGAGCGCATGGGCCCGATCGCCTACAACACCGAGGACAGCGAGCCGTTCCTCGGCAAGGCGGCTGACGCAGGGCGGCGGCATCTCCGACGAGACCGTGCACGCCATCGATGAAGAGATCCGTTCGATCATCGATAGCTGCTACGAGCGCTCGCGGCAGATCCTCGAAGACAATATGGACAAGCTGCATCTGATGGCCGATGCGCTCATGAAGTACGAGACGATCGACCGCAAGCAGATCGACGAGATCATGCAGGGCCACGAGCCGGGCCCGCCGGAGAGCTGGAGCGACTCTGATCCGTCGGGCCCCGGCAATGGCGGTTCCGGGGCCAGCGTCGGACAGGATGAAGGCGCCGGCGAGTCCGGTACCGGCGAGCGAGGTGGCGGACAGCGTCCCGACCCCGGCCCATAATCGGCAGTCCTAGCCGAGCCATCGAGCCGGCGGCTCCGCGCATGGAGTCGCCGGCTTTTTCATGGGCAGCGTATGAATTCGAACAGCGCGAACATGCCTCGCGGGCGGCGCGCCGCGCCGTCTCGCTGGCCGAGCCTGCGGTGATGGGGGTGCTCAACGTCACGCCGGATTCGTTTTCCGACGGTGGCCGCTATGTCGCGCTCGAAGCAGCGCTCGAACGCGTCACTCGCGATGATCGAGCAGGGCGCGGCGATCATCGATATTGGCGGCGAATCGACCCGCCCGGGCGCGGCGCCGGTATCGACGTCGAGGCAGAACTCGAGCGCGTGCTGCCGGTTGTCGAAGCGCTGCGCGCGCGGAGCGAGATCTTCATCTCTGTCGATACGAGCAATCCGGCAGTGATTCAGGCAGTATGCGCCGCGGGCGCCGACATGATCAACGATATCCGCGGGTCTCGCACGGCCGGGCGCGCTGGAGGCGGTCGTGGCGGCTGAGGCGGCGGCCTGCGTGATGCACATGCAGGGTGAGCCGGCGACCATGCAGACCGCGCCGTCATATACCGACGTGGTGGCCGAAGTCCGCGCTTTTCTCGACGACGCGCGTCCGGGCGTGTTGCGCGGCGGGCATGGCGCCCGAGCGTATCGTGGTGGATCCGGGCTTCGGTTTCGGCAAGACGCTGGAACACAACATGGCGCTTCTGCGCGGCGTGGGCGAACTCGGAGCGGCAGGGCGGCCCGTGTTGATGGGCGTATCGCGCAAGTCGATGTTCGCGCGCCTGTTCGAGCTCGATGACCTCGGCGCCCGTATCAACGGCAGCCTGGGCGCGGCCTTCTGGGCGACACTTCAGGGTGTGGGTATCATACGCTGCCACGATGTACGAGAGACGGCGCAGATGGTGTGTCTTGCGCGCCATTTGATGCAGGGCTGACACGCGTCGGGCCGCCACAGCAGCAACAGGAGAACCGAGTTGGGTCAGAAGTACTTTGGAACGGATGGGATCCGGGGCGAGGTCGGCGAAGCGCCGATGACGCCGGACTTCGCGTTGCGACTGGGCTGGGCGTCCGGCCGCGTGCTGCTGCGGCGACTGAACGAGCGCGGCAGGGACGGCGTGCACGGCGCGCGTCCCTGTGTGGTGATCGGCAAGGACACGCGTCTGTCCGGCTATATGTTCGAGTCCGCGCTCGAGTCGGGTTTCGCCTCGGCCGGCGTCGACGTGCTGCTCGTCGGCCCGCTGGCTACGCCGGGCATTGCCTATCTGGCACGCACCTTCCGCGCGCTGGCCGGTGTGGTCATCAGCGCCTCGCACAATCCGTTTGCCGACAACGGCGTGAAATTCTTCTCGCATCACGGTCAGAAGCTCGACGACGCGCTCGAGATCGAGATCGAAGCCGAACTCGAGCAGGCGCTGACCTGCGTTGCCTCGGACCAGCTGGGCCGCGCCCGCCGCGTGGAGAGCGCGTCCGGTCGTTACATCGAGTTCTGCAAATCCACCGCGCGCCTGGCCAACGGTGGGCTGCGCGGCCTGACGCTCGTGGTGGACTGCGCCAACGGCGCGGCCTATCAGACGGCGCCCGAAGTGTTTCGCGAGCTCGGGGCGACCGGTGCATGTGATCGGCAATACGCCGGACGGTCTGAACATCAACCAGGACTGCGGATCGACCCATCCCGAGCACACCGCCGATGCCGTTCAACGCCTGGGTGCCGACGCCGGTATCGCGCTCGATGGCGATGGCGACCGGTGCATCATGGTCGACGAGAACGGCACCGTGGTCGACGGGGATCAGCTGCTCTATGTCATCGCCGAAGAGCGCCAGCGCGCGGGTGAGCTGCGGGGGCCCGTGGTGGGCACGCTCATGAGCAATCTCGGGCTGGCGCTCGCACTTGAGGCGCGCGGCATCGAGTTCGAAAGAGCACGCGTGGGAGATCGCTATGTGTTCGAGCGTCTTCAGGCCCGGGGTGGCATGGTGGGCGGCGAATCCTCCGGTCACCTGATCTGTCTGGATCGCGCCACCACCGGCGACGGCACGGTCTCTGCGCTCCAGGTGCTCGCTGCGATGTGTGATCGGAACGAACGCCTGTCGAGCCTCGTGGCGCCGGTGGAAAAGTGTCCGCAGACGCTTGTCAACGTGCGCATCGGGCGCGGCACGGCGGATGCCCTGATGACCGACAAGGCCGTGATGCAGGCGGTTTCCGATGTCGAGGCTGCACTCGGCTGCGAGGGACGGGTATTATTGCGGCCCTCGGGCACCGAGCCGCTGCTGCGCGTGATGGTCGAAGGCCGGGACGGCGACGCGGTCGCGCGTCACGCCAAGAGCCTGGCCGACGTGGTCGATCAGCGCGCCGCGGTCTGAGCGGGCGATCCACTCACCATCGACGGGAGAATCCATGACGCGTCGCAAGTTAATTGCCGGCAACTGGAAGATGAACGGCAGCGCCGAGCAGGTCGATGCGTTCGGCCGTGCACTGGTCGATGCTGCGCCGTCGCTCGACTGCGATCTCGCAGTGTGCGTGCCCTTTGTGTACGTCGAACGTCTGGCGCGAGCGCTCCAGCCCAGCCATGTTGCGGCGGGCGCACAGGATCTCTCGAGCGAGGTCGAGCCGGGCGCCTTCACTGGCGAAATCAACGGCGCGATGCTGGCTGAGTGCGGGGCGCGCTACGTGGTGGTGGGTCACTCGGAACGTCGCGAGCTGTACGGTGAGACCGACAAGGTCGTGGTTGCGAAGACGGAAGCGGCGATCGCTGCCGGGCTGACCCCGATCGTGTGTGTCGGCGAATCGCTGGAGCAGCGCGAGGCGGACGAGACAGAAAGTGTACTCGCGCGCCAGATCAGCGCACTGACCGCTGGCTGCCGGCGCCGGACGCTCGAGGCGATGGTGTTGGCTTATGAGCCGATCTGGGCAATCGGTACGGGTCGCTCGGCGACGCCGGAACAGGCTCAGTCGGTGCACGCGTTCGTACGCTCCCAAATCGCCAACTGGGATGCTACAATAGCGGACTCGCTGGCGATCCTTTACGGCGGCAGCGTAAAGCCGGATAATGCGTCGTCGCTTTTTGCTGGCGCGGACGTCGACGGGGCACTCGTTGGCGGCGCATCGCTCAAAGCGGACTCATTCGTCGACATCGCGCGCGCTATCGTCTAGCGCGCCGAGCGGACTGATTGCATGGTTTATACGATTCTGGTGGTCGCGCAAGTCGTGATCGCGCTGGCACTCATAGCGCTGATTCTGCTGCAGCACGGCAAGGGCGCGGATGCCGGCGCCGCGTTTGGCAGTGGCGCTTCGGGTACCGTATTCGGCGCCAAGGGCTCGGCCAACTTCATGAGCCGCGCCACGGCGGGTTTGGCGACGCTTTTCATGCTGGCGAGCCTGACGCTGGCCTACCTCGTCAACGGTGCGAGCACCGCCGGCGGTGGGGGCAGCGTGACCGACCAGCTGACGCAGGGCACGGGCAGTACGGCGTCCGTCGTTCAGCAGCAGACCGAGAACAAAGGCGGTGGCGATCAGGCGAAAAAGGTTCAGGGCAATCAATCGCCCGGCTCAGGCGCCGCCGCTGGTGGAAACACCGGCAAGAACGGTCAAAGCACCAGCAAGAGCAACGGGCCCAAGATTCCCGACTAGCCCACGGGACGATTTTGCCGACGTGGTGGAATTGGTAGACACGCTGTCTTGAGGGGGCAGTAGCGAGAGCTGTGCCGGTTCGAGTCCGGCCGTCGGCACCACATAAAGCCGGGTCCTGGTTTCAGGGCCCGGTTTTTTTATGCCATTTGTTCCGGGCCGCGTGGAGCAAGCCCGCACGTTGTCCGGCCGTCAGCAGAGGCGTTGGTCGGCGGCTGGGGTTTGTGAGCTGGCACGGACGGTGTCTTGCAGTGTTGCCGTTGGTGCAGCCGGTACAGGGTCCTCATCGGCGGATCCTTGCCCGCAGGCGCGGGTCTGCTCACCGCATGCCGCGCCAGCCCGCGCTCGACGTTGCGACCGCCCCCGCGGCGTGAGTTCGAGCCGCCGGTACGCCACGGCGATCCACGTGACTGATGCCATGCGGCTACCGATCGCCGCGGCCCCCGCGCCAAGCGTGCGCGGTTGATGTCCATGCGGCGCGCGGCCCAGGTGGTTTGTCTGCCGATTTCCGGTCCTACGCCGCCTCCGCGCGGGAAATACGACGAAATTTCCCCAAGGTGCCGGCCGCAAGCGCGTCGGGCATGGGGCGTTGACGGCGCGGCCTGTGCAGGCGGGAGTGGGCGCGCGGAAAATCGATGGACGTCGGGCGTAGATCAACGAGCATGTCGATCCGGCGACCCGCGGGTGTCAAGTGGTCAGACGCTGCGCAGATCGGCTGCGACGGGAGGGCCGTCGAATGAAGCGGCGGTGGCTGTCGCCCCGGCCTGCGTACCCGCATGTGCCCGGCGCATGCGTTGGCTCAGGTTCGGTCGCGGGCCTTCGCCCTGGCGGCGCACGAGCTATTCGCAGGCGGCCCGCGGCGCACTGCTGTTGCCGGCCTTATTCGATGACGCCGCGGCCATGTTCGATCGCGCATCCAGCTCGACATGTCGGGCGGTGCGCCACAGACGATCGGATAGGGTGAGGCCGCCGCTCGGGCGCTCGTCGCACGTTTGCATTCAGCCTGCGCGAACTCGCCGAAGCGCGGTGGGCAGCGCCCAGCTGCGATTGCGCATGCACTTCGGCACAATGGAAATACGGCGCTCGGGGGCTGAAGTAACCGAAGCCCATGGTCAGGTTACGGGGCCGGCGGGCGTTGCGGCAGCCCCGCATTTGCCGGCGGGCTCGTCGGATCGAGCGATCGTTGTTTTCGCTCGAGTGCGCATTTCAAAGGCGCCGCATTGGTAGATCAGCGGGTCAGAGCAACATTGCAGTCGCCTTGATCGTCCGTCTGGCGGGCGTTCGCAGGCGTGAAAGAAAGATGTCGATACGAAAGGGTTGCGCCTCCCGACTTTTATGCTAATCTGCGTCTCGCGTTGACCGATTGGACGGCCAGTCGGGCGGGCCTCGAAAGCAAGCCAATCAAAATCAGGGCTTGCATCGCAGCTCGCAACTATTTATAGTTTCGCGCTCATCGGGTGCGGGGTGGAGCAGTCTGGCAGCTCGTCGGGCTCATAACCCGAAGGTCGCAGGTTCGAATCCTGCCCCCGCTACCACAACTGGTTATCGAAAAGCCCCCGATGCGGGGCTTTTTTGTTGGCGACTCATAATCGCCGAGTCTCAAGATTATGCCGCACCGCCTGCACAAGCTGCTCGAGCCTGTAGTAACCGACCTGGGTTATGAGTTGTGGCACCTGGAATCGGTGGGTGCCGGCAAGAGCGCGGTTCTGCGCCTGTATATCGATTCGCCCGAGGGCATCGGCATTGAAGACTGCGAAGCAGTCAGCCACGAAGTGAGTGCTGCACTCGATGTGGCCGACGACGACGGCGGCGCGAGCTATCAGCTCGAAGTGTCTTCGCCCGGTTTGGACCGCCCGCTTGCCACGGCGGCGCATTTTCAACGCTTTCTCGGCGAGCGCGCTCGGGTTCAGATGTTCGCGCCCGTGTCGGGGCAGCGCAAGTTCAAGGGTCAGATTCGTGCAGTGAAGGGCGAGGTGGTTGAGTTGGCGTGTGATGACGCCACATATGATCTGCCCTTGGGCGATATGGCCAAAGCGCGACTGGAGCCGGTATTCGACAACGACGATTGAGGCGACGGGTTTGGTCTGCAACGGTCCTTGAAGGCCGGCGTGAGAGAAACACTCAGGTGGTGTGATGAATAAAAATGTCCTTTTAGTCGCCGAAGCGGTATCGAACGAGAAAGGTGTCGATCGCGAGATCATTTTCGAGGCGATCGAGGCGGCACTGGCGTCGGCCACCCGCAAGAAGCACGGCGGCGAGATCGCGGTGCGTGTCGATGTTGATCGCAAGACCGGTGATTACAAGACGTTTCGCCGCTGGCACGTGATCGATCCGGGTGCCGAAGGCGAAGACGGTGAACCGGTCTTCATCGAAGCGCCGGACCGAGAGATCTCGCTCGAGACCGCGCGTGAGACGCATCCCGAGGCCGAGGCCGGCGAATACATCGAAGAGCCGATGGAGTCGGTCGAGTTCGGTCGTATCGCCGCCCAGGCCGCCAAGCAGGTCATCGTGCAGAAAGTGCGCGAGGCCGAGCGCGCGCAGATCGTGGATGCTTACAAGCACCGCGTGGGCGAGTTGATCACGGGGCTGGTCAAGCGCATGGAGCGCGGCGCGGTGATTCTGGACCTGGGCGGCAACGCCGAGGCGATCATCCCGCGCGATCAAATGATTCCGCGCGAGCCGATGCGCCCGGGCGATCGCGTTCGCGGCTATCTCTATGATGTGCGGCCCGAGCAGCGTGGCCCGCAGCTTTTCGTCTCGCGCAGCAAGCCCGAGTTCCTGATCGAGCTGTTCAAGCTCGAGGTGCCGGAAGTCGGCCAGGGGCTGATCGAACTGCGCGGCGCCTCGCGCGATCCGGGGCTGCGTGCCAAAATCGCGGTGCAGGCCAAGGACCGGCGAATCGATCCGGTCGGTGCCTGCGTCGGCATGCGCGGGTCGCGTGTTCAGAGCGTGTCCAACGAGCTGGCCGGCGAACGCATCGACATCATCATGTGGAATGAGAATCCGGCCCAGTTCGTGATCAACGCGATGGCGCCGGCGGATGTTGAATCCATCGTTCTCGACGAGGATTCGGGTAGTATGGACCTGGCGGTGGCCGAGGATTCGCTGGCCAAGGCGATCGGTCGTGGCGGTCAGAACATCCGGTTGGCGTCCGAGCTGACCGGCTGGAAGCTCAACGTCATGACGCTCGAGGATGCGGACGCGAAGAGCGAGGCCGAGGGCGAACAGCTCCAGACGATGTTCCGCGAACAGCTCGACGTCGATGACGAGGTTGCGGTGATTCTGGTGCAGGAAGGCTTCACTTCCACCGAAGAGATCGCCTACGTGCCGGAGGCCGAGCTGCTCGAGATCGAGGAGTTCGACGAGGACATCGTCGAGGAGTTGCGCAGTCGTGCACGCGACTACCTGCTGTCGAAGGCGATCTCGAGCGCCGAAGGCGGCGATGCGGAATACGAAGCGGATCTGCTCGAAGTCGACGGTGTCGACGAAGAGTTGGCGGGGCAGCTGGCGGCGGCCGGCGTGGTCTCGCGTGATGAACTGGCCGAACTCGGCGCCGACGAGCTCATGGAGCTCGTCGAGATCGACGAGAAGGCGGCCGGCGAGCTGATCATGGCCGCCCGAGCGCACTGGTTTGCCGATGAGCAGGCCAGCGCAGAATAATAGGGCGATAGAACGGAACGGATGGCCCCGCCTATAGCGCGCGGGCACCACGGAGTAAGCAAAATATGGCGCAAACGACAGTCAAACAGCTGGCATCGGAAGTCGGTATTCCGGTGGAGCGACTTGTCTCGCGCTTGGCCGAGGCGGGTGTAGTCCGCTTCCACGGCCGACGATCAGATCAGCGACGACGATAAACTCAAGCTGTTGCGTCACTTGCGCTCGGCGGACACGGGCCGGTCGGGCGGAAAGCTTGGCACCAAGCGGTCCGGAGTGTCGTCGCGCCGGCGTTCGACGTCGGAGCTCAAGGTCAACACCGGGCGCGGTGGTTCGTCGGGCCGTACGGTCAGCGTCGAGGTGCGCAAACGGCGCACGTTCGCGAATCGCGGCCAGGAAGGTGAGGGCGCGCAGCCCGCGCCCGAGGCGAGTACTGATCCGGTGCAGACGCAGGAGCTCGATCAGGCGGCCGAGCAGGAGCGCGCCGAGGCCGAGGCCGCCGAGCGCGCGCAGCGCGAGGAACAGGAGCGCAAGGAAGCCGAGGAACGCGCTCGGCGCGAGGAAGAGGAGCGTCAGCGCGCGGAGGCCGAAGCCAAGCGTCAGGCCCAGATCCAAGCGCAGAAGGATGCCGAGGCGCAGGCCAATCGCGAGGCGATGGAGCGAGAGCGTGCCCGTCTCGGCGTGCGCGTCGACGCCGCGCGTTCGCGCGCCCAGGAAAACCTGCGGCGCGCCGCCGAAAGCCACGGCCGGACCGAAGAGGACGTGGCGCGTGAGCGCGAGCGAGCCCGCGGGGCCGAGGGTGCGGGCGCCGGGGCCGCGCCGGCCAACGCGGCCGGTCGCGGCAACAAGCCGCGCAAGGAACTGCATGTCGCGGAAGGCAAGCAGGGCCGGCGGAAGGATAAGAAGAAGCGCGGCGGCGGTCGTCGACAAAAGAATGTCAACGTGGCGACCGAGCATACGTTCGAGCGGCCCACGGCGCCGGTCGTGCGCGATATCGAGATCCCGGAAACCATCACCGTGGCCGATCTGGCCCAGAAGATGGCGGTCAAGGGCGGCGAAGTCCTCAAGCGCATGATGCGTCTCGGCGTGATGGCGACCATCAACCAGACGGTCGATCAGGAGACCGCGCACATCATTGTCGAGGAGATGGGCCACAACCCGAAACCCGTGCACTCCGAGACCGCCGAAGAGGCGCTGGCGCAGGAAGTGCGCGCCGAGGAAGAGCAGGTCGAGGGCGTCTCCCGTGCGCCGGTGGTCACCATCATGGGTCACGTCGACCATGGCAAGACCTCGCTGCTGGACTATATCCGTCGCACCAAGGTGCAGGCGGGCGAGGCGGGTGGTATCACGCAGCATATCGGCGCCTACCACGTGCAGCACGACAAGGGCGCGATCACGTTCATCGATACCCCGGGCCACGCCGCGTTCACTCGCATGCGTGCTCGCGGTGCCGAGATCACCGACATCGCGATCCTGATCGTGGCCGCCGATGACGGCGTCATGCCGCAGACCAAGGAATCGATCCAGCATGCGCGCGCCGCCGGTGTGCCGATCGTTGTCGCTGTGACCAAGATGGATGTCAGCGGCGCCGACATGGACAAGGTCAAGTCGGGCCTGTCGGCCGAAAACATCATCCCGGAAGACTGGGGTGGCGACGTGCAGGTCGTGCCGGTTTCGTCGAAGACCGGTGAAGGCATTGACGAACTGCTCGATGCGGTCCTGCTGCAGGCTGAAGTCAGCGAATTCAAGGCGCCGCTCGATGTCGCCGCGCGCGGCGTGGTGATCGAATCCAGCCTCGAGAAAGGCCGTGGCCCGGTGGCGACCATTCTGGTCAAGGCCGGCAAGCTCAAGCGGGGCGACAGCATCCTGGCGGGCCCGCATTACGGCCGTGTGCGCGCGATGTTCAACGAGCGCGGCGAACAGGTGAAGGAAGCCGGTCCGTCGATTCCGGTCGAGGTGCTCGGGCTGTCCGGTACGCCGGAAGCCGGCGACGATGCGTTCGTGGTGGCCAACGAGAAGAAGGCCCGCGAAATCGCCGCGCAGCGCGAAGAACACCAGCGCGAATCCAAGCTGGCGCAGCAGCAGGCGGCGCGGCTGGAAGAAGTGTTCTCGGCCATCGGCGACGACGGCCCGGCCGAGACCAAGGATCTCAACCTGCTCATCAAGGGCGATGTTCAGGGCAGCGTGGAAGCGCTGGTGGAATCCCTGCGCAAGATCCCGAGCGAAGAGGTCAAGATCCGGATCATCTCGAGCGGCGTGGGCGGCATCAGCGAATCCGACGTGGAACTTGCGCTGGCGTCGCAGGCGATCATCATCGGTTTCAACGTCCGTGCCGACAACAAGGCGCGCAAGACGATCTCGGAGTCCGGCGTGGATGTGCGCTACTACAGCGTCATCTACGAAGCGATCCAGGACGTCACCGATGCGGTGAGCGGTCTGCTGGGCACCGAGCTGCGCGAAGAGATCATCGGTCTGGCCGAGGTGCGCGACGTGTTCCGGTCCTCCAAGCTCGGTGCGATCGCCGGCTGTGTGGTGGCCGACGGCGCCGTGGTCAGGGGCCAGCCGATCCGCGTGCTGCGCGATAACGTCGTGATCTACGAAGGCGAGCTCGAGTCGCTGCGTCGTCACAAGGACGCGGTGGATCGGGTGCCGGCCGGCACCGAATGCGGTATCGGCGTGAAGAACTACAACGACATCAAGCCGGGCGACCAGATCGAGGTGTACGAGCGCACCGAGGTCCAGCGCAAGGTCGTCGATACCGAGACGGCCTGATCCGACAATGGCACGAGAGTTTTCACGCCACCAGCGGGTCGGGGAGGAACTCAAGCGCGAGCTTGGGATTCTCATCACGACACAGGTGAAGGACCCGCGGGTATCGTTGGTCACCATCACCGACGTCGATGTGTCGCCCGATCTCAAGTACGCGAAAGTCTTCGTCGGTAATTTCGATGTCACGGCCCCCGCCGAGAAGTCGGCGGAGGCGATCGAAGGCCTGCGTGCAGCCCGCGGCTTTCTCAAGAAACAGCTCGGCAAACGCCTGCGGCTGCGGGTGATGCCTGATCTGCGTTTCATCGAGGATGCAACCGAACGCGAGGCCCAGCGTCTTGACCAGATCATCTCCGGCGCAGTACGCGAAGATCAGGCCAACGCCGAATCCAGTGGCCGTGACGATGACGCCGCGGACCCGGATCGTGGCGCGTCGTAAGAAAGGTCAGGATGTCGATGGCGTGATTCTTCTGGACAAGCCGCTCGGCCTGTCCTCGAATCATGCGCTGCAGCGGGTCCGGCGAGCGTTCGATGCGCGAAAGGCCGGTCATACCGGCAGCCTGGATCCGCTGGCGACCGGCCTGTTGCCCGTCTGTCTCGGCGAAGCGACCAAACTGTCGTCCTACCTGCTGGCGGCCGACAAGCATTATCGCGTTACCGCGCGTATCGGCTGGGAAACCACCACGGGCGACGCCGAAGGTGAGTTGTCGCAGCGTAGTGATGTTGCAACGCCCGCCGGTGATGCGCTGCAGACGATACTGGCTGGATTCGTCGGCGAGCAGGAGCAGACGCCGCCGATGTATTCGGCGCTGAAGGTCGATGGCAAGCCGCTTTATGAATACGCGCGCGAAGGCCGAACGATCGAACGCGCCCCGCGGCCGATCACCGTTCACGCGCTCGATCTGGTGGCGGCCTCCGCGGACAGCCTGACGCTCGACGTGGCCGTGAGTAGTGGCACCTATGTGCGTACGCTGGTCGAGGACATTGCGCGCGCCTGGGGCGGCTGTGCCCACGTGGCGTCGCTGCGACGTACTGGAGTCGGCCAGCTGGGCTCTCATCAGCCCATGATCGACCTCGATCGGATCGAGGCGGCCGCGCGTGATGAGCCCGAACTCCTGCACTCCTGGCTGCGGCCGATTTCCGCCCTGGTCTCAGACTGGCCCGTGGCCGCACTCAATGCCGAGCAGGCGCACGCGATTCTGCATGGGCAGGCCGTGGACGGCGACTGGCCCGGGCACGACGGTCGGCTGTTGCGCGTGGAGTCGCGGGAAGGACGGCTCCTCGGGCTTGGTTACTGCGACGAGGGCGGCGCGCTTCGTCCCAAGCGGCTGTTCGCGCGTCCGCAGCCATAGAAAACGACAAAACCCGAGGCGAAACGCTGTTTTGCCGGTTGTAAGCGTGTAGTTTCGTCGCTAGAATACGCGCTCCACTGAACCCGGCGGTCCAATCAGGCAACTGGTCAACGCACGGGCTTTTTCCAAAGGGTGAGCTGAACGTCGACTCGGCCCCGATTTGGAAAAAGCCAGACTGCAGCACATCCCAGTTGCGCGGGCTCGCCAAGACAACTCCAGGAGTGATTATGGCTCTGTCGACGCAAGAAAAAGCCGACGTCATCGAGAAATACGGTCGCGGAAGCAACGATACCGGTTCGCCCGAAGTGCAGATCGCGCTGCTGACCACCCGCATCAGCCAGCTCGGGGCGCATTTCGATCAGCACAAGGCGGATCATCATTCGCGCCGCGGTCTGCTCAAGATGGTCAATCGCCGTCGCAAGCTGCTCGATTACGTGAAGCGCCATGACGCCAACCGCTACAAGACGATCATTCAGGATCTTGGTCTGCGTCGCTAAACGCGCGGTCATCTTCGTCTGACCGCCAAAGCGCCCCTCGGGATGCCCGAGTCGGGCGCTTTTTTGTTTTTGAAAGCAAGAAGTCAGGAAAAAATACGTGAGTAAAGTAGAAGTCACCAGCCGGCAAACGTTCCAGTACGGCGAGCACAGCGTCACGCTGGAAACCGGTGAAATCGCGCGCCAGGCCGACGGCGCGGTCAAGGTCAGCATGGGCGACACCGTGGTGCTCGTCACCGCGGTCGGCAAGAAGGAAGCCAAGCCGGACGCCCACTTCTTCCCGCTGACCGTCAACTATCAGGAACGCACCTATGCCGGCGGCAAGATCCCCGGTGGGTTCTTCAAGCGCGAAGGTCGGCCGGGCGAGAAGGAAACGCTGACCTGTCGCCTGATCGACCGTCCGATTCGTCCGTTGTTCCCGAAGGGCTTCCATAACGAAGTCCAGATCATCGCGACGGTGATGTCGGTCGATCCCGAGATCGATCCGGACATGCCGGCCATGATCGGTGCCTCGGCAGCGCTGGCGTTGTCGGGGATGCCGTTCGATGGCCCGATCGGCGGCGCGCGCGTGGGTTACGCCAACGGCGAATACATCCTCAACCCCAGCGCGACCCAGCTCAACGACAGCGATCTCAACCTGGTGGTTGCCGGTACCTCCGACGCCGTGCTGATGGTGGAATCGGAAGCCAAGCAGCTGTCGGAGGAGATCATGCTGGGCGCGGTGTTGTTCGGCCATGAACAGCTGCAGGCTGCGATCACGGCGATCAGTGCGCTGGCGTCCGAGGCGGCCAAGCCGGCCTGGAACTGGCAGGCGGCCGAGAAGGACGAATCGCTGGCGGAAGCGGTGGCGCGCGTCGCGGGCGACGACGTCACGGCGGCCTACCAGATCGCCGACAAGCAGGAGCGTCAGACGCGCCTGGGCGAGATCAAGGACGCGGTGGTCGACGAACTGGCAGCCGCCGAAGGTGAAGACGGCCACTCGCGCGAAGACGTCAAGGCCGCACTGGGCGACCTCGAGAAGAAGACCGTGCGCTCGCGCATCCTCGAAGGCCAGCCGCGCATCGACGGTCGCGATACGCGCACCGTGCGCGATCTGACCATTCGTACCGGCGTGCTGCCGCGGACCCACGGGTCGGCACTGTTCACCCGCGGCGAGACCCAGGCGCTGGCCGTGGCCACGCTCGGCACCGGCCGCGACGCACAGATGATCGACGCGGTGGAAGGCAAGTATGAAGATCCGTTCATGCTGCACTACAACTTCCCGCCGTACTGCGTGGGCGAGACCGGCTTCATGGGCAGCCCCAAGCGCCGCGAGATCGGCCACGGCAAGCTGGCCAAGCGCGGCATCATGGGCGTGCTGCCGGATCTCGAGAACGAGTTCCCCTACGTCATGCGCGTGGTGTCGGAAGTCACCGAATCCAACGGGTCGTCCTCGATGGCCTCGGTCTGCGGCACCAGTCTGGCGCTGATGGACGCGGGCGTGCCGATCAAGGCGCCGGTGGCCGGTGTGGCGATGGGCCTGATCAAGGAAGGCGACAAGTTCGCCGTGCTGACTGACATCCTGGGCGACGAGGATCACCTCGGCGACATGGATTTCAAGGTGGCCGGCTCCAGGAACGGCGTGACCGCGCTGCAGATGGACATCAAGATCGGCGGCATCACTCGCGAGATCATGGAAGTCGCGCTGGACCAGGCCAAGGAAGGCCGTCTGCATATCCTGGGCGTGATGTCCGAGGCGATCGACGCGCCGCGCAAGGAAGTCTCCGAGTGGGCGCCGCGCATCTTCACCATCAAGATCGATTCCGAGAAGATCCGCGACGTCATCGGCAAGGGTGGCGCGACGATCCGCTCGATCACCGAAGAGACCGGTGCATCCATCGATATCGAGGACGACGGCACGATCCACGTCGCCGCGGTCGACAAGTCGGCGGCCGATCTGGCGATCAAGCGCATCGAGGAGATCACCAAGGATATCGAAGCCGGCCAGATCTACGAGGGCAAGGTCGTGCGTATCGTCGACTTCGGCGCCTTCGTCAACCTGGCGCCGGGCCGCGATGGTCTGGTGCATATCTCGCAGATTGCGCAGCATCGGGTGGAGAACGTCACCGACGAACTCACCGAAGGCGAGATGGTCAAGGTCAAGGTGCTGGAAGTCGATCGCCAGGGCCGTGTCCGGCTGTCGATGAAGGAACTGGCCGAGTCCGAGGAAAGCGCCGACGAGTAACTTCGCTCGTCAGTCGTTGGCCCCCGGGTCACACGCTGGAAAAGGGCGCCTCTCCGAGGCGCCCTTTTTTATGTGCGCCGGGCTCGGGATCAGGCCCGAATACTGGAATCGGCGGCCTCAGCCGCAGGCTCTATACGAACGGATGGGATCGTGACCATAAAAAAAGCCCCCTTGGATAAGGGGGCTAAGTGCGAGAAAGGCCGTTAGGCCTTTCGGAGGAGATTTGGTGATCGCCTCAGCGACCGAGCAATAAGTATAGTACGACTTTCGTATAAATCAAGCGCGGCAACGAGAAAATTTCGTGGCCTATTCAATCGGATGGCCGATCACGCTCGGGGTCGGCCTCCCGGGCATCGTCGGCGTTCTGCGTCGAGCGTTCTTTAACCGACGGGCCATCGCGGCGATCCATGTTGGCGAGAAACTCGCGGCGGACGCGGCGCCATATGGGAAGCTGGTGCTGAGACAGCTCGCGCAGGGCCGCGAGCGGGTTGTTCGCCCCGAGCAGGCGGCGAAGCCGCTCCCGGAACTGCGACTGCTGCTCGTTGAAGAATTCCAGCGACAGCTCGAGGTAGGAGCTCATCGTGCTCTGCATCGAATCGCCGTAGAAGCGGATGATGTTGCGCAGAACCTCGGTCCGGAAAATGGGGTTGCCGCCTTCTTCCTGCTCGCTGATCACCTGCAGCAGAATGCTGCGCGTGATGTCGTGACCGCTGCGTTTATCGACGACCTTGAAGTCCTCGTTGGCGATGACGAGCTGACGAATGTTCTCGAGTGTGATGTAGCGGCTGACTTCGGTGTCGTACAGCCGTCGATTCGGATATTTCTTGATGATCCGCTGGGAGGACATCGGCGTCTCGGTTGCGACGTAGCGCGAGCTATGACGTCAGTGTGCCAGACGCGTGCATGGCGGCCCCTCGTCGAGCCGAGCCGCCATGCAAGAAGGTTCAGCGTCCGAGCTGACGCTCGCGAATCTCGTCCAGGCTCTTGCAGTCCACGCAGAGCGTGGCGGTCGGGCGCGCTTCGAGCCGACGGATACCGATCTCCGTACCGCAGGTTTCGCAGAAGCCGTATTCATCGCGATCCACACGGCCGATGCCCTGATCGATCTTGCGGATCAGCTTGCGCTCGCGATCGCGCGTTCGCAGTTCGAGACTGAACTCCGATTCCTGGCTCGCGCGGTCGGTCGGATCGGGGAAGTTCGCCGCCTCATCCTTCATGTGATGCATGGTGCGGTCGACTTCCTCCATCAGCTCTTTTTTCCACTGCACGAGGATGTTGCGGAAGTGTTCGCGCTGCGCCTCGTTCATGTACTCCTCGTCCTCGGAAGGGACGTAGGGCGTAAACTCTTGAGGTGCGTCGAGTTTCGAAGTGTTTTCCGTAGTCGCCATGGTCGTCTCGGGTCGACAAACAGCGCGTAGCTTTAGCAAAAATGATGCCGCCGTGCAATCGAATATCCGCACATGCGTGGATTCAGCGTCATTCAGGACGCCGTCGTGCGCACCGGAAACGGCATTCAGAAGCGGTCGCGGCGCCAAGCGCCTCAGCGCCCGGCGCGACTCGATTCGGCCCCGATGCGTGGATAATCGGTTTCAATATACAGCAATGTCGCGCCGATAACCGCGGCCGGCATCACCACCAGATTGGCCAGTGGAATCGCGGTGGCCAAGGTGACCACGCTGCCGAAACCCAGGTGGCGCCAGCCGCGTGCGTACAGTCGCTGCATCTTGTCGTCGAAAGTCATGCCCCGGTTGGCCATGGGCTGGTCCAGATACTCGAAGGCCAGCATGAATGAACCGAACACGAACCAGAGCGGGGCGATGGCGAGATTGACGACAGGGATGAACAACAATACGAGACTGATCAGGCCGAGGATGGCCGCGCGCGAAGCGTAATACCGGAGCCGCCGCAGTTCACCGGTCAACCCGTCCCACATTTCGCCGGCAATGCTCATGCCGCTGTTTGGCTCGTTGCCGGTTCGCAGCTGCTCGACGCGCGCCGAAAGCATGCCGTTGAAAGGGCTGGCGATGAGGTTGGCGAGCAGGGTGAAGAAATAGCAGAACGCCAGCGTGCAGATGATCATCGCCAGCCACCAGAGCACGTCCTCGAGCCAGGTCAGCCAATCGGGCAGGCCGGCGAGCCAGGCTGTGAGCCAGTCGTTGATCTGCCAGCCCAGCAGACTGACGAGGACCACGATCAATACAACGTTCACGAGGATGGGGACCATCACATAGCGTCGCAGCCCGGCTGCGGTCAGCAGGCCGAAACCACGCGCCAGATAGCTCGGTCCGATGAGCAGTTCGCTGACGGGATTCATCTATCGTTCGCTTGGTGCGCTCTACAATCGCGGAGATATTGTAGTCGTTTCGGCGTCGCCAGATGCTGAAACGGCCCCCACGACGTTTCAGCCAGCGAGTCACGACATGACCTCACCATCGTTGCTTCGCGCCGCCGCCGTGGCGCTGCTTATTCCTGCGTTGAGTCTGACGGCCTGTTCCAAGAGCGATCAGGACAAGGCGGACAACGCCCAGGCCCAGTTGCAGCAGGCGAATCAGAACTTGGAGCAGGCACAGGAGAACCTGACTCAGGCCAAGCAGCAGGCGGCCAAGGCCAAGGCCGCCGCCGAAAAGAAAGACGCGCAGGAAAAGGTCACGGAGGCGAAACAGGACAAAGCCCAGGCCCAGCAGAAGCAGAGCGAGGCCAAACAGGCTTCGGAGCAAAAGACGCGGCAGGCCCGCAGCGACGCGCATAAGCAGGCCAAGAGCGATTCCAAGCCGGTCTGCAGCGATTGCGGCACGATCAGTTCGATCACGCCGATCCAACGCAACGCGCAGCACGGCAGCGGTGTAGGCGCCGTGGCAGGCGGCGTTGCCGGTGGCGCTATCGGCAGCCAGATCGGCCACGGTGCGGGCAAGACCATTGCGGAGATCGCCGGCGCGCTTGGCGGTGCCTATGCCGGCAACGCCGCGGAGAAGCATATCCGCAAGGTCACTGTGTACCGGGTCAATGTGGCCATGGATAGCGGCGGGACGCGCAGCGTGACGCTAGACTCGGCGAACGGCATCAGTACCGGTACGCGTGTTCGCGTCGAGGGCAAGAACCTGGCGCCGCTGCAGTAGATCGGCATTCGAGCGCCAAAAAAAACGCCCGGCTCAGGACGAGACCGGGCGTTTTGCAGTCACAGGCTGGCGCATGGTGTCACGGCAGATCGACCCGCGGCGCCGGCTGCCAGTCCTCGGCGCGATGCTCGGCGATCACCGTGGTATCGATACCGCCACGAACCCAGAACTCGGCGGTCAGGCGCATAAAGCGCGGCGCGGTGGCGGCCACCAGGTCCGACAGGATCTGGTTGGTCACGGCCTCGTGAAACGCGCCTTCGTCGCGATACGACCAGATATAGAGCTTGAGCGATTTCAGCTCCACGCAGGTCGTTTCGGGCACGTATTCCAGGTGCAGGGTGGCGAAGTCCGGCTGGCCCGTCACCGGGCACAGACAGGTGAACTCCGGAATACGCATGCGGATCGTGTAATCACGCGCCGGAGTGGGGTTATCGAAGGTCTCAAGCGAACGGCTCGGGGAACTGGGCATGGTGCGATGGCATCGTGTCGGATCAACGCGGCGCTAGGTTACACTAGCGCTGCTTTGCATGCGTAGCGGCGGGTAGCCGCGTCAGGGGCGACAGCGACAATGCGCGAAAGCCAAGGCATCACGATCGGCGACGCGGGCTGAACACCGCATGCGACTGACCCAGATCAAGCTCGCCGGCTTCAAGTCGTTCGTCGATCCGACCACGCTGTCGCTGGCGTCGAATCTGACCAGCGTGGTCGGGCCCAATGGCTGCGGCAAGTCGAACGTCATCGATGCCGTGCGCTGGGTGACCGGCGAGTCGAGCGCGCGACAACTGCGCGGCGAAGCACTCGAAGATGTCATCTTCAACGGCTCCAACGCCCGCAAGCCGGTCGGGCGGGCCTCGGTCGAGCTGCGCTTCGACAACAGCGAAGGCAAGCTCGGCGGCCAGTACGGCGCATTCGGCGAGATATCGATTCGTCGCGAGCTGAGCCGGGACGGCGGATCGAAGTACTTCATCAACAACACGCGCGCACGTCGGCGCGATGTGGTCGATCTTTTTCTCGGCACCGGGCTGGGCGGTCGCAGCAACTACGCCGTGATCGAGCAGGGCGCGGTCAACCGCCTGATCGAGGCCAAGCCGGAGGATATGCGTCAGGTGCTCGAGGAAGCGGCGGGCATTTCCAAGTACAAGGAACGGCGCCGCGAGACCGAAAACCGTATCCGGCACACGCGCGAGAATCTCGAGCGCCTCGACGACCTGATCTCCGAGGTGAGCCAGCGCCTGGCCACGCTCAAGCGCCAGGCCGCGAACGCGGAAAAATACAAGGCGTTGAAGGCCGACGAGCGCCGGCTTCGCGCCGAACTGCTCACCCTGCGCTGGCAGGCCCGTGCGGGCGAAGTCGAGGCAGCCGAGGCCACGCTGCGCGAGACCGAGGATCGGCTGCGCCAGGCGATTTCGGTGCGCCGACAGGCCGAGAGCGCGCGCGACGAGGCCAACAAGGCGCAACAGAACGCGATGACCGAGGTGCAGAACCGCCAGGCCGCGTTCTATGACGCCCAGGCGAACGTCGGCCGGATCGAGCAGGCCCTCAATCATGCACGCGAAGTCGAGCAGATGCGCCAGCGCGAGCGCCAGTCGCTGGTTGATCGGCTCGATGGCCTGAGCCAGCGCCGCGCGACCGATCAGGACGCCGACCAGGCGCTCGCCACCGAACAGCAGACACGCCAGACCGAACGGGATGCAGCGGCGGTGGAACTGGACGCCGCGCGCGAACGGCTGGCCGCGGCCGAGAAGGAAGCCGCGGATGCCGAGGCCGCATGGGACGCATTCAACGCGGGAGAGCACAACCCGGTACAACAGCTCGATGCCGAACGAACGCGAGCGCGTTATGCGGCACAGCAGCGCGATGCAGTGGCCGAACGCGATGCCGCGCGGCGCGCCGAGCGTGAACGGCTGCCGGCGATCGACGAATCGGCACTCGTCGATGCCGAGCAGGAGGTCGCCGCACGTACGCAGCAGATCGAGACCGACCGGAAGCAGGCAGCGACCGCGGCCGACGCCATCGACGCGCTTCGAGTTGAAATTGCAGACGTCGAGAAACAGCTCACCGCGCAGCGGACGCAGCTCGGCGAACGTCAGGCGGAGCTGGCGTCGGAACGCAAGATGCAGCAAGCCGTGCTGCGTGAGGACGACGACGCGATCAATGCCTGGCTCGCGGCGCGTGGCCACGGCCAGGCCGAAGGCGTCGCACGCCGCGTGCGGGTACGGGCAGACTGGCGCGCGGCCGCTGAAGCCGCGCTCGGGCCGTTGCTGCGTGGCTTCACGGTGGCCGATCTGGCCGGCACGACATCGTCCGACGCGCCGGCCTGGCCGAACGAACCGGTCACCCTGATCGAATCGGAGCGAGCGCTTGCGCTCGCCGCAGGCGCTTCGCCGGCCGGGCTTGTATCGCTTGCGGAGGGAATCGAGGGCCCCGCTGCACTGCGCGCGGCCGCGGCGCAGGTATTCGTGGCGGCCGACCTCGCCCAGGCGCTGGCGGTACGCGAACAGCTCGAGCCCCATCAGCTGCTGGTCACGCCGGACGGCTGCCGGGTCGGCCCGGCCAGTCTTACCACGCCGGCGCCTGAGTCGGCCGAGCGCGGCGTGTTCGAGCGCGAACAACGGATTGCCGCGCTCAACGACGAGGTGCGCGATCTGGAACAGCGTCTGGCTGCCAGTGACACCGCGTTGACCCAGCGCCGCGAACAGCTCGAGACACGTCGAACCGAGGCGAGCGCGCTGGATGAACGTATCGGTCAGGCGCAACGGACGCTCGAAACGCAGCGCGCCGAGCTCGAAGGCCAGCGCCTGCGCGTCGAGCAGACGCGTCGGCGTGACGCCGAGATCGAAGCCGAGCTGGCTGATCTGGCCGAGCAGTACGCGCAGGCGCGCGACCAGACCGAGGCAGCCAACGCACGCGTCGCCGAGCTGGAGACCGAGGCGGAGCGTTTCGCCGCGGGCCGTCAGCACGCGCGCGAGACGCTGGCCTCGACGCGCAAGACGCGCGACACGGCACGCAGCGAAGCGGCAGCGGCCGAGCGTCGCCTCGGGGCGCTGGATTCAGCACTGGCGCAACTCGCCAGCCGGCGCGAGAACCTTGCCTCGCGTCTTGCCGACACGAATAGCGCCGTGGATGACGTTGCCCAGCAGCTGGAACGCTTCGACGCTGAGGCACCGGATAACGAAGTGGCCAACGACTACAGCGCGGAGGATCTGAATGCGGCGCGCGAGATCCAGGCGGCGGCCGAGCGCGAGCTGCGTGCGGCGCGCGACGCATTGAAGGCCCGAGAAGGCGAGCTGGAAGCGAGCGCTCAGACCGCGATGAACGCCGAGCAGGGCGTGGAAGGCGCACGCGGCGGTATGCAGCAGGCCAAAGTCGATGTTGAGACGGCCGGTGTTCGTCGGCAAGGCGTGGTCGAGCAGCTTTCCGAACTCGGTGAGGCCCCGGCCGATATCGCGAAAACTCTGCCCGAAGACGCGACGGCCGATGCCTGGAGCGAATCCATCGAAGCGATCGAGCGCAAGATCGCCCGGCTTGGCGCGATCAATCTGGCCGCGATCGAGGAATACGACGAAGTCGCCGAGCGCGAGAACTATCTGGGCGAGCAGCATGCCGACCTGTCCGAGGCGCTGTCGACGCTCGAGACCGCCATCGCCAAGATCGACCGCGAGACACGTCAGCGTTTCAAGGCCACCTACGATCAGATCAACGCGCGTTTTTCCGAGATGTTTCCGCAGCTGTTCGGCGGCGGCGAGGCGGCGCTGGAACTCACCGACGAAGACTGGCTCACCACCGGCGTAAAGGTCATGGCGAGGCCGCCCGGCAAACGCAACGCCTCGATCCAGATGCTGTCCGGCGGCGAGAAGGCGCTGACCGCGGTCGCCTTGCTGTTCGCGCTGTTCGAGCTCAATCCGGCGCCGTTCTGTATGCTCGACGAGATCGATGCGCCGCTCGACGATGCCAACGTCTCGCGTTTTTGTGAGCTGGTGCGCAAGATGTCTGCACAGGTGCAGTTCATCGTCATCACGCATAATAAACTGACCATGGAATTGGCCGAACAACTCCACGGCGTGACCATGGCCGAACCCGGTGTGTCCCGGCTGGTCAGTGTCGACATCGATCAGGCGCTGGATCTCGCCGGTTAGCGCACCCGCTCCGCCCACGGTCCCTCATCCACATTCATTTTCGTCGCCTATGTCTATCGTGCAATGGCTTCTTCTGGTTCTCGTCGTCGTCGTCGTTGCGGGCGTCTACTGGTATATCCGTCGGCAGGGCGGTGGCGACCCCTGGCAGGGCATGGACGAACCCGTCGAGGGCGCGGACAAGAATGCGCCGACCGGCGGCGATTCCTATGTGGTCGGCGTCCGTACGATCAATAAGGAAACGCCGGCCGACCGCAAGGCCGCCGTGGAGGCGGCCCGCGCCCGCGAAGACGAGCGGGCGACCGAACACGAGTCGCTGGATCGGACTCGCGCGGTGCGCCAGCCCACCGCGGTGCGGCGTCGGTCCGGCAGCCCACGGGCAAGCGCCGGCCGAGGGCGCGCCGCGCGGCCAGACGACCGTCCGCTCCAGCGAAGCCGAGCCGCCGCGCGGTCTGGACAAGGCCGCGGCCGGGCACGACGACAGCCCGGCCGCCGACACCGAGATCCCGCCGGCCGTGACCGAGCGCGTCGACATGGTCGCGCCCGAGCGCACCGAACAATCGCAGCTGTTCATGCTCTATGTCGCGGCCCCCGAAGGACAGGTGTTCGACGGTCCGACCATTCACGAGACCCTGGCCAAGGCCGATCTCAAGTTCGGGCTCAACGATCTCTATCACCGGGTGACTGAAGTCCACGGCGTGACCGAGTCGGTGTTCTGTGTCGCCAACATGCTCAAACCGGGCACGCTCGATCCGGTCGATCAGGATCAGCTGACCACACCGGGTCTGACCATGTTTCTGCTGGTGCCGGCGCCGATCGAGGGCCGGCCGGCGATGCGCGACATGATGGAAACCGCGAACCTGCTCGCCACCGATCTCGGCGGGAATGTACTGGACGACAACCGCGCCTTGCTCAAGGCACAGACGGCGCAGTACATACTGGATCAGATCGCTGACATCGACCGCCGGGCGCAGCTCGGCCGCCGGCGCTGATGGGCGAGCGTATCCCGGCGGCCCAGCGGGAGCGCGCTGAGCAACTCGCAAGGGATCTGGCCGAGCACAGCCGCGCCTATTACATCGAGGCCCAGCCGACCATCTCGGACGCCGAGTACGACCGGCTGTTCCGCGAGCTGGAAGCGCTGGAGGCCGAATATCCGGCGCTCGTCACGCCCGATTCGCCAACCCAGCGCGTCGGCGCACCGCCGGTGGACGCCTTCGAGTCGGTCGACCATGCGACGCCGATGCTGTCGCTGGCGAACTGCTTCGACGACGATGAGCTGGCCGAGTTCGATCGACGGGCCCGCGAGGGGGCGAGCGTCGACGAACTGGTTTATTGCGCCGAGCCGAAATTCGACGGCACGGCGCTCAATCTGCGTTTCCAATCCGGCGTCATGGTGCGCGCGACGACCCGCGGCGACGGGGTCACCGGCGAGGACATCACGGCCAACGCGCGCACCATCCGCAATCTGCCGCTGCGGCTGGCCACCGAAAATCCGCCGGAGTTCATCGAGATCCGGGGCGAGGTGGTGCTGGCCCGTTCGCGTTTCAACGAACTCAACGAACGGCTGGAAGGCGAGGGGCACAAGGCGTTCGTGAACCCGCGCAACGCCGCCGCCGGCAGCCTGCGCCAGCTGGACTCGCGCATCACTGCCACGCGGCCGCTGGCCTTCATGGGCTACGGCATCGGCCGGGTCGACGGCGCCAGGCTCACCGACAGCCTCTATGAGCAGCTGCAGCTGCTGGCGGACTGGGGGTTCACCATCAGCCCGTACGTCGAGCGTGTCACCGGCCTGGAGGGTTGCCGGGCCTACTACGAGGCCATGGCCAGAGCGCCGCGCCGATCTCGACATCGAGATCGACGGCTGCGTGTTCAAGGTCGACGACGGCGCCAGCCGGGACGAACTCGGCTTCGTCGCGCGCGCGCCGCGCTGGGCGATCGCGCGCAAATTTCCCGGCCGAGGAAACGACCACCACGCTCAACAGCGTCGAGTTCCAGGTCGGGCGGACCGGGGCGCTTACGCCGGTGGCCAAGCTCGAGCCAGTCTTTCGTCGGCGGCGTGACCGTATCCAACGCCACGCTGCACAACATGGACGAGATCGAGCGCAAGGATATTCGCATCGGCGATCGTGTCGTGGTGCGACGAGCGGGTGACGTGATCCCGGAGGTCAAGGAGGTCGCCGAGCGCGGGGATCACGCGACGCCGATCAGAGTTGCCGTCGGCGTGCCCGGTGTGCGGCTCGGCCGTCGAGCGGGTGGAAGGCGAGGCCGTGGCGCGCTGTACCGGCGGATTGGTGTGCGCGGCGCAGCGACGCGAGGCGCTCAAGCATTTCGCCTCGCGTACGGCGCTCGATATCGAAGGTCTCGGCGATCGCCAGATCGAAGCCTTCGTCGCCGAGGGCTTGCTGCATTCGCCGGCCGATATCTTCGCGCTGGCCCAGTACCGCGACAATCTGGTCGAGCGCGAAGGCTACGGCGAGAAATCCGTGGCCAATCTGCTGGCCTCGATCGAGGCGGCGAAGACGACCACCCTGGAACGCTTCATCTTCGCGCTCGGCATCCGCGAGGTCGGTCAGACCATGGCCCGCGATCTGGCGCGTCAGTTCGGCACGCTGGACGCTCTGAGAACCGAGGCACAACGTTATCATCAGCGCCTGGCCGATGTGCACGAGCAGCATCCGGACAACAAGGCAGCCCGCGATCGGGCAATGGTCGCGGAGGGTCTGCAGGCAGTGCCGGGCGTGGGTGCCCGCGTGGCGCAGTCGATTGCCGATTTCTTCACCGAACCCCGCAACGTCGAGGTGATCGACGGCGTTGATCGAGGCCGGTGTGCACTGGCCAACCGTCGATACCGACGTCACCGCGCAGCCGCTTGCCGGGCAGACGTTCGTGCTGACCGGCAGTATGGAGTCGCTCACGCGCGACGAGGCCGGTGATCGGCTGGAAGCACTGGGCGCCCGTGTGAGCCTCGAGCGTGTCGAAGAAAACCGATTACGTGGTGGCCGGCGAGCGCGCCGGTAGCAAGCGCGACAAGGCCGAGAAGCTGGGCATCGAGATCCTCGACGAGGCCGGGCTGCTGGCACTGCTTGCAGAACACGGAGCCGGCGCGGCGTAACTTCGGCGCGCTTGTGCGGCACGACACGGCGATAGCCGCCCGTGGCTTGCGGATAGATCGGGAAAGGCGGCTGCTTGCCGCTCATGCCGCAAGATCGTAGGCTAGCCCGTCGATCCCAACACAGGAACAGCACGGTGGCGCGAAGCTGGCTCGAGGTCACAACCGGGGAAGTTCAGTCGCGGATCGGGGCGAGCGAGCGCCTGGCCGAGCGGCGCGAGGCCATCGCCGATCAGGCCTGGTCGGCGATCGAGGGCTGGGTCGCCGCAGCGCATTTCAAGCGGCGGGCGAACGCATCGGCCGTCGCGAGTTCCGCGTCGCCGGCGACAGCGAGTATGCCGTGGCCCGTTGCGGCATCTACGCCCCGGGCGCGGTCGAGCACGACCCGCGGGTAGCCTTTCACGAAGCCGAGTTCGATGCCTACCAGCCGTTGGTCGTGCTGCGGCGCAAGGCCGACGGCGCCGGCTGCGCCGGTTGCAGAGCCGCACTCTGCGCGTCGCGCGCTCGACGAGACGACGCTGAGCGACTTTCTCGACGGCTGAGTCGATGCAAACGGCCCTCAGAGCCGGAACTTCAGGCCCGCGTAGATCGAACGCCCCGGCGCCGGCTCGAAATACCGCCCGCCGTAGCTGTTGATCCGGATATTGTCGAAATAGTCGTCGTCGAACAGATTGTCGACGCCGGCATAGACCGTCAGATGGTGGTCGCCGGCCGGCACGGTCTTGCCCACGCGTGCGTCGACAACGGTATGCGGCGCCACGCGCGATGTATTGGCGTCGTTGGCATAGATCGAGCCGGCCCAGTGCATGTCGACCGCGGCATAGCCGATATTCGGCGCGCTGCCAGGCCAGTTCGCCGAACGCGGTCTGTTCGGGAATACCGGGCAGGCGATGGCCTGAATAGTCGTTGCCGTTCTCGTCGACATAGTCGCGATACTCGGTAGTTGGCGACCGTGTAGGCGAGCGGTGGTCGACACATGGTGGCCGAGATCGAATGACAGTTTCGACTCGATGCCCTGGCGGCGCGAGCGGCCGGAGTTCTGGTAGAACGTGCGATCGCCCTGTTCGGCGTAGGCGGTGATCGCGTCGCGCACGTTCACCCAGAACGCGTCGATCTGATAGCGCCCGCGGGTGCCGAATTCGCCCTTGGCGCCGATCTCGTAGTTCACTGCCTTCTGCGGGCCGAGGCTCGGATTGAACCCACCCGAGCCGGTCGGGTTGGCGAATTCGGTGAACGTGGGCGACTCGAACGCGTTGGCGATATTGGCGTACACGTGCTGGCGATGTGCCCAGGCATAGTTCAGGCCGAAGTTGAACGAGGCGCGCATGGTAGTTGCGGCTGCCTGACTGATTGCCGTCGGACCTGAAATGGTCGGCGATATCGAAGTTCAGCCAGTCGTAGCGCGCTCCAAGAGTGGCTTTCAGATCCGAAGTGATGCGCGAACTCGTCCTGGGCGAACACGCCGACGTTGGTCGCGGTTTCATTCTGGTCGAGCCGCAGCGCGCCCTTGCTGCCGAAATCGTTATTGTAGCGCTGCCGATCGTCCTGCTGCGTTCTGCGCGTCCGCGCCCAGAACTAGGCGGTTATGGTGGCCGAGCAGCGTGTCGTAGCGGGTGGTCTGGCCGCCGCCGCCGAAAAAATTACGCCGATACGTCACCGCGCCGCCGCCGCTGGTACTGCCGAAGGGCAGGTACTGGATGAAGTTGCGGTGAGTGTAGAAGGCATGCAGTTTGTAGTCCTGATGCGCCGAAAGCCGGTCCTTGAATACCCCGCCAAGGGTTTCCTGGCCGACGCTCTGGCGCGCATCGTAGGCGAGGTTGGCCTCGCGCGCCGCGTGGCGGTCGGCCTCGGGCCGTCTCCCGCGTCACGCCGCCGGGGTCCTGCGTGTTTGGCGCGTGCAACAGGCGCGTAGTGAGTGTGCAGCTTGCCGTCGGTCGCCGACATCGCGCTCGATCTTGCCGGTGAACTGGTTCTTCACCACCTTGCTGTGCTGGCGATAGCCTTTCTGCTCCAGCCGACTTACGGTAGCGGCATAGCCCCACTTGTCGTACTTGTGCGCCGAGGACAGGCTCTCGCGGTGGTAGCCGTTGCTGCCGCCGGCGACTTCGGCCTCGTCGAGCGGGCCGTCGCCGGGCGCGAGCGTGGTGATGTCGATCACGCCGCCGGTGGCGTTGCCGTAGAGCGCCGAGAACGGGCCGCGCAGCACTTCCATCCGATCGATCGCGCCGAGATCGATCGAGTCGGTCTGGGCCTGGCCGTCGACCAGTGTTTCCGGGATGCCGTCGACCAGCACGCGCACGCCGCGCACGCCGAAGGCCGAGCGGGCGCCGAAGCCGCGTATCGACACCCGCAGATTCTGCGCGAAGTTGGAGCCGTTGTTGGCATAGACGCCCGGCACGCGGTTGAGCGCCGGGTTGAGCTGGGTCTTGCGTCGGCCCTGGTCGATTGCATCATGGCCGACCACATCGACGGCGGCCGGGGTCGGACAACAGATCCTGGCCGAGCCGGAACGCGTTCGACCTGGATCGGTGCGAGTACGCGGGTCGGCGCGTTCACGGTGTCGCCGCGCCGCGGCAACCGGCGTATCAGCCGGGCTGGTCCGGGCGTGCAGGGGCGCGGCCGCGACCAGCAGGCAGCCAGTCGCAATGACGCGGCTGTTCACGTGTTTTCTCCCTGCGCGCGCCCGCGCCTTCCCCAGGGGCGCGCGATGGTCCGGGCGCGGGCTTATTCTTCGGGCGCCAGTGCGCGTATCTGCACGCGCGTGGATATCGGTCTGCATGAGATCGCCCAGCGCCTCGTAGACCAGGCGGTGGCGCTCGATCGGGCTGACGCCGGTGAACTTCGGCGACCGAATCGTGACATGAAAATGCCCGAGCCCGGTCTTCGCGCCGGCATGACCGACATGCAGGTGGCTGTCGTCGCGAATGGCGATGTCGTCGGTGTCCAGCCCCTCGGCGAGGGCGGCGCGGATGCGATGGATGCGATCGCTCATAGTCAAGGCTTAAAAGACTTTCTTGTACGGATAGACCGTGGTTTCCATGTACACGCCTTCGGCGTTGTAGGGATCGACCTTGGCCCATTGGCGGGCCGATTCCAGGCTGTCGAAGGCGGCGATGATGATGCTGCCCTGATAACCGTCGGTGATCTTGCCGTAGGCGTCGTCGCGCGGCAGCGGGCCCGCGGTCAGCAGGCGGCCTTCGGCATCCAGATCCTTCAGGCGCTGGCGATGCTCTTCGCCGGCCTTGGCGCGGCCGTCGGCGCTTTCGGCCACGTCGAAGCACACGATAGCGAAGTAATCCATGACGGAATTCGTCCCGCAGGACACGGCTGTGTAGTGCGGCATAGTGTGCCGCATGCGGCAAGGCTCGACTATGGGCGCGACGCCGCTCGCCAGTGCGTTACACTTGACGCATGAGCGAACTCGTCCATGTCCACGCACGAGACGCCGCAGCCGCGTCGAATCGAAAAGGTCGCCCGGGCCTTGCGCGCGGGCCAGGTCATCGCCTATCCGACCGACTCCTCCTACGGCCTGGCGTGCGCCATGGGCGACAGGAGCGCGATGGAGCGCATCCGCCAGATCCGCGGCCTCGACCGCGATCATTTCTTCACCCTGGTCTGTCGCGATCTGTCGGAGATCTCGCAGTACGCCAAGGTGGAGAACGCCGAGTTTTCGCCTGCTCAAGGCGGCCACGCCCGGCGCCTACACCTTCGTCCTGAAGGCTTCTAAGCAGGTGCCGAACTGGCTGGCGCATCCCAAGCGCAAGACCATCGGCATCCGCGTGCCCGGCCACCCGGTGGCGCGCGCGATCGTGGAGGCGCTCGGCGAACCGTTCATGACCGTGACCGCCGTCGCCGACGACGGACCGAGCGCTGTCCGAGGCCACCGAAGTACGCGAGGAATTCGATCGACGGGTCGATCTGATCGTGGACGGCGGGGCCACAGGCGTGGAGCCGACGACCGTCGTCGATCTCACCGACGCCGTGCCGCAGATTCTGCGCGCGGGCAAGGGCAGCGCCGAGGCGATCGGGCTGGACCGACGAAGCCAGATCGCCTGAGGCCTGAAGCCGGCCGGCCTCGGCGGCTGGCCGCCTAGTGCCGTATACTCGCGCGTTTGTCATCCTCGACAGCTGGGAGTAGCTCGTGTCCTCGGCCCATGCCCGACCGGTCGTTCTGTCCGGTATCCAGCCCTCCGGCGAACTCACGCTGGGGAATTACATCGGTGCGCTCAAGCACTGGGTGGCCATGCAGGCGACCCACGATTGCCTGTTCGCGCTGGTGGACATGCACGCGATCACCGTGCGTCAGGACGCCGCCGCGCTGCGCGCGCGCTGCCACGAATTCCTGTGCCTGTATCTGGCGGCCGGCATCGACCCGGAGAACGCCACGCTGTTCGTGCAGTCGCACGTGCCGGCGCATGCCCAGCTCGCCTGGCTGCTGAACTGCCATACGTCGATGGGCGAACTCAACCGGATGACCCAGTTCAAGGACAAGTCGGCGAAGAACGTCGACAACGTCAACGCCGGCCTGTTCGATTATCCGGTACTGATGGCGGCGGACATCCTGCTGTATCAGGCGGATGCGGTGCCGGTCGGCAACGACCAGAAACAGCATCTGGAGCTGACCCGCAATCTGGCCGAGCGCTTCAACGCGCGCGTGGGCGAGAACGTGTTCACCGTGCCCGAGCCGTTCATCCCGGAAGTGGGCGCGCGCATCATGAGCCTGGGCGAGCCGACCGCCAAGATGAGCAAGTCGGATGACGTCGAGGCCAACGTCATCAAGCTGCTCGATCCGCCGAAGAAAGTGGTCAAGAAGATCAAGCGTGCGGTGACCGATTCGGACGGCGAGGTGCGTTTCGACGAAGCGAACAAGCCGGGCGTATCGAACCTGTTGTCGATCTTCTCGGCGGTGACCGATCGTGCGATCGCCGATCTCGAGGCCGATTATGCCGACGCTGGCTACGGCGCGCTCAAGGGTGATCTGGCCGACGCGGTGGTCGCGTTCCTCGAGCCGCTGCAGGCGCGCTACGCCGAGTTCGCCGAAGATACCGCCGGGCTGGATGCGATTCTTGCGCGGGGTGCGGCCGCCGCCCGCAAACGCGCACAGCCGACGCTGGACGCGGCTTACGCGGCGACCGGCTTCCTGCCGGCCTCGGTCTAAGCCCGTACGCCGATTTTGAGCGAGGCCGCCGCCGATTCCGAACTGACGCCGGATGACGATGTCATCCGGGTCGCAGGCGAGCGCTACGAAGCGTTGCCCGAGGACCTGTACATCCCGCCGGACGCATTGCGCGTGTTTCTGGAAGCCTTCGAAGGCCCGCTGGACCTGTTGTTGTACCTGATCCGTCGCCAGAATCTGAACATTCTCGATATTCCGGTGTTCACGATCACCCAGCAGTACATGGCCTACATCGAGCTGATGGAGGAAATGGCGATCGAACTGGCAGGCGAGTATCTGCTGATGGCCGCCATGCTGGCCGAGATCAAGTCGCGCATGCTGCTGCCGAAGACCGAGGCGGCCGAAGAAGACGAAGGCGAGGATCCGCGATCGGAACTGATCCGCCGGCTGGCCGAATACGAACAGTTCAAGGAGGCGGCCGAAAGTCTGGACGCATGCCCGCGGGTCGGGCGAGACATCACGCCGGTGCGTCACGACCCGGTCGAGATGACCATCGAGCGGCCGTCGCCGGAGCCTGATCTGCGCGCGCTTCTCGGCGCGCTGCACGACGTGCTGACCCGGGCCGAGCTGTATACGCAGCATGTGATCGAGCGCGAGCCGCTGTCCGTGCGCGAGCATATGACCCGTATTCTCGAGCGACTGGATTCGAACCGCCCGGTGGCCTTCGTGGCGCTGGTCGCGCTCGAGGAAGGCCGGCTGGGCGTGGTCGTGTCGTTTCTGGCGATTCTGGAGCTGGCGCGCGAATCGCTGATCGTGATCGACCAGGACGCGCCGTATGCGCCGGTTTCCCTGCGGCGCCGGGGCGGTGAATGACCGGGCAGGGCGAACAACAGGAATCGGCCGCGGGCGAGTCGCCGGCGCGCGCCGAGGTGTCCGAGCGGCTGCTGCGCTGCATCGAAGCCTTGCTGATGGCGGCGGATTCGCCGTTGTCGGTCGAGCAGTTGGTACGCCTGCTCGAGACGACCGAGGCGATCGACAAGGCCGATGTCCGCACGGCGCTGTCGGCGTTGGCCGAGCGCTATGCGGATTCCGCGGCGGATCTGGTCGAGGTGGCCGGTGGCTGGCGGTTTCAGGTCGGTGCGGACTACGGCGCGCTGGTGGCCCGGCTCTGGGAAGAACGGCCGCCGAAGCTGTCGCGCGCCATGCTCGAGACGCTGGCGATCATCTGCTACCGCCAGCCGCTGGCGCGTTCGGACATCGAGGCGGTGCGCGGCGTGTCGGTCTCGACCGGCATCATCAAGACGCTCAGTGAATATGAATGGGTCAAGGTGGTCGGCCATCGCGAGGTTCCGGGCCGGCCGGCGTTGTATGCCACCACCCAGCGTTTTCTCGACGATTTCGGCGTGAAACGGTTGGCCGACCTGCCGAGTCTGCCCGAGATCAAGGATGTCGACACGCTCGATGCCGCGGTGGCACGTCTGCGCGGCGAATCGGCCGATGCCCAGGAGAGCGATGCCGCCGAGTCGGATGCGGAATGACCGCACGCACGTCGCGGCGGCTCCCTCGGGGGGCGATGAATCCGACGACCGGGCGGACTTGGAATAAGCCGCTTCGGCACCCACGTTACGCGCCGTTCTTCTTTTGGTTTGACGCCGCGACAGCGGTTTGATGATGGACAAGTCATGGCAGCCTTGAATACCGAACGCGTGACCAGCGTGAAGCACTGGAACGATTCCCTGTTTTCGTTCACCACCACGCGCGACCAGTCCCTGCGTTTCGAGAACGGGCAGTTCGTGATGATCGGCCTGCCGACCGAGAGCGGCAAGCCGCTGCTTCGCGCCTACAGCATCGTGTCGGCCAATTACGAGGAATATCTCGAGTTCTTCTCGATCAAGGTCCCGGACGGGCCGCTCACCTCGCGCCTGCAGCATCTCAAGGTCGACGACGAGGTGTTCGTATCCGACCAAGCCCACCGGCACGCTGCTGATCACCGATCTGCATCCCGGGCGCAACCTTTATCTGTTGTCGACCGGCACAGGCCTGGCGCCGTTTCTATCGATCGTGCGCGATCCGGAAACCTACGAGCGCTTCGAGCGCGTGATCGTGGTGCACGGCGTGCGCTACATCGAGGATCTGGCCTACGACGAACTGCTCGCGGAGGACCTGCCCAACGACGAGATCCTCGGCGAACTGATCCACGGGCGGCTGTTCTACTACCCGGTCGTCAGCCGCGAGGACATTCCGCAATCAGGGCCGGCTGACCACGTTGATCGACAACGGCCGACTCACGTCGGATCTCGGCCTCGAGCCCTCGATCCCGAGCACGATCGCGCCATGATCTGCGGCAGTCCGAGTATGCTGGACGACACCGCGAAGCTGCTCGACGATCGCGGGTTCACGGTTTCGCCGCATATCGGCAAACCGGGCGAATACGTCATCGAACGCGCGTTCGTCGCGAAATAGCCGCGATCATCGGACTTCATGCATGGCTGATCGCATACAGAAAGTACTGGCCCACGCCGGGTTACGGTTCGCGGCGCGAGCTCGAACGCGCGATCGCCGACGGTCGCATCAGGATCAACGAGCGCGTGGCCACGCTCGGCGACACGCTCGGCGCCGGCGACAGCGTGCGGCTGGACGGCCGTCCGCTCAATCTGGAGAAGCGCGGCGATGTGCCGACTCGCGTGCTGGCCTACAAGAAGCATATCGACCAGGTCGTCACCCGGCGCGATCCGCGAAGGCCGGCCGACGGTCTTCCGCAAGCTGCCGAAGCTCGACGCCGGCCGCTGGCTTGCGGTCGGTCGGCTCGACGTCAACACCTCCGGTCTGTTGCTGATGACCACCGACGGCGAGTTGAAGCGCCGGCTGGAGCATCCGTCGTACGAAATCGTGCGCACCTATGCGGTGCGCGTTCGCGGCGACGTCGATCAGGCCATGCTCGATCGGCTGGTCGAGGGCGTCGAGCTCGACGACGGCATCGCGCGCTTCGAATCGATCCGTGTCGGCGACGATGCCCATCGCGCCAATCGCTGGTTCGAGGTCACCGTGCGCCAGGGGCGCAATCGCGTCGTACGCCGGCTCTGGGACAGCCAGGGCGTGACCGTCTCGCGGCTCATGCGCACCGGCTTCGGCCCGATCGCATTGCCGACCGGCGTCAAGGCCGGCAGCTACCGCGAACTGGACAAGAAGGAGGTCAGCGCGCTGGCCAGGCTGGTCGATCTCAAGCGCTGAACCCGTCCGCAAGTGAGCGCGAACGGAACGCGAATAAGCAAATCAGGCGAGGCACATTTGAACGTTCATGGCGCCCGGCGCTTTCGTGAGCGGCGCCGAGCGCATGCCCCTGCGGCATGATTCACCCGCTGCATCGGAACATGTTCGTCAATGAAGACGGATTGACGCCCTTGGATGGGCGTTGTCCCGATCGATGTGAATCTGTGTTGATCTGGGGATAGATGTCTTCGCAAGCGGAGAAGTTGCCCGGCACGGCCATGGCCATCGCCCACGGCCGCTGGCGGTCGTCGATTTCCACGATCGCCTCGCCGCGGCCTATGGGCCCCAGCACTGGTGGCCGATTCAGGACGACGCGAATCCGCGATTCGAGATTCTGATCGGCGCGGTGCTCACCCAGCACACGGCCTGGACCAACGTCGAGCATCGCGATCTCGGCTCTGCGCGAGGCCGGGCCGCTGAATCCGAGGCCATGCTGGCGCACGAGGATCTGCCGGGCCTGATCCGACGCGCGGGCCCGCATCGGATCAAGGCCGAGCGGCTGCGCTCGTTATGTCGCTGGTTCGTCGAGCGCGGCGGCTTCGCGGCGATCGAGGCACTGGATACCGCCACACTGTGTCGCGAGCTGCGCGCGCTGCATGGCATCGGCCCGGAAACCGCGGACGTGATCGCGCTCTATGCCTTCCACCGGCCGCGCTTTGTCGCCGATGCCTATGCATTTCGTATCTTCGAACGCTATGGCTGGTGGCCGGGCTCGCGGCGCTATGAACGGCTGCGCGAGACGATCGAGACCGCCCTCGGCGAACGTGCCACCGCCGCGTTCTACGACGAACTGCACGCGCTGATCGTGGCGCATGCCAAGCAGCGCTGCCACAAGCGGGCGCCGGACTGTGCTCGTTGCGCGCTCGCGGCGAGCTGCGCGCATGGGCGTGGGCCAGGCCGGCCCGTAGTTACGCCGTGGCGTGTAGGCGCTGGATGGCGCCCCAGAGCTCGGCCGGCGTCTCGACCACGGCATCGGCTGCCCAGTGCGCGATATCGTCGTCCACCGGCACATAGCCATAGCCGGCCGCGATCGTGGCCATGCCGGCCGCACGGCCGGCCAGGATGTCGCGATCCGAGTCGCCGACGTAGATCGAGCGTGACGGTTCGACGCCCATGCGCTCGCAGGCGAGCAGGATCGGCGCGTGGATCGGGTTTCGAAATGCCCGCCGTATCGCCGCCGATAACGCAACCGGGCGCAGGGTCGAACGCCGTGTATTCGATCAAGGGCACTGCCAGTGCCTCGATCTTGTTGGTGACCACCCCCCAGGCGAGATCCGCGTCGGCCAGTCGCGCGACCAGCTCGCGAATACCGTCGTAAGGGTGGCTGTCCTGGGTCATGCGCTGACGATAGCGCTCGATGAAGCGGTCGTAAGCCTCGCGATAGCCGTCATCCTGCGGCGTGAGATCGAAGCCGCGGCCCAGCAGGCCGCGGCCGCCGTACGAGCAGTAGGGGGCAAGCACCTCGACCGGCATCGGCTCGAGCCCGTCTGCGCGGCGCATGTCGTTGAGTGCCCCGACCAGGTCGGGCGCGGTATGCATCAGCGTGCCGTCCAGGTCGAACAGGACGCTGCGTTGCGCGTTCAAGCTCAAGAGTCGTCCTCGGTGCGTCGCGCGTGCAGAAAGTAATTGACGTCCGGCCGATGGCCGAGCGAGGCGTGGCGGGTCAGCGGGTTGTAACGCATGCCGCTGATGTCGACCACGTCGAGGCCCGCGTGCCGGCAATGCGCCGAGAGTTCGGCCGGTTTCACCAGCTTGGCGTATTCGTGGGTTCCGCGCGGCAGCAGCCGGAGCACATACTCGGCGCCCCCGATGGCCAGCGCCCAGGCCATCGGCGTGCGATTGATGGTGGAGAAGAAGGTGTGGCCGCCGGGCGCCGCCAGTCGCGCACAGTCCTCCACGACATAAGCCGGTTGGTCCACGTGTTCGAGCATCTCGTAGGCCACGACGATATCGAATTCGCCGGCGAGTTCGGCGGCCAGATCGCGCGTGGAAACTACGCGATAATCGATGGCGAGGCCCGATTGCCCGGCATGGCGCCGTGCCGCGCCAATGGCCTGTTCGGCCAGATCGATGCCGGTCACCCGCGCGCCGCGCGCGGCCATGGCTTCGGCGAGCAGGCCGGCGCCGCAGCCGACGTCCAGCACGCGCTTGCCTTTCAGACCGTTCGCGCGCCGCTCGATGTAGGCGGTGCGCAGTGGGTTGATGTCGTGCAACGGTCGCATGTCGCCGGTCGGGTCCCACCAGTCGGCGGCCATGGCGTCGAATTTATCGAGTTCGGCTTGCTGATTACTGGGCATGTCGCTCGTTCTCGGTTGTGGCGCCGAAGGCGGCGAGTTTATCGGCCCATGCATCGGTACGGCGCATGATGTCTTCGATATCCAATGTGGTGAGCCGGCGATCGCGCATCAGGGCGCGGCCGGCGACCCAGGTGTCGGTGACCTGCTCGCGGGTCGCGCTGTAGACCAGCGCGGCGATCGGGTCGAACACGGGGCGGGTCTCCAGTGCGCCGAGATCAATGGCCGCCAGATCGGCGGCCTTGCCGACCTCGATCGAGCCCGTCTCCTCGGCGATGCCGAGCGCTTGTGCGCCGGCGATGGTCGCCATCTCGAGCGCGGCGTCGGCCGACACGGCGGCGGCATCGTCGCCCGCCACCTTGCCGATCAGCGCGGCCGTGCGCATTTCGCCGATCATGTCGAGATCGTTGTTGGAGGCCGCGCCGTCCGTTCCCAGCGCCACGTTGATGCCGGCATCGCGAAGCTTTTGCACCGGCGCCAGGCCGCTGGCGAGCTTGAGGTTGGATTCCGGCGAATGGATCACGTGCACGCCAGCGGCGGCACAACGCTCGATCTCGGCGTCGGTGAGCTGGGTCATGTGCACAGCCAGCAGATTCGGCGTCAGCAGGCCGAGCGCGTCGAGGCGCGCCAACGGGCGCTGGCCGTGCTGTTTGGCAGCGTTCTCGACCTCGAACGCGGTCTCATGGATATGCATATGCACGCGTACGTCCATTTCGTCGGCATAGGTGCGCATCTTGGTCAGCGGGCCGTCGGAGACGGTGTAGGGCGCATGCGGGGCGAACGGCGTGACGATGCGCTCGTGGTGGCGCCAGGCGTCGTGCACGGCCAGGCCCTTGTCCAGATATTCATCCGGCGAGGCCGCCCAGACGGTGGGGGAATCGATCAGAATCATGCCGATGCCGGCCCGCATCCCGACGCGATCCACGTGCTCGGCCACCACATCGGGGAAGAAGTACATGTCGTTGAAGCAGGTCGTGCCGCCGCGGATCATTTCCGCCATGGCCATATCGGTGCCGTCGGCCACGAACGTCTGCGACATGAACTGCGACTCGAGCGGCCAGATATGCTGCTGCAGCCAGGGCATCAAGGGCAGATCATTGGCGACGCCGCGCATCAGATTCATCGCAGCATGGGTATGCGCGTTGACAAAGCCGGGCACCAGCAGATGATGCCCACGCTCCACCACGTCCGCGTCCGGATAATCGCGTTCGGCTTGTGCCCGCGGCACGATGGCCGCGATGTGCCCCTGGCGGATTACCACGGCATGATTTTCGAGCCAGCGGTGCGCGCCGTCGACCGGGGCGATCCAGCGGGCATGAATGACGGTTTCGGACAAGATCGTCCCTCGCTTGGGGCGGTGAATGAGCGGTCGCTCGGCGGCACCGTGGTCGAAGAGGGCGATGCTACCGGACACACTGAATCGCGGACAGCGTCACCGCCGGCCGATGCCAACGGCTGTGGTATCATATCGCGCTTCGCGCAGAGGTCTTTCGGGCCCGGTCGAGCAGGCAGATTACGAGTCCTCTCCGATTCTGCCGGCAGACTGCGACTGCGCGCCGGATCGCCAACTTGAACTAGCCTATGGCCGACGTCGCAAAAGAGATCCTGTCGATCAACCTGGAAGACGAGATGCGCCAGTCGTATCTCGACTATGCGATGAGCGTGATCGTCGGGCGTGCGCTGCCCGATGTGCGCGACGGCCTCAAGCCGGTGCATCGTCGCGTGCTCTACGCGATGCAGGAATTGTCCAACGACTGGAACCGGCCGTACAAGAAGTCGGCCCGCGTGGTCGGCGATGTCATCGGTAAATATCATCCGCACGGCGATTCCGCGGTCTACGACACGATCGTGCGCATGGCGCAGGATTTCTCCATGCGCTATGTCCTGGTCGACGGCCAGGGCAACTTCGGCTCGGTCGACGGCGACGCGCCGGCGGCCATGCGTTACACCGAAGTGCGCATGTCCAAGCTCGCCCATGAGCTGCTGGCCGATATCGGCAAGGATACCGTCGATTTCATTCCGAACTACGACGAATCCGAATCCGAGCCGGCGGTGCTGCCGACGCGCCTGCCGAATCTGCTGGTCAACGGCGGTACCGGTATCGCCGTCGGCATGGCGACCAACATCCCGCCGCACAACATCCGCGAGATCATCAACGCCTGTCTGGCGGTGATGGACAACGAGGACGTGACCATCGCCGAGCTGATGGCGCACGTCCCGGGCCCGGATTTCCCCACCCGGGGATCATCAACGGCGCCTCGGGCATTCGCGAGGCCTACGAGACGGGCCGCGGCCGGATCTATACCCGGGCCCGTGCGCACTTCGAGGATGTCGACGAGCGCGGCAAGCAGGCGATCGTGGTCACCGAGCTGCCGTACCAGGTCAACAAGGCGCGGCTGCTCGAGAAGATCGCAGAGCTGGTCAAGGAGAAACGCGTCGAGGGCATCACCGAACTGCGCGACGAGTCCGACAAGGACGGCATGCGCATGGTGATCGAGCTGCGCCGCGGCGAAACCCCCGAGGTGGTGCTCAACAATCTGTATCGCCATTCGCAGATGCAGACCGTGTTCGGCATCAACATGGTCGCGCTCGACGACGGCCAGCCACGCACGCTCAACCTCAAGCAGATGCTGGAAGCCTTCATCCGGCATCGGCGCGAAGTCGTCACCCGGCGCACGCAGTACGAACTGGCCAAGGCGCGTGCGCGGGCGCACGTGCTCGAAGGCCTTACGGTCGCACTGGCCAATATCGACGAAGTGATCGCCCTGATCCGGGCGTCCTCCGGCCCGGCCGAAGCGCGCGAAGGCTTGATGGGTCGCGAATGGGCGCCCGGCCAGGTCAACGCCATGCTCGAGCGCGCCGGGGCCGATGCCTCGCGCCCGACCGATCTGTCGCGCCACTACGGCTTGCAGGATTCAGGCCGCTACCGGCTGACCGAGACTCAGGCCCAGGCGATTCTCGATCTGCGTCTGCATCGCCTGACCGGGCTGGAGCAGGACAAGATCGTCGAGGAGTTCGAGAAGCTGCTCGCCGACATCGCCGATTATCTCGAGATTCTGTCATCGATGGCGCGGCTGTTCGAGGTCATCCGTGACGAGCTGGTCGCCGTGCGCGACGAATACGGCGACGAGCGCAAGACCCAGATCCTGGACAATCACCTCGATCTGACCACCGCCGATCTGATCTCGCCGGAAGACGTGGTCGTCACGCTGACCCACGAAGGCTATGTGAAGAGCCAGCCGCTGGACGATTATCGCGCCCAGCGCCGCGGCGGCCGCGGCAAGTCGGCGACCAAGACCAAGGATGCCGACTTCATCGAAAAGCTTTGGGTGACCCATACCCACGACACGCTGCTGTGCTTTTCGTCGCACGGCAAGGCGTACTGGCTCAAGGTCTACGAACTGCCCAGCGCCGGTCGCGGAGCGCGGGGCAAGCCGATCGTGAACCTGCTGCCGCTGGAGTCCGACGAACGCATTTCCGAAGTGTTGCCGATCAAGGACTTCACTACCGACGAGAACGTGTTCTTCGCCACCCGCAACGGTACGGTCAAGAAGACCGCGCTGGAGCAGTTCTCGCGCCCGCGCACGAACGGCATCATCGCCATCGACTTGCGCGACGACGACGCGCTGGTCGGCGTGGATCGTACCGGCGGGAACGATACGATCATGCTGTTCTCCTCCGCCGGCAAGGTCATTCGCTTTGCGGAAGCGGATGTGCGCCAGATGGGCCGCAACGCCGCGGGCGTGCGCGGTATCCGCCTGCCGGAAGACGACGACTCTGCCGTGGTGATCGGCCTGATCGTGGTGCGCGACGGCGAGATCCTCACCGTCACCGAACACGGCTACGGCAAGCGCACGCCGGTCGACGATTACCCGCTGCGCGGGCGCGGTGGCCAGGGTGTGCTCGCACTCAAGCAGTCGGACAAGACGGGTGCCGTGGTCGGTGCCACGCAGGTCTCCGAAGATGACGAGATCATGCTCATTTCCAACATGGGCACGCTCATTCGCACGGCGGTCTCCGAGGTCTCCGTCCTGGGGCGCAACACCCAGGGCGTGCGCATCATCCGAGTGGCCGACGATCAGCGCCTGGTGGGCGTGGATCGCATTGCGGTCGAGGACGCGGACGACGAAGCCGCGCCGGACGACGGCGACACCGAGCCCTCCGAGACGCCCGACGAGAATTGATGTCGGCGGGTGAGCCCCGCTTTGTTTTTCACGAGGAGTGGTTTCATGTCACGTGTGTATAACTTCAGTGCAGGTCCCGCGACGCTGCCGGTCGAAGTGCTGGAAAAAGCCCAGGCCGAGATGCTCGACTGGAAGGGCACCGGCATGTCCGTGATGGAAATGAGCCATCGCGGCTCGGCGTTCGTGTCGATCGCCGAGGACGCGACGGCCCGGCTGCGTCGGCTGCTCGACGTGCCGGACGACTACAGCGTGCTGTTCCTGCAGGGCGGGGCCGCCGGCCAGTTCGCCGGTGTGCCGCTGAATCTGATGGGCGAGCGTCATACCGCCGACTACGTGGTCACCGGCAACTGGGGCAAGAAAGCCATCAAGGAAGCCGGCAAGTATGGCGAGGCCAATCTCGCGGCCTCGGGCGAAGCCGACGGGTTCACCTCGATTCCGGCGGTCTCGGACTGGAACCTGTCCTCGAATGCGGCCTATCTGCATTTCACCCCGAACGAGACCATTCAGGGCGTGGAATTCCAGGACGTGCCGGACGTGGGCAATGCGCCGCTGGTGGCGGACATGTCGTCGAACTTCCTGTCGCGCCCGGTGGATGTCTCCAAATACGGCGTGATCTATGCCGGCGCGCAGAAGAATGCGGGCCCGGCGGGCATCACCATGGTGATCGTGCGTAATGATCTGCTGGAGCAGGCCCAGGCATCCTGCCCGATGGTCTTCAACTACAAGCAGCAGCGGGATGCCGATTCCATGCTGAACACGCCGGCCTGCTATGCCTGGTACATCTGCGGCCTGACTTTCGAATGGCTGGAGAACCAGGGCGGCCTCGAAGCGATCGAACAGATCAACATCCGCAAGTCGTCCAAGCTCTACGACTATATCGACGCCTCGGATTTCTATTCCAACCCGGTCGATCCGGCCGTGCGTTCGCGCATGAACGTGCCGTTCCTGCTGGGCGATGACACCCTGAACAAGCAGTTCCTGGCCGAGGCGGAAGACGCCGGACTGTCGACGCTCAAGGGGCATCGCTCGGTCGGCGGCATGCGGGCATCGATCTATAACGCGATGCCGGAAGCCGGCGTTGACGCCTTGATCGATTTCATGCGACACGTTTGCCAAGACCAACGGTTAGAGCGGGATGCGCCCGGGCCGCGAGCCGGCCCGGGCCTGGCCGGCACTGCCCCGGCACCTCGGGACGTGCCGGCGGGGCGGCCCGTGGCCGCGGTCGGCTTGATCCCGTTTCCAGGATTGCCTTCAAGAAGGATTGTCATGAGCCTGAAGATTCAAACCCTCAACAGCATTTCCGCACGCGGCCTCGACAGGCTGCCGCGCGAGATCTACGAAGTGGCGTCGGAAATGAGCGCGCCGGATGCCATCATCCTGCGCTCGGCCAACATGCACGATATGGAGATCCCGGTCTCCGTGCGCGCGATCGGCCGCGCCGGCGCCGGCGTGAACAACATCCCCATCGATAAGATGACCGAACGCGGCGTGCCGGTGTTCAACGCGCCCGGCGCGAATGCCAATGCGGTCAAGGAACTGGTGCTGTCCGGCATGCTGCTGTCGGCACGCAACATTCTCGGCGCCTGGCGTTATGTCGAGGAACTCACCTCCACCGGCGAGGAACTCAAGAAAGAGGTCGAAGCCGGCAAGAAGAAGTTCAAGGGTGTCGAACTGCCGGGTCGCACGCTCGGCGTGGTCGGCCTCGGCGCGGTGGGCGTCAACGTCGCCAATGCGGCGCAGGCGCTGGGCATGGACGTCTCCGGTTTCGATCCGGGCATCACCATCAACAACGCCTGGCGCCTGCAGCGCCGGTGTGGCCGAGGCACTGTCGGTGGATGACCTGATGTCCGGTTCGCAGTTCGTCAGCCTGCACGTGCCGCTGGTCGACGGCACGCGTGGCCTGGTCAATGCTGATCGTCTCAAGCTGATGCCCCAGGGCGCGGTGCTGCTGAATTTCTCGCGCGCCGAGATCGTGGATGAGGATGCCGTGCTCGAGTCCGCTGGCCGAACCGGCCATCTCAAGTACTACGTCTGCGATTTCCCCTCCGAGAAGCTGCGCGGCCACGAGCGCGTGATCACGCTGCCGCATCTGGGCGCCTCGACCGACGAGGCCGAGGACAACAGTGCGATCATGATCGCCGATCAGATGCGCGACTGGCTCGAGGTCGGCAATATCCGCAATTCGGTGAATTTCCCCGAGGCGATCATGCCGCCGACGGCGAACGCGCATCGCATTGTGGTGATCAACAAGAACCAGCCGAACATGGTCGGGCAGATCACCTCTGCGCTGGCGCGCCACAACCACAACATCGCCGACCTGCTGAACAAGTCGAAAGGCGAGATTGCGCTTGTCCATGGTCGACGTCGATGCGGAAGTGGCCCAAGGTGCACTCGACGAGCTGGCCGGAATTTCCGGCGTGCTCTGCGTGCGTTATCTTGGCGCCATCGGTCGCGACGCGGCCTGATCGACAGCCGTTGCGGGCCGCCCTGGGCGGCCCGCGATCCGTTACACGCCGAGCCCGCGCGCTGCGCCGTTCGGCGAGTCGAGCCACACGATGAGCACAACCTCCGATGACGATGCGCTCGCTGATGCGCGCGCGAAGATCGATGAGCTGGACCAGCGCATTCATGCGTTGATCAATGAACGCGCCGGCGTCGCGCTGAAGGTCGCCGACATCAAGCAGGCGGCCGGCCGTACCGATTTCTATCGCCCGGAACGCGAGGCCCAGGTCCTCGAGCGTGTCGCGGCGCGCAACGAGGGGCCGCTGGCGGATGCCGCCGTCGCGCGCATCATGCGCGAGATCATGTCGGCCTGTCTGGCGCTCGAAAAACCCATGACCGTGGCTTATCTCGGCCCGGAGGGGACCTACACCCAGGCGGCGGTGTACAAGCATTTCGGTCATGCCGTGATCGCATCGCCGAAACCGGCGATCGGCGATATTTTCCGCGATGTCGAGGCGGGCAACGCCCATTTCGGCGTCGTGCCGGTCGAGAACTCGACCGAAGGGCGTGGTCACGCACACCCTCGATCAATTGGTCGGCAGTCGGTTGTCGATCTGCGGCGAGGTGGCGCTGGCGGTGCATCATCATTTGTTGTCGCATGCCAACGAACTCGGCGCGATCAAGCGGGTGGTCGCCCATGCCCAGTCGCTGGCCCAATGCCGGAACTGGCTCGACACTCATCTGCCGGGCGTTGTACGAGAAGCGGTGGCCTCGAACGGGGAGGCGGCGCGACGCGTGGCTGGGGACCCGACAGCGGCGGCAATCGCAGCACGGGCGGCCAGCGACTTCTATGATCTGCCGATTCTGGCCTCGAACATCGAGGACGAGCCCAACAACACCACACGCTTTCTCGTGCTGGGTACGCAGCACGTGGCGGCTTCCGGCAATGATATGACCTCGATTCTGGTCTCGATCCGCAACCGGCCGGGCATGCTCTATCGCCTGCTCGCGCCGGCCGCCGATGCCGGCGTGGACCTGGCCCGCATCGAGTCGCGTCCATCGCGCCGGCAGGCCTGGGACTACAACTTCTTCATCGATATCGAAGGCCATGCAGACGATGCGCCGGTCCGCCGCGTGATCGAGTCGATCGAGTCCGAGGCCGTCATGCTCAAGATCCTGGGATCGTATCCGCGCTCGATCGGGCGCGAGGCCGAGTAGTGCCGATTTCCATCGCGAGATAGCGTCATGCCGAAAACCCTGTCCGAACAGGCACACGCCGGAATTCACGGTCTGTCCGCCTACGTACCCGGCAAACCGATCGAGGATCTCAAGCGCGAGCTGGGCCTGACCTCGATCATCAAGCTGGCCTCGAACGAGAACCCGCTCGGCACCGCCCCGGCGGCGCTTGAGGCCCTGGCCCATTTCGATGGGGATCTCTACCGCTATCCGGACGGCAGTGGTTACGAGCTCAAGCAGAAAATCGCCACGCGCCACGGTGTGAACCCGGATCGCGTCACGCTCGGCAACGGTTCGGACGATATCCTGGAGCTGACGGGGCGCGTGTTTCTCGGCCCGGGCAAGAACGCGGTGGTGTCGAAGCATTCGTTTGCGGTCTACCCGATCGTCGCGCGTGCCGTGGGTGCCGAAGTGCGCGAGGTGCCGGCGTTGCCTGCCGATGCCGACATGCCTTACGGGCACGATCTGGACGCGATGCTCGCGGCGATCGATGACCGCACCGGCGTGGTCTTCATCGCCAACCCGAACAATCCGACCGGCACCTGGGCGACGCCGGCAGCGCTGACGGCTTTTCTCGATCGGGTACCACCCGCGGTCGTCGTGGTGCTGGATCAGGCGTATATTGAGTATCAGACGCAGGACACGGTCGCCGACGAGGCGGACTGGCTGGCGCGTTACGACAATCTCGTGATCACACGCACGTTCTCCAAGATTTTCGGCATGGCCGCACTGCGGTTCGGCTACGGCCTCAGCTCGACGACGGTGGCGCCGATTTTCTCAATCGCATTCGCCAGCCGTTCAACGTCAACATGATCGCGTTGCACTGCGCAGCCGCGGCCATCGACGATCATGACTTCATCGCGCGCTCGATCGAGTCCAATACGCGCGAACGCGCCCGCTTGATCGATGCGCTGGCGGCGCGCGGGCTGGCCTGCCTGCCCAGCCAGGCCAATTTCGTCACCTTCGATACCGCGCGCGACGCGCGCCCGGTCTACGACGCGTTACTGCACGAAGGCGTGATCGTGCGCCCGCTGGCGGGCTATGGTCTGCCGACCCATCTGCGCGTCACGGTGGGCGGCGCGGCCGACAACGATCGCTTCATCGCGGCGCTGGACCGCGTGCTCGCCAGATGACGAGCCGTGGCGCGGTGTTGCCGGAGGTGGAACGAATCGCGATCGTCGGGCTCGGCCTGATCGGCGGTTCCATCGCGCGCGGCCTGCGCGATGCCGGCTATGCCGGGCATCTTTCCGGCGCCGTCGTGCAGACTCAGGACGCAAAGCGGGCGGTTGAGCTCGGCCTGGTCGACGACTGTCATACGGCGATCGGCCCGGCCGTGGCCGCGGCCGGGCTGATCGTGGTGGCCACGCCGCCTTGCGCCCTCGACGACGTGCTGAGCGAGATCGCGGCGGCTCGGCGGCCCGGGTCGGTCGTCACGGACACCGGCAGTAGCAAGGCCAGTGTGGTGGCGGCCGCGCAGCGCGTATTCGACGATGGCGCCATGACGCATTTCGTGCCCGGGCACCCGATTGCGGGTACGGAAAACAACGGGATCGAGGCCGGATTCGCCACGTTGTTCACGTCCCGGCGCACGATCCTGACCCCGAACGAGCAGACCGACGCGGGCGCGGTGGCCACGGTCGAGGCAATGTGGGCAGCGCTCGGGGCGCGGGTGTCGCGCATGACGGTGGCTCATCACGACGAAGTGCTGGCGGCGACCAGCCATCTGCCGCACGTGCTCGCCTACACCCTGGTCGATACGCTGGCCGCGATGGCCGAGCGCACGGAGATATTCGCCTACGCGGCCGGCGGGTTTGCGGATTTCACGCGTATCGCCTCTAGCGATCCGGCGTTGTGGCGCGATATCGTCACCGCCAATCGCACGCCGGTCCTGCATACGCTCGATGCCTATATGGATCGGCTGCAGCAGGTGCGTGCAGCGATCGCAGCCGGCGACGACAGTCGCCTCCACGAGATTTTCGAGCGCGCGAAAACCGCGCGCGACGGGTTTGCGTCACAGCGGGAGCGCGACGGACGATGAGCGGCAAGAGCTTTCACGTACAACCGGGCGGCACGCTGAATGGCCAGCTCCGCGTGCCCGGCGACAAGTCGATGTCGCATCGAGCGATCATGTTCGCTTCGCTGGCGAACGGCAGTAGTCGCATCTCCGGTTTTCTGGAAAGCGCGGATTGCCTCGCGACGCTGAACGCGTTCGGTGCCATGGGCGTCACCCATGCACTGGATCAGGGCACGCGCGTGATCAAGGGCATGGGGCTGAACGGTCTGCGTGCGCCCGCGGCGGCGCTGGATCTCGGGAATTCCGGCACCTCGATGCGATTGCTGTCCGGGATCATGGCGGGGCAGGCCTTCGATTCCGTGCTCACCGGCGATGCCAGCCTGTCCCGTCGCCCGATGAAGCGCGTCATCGATCCGCTGCGCGAGATGGGCGCGAAGATTAAGGGGCGCGACGGCGATCATGCGCCACTGTCGATCACAGGCGGAGTCCAGCTGGCCGCCATCGACTACACGCCGCCGGTGGCCAGCGCGCAGATCAAGTCCTGTGTGCTGCTGGCCGGCCTGTATGCCGAAGGCACGACACGCGTGCACGAGCCGGGCATTTCCCGCGATCATACCGAGCGCATGCTCAGCGCCTTCGGGGTCGACGTCGAGCGCGATGGCGACACGGTCGCCGTGGCCGGCGGTCAATCGCTGTCGGCCACCGATGTCCAGGTGCCGGCGGATCTGTCTTCGGCGGCATTCTTCATGGTGGGGGCCTCGATCGCGACCGACAGCGACATCACGCTGCGCGGGGTCGGCATCAATGCGACACGTCGCGGCGTCATCGATATCCTGCTGGCAATGGGCGCCGATATCACGCTCGCGAACCAGCGCGATCAGGCCGGCGAGCCGGTGGCCGACATCCGCGTACGCTCGGCCGAGCTGCGTGGCATCGATATCGGCGCCGCCCAGGTCGAGCTGGCAATCGATGAATGCCCGGCGATCTTCGTGGCCGCGGCCTGCGCGGCCGGTACCACCCGTGTTACGGGGGCCGCGGAACTGCGGGTCAAGGAATGCGATCGTATCGCGGTGATGGCCGAGGGCCTGGCGCGGCTCGGGGTGGAATGCCACGAACTCGACGACGGCCTGACCATCGTCGGCCGGCCGGACGGCGACGTCTTCGCCGGCGGTGAGATCGCGAGCCACGAGGATCACCGCATCGCCATGTCGTTTGCCATGGCAGCGCTGCGCGCATCGGCGCCGATCATCATCGACGACTGCGATTACGTCGATACGTCGTTTCCCGGCTTCGTCGATCTGGCGACCGAAGCGGGGCTGGACATCGAAGCGCGGGGCGCCGAATGAGCGCGGCGGCGCCCGTGATCACGCTCGATGGCCCCGGCGGGGCCGGCAAGGGCACGCTGGCCTCCGAGCTGGCGCGCGGGCTCGGCTGGTGGCTGCTCGACAGCGGTGCGTTGTACCGACTGGTCGGCCTGTCGGCGTTGCGCGAAAAGCTCGATCCCGACGCTGCCGACGATCGGGCACGCGCAACCGCTATCGCACAGGGCCTGGCGGTACACTTTCTGCCCGACACGGGCGAGGGCCAGCGAATCGAGCTGGCGGGCGAGGATGTAACCGACGCGATTCGCGCCGACGATGTCTCCGAAGCGGCCTCGCGCTGGGCGGCGATATCCGTCATCCGCCAGGCGTTGCTCGCGCGCCAGCGCGATTTCGTCGCGCCGCCGGGGCTGATCGCCGACGGCCGCGACATGGGCACGGTGATCTTTCCACAGGCGGATCTCAAGCTCTACATCACGGCTTCGGCAGAAGAACGCGCCCGGCGGCGTTATGCACAGTTGTCCGAAAAAGGTGTTGCTGCTAATCTTGAGCGGATATATCGTGAAATCGTGGAGCGCGACGAACGCGACGCGTCGCGGGATGCGGCTCCACTGAAGCCGGCGGCCGATGCGCATGTCATCGACACCACCGGCGACGACGTCGCTGCCTCGTTGGACAAGATTCACGACCTGGTGGCGGCCAAGGGCTGGCGCGTCAACTGACCGGCCGGCCTCAACAGGGTCCGTTCGTGGTGCAATGCCGCGGGCGGTGTTTTTGTCTTTTCAACAACGGATGGCGTCGACAGTCTGGACGCCGCAGGATTTTCCCCACTCATGTCTGAAAGTTTCGCCGAACTATTCGAGCAAAGTCTGCAGGGTCGCACCATGCAGCCCGGTTCCCTCATCAACGCCGAGGTGCTGGAAGTAAAGAACGATGTCGTGATCGTCGATGCGGGCCTCAAGTCCGAAGGCGTGATTCCGATCGATGAATTCTACGACGAGAACGGCGAACTGACCGTCGGCGAAGGCGACAAGGTCGAAGTCGCGCTGGAAGCCGTCGAAGACGGTTTCGGCGCCACCCGCCTGTCGAAGGAAAAAGCCCAGCGGATCCGTACCTGGGACTTCCTCACCGAAGCCTACGAGAACAGCGAATCGGTTGTCGGCCACATCTCCGGCAAGGTCAAGGGTGGTTACACCGTCGATGTGGGCAACATCCGTGCGTTCCTGCCGGGCTCGCTGGTCGACGTGCGTCCAGTGCGCGACACGACCTATCTCGAAGGCAAGCCGCTCGAGTTCCGCGTCATCAAGCTCGATCGCCTGCGCAACAACGTGGTCGTCTCGCGTCGGGACGTGCTCAAGGAAGAGTACAGCGAAGAGCGCAAGCAGCTGCTGGACACGCTCCAGGAAGGCATCGTCCTCAAGGGCATCGTCAAGAATCTGGTCGACTACGGCGCGTTCGTCGATCTGGGCGGCATCGACGGCCTGCTGCACATCACCGACATGTCCTGGAAGCGGATCAAGGATCCCTCGGACGTAGTCAACGTGGGTGAGGAAGTCGAGGTCAAGGTGCTCAAGTTCGATCGCGAACGCACCCGTGTCTCGCTTGGCCTGAAGCAGCTGGGCGATGATCCGTGGGTCAATATCGCGCGCCGCTATCCCGAGCACACCCGTCTGTTCGGCAACGTCACCAACATCACCGACTACGGTGCCTTCGTCGAAATCGAAGAAGGCGTGGAAGGCCTGGTGCACGTCTCCGAAATGGACTGGACCAACAAGAACGTCAACCCGAACCAGATCGTCTCGGTCGGTGACGAGGTCGAGGTCATGGTGCTCGAGATCGACGAAGAGCGTCGTCGTATCTCGCTGGGCATGAAACAGTGCCAGTCGAACCCGTGGGAAGACTTCGCCGCACAGCACGCACGCAACGACGTTGTGGCCGGGCAGATCAAGTCGATCACCGACTTCGGCATCTTCGTGGGCCTGCCGGGCAACATCGACGGTCTGGTGCATCTGTCGGATCTGTCGTGGAACGAAGCAGGCGAGGAAGTCGTCCGTGAGTATTCCAAGGGCGACGAGGTCGAGGCCGTGGTGCTCGCCATCGATGCCGATCGTGAGCGTATCTCGCTGGGCATCAAGCAGTTGGCGCAGGACCCGATGGGTTCGTTCGTGGCGGATCATCCGAAGGGCAGCATCGTCGCCGGCACGATCGCGTCGGTGGATGCCCGCGGTGCGACCGTCGATCTCGGCAACGACGTGACCGGTTACATCCGTGCGTCGGATATTTCGCGCGAACGCGTCGAGGATGCCCGTTCGGTGCTGTCCGAAGGCGAGCCCGTCGAGGCCCGTTTCGTCGGCGTCGACCGCCGCAATCGCTCGATCAGCCTGTCGATCCGTGCCAAGGAAGAAAAGGACGAGCAGCAGGCGATGCGCGACTACGCGGATACCGATGCCTCGACCGGTACGACCAGTCTCGGCGATCTCCTCAAGGAGCAGATGGCCGACCGCGACAGCTAGAATCGCGAAAAAAAGAACACGGGGTGCTTGCGTGCACCCCGTGTTTTAAATAGCCTCTTAACGGTTGTTGCGAGACCGACTGACGACGGCGGAAGCATCCGCAGGCGGCGACAGCGTTTTGGGGGCGGGCCGGGTACCGGCGCGTCATTGGGGGGCGGCGTTTCTAGGGAGAGCGCTGGATGACTAAATCCGAGTTGATAGAACGCCTGGTGGATCGCCAGGCACACATGACCCAGCGCGACGTGGAGCTGGCAGTCAAACTGCTGCTCGACAACGTGATCGGCGAGCTGGCCGATGGCGGGCGCGTCGAGATCCGTGGGTTCGGCAGTTTTTCGGTTCACCACCGACCGGCGCGACGCGGCCGTAACCCCAAGACGGGGGAGGCTGTGGATATCCCGCGCAAGTTCGTGCCGCATTTCAAACCGGGCAAGGAACTGCGCGAGCGCGTCAATAAACAGGAATCCTAGGGCTTTTGCTCTCGACGCCAGAGGCGCTGATTCCAGATGGCCAATGCCGCCTGGCGCGGCTAGACTAAGGCCTGTTAATGTTTCGCACGGGCCCGCGCCAAGCGCTGTTTTGCGGCAAGCCGGGGCGAGGTGTGCGTCGTGCAGCCGTTCTGCATCAGCATGCTACAACGCTGGATGGCCGCAAGACAGGGCTTGTCCCTTTGGGTTGGGCCACAAATCGCGCGCCGCGGCGTTGCAAGCCTGGATCGTGGCATGCCACGACGCGGCGGATTGCGGCTTGCCGGACACGATTTGCGGTCTCCAACGCGGCGCTCGCACGGAACATCAACAGGCCCTAGGGCCGCTTTCGGGCCGTCGCGCTCGTCGACCCAACGAGGAATGTCATGCTGCGCCTTATCCGAAATCTGATTGTCATCCTGGCTGTGTTCATCGGGTTGGCATTCGGATTCTTCAATTACGGATCGACGCCCGTTGATCTGTTGTGGACCAAGACCGAGGCGCCGCTGGCTGTCTTGCTGGGTCTGGCATTTCTTCTGGGGCTGATCATCGCGCTGATCGTATGCGGTGTACGCCTGGCCCGGCTTCGTTCTCGCTTGTCGCGCACCAGACGCCAGCTCAAGGACGCAGAAGCCGAAATCTCGAATCTGCGGAGCATGCCTATCCACGATGCTTGATGGCCTGATCGTGCTCCTGATTCTGTTGCCGATTGCGGCAGGATCGGGGTGGGCGGCCAGAGGGCGGTCGGAGCGGCGCCGTCGCCGCGAACGCGTACAGCCCAACGCCCCGGTGCATGCCGACTATCTACGCGGCATCAGCTATCTGGTCAACGAAGAGTCGGATCGCGCGATCGAGACGTTCATCCGCGTACTTGAAGTCGATAACGAGACGGCTGAAACACATCTCGCGCTCGGGAATCTGTTCCGACGACAGGGCGATATCGATCGGGCGCTGCGGCTGCATCAGAATCTGGTGGCGCGGCCCAATCTCTCGCCGGCGCATCGTAATCAAGCGCGCTACGAACTCGCGTGCGACTACCTCAAGGCGGGTGTGCTCGATCGCGCCGAGGATCTTTTCGCGGAACTCGTCGATCAACAGGCTTTTGTCGAGCGCAGTCTCAACGGCCTCATCGCGATCCATGAAAAGGTGCGCGACTGGGAGCAGGCGATCGTTGCGACCAAACATCTCGAACGCGCCCGGGGCGCCTCACTGCGACCGGTCATTGCGCAGTATCACTGTGAACTGGCCGAGCAGGCCGCGAGTAGCGGGGACGACGACAGCGCCACGCGCCAGCTCAAGGCGGCCCGCCATGCATATCGGGGCTGCGCCCGCGTGAGTCTGGCCGCCGGCGCGCTCGCAGAGCGCAATCGCGAATATCGCAGCGCCATCCGGGCCTATCGCGATGTCCTTTCCCAGGATGCCGCCTTCGCGACCGAGATCCTGGAGCCGATGCGCCGCTGTTTCGATGCGAGCGACGACGCTACCGGCTACGTCGATTTTCTTCAGGCGTTCATAGTGGAAGTCGAGGGGGCCGCGGGCCACGTCGCCTATGCTCGGCACCTGCAGCGCGCAGGGCGGCTCGACGAGGCGATCGCTCATTTGTCGCGCTATCTTCAGTCCGAAGCCAGCTGGATCGGGTTCTACCATCTGCTGGAACTGGCGTCCGCCGACCCGCGCAGCAGCCTGACCGGGCCGCTCGACAATCTTCGCCAGTCACTGGCGCGGATCATAGACCACGAGCCGACGTATCGTTGTGGCCACTGCGGATTCTCGGGCCGGTATCTGCACTGGCAGTGTCCGAGCTGCCGGCAATGGAACGCCATGATCCCGCGAAAGGATATTCGTCCCGGCGAATAGCGACCGTCGAGCGAGGCTGCGATGCCACGGTGTCAGAGCGGTTCGACTCGCAGGCTCAACTCAGTAGTCGTTGCCTTGCGTCACGCCGCGACGGCATTGATCCTTCGACCATGCGCGGTGACAGGCCGTGACCATCTGGTCGCGAAGCGCACGCAGCCGAGACTTGTCGTAGGCACTCAAATTCGCGGTCTGCAGCGCGGTCCGCAATTGATTGATCGCTTCGGGGTAGTCGTCGAGCATCGCGAAATAGCGAGCCTGGCGGTAGTAGGCCTCGCCGAGGTTGTTCTGCTTGCCGGCGCCACGCGCCAGCAGGCGCTGCGCCGCAGGGAATGTGTTCAACACCGCCGTCTGGGACAACAAATAGTTGCGCATCGCGGCCGGTTTGTTCTGATCCTCCAGATTCTGCGCGTACGCAAGCTTGAGCGCATCGCTATGGGGGAACTGCTTGAGCGCGGACGACAGCACATCGCCGGCCGCGGCGTTGTCACCGGCGTGCTCGAGTGCATCGGCCAGCCCCATGTGCCAGGCGAGGATGCCGGGGTTCGCCTTGAGCCCCGCGCGCATCCGCGCGATGGCTTGCTTGCCCTGGCTCAGGCGGCTGAGTGCGAGCGCATAGCCATATTTGTCGGCAGCGATCGGATTGTCGCCGTGAATTTCGCCCGCGAAGTAATCGCGGATGTCATCCGCGCTTCGCGCCTCGAGAACGCGGGCCCTCGCGCGCATGTAGGGATATTCCGGGTTGGTGTGCACCTTGACGTTCGGATAATCAGCGGCGCGAGCGTTCGCCTCGGCCATGCGGGTCGAGGACACGGGGTGGCTGAGCAGAATCTGCGGCAGTTGCTGTCCATACAGGTCGCTCTGGCGCTGAAGCGTGCCGAAGAAGCGCGCCATGGCGTTCGGATCGTATCCCGATCGCGCGAGATCGCGGATGCCGACCCGGTCCGCCTCGTATTCATGCGCGCGCGTGTAGCTGAGCTGCTGCATGCCGAGATGCGACATGCTGCCCATGATGGCGGCGGTCGCCGCGTCACCACCGCCGACCTGGGAGCCCGCGATGGCGGCGACGATGGCGGTGGCGAGCGTGGCAATGGTATCGCCGCGGCTTTCGACCATCTGCCGCGCGATATGACGCTGTGTGACATGCGCGATTTCGTGCGCCATCACGCTGGCCAGTTCGCTTTCCGACTTGGTGGCCGTGATGAGGCCGGCGTTCACGCCGATATAGCCACCGGGCAGAGCAAAGGCGTTGATATCGTCCGTGTCGATGACATAGAAGTGAAAGTCGTCCGCGGGCCGATCCGTATGGCGCGCCAGTCGACGCCCGACGCTGTTCAGGTAGTCCGACAATTCGGGATCGTCGATGATCCGATTCTGGCTGCGCAGTTGTGCGACCACCTGAGCGCCCAGGCGTTTTTCCTCGGTCGGCGTCATCGCGGTATCGGCGGGCTGGCCGAGATCCGGCAGGTTATACTCGCCGTCGTCCGCAGCCACTGCCGGGAGGCTCATTCCGGTGGCGCTGGCCAGCAGGATCAGACCGGTGGCTACGGCCCTGGGTGTGTGCATGGTAAACAAGATCGATCGAACCCTCGAATCATTAGACGCAGAGTAGCGTGTTTGGTTCGATCGGTTAACCGCGCCCCGTGCGTATAGGCGCCATGACCAATAGCGCGACCGCTGTGTTGTGCGTTAGAAACCGAGTCGTGCGGCGGCCCTGCGGCATGTCGCCGGGCTCGCCGGCCGCTCGATATCGCCCTGCGGGTTCGCATCGCTGCCTGGTCGCCGTGATGCGGGACGAGGCGGCTCGCGTGCATCGTTCGCCCACAGCGCCTACGATAGCCGGCTGATGCCCGCAAGCCCACCACGAGAACGGCTTTCATGAACGTGTTTCGCGCCTGGTTCGCCCGGCAGTTGTCGGACCCTCAGCTGGTTTCGCTTATTTTCATCCTCGTGGGCGGGCTGGTTTTGGTCCTGTTCGTGGGGCAGCTTGTGGCGCCGGTGCTGGCCGCGCTGGTTCTGGCGTATCTGCTGGATACGCCGGTGCTCTGGCTCAGCCGGGTGCGGGTGCCGCGAACCATGGGCGCGGCGTTGGTCTCGATGGCGCTGTTGCTGGGTGTGGTCTGGGTCAGTTTCGCGCTCATGCCGCTACTCACTCGCCAGGCCGGACAGATCCTTCAGGAGCTGCCCGATCTCGTGCACAGCGTGCAGGACTGGATCAGCGGTTTGCCGGCTCGCTATCCCGTCGTTGATCACGCCGGAGCAGATGGACGCCCTGGTCGGTAGCATGTCGATCGATGTCGGTTCGTTGCGCAAGGCCGTGCTCAGCCGTTCGCTGATGGTGGGCGCCAGCCTGTTCTATCTCGCCGTCTATCTGGTGCTGGTGCCGCTGATGGTGTTCTTCATGCTGCGCGACAAGCATCAGCTTATGGACTGGTTCGGGCGCTTCGTGCCCCGTAACGGCGCATTGCTGCGGCAGGTCTGGGGCGATGTCAACGTCCAGCTCGGCAACTATGTCCGGGGCAAGGCGGTGGAGATCGTCATTGTCTGGATCGCGGCCTATATCGTGTTCTGGTCGCTCGGACTGAACTACGCCATGCTGCTCTCGGTGCTGGTCGGTTTTTCGGTTCTGGTGCCGTATGTGGGCGCATTCGGCATGACGGTGCCGGTCATGCTGGTGGCGTATGCGCAGTGGGGCATGCACGCACAGACGGTCTGGGTGCTGATCGCCTATACCATTCTGCAGATGCTTGATGGCAATCTGCTGGTGCCGATTCTGTTCTCCGAGGCGGTCAACCTGCACCCCGTGGCCATCATCACCGCGGTGCTGTTCTTCGGCGGCATCTGGGGGTTCTGGGGCGTGTTCTTCGCGATCCCGCTGGCCACGCTGGTGCATTCGGTACTCAAGGCCTGGCCGCGCAACGTGCACGTCTCGGAGCCGGGGCCGGAGACGGAACGGCCCGGCGAGCGCGGTGCCGGTTGAACGGCTCCCGCGTCGACGCGCCTGCGCCTGATGGTTGCGCCGCGCCGCTGTCCTTTAGAGATAGATCCGAGGCGTAATGCGCCAACCGAGAGCGTTCGCCCTGGGCCAGGGTCACATGGCCGGCGTGGCGCCAGTTGCGAAAGCTGTCGACCACACGGGTCAGCCCCGAGCTGCTCTCGGTGAGATAGGGCGTGTCGATCTGCGCGAGATTGCCCAGGCAGACGAACTTGGTGCCGGGCCCGGCGCGGGTGATCAGCGTTTTCATCTGCTTCGGCGTCAGGTTCTGGGCTTCGTCGAGAATCACGAACCGTTCGAGGAAGGTGCGCCCGCGCATGAAGTTGACCGAGCGGATCTTGATCCGGTTGGACAGCAGTTCGTTGGTGGCCGCGCGCTCCCATTCCGAGGCGCTGCCGCTGTTGCCGGTCAGCACCTCGAGATTGTCCATCAGGGCGCCCATCCAGGGCGTCATCTTCTCTTCCTCGGTGCCGGGCAGGAAGCCGATGTCGTCGCCGACCGGGTACGGTCACGCGCGTCATGATGATCTCGCGGTAGCGCGATTCGTCGAGCGTCTGGGACAACGCCGCGGCGAGCGTGAGCAGCGTCTTGCCGGTGCCGGCTGCGCCGAGCAGGGTGACGATATCGATCTCCGGGTCCATCAGCAGGTTGAGAGCGAAGTTCTGCTCGCGATTGCGCGCATGCACGCCCCAGACATGACGTTTGCCTTCGCGGAAATCGTCGGCCAGTTCGAGCAGGGCGGTGTCGCCCTCGATATCGCGGGTGATGAGTTCGACATCGTTCGGCGCGATCGAAGTGCAGCAACTCGTTGACATGCCATTCGGCGACGTCCTCGCCGCTGACCTTGTAGATAGGTCTGGCCCATGTCCTGCCAGGACTCCATGTCAGCGGCATGCTGCTCCCAGAAGTCGACGGGCAGCGGCGGCATGCCCGGTGTAGAGCAGGTCGAGATCCTCGAGGACCTTGTCGTTGAAATAGTCCTCGGCTTCGATGCCGACCACCGATGCCTTGATCCGCAGATTGATGTCCTTGGAGACCAGCACGATTTCCGACTGGCCGAAGACTTGCGCAGCGCCAGCGCGCTCAGCAGGATCGAGTTGTCGGCCTTGTTGCCCGGCAGCATGGTCGGCAGCTCGCCTTCCGGCGGCCGGGTCTCGAAGAACAGGCGGCCCGTGGCGTCTGGCGCCTCGCGTCCGTTGCCGCGAGCCGCAGCCGATGCGGCTCGCTGATCGAGGCTGAGTCCGCGCTCGATGTCCTCGTGCGTTTGGCCGGCGATCAGCTCGTCGAGAAAACGGCTGACCTGGCGGACGTTGCGGGCGACTTCCGACACCCCCTTCTTGCCGCGCGTCGAGCTCTTCGAGCACGACCATCGGGATGAAGACATCGTGCTCCTGGAATCGGAACAGCGCGGTGGGATCGTGCATCAGCACGTTGGTATCGAGAACGAAAACCCGTCGGGCCATGGGAAACGCTACCGCATGGTGGTGGTACGGTTGAAGGTGCTAGTCAGTGCGCGCACCGCCGCCAGCACCTCATCGGCATGGTCGGCAACCTTCACGCCGCGCCAGACGTGCCGCACGACGCCGGTGCCGTCGATCACGAACGTGCTGCGCTCGATTCCGATATGGGTTCGACCGTACATGTTCTTTTCCTTGAGCACACCATAGGCGTTGCACAGGCTTTCATCGGCGTCGCTGATCAGGTCGAAGGGAAAGGCGTGCTTGCTGCGGAAGTTGTCGTGCTTGCGCAGCGAATCGCGGGACACGCCGACGATATCGGCGCCGGCGGCGCTGGAACTGCTCATACAGGTCGCGAAAGGCTTCGCCTTCCTGCGTGCAGCCGGGCGTGTTGTCGCGCGGGTAGAAATACAGCACCAGCGTGCGGCCGGCGAAGTCGGCGAGCGACAGGGTCTTGTCGCCGGTGGCCGGAGCCTTGAAATCGGGCGCCTTGTCCTCGGGGGCTACTGTGCTCATGAGCGGATATTCCTTGATACGATGGGGGCTGTGCAGCTAGTCTTGATCGGGTCGAGCAAGCCGTCGGCGTGCAGGTCGTCACATACATCCATGAACGCATCGCGCAGCGTCTGCGGATGCTGGTCGACCGGCACGTGCAGCGACATATGAACCGTACACATGTCCGCGCCGGTCATGCCGGATTGGTACGCCTGGACGCTGGCTTCCTGCACCGCGACGTCCTGTTCCGTGAAGAAACTCATCAGTTCGGCAAGCAGGCGCGGTTGCTGTGGGGCGACCACTTCGGCGGCATACGGCCGAAATTCGCGCGCGGGTTCCGCTGGTTCGGTGTGCTCGAACTGGATCGACAGGCCGAGATGCTCGGCCAGGCCGGGCAGGGCGCTTTCCATCTTGCCCATCGCGCTCCAGTTGCCGGATAACAGGAGCACGGCGGAGAAATGATCGCCCAGCGGGGTGATGCGGCATTCGATGATTTCGCAGCCGCGACGCCCGATCGCGCGTATCAGGTCATGCGCGAGCTTGTCTCGGCTGGCTGCCAAGAACGACGAGCGACAGATACTTCTTGATTTCGGGCATGCGGGTCTCGGCTCGCGAATCGGGGCATTCAAAAGCCGGGTATGTTAGCACCAACAAGCGCGGTTACAATCCCGGCTTCCCACGCGCGAGGAGACACTGTGGTTATGGATACGCAAGCGCTCGGCGGTAGCATGGTCGCGATCGTGACGCCGATGCATGCCGATGGCAGCGTCGACTGGCAGTCGCTCGAAAGACTCATCAACTGGCATATCGAGCAGGGCACCCACGGCATCGTCTCGGTCGGTACGACCGGCGAGTCGGCGACGCTCGGGTTCCGCGAGCACGACGAAGTGATCGAGCGCACGGTCGAGATCGTCGACAAGCGCATTCCGGTCATCGCCGGCACCGGTGGCAACGCCACCGACGAGGCCATCCGGCTTACGCGGCATGCCAAGCGAGTGGGCGCGGACGCCTCGCTGCTCGTCTGCCCGTATTACAACAAGCCGAGCCAGGAAGGGCTCTATCGGCACTTCCACGCCATCGCGATGGCGGTGGATATTCCGCAGATCCTCTACAACGTGCCGAGCCGCACCGGCGTCGACATGCTGCCGGAAACGGTCGCGCGGTCTGTCGAGCGATCGACAACATCGTGGCGCTCAAGGAAGCCAAGGGTTCGATCGAGCGCATCCACGAGCTGATCGAGCACGTCGGCGACGCCATGCATATCTATTCCGGCGACGACGGTACGGCGATGGAATCGATGCTGGTCGGCGGCAAGGGCAATATTTCGGTCGTCGCCAACGTGGTGCCCGAACCTCATGAGCCGCATGTGCGTGGCCGCGATCGAGGGCAAGCGTGAGGAGGCCGAGCGGCTGGACGCCGAAATGGCGCCCCTGCATTCCGCGCTGTTCTTCGAAGCGAACCCGATTCCGGTGAAATGGGCGTTGCAGGAAATGGGGTGGATCGAGCCCGGTATCCGGCTGCCGCTCACGCCGCTAGCCGAGCATTTCCAGGACGGCGTGCGCGATGCCTTGAAACAAGCCGTCGGTGCGTATTAGTCATAAGTCAGAAATATAGGGACACTCGGAGGCCTGAAGAAGGAGCGCACCAAGTCGGGCTGGGGCGCGATAGTGTCCTGTAACGTAATTTCGCGCGCTGGGCTTCCAGTGATTTTCCGTGGCAGGCAAGGCACGGTAATGAGCCGTATCAGGGGATAAGGCGAATGGGCGCAATGCCGCATGGCGCGAAAAAGCCGAAACAGTGCGATGAATTTGCGTTACAGGACACCAGTGGGGCGTGCACGCGATCGGCCAGTTTTTCGCCTTTTCGCAGCGGGCTGCGGGCGACGCCGGTACGTTTGGTGTAACTCCAGACGAGCTCGTCGGGGTTCAGGTCGGGGGCATAGCCGGGCAGGAAATGCAGCGTCAGCTGGCCCTCGAGTGCGGCGACGTAACGGCGGACGACGCGGCTTTGTGCGCGGGCAGGCCGTCGAGCACGAGATGCAACGGCCGGTCCCGGTCTTTCATCATCGCGCGGAGCAATTCGACGAAACGCTCGCCGGTGAGCCCGCCGCTGTAGGTGGCGAACCAGAAGCCCCGTCTTTTCTGTTGACCGCAGACGCTGCGCTGATGCCTTGGCGCTGGCCGGGCACGTTGACTACCGGCGTCTGGCCTTTGACGCCCCAGGTCCGGCCCTGGACCGCATCCGCCCGAAAGCCGGATTCGTCCCAGAAATAGATCTCGGCCTTTTCGCGTTTGGCCTGGCGGACAATGGCCGGATAGGTCTCGCGCTGCCAGCGCGCGATCGCTTCGGGATCGCGTTGATAGGCCCGCTGCAGCGGCTTCTGGACCGTCAGACCCAGGCGCGCGAGCAGCGCCCCGATCGAGGCCAGACTCAGGCGCACATCGAAGCGCTCCGCCACCAACTCGCGCACGATCTGTCGGGTCCACAGACCGAAATCAAACCCGTACTGCCGCGGGTTGTGGCCATTGACCCAGCGAAACACCTGACGCTCCTGTGCCGAGCTCAGCTTGCGCGGCCGGCCCGCCCCCGAGCGCGACCGCAATACCCGCTGGCCGCGCCCGCGGCCCCGCGCCTTGGCGCGTACTTTGTACGCCCAGCTGCGATGAAAACCGAACGAGGCCGATACATCCGCCGGGTGCTCGCCTTCCGCCATGCGCTCATACGCCATCAGGCGCATTTCTTCCAGCGCCTTGCGCGATATCTTGATGCGCCTGTCAGACAATCCGTTCCGCATGGCCTGCGGTGCGAAGACGTTCGATTGCGGGGGCACGCTGGGTGAGTATGCTGTGTTTGCCTCGGCGGGGAGCAAGTACGGTAAGGGCAGCTTCAACAAGGGTATCCATCTATCGATGCCATGCGATATCTTCTTCACCAACTCGTCCCGTAGTGATGTCGCCGCGCCTTATGCGCCGCTCACGCGAGACGGCGGGGCATCGGTCAACAGGCGCTATTCGCTGTATGCGCTGACGGAACGCGAGACCTGGATCGCTACTGGGATGGGTCCAAGAAAGACAACTGATACAGGGCAAGCGTACTGATTCGCGCGGGCGCCCTGTGCGACACTGTGCAGCTTTCAAGGAAAGCGCAATGAATGACATCGACAAAGATATGGCACGGCCGCTGGGGCGAACAGTCATGGGCGGCGGTCTGGTGATCGTGCTGGCCGCAATTCTCGGCGGCTGTGCCGGTTCGCCGGACTGTCTGAAGACCCAGCGCTACCAGAATGCCTCTGTGTTCCCGAAACTGAAGAGCCCGGCGGGTCTCCAGATCCCCAAACCGGACCCGGACATGCAGATCCCGGACGTGTCGAACGGGCCGATCGCGGCGTATAGCACCGCGCCTCAGGGCACGGAAGCCGACAACCCGCAGTCTCGCTGTCTCACAACCCCGCCGCCGCTACAGGCGTCGAATTGACGGCTCGCAGCCGGTTGATTCGACGTTAGTTGGCCGGGTGATTGCGCCTGACATATTCACGGGTTTCTTCGCGCAGGTCGAGCGCAGGCCAGCTGGTCCTGGCCGGGCAGGTCAGGTACAATCCGCGCCCGTTCAGCATGTAGGACGTCGCGCGATTCGAGATTCGATTCGCTCCCGTTGAAGGCGACGTATCAGTTACAATCTGCAACCGTTTTTAGGAGAGGTGTCCGAGCGGTCGAAGGAGCACGCCTGGAAAGCGTGTGTGCGGTAACCCCGTACCGAGGGTTCGACCAGCTTGCAAAGCAAGCTGACGCGAGCGCGTCAGCGCGAGTCCGGAGGATAAAAATCGCCAAAGCGATTTCTACAATCCCAGCACTGCTGGGATCGTGAACGAGCGTAGCTTGTGAGTCTGGAGGATAAAAATCGCCAAAGCGATTTTTACAATCCCTCCCTCTCCGGTCGCCCGCAAGGGCGACGTATAAGTTACAATCTGCAACCGTTTTTAGGAGAGGTGTCCGAGCGGTCGAAGGAGCACGCCTGGAAAGCGTGTGTGCGGTAACCCCGTACCGAGGGTTCGAATCCCTCCCTCTCCGCCAACAAGGCGCGTCGGAAAGAACAACCGAAGCGCCTGCTTTGCAATGGTGGCCCGCGTCGGTGCCCCCGCGACGATATGCCGTAAACCCCGTCAGGCCCGGAAGGGAGCAGCGGTAGCGGCGGACTCGGGCGCCGGGGTGTCGCTGGCGCGGGCCACCTCCTTTTATCAGCCTGCGGGGCGCGCGGGCTCCCGCCGCAGGTGAACGACCCCGGCCGAGGTTCGTACGGCCTGCCGCCGAGGCCGACGATTCAGCTTGAAACGTCCAGGTCACGCCGCGATAGTTGAGAAGATCAGCCGCACTCGTTCCGGGATGGTTCGCCTCATGACGCAAGCGCCGCTAGGGCCTGTTGACGTTTCCTGCAACACCGCGCCAGTGGCCCCTGGGCTGCAAGCCAGGGCGCCGCGAGCGCGTTGCAGTGGCGCTACGCCCATTCGCCGCAGCGCGGGATTGCGGCATGTCGGTCGTTTCTGGGTCTCTTATCGCGAAGGGTGGCGACTTCTGGGAATCAACCGGGCGCGTCTGTCGGCGTTGCTCACCGTGATTGCGGCGTGCCCCGGGGTCGGCGGCTCGCGCCTCGCCAGGCAAGATCGGGGGCCGCAACGCGGCGCTGATGCAAAACGTCAACACGCCCCCGGTTCCTGTGCGGGACTGACCCAAGCATGAGTTTTCAAGCCCTCGCGAGAACCTGGCGGCCCCGCCGATTCGACCAGCTCGTGGGCCAGGAGCACGTGGTCCGCGCGCTCACGCATGCACTCGACGGCAACAAGCTGCATCACGCGCTGCTGTTCTCCGGCACGCGCGGTGTCGGCAAAACCACGCTCGCACGCATCATCGCCAAGTGTCTTAACTGCGAACATGGCGTGAGCGCATCGCCCTGCGTCGGTGACGACGCGTGCTCGACGTGCCGGGAAATCGATGAAGGCCGCTATGTCGATCTGATCGAAGTCGACGCGGCATCTCGAACCGGCGTGGACGATACCCGTGAGCTGATGGACAACGTCCAGTACGCCCCCACGCGCGGTCGCACGAAGGTGTACCTCATCGATGAGGTACACATGCTGACCAAGCATTCGTTCAACGCATTGCTGAAGACGCTGGAGGAGCCGCCGCCGCGCGTCCAGTTCCTGCTGGCGACCACCGAGCCGGAAAAGATTCCGGTGACGATTCTCTCGCGCTGTCTTCAATTTCCGTTGAAACGGCTGTCGGCGACCCGCATAGCCGATCGTCTGCGCCACGTTGTCGATGCGGAGTCGCTCTCGGCGGACGAGGAAGCGCTGGCCGAGCTCGCCCGCGGCGCCGATGGCAGCATGCGCGACGGCCTGTCGCTGCTGGATCAGGCGGTGGCGTTCGGCGGCGGCCATCTGGATGTCGAAGGCGTGCGCGACATGCTCGGCACCATCGGCGAGGCCCGGGTCGCCGAACTGATCGACGCGGTGATCGATGCGCGAGCCACCGACGCTCTGATCGCCCTGGAGTCGCTCTACGCCCAGGGCATCGACATGCGCTACCTGCTCGAGGCGACGGCCACGGCCTGGCAGCATATCGCGACCGTGCAGGTCGTCGGCGAAGCGATCGATGACGAAAGCGCGCGCTGGCAGGCCGCCGCCCATCGCCTCGATCCGCGTGTCACCCAGTTGTTCTACGACATCACGGTCGCGGGTATTCGCGACTTGCCGAATGCGCCCGACCCACTGGTCGGGTGTCAAGATGTCGGTGCTGCGTATGCTTGCATTTGCGCCGTCGGGCGGCGCCGAGCAACCGGAGGCGGCAGCCAGCGGTACATCGTCGGGGCCGACGTCGCAAGACCCCGGAGCGCGCAGCGCCGCCGGCCCGGTCGACCGGAAACAGAGCGCGCGCGAGGCCATGGCACGTGCGCGCGAGCAGCTTGAAGGCAGGAAAGCCGCGGTATCGACAGCGCAGCCGCCAGCCGGCCCGCCAGAACAGGCCGAGACTCCGCCCGCCGCGCCGATGAACGAGCCCGCGCGAGCTGTTGCGTCCGCTGGGTCTGCGCAGCCGACGATAGCGGTTGATGTCGCTCACAGTCCCGTGGCAGCGCCTCCCGAAGGGCCGGCCGAGTCTGTCGAGACCCAAGTCGATGCCGAAATCGAAGCGCCCGAGCCTGCGCCTGTGAACGAGCCCTCGATCGAGGTGGCCGACGTCGAGGTCGATGCGACAGCGCAGACCACTTTCGAGGAATCGACTGCCTCATCCGAGGCCGCCGAGACGGTGGACGACACGACGGTGCCGCCTGGCAGCGACCAGGATGTGCATAACACTTGTGCCGAGGCCTGGCAGCATGCCGTGGAAGCGTCGGACACGGCCGACAATGAAATCCGGGGCGAGGCCAGCCCGCATGCAGAGCATCAGGCGGCCGGGTTCGACTTCGCGTCCACCCGAGACCATCCCGAGGACTGGCATGCGCTGGTCCCCCGGCTTGATATCCGCGGTTTCCCTGCCCAGCTCGCCAGCAACGGCGTCTGCCGGCATCTCGATAACGAGCTGATCGAGCTCGAAGTGGCGCGGGCCAACGCGTTTCTGGCCACCGAGGACGCGCGCGAACGGCTTCAGTCGGCCCTGGCGGAAGCCTGGGGCGCGGCCGCGCCGCCGCACCTCAGGATCAACGTGGTGGATGAGCTGCACGACACGCCAGCGAAGCGTATCGAAGCCAACGCCGAGAAGCGTCAGCAGGATGCGGTTGCATCCATCGAAAACGACCCGATCATTCAACAATTACGCAGCCAGCTCGGTGCCCGGCTGCGTCCCGAAACGATCAAACCCCATCGCTCACCGGGCGCGATGCAGCAAAGAGACGAGCAATGAAAGGTTCCATCGGCAAGATGATGCAGCAGGCCCAGGCCATGCAGGGCAAGATGCAGGAAGCCCAGAAAGAGCTGGCGCAGATGGAGATCACGGGCGAGGCCGGTGCTGGCCTCGTGAAAGTCGTGATGACCGGCAAGTATGAAGTGAAAAAAGTGAACATCGACCCCTCGGCGCTCGAGGAGGATGCGGAGTTCCTCGAGGATCTCGTGGCGGCCGCGATCAACGATGCGGTTCAGCACGTGGAGGCGGCGAGCAAGGAAAAGATGTCGGAAATGACCGGCGGAATGGATCTGCCCGAGGGCATGAATCTGCCGTTCTAACCGATCGCTCGACGCCCGAGTGATGCGTCGGGTAGTGCCTGGCCCGGCTGTCGGCTTACGGCCTCCGGCCTAAGCCGACAGATCGAAGCCTGCCAAGGCCGAACAGCCGCTGGGGCCCGAGTGACGCCCGGTCGGCGCCGGCCTCGCCGAGATGACAACAACGCGTAGGTCGGCTTAGCCGTAGGCGTAAGCCGACAGATCGAAACCCGCTCGGTGCAAAAGCCACCGCGGCCGTAAGCGATGCTCGATGCAAGCGGTCTGCGTATGCAACGGCAACGGCGGCCTCAGAAGCGCACTGCGCCGCGGCATAATCGCCGGCGCGGCCCATACGATGCATATCACGAAACGACTATGGCCTTTGCTCCTGCTTTATCCCGGCTGATCGACGCGTTTCGCGTGCTGCCTGGTGTGGGCGCGAAAAGCGCCCAGCGTATGGCATTCCATCTGCTCCAGAACGAGCGCGAGGGTGGGGTCTACCTGGCCGAATCGATTCAGGCGGCGGTGGCAGCCATTCGTCATTGTCGGGAATGCCGTATGTTCGCCGAAGCCGAACTCTGCGAAATCTGCAGCAACGATCAGCGTGATGCCAGCCGGGTATGCGTGGTCGAAAGCCCGGCCGACGTCATGGCCATAGAGCAGAACACGAACTTCGAGGGGCGTTATTTCGTACTGATGGGCCATCTATCGCCCATCGACGGCATCGGTCCGGAAGACCTGGGGCTGGATATCCTGCGCGATCGTCTGGTGCGCGGTCCGGTCGAGGAGTTGATCCTCGCTGTCGGGGCCACGGTCGAGGGCGAAGCCACTGCGCAGTATGTCGCCGACCTCGCGCGTCGCAACAGCGCGAGCGTAACGCGCATCGCGCACGGGGTACCCGTAGGCGGCGAACTCGAGTATGTCGACGCTGGTACTTTGAGCCAGGCGTTTTCGGGCCGCCGTCCACTCTGACCCCCTGACCCTCAGGCCGGCGACGCCAACGGCGCGCCGGCCCGGTGTCCGAGCCGGCAGAATGCCGTCAATTCAGCAGGCGGTCGATCTTCGCTGCGCTGATGAAATCGTTGTCCGAAAGGCCACCGATTGCGTGCGTGGTCAATTCGATACGGCAGCTGTTGTAGCCGAACGTGATGTCGGGATGATGGTCCTCGCAGTGCGCGATGTAAGCAACGGCGTTCACGAACGCCTGGGTTTCATAATAGTTCTTGAATTTGAACTGGCCGACGATCTTCTCGTCGTCTGCGTTCTGCCACCGATCGCTGAGCTGCTTCATGCGATCGGCCACGGCCTGGCCCGTCATCGGCTGGGTGCCGCCCTCGCAGGGCGCGCATTTCTGATCCGCGAGCGAATTCATGAGGTGACTCGGTTGCGAACTGTTCGTGGCCACGATAACACCGCCAGTCGCCGTGGCGAACCCGGTGGGTAGTCGTCGGCGAACGCCTCGCGCACAATGGAAGTTTAGTAACCAAGAAGAGCCCATGAGCTACGCCGACGATAATCTGATCTGGATCGACCTCGAAATGACCGGCCTGGATCCGGAAGTCGATCGCATCATCGAAATCGCCACGCTGGTCACCGACGCGAACCTCCATGTGCTGGCCGAAGGCCCCGTACTGGCCGTTCGCCAAAGCGAGGACCGTCTGGAGGGGATGGACAAGTGGAACACGCGCCAGCACAACGCCTCCGGGCTGGTCGAGCGGGTTCGCGCCTCGCAGGTCGATGAAGTCGATGCGCAGCGTCGCACCATCGAATTCCTCGAAAGCTATGTGCCCGCGCGGCGCTCGCCCATGTGTGGCAACAGCATCTGCCAGGATCGCCGGTTCCTCGCCCGTTACATGCCGGAGCTGGAGGCGTATTTTCATTATCGGCATATCGACGTCAGCACGCTCAAAGAGCTTGCGCGCCGCTGGGCTCCCGAAGTGGCAAGTGGATTCTCGAAAGAGTCGAGTCACCTGGCCATGGACGACATCCGCGACTCGATCGAGGAGCTGTCCTACTATCGCGATACATTGCTAAAGGTTTGATGGCAATAGAAAACAGAAAATCGTGCGCCTAAGGTCTAACGGCCGATACGTTGACCCGCGTTGGTGCGCGGCGTAAAACAAAAGGCACGCGCAGAGGTGCAGTGCTGAATTGAAAAATTGGCGCCGTTCGCGCGGTCTCTCGGAGGGGACGGAGAAAAACAAACCACGACACGGCGGACAAAAGTATCCCGGCAGCCGCAGCTTCGACGCTGCAGAAAAACAATACGGGAACGCCAACTCAGGGCCCCTTCGCGGGGTCCTTTTTTATGCAGGCCGCCCGCCCGTGAGCCGATCCCGGCGTATTGCTCCATCGGCTCCCGCGCCGGATACATCGGGTGGCCCGCACGGGGCTGCTCTGGTTTCTCAAGTCCGCATGCCCGCGGAATCCGCTCCGTCGCTGTAGGCCGGCTTAGGCCGGCGACTGTAGGCCGATACCGCGCCTGTCGGATTACGCCTGTGGCAGCCACGAACCCGGCACCGTCGGCCATACACTCGCCTGGATGGCGCGCCCGACCGCTCGGCTGACCGCCGGATTACGCGGCTAATCCGACCTACGCCAAACCCCGGCAGCACGTAGGTCGGCTTAGGCCGGCGGCCGTAAGCCGACACCGCGCCCCCGGTGAGCCAAACCCGGCACCGTCGCCCAACACCCCTCGCGCCCGACCGCCCAACCTGTCGGATTACGCCTGCGGCTAATCCGACCTACGCCAAGCCCCGGCAGCACGTAGGTCGGCTTAGGCCGGCGGCCGTAAGCCGACACCGCGCCCCCGGTGAGCCAAACCCGGCACCGTCGCCCAACATCCCTCGCGCCCGACCGCCCAACCTGTCGGATTACGCCTGCGGCTAATCCGACCTACGCCAAGCCCCGGCAGCACGTAGGTCGGCTTAGGCCGGCGGCCGTAAGCCGACACCGCGCCCCCGGTGAGCCAAACCCGGCACCGTCGCCCAACACCCCTCGCGCCCGACCGCCCAACCTGTCGGATTACGCCTGCGGCTAATCCGACCTACGCCAAGCCCCGGCAGCACGTAGGTCGGCTTAGGCCGGCGGCCGTAAGCCGACACCGCGCCCCCGGTGAGCCAAACCCGGCACCGTCGCCCAACACCCCTCGCGCCCGACCGCCCAACCTGCCGGATTACGCTGCGCTAATCCGCTGACGCCATGGGATTGCCCGCCCGCAGCGCGTTGCCAACCCGCGGCTCGGCCTGGCTGCTACGAGTTCTTGATCTGGTCGAATGCGTCGAGCGCCTCCCTGCGGGATGCCTTCAGATCGACGATCGGCTTCGGGTAGGTCTCGCCCAGCGTCACGCCAGCATCGTCGAGGGTCTTCCGTGGCGCGGCCCACGGTTCATGAATATGCTGGTTCGGCAGATCGCGCAGCTCGGGCACCCAGCGTCTGACATAGGCACCATCGGCATCGAACCGCTCGCCCTGGCGCGCCGGGTTGAAGATGCGGAAGAAGGGGGCGGCGTCCGCGCCGCAGCCGGCCGCCCACTGCCAACCCAGCGTATTGTTGGCGAGGTCGGCATCCACGAGCGTGTCCCAGAACCAGCGTTCGCCATGTTGCCAGGCGATGCGTAGATTCTTGGTCAGAAACGAGGCCACCGTCATGCGCAGGCGGTTGTGCATGGTGCCGGTCGCCCAGAGCTCGCGCATGCCCGCATCCACCATGGGGATACCCGTACGACCGTCCTGCCAGGCTTTCAGAGCGGCATCGTCGTGCGCCCAGGGGAATGACTTGAAGCGCACATCAAGCGGCTCCTCCGGCGTGTTTGGGAAGTGGAACAGCACATGGTGCGCGAATTCGCGCCAGCCGATCTCGCTGAGAAAGGTATTCGCATGGGGGCGGTCCGATTCATCGCCGTGCTCGTGCAGCCATTCCTCCACGCGATGCACCACCTGCCGAGGTCCGATCTCGCCGAAATGCAGGTGCGGGGAAAGGTGCGACGTGCCCAGCTGTGCCGGGCGCTCGCGGCTCTCGCCATACTGACTGAGCGTATCCGCCACAAAAGCCTCAAGGCGGGCGTGTGCCCCGTTCTCGCCCGGGTGCCACGTCTCACGAATTCCCGTGTCCCAACGGATATCGGGCAACAGGCCCAGATCCGAAAGCGGCTCGGAACCGATCCGCGACCACACCGCCGGCATGGTAGCGGGGGCGGGCAACGGATTGCGCACCGGCTCGTCGCGAATGGCTTTCCAGAACGGCGTGAAGACCTTGTACGGCGTGCTCTGTCGGGTCGAAACAGTCCACGGCTCGTGCAGCAGCGCGGCGTTGAAGCTGACGGTCTCGATGTCGCGGTCTTCAAGGTGGCGTTTGACCTGTTTATCGCGTGCGATCGTGTTCGGATCGTACAGCCGGTTCCAGTACACCGCGCACGCACCGCTTTGCTCGATCAACGCATCCAGCGCCGCCGACGTCGGGCCGTGCCGGATCACCAGCCGCGAGCCCAGCGCCTCAAGATCGGCGTCCAGCGCTGCCAGCGAAAAATGTTGCCAGACGCGCTGCGCACCGCCCGGCGCCCAGGCCCCGAGCTCGTCGGGCGCATGAATGAACACCGGCACAATCGAATCGAAGCCCGCCTCGAGCGCGGCGTGCAGCGCCGGATTGTCCGCCAGCCGCAAGTCGCGGCGGAACCACATAATCACGCATTTCTTCATCGAAGCTCGCTTTCCAGTCAATGCAAGAAGGGGCCTACGCATACCCCGCAACAACAGATGATAGCGCCCGGGCCGGTCACTCGAATGCGTCGCAGGCAGTCCACGTCGGACGACGCCTACGCCACGCCCGCGGCAGCAGGTAGGTCGGCTTAGGCCGAAGGCCGTAAGCCGACACCGAGAACTCCGCGATCGAACCCCGGCACCGTTGCGCCAGCAGGCGGCGGGCCGAACCTGTCGGATGACGCCTTCGGCTAATCCGACCTACGCAAAAGCCGCGCAGCCCCCGCAGCCCAGTAGGTCGGCTTAGGCCGAAGGCCGTAAGCCGACACCGAGAACTCCGCGATTGAACCTCGGCACCGTTGCGCCAGCAGGTGGCGGGCCAAATCTGTCGGATGACGCCTTCGGCTAATCCGACCTACGCCGTAAGCGGCCTCTACGACCGCCGCCGAGAGCCGGCAAACCGGCATTGCCCGTCGAACCGCTCCGGTTACAATCGCGCCAGGGGCAAGGAGAAGCCGGGAGAGGGGAGCGATGCGCTACCGCCGTAACTACGTGAGTGGCGGTTGTTACTTCTTCACCGTGGTGACTGCAGGCCGCCGCTCGTGGTTTCGCGAGGCCGGCCATGTTGATCTGGTGCGGGATGCGATACGAAACGTGCGATCGCGCCACCCATTCAGCATCGAGGCGATGGTCGTCCTGCCGGATCATTTGCATGCCATCTGGACGTTGCCGCCGGACGATCAGGATTATTCGCGGCGCTGGCGGCTGGTCAAAACCCATGTCTCCAAACGCATCGCCACCGCGGCGCCGATATGGCAATCGCGGTTCTGGGAACATACGATCCGCGATGAAACCGATTTCGCCCGGCATATGGATTACATCCACTACAACCCGGTCAAGCACGGACTGGTCGCAACGCCTGCGGACTGGCCCCATTCGAGCTTCGCGCATTGTGTGCAGCAAGGCCGGTACGCACCCGACTGGGGTCACGTGCCGCCAGCAATACCCGACGGTATCGGTCATGAATAATGGCGCGATGGGAATCCTTCACGTCGGATTACGCCTGCGGCTAATCCGACCTACGCAAGACGGACGAGCGAACCGGCGTGGGCCGGTCAACCCGCGTAGGTCGGCTTAGGCCGAAGGCCGTAAGCCGACAGCGCGAACCCGGTGAGTGGCATTCGATGTCGTAGCCTGGCGTGGGTGCGAGGCCGACGTCGGATTACGCCTGCGGCTAATCCGACCTACGCAAGACGGACGAGCGAACCGGCGTAGGCCGGTCAACCCGCGTAGGTCGGCTTAGGCCGAAGGCCGTAAGCCGACAGCGCAAACCCGGCGAGTGGCATTCGATGTCGTAGCCTGGCGTGGGTGCGAGGCCGACGTCGGATTACGCCTGCGGCTAATCCGACCTACGCAAGACGGGTGAGCGAACCGACGTGGGCCGGTCAACCCGCGTAGGTCGGCTTAGGCCGAAGGCCGTAAGCCGACAGCGCGAACCCGGCGAGTGGCATTCGATGTCGTAGCCTGGCGTGGGTGCGAGGCCGACGTCGGATTACGCCTGCGGCTAATCCGACCTACGCAAGACGGGCGAGCGAACCGGCGTAGGCCGGTCAACCCGCGTAGGTCGGCTTAGGCCGAAGGCCGTAAGCCGACAGCGCGAGCCCGCGAGCGGGCCTCGGTGCCATTGTCCCAGCAGGCCAGCGCCGAACCTGTCGGATTACGCCTGCGGCTAATCCGACCTACGGGGTGGCAGGGCTTGCGGGTGAGCCGTGGCCTAGCCAGATGGACGCCTCAAACGCGCTCGCCGTCTTGAATCCGCTGGCGCAAAATATGAGCTTGGCGACGGATCGCGTCCATCAGCCCCTCATCCGCGCGTTTCTTCTCCAGGTTCTTCACCTGAAACACCATGCGACGGTTATCGCGAAACGCATTGAGATTACGGTCGAGGAAATCCCAGTAAAGCGTTGTTATCGGACAGGCGTTATCGCCCGCTGCTTGCTTGTAATCGAACCGGCAACTCTTGCAGTGATTGCTCATCTTGTTGATGTAATTGCCTGATGCACAATACGGTTTGGTCCCGAGGAGGCCGCCGTCGCCAAACTGGCTCATGCCCAGCGTGTTGGGCAGGCTGGCCCAATCGATCGAGTCGAGATACATGGCCATGTGCCACTCGTGGAATCGGTAGGGATGGACGCCAGCCACGAGTGCAAACAGGCCGAGCACCATCAGCCGCTGGATGTGATGCGCATAGCCGTTGTCGAGCACGTTTCGCATGGCATCGGCAACACAGGCCATATCCGTGTCGCCATCCCAGAACGCGCGCGGTACCGGCAACTCGGCGCGCAAGACGTTCCGACGGGCATAGCCCGGCATTTCGCGCCAGTAGATGCCGCGCACGAATTCCCGCCAGCCGAGTACCTGGCGGACGTAGCCTTCCACGCTGTTGAGCGGCGCCTTGCCGGCGATGTACGCATCAACTGCTGCATCGACGCATTCGCGTGGGTCGATGAGATGGAGGTTGAGCGCCGCGGAAAGCCGGGAGTGATACGCAAACTGCATGTCCGTCCAGAGCGCATCCTGATAGTCGCCGAACAGCGCGAGCCGGATGATCGACGAAATCGCGCAACGCGGTACGCGCTTCGTCGCGGGTCACGGGCAGGTCGAAGCTGCCGATATGGCCCGGATGGTCGCCGAATCGTGCCGCGACCATGTCGATGACTTCGCGCGTGATGTCGTCGGCACGAAAGCGACGGACGTGCGGAAGCTTCCCGGGCCCGTTGCGGCCGAAGGTCTGCTCGGTTCTGCTTGTCGAAATTCCATTGGCCGCCTTCCGGCTTGTCACCATCCATCAGGATATTCTCGGCGCGCCGCATCCAGCGATAGAAATGCTCCAGCAGCAGCGAACCGCGTTCATCGGCCCAGGCGTTGAACGCCTCGCGACTGCAATAGAAATGGCGATCCGGCCGAACCTGCAAGGGCAGTTCGTGTGCCTTCGCGCACGCGGTCAGCATCTCATGCACCCGATAATCGCCGCATTCGGTCATCACCAGTCGCTGCGGGCCGAGTTCGTTGATCGCGGCGGTCAGAATCGCTGCGAAATCGGGGCCGCTGTCGCGACGCCCGTCCGCTCCCAGTGCGTGGTACCAGACCTCGTAGCCGCGTTCGCGCAGATCGTCGCGATGATGGCGCATGGCGGCAAAGAACAGCACCAGCCGCTGTTTGTGGCACCAGACGTGCGTGGCCTCGGTCTGGTTCTCTGCCATCCAGACCACGTCGCGCGCCGGGTCGTAATCATCCAGCGCGGACAAGCGCCGATCGAGTTGGTCGCCGAGCACGAGCACGAGATTTCGAATGTCGGCCAATGGTTGCTCTAGATATCCCAGGTGTGCGATAGGCTACGCCGATCGACAGGGCGCGGATGCCGGATTACCGCTCCGGCTCATCCGATCTGCAGCGCTCTCGCAGTATCCGAGGCAGACAGGGCCGCACAGCCCGGCTCGCCTGCGAAACCGCGGCCGGTGGCCGGGCCGACGACTGTGACTCGGCGGTTCGCAGTCGGAGAGGCCGTCAAAAACAGGGCACGCGTTCATCAACATGTTGCGTATAATCGCCGGCCGGCAGGGGAACGGGCGCTTCGGGAAGAACGAACGACCGACAAAACAGCGGCAGCGAGACACTCGGCGGTTGCCTGACGAAAATAGTGCGCCGCCGCTCTGACTGCGCACCGCCCCGTAAGGCAGCGACTCGGGACACCGACCGCAAATCGACAACGGCCGCCGTGAATCCGAGTGATCGTGCGCCAGCAACCCCGTCCAGATCAGGAAAACTGATGAGTCCCAAAGTGACACGGTACGACGCAATCGCCCGAACAGCCGACCGAATCGGTTTGTTTGCACTCTTTGCGTTTGCATGTCTGCAAATGACAAAAGAGGTCGACTCGCTTTGTTTGCTGCTCGTGATGTTGCTCTGCATCGTCGTCGACATCCGCCGGTTAGGCGCCGCTATGGCGCGTAGCACCGTCGCCCGCCTCACGCTCGTTATCGGACTCTACGTCGTTTTATGGACCGTGGTTTCCTCCTGGCGCCAGCCGCAACTCGCAGACGCCAACTTTCACCGGCTGCCCGACTGGCTGACACTTCTGCTGTTTCCGCTGATCGCCTGGTTCACGCGGGGGCAAACCAAGCGCGTGCTCACCGTATTGGCGTTGGCGCTGGTGGGCATACTGCTTGGCATAGCGCAGAGCTCGAATTGGCATGAAATCGCGCAAGCGTGGGCTCACGCGAGCGTCCGCGCTCACTGGGGCGGCTCATTCGTGGTGCGTGCCTTTGCCTTGGGCACGGCGTTACTCGGATGGATTATCCTCGCCAAGCGAATCGTGGGCAGAGGACGATGGCAACCACTGCGAGTGGTCGGCTGGCTCTTGGTCGCCGCCGTGCTGAGCGAAATGCTGTTCCTTACGCAGTCCCGAAACATAATGCTTTCATTGCTCCTGCTGCTCCCCGTGGTGACCGTCGTCTCCATACGCAGGCTTGTAAAGTCGGGCCATAGAAAACAGGCATTCGGCTTCGGGCTGCTTGTGCTGGTAGGGGCCATAACGCTTTCGGCGGGCAACTTCGGCCGTATCGCACACCGGTATCAAGAAACCGAAAGTACGCTGAACCACATCGCGACGGTTCATAAAATCCCGGAAACATCGCTTGGCATCCGGCTCAAGCTTTACACGTTTGGCTCGAAGCTATGGCTGGAACGGCCGATCCTGGGCTGGGGCCCCGGCTACGAAGCGACGAAGATGAACGAAAACGCGCCGCCAATTGCAAGAAACTTCACGCACTTGCATAACGGCTACCTCGTCGTCCTGGTTCGTTTCGGGATGGTCGGCTTGCTGCTGTGTGGCGCGTTGGCCTTTTATTTCGGCCGGGACTTTTTCCGGGCCTGGCGGGATGGCGATGTCGAGCCGGATATCGGGCTTTTTCTGGTCTCCGCAACCGCTATGGGCGGCATGATGAACGTGGTGACCAGTCAGCTGGTGCATACGCGATACGCGTTCCTGCATATTCTGCTTTTAGGCCTGACATTCGGGTACGTACTCGCCCATGAGTCGAACCGACCGAGAGCCGCGCGTGGATTGGGCGGCCCGTCCGTACAAAAAGCCAACCCATAGATCATGGTTGGACGTTCGGAGCGGGCCACGAGGTTTTTCGAGCGGCGCTCATCGCCGGGGGGTAAGCGAGTGCGGCGGTGCCCCCCGCCTGCTGAAAGCCGCGATGCCCAAGTTGCTGATTGCAAGCACATGCGCGCCGGCGCCCTATGACGGGCGATGTGACCATTGCTTTGACTGAGCCAGCCGTAGCGGGCGCGCCTTCGGACTGGGTGCGCGATGGCGCGCAGTGCGTTATGCAACAGAGGGTACAAACCGGCCCGGATGCGTTGCGGGCCAAGTCCGACCGAGACAGCGTGGCACGGCAGGCCTTGGCCGGTAACGATTATCAGCTCGAAGGCGGTATGCGCCGCGGCGTCGCTCCAGTCTTGTTCGCGCTGCCCGGGGCTCGTGATCACGGTGTAAGCGTCGCAGCCAATCGGGCGGTTGGCGATGGTCGGTTGGGCTTCGGAGCCGCGCTGGCCGAGGTTTATCCCAAAACCGGCGCTCAGCGTCAGGCGACACCACACCGCGAGCGCATTCGACAAGCGTCGCAGCGGATTCAGCCGCAGGTCAAAGGTCAACGCCACGAGATCCGGCAGGCCGGCGATACGGCCATGCCAAGCAAGCGTTGGAGCAACTTCCGCCGGTCCACGACGGCAAATTTCCCGAGGCCGCCGCGTGCCTTCTAACAGACCACCAGACCAGCTCGTCACCGCGTCACTCGAGGAGAGCATCGCGGGTGCGGCGCGCGCGTTGGGTTCGGCCTCCCGCGTGCTCGCGATCACCGGGGCCGGTATGTCCGCCGACTCCGGCATGCCGACATACCGCGGCGTCGGCGGCCTGTACAACGACGAAGCCACCGCCGACGGGGTGCCCATCGAACAGGCACTCTCGGGCCCGATGTTCGCCCGCGACCCTGGGCTGACCTGGAAATACCTGGCCCAGATCGAGTCCGCGTGCCGCGGCGCACGGCCGAATGCAGGCCACCAGGGGCTCGTCTCCCTGGCCGGACATGTCGATCATCTATGCGTGGTCACGCAGAACGTGGATGGCCTGCACCGCGCCGCCGGTACGCACGACATTATCGAGATGCACGGCAATATTCATCGCCTGTTCTGCATACGCTGCGGACAATCCCGCCATGTTCAGGACTACTCGGGCCTCCGTCAGTGGCCGCCGCTGTGCGCGCGCTGCGATGGCGTCGAGCGTCCGGCGGTGGTGCTGTTCGGCGAAATGCTGCCCCGTTCGGCGCTGGAACGTTACCAGCGAGAACTGGCCAGAGGCTTCGACGTCGTGCTCATGATCGGCACCACGGCTGTCTTCGAATACATTGCGGCGCCGGCCCATGCCGCGGCGGCGGGGCAGGGAAAGGCAATTGAGATCAATCCGGCAGAAACGCCAATCACCGCATTGTGCGATGTAAAGTGCACAGGGCGTGCCGCCGATGTGATCCCTGAACTCGTGCGGCAGCTCGAAACGGGCGCGGCCTGACTGGTACGACCTGGCTTGCTTGGATAGGAAATGGACGCGAATCGATGAACAAGAACGAAAACCTCGTCTGGCACGAAGGCTCCGTCAACCGGCAACGGCGCGAAGCCATCAATCGGCATCGCGGCCTCACCATCTGGTTCACCGGCCTCTCGGGTTCGGGCAAATCCACCATCTCGGTCGCGCTCGAAGAACGGCTCACCAACATGGGCTGTCGCACCTACCGTCTGGATGGCGACAACGTACGCACCGGCCTCAATCGCGATCTATCGTTCACGCCGGAAGACCGGATCGAGAACATCCGCCGGATCGGTGAAGTCGCCAAGCTGTTTCGCGACGCGGGGGTCATCAACCTCACGGCGTTCATCTCGCCGTATCGCCGAGATCGCGAGATGGCGCGAGCGCTTTCCAGCGAAGATGATTTCGTCGAAGTGTTCGTGGACGCGCCGCTCGAAGTCTGCGAACAACGCGACCCCAAGGGGCTGTACAAAAAGGCGCGTGCCGGGAGCATCCCGAATTTCACCGGCATCAGCGCCCCGTATGAGCCGCCGGAGCACGCAGAAGTGCATTTGCACACCGCGGATAAGGACATCTACGGCTGTGTGGACCAACTGGTCGAGTACCTGATCACAAACGGATACCTCGAACGTTCACTGGTCGCGGCCGCGGGTTCAGCGCGGTGAAGAGCGTGCGTTTGGAACGTGTCTGTAGGCGTGACACGTTGTGCTATCCTGCCGCGCTTCGACTCGAACCGCTGGTGCCTCCCGTATGTATCCCTAATGCGCCTTGGCCTGCTCGTCATCGCCTCCGTCACCATCGCCGGCTGCAGTGCGCTTCACCTGGGTGGAAACGCATCGGGCGTATCGGTTGTGGGCAAGAGCACGTATTGCGGCACGCCGTCGCAAGCCTCCGAAGTGCATTACTTTGCCGATCCCGACGCATTCCAGAACTGGATCGATTATCGCAACGTCTCCGGCTTCAGCCCGAAAATGGCGCGTAACGGCGTGCTCATCGTGGAGATGGGCCAGCGTCCGACCGGGGGCTACGATATCCGCCTCAACGGCAAGAAAACCGGCATCAAGAACAACATATTGACCATCGGTATGGACTGGCACGCCCCGCGGCTCGATGCCGCTGTAAGCCAGGCCATGATCAGCCAGTGTGTCGCCCTGCATTTTCCGCAAGGGCAGTATCAGAAGGTTCGCGTTGTGGACCAGCTTGGCAATCTGCGCGGAAGCGTCAATGTTTCCGATAGTCAGGCGAACTCCTGATAAATCAGATAGCTTGTACGGCGCATTGAATCCTGTTTTGGACGCCGAAATGTTAAATGGGCAGACCCACGCGCTGCTATAGAGCGCTGTTTTCGTTCGCGGCCATGCGGAGTTGCATGCTTCACGGCGCTGAATGCAAGTGGACAGTTCGCTTGCCGGGACTTGTTTTGGCGCGATCTTTCGGGGGCGCCGTGGATTATGGCGGCATTGGAGCTGCACCTGATAGTAGTATGCTGCAGCCCGCGCAGGAGTTTGCCGCGGGGCTGGGCTTGTTGGGGCGAATCACTGCGACGGACCGGCGGCTAATGCGAGGTTGGGTTGCCGCGCGGTTCGCCATAGATGGTAGGGGACAAGTTGCTAGCTAATGCTGATGACCCTGACGATGGCAAATGAAAAAGCCGTTGGCCTTGGCCTATGTTCGTTTGTATGCGCTATTTGTGACGGAAGTGCTCTTTTACGGATTCCCCGGGGCTGAGTTCGAGCGACGAGTTGTGGGCGCCTCGGTCGTATAGTGTGATCGTGCTTTGGCCCATGGCGGGCCGCCTGAGCGCCGCCCAACTCTGCAAGACCGGTAGAAAACTCGGCTAGACCGCCGGAGTCGGCATGAGTGCCTGCATCTTCAAAGCCTGCGCAGCGAAATCCAAAGCGTTTAATCGGAAATGGATTGCTCAGACATGAAAATCCTGATCACGGGGGGCGCCGGCTTCATCGGCTCCGCTGTTATTCGGCACATCATCAATAATACCGATGATCGCGTCGTCAACCTCGACAAACTCACCTATGCCGGTAACCTCGAAAGCCTGCGGCCGGTGAGCGACAGCGAGCGTTATACATTCGAGCATGCGGATATCTGTAACCGCGTCGATGTCGATCGTATTCTGAACGAGCATAAACCCGACGCCATCATGCATTTGGCCGCCGAAAGCCATGTCGACCGATCCATCGACGGGCCCGCCGCCTTTGTTGAAACCAACATTGTTGGCACCTATACCCTACTTGAAGCCAGCAAAGCCTATTGGCGTAATCTGACCGGGCACGCCAAAGAGAGCTTTCGTTTCCACCACATCAGCACCGACGAAGTCTATGGCGATCTGGAAGGGCCAGAAGACCTGTTCACCGAACAAACCTCTTATGCGCCCAGCAGCCCCTACAGTGCCAGCAAAGCCAGCTCCGACCATCTCGTGCGTGCCTGGCGCCGCACCTACGGCCTGCCGACGCTCATCACCAACTGCTCCAACAACTACGGCCCCTATCATTTTCCCGAAAAGCTGATCCCGCTGATGATCCTCAACGCCCTGGAAGGCAAGCCGCTGCCGGTGTATGGCAAAGGCGAGCAGGTCCGCGACTGGCTCTACGTGGAAGACCACGCCCGCGCGCTCTACAAGGTCGTCACGGAAGGCCGAGTCGGGCGAGACCTACAACATCGGCGGCCACAACGAGAAGCAGAACATCGAAGTGGTGCATACCATCTGCGACCTGCTCGATGAACTGGCCCCGTGGGAGCACAGCTGCTGGACGATCATCCGCGCTGAGCTGCTACAGCGACCTGATCACCTTCGTCACCGACCGCCCGGGCCACGACCTGCGCTACGCCATCGACGCCAGCAAGATTCAGCGCGAACTGGGCTGGGCCCCGCAAGAAACCTTTGAAACCGGCATCCGCAAAACCGTGCAATGGTATCTCGATAATCTCGAGTGGTGTCAGCCGGGTGCAGAACGGCAGCTATCAGCGCCAACGGCTGGGCGAGGGAGTTGCTTTATGACCATCCTGCTCCTCGGCAAGAACGGCCAAGTCGGCTGGGAACTGCAGCGCGCACTGGCGCCGCTGGGCGGGGTCACTGCTCTCGACCGCCATGGGCGCGGCGAGTTGTGCGGTGACCTGTTGAATGCGAAGGGGCTGCGTGCGACGATTCGTGCGCTCAAGCCCTCGGTGATCGTCAACGCGGCCGCCTATACGGCGGTGGACCGTGCCGAGGCCGAGTGCGAGCTTGCCACGCTCATCAATGCCGAAGCGCCAGGCGTGTTGGCAGAAGCGGCGAAGCGCAAAATTCCCTGCTGGTTCATTACTCCACCGACTACGTCTTCGATGGTAGTGGCGCCAAGCCGTGGACGGAGAGCGACGCGGTGGCGCCGCTCAATCATTATGGCGTCAGCAAACTCGCCGGTGAGCAGGCCATTCAAGCCAGCGGCTGCGATCACCTGATCTTTCGCACCAGTTGGGTTCATGCCGCCTGCGGACACAACTTCATGGCGACCATGGCCAGTCTGGTACGCGAGCGCGACACGCTTAAGGTCATCGACGATCAGGTCGGTGCGCCCACCGGGGCTGAGTTGATCGCCGATGTCACGGCGCAGGCGATTCGTCGGAACTTGAAGCAACCGGAACTTGCAGGCCTCTATCACCTCGCGGCCAGCGGCGAAACCAGCTGGCACGGATACGCCACCTTTATCGCCGAATGGCTGCAAGGGCAGGGCGCCGAGATTCAGGCCACCCCGGAGCGTATCGCAGCGATCGCCACCCGTGCCTGGCCAACACCGGCGGCCCGGCCGCTCAATTCCCGTCTCGATACCGCAAAGCTGGAACGAGTCTTCGGGTTGACACTGCCGCACTGGCAGCAAGGCGTCGCCCGAGCACTGGCTGAACGCATTGCTTCGTCCCTGTAATACAAGGAGATACACCATGACGCGCAAGGGGATTATCCTTGCCGGCGGTTCCGGCACGCGTCTTTATCCGATCACGAAAGGCATCTCCAAGCAGCTGTTGCCTGTCTATGACAAGCCGATGATCTATTACCCGCTTTCTGTACTGATGCTGGCGGGGATTCGGGAGGTTCTGATTATTACCGCGCCGGCGGACCAGGAAGGCTTCCAGCGCCTGCTGGGTGATGGCAGCCAGTTCGGTATTTCACTCCGTTATGCGGTGCAGCCCAGCCCCGATGGCCTGGCCCAGGCCTTCCTCATCGGCGAGACGTTTATCGGTGACGACCCGGTGTGTCTCGTGCTGGGCGACAACATCTTCCACGGCCCCGGTTTCTCCAAGCAATTGCAGGCCGCCAGCGCCCGCCAGAGCGGTGCCACGGTGTTCGGCTACCAGGTTAACGACCCCGAGCGCTTCGGCGTGGTCGAGTTTGATGCCGATCGGCGCGCCGTCTCCATCGAGGAAAAGCCCGCCAAACCCAAGTCGCACTATGCGGTGACCGGCCTCTATTTCTACGACAACGACGTGGTGGAGATCGCCAAGTCAGTGAAGCCCTCGCACCGCGGCGAACTGGAGATCACGAGCATCAATCAGGCCTACCTTGAACGCGGCGACCTCAACGTGGAATTGCTGGGCCGCGGCTTCGCCTGGCTGGATACCGGCACCTTCGATTCCCTGCACGAGGCCTCGGGCTTTATCGAGACCTTGGAAAAACGTCAGGGCCTGAAGGTGGCCTGCCTGGAGGAAGTAGCCTTCCGCATGGGCTTCATCGACCGTGAGCAATTGTTGATTCAGGCCGATGGTTTGAAGAAGAACAGTTATGGCGCCTACCTCAAGCAACTCGCCGAGCAAGAAGTCTGAAAGGAAAGACGAGATGGAAGTGATCCCGACCCGTATCTCCGACGTCAAGCTGATCAAGCCCAGGGTATTTGGCGACGCGCGTGGCTTCTTCATGGAAACCTGGAACGCCCGCGTATTCACCGAGGCCGGCATCGACGCCACCTTCGTCCAAGACAACCACAGCCGCTCGGTCAAAAACACCCTGCGGGGCTTGCACTATCAAATACAGCAGCCGCAGGGCAAGCTAGTGCGTGTCACCCGCGGCGAAGTGTTCGACGTGGCGGTGGACCTGCGCCCCAATTCGCCTACCTTCGGCCAATGGGTGGGGGAGGTGCTCTCCGAAGACAACCAGTATCAGCTCTGGGTGCCGCCCGGTTTTGCGCACGGTTTCTACGTGATGAGTGACTCCGCGGAATTCCAGTACAAGTGCACCGATTTCTATGCGCCTGAGCATGAGCGGTGCATTCACTGGAACGACCCCGACCTGAACATCGAGTGGCCGCTGCTGGCCGGAGGCGAGCCAATCGTTTCGGGCAAGGATGAGAAGGGAACGGCATTCTCGGTTGCCCGGCTGGAGTTGGCCCAAGTGGCGGAAAAGGTCAGCTGACCAAGTCGTTTCTCCCAGCCAGCGGGTGTCAAGTCCACAAGATCCCGTTTGTCATCGCCGTATCGACCACGGCCGATCGCAAGCCCGATCAGGTGGCCATCCGGTATGCTCCGTTCACATTAGCAGAGATCGCCGACCGGCCCCACGAGGCGTTGGAGCCGAGACCCTGGTCGTTTCGGACGGTCTTCCGGCGTTTCGTGCCTTAACCAGAAGAACTTCGCGCTTGTCGCTGGGTCCGGCCGGACCTCGGCCAGCCCATCCGGAGTTTCGTTGGGTCAACATCATTTTGGGCAACCTCAAGAACGCAATCACCGGCACCATGTCTAGCGCCTTCAAGTTCGCCAAATACGCCGCGCGTTACCTGGCCGACTTCCAGTACCGCTTCAATCGCCGCTATGACTGCCGCTCTATCTTGCCTCGACTAATCCGTGCCGAAGCCAACACGACACCTCGGGTGAAAGATCGGCTCAGGTTGGCTGAGTTTCGGGCCTAATAAAGAAAGATGTTCACGCGACCCACCGTAGCGATCAGCGTTGTCAGTATAGGTGTGTTGGCTTCGGCCAATGCCCTCATGATACTTGTGGCCGGCTATTTATTGGGCGTATTAGCTGTCTGCTTCGAAAACGCCATGGCCAGACCCGGGCCGACGCCGAGACCGCCTTCGACGCCTTCGTCACGGCCTATCGCGATAAATATCCGAAAGCCGCCGACTGTCTGGCCAAGGATCGGGCCCAGTTGCTCACGTTCTACGACTTCCCGGGCACGCACTGGCAATCGATCCGGACCACGAACCCGATCGAATCCACGTTTGCCACGGTCCGCCTGCGGACCGCGAAGACCCGCGGTTGCGTAACGCGCGACACGATCCTCAGTTTGACCTTCAAACTGGGCCAGAGTGCGGCCAAGCGCTGGCGACGGCTACGCGGGCTATCAATGGCTCGAGCGACTCGGGCAAGGGGTCATGTTCGTCGACGGTATCGAGCAAACAGCCGAATCCAACGACCACAGGAGCGCCGCCTGAGCAACGTCGTATACACCACGTTTGATATATCTCATACAACGAGGATCGAACCCACAGCTCGCTCGGGGACGTGACCCTCGCGGAGTACTACCTGAGTTACTCACAGGCCTGATTTTTGCAAGTCTGGATGCTCGGTTTTTGGGGAGAGGGTCAGCGGAATCCTGTGTGGACCTTTTCGTTCACGGGCCGGGGGCATGCAGGCTAACGCGGGCGAGGCACCTATGCATTGCTGGAAGACGCCCGCACCTATATTTCCACTGAGTGGCATCACATAGAAAGCAAGTGCCTGCATCTTCGGCTTCAGAATGGGGAGAAAATGCACCCATCATCAGAAAAGTCTAATTGTTCGGTTGGTTCGGGTAGCTGAACAGATATGGATCTCCCCACCTTAATGCCCCTCCGTCGCGGCCATCAGTTAATGTGGCGCGGCTATGCCACTCTCGCTCTTTTCACCATGTATAACAGAGAGATCAAACCGAGTAGCAATGACTGACAACCTATTCATCGCCACTGGCGTAACCTCACTTGTTGGCAAAGCGCAGGATGGTCGCATGAGCGTACTGCGTCAGAATATCGTGTCACTGTTCGTGCTGCAGGGCTCAAATTACCGCCTGACGCTGGTTACAGTGCTTTGTCGGCTCGTGCGCGGTTGCGTCGATCTGATTCAAGAACCTATGTTTGATGTGATGCGCGAAGGCGAATCGGGAAACAAAGATGTTCGCACGTCATTCGCTGATCTATCTTCTGGCGCGCGGCTTCCCGAGCTTGATCGCTTTTTTCTCTGTTGCGATCTATACCCGCCTGTTGGGCCCTAGCGAATTCGGCGTGTATGCGTTGGTCTATACGGCATCCATACTGCTCAGCTCCATATTTTTTCAATGGCTGCGCATGGGGTTACTTCGCTTCTACCAGGAGCGAACTGAAGATGGCCGAGCCATTCTCGTCTCGACGCTCGCGGTCTCATTCCTCGTCGTTGCAGGTGGCCTTGTTATCGTTGCGCTACCTGTGGCGATATTTTCCGAGGATGCGCAATTGGTGATGCTCGCAGTGGCTATCACCATAGTGCAGGGCGCTTTCGACATATTACTCGAGCGTGCGCGAGTGGAGTTGTCGCCGTTGCATTATGGTACCGTGGCCAGTGAACGTGCGCTGGCGATGTTGGCCGGCGGTATAGGCGGATTCGAGTTGGCGGGTGTTTGCGGCCTGCTGGCCGGTGTGTTGCTGGGGGTCACGCTGGTTGTGGTTGTGGAACTTGGTCGCACGCTGCCGTTGATTCGCCCAAGGCAGGCTTCGCGTACCGAGGTGTGGCCGCTTCTACAGTTTGGTGTGCCGCTGACTGCAACGTTCGCGCTCGTCGGCATTATGGGATTCGCCGACCGCTATATGCTTGCATGGATGCAGGGAACAGCTGTTGCCGGGCACTACGCCGCTGCATATGACATAACACAAAAAATAGTCATTACCCTGATGACGGTCGTGAACTTGGCAGGCTATCCGTTGCTCTTGCAGGCTCAAGCGGAAGCCGGGTCCGAGAAGTTTCGTACTCTGCTTGGTCAGACGCTAAACGGTTTGCTGTTGGTCGGTTTGCCGGTAACCGCCGCCTTCATACTTCTGCCGGCATCATCTCTGGTGCATTCTTGGGCGATGCGTTCCGCGCCCGAGGCGACTGTGCTCTTGCTACCATGGCTTGGGAATTCGCCGGGTTGGTCGAAGGCATGAAGGTGTACTATTTCGACCTCAGCTTCCAATTACGGCAAAACACATTGCATCAGATGTGGATCGGCGCCGTGGGCGGCTGCGTTGAATGTCGGTCTGAATTTCTGGCTCATTCCATTGCAGGGCGGCCTGGGCGCTGCTGGGGCGACACTACCATCGCGAACGCGCTTAGGCTGTTGTTCCGTTTACACCATCAGCCATAGGCAGATTCTGCTTCCCGCTATATCACCCGCGATGCTGCCGCCATCGTCGTGGCTACACTCATCATGAGTGGCATCCTGTGGTTGACAGGAGCGTCTCTTGCGGATGTTTCCTGTTCACCCGATTGTCCAGCTTTTAGCATTCGCCGCCGCAGGCGCTGCGATCTATTCTGCGGTTAGCATGGTATTCAACGTCATGGGTGTAAGGAGTCAGTTTTATGCGCTGTGGATGGGGCGGCGAAATGCGGCACGAGGTACGGATTCATGAAAATTCTTGTCCTGCACTCACTTGCCGATCCCGAGCTGGGTGGTGGGGCGGATGTGATTGTTTGGGAGCAATTGCGTGGCCTGCGCGACGCCGGGCACGAGTGCGTGTTGCTCGCCACATCGGACACGGCCGGGCTTGAACGGACCGAGCGCGAAGGGATCACGGTTTGGAAAGCCGGCATCCGAAATGTCTATTGGCCTCATCACAAGAGTAGATCAGCTGGGGCATCAGAGGACTGATTTGACGAAGCGGTGGATAGCTACAACGTCTGGATGCAGGGCTATCTGCAGGAAGTCGTTGCGCAGGAAAAGCCGGATGTCGCTTCGCTGCACGCTTTGGCTGGCTGGTCGGCGGCAAGCTGGGTGACGCTTGGCCGGTTGGGGTGTCCCGGTGCGTGCAGGTGTTGCACGGCCATGATGCGATCTGTGCGGGGGGCGATCTGACAGGAAGGGCCGAAACTGTGCGAATCAGTGTATGGTGTGCCGCGCGTTCCGTTTGCCACATCGTGCGCTGAGTCGCCGGGTGCAGGCCGTGGTCGGGGTGAGCCGTTATATGCTCGACCGGCATCGGTACCTGGGTTATTTCGAAGGGGTGCCCATTCAGCGGGCGATTCACAATGCGCGCGCGCCGCACGCTTTGGGCGTCGACGACGCGCCGCCGCCTTGAAGCCCATCGTGGTTTGCGCTTCGGTTACATTGGCCGGCTGGACCCGAGCAAGGGCATCGAACCGCTGATCAATGCTTTCCTCGCCGCCGATCTCCCGGATGCCGAGCTCTGGATCACCAGCAGCGGAAAGCAGGCTTACGAAGACCGCCTGCGTGCTCAAACGGGCGATGCGCAGATTCGGTTCCTGGGCCGCGTCGAGGCCCGCGATTTCTACCCGCAGGTCGATGTGGTGGTCGTGCCTTCACTCTTGAACGAGGCACTGGGCATGGTTGTGATGGAAGCCTTCGCTTTCGGTAAGCCGGTTATCGGCTCGCGGCGCGGCGGGATACCCGAGATGATCCGCCACCGCGAGAACGGCCTGCTCTTCGACCCCGATGTGCCGGATGAATTGCTTACGGCTTTGAGCGCAGTCCACGCCGACAGCGAGCTTCGCGCCACGCTGGCGGCCAACGCGCGAACCAGTAGCGTGCCGTTCCTCGATATGTCGGCGTGGATCAAAACCTATGAAGACTTGTACCGCGAGGTAATAAACACCAATCCGGCGGCATCGCCGAAGCAGTCGATGTGATGTCGCAATCCGCCGATCTCGTCTGGCCCCGGCCCACATTGCCCGGTTTGCAAGACGCAGCGCGTTCCCGCTTGAATCTGCGGAACCTCGTCTATGCGCTGGCAGGTCTGTTTCTGTGGTCTGTCGTCCTCAATCGGACGAGCTGCGCTACGGCCTAGCGCTGCTGCATGTGGATGCGCTCGTTTATCTGCCCAAGCTGCTGTTGCTCATGGCCGTGCTTCTGCTGCCGCTGTTGCGGCCGCGCGCGTCTCCGGTGGCTTGGCTGCTCACCGGGCTGGTACTGATCTATCTGCTCTGGGGCATGGTTAATCTGAATACGCCCTTGCAGGCGCTGTTCGGGCTATGGGTGCTCTTGCCACTGTTGTTCGGTCTTTGGGCCGGGCCCGTGGTGAGCGTGGAGCAATGGCGGCGCTTGTTTGTGGTTGTGTTTGTCGTGGCGGCCGCGGGCGTTTTCCTCAATCCGCTGATTCATTATCCGTGGAGCGGCTTAAAGCCTGACCCTGCTGGGCAGCAAGATCCAAGTGTCACGGCAATGGACCGCCTTCGGCGTGGAGCGTTATGCCGGATTTGCGAGAGCATCGTTCAGTGCCGCCTCACAGTTGCTGCTGTTCGGCGTGATGCTGGTTGTCTTACTCAAGCGCAGGGGCATCAAGCTGTTGGTCTGGCTCGTCGCAGGCGTCAGGGATGGGCTTGACGACATCGAAAGGGCCTATGGGAGCGTGGCTGCTGGTGTCGATATACTTTGCCGGGGGCGGCCTGCTGCGCTGGCCGCGATACTGGATTCAGCTCTGGCTCGTTGCGCTGTCGTTCATTCTGCTCGTAATGATTCTGCTTCCGCTTTCCACCGTCTGGATTCATTACGACCCAGCCTTGCATAGTTTTGCCGGCAAGTTTCTGTTTGCCAGTTTCGGCGACAGGCTGAACTGGATGTGGCCCGATTCATTGCACCTTCTCGATCTGGGCGGGAGCTGGCATTGGTGGGTCGGGCGCGGCTTGGGGCGGCATAGGCGCCGCTGGGACAGTATCTCGAACCGGCGCATTATTTGGCGGCGGATAATCTGTTCGTTTATGTGACAGTGTATTTTGGCTTGCCGGTTGCGCTGTTGTTGTTCGTCGCAGTGTGGTGGCGGATCGTACGGCTCAGTCCGAGCCGGGGTGTCGCGGCTTGGCGTTTACCGGTATTTCTGGTGCTCATCGTGTATGGCGTTGTGGCGACCTTGATTGGAGGAGGCAGTGTTCTGCCGTTGTTTTTGGGGTTGGCATTATCTGTGCGGGGGATTACAGCACGAAATCAATTTATGACGGTGAAGGGAAGTTTTGTTCGTGGTGACAAATTTTCTAATTAATACTAGAGTGCTTCAGTCGCCCTTGACCGGCATGCAGAGGTACGTGCTGGAGTTGGTTAATCGATTTGAAGGAGAGGTAGAAACGATATAACCCAGCGACCGCTTTCGAGAGTTCAGGGTAACTCTTGGGAGCGACTTCTGTTGCCGGGAAAGGTGAGGGAAGGGTCTTATTCAGCCCGGCCAACACGGGGCCGTTGGCTGTTTCGAGGCAGGTAGTAACGATTCATGATGTTGCCCAGATGGATCGTTCAGGCATTGTAGCGGAGTTGAACGCTGATATAGATTCAAAAGCTGGTGCTTGGTACAAATTTCTGACGCCGAGGTTGGTTAGGAGGGTTGCTCAGAGTCATCACGATTTCAGAATTTTCGAAACAGCGGTTGCTGGCGTATACAGGGCTGGATGAAGAGCGAGTGACCGTGATTCCCAATGGGGTTGACAGTCGGTTCGCTCCGGTGTCGGAAGCCGCGTCCTCCGAGAATTTGATGGACTTGCAATTGCCGTGTCGGCACTATGTGTTATCCGTCGGTTCGCTGAGTGCCGCGCAAAAACCTCGCAAGGTTGTTGCAGGCTTGGGCTCAGATACAGTCCGAGATCCCCGATGATGTCTGGCTGGTGCTCACTGGGAAAATGGGGAACGAGCGCATATTCGCGGATGAGGCATCCCTTTCCCGGCTGCCTCCACGCGTTCATCTAACGGGCCACGTTCCGGATAACGCCTTGCCGCGGCTGTACGCGAGCGCCCTCGCCTTTGCCTTTCCGTCGGTCTACGAAGGGTCGGATTGCCCCCGCTGGAAGCCATGGCGTCAGGCGTTCCCGTACTCACCGGCAACCGAGCCTCGCTGCCGGAGGTCGTGGGGGATGCGCGGGTGTGATGGTCGACCCGTATGATGTCGAAGCGATTGCGGAGGGATTGAGGCGTCTGATCGAGGACGGCTCGCTCAGATCGCAATTGCGGGCTAGCGGATTGAAGCGGGCCCGGGCGTTCAGTTGGGACAGGACGATGGAGCGCACATGGGCCGTCTTGGAAGCTGTGGCTCAAGCGATCGATACGGACAGCGTTGGGGGTAGGAAATCCCCGGGCTTTGCCAGGAACCTGCCGTCCGATATAATGTGTCTCATACGGTTGTGTTAGCTTTTGGATACTGATGACACGTGTGGCAACGGTTAGAAACTGCGCTTGGCATATCCAGATCAAATGCTTATGTCAGTACCAACCGTCAGGTATGACGGAACCCTGTCCACTGATCCTCCATAAAGGGTAAATTCATGGGGAGCCCGGTCGCTTCCGTATTCGCCAGAGCGAGCTACAAATCGTAGGCTGGGCTCCGCCTGATGCTCGCCGGCCGGGGGCCGCGCACGTTGTCACCCAAAAGCTGCTGACATTAATCGCTTTGCCAATCACTGGCGTGCTGCGCTGGGCTGGCTCGTCTTCGGCACGCACTTACTGCCCGGCGCTCGGCTGAATGCACCAGCAGCGGGTTCGCCGGCGGCGTCCGTTGATCCAATGTCCACGCTTGGGATGAGTCTGGAGCACGGCGGTAGGTGGTCGGCACAGGTGCGCGTTTGTTTCTACACCGCTCTCGCGTGCGGAGGACGACCGCAACTGAAACCGTCGACGCAGTGCATGGCGGTAAGTCGGGATAATTGCCCACTTCAGGGCGAAGGTAGCAAATACTAGTCAGGGTGAACTGACTGGCTGCGCCGAAGTATAAGACGCTGCCATGATGCAGGTTAATTGGATAATAATGCGAATCGCTTTAATCATTCCAACCAGAAATGGCGAAGAAAAAATTCGCCGGCTGTTTCGGTCGATTTCCAATCAAACGGAGCAGTGCGATGTTTTGGTGGTTGACTCCAGTTCTACGGACTCGACCGTTCCACTTGCCGTGAGGCAGGCTTTCCGTTCAAACAATCCCCGTTTCGGAGTTCAATCATGGTGGTACTCGTCAATCAATTGTGGCCGCTAACCCCAAGTATACGATCTATGTTTTCTTGACCCAGGATGCATATCTCGCTGATGCGCATGCTATCGAGCGCCTTGTCGCTCCATTTTCGGACCCCGAAGTTGGCGCGGTCTGTGGTCGCCAACTTCCACATCTTGACGCAACCCTGCTCGCCAAACATGCCCGGCTCTTCAATTATCCTGCTGAATCACGGGTGAAGTCGTCTGTCCGATGCAGCTTGACTCGGCATCAAGACACCTTTTATCTCCAACTCGTTTGCAGCATATCGCCGAGAGGCGTTGCGGGAAGTCGGTGGTTTTCCGAATCACGTGATACTTTCTGAAGATATGTACGTGGCGGCACGAATGCTCTTGTCCGGTTGGAAAGTCGCGTATGCAGGAGATGCCCGGTGTCATCATTCGCATAATTATTCAATGATCGAGGAATTTCGGCGTTACTTCGATCAGGGTGTTTTCCATGCACGCGAGCCCTTGATACGGATGGGCTTTGGCGGAGCGGGCGGTGAGGGGATGCGTTATGTGGGCTCTGAACTGCGTTTCCTAGGTTTGAGGCGGATTTATCTTTGGCCCTCGTCGTTGCTCAGAAATGCTATAAAACTTCTGGGCTATAAAATCGGGCAGCAGGAGGCTAGACTGCCGCGCTGGCTCAAGCGGCGGCTGAGTATGCACAGACGCTTCTGGGATGAGCATGATTAGCGGGGTTCTACCCCGTTCCAACGGACGGATTGGAAAAGCCTGAAAACAACAGATCTTGCTTGGCGACGCGTCGCCTCATCCTAGGGTTATGGAATCGCTCGATGTAGTCAAAGAGGTCTGACTTCGCGACATCCAGCGTGTGGTACCTGACGCGATGGACGCGTTCGCGTTTGAGCACACCGAAGAAGCCTTCGCAGGCCGCATTGTCGCCGCAATGGCCGACTGCGCTCATCGAACAGGTGAGCGTACTGTTCTTCAGCAAACGCTGATAATCACCGCTGGTGAATTGACTGCCGCGGTCGGAATGCAAAATCAAGTCTGCCTTACCTTGGCGCTGCCAAACCGCCATTTCCACAGCTCTCATGACCATCTGTCGATCCTGGCGATGATGCATGGACCAGCCGATCACGAGCTTGCTGAACAGGTCGATCACGACGCACAGATACAGCTTGCCCTCACCGGTCATGATCTCCGTGTAGAGTCGAGCAGAGGCGCGGTGTCGGCAGAAGCCGACCCGTTTCCTCTGCTCGCTCACCGAACCGGAGGTGCACGTTACCGCGCATCCGGCTCTCGTAAGTGGTCCACGGGTAATCCCCCCAGAAAAGAGTGCAGGTCAAAAGCGGAATTTTCTCGTAATCTAACCCGAGGAGGTTCCCGTGAAGACATCCCGATATACCGACAGCCAGATCCTGGCGATCTTGAAGCAGGCCGAGGCCGGCACGCCCGTACCGCAGCTGTGCCGTGAGCACGGCATGAGCTCCGCCACGTTCTACAAGTGGCGCAGCAAGTACGGCGGCATGGACGCCTCGCTCATGGCCCGCATGAAAGAGCTGGAGGACGAGAACCGCCGGCTCAAGAAGATGTACGCCGAGGAGCGGCTCAAGGCCGAGATCGTGCAGGAAGCCCTGGCAAAAAAATGGTGAGGCCATCTCGCCGACGCGAGATGGCCCGACACAGCGTGCGTGAATACGGGATCAGCATCCGGCTGGCCTGCGTGGCGTTTTCGATCAGCCGGACCTGCTATCGCTATCAGCCGACGTTGTCGGATGAGAACGCCGAGATTGCGGACTGGCTGATCCGCCTGACCGATCATCAGCGCAACTGGGGGTTTGGCCTGTGTTTCCTGTATCTGCGCAACGTCAAAGGTTTTCGCTGGAACCACAAGCGCGTGTATCGGATCTATCGCGAGCTGGAACTGAATCTGCGGATCAAGCCGCGCAAGCGGTTGAAGCGAGACGCGCCAGAGAAACTGGCCGTGCCGACTGCGCCCAACCAGAGCTGGTCGATGGACTTCATGCACGACCAGCTGAATGACGGTCGCAGCTTCCGGCTGTTCAACGTCATCGACGACTACAACCGCGAAGGCCTGGGCATCGAAGTCGATCTGTCGCTGCCCTCAGCCCGGGTGATCCGCAGTCTGGAACAGATCATCGAATGGCGCGGCAAGCCGGCCGCCATTCGTTGCGACAACGGGCCGGAATACATCAGTGGCGCGTTGATCCAATGGGCCGCCAAGCGCAAGATCCGGCTCGACTATATTCAGCCGGGCAAGCCGCAGCAGAACGCCTACGTCGAACGCTATAATCGAACGGTTCGCTACGACTGGCTCAATCAGCACCTGTTCGAGTCCATTGCTCATGCTCAGGACGCTGCGACGCGATGGCTCTGGACTTACAATCACGAGCGGCCAAACATGGCGCTCGGCGGCATCACACCCATGCAGAAACTGAGTATGGTTGCTTAACTCCGCTTTTGATTTGCGCTAAAAATGGGGGGATTACCGCCGCCCAGATAGGCGTCGTCGATCTCGACCCGACCGCCCAGCTGCCGGCGCGATTCACGCTCGGCCATGGTATGCAGAATCTTGTGCTTGATCCGCCATGCGGCGCTATAGCCCACGCCCAGATGACGCATCAGTTCCAGCGCCGAGACGTTGTTCTTGGCCTGGGTCAGCAAATGCATGGCCAGAAACCAGACCGTCAGCGGCAACTTCGTGGATGCGAAGATCGTACCGGCGGTGGCCGTGGTCTGATGCCGGCAGCGCCGGCATTGCCAGTGGGTGCGTCCGGCCCGTTCGAACGTCGTGTGCAGATGACAACGACACGCCGGGCATACGAAACCTTGCGGCCAGCGCAATTCGATCAACGCAGCTTCGCATTGGGCTTCGGTGCCGTAACGTTGGATGAACTCGGCCATGGACAAGCCGGGTTGGAATTGAACCCGATTCATCGCCATAACGACGCTCCATGTGTCTGTTATGGCTTTATTATCCGGAGTCGGTGGGTCATATCGTGACCCCGCTGAGTTTGCGAACTAATCAAGAATTTCTTTGGCCCTTGCCCGCCGTTTTCCTTCTGACGTCGCGGTTAGTGAACCGTATAATAGCGGTAACGCCATTGTGGGTCTTATTCTCCGAATGGTGAATTAGCGCGTATTGACGGCTAATTGATCAAGCGTCTTCCTCGGCCCTGCGCCATTGCATTTCCATGCGAGCCCGGTGCAGGAATTCGATGGAGAAAGCGGTAAATACTCCAAGCACGATGCCAGCCAACAAACCCAATACGACCATCAGCTTCACGTTTGGGGACGTCCGTTTGGCGGGCAAGTTCGGTTTTTGGATCAATTCGGTAGGTATTGACTGCGGCGGCGTCATACTCTGCTGAACATTGGCGATATGCGTTTGGATTTCTCCGATCTGCTGTAGCAGGTCGACGCGGCTGGCGGTGAGCGTGGACGCGGTCTTCTGGCCGCTATTGGCCGCCTTGGCGAGTTGCTGGTTGATCGACTGGAGCTCTCCCAGTTGTCCATTTAGACTGGCTTTATAGCTTCTAGATCTGCTCATGGCCTGATCGAAGCGCTGTTGGAGGTCATTCTGAATATTCCGCAGCGCGCTTGCGAGAAAACCCTGAGCTTGCTTTGGACTGTGCCCTTGTGCGGCGACGGTGACTAGGGCGCCGTTCCCGCTCGGCTCGACATCAGTCACATGAGGTGCAGATCTCAACTTGCTTGCCAGCACGTCGGGTGATTCCAGCAACGTGGTCTGGCCCGAGCCGTTCACATTCGCAATCTGTCCGATGCGGATTACAGCGCGACTTTGGTAGAGCGAGGGCGTAAGCATCAGGAGTGCGACCACGACGGACATGACTACGAGCAACGTACCCACGAACCACCAGCGCCTGCGCACGAGCACGAGCCATAGATCGATCACGCTGATTTCGTCCGACTCGGGTAGCGTTGTGTATCCGCGGACTGGGGCGATTTTTCGATCTCGCGCGTATTCGTGTTCATAGTCACATTCGTCGAGTTTCTGGTTTGGATGCTCTTGCGAGTCACGCCTTCGGTTGCTGCGGTAAAGCAGCCCGTGAAAGTGAAATTGGCTTCGGTCGATCGCGGTCCTGTGCGCGGACAGCAGATCGTGCTGGCATGTATGAGTAGGCCCGGGCAGCCTTACTAAAGCGTTTGTGAACGTTCGGTCTTCACTGGGTTGCTCCAACACGCGCGCCTCGTCAAGGGATGATTATGACTGATCGGAGGACCTGGCATGCTCGATTGTCCAGCCGAGGAGAGCCCGAGCGAGCTTTTGGATGTAGCTTATCGCGAGACCGGATTGTAGAGGCTCGCCTTTCATCAGTCGATGTCCGGTGTTGTCTCGAGGCATGACTGCGCAGAAGCCTTGCTCCAGGGACGCAGCTACGCCCGAAGTGTAAAGGCCTGGGGCTGACCGTCGGTCTGCGGTCCCGCCGATCACCGGCAATGTTATCGGCAGGTTAGCGGTCGCGCTTTATTTTTATGCTAACTTCCCAGCCCGTTTTCGTATGTGGAAGGGCATCCGAAATGCCGTAGCTTGGACTAACCGTAACAACAGGCCGTGGGCTGATGCGCAGGTGCCCGGGACTGTTGGTAACACTATCGGCGCGGAGGCGATACCTGCGTACGCGCGCGAGTACATCTGGGAGAGGTCGCCGCGAGCGCGCCGATTCCATACCGTGCAATGCGCGGCCATTTCTCGCTCGACCTCCGGGGATGTCCAGGCAATAAAGCGTTGCCGTTCCTCCCGCGAATTGACGATTTGAAGGCACGCCATGCGCAGCTGATTTGAGAGTATTCTCGATAATGTAACGGCGCCTTGGATGCGCTCGAGATAGACGGCATCGTGTCTTCAACTGGCCAGAGCAAATAACAACCGCGTGTGAATATGAGTCGAACGGGTCTTAGACGTCGGGTTCAACGGCGCAAACCGGCTCTGGAATACGGCGTCATGTCCCAGTGGCTTTACGTGTTGATGGATATCGTGGCCATCGTGGGCAGCGGCTATCTGGCGTATTTCGCCTATTTTTCGACTGTCGCGATGCCACCGCATTATCAGAACGCTATCGCACTTGCGGCAATGGCTTGCCTTGTCATTTTTCCGCAGTTCGGGCTCTATCGGGATCGGATCGGTAGCCGCTCTGTCGAGAGATGGAAGCGATTGATTCGGGCGTGGGGATATGTCGCTTTTTCACTCGTTGTGCTCGCATTTCTGCTCAAGGCGAGCCACAAATACTCGCGCGTCTGGTTCGGTTACTGGGTCTTGCTCGGGGGCGTGGGTCTGATTGGCCTGCGCGCGATTTGTAAAGTGCTGATGACCCGTTTGCTCGAAAAGCGGGATGGTGCATGCCGCGTCGTGCTGGTGGGCCGCGGGCCATTGATCGAAACGGTGGTCCAAAACGCACAACGCTGTGGTGGATTTCGCCTGTGCCGGGCGGTGAGACAACCTGCGGCGGCGGCAGACGCGTCCTCCACGTTGGCGGGCGTTCCAGTCCTGCCGGCTCACTTGTCGCTAGCGGAGTTCGTGCTGCGGGGCGACATCGACGAAGTGTGGTTCTGTCTTTCGTTGCAGGACGAAGCGATACTGACCGCGATGCAACGCGAATTGCGTCATACGATGGTGGCTCAGCGTTTCATTCCGGACACGCGCGCGCTGACTCTCCTCCGGCACCGGATGATGGAGGTGGTTGGATTGCCGGCATTGAACTTGGCCGACACGCCGATGAGCGGCCTGAATCGTTTGCTGAAAGCAGTCGAAGATCGCGCGCTTTCGGCGATTATCCTGATACTGATAAGCCCGTTAATGCTCGCCATCGCTGCTGGGGTCAAGCTGAGTTCTCCGGGGCCGGTTTTTTTAAACAAATGCGTCATGGGTGGGATGGAAGAGAAATAGAAGTATGGAAGTTCCGGACTATGGTTGTTCATAAAGAGTCTGAGTGGACTTTGACACAAGCTCGGAAAGAGGATCCCCGAGTTACTAAGTTCGGAAGCTTCTTGAGGAAAACTAGCCTTGATGAGTTGCCTCAGTTTATACATGTTTTACAAGGGCGTATGTCTATAGTTGGTCCTAGGCCGCATGCATTGGCACATAATGCGGAGTATCGAGATCAGGTCAATAGCTATATGTGGCGCCACCGGGTAAAGCCTGGTATCACTGGCTGGGCGCAGGTTAACGGGTACCGTGGAGAAACCGACACAGTTGATAAGATGGCGAAAAGGGTTCAATACGATCTTTATTACATTGAACATTGGTCGCTTTGGTTCGATTTCAAAATCATCCTACTGACGGTTTTCCGTGGATTTATGCACGACAATGCCTATTGAGTGTTGTCATGTTTCACACGGTTTTCGGTCGCCGTTTTAGAAAACGGTCGAGACACGAAACGTCGACCTCGACTTGGTCGCGGACGTCTACCGCTTGAATCTGACCGGCACGGGTAATCTCCCGAAAAACAATGCGAGTCAGGTGCATGGCCAATTTCGTCATTACCGCCGACCGCACCCGCGGTGGCCGCATGCGCTTTGCAATGGCCTGGCATCGATCATCAGCCGATTCGAAATCAGGCTCGTCGATCAATGCCTCGAGCAGGGCTCCCCAGATCCCGCCAAGGGCAAAAGCATCGTCCAGTCCCCGTAGGTCGGCGGCAAATCACGCTGAGGTGGATCCTGTGAGCTGGGCAGCCCACAGTGATTTTTAAGGTTCATCGCGGATTGGCGGGAAGAGTGGTAAGGAAGCGGCGACGGTTCGCCGATAGAGTTGGGGTTATCACGCCAACCAACTCGCGAAGGCCACCATGTCCGAGGCTAATCCGCTTTGTCTGTTCTGGGAAGGTTTCGAGCTTTCCGGCTGGTCCGGATATGTGGATGGCAGGCTGCTGTTTCGCCCTTCGTTGGCCCGTGCCGGCGTGATTCCGTCGGATGATGCCTTGCGGCCCACGAAGCCCGAGCCTGGTTAGCCGTAGTACGCGCGATACCACTCGACGAATTTCTGGATGCCTTCGTCGACGGTGGTCTGCGGCTGGTATCCGACCGCCTGGAAAAGGCCGTCGACGCTGGCGTGGGTGGCTTCGATGTCGCCAGCCTGCATGGGCAGCATTTCTTTTTCGGCGGTGACGCCCAGGCATTCCTCGAGGCGGTTGATGTAGTCCATCAACGGCACGGGGTTGCCGTTACCGATGTTGTAGATCCGCCAGGGCGCGGGGCTGCTGTCGACGCGGGGGGCATCGCTGTTCCATTGGTCGTCCGGCGTGGCGGTCTTGTACAGGACCCGGACAATGCCTTCGGCGATATCGCCAACGAAGGTGAAGTCTCGCCGGTGTTGGCCGTGGTTGAACACCGGGATGGGTTCGCCGGCCAGCATCTTCTTCGTGAATAGGAACAGCGCCATGTCCGGCCGGCCCCAGGGGCCGTATACGGTGAAGAAGCGCAGGCCGGTTGTGGGCACGCCGTATAGATGGGAGTAGGAGTGCGCCATCAATTCCGTGGCGCGTTTCGATGCCGCGTAGATCGCGAGCGGGTGATCGGCGTCGCCGCTGGGCGAGAAGGGCATGTCGGTGGAGGCGCCGTAGACCGAGCTGGTGGAGGCATATACCAGGTGGGCGACGTTGTTGTACCGGCAGCCTTCCAGAACATTGAGCGTGCCGGTGACGTTCGAATCGATGTAGTCGTGGGGATGGTCGAGGGAATGACGCACGCCGGCCTGCGCGGCCAGATGGACGACGCGCTCGAAGCCGCGCTCGGCGAACAAGGCGGGCATGGCCTCGCGGTCGGCGATGTTCAGCTCGATCTGTTCGAACCCCGGGTTCTTTTCGAGCATGGCCACTCGGGCGCGCTTGAGCGCGACGTCGTAATACGGGTCGAAGTTGTCGACGCCTACGACGTTTTCGCCTCGATCCAGCAGTCGCTGGGCGACGTGAAAGCCGATGAAGCCTGCGCTGCCGGTGACGAGAATGCTCATGAACGATCCAGTGGTGACGCGGATGGGGCAGAGCGGATTATACCGGGCGTGACCGGCGTGGCCGAAGCCGAAAGGGTCTCTAAGCGGTTTCCCGGCGAGCGGTGTTCATTTACGGCCCGCCGTGCGCGGACGAGTTTCGGTATCATTGGCGGGATTGGGCCTCGGATCGCGCGTTCCGGCCCGCCACGGTTCCAGATGAAGAGGTGGGGAGTGTCGAATACAGATGCGCCGGCAAGCAATCAGCTTGCGGTTCTCGGGTTGGGCTATGTCGGCCTGCCACTTGCGGTTGCGTTCGGGCAGCACCAGCCGACGCTCGGTTTTGATATCGATGCCAAACGAATCGAGCAGTTGCAAAACGGCTATGACTTCACGCGCGAAGTCTCGCGCGAGCGGCTCGAGGCGCTGGGGGATCTGTCGTTCTCGGCCGACCCGGCCGATCTGGCGCGTGCGAACATCTATGTGGTGACGGTGCCAACCCCGGTGACCGATGCGAAGGTTCCGGATTTCGGCCCGCTGGAATCCGCGTCGCGCGCGCTCGCGCCTTATCTGTCGCGCGGCGATATCGTGGTGTACGAATCGACGGTGTACCCGGGGGCGACTGAAGAACGCTGCGTGCCGATTCTCGCCGCCGGCTCGGGGCTGACGTACAACGAGGATTTCTTCGTCGGGTACAGCCCGGAGCGGGCGAACCCCGGCGACGCGGCGCATGGCCTGGCGAATATCGTGAAGGTGGTGTCCGGTTCCACGCCGGAGACGGCCGACCGGCTGGTGGCGCTGTATGAGCAGGTCGTGCCCGCCGGCGTGCACCGGGCCTCGTCCATCACGGTGGCCGAAGCCGCGAAGGTGATCGAGAACGTCCAGCGCGATATCAACGTGGCGCTGGTCAACGAGCTCTCCAAGATCTTTGGGCGCTTGGACATCGATACCCAGGAAGTCCTCGAGGCCGCGGGTACCAAATGGAACTTCCTGCCGTTCCGGCCCGGACTCGTCGGCGGGCACTGTATCGGCGTGGATCCGTACTACCTCACCTACAAGGCGCAGGCGGTGGGCTACCACCCGGATATCATCCTCGCCGGCCGGCGTATCAACGACGGCATGGGTCGTTACATCACGCACGAAGTCGTGCGCCTGATGCTGCGGCGGAAAATCCAGGTGAACGGATCGCGCGTGCTCATCATGGGGCTGACGTTCAAGGAGAACTGCCCGGATATCCGCAACACGCGGGTGGTGGATATCGTGCGCGAAATGCAGGCCATGGATGTGACCGTCGATGTATACGACCCGTGGGCCGATCCGGCGAATGTCGCGCATGAATACGGGCTGACGCCGGTCGAGGCGCCAGAGCCGGGTACCTACGATGCAGCGATCGTGGCCGTGGCACACCGGGACTTCCGCGAGGCCGGCATCGATACGGTGCGCGGTTATTGCAAGCCGGCGCATATCGTCTACGACGTGAAGTATGCGTTTGCGGCCGACGAAGTCGACGGGCGGCTTTAGCTAGTTCTCGATGTCGGCTTACGGCCTTCGGCCTAAGCCGACCTACGTGGCTATCGCGCACGGTGGCGAGGCCTGCGTAGGTCGGATTAGCGCAGCGTAATCCGACAGGTCCGGCTCGTCATCGGCCAAGCCCTCAGGTATTTTTGCCCGCCGGGTTCTCGATGTCGGCTTACGGCCTTCGGCCTAAGCCGACCTACGTGGCTGTCGCGCACGGTGGCGAGGCCTGCGTAGGTCGGATTAGCGCAGCGTAATCCGACAGGTCCGGCTCGTCATCGGCCAAGCCCCTCAGGTATTTTTTGCCCGCCGGGTTCTCGATGTCGGCTTACGGCCTTCGGCCTAAGCCGACCTACGTGGCTGTCGCGCACGGTGGCGAGGCCTGCGTAGGTCGGATTAGCGCAGCGTAATCCGACAGGTCCGGCTCGTCATCGGCCAAGCCTCTCAGGTATTTTTTGCCCGCCGGGTTCTCGATGTCGGCTTACGGCCTTCGGCCTAAGCCGACCTACGTGGCTGTCGCGCACGGTGGCGAGGCCTGCGTAGGTCGGATTAGCGCAGCGTAATCCGACAGGTCCGGCTCGTCATCGGCCAAGCCTCTCAGGTATTTTTTGCCCGCCGGGTTCTCGATGTCGGCTTACGGCCTTCGGCCTAAGCCGACCTACGTGGCTGTCGCGCACGGTGGCGAGGCCTGCGTAGGTCGGATTAGCGCAGCGTAATCCGACAGGGTGCCAGTCCGAGCTACAGTCCAGGGTCGCCTGGCGCGGTAACGAACGGCGGCTGGGTTTTGAGTAACGGGCGAAGGCGGGCATACGTGAGGAATGCCGTGGGTTCGCCGAGCGCGTACGGCGCGATCTCGTAGGGCTGATACGTAAACCGCAGGCCGGTCGGCTGGATCAGAACGTTGTCGGTCACCGGGACCCGGTCGTTGTAGAAGCCGGCCGCGCTGAGTGGCTGGCCTCTGGCGAGCTGGTATTGCTGGCGAAGCTGCTCTTCGATGAGGGCTCTCAGATCGGCGCCGTTCGGCTCGGTAACCAGTGCGCCGAGCGTGATCAGGCTGGCGTCGGCGACGCGCAGATTGCGATAGACCCGGTAGCTGGCGCCGTGTGGCCCCCCGTTATAAACGCTGCCGGCGAGAACCAGGCCCAGAATGCCGTGGGCGTTCGTCGCCACCGATACGTGCGCGCGCATGCCGCAGACGCTTTGTGGGCTCGGGGTGCCCGGTATGCCACGGCACTCGTCTCGCATCGCCGCCATGCACTGGGCGGCCGAGCGTGTGGGCGCCACATCGCCGTTGTCGGTGTCCGGCAATGGGCAGGTCCGCCCGATCCAGATCTGAATGGCGTTATTAAGCGCCCGCGCGTTCGGGGAATCCGGCGTGATGACCGGATAAGTCAGCTGCAATGCGCCGTGGTTGGACGAGAGCGTCGCCGGGCGGGCCCGGATAGGGCCCGGTGGATCGCCGCTCGACCCCGGTCGTCTGGCCGGAGCACAACCGGCAAGGCACAAAGCCCCCAACAGCAGGATAAGCACGGGCCCAGCGCTTCGATATGGTGGCTGGCGCATACGTCACTCTGCCTCAGAATGCGAGGAGCACGCCCATGCCGACCGCCATGTTATCGCGAAGGCCGTTGCTGCCTTGGCGCAGCCGATCCTCCTTTATCGCCAGCCCGCCTTGCACGCCCACCGTCTTGTTGAGCCAGTTTCGCGCCATGAATCCACGCAGGCCATTATTACGGTTGAACAAATGCGTATCCCGAGCCAGCGCGGTATTTTCATACCGGATGTTGGGATCGAGATTGATCGCCAAGGGATCGATGAGCGGCCCGCGCGCCGTCTGAATGGTCGCAAGACGCGACGAACGGTTGTGGCCGATCGGCCCGACGTCGCGTGGCGTATTCGCGGGAAGCTTGAGATTAAGCGGCGGCGCCACGGTTGCGCGCGTAATGGTGATGTTCGCGTAGTAGTGATGGGCGTGCTTCGATGGCGCCAGGGCGTCCATCGGCGACCATTTCAGCTGGAGATTGGCCCGGGTTGGCAACAGCCGCAGCACCGGAGTGTAGGCTTTGGCGGAATGCCTGTGTCCCGCCGAAGCGGTCGTCGTGTGCCCTGCCCGGTGGGTTGCCGCGTTGTCATGGCCACTCAACCCAAAAACACACAGGCCGATGGCGGCCACGCCGGCAACGCCGGCCACAGCAGAACATGTAAAGACTGTGCGCGAATTCATGGCGCGGCACATGTGAATCGGCCAATACGCTATCCTCGTTGAAATGCCGGCGAATTTCAATAATTATCGCTTCAGCCGCCCGCCCGGCTGGGTCGGGCGTCATTCTCAAGTATCAGCTATGGCGCCACGCAGGGCATGCAGGCGAAGGCGCCGGAGACGTGCGTGGAAGCGTCGACCTGGGTAGATTCGTGGCGGGCGAATATTAACGAATACGCGGTGACGCGGAGCGGGCCGCGTGTGCGAACCGGCGAGCTTGCGGTGGGACCAGAGTCGAGGCTCGTAGGCGTTGCGCCGGTAGATACTGTTTATTGTTGCACGGCGCCGGGGCCGATGAGTGCAGCGCCGGCCAATCGTCCCATAGGCCGGATCAGCCCAGGGCGTACCCCGCCAGCGCCAGGCACGGCTGGTGGGATCACCCGCGGGCGATACCGTATCCATGCGCTGTTATTTTGCCGCGGTGGCCGGGCGAGAGCTGGTGTCCCGGCGGGGCTTGTCTGGCGGCGCCGGGGGACGTACAAGGCCCGTCAAGGTCCCATCGGACCAGTAGCGCGGCTGATACGTGTTGCGTAAGCGAACAATATTGGTGGGCGCCGGGTCGCGAACACGCCTGTAGTCATCTTGCACGGTAAAAACGCTGATATAGCCAGAAGCCAGCAGCATCGGCCCGAGCAGCGCCACATTCTTTAACCTTTCCAGGCGAGTTTTATCGGGTGGGGCGATTTCTCGACGGTGAGCGAAAGCAATGCCGCCAGCCAGCGCGGTGACCGTCACGAGAAGGAACTGGCTTGCGGGCATGTCGATCACGCCGCTTACCAGAGCGTGGATACCACCGGCCAGCAGGGACGCGGTCGTCGCCACGATCAAGGCCGGGTGCGGGCCGCCGCGTTGCCTCTTCAGGATTTTTCTCGCGAGGCGTAGCCAGGCGAAGATGAGGTAGCCGATGCCGGCAACGAACAAGACGGCCGCCGGCACCCCCCATTCCACGGCCCACTGTAATATGGCGTCGTGCGGATGCGATGCCAGCCCGGTATCGATCGCGGCGTATTGCATGGGGCCGATGCCAAGCCACGGCGCGGCCACGATGTGGCGCCATGCGATCAGCCAGAGGTATGCTCGGCCGTTTAAGGCGGTGTCCGCCATATGCGCGTTCGTCGCGCTTTCGGGGCTGTATATCGCCAGGCTGATCACAAGCCCCGTGGTTGCGCACGCCAGCATCCATCCAGCATGTCGTCGGCCGGCCGCTCCGAACGAGATGGCCACGACGGTGGTTGCGATAAGCGTGGCGTATTCGGTGCCCCGCCCGCCGCTATGCCAGAACAATGCCCAGAAGAACGCAGCGATCGTGAAGACGAATGCTCGCCAGAATGAGTCACGGATGGCGACAAACGGCGAACCCGTAACGAGAGCTGCGGCCAGGAACGGCAGCGTCCACGTCTGATACTGATTGAAAAAACGGATATTGGCGAAATTGGCGGTAAGCAGCGGAGCCCGAAATGACATGCCGCTGATCAACGAGGCATAGATGGCGATCACCACCGTGAAACAGCACAAGGCGACCGAAATCGTGATCGCAGTGGCGACCGAGGCAGGCGTAATGGTCGATGAACGCGCAAGTTCATGCGCGAGAGCAATCGCCGTAATGGCCAGCATGAAGGTATAAGCCACCTCGAGCGACGCCCATTGGAACGAGGCGCTCCGCGCGGCCGAGAGCAGCCCGAGCGCGGCAATGGCGAGCAGGGCGCCAACGCCGGCTGTGCCCATGGGCAATCGGCTTCGTTGAATGACCGCCCACAGCCCAATCAGCGAGAGCAGCGCGGTCAGCAGCAACCGGCGGGAATCGAACCCGCCGAGTACGGGAACCGCCGCCAACCCGATCAGCCACAAGCTCCATATGATCGACGGTGCCCAGCTGTAGCGAATATTCTGTTCGACCGTCATGTCATGGTGCTGCCAGTTGCCGAGCAGGTTGGATCGGGCAGGTGGGGCAAAGGCATAGGCTGATGACCTGGGCCCGCCGATAATCGACTGGCGGCGAAGAAGTAGCCTGAAATTGGTCATAGTCCACGATAATGGCGTCAGGGATAACCAATAAGGGGTCAGACACAATAAGTAACCAACGAGGCACCACAAGGCAGGCGCGGCCGGGCACGCCCGAGGGCGAAAAGGGCGGGATGCTTGGGCTGCATGGCCACGTCGTTGCGATTCTATCGATCGGCGAGAACGTTATTTTTCTTCGGGCGGCCTCGTCGCCCGGGCGTGGCCCGAATATTCAGCGCTTGTGCGATGCGTTCGCGAAAGGCTTCGCTGCCAAGCACCACGCCCTGACGGGCGCTGAGGCGAATTTCGCTCTCCGTTTCCGCTGCCAACGGTATGCGGAACAACTCGCGGTATGCTCGCTGCCGCGCCGCAGCGGAATGGCCGAGATCGTGGTATAGCGAATGCGGCGTCAACCACGCATCGCCTCGACCCAGAGCGTTGGCATGGTAGCTGGACCAGCGGTAATCGTCCGGCGACTCGGCCATGCCCTGTGCTCTAACCGGGTTGAGTTCGATATAGCGATAACAGGCCAGTAAATAATGCTCGGACTCGACCGGGCTCGCGCGGTAACGTCCTTCCCATAGCGTGCCGGTTCGCTCGTAGCGGCGGTTGACGCGCCCGACGTAGCGGCGCCCGACCGACTGCATCATCCTTGACACCGCGTGGTCCTGATGGGGCGTGACCAACAGATGCACGTGGTTGGTCATCAGGACATAGGCATGGATATCACAACCACTTGCCTCGGCAGCTGTCTGCAGACACTCCAGATAGAACAGGTAATCGTCGTCGTCAAAGAAGCAGGCCTGGCGATTATTGCCGCGCTGAATCACGTGCTGCGGCACACCGGGCAGGTTGAATCGGGGCAGGCGGGGCATGGGCTGGCTGCGAAGGGTTGCTTCTATTGTCAGGAACTATAGCAGGGCGGCGGATAAGGTCTCTGACCCCTTTATTGCCCGATCCACGCCAGCCGGCGACCGAGCACCAAACGACGTAGGTCGGCTTAGACCGCCGGTCGTAAGCCGACACCGAAGCGCCTCGTGAGTGATCAAGCATCGGGGCGTTGATTCGACCCCGAGCACTGTTCTGTCGGATTACGCTGCGCTAATCCGACCTACGCGGCTGATGTCGGGAACTATAGCAGGGCGGTGGATAAGGTCTCTGACCCCTTTATTGCCCTATAGCTAGCTCGGGCGGCGAACTATCAGGCGGATAAGGTCTCTGACCCCTTTTATCCTACTTGCAAGCGGGCGGCGGATAAGGTCTCTGACCCCTTTATGCTGCGCTAGAGACGTCTCTGTCGGATAAGCGCCTTTGTCGCCTGACACGGCTTGAATCGGGGCAGGCGGGGCATGGGTTGGCTGTGAAGGGCTGCTTCTGATAGTCAGGCACTATAGCAGCCGGGCGGCGAATATTGTCTCTGACCCCTTTATTCCTCTCTTAGCAGGGCGCGAATTCGTCTCTGACCCCTTTGTTGCGCCTAGTAAACAAGCACGAGGTTGCTAAAAGGCGCAGCCACATTGACTTGCGCCTTATGCTACGAGCTTCGAGCTTGTAGTTAAATATGCCACCGCTAGCAGCTGGATCTGTCAAACGAGTTTCTGCAGTTCGCAGGGCAGATATTCGCGTCGCCAGCACTGTAGCCGCATTGCCACTGAATCGGTGCATCTCGCCGCCGTGAAGGCTTGAGACTCAACACTTGGATCATTAGCCGCGCCAGTACATCTGCGTAGCGACGACTGATTACCGCCGTCGCTGACATCGCACGCTGCTCACGTAATTGGTGCTACCGCTGAAGCTGTCATCGCAACGTTCGAGCTCATGATTACTGAACCCAGCCATACGTGGCAGTAGTATTCTGCTACTGCGGTCTTCGGCTTCGCTTGCTATATTAATCGCTTCGGTGACTTTCGAGCGCGTCGACGTAATTCTGATACTGCGGAATCGCGATCGCCGCGAGGATGCCGATGATCGCGACGACGATCATCAGTTCGATCAGTGTGAAGCCTTGTTGCTTCTTCATTGCGGGTTCCCCCCTGGGGTGCTGAAAATAGTCACGTCGACCGGACGCATGCGTAGGAAAGCATGACACGTGCCAGCCGGGAACCGCAGTGTAATCAGAATGTTGGCGGGAACGCCAGTGCCGCGTCGGGCTGTGTGTGCGTCAAAGAGTGACGCACCGCGGCAGTTGGGCGCGCCAGTGGCGTGCGCCGTTAGCGACCGCGGTAGGTGATACGGCCCTTGCTGAGGTCGTAGGGCGTGATCTGGACGGTGACGCTGTCGCCGCGCAGGATACGGATGTAGTGCTTGCGCATCTTGCCGGAGATGTGGGCGGTCACGATGTGGCCGTTCTCCAGCTTCACGCGGAATGTGGTGTTGGGCAGAGTCTCGACGACTGTGCCTTCCATCTCGATGTGGTCTTCTTTTGCCATTAGCTCCTGATCTCTTGCTCGACGCGGTTCAACGCGCGCAATTGTCTGCTATATGCGCGCCGGGTTCAATCGCGCTGTCGGCGCGGGGGCACGTGCGGCGGTGATCACGCCGGGGCCCGCGCGGGTTTCAGCGGGTCTTCGATGTATTGGCTTGCCCGCTTTTTTCAAGATGCGCGCGGTTCCGGGGTGCATCGATGGCGAAGTGCCAGGGCGATGGCGGCGCATCGATCGGTGCCGGCTCGTGAACGGCAGCCAGAAACTGTGCACGGGGCAGATCGATGGCGCCCATGCGGTAAAGATGTGGGGAGCCGACCTGCCCGTCGAGGTATCGATAACCCCAGGCGTGCAGTTGTCGGGCCAGCCAGGCGAGCGCGATCTTGCTTGCGTCGGCCTGCGTGCTGAACATCGATTCGCCGAAGAATACGCGCCCGCTGGCCACGCCGTACAGCCCGCCGATGAGATGCCCGCTCCGCCAGACCTCGATGGAGTGCGCATGGCCGAGTTCGTGGAGGCGGATGTAGGCGTTGCGCATTTCCGGGCCCAGCCAGGTCCCTTCGCGATGCTCACGCAGGGCCGCGCATTGTCGAATCACGCCGGCAAAGTCGCGGTCGAGCGAGACGGCATAGTCCGCACGCGCCAGCGTACGCTGGAATCGACGAGAGATTCGGACCCCGTCCACCGGGAAAACGGTACGCGGGTCGGGCGACCACCAGAGAATCGATTCGTCGGGGTTGTACCAGGGGAATATGCCCAGCGAATAGGCGCGAAGCAGCCGCTGCGGCGACAGGTCGCCGCCCATGGCGAGCAGGCCATTGGGTTCGGCGAGTGCCAGGCTCGGGTCGGGAAACGCGCCGTCGGGCTGGTTCGGGTCCAGCCAGTAGAGTCGCATGCCGCTCATGGCTGCATGGCCGGCGGCCGGGCGAAATTGCACCGCGCGCGTTGCTCGGCCTGGAACGACACCATCATGTCGGCTTCGCGTTCCACGAAGTCGCCGATGGCGTGATCCAGCCTTGGATCAGCCATGATATGCGTCGACCAGGTCGCCACCGGCTCGAAGCCACGCCGGATCTTGTGTTCGCCCTGGGCGCCGGCGTCGAAGCAGGCAAGACCGTTGTCGATGCAGTACTCGATGCCGGCGTAGTAGCAGGTCTCGAAATGCAGGCTGTGGTAGTCGGTCTCGCAGCCCCAGTGTCGGCCGTAGAGGGTATCGGCGCTGCGCATCATGAAGGCCATGCCGACCGGATGATTCTGATGATAGGCGATGAAGAACAGGACTTGATCGCGCAGGCGGCTGGTCAGCTCCGCGAAGAAGGCCGGCGTCAGGTACGGATCCTGACCGCGGATCGCGTAGGTCCGGTCGTAGAAGGCATAGAGGGTGTCCCAGAGGTCGCCCGGGATCTCGTGGGGACGTCGCACGATGACTTCAACGCCGGCATCCGCCATGCGGCGCCGCTCGCGCCGGATTTCCTTGCGCCGCTTGGATGACAGCGCGTCGAGGAACGCCTCGAAATCGGCATAGTCGCGGTTGAACCAGCGATACTGGCAGCCGCGCCGTGCGTGTGCGTCGGCGCCGAGCATGGCCGCGGTCGAGCCATCGTCGCCGAACAGGCTGTGCAATGACGACACGCCCATGTGTTGGGGGAGCTTGGCCAGCGCCCCGGCGAACGCGCGCCGCGTCGCATCATCGCGCGCCAGCAGGCGCGGGCCGGATACCGGCGTGAACGGCACCGCATTGAGCAGCTTGGGGTAGTAGTCCAGACCGACCTGGTTGTAGGCGTTGGCCCAGGCGAAATCGAACACGAATTCGCCCATGGAATGGTCCTTCAGATACAACGGGGCGGCGGCGGCGAGCGCGCCGTCATCGGTATGCAGCAAGGCGTGGGCCGGCTGCCAGCCCAGATGGGGCGACACGCTGCCACTGGCCTCCAGCGCGGCGAGAAAGCCGTGCTGGATGAACGGCTGGTCGGTGCCGCAAAGCGCATTCCACTCGGCGGCATCCACATCGAGAATGCTTTCGACCTGTGTCAGTGTCGCCATGATATCGATGGATGAAATGAAGCGCCGCCCGATCGGGCACCCGTGCGGACGCCGGAATGCGACCCCATCAATTCAGGGCATAACTCCGCGGCAGGGTGTCGCGCAGCGCGAATTGCACGCAGGCATCGTGCTCGAACTCGTTGAGTTCATCCTGGGCATCATGCGCGCGGTCGGCCTCGGTCAATCGCCCGGCGTCGTCGAACTTCACGATCGCGCCGAGGGTCTTGACCTGGATCTCGCCTTCGTCGTTGGCTTGATCGTCGAAGGCGACCTGTACATAGCGCAACTGCTGCTCCGCGAACCGGGGCAGGTCGCGCTTGCCTTCAGCAACCGCGGATGCCTCGTCTTCGGTGAACTCTTCCATCGCCCCGTTTTCGGTGAGCAGGAAATGGCGGACCGACATCGTTACCTCGCATTGGCCTCTTGTGTCGTCGATATTGGCGCAAACAGCCTGAATTCAAGCGTCTGGCGACTCGATCGCAACAGGCCTCTCATTGCCTCGGTTACACTATGCGCATGAGGGCAACGCAACCACAACCCGTCGCATTCGAGCGCACCCAAGGAGCGCACCGGTAATGGCCAGGGCAGCGACCCGACAGGGCAAGACGAATGCCTCGTCGTCCAAGGCGGCCAAGGCCGGCCCGAAGAGCAGCACCCGCAGCGCGGCCAACGATGCCGCTGCGACGCCCAGTGCGTATCGCCAGCGTCTCGGGCGTCTGCTGCGCGAAGCGGCGTTGTTCATCGCCATGGCGATCACGTTGTTTCTGCTGGCGGCGCTGATCTCCTACAACCCGGCCGATCCGGGGTGGTCCGACAACGGCAACGGCACCGCCGTGCGTAATCTGCTGGGCGTGCCCGGCGCGTGGTTCGCCGACGTTCTGCTCAGCCTGTTCGGTTACCTCGGCTTCATTTTCCCGTTTCTGGTGCTTTACGGCGGCTGGCTGATCTTCGTCGATCGCGATCGACCGAGCGGCGAGCTGATGTCGAAAAGCATCCGTGCCGGCTCGCTGCTGCTATGTCTGATATCGGCCTGCGGTCTGGCGTGGCTGATGCTGGGCGGCATTCGGGCCACCGGCCTGCCACAGGGCAGTGGCGGCGTGGTCGGATTGGCGGCGGCCCGGCCGCTGGCCGGCATGATCAAGATGATCGGCGCCGCCTGGGCGCTGATCACGGTGTTCGTGATCACGCTGTCCATGGGGCTTGGATTTTCCTGGCTGGCCGTGGCCGAGCGCATCGGGCAGTTTGTGCTCGGCGGCGCCGTGAGCATGGTGATGTCGGTGGTTGACCGTTTCGCGGCCTGGCGCGCGGATCGGGCCGAGCGCGCCGCGGCGCGCGCTGCGGCGCCGCCGAAACCCCGGCGCGAGAAGAAGCGCAAGGCGCCGACCCTGGATGCCGCCGAGACGCCGAACAAATCGAGCGCCCCGGCGTCGCCGGCCCCGGCGGCCAGCGCGCCCGTGGCGGTCGACAAGCCGAAGAAGAAAGACAAGAACGGCCGGAAGAAGGCCACGCAGCTCGACCTGCCGATAAGCGAGCAGCAGGTCGACGTGCCCGCCTACGACCCCGAGCGCGACAGCCCGATCCCGCCGATCGACGCTGCTCGACCCGGCGCGCGAGCCGAAGAGCGATCAGGACGAGGCCGTGCTCCAGCACATGTCGGAGCAGCTCGAACAGCATCTGGCGGATTTCAACGTGCAGGCCAAGGTGGTGGCCGTGCAGCCGGGCCCGGTGGTGACGCGCTTCGAGATCGATCCGGCCCCGGGCGTCAAGGTCAATCAGATCTCCAACCTGTCGAAGGACCTGGCCCGCGCCATGTCCACGACCAGCGTGCGCGTGGTGGAGGTGATTCCGGGCAAATCGGTGGTGGGCCTGGAGATTCCCAACGCCGATCGCGAGATCGTCGCCCTGCGGGAGATTCTCGATTCCGCGCGTTATGCCAACGCGTCATCACCGCTGACGCTGGCGCTCGGCAAGGACATCGGCGGCAGCCCGGTCACGGCCGATCTGGCCAAGATGCCGCACATGCTGGTGGCGGGCACGACCGGCTCGGGCAAGTCCGTGGCCGTGAACGCCATGATTCTGTCGATCCTGCACAAGGCGACGGCCGAAGAGGTCCGCCTGATCATGATCGACCCGAAGATGCTCGAGCTTTCGGTATACGAAGGCATTCCGCATCTGCTGGCGCCGGTGGTCACCGACATGAAGGACGCGGCCAACGCGCTGCGTTGGTGCGTGGGCGAAATGGAGCGCCGCTACAAGCTCATGGCCGCGCTCGGCGTGCGCAACATGGCGGGTTTCAACGCCAAGGTTAAAAAAGCCATCGAGGCCGGCCAGCCGATCGAAGACCCGATCGCGAAGAACGCCCAGTCGAACGAGGCGGCCGAGGCCGGCGAGGAGCTGCCCACGCTCGAGCCGTTGCCGGCGGTGGTGATCATCGTCGACGAGCTGGCCGACATGATGATGGTGGTCGGCAAGAAGGTGGAGGAGTTGATCGCCCGCATCGCGCAGAAGGCGCGTGCCGCCGGCCTGCACATGATTCTGGCCACGCAGCGCCCGTCGGTCGACGTGATCACCGGCCTGATCAAGGCCAACATTCCGACGCGTGTGGCCTTTCAGGTGGCCTCGAAGATCGACTCGCGCACGATTCTCGACCAGCAGGGCGCGGAAAGCCTGCTCGGCCATGGCGACATGCTCTATCTGCCGCCCGGCACCGGCTTCTCCAATCGTGTGCACGGCGCGTTCGTGGATGACCACGAAGTGCACAAGGTGGTGGAGTATCTCAAGCAGACCGGCAAGCCGGATTATATCGAGGAGATCCTCGAAGGCGGGGCCGGGGATGCCGAGGGCGGCGCCGATGGCGAGGACGATGTCGAAGCCGATCCGCTCTACGATCAGGCCGTGGCGATTGTGCTCAAATCCCGCAAGGCCTCGATCTCGTACGTGCAGCGGCGGCTGCGTGTCGGCTACAACCGCTCGGCGCGTCTGATCGAGCAGATGGAGAATGCCGGCATCGTCGGCCCGGCCGAAGGCAGCGGCGGCCGTGAGGTGCTGGCGCCCGCGCCGCCGGACGACGACTGAAGGCGCGACAGCGGGGCGTCTGCAGTTCAGGAGTGATTCACGGCGACGCGGCCACGCTCGCAGCGCACAATCGTTATTCAATCCCGCGGCGGCGAACGATTCGACCGCCCGTGACATCGAGGATCTTGGTATGCGGATGACCCGCTGGCTTGTCGCTTTCGTGATGCTGTGTGTGGCCGGTCTGGCTCAGGCAGAGCAGGGTTCGAAAACTCTTCAGGCCTTCTATAACAAGGTGCATACGCTGTCGGCCGATTTCCAGCAGGTCCAGCGCGACGACAATGGCAACGTGGTCCAGCAGGCCAGCGGTACGTTCCTGCTCTCGCGGCCGAAGGAATTCCGCTGGGAATACAAGCAGCCCTACAAGCAGATCATCGTCAGCAACGGCAAGGTCTTCAAGTTCTACGATGTGGATCTGGCCCAGGTGACGGTGCGCGATATCGGCGCCACGTTAAAGGCCACGCCAGCGCTGTTGCTCACGGGCGGCGAAGCGCTCAAGGACGCGTTCGATGTCACCGATGGCGGCCAGCACGACGGGTTGACCTGGGTTCATCTGACGCCCAAGTCGAAGGACACCGATTTCAAGTCGGTGGATCTGGGCTTGAAGAACGACGTGCCGGCGCTGATGAAGCTGCACGACAATCTCGGGCAGACGACGAGCATCAGCTTCGGCAACGTCAAGATCAATCCGGACCTGCCGGATTCGAAATTCACCCTGCACGTGCCGGATAACGTGGAAGTGGTGGACGGCCGATCGAACGGCGGCCCGAACGGCGGCCAGGGCGGCGCGCGTTGAAGACAGGGCGCGTGCGTCAGGTCTGGTTCGCGCTCGGCCTCGTGCTTTGCCTGGTGTTCGTCTACGGCTGTTTGATGCCGAATCCGCCGTCGGAACCGGGTATTCCGTATTTCGACAAGTTCGAGCACGGTTCGGCGTTTGTCGTGATGGGCGCCTGGTTCGGGGCGCTTTATCTTCGGGCGCCCCTGCGCGTATTGATCGTACTGTCGCTGTTCGCCGCGGGGACCGAGCTGATGCAATGGGCCAGCGGTTATCGCGATGGCGACCCGCTCGACTGGCTGGCGGATACGGCAGGCGTGGTGATCAGCCTTGCAGTGCTGCACGCCCTCGGTGTGGACTGGGTTGCTAGAATCGAGCGTCGTGTCACAGCAACACAAAATTGATCTGGCGGATCGTGGATCCGGGGCGGGTGCCCGTCCGCTGGCGGATCGCATGCGTCCGGCTACGCTGGATGATTACGTCGGCCAGAAACATATCCTGGGGCCGGACAAGCCGCTGACGCGCGCGCTCGCCGCCGGCCGTATTCATTCCATGATTCTCTGGGGCCCGCCGGGTACCGGCAAGACGACGCTGGCGCGCCTGCTCGCTGCGCGGGTGTCGATGCGTTTCGTGCAGATTTCGGCCGTCATGGCCGGGGTGAAGGATATTCGCGCCGCCGTGGCCGAGGCGCAGACGGCGCAGCAGGCGAGCGGCGAGGGCACGCTGCTGTTCGTCGACGAGGTCCACCGTTTCAACAAGGCACAGCAGGACGGGCTTCTGCCGTACGTCGAGGACGGCACCGTGGTGCTGGTTGGTGCCACCACGGAAAATCCGTCGTTCGAGGTCAACAATGCGCTGCTTTCGCGCACGCGCACGTACGTGTTGCGTGCGCTGGACGCCGATGCGATACGGCTGTTGATCGACCGCGCGCTGGCCGATGCCGACCGCGGGCTCGCCGGGTCGGGCGTGACCATGGACGATGCGCTGCGCGACCAGCTGGCCGCGCGCGCCGATGGCGACGCCCGCCGGGCCCTGAATCTGCTCGAATTGGCGGCGGATATTGCGGCCGGCAGCGAAGAACGCGTGATCACCCAGGCCGAGCTGGAAGAGGTTCTCAGCGCCGGCCTGCGCCGTTTCGACAAGGGCGGCGATTATTTCTACGACCAGATGTCCGCGCTGCACAAAAGCGTGCGTGGTACCGATCCCGATGCCGCGCTGTACTGGTTGTCGCGCATGCTGGAGGCCGGGGCCGATCCACGCTATGTCGCGCGGCGCGTCACGCGTATTGCGAGCGAGGATATCGGCAACGCCGATCCGCGCGCGCTGCGCATCGCGCTCGATGCCTGGGAAACCTACGAACGGCTCGGCTCGCCCGAGGGCGAGCTCGCCATTGCGCAGGCCACGGCTTATATGGCCTGCGCGCCCAAATCGAACGCCGTCTACAAAGCGTTCAATGCCGCCTGGGCCGATGCGAAGAGCCGCGGCTCGCTCGAGGTGCCGATGCATATCCGCAATGCGCCCACGCGCCTGATGAAGGATCTCGGCTACAGCGACGGGTATCGCTACGCGCACAACGAGGCCGAGGCCTATGCCGCTGGCGAAACCTATCTGCCCGAGGAACTGGTCGGCACCCGCTACTACGAACCGGCGCCCCGTGGGCTCGAGATCAAGATTGGTGAAAAGCTGAGGCGGCTGCGCGAGCTCGATGCGGGCACCGATTCGCGCCAGACCCGCAGCCATCCCGGCGCGGACGACGGGCCGGGCGGGCGCTGAACCCGACGGTCCGGTTGGCCCCAGGCGTAATCCGACGGAACGGTGGCGCAAGCGCGGCTCGCACGCTCGGCGCGCCTCGGGTGGCGCGCAGGCCAGGGCGGCCTGTCGGCTTACGACCTGGCGGTCCACGCCGGGCTTGAGCTGCCGGCTGAACAAGCCCAGGCCCTGTGTAGGTCGGATTAGCCGAAGGCGTAATCCGACAGGTTCGGGCGGGCGGCGCGGGGCGTCGGCATGCCCCGATGCTTGGACGTCGCTGGTCAGCTGTCGGCTGCGATGATGCGCTCGGCCACGTCGGCGAGGTCGTGGCCGACGATATCGGGGCGCTCTCCGGCGGCATTGATGGAATCGTCGCCGCGGGCGACAAAGGCTGCCTTCAGGCCGGCGCGCAATGCCCCGGTGACGTCCCAGTCGTGACAGGCGATCAGGCGCAGAGCGTCCGGCGGTGCGTCCAGCGCATTCAGGGCCACGTCGTACGCGGCCGGATGCGGCTTGTAACAACGCGCAGTCTCGACCGAGAGCACGTAGTCGAACGCATCGCCGAGCCCGGCGTTTGCGAACTGGGCGTCGACGGTCGATTGAGCCGAATTGGTCAGCGCGGCCAGGGTGAATCCCGCCTCTCGCAGTCGGGCCAGCGCGGGGCGGACATCGTCGTGCGGCGCCAGGGTGGCGACCGCGTCGAATACGCGTTGGCGCTGAGCCGTGGGCAGGGTGACGTCGTGCCGGGCGGCCAGTTGATCCAGACAATGGCCGGCCAGCTGAGTGAAATCGAAGAACTCGCCCGTCAGGGTGGTGACGGTGGACCAATGCAGCAGGTTGGCGAACCATTCCCCGCGACTGCGCTCGTCGCCGAACAGGTCGGCAAACAGGGGATCGAGCGCCGAGAGATCGAGCAGTGTTTCGTTGACGTCGAAGACAAGATGAGTGGTCGGCATGTCGGATAGGCGTGCGAACAATGGGGCGAAGGGTAGAGCCTGATACGGTTTCACGCGAGGGGCTGCACCGACGTGTCGGGCCGATAATCAACGTCGGGCGGCGTGGCCTGCTTGCCGGGTGGATCGCCGCGGCCCGCGGCTCGCTCGCACGATCTGCGGCGTCCACGGCTCTGGTATGAAACATCACCAGCCGCGCCGTGCCAGCGATCACGATCATGACGACGCGCGCCGATTGCGGCCATCGGGCGATTGGATGCCGCAATTCAGCGCCGAAATCTATTGAAAATAACTATAGCGGCCTGTGCTTTCGGGTTGTCGCGATCCCGATCCCGCGCTGCTTCCAGACAGACCGGTTCGCGTACCGGCGGGATTGATATAAGCTGGCGGGCCGCAGTCGCGCGCACGAATTTTCAGGTTATCGATGCACCGTGCAACGACCCGATGGCTGCCACTATCAGCAATAGGTCTATCATCGCTAGGTCGTATATGATGGACAGGGGAAAAACGCCGAGGCCGTCTTAACATATGAATACGAGCTCAAAAGCCGGAAGCGCACATCGGGTCATCATCGCTGACGATCACCCGTTGTTTCGTACCGCGCTCAGCCAGGCCGTGTCCCAGGCTCTGCGGCGATCCTGAACTGCTGACCGTGGGCAGCGTCGATGAATTGACGGCGTTGCTCGCGGACAGCCACGGCGACGCCGATTTGCTCCTGCTCGATCTGAACATGCCGGGGGCTCGTGGCTACTCGGCGCTGGTGCATGCCCGTAGCGTGGCGTCGTCACTGCCGGTCATCGTGGTGTCGGCGCACGAGGACGCGAGCATTGCTCAGGCCTCGCTCGAGCATGGCGCGGCCGGGTTCATTCCGAAATCCTCGTCGCCCGAGACGATGGCGGAAGCCATTTCGGCCGTGCTGTCCGGCCAGCGCTGGATTCCCGAGCATGCCGAGAACGCGGAGCCGGACAAGGACAATTTCACCGAAAAGCTCGCCACGCTGACTCCGCAGCAACAGCGTGTGCTGATGATGCTGACCGATGGCCTGCTCAACAAGCAGATTGCGATCGATCTCGACATCTCGGAAGCCACGGTCAAAGCCCACATCACGGCGATCCTGCGCAAGCTGGAAGTGCATACCCGCACGCAGGCCGTGATTGCCGCACGCAGTCTGGAGATCGACTGGGGCAACTATGCACGGCGCCAGCTGAACGACTCGAATTCCTGAGTCCTGCTGACGCGCACTCATGCCAACGGGCGGCCGATGGCCGCCCGTTGGCATGAGTGGCCCGCAGAAGGGCGCCGGCAGCGAGGCGCCGCCCCTTAAACGGCTTCGACCTCCCCGCCGCGTACCGGCCGGCGGACCGCTTCGCGGAGTTTCTCCGGCCCGATCGGCTTGTAGACCAGGCCGATGTTCATGGCCTCGGCGCGGGCAATGATGTCCTGGCTGCGATTGGCCGTGACGAGGATGAAGCGTGTGCCCTCGAAACGCTCACCAAGGCTCTCGATCAGTTCCAGACCGTTCGCGCTGTTTTCACCCAGGTCGTAGTCGAAGATCGCGATATCGAAGGCTTCGTCGCCGAGAATAGCGTCGGCGTCCTGGGGCGGCGCGGTCATGCAGTCGATGTCCCAGCGTTCGAGCAGCCCGACCAGGGCGTCCAGCGAGGCGTTGTCGTCGTCCACGCACAGCGCACGATGGATCGGCTGCGCGGCGACCGGCTCGGTCGCGGGCGAATCGGCCGCCGGTGTTTCCGGCGCCACCCGTTCGATATGAATACGGAACACGGTGCCTTGCCCCGGCTTGGAGTTCACTTTGATCTCGTGGCCGAGCAGCCGCGCCATGCGATCGGCCAGCGACAGGCCGAGACCGAGGCCGCGCTCGCCGGATGCGTGGCTCGAGGTGCCGCGCTGGAATTCCTCGAAGATGGATCCGAGCTGATCGTCGGTGATGCCCGGGCCGGTGTCCCAGACTTCAATACGCACGTGATCCGCCCGTCGCCGCACGCCGATCAGGAGGCGGCCGGTCTCGGTGTAGCGCACCGCGTTGGACAGGAAGTTCTGCAGAATCCGGCGCAACAGGTTCGGGTCGCTCCGCACCCAGGCATTCGAGGGTACGGCATGGAGCACCAGCCCCGCGTTCCGGGCCAGAACCTCGAATTCGCGAGTGAGCGGCTCGAGGATCCGCGACAGCGGGAAGGCCTGGTATTTGACGTCCCAGGCGCCGGCATCGATCTTGGAGATATCCAGCAGCGGTTCGAGCAGCGCCTGTGCCGCTTCCAGCGACATCTGGATCTGCTGCAGGGCCGTGCTCTGGGCGTTGGCGCTGCCTTGTTCGGCCCCGGCGGCAAACAGCCGCGCCGCATTGAGCGGCTGGAGCAGGTCGTGGCTCGCCGCGGCGAGGAATCGTGTCTTGGACAGATTCGCGCGTTCGGCTTCGCGGCGGGCTTCGAGCGCGGCACGCTGGGCCTCGGCGCGCTGCTGGTTCTCGCGGCGCAAGCCTTCATTGGCGCGCGAGAGTTCCTCGGTGCGCTTGGCCACGCGACCCTCGAGCTCTTCATTCATGCGCGTCAGCGCGGCTTCGTTGCGCTTGAAATCGGTGATGTCGTTGAATGTGGTCACGAAGCCACCGCCAGGCATGGGATTGCCCGTCATCTGCAACACGGTGCCGTTGCGACGATGACGCTCGAAGCGATGTGGCTTGCCTTCGCGCAGGTGTTCGAGCCGCTTGCGGACATGTTCCTCGACCGGCCCCGGCCCGCATTCCCCGCGCATCGCGTTGAAGCGGATCAGATCGGCGATATGACGGCCCGTGCGCACCATGCCGGGCGGGTATTCGAATACTTCGAGATAGCGTGAGTTCCAGGCCACGAGCCGCAGGTCCTGATCGACCACGGAGATGCCCTGGTCGATGTTCTCGAGTGCGGCCTGCAGCACGTTGCGATTGAACTGCACCGCGTCGGCGGTGCGATCGAGCAGGCGCACCATGTCCTCGAGGGCCAGATCGCGCTGGCGCAGGCCCGAGGCCAGCATCAAGCGGGCCGAGGCACTGCCGACCACGCCGGCCAGACGCTGTTCGGCGAACTGCAGCAGTGAGGCGTCGACGATCTGATTGGACAGCAGCTGCCGGTCGTGATGACCGGAGTATTCGTTGAGGGCGGCGCGCGCGGCCTGCGGGCCGAGAAAGCGCTGCAGCAGGACTTCGAGTTCGCCGACCCGGATCGCAGGCGGCCGGACATCGGTGGTGCTGCGCGGCTGGCGCCGCATGCCGAGGTCGACGAACGCGACAGCCTGCGCCCGTTCGATCAGGGTGATCGAGGTATTGAGCGACACCGACGCCATCACCGCGATCTCGCCGGTCAGGGTCCAGAACACGCCGTGGGTCAGGGGGTCGCCGAAATGCGTGCCGAACAGGGCCTGGGGCGCCAGCCAGCTGATCTCGAACGGTCCGGCCGCCATCCAGCCGCCGGGCAGCCAGCCCTGGGTCACCATGATCGGCACCACCAGCGTATACAGCCAGACCACCAGGCCTGCCAGGAGCCCGCTGATCGCGCCGCGCCGGGTGATGCGACGAATGAATATGCCGCCGATCATGGGCGGCACGAACATCACCACCCCCGACAACGACAGCAGCCCGATCCCGGCCAGCGTCTGGCTGGTGGCGAACATGCGATAGAACACCCAGGCCAGGATCAGGATGACGACGATCAGAATCCGGCGGGTGTTCAGCAGCGCGCGCGACAGATCCTGGCGCTGCCCGAACTGGATGCCCGGCAGCCGCAGCGCGAGCGGCACCACGATCTCGTTGCAGATCATGGTCGAGAGCGTGACCGTGGCCATGATGACCATGCTGGTCGCCGCCGACACACCGCCGACGTAGGCGACCAGGGTCAGCCAGGGCATGGCCGCATGCATCGGCAGTGCGATCACGAAGCGGTCCGGGTCGACCGTGTTGGCACCGAAAACCGTCATCCCCGCGGCCGCCAGTGGCAACACGAACAACGACATCAGAAACAGATACAGCGGGAACAACCAGCGCGCGGTGTTCAGATCCCGTGTTTCGGTGTTCTCGACCACGCCGACATGAAACTGGCGTGGCAGGCAGAGCGTGGCGGCGGTTGCGAGAATCAATACGGTGACGAAGCGCGGCGTGATCAAGGGCTGATCGAACAGATCGCGGAACGCGGGCACGTTCCTGGCCTGCGCGAACAGGTCGTGCACGCCGCCGAACATGCCGAAGGTGACCACGGCGCCCACGATGAGAAAAGCGCCCAGTTTGACGATCGACTCGAACGCGATCGCCCGGATGATGCCCTGGTGCGATTCGCGCGGATTGACGTGGCGGGTGCCGAAAGCGATCGAGAACGCGGCCATGGCGATGGCCACGAACAGGCCGGTGTCGGTCCAGCCGGCCAGCGTGACCTCGGTCTGCGGCCGACTGTAGGCGCCGTGCACAATGATGTTGAACGATGTCGTGAGCGCATCGAGCTGCAGTGCGATGTACGGCAGCACGACCAGCAACGCGATCCCGGAGACCAGGGCTGCCAGCCCCTGCGACTTGCCGTACCGCGCCGCGATGAAGTCGGCGATGGAGGTCGTGTTCTGCTGCTTGGCGATCAACAGCATCTTGCGCAGCACGGGCGCGAGAATCAGCAATGCGATCATCGGGCCGAGATAGAGCGGCAGGTAGCTCCAGCCATCGGTGGCCGCGCTGCCGACACTGCCGTAGAACGCCCACGACGTGCAGAACACCGCCAGCGAGAGCGCATAGACCACCGGCCGCGGCCCCGGCCGGCGCATCCTGCGGCCCCGGCGGTCGCCCGCATAGGCGATATAGAACAGAACGCCTATGTAGAGCAGGGATATTGTGATGAGTATCCAGGGACTGATGATGAATCGCTCCCCGGCAGCCCGGCTGCCTGTCGATTGATGAGCACTGCGCCGCGCCCCTGCAGCAAGGGCGACGGCGTTCCGTGATGCGCGCGATCATTCTAGGGCGTGTTGCGGTTTCGTGCGCGGTCGCCAGGGCTTGTTTGGCCGCAGGCCAAGGCGCCTGAGTGGCGTGTCGCCATGCGACAGCAGCGAACGGCGACACCGGATTGTGGCAGAATGCCCGCCCGCCCCCGGGTCGCGGACCGAAATCGCGCTTTTCGGCGTTGCAGCGCCTGACTTTGGACATGACCAAGGCCGGTGCCTTGCGCCTCGAACGATACGATTCGGGACCGCGACCCGGCGGTGTATGAGCCGTCAACAGACCCCAACCGCGAACTCGTCATGCTCGATCCCCGACTGCTGCGCAACGACCCGCAAAGCGTAGCCACCACGCTCGCCCGACGCGGCTTCGAATTCGATGCGGCCGGCTACGGCGCGCTGGAAGAAAAGCGCAAGGCGCTGCAGACGCGGGCCGAATCGCTGCAGGCCGAGCGCAATCAGCGCTCCAAGGCCATCGGCAAGGCCAAGGCGGCCGGCGAGGACATCGAGCCGCTCAAGCAAGCGGTGGCCGGGCTGGGCGCCGAGCTGGATCAGGCCAAGGCCGAACTCGAAGCGGTGGCCGAGCAGCTCGACGATATCCAGGCCGGCCTGCCGAATCTGCCGGATGCGGCGGTGCCGGAGGGCGCCAGCGAAGATGACAACGCGGTCATCCGCCACTGGGGCGAGCCGCCGGCCTTCAGCTTCGAGGTGGCCGATCATGTGGCCATCGGCGAAGGCCTGAACGGGCTGGACGCGGCCACGGCGGCCCGGATCACCGGCGCCCGCTTCACCGTCATGCGCGGGCACGTCGCGCGTCTGCATCGTGCGCTCATCGCGTTCATGATCGACAAGCACCTCGGCACCGGCTACACCGAAGTCAACGTGCCGTACATCGTGAATTCGAAGTCGCTGTATGGCACCGGCCAGCTGCCGAAGTTCGGCGATGACCTGTTCCGCCTGGCCGAGCCCGACGACTACTACCTCATCCCGACCGCCGAAGTGCCGGTATCGAACATGGTGGCGGGCGAGATCGTGGCGCCGGATGAGCTGCCGCTGCGCTTCGTGGCGCATACGCCGTGTTTCCGCGCCGAGGCCGGCGCGGCCGGGCGCGATGTGCGCGGCATGATCCGGCAGCACCAGTTCGAGAAGGTCGAGCTGATCAACATCGCCCATCCGGACGACTCGGATGCCTGCCACGAGGCCATGCTCGCCAGCGCCGAGAGCGTGCTGCAGGATCTGGAGCTGGCGTATCGCGTGGTCGATCTGTGCGGCGGCGACATCGGCTTTTCGGCTGCGCGCACCTTCGATCTGGAAGTCTGGCTGCCCAGCCAGCAGACCTATCGCGAGATCTCGTCGATCAGCAACACGCGGGACTTCCAGGCCCGGCGTATGGGCGCGCGCTATCGCGATCCGGACACCGGTAAGCCGCGCTTGCTGCATACGCTCAATGGATCCGGCGTGGCGGCCGGCCGCGCGCTGGTCGCGGTGCTGGAAAACCACCAGCGCGAGGACGGCAGTGTTGCTGTTCCTGCTGTACTCCGGCCCTATATGGGCGGACTCGAGGTCATCGAAGCCGGCTCTGGTGAGGTCAAGACATAGCGTTCCGGTAGGACATCATCCACAGATTGCACCGTTGACACGGATTCAAGACAAAGCGGTGGTTCGATGCGGGGTGGCTTTTAATGGCCGGTCCTGTTCCGGGCGCCGACGAATCGGTAGCAGTAGACCATCCGAGGCGGGCCGGGGCGCATGAGCGCGACGCATATCGCTGCGCCGGCCAGCGATGCGCGGTTTTCGATTCTGCTCTGCGCAATCTGCGGATGAAACGTCGGCTCCGTTACCGCAATCAGCGCGTCGGCAGCTTCGTCCAGAGTTCTTCCAGCAGTGTATCGAAGCTCGGGCCCGGGTAGGCATCGATCGCGCGATCCACGACGTCCTCGGTGAGATGATCGGCGAACATGCGGATGAAACGCCGCATGTAGCCGGTCAGGAACAGGTTGTGTCGAAAGCCGATGTGCGTCGTGCTTGACGAGAACAGATGGCTGGCGTCGAGACTGACCAGGTCGGCGTCGGTGGCCGGGTCGTACGCCATGTTGGCGATTATCCCCACGCCCAGACCGAGCCGGACATAGGTCTTGATGACGTCGGCGTCGACCGCGGTGAGCACAACGTCCGGTGTCAGGCCGTGTTCGGTAAACGCGGTGTCCAGTTGTGAGCGACCGGTGAAGCCGAAGGTGTAGGTCACCAGCGGGTATTCGGCGATACGTTCCAGGGTCAGCGCGCTGCCGTCGGCGAGCGGGTGGCCGGTCGGCACCAGCACGCAGCGGTTCCAGTGATAGCAGGGCAGCATGATCAGCTCGTCGAAATGCTCCATGGCCTCGGTGGCGATCGCGAAATCGGCGTCGCCGGCGGCCGCCCAGCCGGCGATCTGCGGCGGGGCGCCCTGATTGATGTGCAGCGACACGCGCGGATAGGCCTGGCGGAAGCCCGCAATCGTCGCCGGCAGCGCATAGCGGGCCTGGGTATGCGTGGTGGCCACCCGCAGCGAACCGCGATCGGTGTCGGCGAACTCGCTGGCCGTACGGTTGATGTTGGCGACTTCCGAAAGAATCCGTCGTGCGGTGTCCAGAATACGTTCGCCGGCCGGGGTGATGCGGTCGAGATGCTTGCCGTTGCGCTCGAAGATGAGCACGCCGAGCTCGTCCTCCAGCAGCCGGATCTGCTTGCTCACGCCCGGCTGCGACGTATGCAGGCTGCGCGCCGCGGCGGTGATGTTGAGTTGCTGTCGTGCCACCTCGTGGATGTATTCCAGCTGCCGCAGTTTCATGTCCAACCACTTATTCGATCCGGGTATTACTGCATCAGCATATATTACTTTTCGCTTTGATGGGTGGCTGGTAGCTTGGCCGCCTTCATTGGCTGGTGCGCGACCTGCAGACGCCGGCCGCAGCCAACCCCGGCAACGCGCCGGACAAGGATTTCTGCATGCTCGCTTTTGTCGTGGCCGGCCTGTTCGTCGGGGCTGCCGTCGGATTGACCGGCGTGGGTGGCGGCTCGCTGATGACGCCGATCCTGATTCTGCTGTTCGGTTTCTCGCCTTCCGCGGCCGTGGGGACCGACCTGCTGTATGCCGCCGGCACCAAGGCATTCGGGACGCTGCTGCATGGCCGCCAGCAGACCGTGGACTGGCCTGTGGTCGGGCTCATGGCGGCCGGCAGCGTGCCGGCTGCCATTCTCACCATCGTCTGGCTGCATAGGGTCGGGCTTCAGCCGTGGGTGCAGGAGCTGATGGTCGTCACGCTGGCGCTCACCATGATCGTGACCGCGCTGCTGACCTTCGCCCGCGACCGACTGGTGCGGGCGCTGCAGGCGCGCATGCTGTTCGTCTCCGGCAGGAGCCACGCCGAGTTGCTGGCCTGGCGCCCGGTGATCACCGTGCTGGGCGGCGTGGTGCTGGGCGTACTGGTGAGCCTGTCGTCGGTCGGCGCCGGTGTGCTCGGCACGACCATGCTGCTGATTCTGTATCCGAACACGCGCGCGGTGCGCATTGTCGGCACCGACATCACCCATGCGGTACCGCTCACGCTCATCGCGGGGCTCGGGCATCTGACGCTGGGCACGACCGATCTCGGCGTGCTGGGACTGCTGCTGCTGGGCTCGTTGCCGGGCATCTATATCGGGACGCGGCTCGGCTGGCGTTTGCCCGATCGCGCGCTACGACCGATCATTGCGACCGTATTGATCCTCGTGGCCGTCAGCATGATCTACAAGACGCTGCATTTCTGACGGCAACCGCCCACCGACCGGGAAACAAGTCGACCTGATGAGCGAACAGCATGCGGATGCGCGTTGTGCCCCGTACCCGGTGGCGCTGCGGCTGGCCGGGCGCCGGGTGGTCGTCGCCGGCGGCGGGCGGATCGCGGCGCGTCGCATCGAGCGACTGCTGGCGGCCGGTGCGCGTGTGACCGTGATCGCGCCGAGCGTGGTGCCCGTGCTTGCCGAGCGCGCCGCGGCCGGCGCTGTCGAATGGCAGCAGCGCGTCATCGAGGACGCCGATGCGCGCGACGCCGTGCTGTGCTTCGCGGCTACCAACGACGCCGTCGCGAACGCGCGCTTCGCCGCGGCCGCGCGCGCGCAGCGCATCCCGGTACAACGCGCCGATGACGCCGAGGATTCGGATTTCCTGGTGCCGGCGCTGATCGAGCGCGGGCCGTTGCAGATCAGCGTGTCCAGTGATGCCGCCGCGCCCAGTCTCACCCGTCGCCTGCGCGCGCGCCTGGAAACACTGGTGCCGCCTGCCTACGGCGATCTGGCGGCGCTGGCGGGCGAGTTCCGGGCGGACGTGAAGAAACGCCTACCGCGCGCCGACCGTGCTGCATTCTGGGATGCCGTCTTCGACGGGCCGATCGCCGAACAGGTGTTCGCCGGCCGGCTGGATGCCGCCCGCCACGCACTACGCGCCATGCTCGCCGAGGGCGAGGCCGACAGGAAACCGCAGGGCGGCGAGGTCTATCTGGTGGGCAGCGGCCCGGGCGAGCCGGATCTGCTGACGTTCCGGGCATTGCGGCTGATGCAGCGGGCCGATGTGGTGCTGTACGACAGCCTGATCGCGTCGGCGATTCTGGAGCTCGTGCCCCCGGAGGCCGAGCGTATTCACGTCGGCAAGCGGGCGGCGAAGCATACGTTGCCGCAGGGTGATATCAACGCGTTGATGGTCGAGCTGGCCCGGTCCGGCAAGCGGGTGCTGCGACTGAAGGGCGGCGATCCGTTCGTGTTCGGCCGCGGCGGTGAGGAGATCTCCGAGCTGGCGGAAGCCGGCATTCCGTTCCAGATCGTGCCCGGCATCACCGCCGCCAACGGCTGCGCGGCCTATGCCGGCATCCCGTTGACCCATCGCGATCATGCCCAGTCGGTGATCTTCGTCACCGGGCATCTCAAGGCCGGCGAGCTGAACCTGTCGTGGGACGAGCTGGCCCAGCGCGGCCAGACGGTGGTGTTCTTCATGGGTCGGCGTAATCTCGCGACGATCTGTGCGCGTCTGATCGAGCACGGCCTGCCGGCCGACTGGCCGGCGGCGATGATCATCGATGGCACCACGGCGCGTCAGCGCCTGATCGCGGCGACGTTATCCGATCTGCCGGATCGTATGGCCGACGAACGCTCGACCGGTGCGGCGCTTCTCATCGTTGGCGAAGTGGTACGACTGCACGAAAAACTCGGCTGGTTCCATCCGGCGGCCGAGGGCTGAACCCGGTGGCGGGCTTGATCGGCCTCAGTTGCGCGCCGTGATCTGCCAGTCGAGTTCCAGCGCCGTATGTTGTGCGCCACCCGTGCTGAGCGGTTGCATGCGGGCCAGATGAATCGTGGCCGCGGGGCGCGCGGTGGCGACCGCCAGCGCGAACCGGCCGGCCGGGAACGCCAGATCGCAGACGCCGAAATACCAATCGTCGCCGTCGGGCGCGCGGGTACACGACAAACGCGGTCGCAGCGCAAAACTCGGCCGTGTCATGCCGGCCCCGAGCCCCAGACCACGGGCTTTCAGCGCGGCCTCCTTCAGCGTCCAGAGCCGATGGAAATCGCCGCGCCGATCGGTTGGCGCCGCCGCGCCCAGGTCGGCGACCTCATCCGGATGAAAACAATGCGCGGCGAGCTGCTCGGGCGCGAAACGGCGCGTTTTCATGCGCTCGATATCGCAGCCCGCGGGCGCATCGGCCACGAGGCTCATGCAGGCGAGTCCGCTGTGGCTGAGGCCGAGATGCCACGTGGTATCGGCGCTGCGCGGCGGCCCACCCGGCGGGTATTCGAGCGCTATGGCTTGCGGTGCGGCGCCAAGTTCGGCGGCGAGATGTTGGCGCAGCAGCCAGCGGCTGGCGAGATATTCACGTCGCCGCCGTTCGCTCGCAATACGGGCATGTCGGTCGCGCTCCGCGTGGTCGAGGCCGGCCAGCAGCCGGACCGGGTCCACGGTGTCGTCGTATACGAACAGCGCCAGACGGAGCCGGGTCATGAGGTCGACGCGTTCAGCACAGCCCGCCGTTGACCGAGATCACCTGACGGGTGATGTAGCTGGCGTCGGGCGAACACAGGAACGCGACCGCGGCGGCGACTTCTTCGGGGCGCCCCATGCGCTGCTGCGGGATCATCGTCTTCAGCTGGTCGGCCGGCAGCTCGTGCGTCATGTCGGTCTCGATCAGGCCCGGTGCCACGCAATTGACCGTGATCCGCCGCTTGGCCAGTTCCAGCGCCAACGCCTTGGTCGCGCCGATGATCCCGGCCTTGGCCGCGCTGTAATTGACCTGGCCGCGGTTGCCCACGAGCCCGGCGACCGACGACAGCGAGACGATGCGCCCCGGCTGTCGGCGCTGGATCATGGGCATCACGCAGGGTTTGGCGATGTTGTAGAAGCCGTCGAGATTGGTATCGAGCACGGCATCCCAGGCGTCGTCGGTGAGCGCCGGGAACGCGGCGTCGCGCGCGATGCCGGCGTTGAGTACCAGGCCGTAGTAGGCGCCGTGTTCGGCGATGTCGGCTTCGATCGCCGTGCGGGTCTGTTCGCGGTTGGAACTGTCGAACGCGATCGTCCGTGCCGCGCGGCCGTATGCGCGGATCGAATCGGCCACCTCGCGGGCCTGGGCCTCGCGCTGACGGTAATGCACGACGATATCGAAGCCGTCGCGCGCGAGGCGCTCGGCGATCGCACGGCCGATACCGCGGCTGGCGCCGGTGACCAGGATGGTGTCGCTCATGGTGTCTGTGAGTCGGAGGGGATGTTGAAGGCGAGCGGTTTCACGTCGAGCCGGTAGCCGAGCCGGGCATCGTAGACGGTCAGCCGGCTGTGCCATGGATCGCCGTGGGCTCGGTAGGCCAGCCACAGCAGTTTGTCGCCGCGCCACAGGGTGCGCGTGTCGCCCAGCTGTTGCAGGTGCAGGTCTGGATCGGTGAGTGCCTTGCGCAGTGCCGGCAGCGGCCAGTAGGCCAGTTCCAGATCGGCGAGGATGCGCTTGGCGGGGATACGCTTCCCGGCGTCGAGCCCCTGGCCGCGCTCGATCGCCTGGCCGTTCCAGCCCAGCGTGAATACACGCTGGCCCATGGCCGACAGGCCCACCAGCGTCAGATCGTCGGGCACCACGCGCAGCGCGATCTGCAGGCTGCGCGTGGTGCCGCGGTAATGCACGGTGACCTGCTGACGCGCCTCGACCGACCGTCCGAGCGCCGCGGGGCCGAGCGGCTGGATCAATGGTCGGGGCATGCAGCCGCCCAGGATAGCGATCGCAGCGATCGCAGCAGCCGCCACGAGACTGCGTCGGAGCGTACGTATCACGAGGACGGCGCGCACAGCCGACACAACGTATCGAGACGTCGCTCGGGCCGGGCAACGTAGGGGTTGTCGGTGTCCCAGACATAGCCGGCGAGGATCGAACTGAGCATGGTGCGGATTGCGGGATCGGGCGCCGGATTGAAGAGTACATGCTTGAGCGCGCCGCGATACCAGGCGCCGATGAAGCTGGTGAATACGCGCTGCCCGGCGCGGATTGGGGCTTCGAACTGCGCGTCCCAGTCCACCGCGGCGCCGCGCAGTTGGGTATCGATCGGGTCGACCGCGCGCAGCGCGGATTCCAGCGCGATCGTCACGCCCGACGAAAAGATGGGATCGACGAAGCCGGCGGCGTTGCCGAGCAGTGCATAGTCCGGGCCGTGGAGCGTGGCGATGTCGTAGGCATAGTTCTCGGTCTGGCCGACCCGGCTATCGAAATCGGCGTTCGCCAGCAGCCGGGCCAGACGCGGCTCCTGACCGACAAAGTGCCGCAGACGCTCGGCTGGCGTGCCGTCGGCGCCGTGGATCCATTCGGGCGGGCCGATCATGCCGACCGAGGCGCGCCCGCCGGCCAGGCCGATGAGCCAGTACCAGACGTCCGGTTGCTCGGGATGGATGCCGATCACGATCCGGTCGCGTTGATAATCGGGGGCGTCGATCCGGTCGGTGACGTGCGTGAACAGCGCGCCGCGCGAGGGCGCGCTGCCCGGCCGATCGAGACCGAGCAGCCGCGGCAGTACCCGGGCAGCCCCGCTGGCATCGCAGACAAACCGAGCGGCCAGGTCGGTGCGCGTGCCGTCGTCGGCGACGACCGCGAGCCGCGGCGCGCCCGGTGTGGTGAAATCCACCGATTCGACCGTCTGGCCGAAACGCAGCGTCGCGCCGCGGCGCTCGGCCTCCAGCGCCAGTCGATGATCGAAATCGGCGCGCAGTACCTGCCAGGTCCAGGACCAGCCGGGCGTGAACTGATCGTCGAAGGTGAAGCTCGTGTCGTGGTCGTTTTCGGTGAATGTGACGCCGCGCTTGATCTGATAGCCGGCGTCTTCCACGACATGCAGCATGCCGGCGGCATCCAGCGCGTCCATGCAGCGGGGCAGTAGGCTCTCGCCCACGGCAAAGCGCGGGAAATGGCTGCGCTCGAGCACGGTCACGTGCCAGCCGCGATCGGCCAGCAGCGCGGCCATGGTCGCACCGGCCGGGCCGGCGCCGATGATTGCGATGTCGGTGTGTTGGCTGTTCACGTTAGCCCTGTTGTCAGTCCTGTGTGGGATTCGCGGTGCCTGCAGCCGGGCGCCCCAGAAGCGACGCTAGCAGGAAGGTGAACGTCAGGCCCAGCGCGAGCGTGAGCCCGAACTCGTGCAGCGCCGGCGTATGGCTCACGCCCAGCAGCCCGAAGGCCAGCAGGGTGGTCGCGACCGACAAACCGACGGCCAGCATCGCCGGCGCATGATCGGCCGGCGCGGTGCGCAGGAAGATACCGTAATCCGCGCCCAGGCCAAGCAACAGGATCAGCGCCACCAGATTGAACAACGCGAAGGTCGCGCCGGTAGCCGCAAAGATCGCCAGTACGGCAATGCTCGCCAGCGCCGGCGGCAGCAGCAGGGCCAGCGCGCCGCGGGCGCCGAATGCGCGCCACAGCACCAGCCAGGCGAGTATGTATTCCAGCCCCAGCAGCCAGGTCGCCAGCCGGCGATAATGCGACAACAGGCTCGAGATGCGGGCGACGCTGTCGATATAGCGGGCGTTCGGGTACTCGGCGACGATACGCTGGAAGCGAGCGGCGTCGTCGATCCGATCGATGCGGATGATCGACGCGTCGGCCCCGTTGACGCGCCCGAGCCAGAGACCGCGCAATCCGAGACTCGCCGGGCTGGCCAGCCAGTCGGGCAGCGATAACGTATCGCCCTTCGCCTGCGTGAACGCACGGCGCGCCGCGGCGATCTGCTGCGGTTTGAAGCCGGCCCCCGAGAGCACCTGCCTCACGGGCCCATGCGGCGCATACAGCGTCTGCGCCAGACGGGCGTAATTGTGCTTCTGCTCGGCGAGTGGCGGATAGGCGTCGGTGATCGCGCGTACCGAGGCGGCCGGATGCGGACCCGCGCTGAGCTGATCGGCCAGTTTCTTTTCGCTGGCCAGTACCCCGGCCGATGTTTTGCCGCTGACGACGATCGCCTGCGTGGACAAGGTGCTGCCGAGCAGGCTCGCGACCGCGCGATCGGTCTTGACCAGTTGCGCCGGCGGGTTGTAGAGCACACGTACGCTGTCGTCGGGCGCCAGTTGCCACAGGGCAAAGCCGCCGAGCAGGAGCGCGATCGCCGACAACGCGCCGACCAGCCCCCGCTCGTGGCCGACGGCCAGCTGCGCTGGGCCGTGCGAGCGCCATAGCGCGGCCAGGCGCAGCGCCCGGCCGGGCCGCGGCGCCGGCCCGCCCGCGCCCGGCAGGAGCAGCCACATGCCGAGCCAGCCGCCGATGAGCCCGGTCGCGGTGAAGACCGCGATCTGGCGCAGCGCGGGGAAGGGCGCGATCACCATGCCACCGTAGGCGATCACGCTGGTCACGAGCCCGAGTAGCACGGGCCGGCGCACGCGCGCCAGAGCGGTCGCCGGGTCGGGTGTCGCCAGCCGCTGAGCAAAGAAATGCAGGCAGTAATCGATCGATACGCCGACCAGACTCGTGCCGAACACGAGCGTGAGCATATGAATGCCACCGAATACGAGATCGGTGACCACCACCGCCAGCAGAATGCCGCCGCCGACCGCGGCGAGACTCAGCGCGAACGGTCGCACGCGCCCGAACGCCCAGAACATGAGCAGGATGATGCCGACCAGCGACCCGGTGCCGATGACCGACATCTCGAACTTCGCGCGCTTGGCGGCGACCGCGGCATGACGCACGACACCCGAGATACGAATCGTTGCCCCGGGCGCGGCGGCATGGGCCGCCGCGCGGGCTTGGGACAGCGCCGTCGTGGCCTGGCTCTCGCTCGCCAGCGAGAACGGATTGTGCCGTGTTTGGGCGAACAGCACGTCCGATCGCTGTCCCTGCGGGCCCACGACATAGAACGCGCCGTCGCCGGCGATGCGCAGATTGGGCGCGGGGTTCGGCAGGGCCGTGCGCTGGTAGGCCTCGGCCAGACCGAACGGGTCGTCGATGAAACGGCCGCCGCCGCTCACGCCGAGGCCATAGAGTCGCCCCTGGGCCCGGCGGGTGAAATGCTCGCGCGCACGGCTCGCCTCGGCGCTTTGAGCGGGCACTTTCGCCAGTGTTGCCAGAGCCTCTGCGTCGGCGGGGGCCAGCAAGTGGAATCGGTGCGCGAAATACAGCTGGTTCAGATGGCTGCGCTGGCCGCTGCTGAGCGCATCGTCGGCACGGGCGATCACCTGGTCGAAGGCGGGGCTGGCGCTCAGCACTTTCGCCATTGCGCCAACGGCGCGGCGACGATGCGCCTGGCTATCGCCGGAAAGCAGGACCGTGACGCGGCGCTGGCCGAAAGTCGACATGCGATGCACCGTCGCGTTCACGAGCGCGTCGTGCTGCGGGGTCGGCAACAACGCCATCAGATCGGTGCGCACGGTCAGCCGGCCGGTGCTGGCAAGCCCGGCCAGTATGGCGCCCAGTGCTGCGACGCCCAGCAACCACAGGAGAGCGCGGGTCTTCAAGGCGTGCCTGATCCCGTCGTCGCGGGCCGCGTTCGTGAGCCCAGCGGCATCGGTACGGGGTCTGCGCCGTGGCGCCGGGCCCATGCGCGTGGCGTGCCACACAACGCCGTAGCGGCGAGTTCGGGGCGGCATCTCTCGAGGCCGGGGCCTTGCGCGCTTGCGGACCACGCCGTTCCTTGTTCACTCGCAACAGGCAAATGTAGCTCCTTGTCGCTCGCCGCTCGCGCGCACACCACGTCAGCGCGGCGGTGAGGACGGGATCAGCGGCAATTCAATGTGAAAAGGCGCGCCGTTCGTCGGGCGTCAGTGCTTTGGCGGTGTCTTTCGCAGGATGCAGGTCGATGACGCTGTAATCGCCGCCGGGCTGGTCGATGCGGATGCGGCGCACGGTGTCGCCACCACTGATTTTGAGTCGGGTGATGAAGTTCTTCACCGCATCGGTCTTCGGGATGAGCGTCAGCGCGCTGCCGCTCGATCCGTCGTCGGAGCGTTGCATGTCGAAGTAGTGCGACAGCTGCTCCGTGTTGCCCTGGAATACCGCGAGCAGGATGGACGCCACGGCGCCGAGCGCCGGTTGCTGCTGGGCACTGATGTGCGCGGTCTGTTGCCCCTGGCTGGATTCGGTCAGCGCCTTGGGCGTGATCACCAGCGTGCTGTGCACCGGTTTTTCGACCTGCCACAACAAGCCGCGATCACGCGCCACCACATAACGGCCGCTGGAGACGAGCGCGTGGTCGAGCTCGGCGAGGTGTTTGTGCTGAACGAAGGTGCCGCGCAGAACGTGACCGGCGGCCTCGCTGCCCAGCGCCGGCATGTGGCCGCCGGTCGCCGGCGCGGCCACCGCGGTGACGGCCGTGCACAGCACCATCATCAGCGCCAGGCCGGCGTGTCTCATGTGTTGAAACGCGGGTTTCATTGCTGCGGCTCCGCTTTCGATCGTTCGGCGAACTGCGCGAGAGCCTCGCGCACGGCCTCCGGTGTGCCCGGGTAGCGTTGGCCCGATTCAATATCCACCGGCACCTGCAGGGTGCTGCCACGCGCCAGACTCGTACCTGAATCGCGATCGCGCACCCGGTAGGCGATACGCAACTGCTGATCCCACTGTTTGAGCGTGGCCGTGACCCGCACCCATTGCTTGAAGGTCAGCGAACGCATATAACGCACGCGCAGATCCACGATCGGCCAGGAAAACCCGGATGCGGCCATGGCGTCGTAGTCGTGGCCGAGCTCGTCCAGCAGCTGGCACCGGGCCAGTTCGAAGTACTTGGCATAGTGGCCGTGCCAGGCGATATGCATCGAGTCGACGTCGAAGAACGGGACCTGGAGCTCGATTTGGCTGCGGTGTTCGATCACGGTTCAGGCCGAATAGACGAAAATCCCATCGCGCGCATGCTGCGGGTCCACGCGCCATCGCAATGGGCGTCGACGGATCGACGAGCGTGATGCTCCAGGCGCGGCGACGCCTCGTGGGGCGGATGATGAACGCGGAGCGGCGGGATGTCGATACCTCGCGAGGCCGCCCCCGCGGGATGATTCGAACCCGCGGTTCGTGGACAATAGGCAGGCTGAATGCCGCGAACGGCCCTGCGACGCCGCGAATGCGTCGGGGGTGATGGACCTGGGCGGTCCAGCCAGGGCCTGCGGGATGCGCGTGTGGTGTCAGGCCGCAAGTACAACAATGAGTGAAACATTATGACTGAGCAAAGCGATCTCGAGCGCGATGTCGCACAGCTGCTGGTGACATCCCTGGATCTGGAAGATGTCGCCGCCTCAGAGATCGAGCCGACCGCGCCGCTGTTCGGCCCGGAAGCCGAGAGCCTGGGGCTCGATTCCATCGACGCCCTGGAAATCGCGCTGGCCGTGAACCAGGCCTATGGCATCGAGCTGCGCGCCGACGACGAGGCCAACAGCCGCATATTCGCCACGCTACGTTCGTTGTCTGCTCATATCGAGCGCGAACGCGCCGAAGCCTGAGCCGTTGGCGACGACACGTTGCTGGCTGACGGAACACGCGTGCAACCCGATCTCGAGGCAAGCCCGAACCAGGCTGTGCATTGTCGTACGGCTCGCTGCGAATTCGCGCACTGATTCATGCCACGTCTGAGTTTTTTCGCCGGCCTGGTGCCGCTGCTCTATCCTGTGCTCGTGCACGCGGCGGTGCTGACCGGCTCATTGGCGCTGCGTTTTATCGCGCTGGCCGTGCTGGTCATCAACGTGCTCGGGCCGTGGTTGATTCGACGCCGCATTCTGGCCTGGCTGGCGGCGCTCGCGCTGATCGCGGCCGCGGCGCTGGTCGTGGATACGGCAGGCGCGCTGGCGTTCTTCTATGCGACCCCCGTGCTCATTTGCCTGGGTCTGGCCTGGTTCTTCGGCCGAACGCTGCTGGCCGGCCGTACGCCGTTGATCACGCTGCTGGCGCGCGCGATCCGCGGCCCGCTGCCGGCGCCTGTCGCGCGCTACACGCGAGCGGTGACGGTCTTCTGGTGCGCCCTCATGGTCGTGATGGCCCTCGCAAACCTGGGCCTGGCGGTTTTCGCGTCGCCCGAGTTGTGGTCGCTGTGCGCGAATTTCCTGAACTATTTCATCGTGGCCGTGGTGTTCGTCGCCGAATGGGGCGTGCGCCAGCGCGCGATCGGCGAGTATGAAGACATGAGTTGGCGCGAATACATCGCCGCGCTTCGCCGTATTGACTATCGTGATTTCCGACATGGGTGAATCCGCTACGCCGCTGATTGCCGATTACCGTCCCGAGCGCGTGTTCGCTTGGCGCGATGGTGTGCCTGTCACGGCGGCGGCCGCGCTTGTCGATATCCGCGCGGTGGCGGCCGCGCTCGCCGGGCGCGAGGCTTTTTTCAATCTCTGCGACGACCGTTATCTGTTCACCGTGGCCTTCGCCGCCGGCTGCTGGGCCAAAGCGCTGAATCTGCTGCCGCAGACGCGTCAGGCCGCGACGCTGGATCGGATTCGCGAGCGGCATGCCGATGCTGTGGCCGTGGACGACGATTGGGTCGTCGCGCAGCTGCGCGATGGCACGCCGGGCGTACAGGCGCCGCCCGCCATCGAGGCCGATCGAGCTGTGGCCGTGGTGTTCACCTCCGGCAGCACCGGCGAGCCGGATCCCCAGTTCAAGCGCTGGGGCGATCTTGCGATCGGCAGTGAGCTGCTGCAACGGCGATTCTTCCCGGCGGCGAGGACGATGAACGTGGTGGCCAGCGTGCCGCCGCAGCATATGTACGGTCTGGAGAATTCCGTGCTGGTCGCGTTGCACGGCGGTTTCGCGGCGGACAGCGCTCGCCCGTTCATGCCGTGGCAGATCGCCGATGCGCTGACACGGCTGCCGCAACCACGGGCCTTGTTCACGACGCCGATACAGCTCAGGGCCTGCCTCGATGCAGAGGTCGATTTCCCGGCCCTGGATTGCATCGTGTCGGCCACCGCGCCGTTGTCGGCTGAATGGGCCGAGGCCGCCGAACGGCGCTGGCAGGCGCCGGTGCAGGAGATCTACGGCAGCAGCGAGACCGGCAGCATCGCCAGCCGCCGGACGGCTGGGGGTGACATATGGCAGCTCTACGATGGCCTGCGGCTCACGGCCGGGGACCGGCCGGTCGTGCGCGGCGGCCAGCTGCCGCAGCCGGTGGCCCTCGAGGATGAACTCGAGCTTCTCGATGGGGCTCACTTCCGGCTGCTCGGGCGCTCGGCGGATCTGCTCAAGGTCGCCGGCAAGCGGATATCGCTGGCCGAGCTGACGACGGCGCTGCTCGCCATCGACGGCGTCGAGGATGCGGTCGTCTTCGCGTCGCCCGAATCATCGGCCTCCGGCCGCCCGACGGCACTGGTGGTGGCGCCGTCGCAGACCGTGCGCGCGCTCGGGGCCGAACTCTCACAGCGGGTGGATCCCGTATTCGTGCCCCGGCCGCTGGTCAAGGTCGATCGATTGCCCCGCAACGCGATGGGCAAGTTGGCGCGATCGGAGGTGATTGCGGCCTGGGAGGCCGCGCGCAGCCCTCGGAGCATGGCCCGTGGCTGATCATATCTTCACGATCGATGCCGGTCATCGCTGTCTGGACGGGCATTTCCCGGGCGCCCCGATCGTGCCCGGCGTGGTTCTTCTCGATCATGTCGGCCGGGCCGCGACGAATCGATACGGTGGGCGGCTGCGACGTATCGTGCGCTGCAAGTTCGTTGCCGTGCTGCATCCCGGGGAGCCGTGTGCCGTCGAGCTCACGCGGAAATCCGCGTGCCGGCTGCAATTCGTCTGCAACGGGCCGGCCGGTTGCGTGGCCCACGGCGTGCTCGAATGGAGCGATCGGATCGATGGCTGAAGCCTGGACCGCCCGTACCGAACGCAGCCATCGCTTCATGTTTCATGCCGTGGCCTGGGTGGCCAAGCGGCTGGGGCGGCGCGCCGCGCGCGCGTTGCTGCATCTCGGGGTGGCCTATTTCATGATCGCGGCACCGGCGGCGCGTCGTGCATCGCGGGATTATCTGAGCCGGGTGCTGGATCGTCGCCCGCGCTGGTACCACAGCTATCGCCATATCTATACGTTCGCGGTGGTGTTTCTCGATCGCATGTACATGATCGGCGGCGCCGATCCGGCGTTGTCCATCCGCCACCACGGCGTGCAGTCATTCCGCGACTGTGTGGAACGGCGGCAGGGCGCGATCATCATGGTGGCGCACCTGGGCAGCTTCGAGGCGCTGCGTTCCCTCAGTGGTCAGCGCGAAGACCTGACGGTCCGTATTCTGATGGACTGGTCGGCCGGCGCGAAGGTGAACGCGGTGCTGCAGAAACTCGACCCCGGCTTCGCCGATCGCGTCATCGATACTTCGACGTCCGACGTCGATCGGGTACTCAAGGTGAAGTCGGCACTCGATCGCGGCGAGATGATCGGCATCATGGCGGATCGCGTTCACGAGGGCGAGCGCACGGTCGACTGCGATTTTCTGGACGGCACGGCGCCGTTCCCGACCTCGCCCTGGCTGCTCGCCGGCATGCTCGGGGTGCCGGTTTTCCTGGCTTTCGGGGTCTATCGGGGCGGCGATCACTACGATCTGTACTGCGAGCAGTTCAGCCCCGGCCTGTCGCTGCCCAGGAGCGAGCGCATGCAGCGTTCGGGCGAGTGGACCCAGGCGTACGCCGACCGGCTGGCTGAGCATGTCCGGCAGGCGCCGTACAATTGGTTCAACTTCTATCGGTTCTGGCACTGAGCCGACGGTTTGCGATCGATCGAGAGCGTATCGATAAAAATGGGGAGCGTGGTTCCTTGCAGAACACTGTGGACATTGCCGCAGCGGAGCGTCGAGCGATGAGACCGCTGGCCATACATGCCTATACCGCGACCACCGCGCTCGGCGCCGGGCGCGATGCGTTGTGGCAGGCCTTGCGCGACCAGCGCAGCGGTTTGTCGCCCTGCGATTTCGATGACGCCGAGCTGGCTACCTGGATCGGTCGCGTGCCCGGCTGCGAGAACGTCGAGCTGCCGGCGGCGCTGTCCGACTGGCACTGCCGCAACAACCAGCTTGCCGAACTGGCTTTGCAGCAGGACGGGTTCATCGAGGCGGTGGAAACCGCCAAGCGCCAGCATTCGCCCGAGCGCATCGGCCTGTTTCTGGGCACGAGCACCTCCGGCATCGGCACCACCGAGCGCGCCTATCGCGACGTGGCCGACGCCAGGCTGCCGTCCTGGTTCTCCTTCGAGCACACGCACGATTATTTCGCGCTCTGCGGCTATGTCCAGCAACGCCTCGGCCTGTCCGGGCCAGCACTGACCATCTCCACGGCCTGTTCCTCGAGTGCCAAGGTCTTTGCCTCGGCGGCGCGTTCGATCGAGTCCGGGTTCTGCGACATGGCGGTCGTGGGCGGCGTTGACAGTCTCTGTCTGACCACGCTCTATGGTTTTGCCTCGCTCCAGCTGACGTCACCGGAGCCCTGCCGCCCGTGGGACGCACAGCGCAGCGGCATCTCGATCGGCGAGGCAGGCGGCTTCGCGCTGGTGGGCCCGGCAGGCGGTGCCGCCGGTGGGCCGCGCGTGATCGGTGTCGGCGAATCGGGCGATGCCTATCACATGGCTGCGCCCGAGCCCGATGGCCGCGGCGCCGCGCTGGCCATGCAACGCGCCCTCGACAGCGCCGGGCTTGCGAGCGGGGCGGTCGATTACATCAACCTGCATGGCACGGCGACGCCCGCCAACGATCAGGCCGAGGATCGTGCGGTCGCCGGGTTGTTCGGCCGATCGACGGCGGCATCATCGACCAAGGGCTGGACGGGTCATACGCTGGGCGCGGCCGGCATCGTGGAGGCGGTCATCGCCTGTCTGGCGATCGAGCACGATTATCGGCCCGCGACATTGAACACGCGCGAGGTCGATTCAGGGCTCGGCTGTCGTCTGCTGATCGCGCCCGAGCCGGGCGGCGTCCAGCGCGTGCTGAGCAACACCTTCGGTTTCGGCGGCAGCAACTGCAGCTTGTTGCTGGCCGGGGAGAACATCTGATGCAGCGGGCATACCTGCATGGCCTCGGTATCGCCGCGCCCGGGCTCGACGGCTGGCCGGCAGCCCGCCCGGTATTGGCTGGCGAGACCTCTTACCGGCCGGAGCCACTTGCCTCGTTTCGCACGGGCCTGCTGCCGCGCAACGAAGCGCGCCGCGCGGGTGCGGCCGTGCACCTGGCGTTCCGGGTGGCAGAACAAGCCTGCGACGGGCGCGATGCATCGACGGTCGCGGCGGTGTTTTCGTCGTCCGCCGGCGATATCGATATCGCCGACCAGCTCTGTCTGGCCGTGAATACGCCGGAGCGCGCGATTTCGCCGACCCGCTTCCACAACTCGGTCCATAATGCGCCCGCCGGTTACTGGAGCATCGCCACCGGCGCGCGCGAGCCCACCACCAGCCTTTCGGCGGGGCCGGGCGGATTCGCGGTCGCCTTGTGCGAGGCCTGGGGGCTGCTGGCCCAACTCCGGCAGCCGGTTCTGCTGGTGTGCTACGACATGGACGGTACCGGCATGCTGGCCGAGGCACGCCGCGATATCGGGGCCACCTTCGCCATGGCCTGGTGGCTGGATATGCACGCCGACGGCGCGATCGCCGCGCTCGATCGGCCGCAACCAACAAGCGATGCGCCCACACCGGCCGCCGAGCCCGAGCTCGAGCGGCTGCGCCGCCTGAACGCGAGTGCGCGCAGCCTGCCTTTGTTTGCCGCTCTGGCTGCGACTGTGCCGGCCGCGCCGGTCATCGAGTCGGAACAAGGGAACCTGCGCGTGTCGGTCTCGCCGCTGTGAACGCCGTCCGGCCAGCCGATCTCGTGCCGCATGCCGGGGCGATGTGCCTGCTGGACGACGTCATCGCCTGGCAGGACGAATGGATTCATTGCCGCAGCCGCATGCGCGCGCCGGCGGAGCACCCGCTGGCGGATCTCGGGGTGCTGCCGGCCACGGCGTTGATCGAATACGCGGCGCAGGCCACCGCGGCCCATGGCACGTTGCTCGCGCGTGCCGCGCGCGGTGCCGGCCCGGCCGCCCCCGGCCGGCTTGTGGGGCTGCGCGACATCGAGCTGATGGCGGGCCCCGAAGCCATGGCCGAGCTGGCGTGCATCGATATTCACGCCGAGCGCCTGATGGCGGACGCCACGGGCTCGATCTATGTCTTTCGCATCGTCGGCGGCGAGCGGCAACTCGCGCGTGGGCGGGTGACGATCCGAACGGTCGAGGCGAGCTGACGCGGCGAAGCTGCCGGCCGGCCGATGACCGGCAATAAAAAGCCCGGCCGCAAAGGGCCGGGCTTTCTCGTCGATTGCGCCGTGATCAGTCGTCGCCGGCGAATACGCCGAGCAGCTGCAGCAGGCTGATGAACAGATTGTAGATGGTGACGAACAGGGTCAGCGTTGCGCGGATGTAGTTCGTCTCGCCGCCGTGAATGATCTCGCCGGTCTGGTAGACGATCAGACCGCTCATCAGCAGTACGAACATCATCGAGACCGCCAGCGACAGCGCGGGAATGGAGAACAGCACGGCGATCAGGCTCATCACGAAGGCGACGAGAATGCCCATCGTGAGCATGCCGCCCCACTGATTGAAGCGCTTGCCGGAGACCAGCGCATAGCCCGACATGCCGACGAAGATCGCGCCGGTACCGCCCATCGCCATCGTCACCAGCTGGGCACCGTTGGAGAAGTGCTGCAGGTACATGTCGATGATCGGGCCGAGCGTGTAGCCCATGAACCCGGTGAAAGCGAAGATCGACAACAGGCCCCAGCCGCTGTTGGCGGTCGCCTGGACGAGAAACATCAGGCCGAACATGCCCACCAGCGTGATGATGAAGCCCGGATAGGGCAGATGCAGTGTGGCCGTGATGCCGGCAACGACCGCTGAGAACAGCAGCGTGGCCGACAGCAGCATGTAGGTGTTGCGCAGAACGCTGTTGGTGGCCAGCGCCGTCTGCGCGCGTGCGGTATAGGTCGAATTTTCGACGCTCATCGGTTACCTCGTTATCAGCTTGCCGCAAGGCTAGCACGCTGTTTCGTGCATGCCATCTTTGGGTGGCAGATGCAGCGAAGACGCGGCATTGCCTGTCATCGATAAGACCGCCCGAGCGGGCGGAAGTTGCGTTGCGCCTGCGGCTCGGTTGCGCCTAAAGTTCGCGCCGCATCTGCCGATCTTATATATTCTGGAGTGTTCGCCAGGAGGGCCTCAACAAAGGCCACAGGGGGATGGTGGAACGGCATCAAACGTCAGCGGGTGGGCTCACCCGGCTGCTGGGCGGTCTATCGATTCGACGCCAGCTGATCGGATCGATTGCGTTGATCCTGCTTTTGTTCGGCGCGTCCTGCGTGATCAGTCTGATCGCCCTCGACAGCGTGAACCGCGCGCGCCTGAGTGTCGGCCAGACCCACGAATCGCTGGCGCGTACGCAGGACCTGGAGCAGTCGGTCACCACGCAGGAGTCTGCGCTGCGCGCCTATGTCCTGACGGGCTCCAAGCGTTACGAAAATCAGCTGCGCGGGGCCAATGCAGCGATCGAGGACCATCTGCATCGACTGCAGGATGCCGGCGTTCACGACCGCGCCAAGGAGAAGCTGCTCGGTAAGATCGATCGGCTCGAGTCGGACTGGCAGGCCCGGGTCGCCGAACCGGTGCTGGCCCGCGTCGACACCGGCGCGCTGGCCGCCGCGCGCAAGACGTTGATCAACGGTGCGAGTGTCGCTTACTTCGATCCGATGCATCAGGCGCTGTCGAGTTATCGTGACCGGCTCAAGCATGATCTGGCCGGGCGCGATGCGGATGTCGCTCAGCGCCAGTGGACCGCGGATGCCACGGTGGTCACCCTGCTGGTGATCGGTCTCATGATTGGTCTGGCCACGGTCACCGGCGTGCGGCGACGCATTGCTGTGCCCTTGTTTCAGCTCACCGACGTCACCCGTCGCCTGGCGGACGGCGAGCGCAACGTCCAGGTCCGATTCCAGCACCGGGGCGATGAAATCGGTGCGATGTCGCGTGCGCTGGAGAAATTTCGCCAGATCATCGTACGCCAGGATCGAGATTACTGGATCCGCGATCATCGCGGGCGCATGACCGCCATGCTGTATCACTGTGCCGATGAGCAGCAGCTCGGCCAGAGTCTGCTGCGTGAACTCGCGCCGCTGCTGCATGCCGGTTATGCCGCGGTCTTCACCCGTGCTTCGCTGGAGGAAACGGACGCCGACTTCAAGCTGTTGGCGGCCTATGGGTATTCGCCCGAGGCCGGGCAGCGATTCGCACCGGGCGAGGGGCTGGTCGGCGCCGCGCTGGAGACCCGGCGTCCCGTGGAGCTGACCGACGTGCCGGCCGGCTACATCAGCATCCGTTCGGGCCTTGGCGAGGCGCGCCCCGGCATGCTGCTCGTCGCGCCGGCGGTGATCGCCGATCAGGTGGTCGCGATCATCGAACTGGCCTTGTTCCACCCGCTCACCGAGACCGAGCGCGAACTCCTGGATACGCTGTTGCCGAACATCGGCATGGCCGTGCTCACGCAGATGCGCGCTCGCCGGACCACCGAACTGCTCGCGCAGAGCCGGGAACAGACGCAGGCGATCAGCCGGTCGGAAAAACGGTTGTCCGAGCAGCAGGAAAACCTCAAGCGCGCCAACACGGAACTGCGGGCCCAGAGCGAGGAGTTGTCATCGCAGGCAACGGAGCTGCGGGCGTCCGAGGAAGAGCTGAAGTCGCAGGCCGACGCGCTGCAGGCCGCCAACGCCAATCTGCGCGAAAAACAGGATGAACTCTCGGCCCTGCACGCGGAGGCGGAGGAACGTGCGGAAGAGCTCGAACGCGCCAGTGCCTACAAATCGGATTTTCTGGCGAACATGTCGCATGAACTGCGCACGCCGCTGAACAGCCTGCTGATCCTCTCGCGCAGCCTGGCCGACAACGAAGCCGGCAATCTCGATGAGGACCAGGTCGAAGCGGCGCGCATCATCCATGATTCCGGCACCGGCCTGCTGGCGTTGATCAACGACATCCTCGATCTGTCCAAGATCGAGGCCGGCAAGATGCGGGTGCTGACCGACCGGGTCGAGATCGCCGATTTCGCGGCGCGGATCCGGCGCCAGTTCACGCATATGGCCGAGGCCCAGGGGCTGACGTTCGAGGTGCAGCACAGCGCGGATGCGCCGGAGCGGCTGGTGACCGACGCGGGCAAGCTCGAACAGATCGTGCGCAATCTGGTCGGCAACGCCATCAAATTCACCCGGGCCGGGCGGGTTCAAGTGTGTTTCATGCGCCCGCCCGCGAATGCCCCCTTCGAGCGCGATGGGCTGGCGCACGACAATACGCTGGCGATCCAGGTCAGCGACGAAGGCATTGGCATCCCGGCCGATCGTCTGGACGGCATCTTCCATGCCTTCGAGCAGGTCGACAGCAGCAGCAGCCGTAGTTATGGCGGCACGGGTCTGGGCCTGTCGATCACGCGTGAGCTGGTCGGATTGCTCGGCGGAGAGGTTCAGGTGGAGAGCACGCTGGGCGAGGGCAGCCGCTTCACCGCCTTCGTGCGCACGGACCTCGAGCCGGCCGAGAAAATGAGTCAGCTCACGCTCGGCGAAGCATCCGATGCGCTCGAGCCCGCGGCGAATGATCAGCCGGGAGCGCGCGGTCTGCACGCCGGTCTGCACGCCGGGCCCGGCCGCCGGGGCAGCCGCCACGCGTGCTGGTGGTCGATGACGATGTCACCTTCGCCGACATCGTCTGCAAGACGGCGCGCCAGCGCGGTTTCGATGCGGAGGCGGCCGGCGACGGCGGGCGCGCGCTGGCCGCGATGAGCGAGCGTACGCCCGATGCCGTCATTCTCGATCTGGGCCTGCCGGGCGAACTGGATGGCTGGGCCGTGCTCGACCGGATCAAGGCCGACCCGGAGACGCGTGACGTGCCCGTGCACATCGTGTCCGCTGCCGACGACACCGGTCGTTCGGCCGGTGCCGGCGCGGTCGGCTATCTGCGCAAGCCGGTCACCCGTGGCTGTCTCGATACCGTGCTGGCCCGGGCCGAGACGCTGTCGGGGCGCAAGGCCCGGCGTGTACTCGTGGTCGACGACGATCCGGATGCGCATGCGGTGATCGCACGCCTGCTGCGCAGTGAAGCGGTCGATACCGTGGCGGTCGATTCCGGCGCGGCGGCCTTGTCGCGCCTGGAGGCGGAAACCTTCGACTGCCTCGTGCTGGATCTGAAGCTGCCCGATGTGTCGGGCTTCGATCTGCTGGACATGATCGCCAAACGCCCCGACGCGCCGCCGGTGGTGGTCTATTCGGCGCGCGATCTTTCGGCGCAAGAGAACGAACGCCTGCGCGACCATACCGACAGCATCGTGATCAAGGGTAGCCACGCGCAGGACCGGCTGCTGGACGAGATCTCGTTGTTCATGCATCGCCTGGCGCCGCCGTCCACCGCCGTGAGCAGGCCGGCCGTATCAGCGTCCGAGGATGACGGTGAAGCGCCCGACCTGACAGGCGCCCGGGTGCTGCTGGTCGACGACGACATGCGCAACACCTTCGCGCTGTCGCGCCTGCTGCGCGGCCACGGGGTCGAGGTCACCATGGCGGCCGACGGCTTCAAGGCGCTCGATCGGCTGGCCGAGGCCGACCGGATCGATCTGATCCTGATGGACATCATGATGCCGGGCATGGACGGCTACGAGACGATCCGCCGCATCCGGGCCGGCGCCGACCATCCGCGCGTGCCGATCGTGGCTTTGACGGCGAAAGCGATGAGTGGCGATCGCGAGGCCTGTCTCGCCGCCGGTGCCGACGAATACCTGTCCAAACCGCTGGACGCGGATGACCTGCTCGAACGCATGCAGGCCTTGTTGTCGTGAGCGATCCGGTGACCACTGAGGATCGCGCGCTGGAATTGTTCGTGCATGCGTTGAACGTCTGTCACGGCTACGACTTTTCCGGCTATGCGCGCGCGTCGCTCAAGCGCCGCGCCGAGCAGCTCGCGGCCGATCTCGGCGAACCCGGAATCGGACATCTCATTCCGCGGTTGATCTACGACCCGTCGGTGCTTGGCCAGGTCATCGCGCGGCTCTCGGTACCGGTTTCCGAGATGTTTCGCGATCCGGAGGTATTCGCCGTGCTGCGCGAGCAGGTCCTGCCCGTGCTGTCGTCGTATCCGCGGGTCAACATCTGGCAGGCCGGCTGCGCCCAGGGCGAGGAGGTCTATTCGACGGCGATTCTGGCCGAGGAGGCGGGGTTGCTGCCGCGCTGCCGCTTCTATGCCACCGATATCAACGATCAGGCTCTGGCGCGCGCCTCGGAGGGAATCTTTGCGGCGCGCCGCATCGAGGAGTTCGCGGCCAATTACGAAGGCGCCGGCGGTCAGTTCGATTTCGCGGATTATTATCGGAGCCGATATGATCTGATGCGCATGCGGCGAACGCTGCGCGACCGGGTGGTCTTCGCCCACCACAATCTCGTCACCGACGGCGTGTTCGCCGAAACGCATCTGATCATGTGCCGCAATGTCCTGATCTATTTCTCGCAGGCGCTCAAGGAGCGTGTGCTGCAACTGTTTGCCGACAGTCTCGTGCGTGGCGGGTATCTGGTGCTCGGCACCCGGGAAACGCTGCAGTTTTCGTCACTCGCAAACCGTTTCGAGGCGGTGAGCGACAGGCATCGCATCTACCGGCTCAAGCGTGCCCGGCCGGCGCATGATGTCTGAGTCGTCGATTTGTCCGATCCGCTGCGCGGGTCCGAGCGGCCGCGATGTGTCCACCGGGCCGGCTTGTGCGCCGGTGACCGTTGCACGACCTCTCGGGAGGAGGAGCGCGCATGTCTGATCCTCAAAACAACGATCACGACCTTTCCAAGGTGCTGGTGGTCGATGATCTCTATGCCAATCGCGTGGCGCTGCGGCGCGTGCTCAAACATCTCGAGGTGGACGTGATCGAAGCCGGCAACGGCAACGATGCGCTCGCTGCCTGCCTGGAGCATGAATTTGCGTTGATCCTGCTCGATGTGCAGATGCCGGACATGGACGGCATGGAAGTCGCGGAGCTGCTCAACGGCGAGGAATCGACGCGCGACACGGCGGTGATTTTCGTCACGGCCGACTCCAGCGACGACATGGATCGACTCAAGGGCTATCGCCTGGGGGCGGTGGATTACATCACCAAGCCGATCGACGAGCGGCTGCTCCAGGCCAAGGTCGGCAATTTCGTGGAACTCTACGACAGCCGTCGGGCCCTGCGTCGCGCGCGCGACGAGCTCAACGCGGTGAACAATCAGCTGCGCGGCGAGATCGATATCCGGCGTCGGGCCGAAGCACGAGCCCAGCATCTGGCCACCCACGATGCACTGACCGGCCTGCCCAATCGGCTGTTGTTCGTCGATCGTCTGGGCAGCATGACCAAGCGTGCGCGGCGCCGGTCCGGGCGTTTCGCGATCGGCTACATGGATCTCGACGGGTTCAAGGCGGTCAACGATGCCTACGGTCATCGTGCCGGCGACGTGGTGCTCGAACATGTGGCACGCCGGCTCGAACAGACGCTGCAGGATGTCGGCACGGCCGCGCGCTTCGGCGGTGACGAGTTCGCCATGCTGATCGAGGACATCGAATCGGAGCAGTCATGCCTGGCACGCTGTCAGGAGGTGCTGGATGCCCTGTCGGCGCCGATCCCGGTGCCCACTTCCACGGGCGAGATCGATGTCGCGATCAGTGCAAGCCTCGGCATCGCCTTCTACCCCGAGCACGGGGACGACGTCGATGAACTCATGCACAACGCCGATTCCGCCTTGTATCGCGTCAAATACGAGGGCAAGGCCAGCGTGCGCCTGTTCCAGATGCGGGATGAGGTCCGACCGATGCCGGCAGAACGGGTGGATCGGCTGGCGCGATGATCGGGCGGTGAGCCGTCAGCCGGCAGCGTCATCCTCGGGTCGAGCGAAGGCCTCGATGCGCTCGTCCGGTGCCTGGCCGACCAGCTGATCGACCCGCAGCTCGGCGCTCTTGAGCATGGTCTGGCACTGACGGGCCAGGGTGACGCCGCGCTCGAACTTGGCCAGGGCCTGTTCGAGGCTGATATCACCGGCCTCGAGCGATTCGACCAGCGACTCGAGTTCGGCGACCGAGCTTTCGAAAGCGGCCAGCGGCGGGGCGTCCGTGTCGGCCTCGGTCTTCGCGGCGGGTTCGGATTTGGCTTTGCTCATTTCAAGTAGTGTCCGGCGGTTGCGCGGGAAGTGTAACCCCGACGGCGGGTTCGCGGCCCGTTGCTTTTTGATGCCGGACCGCGCCGGCCCGGACCAGGCGCCGCGAATCCGGCAGGCATCGTCCGTACCGGCCGGCGACAACGCCGGAGGCGCCCGCGGCCCGGGCCGGCGCTCTTCCGGCTTGCCGTGATCGCCCCAGCAGAGCGGCCCCGGGCGAAACGGCGACATGCCCTCGGGGCGCTCATCTTGCCACGGTCGGGCCAAACGCTTAACGTGCCGGCCGGTACGATTATTCGTTTTTTCACGAGGGCGTGGATGGCCAGTCAATACGATGCCGCCGATATCGAGGTCCTGACGGGGCTCGACCCGGTCCGCAAGCGGCCCGGCATGTATACCGATACCGCGCGGCCGAATCATCTGGCCCAGGAAGTGATCGACAACAGCGTGGACGAGGCTCTGGCCGGCCACGCCAAGGCGATCGACGTCACCCTGCATGCCGATGGCAGCCTGTCGGTGGTCGACGACGGCCGCGGCATGCCGGTCGACACGCACAGCCAGCATGGCGTATCCGGGGTGGAGCTCATCCTCACGCGGCTGCACGCGGGCGGCAAGTTCTCGAACAAGCAGTATCAGTTCTCCGGCGGCCTGCACGGCGTGGGCGTGTCGGTGGTCAATGCCTTGTCCACCGAACTGATCGTCCAGGTCTGGCGCGGCGGCACGCATTACGAGATGCGCTTCGCCGGCGGCTACAAGACCCAGGACCTGACCGAGATCGGCAGCTGTGCGAAGAACAAGACCGGCACGATGCTCAAGTTCTCGCCGGACGAGAGTTATTTCGACAGCCCGCGCTTCGCCACCGGGCGCCTCAAGCATCTGCTGCGCGCCAAGGCGGTGCTGTGCCCGAACCTGCGCGTACGCTTCGTCGATGAGGCGGCCGAGGAAGATATCGTCTGGCAGTATGCCGACGGTCTGGCGGATTACATGGCCGATGCGCTCGAGGGCGTGGAGACGATCATCGCGCCGGCCTTCACCGGCGGCGAGAACGCCGGCGGCCAGGCGGTCGACTGGGCGCTGACGTGGGTTGCCCCCGAGCAACCGGGCGTGGACGGCGTGGCCGAGTCCTACGTCAACCTGATCCCGACTGCGGCGGGCGGTACGCACGTGAACGGCCTGCGGTCGGGGTTGACCGAGGCCGTGCGCGAGTTCTGTGAATTCCGCAATCTGCTGCCCCGAGGGGTGAAGATCGCGCCGGAGGATGTTTGGTCCGGCTGTACCTATGTGCTGTCGGTCAAGATGAACGAGCCGCAGTTCTCGGGCCAGACCAAGGAGCGACTGTCCTCGCGCGATATCAGCGGATTCGTCTCGGGTGCGGTCAAGGATGCGTTCTCGCTTTGGCTTAACCGGCACGCCGAAACCGGCGAAACACTGGCCCAGCAGATCATCGGCAATGCCCAGGCCCGCGCGCGCTCGGCCAAGAAGGTCAAGCGCAAGAAGGTCACCCAGGGCCCGGCGCTGCCCGGCAAGCTCACCGACTGCGTGACCGATGACCCGGCACGATCCGAGTTGTTTCTGGTCGAGGGTGATTCGGCCGGCGGCTCGGCCAAGCAGGCGCGCGATCGGAATTTTCAGGCGGTGATGCCGCTGCGCGGCAAGATCCTCAATTCCTGGGAGGTCGAGGCGGCCGACATCATGGCCTCGAACGAGATCCATGATATTTCAGTGGCACTCGGCCTCGATCCGGGGTCGGCCGATCTCACCCGGCTGCGCTACAACAAGATATGCATCCTGGCCGATGCCGATTCCGACGGCCTGCATATCGCGACCTTGCTGTGCGCACTGTTCGTGAAGCACTTCCGGCCGCTGGTCGCGCACGGCCACGTATTCGTCGCCATGCCGCCGCTGTTTCGTATCGACGCCGGCAAGGAGGTGTTCTATGCGCTGGATCGAGACGAACGCGACGCCATCTTCAAGCGTCTGGAAAACGAGAAGAAACAACGCAAGATCAGCGTCACGCGCTTCAAGGGGCTTGGCGAGATGAGCGCCTTGCAGCTGCGCGAGACCACCATGGCGCCGGATACCCGCCGCCTGGTCCAGCTCGGCATCGAGCCGTCGGACGAGGCGAGTGCCAGCGTCGATGAGTTGCTGGACATGCTGCTGGCCAAGAAACGCGCCGCCGATCGACGTGATTGGCTGGAAGCCCGCGGCCACGAAGCCGAAGTCGATTAATTCAGGAATCCGCATAGATGGCGAGCACCTTCGAACACGATAGCGAGCGCCTGCCGCTCAACGCTTTTGCCGAAAAGGCGTATCTCGACTATGCGATGTACGTCATCCTCGACCGGGCATTGCCCCATGTCGGCGACGGGCTCAAGCCGGTTCAGCGGCGCATTGTGTATGCCATGAGCGAGCTGGGCCTGTCGGCCGCGTCCAAGCCGAAGAAGGCGGCGCGCACGGTCGGCGACGTGATCGGCAAGTTTCATCCGCACGGCGACTCGGCCTGCTACGAGGCCATGGTGATCATGGCGCAGCCGTTCACCTACCGGTATCCGCTGGTCGACGGGCAGGGTAACTGGGGCACGGCGGACGACCCCAAATCGTTCGCGGCCATGCGCTATACCGAATCGCGCCTGACCGCCTACGCCGCCACGCTGCTGTCCGAACTGGGGCAGGGTACGGTCGACTGGCAGCCGAACTTCGATGGCACGCTGGACGAGCCGGAAACGCTGCCGGCACGGCTGCCGAACGTGTTGCTTAACGGCGGTACCGGGATTGCGGTGGGCATGGCCACCGATATTCCGCCGCATAATATCCGCGAAGTGGCCGCGGCCACGATCCATCTGCTGAACGAACCGGACGCCGATCTCGATGCGCTGATGACGCACCTGCCGGCGCCGGATTTTCCGACCGGTGCCGAGATCATCACGCCGGCGGCCGAGATCCGGCAGATGTATGCCACCGGCAACGGCCAGGTCCGCGTACGCGCGACCTACACGATCGAGGCCGGCGAAGTCGTGATCAACGAGCTGCCGTACCAGACCTCGGGCGCCAAGGTGCTGGAGCAGATCGCGGGCCAGATGACAGCCAAGAAGCTGCCGATGGTGTCGGATCTGCGCGACGAATCCGATCACGAAAACCCGACCCGGCTGGTGATCGTGCCACGCAGCAATCGCGTGGATATCGAGGCGATGATGGCGCATCTGTTCGCCACCACCGGGCTCGAAAAGAACATACGCGTGAATCTCAACGTGATCGGGCTGGACGGCGCGCCGCGGGTCAAGAACCTGCGCGATCTGTTGTCGGAATGGCTGACTTACCGGACGAATACGGTCACGCGGCGGCTCGAGCATCGGCTCGATGCGGTCACCGATCGGCTGCATATCCTCGAAGGCCTGCTGGTCGCGTATCTGAACATCGATGAGGTCATCCACATCATCCGGACCGAGGATGAGCCGAAGCCGGTGATGATGGATCGCTTCTCGATCACCGATGTGCAGGCCGACGCGATCCTCAATCTGCGCCTGCGGCACTTGATGAAGCTGGAGGAGTTCAAGATCCGCGGCGAGCAGGAGGAGCTGGAGGCCGAGCGCGCCGATCTGGAGGCTACCCTGGGTTCCAAAGCGAAGCTCAACCAGCTCATTTCGGACGAATTGACGGCCGATGCCGAGCAGTACGGCGACGATCGCCGCAGCGCGCTGGTCGAGCGCAATCAGGCCAGGGCGCTGTCCGAGGCTGATCTCGTGCCCAGCGAGAACATCACGGTCGTGCTCTCCAGCGAAGGCTGGATCCGCTCGGCCAAGGGCCACGATGTCGACGCCATGGGCATGAATTATCGCACCGGCGATGAATATCTCGCCGATGCGCCGGGCCGCTCGAACGATACGCTGATCGTGCTCGATTCGACCGGGCGCAGTTACAGCCTGTCTGCCCACAAACTGCCCTCGGCGCGCGGGCAGGGCGAGCCCCTGACCGGGTCCTTGTCGCCGGCCGATGGCGCGCGCTTCGTCGGTCTGGCGATCGGTGGCGAGGATCTGTGCTGCGTGCTGGCCTCGACGGCCGGCAATGGCTTCGCCACGCGGCTCGCCGACATGGCGAGCCGTCAGAAATCCGGCAAGGCCACGCTTGCCCCGGGCAAGAACGCGACAGCGCTCGCGCCCACGACTGTGGCTGGCGATGACCCGGAAGTCTGCGTGGTGACTACAGCCGGGCAGCTGCTGTGCCTGTCGTTGGAGGAATTACCGCAGCTGGCCAAGGGCAAGGGCAACAAACTGATGGCGCTCAAGGCCGGCGAGGCCGTGATCGCGATCCAGGCGGTCTCGGGTGAGCAGACGCTGGTGATCCACAGCGGCAAGCGCCACATGACGCTCAAGCCGGCCGAGCGCGATGCCTATCGTGGCCCGCGTGCCTCGCGCGGCAAGCGCCTTCCGCGCGGGTTCACACAGGTTCAGCGTCTGTCGCGCCAGGGCTGACGACAGCGCTCAGATCAGGCCTTTCCGTTCGCCCGGGCGGCGAACGGAAGGGCATCGAGCCAGAGGCCGCGATCAGCCGATGGTTTCGCCGTGCTGCAGCGCGGCGGTATCGGGCTCCTGAATGAAGTGGCCCTGGACGTAGTTCACGCCGGCCTGCCACAGGCGCGCCATGCTGGCCGCGTCCTCGATGTGCTCGGCGATGAGCGGCACCCCATGCTCGCGGGCGAAATCGACAACGCGCTGCAGGCGCGCATCCTCGCTATTCTGTTCCGCCAGCTGGCGCGCAAACGCGGGCGCCAGCTTGATGAACGACAGCGTGAGGTTCTCGAGCATCGCCGCATGGCTGCTCGACTCGCCGAAATGGGTGAGGGCGAAGCGATAACCCTGGCGATCGAGCTCGGCTGCCAGCCGACGCGTTGCGGCCACATGCGAACGGGCATCGGATTCACGCACGCAGAATATGATCTGCTGGGGATCGATGCCGGCCATGGCCTCGTCCTCGGTCAGCCATTGGGTGAAGGTTTGCGTGTTCTCAAGCGTTGCACCCGACAGTTTGACGAACATCGCGAGGTCGACGTCGCGTGCGGCCTGCTCGGCAATCACCCCGGCGGCGCGTCGGACGACCCAGCGATCGATCTCGGGCATCAGCCCGGCCTGTTCGGCCACCGGCAGGAAGTTACCCGGCATGACCATGCCGTTGTGATCGTCGACGTAGCGCAGCAATACGTCGTAATAGCGACGATGGTCTCCAGCCAGGCTGGTCACGGTCTGGAATGCCAGCCGGAAACGGTCGGTTGCCAGCGCCTGTTCAAGACGCGCCTGCCAGGCATCGGAGCCGGCCTGGGCATCGGCCAGGGGGTCGCCCTCGCATTCACGGAAGGCATCGCCGCCGTTGCTGCGCAGGCGGTAGCCCGTATCAACCAACTGCTGCAGACGGCGATCGTTGGCGGTGGATTCGGCGCCCAACATGATGGCCGACACGCTGGCGGTGACGTGGACCGAGCGTTGATGATTACCGAATTCGGTGTCGCCGATGGCACGGACCAGGGCCTCGGCCGTCGCAGAGACGGCGGCCGGCGCGCCGCGCTCGATCGACAGCACATACTCGCCCACGGCGAACCGGAAGCATCGATCGGTATCGCCCAGATTGTCGATGAGGAACAGGCTGATTTCCTCGAGCAGCTCGTCGGTGCTGGCCAGTCCGAATTGCTGTTGCAAGGCGGGCACGCCGTCGATTGCCACGAACACCAGCCCGCGCAGGCGGCCGGTATCGGACCAGCGGCTGATGCTGGCCAGATGACGATGCAGCGCCATGCGCGCGTCCGAGATCGGGCTGGCGCCCAGGATGGGTACGCTGGTGGCCTCGATCGGCGCCAGCGACAGCCACTGGCTGCGGTCGGCCCCGGTATACAGATGCGCGGACAGCGGATGCGTGGCGCCGGCGCTGGCTCGACGCAGTATCACGCCGCGGCCCGCCGGCCGATGTGGATCGTCCAGTCTGGTCTGCGCGGCGGCCAGACGCGCCGCATCGCTCTTGGAAAGCCAGCTGCCGAGGGCCTGGCCGTTGATGGCCGCCGCGGACTCGGCGCCGATCAGGTCGGCAAAATACGCCGTCGCACCGCTCAGCGTGCCGCCGTCGAGCCGGGCCCGAGCACTCTCGCTCTGTTGTTCGAGTTCCACGAGGTGGCGCCGATCGATAGCCAGATCGAGCGCCCGCAACAGGCGGGCATCGATGAGATCGGCATCCTCGTCGATATCGATGCGCTGGCATACGCCGGCCCGGACACAGGCGCCGCGCGGCGGCAGACGTATTTCGGCCCCCACCACAACGACCGGGATGCCGCCGGCCTTTTCCATGCGCTGGATCAGCGTCGCGGTATCGAAGCGATCGCCTTCGCGGCATACCAGCGCCAGCAGGGCGGCCGGCGGATGCGCATTGCTCGCCGCCGCGTCGAACTCGTCGAACACCTGGACGGCCCAGTCCTGCGGCGCAAGCGCCTACGAGCCGGGCGGCCAGTCGTCGGCTCGTGGCGTCGTCACCCCCGATCACGGCTGCCAGCGCATTGGCGTTGGCGCTGTCGTTGCTCGCGTTCGATTGATGTGGATTTCTTATGTCGGCGATGGCCATTTATTCGGTCCCCTTGTCCCCTCTCGATCCAGCATGCAGCGCGCGCGCCGGTACGCCAAGTACGCTCTTGGCATCGTCGCCGGCCTCCTCGCGGGCGAGCTTGGGCACGAGATACCCCGGTAATCGTGCCGCCAGCGCCTGCATCAATGCCGTCGCCTGCGATTCCGGCACCTCGAAATGCGAGGTACCGCGGACGCGATCAAGCAGATGCAGATAATAGGGCATAACGCCGGCGTCGAAGAGGGCCAGACTCAAATCGGCGAGTGCCTCGGCATCGTCGTTGACGCCGGAGAGCAACACCGTCTGGTTGAGCAGCGTGGTGCCGGTGCCCGCGATCGCCCGCAGTGCGTTGACCACGTCCGGCGACAGCTCGTTGGCGTGATTGACGTGCACCACGACCACCTGGCGCGCACGACGCGCCGCGAACCAGGCGAGCAGCTCGCTGTCGACGCGCTCGGGCAGCACGATCGGCGTGCGCGTATGCATGCGCAGACGCTCGACGTGGCCGATCGCGTCGAGTCTCGTGCCGAGCGACGCCAGCCGTGCGTTCGACAGCGACAACGGATCACCGCCGGACAGAATCACCTCGGTGATGCTCGGATCGGCCGCGATGCGCGCCAGTGCCGCCTCGGCGTGCGAGCCGCCCGCGTGCTGGGCGCTGTAATCGAAGTGGCGGCGAAAGCAATAGCGACAATGCACCGCACAGGCCCCCGTGGTAACCAGCAGGGCGCGGCCGTGATACTTGTGCAACAGACCGTCGCCGGCCGCGCTGGCCGCGTCGCCCACGGCATCGTCGACGAAGCCGGGCGGGTCCACGAACTCCGCATCCAGCGGCAGGACCTGGCGCAGCAGCGGATCGGCCATATCGCCGCGGCGCATGCGCGCGGCGTAGCTGCGCGGCACCCGCAGGTCGAAAAGCGCAGCGGCCCGACGCGCCGCGGGTTTGTGTTCGCTCGGCAGCGCCAGTTCGAAAAACAGCGTGTCGACGTCGGTGATCGCGTCGCGCATGGCCTGCTGCCAGTCGCCGCCGGTATACGATAGACTGCGCGGCTCGATCAGCGGCGTGATCCGTGATGGCGCGGGGCGTGTGCTCATATCGAACCAGTATAAGGGCTGTCGTCGGCCCATGCCGCATGGCCTGACGACGGATTCTTGAGACCGGGGCGCCGCGCATGCCAGCGCGACGCGTTCCAGCCTTGGAGTTTCGTTTTATGGCGCAGTTTTCCACCAACCAGTTCAAGGGCGGTTTGAAGATCATTCTCGATGGCGATCCGTATACCATCGTCGAGAACGAATTCGTCAAGCCCGGCAAGGGCCAGGCCTTCAGCCGCGTGAAAGTGCGAAACCTCAAGACCAATCGCACGGTCGAGCGCACCTTCAAGTCGGGCGACTCGGTCGAGGCCGCCGACGTGTTCAACCTGGACCTGCAGTACCTGTACCACGACGGTGAGTTCTTCCATTTCATGGAGCCGAACTCGTTCGAGCAGTACCAGGCCAGCGAAGCCGCCGTCGGTGAGGCCGCCAAATGGCTCAAGCCGCAGGACAGCTGCGACGTGACGCTGTGGAACGGGGTGCCGCTGCAGGTGGATGCGCCCAACTTCGTGATTCTGCAGGTCACCGAGACCGATCCCGGTGTGCGGGGCAATACCTCCTCGGGCGGGACCAAGCCGGCCACGCTGGAGACCGGGGCCGTGGTTCAGGTGCCGTTGTTCATCGAGGAAGGCGAGACGCTGCGTATCGATACCCGCAAGGGCGAGTACGTTTCGCGCGCCAGCGAAAGCTAGCCGCTCGTGACTGCCGACGTCGGCTGGCGCTCGGGGATCGACTCGGGCGCACTGGCTGCGCGCGCGCGGCTGCTGGCGGATATCCGGGTCTTCATGGCCGAGCAGGGGCTGCTGGAAGTGGATACGCCGCTGTTGTCGGCGGCCGCACCGAGCGAACGTGCCCTGGCATGCCTGGCCGTTGGCGAGTCGGGTTATCTGGTGCCGTCGCCGGAACATGCACTCAAGCGCCTGCTGGCCGACGATTCGGGATCGCTGTATCAGCTCGGGCACGTCTTTCGCGCCGGTGAGACAGGGCGTTGGCACAACCCCGAGTTCACCATGCTGGAGTGGTATGGCCTCGGCGACGACATGCCGGAGGCGATCGGTCGACTCGGCGCGCTGCTGCGCCGGTTGGGCGTGCCCTCGGGCCAGCCGCCGCGCCGCTATCGAGCCGTGTTCCGCGACGCAGTCGGCCTCGATCCATTGGACGCCGATGCCCGTGCACTTGCCGACTGCGCGACTCGTCGCGGCGTCGCGCCGGTCGGCGCGCAGGCCGAGTCCGATCGCGTGTTCTGGCTCGATCTGCTCATGGCGACCTGCGTACAGCCCACGCTTGGCCGCTACGGCGCCGAGATCGTGACGCATTTCCCGGCCGATGACGCCGTTCTGGTCGCCAGCGATCCGGACGAGGCGCGACAGGCACTGCGCTTCGAGTGTTTCTGGCAGGGCGTGGAACTTGCCAATGGCGCCCGCGAACTGACCGATGCCGAGTTGGCTCGTCAGCGCATGGAACGAGAGCAGGCCGCGCGCGCCGCGCAGGCCAGCCCGGTGCCGCCGATCGACGAGGCACTGCTGGCGGCGATGCAGGCCGGGCTGCCGCCCTGCGCGGGTGTGGCGCTGGGCGTCGACCGATTGCTTGCGTTGCTGCAGGGCTTCGATACCATCGCGCCGGTACTGCCGTTCGCCGGCGCTCGCTGATACGCCGCGTCAGGCCCCGGGAACGAGCCGCCCCAGGGGCTGGTTCAGTCGTACGGCCTGACCACTGGCAAGACCGGGATCGAAATCGACGGCGTCCGGCCCGGCCAGCACGATCACGCTCGAGCCCAGCATGAAATGCCCCATCTGTTCGCCGCGGCTGTAGCGATGTTCGGTTTCGCCGGCATCGATATAGCTGGTGTGGCGGCGGACTTTCTGGTGGGGCGGGCAGACGCGCCCGGCGGCCCGGGTGTGAATGCCACCGACGATGAATGCGCCCACCATGACCACCGCCACCGGCCCGACCGCCGTATCGAAGCAGCTCACCAGCCGCTCGTTGCGCGAGAACAGCCGGGGGATGGCGCGAACACAGCGCGGATTCACGCCGAACAGGCGCCCCGGTACGTAGCGTGTCTCGCGCAGCCGGCCGTCCAACGGCATGTGTACGCGATGATAGTCGTGCGGCGCGAGATAGAGCGTGAGATATCGCCCACCGAGAAAAGCCGCGGCGAGGCTGTCGTCACCGGCCATCAGCTCGCGCAGATCGTAGGCCACGCCCTTGGTCTGGAACAGTCGTCCGGTCTCGATGGCGCCGAACATGCCGAGTTGGCCGTCGACGGGGCAGACGAGCGTGTTGTCGTCGGCCGGTGTCGGCCGAGCGCCGTCGGCGAGTTCGCGTGTGAAGAAGTCGTTGAAGCAGGCATAGTGCGTCGCCTCCGGCTCGGCCGCTTCGCTCATGTCGATCGCCGGGTAGGCGCGCAGGAATCCGCGGATCAACGCATTCTTGACCCGCGGCAGCCGGATCTCGGCAATGGCGAACGCCAAGTGCGAGATCGCGCGCGTGGGTAGCAGCCAGAGCGCGAAGACGAACAGACGATCGGTGAAGCGAACCGGGACACTGGGCATGACAAGCTCAAGAACGACGACGGAGCGAGCCCGTCACCCTAGGGCCTGTTGCCGTTTCGTGCGAGTCCGCGCCAAGCGCTGTTTTGCGGCAAGACGAGGCGTAGTGCGCGCCGCGCAGTCATTCTGCGCAAGCGTGCTGCAACGCTGGATTGCCGCAAAACAGCGCTTGTCCCTCCGGGTTGGGCCGCAAATCGCGCCCGTCGGCGTTGCAAGTCTTGCCGGACACGATTTGCGGTCTCCAACGCGGCGCTCGCACGAAACGGCAACAGGCCCCTAGCGCAACGCCGCAACGCAGGCGATCTGGTTTATCCTAGCCCGCTGTTCCCGATTCATGATCACGCCCGGTGCCGATCGGGCGTCGTTCAACCGACTAAGAGCGGGCCCTGCCCGCGAGTGAGACTATGGCTAGCGACACCGCCGAATCGGCGTCCGAGATCGCCGCGACCCTGACGCGTATCGTGGATTACATCCGTTGGGGCGCGTCGCGCTTCGTGGCCTGCGATCTGTCGTTCGGCCACGGCAGCGACAATGCGATCGACGAGGCCGCACATCTGGTGCTGGATGCCCTGGATCTCGATCCGGGCCTGCCCGATGCGTATCTCGAGTCCACACTCACGCAGGCCGAACGCCAGCGCGTCATCGCGATCATCGAGCGCCGCATCGAGACGCGTCTGCCCGCGCCGTACATCACCGGGCGTGCCTGGTTCGCGGAGATGGAGTTCTTCGTCGACGAGCGCGTCATCGTGCCGCGATCGCCGATCGCCGAGTTGATCGAGCGTGGGTTTCAGCCCTGGCTGGGGCACCGCGAACCGCTGGCTGTCCTCGACCTGTGCACCGGCTGCGGGGCGATCGCGATCGCCTGTGCGTATGCATTTCCCGATGCCCAGGTGGTGGCGACCGATGCCAGCGACGACGCGCTGGAAGTGGCCGCGATCAATTGCGACAAGCACGACACCGGGCCGCAGGTCCAGCTCGTTCGCGCCGACATGTTCAAGGGGCTCGAGGCTCAGCGCTTCGATCTGATCGTCACCAATCCGCCCTATGTGACCCGCGACGAATGGTCGGGGCTGGATCCCGAATTCCGGCACGAGCCGGGTTTTGCCTTTCACGGCGATGCCGACGACCTACCCTGGTCGAGCGGATCCTGTTCGGGGCGCCCGACTATCTCACCGAGGATGGGCTGTTGATCATGGAAGTCGGCGCATCGGCGTTCCTGCTCGAGCAGCGCTATCCGGATCTGCCGGTGACCTGGATCGATCTGGAGCGCGGCGGCATGGGCGTGGGTGCGATCGAGGCCGAGGATCTCGCGGCCTGGGTCGAGGCACAGCAGGTCGGAGTGTAATCTCATGGCAGGCAATACTTGGGGCCAGCAGTTCACGGTGACGTCGTTCGGCGAGTCGCACGGGCCGGCAATCGGCTGTGTGATCGACGGCTGCCCGCCCGGCGTGGCCATCGACGAGGCGCTGCTGCAGCGCGATCTGGACCGGCGCAAGCCGGGCACCTCGCGCTACGTCACCCAGCGTCGCGAGGCCGACGAGGCGCGCATCGTGTCCGGTGTGTTCGAGGGCGCTGACCACAGGCACGCCGATCGCGATCATCATCGAGAACACCGATCAGCGCTCGCGCGATTATTCCAAGATCAAGGACGTGTTCCGACCGAATCACGCCGATTACGCCTATCTGCAGAAATACGGTATTCGCGACTATCGCGGCGGCGGGCGTTCCTCGGCGCGCGAGACCGCGGTGCGCGTGGCCGCCGGCGCGATCGCGCGCAAGATCCTGGCCGAACGCTGGGGCATCGCCATCCAGGGCTATCTCGCCCAGATGGGCGCTATCCGGCTTGGCTGCACCGACCTGGCCGCGGCCAACGACAATCCGTTCTTCTGCGCCGAGCCGGAGCGCGTGGCCGAGCTCGAGGACTACATCAATCCAGCTGCGCCGCGACGGCGATTCCATCGGCGCGCGTATCGACGTGGTGGCCACCGGCGTGCCGGCCGGGTGGGGCGAGCCGGTGTTCGATCGACTGGATGCCGATATCGCCAAGGCGCTGATGAGCATCAACGCGGTCAAGGGCGTGGAAATCGGCGACGGCTTCGATGTCGTTGCCATGCGCGGTTCGGCACACCGCGACGAGATGACGCCGGACGGTTTTGCCAGCAACCATTCGGGCGGCATCCAGGGCGGCATTTCGAGCGGGCAGGCGATTCGCGCCAGCATGGCGCTCAAGCCCACCTCGAGCATCACCATCCCCGGGCGATACGGTCGATACCGCGGGCCAGGCCACACAGATGCGCACGACCGGCCGCCACGATCCCTGCGTCGGGCTGCGCGCGGCGCCGATCGCCGAGGCCATGCTCGCGCATCACGCTGCTCGACCATGCACTGCGCCATCGCGGCCAGAATGCCGACGTTGAACCACCGATGGCGCCGTTGAACAGCGGGCCGATGTTCTGACCGGCGCCGCGCGGCGGACTTTGCGCCGCGGCGCGGCCGGGCTAGCATTCGTGCAGGGATAGCGACAAGGGGGGCGTTGCGTGAAACACTGTTTTCCGGGCATGGCGTGCATCGCCGTGTTGGCGGCCGGTCTGCCGCTGGCTGCGGCGGCCGACTGGAATCCGGCGGCGATCGGGCATGACCTGTCGAGCGGCCAGGCCTCGCAGGCGCTCAAAGCCACAAGGTCGCGACTGGCGGCCAAGCCGGCGGATCCGCAGGCGCAGTTTCTGCACGCCATGGCGCTGGCGCAGACCGGTGATGTCGCAAGCGCGGTCGATGCCTATCGCGAGCTGTCGGCACAGTATCCGCAGCGGGCACGGGTCTGGAACAATCTCGGCGTGCTATACGCGCGCCAGGGCCGGCTCCAGGAAGCGCGAGACGCGCTGGTGCAGGCGACCGAGGCGGAGTCGAGTTACGCCACGGCCCAGCAGAATCTCGGCGATGTCTATATCGCGCTGGCCAGCAACGCCTATCGGCGTGCAGAGCAAGAGGGCGCGAACGCCGATGCGATGAAGGGCCGGCGCAGCGCGCTCGAACGGCTCGTTCCTGCGTTGCCGAGCACGGCTCAATCGGGTGCCGGGTCATCTCGCTCGAGCGCTCCGTCGGCATCAGATTCGCCGATTGCGACGCGCGAGACGGATAGCGGCGCGCCAGCGCGCCATCCGGCGCCCGCCGGGCCCAGCCACGCGATCGACCAGGTATTGTCGCGCTGGGCTAATGCGTGGTCGCAACAGGATCTCTCGGCTTATCTATCGGTCTACAGCGACGACTATCAGCCGCAAGGCAAGACCAGTCGTGCGCAATGGATTCGGCAACAGCGCGTGCAGATCACCCAGCCGAAATCGGTGGACGTGAGCGTATCCGATGTCCAAGTGACCGCGGAAAGCGCTGATCGCGCCCGTGCCACGTTTCACGAGCATTATCGGGCGGCCGGCGACGACCGCGATGCCACCAAGCATATGGTGTTCGTGCGCGAGGACGGCGCCTGGCGTATTCGGCAGGAAAGCTGACCGGCTCAATCCGCGGTTGCTTCGACTTCCAGCATGGCGAGCAGCGCGCGCGCGGCGTTCGAGGGGTGGCGCTGTGGATGCCGCATGACACCGAGTTGGCGATGCATATCAATACGCGGCACCGCCAGCGGCACGAGCTGATGCGGCATGGCTTCGGGCAGCACGGTCCAGCCAAGGCCCACGTCCGCGAGCATGCGCAGAGTTTCCAACGAATGACTGGTCATGCGCGCGGTCACGGCCACGCCGTGCTCGGCCAGCGCGGTTTCGATGATCGCGATGGGTATAGCTTTCCGGCGGCGGCAGTACCGCGGGATAGCGCGCCAGTTCCGCGAACGAAATCGAAGTCGCGTTGCGCCAGCGGATGATCGACGCCCGCATGGATCGCAAGCGGATCGTGCCAGATCGTGCGCGCGATCAGCGTGGCATGCGGTTTGACTGGCAGCGTGATCAGGGCGAGTTCCGATTCGCCGTTGACCACGCGCTGGCAGGCTTCCTCCGAGTCGGCGAACTCGATCTGCGGGGCGACGTCCGGATAGCGCGCCACGAAGGCCCGCAGCACCGCGGGCATGCGATGCATGCCGACATGGTGCGACACGGCAAGTTCAAGCGTGCCGGCGACCCGGTCGGCGAGGTTGTCCAGCGCTCGATCGCCGTCGGCGACGGCGGCCAGGGTCTCCCGCGCATGCGGCAGATAGGCCCGGCCGGCCTCGGTCAGCCCGATGCCGCGGCCGACCCGGTCGAACAGACGATGGCCGAGCTCGGTTTCCAGTGTGGCGATGCGTTTGCTCACCGCCGGCTGACTCAGATGCAGCCGATGCCCGGCGTCCTGAAAGGAAGCCAGTTCGGCCACGGCCACGAAGGCCTGTAATGCATCGATACGCATGATCGGCATTATATTCCAATATGGAATGCGCTACGAAAAAAGATTCATTTGAGTAATCGGTGGGCCGCGCCTAGACTCCGCGCAAGCTCTAGCAACGAGATTCGATCATGGCCCGCACGCTGTACGAAAAGATCTGGGATGAACACCTCGTCCGCGAGGAAGCGGGCAATGCGCTGCTCTATATCGATCGCCACATGGTGCACGAAGTGACCTCGCCGCAGGCGTTCGAAGGTCTGCGTCTGGCGCACCGCGATATCTGGCGTTCGAGCGCCAATCTGGCGGTGCCCGATCACAACGTGCCGACCACCAATCGCGACGGCGGTATTGCCGATCCGATCTCGCGCGCCCAGGTAGAGGCGCTGCAGGTGAACTGCAACGATTTCGGCGTACGCCTGTTCGGCATGGGCGATCGCGCGACAGGGCATCGTGCATATCATCGGGCCGGAGCAGGGCGCGACCCAGCCGGGCATGACCATCGTCTGCGGCGATTCGCATACCGCCACCCACGGCGCCTTCGGTGCGCTGGCCTTCGGTATCGGCACGTCCGAGGTCGAGCACGTGCTGGCAACCCAGACTCTGCCGCAGTCGCGCTCCAAGACCATGCTGGTTCGCGTCGACGGCCAGGCCGCGCCGGGCATTTCCGCCAAGGACATCATGCTGGCCATCATCGGCAAGATCGGCACCGCCGGCGGTACCGGCTACGTGATCGAATACGGCGGCGAAGCGATTCGGGCGCTGTCGATGGAAGGCCGGATGACGATCTGCAACATGTCGATCGAGGCGGGCGCTCGTGCCGGCATGGTCGCCGTCGACGACACGACGATCGATTACATGCGCGGGCGTACCTACGCCCCGAACGACGAGCAGTGGCCGGCCGCCGAGGCCTACTGGCGTACGCTGGTCTCCGACGAGGGCGCCGAGTACGACCAGGTGGTCGTGCTCGATGCCGCCGAGATCGCGCCGCAGGTGACCTGGGGTACGTCGCCTGAAATGGTGGCGCCGGTCACCGAACGCGTGCCAGCGCCGGACAGCGCGCCGCGTGCCGGGCAGGGCGAAGGCTGGCGTGCCGCGCTGGATTATATGGATCTGACGCCGGGCGTGCCGATCACCGAGATCATGCTCGACAAGGTCTTCATCGGCTCCTGTACCAACGCCCGCATCGAGGATCTGCGCGTCGCCGCGAAATATCTCGAAGGCCGCCGGATCGCGCCGAACATTCAGCTGGCGATGGTGGTGCCGGGCTCGGGCTTGGTGAAGGCGCAGGCGGAAAAAGAAGGGCTGGACGCGATCTTCAAGGCGGCCGGGTTCGAATGGCGCGACGCCGGCTGCTCGATGTGTCTCGGCATGAACGACGACAATCTGCTGCCGGGCGAGCGCTGCGCCTCGACCTCGAACCGCAACTTCGAAGGGCGCCAGGGTAAGGGCGGCCGGACCCATCTGGTCAGCCCTGCCATGGCCGCTGCGGCGGCGGTGTACGGCCACTTCGTCGATATCCGCGAACTGGACGTCACGACATGAACGACACGCGCCGAAATCAATGCCGGCGGCTGGCGCGCCGACGACTACGGCCGCAACGCGCGTTTCGTCGCCCATCTGGCGGCCGATCTGGTCGAGTGGCTGGCGCCGACCGCGGGCGAAACCATTCTGGATCTCGGCTGCGGCGACGGCGCGCTCACCGAGCGGATCGCACAAGCCGGTGCCGAGGTGATAGGCGCGGACGGCAGTTCGGCCATGGTGGCCGCCGCCCAGGCGCGCGGGCTGAATGCGGTGGTCGCCGATGGTCAGCGTCTGGACGCGGTGTCCGAACTCGATCGAACATTCGATGCCGTGTTCTCGAACGCCGCGCTGCACTGGATGCGCGACGATCCGCAGGCGGTCATCGAGGGCGTGTTCGCCCGGCTGAAGCCGGGCGGCCGGTTCGTGGCCGAGATGGGCGGCGCCGGCAACATCGCGCCCATCCACGCGGCGCTGCGCGCCGAAGCCGACGCACGATCGATCGCCCCGGATACGCTCGACCCGTGGTATTTCCCGAGCGAGACCACTTATCTCGATCGGCTGGCCACCGCCGGCTTTCATATCGAGCGCTCGCACAGTTTCGAGCGCCCGACCCAGCTGCCGGGCGATGTCGCCGACTGGCTGACCACGCTGGCCCGCCCGTTCGTCACCGCGTTTGCCGAGGGCGAGGCAGCGCGACGGATACGTGGCGGCCGTGCGCGAGCGCCTGGCGGGCGAGATGCGCCATCGAGACGGCCAATGGGTCGCGCCTTACGTGCGGCTGCGCTTTGTCGCCCGCAAACCGGACTAGAGGATTCTCAATCATGCAGGCATTCACGATTCACGAAGGGCTGGTCGCGCCGCTGGACCGGGCCAACGTCGATACCGACGCGATCATCCCCAAGCAGTATCTGAAATCGATCCGCCGTACCGGCTTCGGCCAGTATCTGTTCGACGACTGGCGCTATCTGGATGCCGGTGGTCTGGATGTCGATGTGGCGGAGCGGCGCGAGAACCCGGACTTCATTCTCAATAGAGAGCCGTTTCGTGATGCCTCGATTCTGCTGGCGCGCGAGAATTTCGGCTGCGGTTCCTCGCGCGAGCATGCGGTCTGGGCGCTGGAGGATTTCGGGTTTCGCTGCGTGATCGCGCCGAGCTTTGCCGATATCTTCTACAACAATTGCTTCAAGAACGGCGTGCTGCCGATTGCGCTGGATGCGGACCAGGTCGATGCGCTGTTCGAGGCGGCGGACGTCGCCGGCGGTCTGCAGGCCCGTGTCGATCTCGTGGAACAGAAGATCAGCCTGCCCGATGGGCCGGTCTATGAATTCCAAGTCGAGGGTTACCGCCGCAAGAACATGCTGGAAGGCCTGGACGACATCGGCCTGACGCTGCAGCACGAAGAGGCGATTCGAGACTTCGAACAGCGCCGTGCGGCCGAGAAGCCCTGGCTGTTCCGCGAACTGTAGATCCCCCCGACCCTGGATTATTCATGACCTCACGTATTCTGGTAATGCCCGGCGACGGCGTCGGCCCTGAAATCTGTCGCGAAGCGGTGCGCGTGCTCGAAGTGCTGGCCGCCGACCACGGGCTCGACATCGAACTCGATGAAGCGTTGGTTGGCGGGGCCGCGATCGATGTCGAAGGCGACCCGCTGCCGGAGTCATCGCTGGCCGCGGCCCGTGAGGCCGATGCCGTGCTGTTCGGTGCGATCGGCGGTCCCGCCTGGGACAACCTCGAACGTGCCAAGCGGCCGGAATCCGGCCTGTTGCGGCTGCGCAGCGAACTCGGTCTTTTCGCCAACCTGCGGCCGGCGATTCTCTATCCTCAGCTCGCGCATGCCTCGGCGCTCAAGCCGGACATGGTGTCGGGCCTGGACATCATGATCGTGCGCGAGCTGACCGGCGGCATCTATTTCGGCAAGCCCGCCGGCTCGGGGCGGAACGAGGCAGGGCTGCGCGAGGCATGGAACACCATGCGTTACGACGAGGACGAAATCGAACGCATCGGCCGGGCCGCGTTCGACACCGCGCGTGCCCGCGGCCATCGTCTGTGCAGCGTCGACAAGGCCAACGTGCTGGATGTGTCCCAGCTCTGGCGCGACGTGATGAACGAGCTCGCCGGCGAATACGACGATGTCGAGCTCAGCCACATGTACGTCGACAATGCGGCCATGCAGCTCGTGCGTGCGCCCAAGCAGTTCGACACGGTGGTCACCAGCAACCTGTTCGGCGATATCCTGTCTGACGCAGCCGCCATGTTGACCGGCTCGATCGGCATGCTGCCGTCGGCTTCGATGGATGCGCACGGCAAGGGGCTGTACGAGCCGGTACATGGCAGCGCCCCGGACATTGCGGGTCAGGGTCTGGCCAATCCGCTGGCGATCATCCTGTCGGTGGCGATGATGCTGCGCTATACGCTGGATCGCGCGGATCTGGCCGACAGGGTGGAGGCCGCCGTGGGCTATGCGCTCGACCGGGGGCTTCGCACCCGCGACATCATGGATGATGAGACCCAGATTGCCAGCACCCAGGAGATGGGAGGCGCAATCGTCGATATGCTACGCTGAATCAACCGGATAACCGCGAAGCGCCGGATTGGGTCGGGACCATCCCGCGGCGCTTCAGCGCCGGCCATCGCCGCCGATAGATATCGTCGAGCGGAGGCCGGGGCGGGCCGATCTCCGGGGGAGCGAACAGGGGGTTGCATACGGCGTGGCCGTTTTCATCGATCGAGCTATCCGACGCGGTCTGATCACCGCGAGTATCGTTTTGGCGGGGCATGCCTCACCGGCCTTCGCTCTTGAATTCGGGGCGCTCACCGTGCGCTCGCACCTCAATCAGCCGCTCGACGCCACCGTGGTGCTGAACGGCCTCGATGCATCGGAGCGCGCGTCGCTCGACGTCGGGATCGCGCCTCCGGCGATGTTCCAGCGTTTCGGCATCCGCCGCAGCAGCGCGGTGGATCGCATCCAGCTCGAGACCAGGATGAGCCAGGGGGGGCGTCGTGCGGTGGTGCACATCGCCACGAATCGCCCGGTGAGCGCGCCATTCGTGGATTTCCTGCTGCAGGTGGATTCCGGCAACGGCCGCGCGCTGCGCGAATATACGGCGATGCTCAATCCGGCTGGTGGCGCATCCGCTGCGCCTTCCCGGGCGACGCGTTCGACCGCCACTTCGCCGGCTGTACGGCCGGCGCGAACGACCCCATCGTCGAGCGATCGCCCGGCCGGAAGCGGCGAATCCAGTCATCAGGTACGCGCCGGCGAAACGCTCTGGTCGATCGCCGCGGCCGACACGCCGTCCGGGGCGACGGTCGCCCAGACCATGCTGGCGATCTACCGCGCCAACCCATCGGCCTTCGATGGCAGCATGAGCGCGTTGTCGCAGAACGCCCGATTGGCGATTCCGGGCGCGGCGAACATTCGCGCCGTGAACGCCAGCACGGCGCAACGACGCTTGCAGAATATTGAGCACAACGCCGGCGAGTCGGGCGCCAACGGGGCCGACAACGAGGCCAGGCCGGCCGCCAGCGGCGAAGCACCCCCGGCCGCGTTGCAAGACCGTGGACCTTCGTCGGCGTCGGCGTCGGCTGGTGCGGGCGATGCCGGGGCGACCGGTACACCCACGAGTTCGGATGCGAATCCCGTCCATGCGGATACGGCGACTGCCGGGCCGTTCGGTCAGCTGAGCTTGCCCGCGGATGCCCCGTGGCCGGCGCCGCAAACAAGCTTGGCGAAGCCGCCGGCGAGCTCCGCCGTGGCTTCCGATTCGACCTCCGGCACCGGCGCGCCGGGCGACGCGACGGGGACATCGGAGGCCGCCGTGACGGCCAATGCATCAACACCGACGACGGCCGCGACGAACCCGGGATCGGATTCACCGGCAACCGGCGGCGCAGAGGCGTCGCCGACCGTGACGCCACCGCCCACCGATGTATCCGAGGCCGATGGCAGCGCTTGGCTGTCGCCGCGCAACCTGTTGCTGCTCGTGGTTCTGCTGGCACTGATCGGGCTGGCCGTGCGGCGCCTGCGCGAACGCGGCTACCAGCCCGTCACGCTCGATCGCGGGGAGACACGGGGCGAGCCCGCGGAAGCGGAGCCGGCGGCCGCGGACGCGACGGCCATGGCTTCGGCTGCCGGCCCGTCAGGCTATGCACCCGCTGCGGATACCCTGGCCCCCGGGCAAGCCGGGCCCGCACCGGAACCGTCCGTAGCGCCCGAGCCCGAGCGCCCCGTGGCGCCGGTTGCTTCATCGGCGGTCTCATCCGACCCGGAAAAACCACAGCCGGACCTCCCGCTCGGTGCCCCGCTCATGGCGAATGCGCCGGATGCAGGCGCATTGTCGAGCTCGCGGTACGACGAGGACGAGTCGGCGGTGCATGCCGAGCCTGCATTCGAGACGGACGTCGGCCCGGAACCCGAACCGCCACAAGCCCCGGATCGCCCGATGCGTTTCGAGCCGGTGCCGGCGCCGGAGCCGGGCGATCGCCTGTTCGCGCATCGCCGACCGGCAACGAACGAAGAGATCGAAGCACTGGCTTTCGAGGCGCAATCGCTGCCGGAGGAGGGCGAACGCCGGCACGATCTCGGTGCTGGCAGCGAGCCGGGGCTCGACTTCGATGCCGACAGTTTCGCCGAGCCCGACGGTTTGGGCGGGGACAGGGATGAGAACGACGCCCGCCGGCCCGATCCGTACGGCCTTGAAATGATCGATCCCGGCGAGTTCGACCTGTACGATCCGCCTTCTGCAACCGCTGCTCAGGCCGACGATGACCCGAACGCCAGTGTGGAGATCCGTCTCGATCTCGCTCGTATGTACATCGAAATGGAAGATGAAAAAGCCGCCCGCGAGCTGCTTGTCGATGTGCGAACGCGCGGTGATGACGAACAGCGCGACGCAGCCGAACAGCTGCTCGAACGTCTCGGCTCGTAGTTCCGGCTGCCCGCGTGGCAGCGAGCGCGTCTGATGCGCTGGGCCGCTTGCATCGAATACGACGGATCCGCCTACAGCGGTTGGCAGAGCCAGCCGCATGCGCCGAGCGTTCAGGACAGCCTGGAAGCCGCGCTGTCGAAGGTTGCCGATGAGCCGATTCGCACCATCTGCAGCGGACGCACCGACAGCGGCGTGCATGCCCAGGGCCAGATCGTGCATTTCGATACCAACGCCGAGCGCCGCGATCGCAGCTGGCTTCTGGGCACCAACCGCTGGCTGGCCGACGATATCGCGCCGCAATGGTTCGTGCCGGTGCCGGACACCTTCCATGCGCGATTCAATGCGGTGGCGCGCGATTACCGTTATTGGATCATCGATCGCGATGCACCGTCGGCGCTGTGGCGAAACCGCGTGTGGCACGTGCACAAACGCCTGGATCACGAAGTCATGCACGCCGCTGCGCAGATGCTTGTCGGTCGGCACGACTTCAGCGCCTTTCGCGCCGCGGGTTGTCAGGCCAAGAGCCCTGTCCGCCACGTGCGTCATGTCAGCGTCACGCGGCTCGGCGATTGGCTGCGCATCGATATACGCGCGAACGCCTTCCTGCACCACATGGTTCGCAATATCGCCGGTACGCTGGCGGTCGTCGGGCGCGGCGAGGCTGTTCCGGCCTGGGTGGCCGACTTGCTGGACCAGCGGGACCGGCGCCGCGCGGGCATGACCGCGCCGGCGGCCGGTCTGTCGCTACGACGTGTTCATTATCCCGACGATATTCGCTTGCCTGACCCGCCGCTCGACGACGTAGGCTGGTAAAATAAAAGGTCTATGACCTCCATCAATGCACCAGAGCCGATCGCGGTGAATCGCGTACGCACCAAGATCTGCGGCGTCACCGCCGTCGCCGACGCGCGCGCGGCGGCGGTGGCGGGTGCGGATGCGATCGGGCTGGTGTTCGCTGCCACGAGCAAGCGGTGCATTACAGCGGCACAGGGCGCCGAAATCGCGGCAGCCGTACCGCCGTTCGTCTCACGGGTCGCATTGTTCATGGATAATGATGTCGACGAGATCGCGCGCGTTCTGGCCACCGTTCCGATCGATGTCATCCAGTTCCACGGCGCCGAGTCGCCCGTGTTTTGCAACGGCTTCAATCGCCCCTACATCAAGGCTGTACCCATGGGCGAGCCGGGGGTGAGTTTGGCCGATTGGGCCGAGCGCTATCCGCAGGCGGCCGCATTTCTTCTCGATGCCAATCGCGTGGGCGAGGCCGGCGGCCAGGGACGCACCTTCGACTGGCGGGTGGCATTCGAGACCATCGATCGCCCGATCGTGATCGCTGGCGGGTTGGCGCCCGACAATGTGGGTGCAGCCATTGCGCGGTTCGCGCCGTATGCAGTGGACGTAAGCAGCGGGGTCGAGAGTGAACCCGGTGTGAAATGCAGCGAGCGCATGCGTGCGTTCGTCAACGCAGTAACCGAAATGGGTAAGGCATGAGTACGACGATATCCAAGGACCCGGCGAATTCCGCAGCTCACGGCGCACACGCCTGGCGCGATATGCCCGATGCCCGCGGTCATTTCGGCCCCTACGGCGGCAAGTTCGTGGCCGAGACGCTGATGGCGCCGCTCGACGAACTTGCCAGGGCTTATGCCGAGGCGCGCCAGGATCCTGAATTCATGGCCGAACTGGATTCCGATCTGGCCGATTATGTCGGCCGGCCGACGCCGATCTACCACGCCGCGCGTCTATCGGCGAAGGCCGGCGGGGCGAAGATCTGGTTCAAGCGCGAGGATCTGAACCATACCGGCGCGCACAAGGTGAACAACACCATCGGCCAGGCGCTGCTCGCCGCGCGCATGGGCAAGACCCGCATCATCGCCGAGACCGGCGCCGGTCAGCACGGCGTGGCCACGGCCACGGTCGCCGCCCGGCTCGGACTGGAGTGCGTGGTGTTCATGGGCAGCGAGGACATGCGTCGCCAGGCGACCAACGTGTATCGCATGCGTCTGCTGGGTGCGGAGGTCCGGCCGGTCGAATCCGGCTCTAAGACTCTCAAGGATGCGATGAACGAGGCGCTTCGCGACTGGGTCGCCAACGTCGACGATACGTTCTACATCATCGGTACGGTCGCCGGCCCGGCGCCGTATCCGGCGATGGTGCGCGATTTTCAGGCCGTGATCGGGCGCGAGGCCCGTCGCCAGATGCTGGAGCGGACTGGGCGACTGCCGGATGCGCTGGTGGCCTGCGTGGGCGGCGGATCGAACGCGATCGGTCTGTTCCATCCGTTTCTCGACGATGAAGAGGTCGCCATCTACGGCGTCGAGGCAGGCGGCGACGGCATCGCCAGCGGACGCCATGCGGCGCCGCTCTCGGCCGGGCGCTCGGGTGTGCTGCACGGCAACCGCACCTACCTGATGCAGGACGACAACGGCCAGATTCAGGGCACGCATTCGATTTCCGCCGGGCTCGATTATCCCGGTGTCGGGCCCGAACATGCCTGGCTCAAGGACATCGGCCGGGCGCGTTATGTCGACGTCACCGATTCCGAGGCGTTGGACGCGTTTCACGAATGCACGCGCATCGAAGGCATCATGCCGGCACTGGAATCGGCCCATGCCGTGGCCTACGCCAAGAAGCTGGCCGCCGAAATGAGCCCGGAAGCCAACATCCTGGTGAACATGTCGGGCCGGGGTGACAAGGACATGGCCAGCGTGGCCGAAGCCGCGGGAGAAACGCTTTGAGCCGTCTCGCCGATCGTTTCGCTGAACTCAAGCGCGCGCATCGCACCGCGCTGATCCCGTTTCTGACCGCCGGCGACCCCGGGCCGGACGCCACCGTCGATTTCATGCACGCGCTGGTCGCGGCCGGGGCCGATGCGATCGAACTCGGCGTGCCGTTCACCGACCCCATGGCTGACGGGCCGGTGATCCAGGCGGCCTGCGAGCGTGCGCTGGCGCATGGCACGAGCCTGCGCGACGTGCTCGGCATGGTCGAGCGCTTTCGCGAGCGCGATACCGACACGCCGGTGGTCCTGATGGGGTATTTCAATCCCATCGATTCGATGGGGCTCGAAGCGTTCGGCGAACGCGCGCGCGCGGCGGGCGCCGATGGCGTGTTGATCGTGGACATGACCGCCGAGGAAGCGCCGGACATCGCGCCGCGGCTGGTCGAGGCGGGGGTGGATCCCGTCTGCCTGATCGCGCCGACCACCGGCGAAGCACGTATCGGGCAAATTTGCGAGAACGCGGCCGGTTTCATCTACTATGTTTCGTTCAAGGGCGTGACGGGCGCCTCGAGTCTGGATACCGACAGTCTGGCGGCCCAGATCGCGCCGATCCGGCGTGCGACCGACTTGCCGATCGGGGTGGGCTTCGGTGTTCGCACGCCGGACAACGCGGCGGCGGTGGCTGCGGTGGCCGATGCCGTGATTGTGGGCAGTGCTTTGGTGCGCGAGATCGCCGAGCACGGCGATGCCCCGGCGACGGCGGCCGAAAAACTGGGTGAAACACTGGCCGCGATGCGCGCCGCGATCGACAGAGCGGACGAAAAGCAACGGGACGAACGCGAACAAGAGGGCGAAAGCATATGAGCTGGCTCGAAAAACTCATGCCGTCGCAGATGCGCAACGATGCATCGCGGCGCAAGAACAGCGTCCCGGAAGGGTTGTGGACCAAGTGCACCAGCTGCGGCGCGGTGCTCTACACGGCCGAGATGGAGCGCACGCTGCATGTCTGCCCGAAGTGCAACACGCATCAGCGTCTGCGCGCCCGTCAGCGTCTGGATTTCTTTCTCGATGCCGACAACCGCACCGAGATCGCCAGCGATCTCGAACCGCGCGATCCGCTCAAATTCCGCGATTCCAGGAAATACCGCGATCGTCTGTCGTCCGCGCAGAAGGAAGCGGGCGAGCGCGAGGCGGTCATCATGATGACCGGCAGCCTGAAATCCATGCCGATCGTCGCCGGCGCGATGGACTTCAAGTTCATGGGGGGTTCGATGGGCAGCGTGGTCGGCGAAACCTTCGTGCGGGGCGTGCATGCCGCGATCGATGCCGGCTCGCCGTTCGTCTTCTTCTCGGCTTCGGGTGGCGCGCGCATGCAGGAAGGCCTGTTCTCGCTGCTGCAGATGGGCAAGACCAGTGCCGCCCTCACGCGGCTGGCCGATCGCGGCTTGCCGTTCGTATCCGTGCTCACCCATCCGACGATGGGCGGCGTGGCGGCCAGCTATGCCATGCTGGGCGATATCAACGTGGCCGAGCCCGAAGCTCTGATCGGTTTTGCGGGGCCGCGCGTAATCGAGCAGACCGTGAAGCAGACGCTGCCGGAAGGCTTCCAGCGCAGCGAGTTCCTGCTGGAACACGGTGCCATCGACATGATTGTCGAGCGGGGTGATCTGCGGGATCGCATCCATCGCGTGGTGTCCACGCTCATGCATCGCCCGCCGGCGCCCGACGAAGCCGAAACGCCCGAGGTGACGACCGAATAGTGGGCGAGCGTGAAACGCTGCGTCCGGCGGTCGCGCGCAGAACGCTCTCGCAGTGGCTCGACTATCAGTTGGCAATCCACCCCAGCGAGATCGAGCTCGGGCTCGATCGCGTTCGGGCGGTGGCCGCTCGACTCGATCTGCTGCCGCCGTCACACACGACGATCACGGTCGCGGGCACCAACGGCAAGGGCAGCGGCGTGGCGCTGCTGTCGGGGCTGATCGGGCCCCGTGCCCGGGTGGGGGCTTATACCTCGCCGCATCTGTGGCGCTACAACGAACGCGTAGTGATCGACGACGAGCCCGTGGCCGACGAAGAACTCGTGGCGGCGTTCGAAGCGATCGAGGCGGCACGCGGTGCTGTTTCCCTGACGTTCTTCGAGTTCGGCACGTTGGCGGCGCTGCTCATCTTCAAGCGCATGATG